>NZ_JBALDF010000029.1:0-88334 GCF_036917275.1 Nostoc sp.
TTATGAATCAGACGGTTTTGTTTTTGCCTGTGTAACTACTTTACACTGCTTTACAATTTTTAATTAACTATCTTGCTTTTGTAAAGCTGATAAAAGTTATTAGTTTTACTTATTTAAAGGTAGGTAGATGTAGTTCAACCCAGGCATATCGGGCTTTGCGATGGCGTACCGACCCGGCAGAGGCGATCGCACCCTTGGGTTCTGTTATCTATTAATTGTTACAAAAAAGCCCGGTCACGATAGTAACCGGGTTTTTAGCTATCTCAATCTATCAAAGGAGGTAGAGTAATCAAGATTACAAGCTATTAGGCAGCAGGTTGTTCCAAATTAACCTTGACAACTTTGTTCTTTTCTTGCTCAGTTTTAGGCAATGTCAGATTTAAGATGCCATCCTTATAATCTGCCGTAACGTTAGTATTTTTAATCCGAGCAGATAGAGGAATTACGCGTTTGAATTTCCCGTAGTGAAACTCACTTTTGGTAATACCTTTTTCCTCAGTTTTAGTTTCAGACTTTCGCTCACCGCTAACGTAAACAGCGTTTTCTGTGACTTGTACATCCAAGTCTTTAGCTTCTATTCCTGGAAGTTCTAGCTTCAAATGAATAGCATCTTCAGTTTCTTGTATCTCAGCAGCAGGAACTTTGCTCAAGCCTCTATCTAACAATGCAGATGGTACTCTGCTGTCTTCAAATAAATTATTGAGTTGACGTTGTAGAGTGTCAATTTCTCTCCAAGAATTCCAACGAACTAATGTCATAACTCTTCCCTCGCATCAAATAGCTTTTGTTTAATCACTTTTGCACTTCAATTAGTGCTTACATATTCATATTATGTATAGTTAAGCCTGCTGTATATTCGGTTATTAGCACCAATTGATTGATGATTACCGTCTCCAATTAGACAGGAAATAAAATTACGGTTTGCCCTAATTTGTATATTCGGTAAACCCGAATCAAAAATACATTCAAACATAGTTAATCAATAAATTTGCTGTTGAAGGAGATAGTGCAGAAATGCGATGCCTGGGTTTGGCTACGCCTACGACTGAGTAATAGCGCTGCATAATTTTTTAGATTACCTCAGTTAAATACATACAGCAGATTTCAAGTTTGTGAGTTACAAAAATACCCCACCTGCGCTGTCGCGCACCCTCCCCGACGCCTTGGGGAGGTTTAGGGAATAGGTGTACTTTATTTACTTGCAAAGCGCTGTATCTGTTCAAGTCTGTCCTAAACTTACTCCCGATTTATTAACCAACACAACATCAATAATGAAACTCTTTCCCTTGCTCAATTTTGCACATATTGTTGATTTTAATGTCCTATCTAGAATCGCTAGGACTCAAATATCCACTTATAGCAAGAATGGCACATCAATCAACACAGCTATCAAATCTAATATTTTACGCAGCCATTCCCCAAATATCAATTACCCGAAACCTTTTGATACTGCTGTTCTTACTTATCACATTATGGGTCTTAGTAAGTTTGAATTATCTGTAGGATGGGTTCAATTTTTCAGTTCTTGCGCTCAATTAGATCACCCGAATGGGTGAGAAATAAATCAACCGTTCAGGTGACCTGAGTGCAGGAAGTTGAGACTGAGAAAAAATAAGACTCTATTACTCAAGAACACTAATTGCACTTTACTTTAACTAAGGATAACCCAATGAAATTTTCTATTTTTATAGATTCTGTACTTATTGTTGTTTCTATTGCTTTATTACCTGCAATCGGTGGCGCTCAAACAGCTACTAACAATAGTGGTAAACTTATCCCTATCAATTCTAACAATTTATTCACTCATTCTCCGAACGTCAGCTACCTAAAACCATTTAATGCTGCATTTCTAGCTTATCAAGGTAACCTGAAAGCACAGGGTATTCCTAGTAGTAGTGCTTTGGTATCTCAATACCAAATAGGAAACCTCACTGCACTAGATGTGGTTAAGGCTCTTGTCAATGCTAAAAAGTTACCAGCACAAGCTTTGAATGATAGAGCTTACCTAAACGCTGTCGATTCGCAACTGACATCATTTGGTAACACTAATGATTTATCTTACTAAGTACAGTATTGCAGAGGTTCGTAACGGATTTATGAAATGCTATACTATCATATCGTCGCTTTGATAAGAAAATGCGTCACCAGAGAGGAAAAGCTGCTGTCTCCCCCCATTATCCCATCACCAAAAATTACTTTAACCCCTCCAATCTTGGAGGGGTTTTTAGTTGGTGCTACAGTTGCTGCTCTCTGAGAGGAAAGTGCGATCGCCTTGTTTTTTCAATTTAAACCTGGTATTTACTTATTAAATGCTTCTATAGCAATACTTTTGGGTTAGTGTGGCTCTGGTGTCACGAACCATCATATTATTCTGCTATCACCAAGGTGCGACACCGATAGCGAGTCTTGCCTACGGCACGCTGGCGCGAACGAGCGTCAAAGCCCGTCGTACCCCTACAATACAAGCAAGCTACACGCAGCGTCTGGCAAAGAAGACATCCTTCGGGGGTGGGGTAGCCTATCACTTCCTGGAAAAAAGAGTCGTGTAATAAATTATTTACTGTTCTATCAAATTAACGTTGTTAAGTAACTCAGCAGGTGTAGTTCTCACCTCCAGGCTGTGTTAAATATTGTGGCGCAAAACAGGAGTATAGATACGTTGCAAAAGCTTTCTCCAGAATCTCCTCTATTTGTTTTGTTAATTATTATTAGTTTTTTAGTAGTAACTTTATCAACTTGGTTATCATCTAAACCATTTGTTTTAAAACCATTTGGGCTTAATGATATTATCCAGTTACTCACATTACAGTTATTTATTTCTTTGTTGCTAGAGCGTTCTTTGGAAGTTTTTATAACTACTTGGCGAGGTCCATTTGTTGAACAATTAGATATTAGTATTCAGCAAGAGAAGGCTCTTATGTCTGAGAAGATAAGACTTCTGGAAGTCCAACAGAAACAGTTTCCTTCTTTGGAATCAAATCAAGTCAGTGGACTACCGCCTGAAGGAATGAGTTTAGAAGAACAAATTATCCAAAATTTTACACAAAGTCAACAAGACTCATTAAAAATTTTCCAGCCACAAATTGATGATTTAAATGAAAAAGAGCGTCAAAGAACAGCCTATAAATCTGATACACGAATAATTGCTCTATGGACATCCCTTTTATTCGGTCTTTTAATGAGCGCAATAGGTATTCGCTCAATCGAACCACTTGTAGTTATTGATTTAGATAATCCAATACAAGTAGTTCTTTTTCGTTGTTTAGATGCATTGCTTACAGGAGGCTTAATTGCAGGAGGTAGTGAGGGAATCCATAAGCTCATAAAAGTTTTTATCGACTTTATGGAAGCTACATCTAAACAAATCAAAAATCAGGGATAATCTTGATAAAATGAAGGATTTTACCTTGCATAATAGAGGATAATATTGCAAATATTTATGAAAATTACATTAAAAATATCTATTCTAGATATATATTCTCATCTTCCCATAAATAATCTTTAATATCTACAAAATTTTTGTTTAATTTGCTCAATAAATCTCCCTCAGATAAAACCTTAATTCCTTCAGTTTCCAACTTATTTTTTTGTTGGTTAACATAAGTTATCAAATAAGCTTTAGAGTCTAATATTCTATGTACCGGATAATTAGCCGCCGAGGTTTTTTTTAAATATGTAGGAATAGCTCTTAAATAGCTATTATCTACTCCCATGCCTCTGATTATCTGTTTATATGTAACTACTTTCCCACTTGGAATTTTGATGATAAAATTTAGGAACCGTTCGTAGGGATTTTCAGATAATGCGGGAAATTTATTAGCTTGAACCTGAAAATTACTACCAACCTGGATTTTACCTGATTTAATAACTACGCCTAAAATTCCTCTTTTACCTTGAATGCTTTTTAATGATTCTACTAAGTGGGCTATTCGTTTACACGGTTCGCAGTGAAAAGTTAGACGAATTGCCGCGCCACTTTCAAAGGTTAGGAGAGAACCAGGGATAAAATTATCAAATTCTATCCCTGTAACCACAATATTTTCTCGTAATTCTCCTGGTTTAATTGAGAAGTCGAAAATATCTTCATGCCTAACAATTAAAACTTGCCTGGGACTTAGAGGATCGGCATTAACATCTTCTTCTATACCATAACCTACCCTGAAATTTAATGTTTTAAGCTCTACCATTGCCGAACCTGGTTTTACCTTGGTGAAAAGATGCATTATTGAGAGAGCCATATTCATTCGGTGGTGCGATCAATTTCTAATTTAGGAGGTGAAGTCAGATAAATCATTGGATTTACTAAGAATGAATAAACTTCCATCTCCTCCACGTCCAACTCTTAAGGTTTCATCTAAGTAAGTAATGTCCAGTGTGGCAGTTCTGCTAGTAGGATTATTTGCTGGGACAACCTTAAATTGGTTGAGTTGAGGGGTATTAATGCCGATAATTTTATCAATCGATAAGTAGCGTTTGTCAAAATAGACGTTGAGACGTTTGTTCTCTAAAGGCTCTAAATCTTCTTTGGCTGGCTCAAAGCTAGCTGTCACTTTGACATATCCTGATACTAGCCCCAGAGAATGTTTAACTTTAGCTAGATTGAAAAACAATTTATTTGCAACATCAATCACTTGATAAACTTTACCCAGCTTTAATCCCAATGGGAGAGAAACTAAAGAACGGATTTCTCTCGCAGTGGAGTATTGCAGTTGCCAAGCTCCATCCAGCAAATAAGTAACGTTAAGAAGAGGATTGAGATTGGGATTGACACTCTCCAGTTCCGTCGTCAATTGTTCAATTTCTTCGGCTAAAGTTTTATCTAGCTTCAAATCGGTAACGGGAGAACCATCGCTCTTGGTTTGAATCTTCTTAAGCTTGGTTTGTAGTTTTTCCTTAATTAAGAGTTGATTGTTCAATGGTTGAAGATTCTCCTTTAGAGAATATTTTAAAAGTTACTATTGGAGTTTAGACTAGTTTCCGATGCAAAACTCTAAATCAGAAAAAATGTACTCGTTAGGTATTAACTCAACTTCGTTGAAAGTTAGAACTCATTCACAAAAAACCATAGCTTGTTCTCAAGTAACTAAGCTTAATGAGAGTAACTTTAACTCAAAAAGAGTTTCGCACTCCTGGCTAGTCTAAACCCAAGTTAATAGAATGGTCATAGCTAAAAATCTTTAGGTATTTAATAGATGCTTTGGCTTTTAAACGAGTAATAAAATGGATTTCTTGATTAATCAGTAGTAAGGAAAGCTCATCAGCTACAGTATAGTATCGCCTAAATCTACTAATACAGCATAAAATAACCATGTACCCCAAATTTGTTGTAGCTGAATGCCGTTAAGAGAACCAGTCCATAAATAACTTAAGCCTAAGAGACGTTTTACAATATTAAAAGCATCTTCAATTCTCTATCTTCGTCGATATAAATCAGCCACTACATAGGGCGGTAAAATAGTGGGGTCAAGTACGCTAGTTAAATAAGAGTGTCAAGCTTTACCAGAACGAACTTCAATTAAACGTAAGGTAATAAACGGAGTCTGTTTTGTACCAGACTGTGCTCACAATCGCTCAATTACTTGTTTTAACTGGAAGTCCCTTATCTAGATGAGATTAGTCAATGAGTTGTGGGGTAGGAATTTGTGTATCGATATCTGCTTGGGACAAAGTTGGGAGCAACCAGCTGCTCTCACCCGCCTTGAATACTTTCGCAGGTTCAACATTGAATTCAATTACACCAGTGGCTGGATTGTTTCTAGCAATAGACTGTGTACCATCGACAAACTTGACGGCAATTGGTTGGGTCAGTTGTTGTGGTTGAGCGTTTGGGCTTAGAATCACTTGAGAACCTGCGGGTAAGTAAATGCCATCACAATCCCAATCATCATCCGTGATTGTTCCTGCGCCCAGGAAGTAGAGTTGGGTTGGAGATTTTTTTGGTTTATTGGCATAGACAGCCAATGTCTTTCCAGTTTCATTGCGGCACTGTGCCCGCTTTCTAGCTGTTTCTATAACATTTTTCTGAAATTGCAATTGTGCCAGTCGCTGCTGGAACTGCTCAGGTGTATAGCCAGCTTGCTCAGGTGTATCCTTTACAGTTAGAAGTTGATTAAGCGCCTGAGTTACCTCAGCATAGTCAGCCCCCTTAGTAAAATCCTTGCCGGCCCAAGCGGGTTGAGCAATTACTAAGTTCACCATCAACATAAGAGTGACAAGAACAATTTTGAAAAACTGCATACTGTTCTCCTTTTTTTGAAATTAGTGTTCAGTACCACTGAAACTTTACCAGAATAACGCTTAAATTTCGGCTCTACTGAACTACAATAGGTAAATTTAAATTCTTAATTGGGATAAATAGCACTTAGTAAAATATTTGTTACTAATGTTTAGTGAATTAGTCGAGCTAAATGTTAAGCAACAAGGGTATAATTACTGAGACTTAATTAGATTAGAAACTTAGCTTAATTAAAAGTATCCATCTTAACCATCTATTTACTTAATCTTCGTTAAGTTTTTGGTAAGCACAATTTTGGATAAATTGAAACTAATTTTACTTAACTATATCTTGGGAGGGGTGACTAATCATTTTAGATATGTATTTAAAAACTCGTTAACTGACAAATTATGAATGCGTTGCGCTCTAACCCGTCCTGCAATAAATTGATTGCTCATAGCTCAAATCCATTAAAGTGGATCCAAAAGCATATCTAGTCAACTAGCAATACGGTTCGGTTAAGGTGCATAGTCCTTAAAGCCCCCCCTTTTTAAGGGGGGTTGGGGGGATCAAGTCTTATCCGAACCGTATTGAGTCAACCAGGACTAAGAAACTTGATTAAGAATTGTCATCAATTAATTACCTATAAGTAGCTAAACACAACATTGGATAGAAGCATCAAAGAACAAAATCATACATATAGCAACAGCCAAGGTGGTTAGGACATTAACAGATGATAAAACTTAAACACAAAAAGGCTTTTCACCCAGTCCCCAGTCCCTAGTCCCCAGTCCCTTGCTATATTATCGGAATAACAGTGTTATTTAATATCTGTACTGAAATTAATTATTTCAATTGGTATTAGGAATTTTACTAAGATGCTCTTTCAAAATTAGGGTATAAAGAAATGATTTCAGCAGGAGTCGAAGTAAAAATAAATCGCTTGGAATCTATTGTTGAGCAAATAGGGGAAGCAGTACTTTCTACGACTGAGACAATTGAGCGTCTTGCAGAAAGATTGGAGACTCTCAGCATCCAAGTTGAAGCACAGGGACAGCAGGTGCAACAGCAAGGCTACCAAATTATCGCGTTGTGTGATGCTGTACAGACTCTTGCAGAATCTCATCATGATTCACTGCAAAAACTCAACCAACTGACACAAACTGTAGATCGGTTTATGTCCTTGATTCAAGCATTGGATGACTAATAGCAATTTTGGGTTTTGGTGAAGCAGCACGGTCTTCTCAAGACAGCAGACGCAACGCAACCGGACATCCTACGGCAGACGTTAACCTCTTCCTTTGGTATCTGGGGAACCACTCCTTGGTGGTTCCAAGAGTTGAGCAAGTGGCGTGAGACGATGCCGCGCATAGCGCAGCTAAACTGAGTCTTCGTACTCCTACAGGGATCTTGCTACGCTTTGTATTTGGTAGAAAGTGTCTGGGGGCTTCCACCCCAGTTGCAACAACAGTCGCTCCCCATGAGTGACTGCACCAAGCCAAAGGGATTCAATCGTTACTGTTAACTAAATGTCAAACCTTTAACTGAGTTACTGCGATATTGCCAGAAAAACATACATCCACATCGCTACCAGGAGTGCGATCGCGTTTGCCATATTCTCCTACATAATAAAAATCATCGCCTTCAATTCGATAGTTGACAGGCAAAGGTTTGGTACAGGCTTGGCAAAACACCACATCAGGATCTGGTTCTCCTGGTTGCAGATGCGGCAAATTCACATTCCAGAAGCTTCCCGGTTCTAAGGGACGTTTGAGTAAGTCCGCTAAAACTTCAGCTGTCAATTTGGCAGCCATATCCCAATCAAAATTCTGCTTGGCTTTGCGATAATGGGAAATGGCAACTCCAGGAATACCGTGCATTGCAGCTTCCCGCACAGCAGCCACTGTGCCAGAAATATAGGCATCGACTCCCAAGTTGCCCCCAGCATTGATACCTGAAAGCACAAATTTGACATCTGCGTTAATTTGTGTTATTGCAATTCTCACACAATCTACGGGAGTGCCTGCGATCGCATATTCAGTCTCAGAACGTCGCTGGAGGTTGATAGCACGAGTGGTGGTAACTTGATGTCCACAGCCAGACTGATGATCAGCAGGAGCAGCGATAATAACGTTTTTGCCATTTACAGCTTTGATCAGCGCTTTTATACCGGGAGCATCAATGCCGTCGTCGTTAGTTAAAATTATGGTCATATATATATTATATTGATATAGGTTTAGCTAAAATATCAAAAAAATGCAGATATCGCCCATCGATGGCTAGAGCAGAAAAAGCTATTTGCAGATATAAAAAAAATATCCTTGATGCTGCCAAAAATATTAGTTATACGATATCATCTCTAGATGGTTTGCAAATTCCGCCCTAAGTATTTGGCTTAATTTCCAAAATGGGCGGTATTTCTTGTCAGGTTAATGCTTGCAGCCGCGATCAGAACAAATTTCTGCAATCAAAAAATCCTTTAAAATATATATCTGCTGGCAGTAGCAGAAACTTCATACTGGAGAAAACCGGGAATGAAGTGATTTTTACAATAGTTCTGTAGTATTTTTGGTGCAAGTCTGTCTTAGGGTTCATATAATGAAACAGCTTCTTAAACAAGTATTTAGCAGTCGAAAACACCTCATCTGGCTAATTCTACCTTTGGTGACGGTTATCATAGCAGCTTCGCTGTTTGCCACACCTGCTTTAGCCACAGGTGTAAATCAAATATCCAACCTTACAGCAGGGAATGACACCTGGGTTTTGGATCAAGGTGAAGTCATCAGCCGTCTGAATGAAGGTAAGATTAGCAGCGCTTTCAAGGATTTGGCAAAGCAAACAGATAAGGAAGTCAGAATAGTTACTGTTCGCCGCCTCGACTACGGTGAAACACCGGAAAGCTTCACCAAAGAGTTGTTTGAAAAATGGTTTCCCACAAAATCAGCCCAAGCTAATCAAATCTTATTGGTTGTTGATACGGTTACCAATGGTACTGCGATTATTACTGGAGATCAAGTTAAACCTTTACTCACTGACTCTATTGCCGAAAGTGTAGCTACTGAAACAGTAAGTGTGCCGTTACGCAATGGTAACAAATACAATCAGGCATTTCTAGATGCAAGCGATCGCCTTGTTGCCGTCCTTTCTGGGAAAGCCGATCCAGGGCCACCCAAAATAATTGACAATGTACAGGTAGAAGGCACCTTTAAGAAAGCAGAAGAAACTGACCAAGGTAACGCTACTGCCTGGGTAGTAGGATTGTTAATTGCCGCCACCGTTATCCCAATGGCGACTTACTACATCTATCAGATAAATCAGCCATCATCTTGATGGGTAACGGGAGAGTTAGGAGTTAGGAATTTTTAACTCTTAACTTCTAACTTCTAACTCCTCATTCCTAACTTTAATCTTGAACATACTCTTGCTCTGTGACTAAAGCCACCTCAGCCCGAACAAATTCTCGACCCAAATAAGCTGCATGATTTAATTGAGTTAGAGGAGGGGGCTGAGTTTCTTCAAAAATCTTTACGCAAAGTTCTTTCGCCGTCCTCGCGCTAAAAACCGTGGTGTGAGTCCGTTCTACCTTTTCTCGTGCCGGAATTACCTTTCCCGTTTCTGGATCGACAGCTAAACCACGCTCATCAATCACATTTGTGAAATGCTTGGCATAAATTAACCTTGCGTCTCGATCCAAGTAAATAATGAAATATCCACCGGGATCAAGGTCAATATGACGTTGGGAAAGTTTATCATCAATTGCAGCTAAATCTTCAACTATTAAATCCATAAGCACTCAAAAAGCAAATTTCTTTCTTCAAGATTTTTACACCTATATCAAGTGTAATTCCTATCTTACTTATACCAATTCTGTATGAAGATGCACAGAATATTAAACGAACCGCCAAGTACGCCAAGAGCGCCAAGAATAGAGAGTTACTCATTTAGTGCAGCTTCACATTAAATTGGTATTAGCATTCTTTATATCTTTAAATATATTTGTGATTCTTTTTACTTAAAATTAAGTTATGTTTTTTTGCTATAAATTATACTTTTGTTTTAAAATAGTCAGCAACAATACTTGGACAAAAATTTATTGAAGCCGTAGTTAGAAAAAAACTATATACTCACCTCTGAATGAATGTCACAATTGTGAAAAAAGGTAAGCAAGCATCTGTTTGCCGAGTAAAGCTTAATTATTCGGCAAACTCTGCTATGAAAATAGTTCCTTTTCCTCAACCACCTTTCTCACTAAATGGCAACTCTGCATTAATCGCCTCAATCTCCTGTTGTTCGAGTTGATTCACTTCTTTGATATAGGGAAGTAAAATTTGTCCTAAACGATTATTGTAAAAGCGGTGCAGGCTGTGATTAGGCATAGCCGGAAAACCGCGCCGTTTTTTGTGGCGTCCACCCGCACCAGGGTCAAAAAGTTGGATACCGTTAGCGATCGCCCACTCAATCGGCGTATAATAGCAAGCATCAAAATGTAAGCAATCTATTTCTTGAAAACTCCCCCAATAGCGTCCATAGAGTTTGTCATCTTTAAACAAACAAAAGGACATTCCTAAAGGATGAGAGTTATCTTGCTCGCTATATGCAGCAATAAACAAGACTCGATGGCGATAATCGGTGTTTAACTGCTCAAAAAACCTCTGTGTGAGATACTTGCTACCCCACCAGCCAAACTTATCACAGGTGTCAGCATAGAACTGGTACATCAAAGGAAATAAAGACTGAGGAATTTCATCACCAGTGAACGCTTGCAATCGTAAACCTGCTTTCTCCACAGCTTTGCGTTCCCGCTTGATATTGCGGCGCTGATTGGCATTAAACACCTTCAAGTAGTCATCAAAAGTTTTAAAGCCAGCATTTTCCCAGACGTAGCTGTGGTGCAGCCAAGTTGTAAAGCCGTGCCGTTCCAGCATCGGACGCCATTGGGGATCGACGTAGAGAAAATGACACCCAGAAATTCGATTTTTGGAGCAAAAAGTGTCAATTTCATGCACCATCATCGCTGTGATTTCATCCTCATCTTCTCCTGGGGCAATTAAGAACCGATAACCTTCAGCAGGAGTAAATGGTGTCATTCCCAGCAATTTTGGGTAATACTGGACTCCGATGCGATCGGCTAACTCTGCCCATTGGTGATCGAAAATAAATTCACCAGAACTGTGTCCTTTGAGATAAAGTGGCGCAGCGGCAATCAGCGTTTTATCTCGCCACAATGTCAAGTGATTTGGCAACCAACCAGTTTTAGCCGTGGCACTATGGGAGGTTTCGATATTGTTTAGCCACTCCCATTCTAAAAACGGCGTTTTGAGTGGCATTGCCAAAGCATTCCAGGCATCTTGGGGTACTTGGGCAATTTTGTTCGTCCAAACAACAGAATAGCGAGGCTTAAGTTGTTTCACTTTTTAGGGACTGGGGACTGGGGACTGGGAACTGGGGACTGGGGACTGGGGACTAGGGACTGGGGACTGGGGAGTAGGAGGATAAGGAGAATATCCATACCCGATGCCAAATACCCAGTACCCAATCCCCAATCCCCAATCCCTTATTTAGCGTAATCTAATCTGCTGGTCGTTGCAGGCGATAGTGCAAAAACACTTCTTGCTCAACTGTATGAACTTCTAAAAGTTGCAACTTGGGAGCTAAATCCGATAAAAATCCTTTCCCATCTACGGGTGTGGGTGCGGTATTACCACCTAAAATCAGCGGACAGATAGTCAGCCATAATTCATCGATTAAATCTAATCCCAGCAAAGAAGCGACTAATTCACCTCCACCTAAAACCACTAAGCGTGTTATATGTAGAGTGGCTAGATGCTTCAAAGCTGCGGGAATGTCAATTTCTCGCGTTGGTGTTTCAAAAACCAGAATCTGCTCAAATTCTGGAAGGCACTTCTGTACTCCGGTTCCCAGAGTTGAGGAAAGTGTCTGTAAGCGTTCTTTACATGAAAGTGCTCCTGATGTTGTCGTGAGTAACCAACGTCTAACTGGTTGCTTAAAAAACTTAATTTCCGGATTGAGGTTTGCAGAGTGTGTAGTCACTATATAAACTGGCTGCGGAGGCTTCCCTGCTTGTGCCCGAAGTTCCACTAGAGTTGGATTTGATAGAGGAAGTGTTGTTCCGTAGGCATGCAGAGTACCAGCACCAAATAAAACCGCATCAGAGGCAGCGATTTGTTTTTCTAAGTGTGCTTTATCAACCTTTGAGCCAAACCGAGCAGGCGATCGCTTAAAATCCGCTATCTTGCCATCTGCACTCATTGCTAAAACAACTGTAGTATGAGGACGATCTTGCAACATTAGATTGATTTGATAGTTTGAATATTTTCTTTGCTCGTGTGTAGATTCTCAAAAAAATCCATGCTTGCAAGCTACCGTTTTACAACTTCAACACTGTATTTATATGCAACCCAAAGCGCTTTTACATCTTCTAGCATATATGAGTTTTGGTATCCCACGTTTCTTTTTGAATTATAGCAATTTGTTATTTTTAAACATTGAAAATAAAATTCTGATAATTTAATAAAATGTCTCATCTAGCTAGTCTAATTACATATCTTTGCTGTTGTGTTTTGCAGATGCAAAGTGAGACACTCGATGACTAATTCCCGCCAATCTTCCTTTCGTCGAATTTTAGTAACGAGAATACTGCTGCTGTTCGTTCCAGTTTTACTTATAGGCGAGATTGTTGCCTTGAATAAGGCACGTTCTAGCATATTGGGAACTGCACGTCAAAATTTAACAGAAAGCGCCATTAGTAAAGGGGAGAGAATTGGAGATGCGATCGCTATCTTAAAAGCTAATTTGCTGAGTGTAAGTAAAACAACGGTGATTCCGTCGGGTTCACCTATACAAGAGCAAGAAATTCTCACGCAGTTAAGGCAACAACTTCCAGCCAGTATTGAGTGCATCCAATTAACGAATCTCCTAAACCAGAAAATAATTGCTAGTAGCTGTGGGGATCAAGCAATTGGAGAATTGAGATTACCTTTGCCTAGTAACGGAATTGATGTTAAAGCAATCTTCCCACCAAACACAGGAATAACTGGAAAAAGAAACATCCAAAATCAACTGCGATTAGTGTTATCTGCACCAGTCGCCGATAGCCGAAGAAATTTAGTTTACAGCTTGAGTATTCAATCTGCGTTGTACCAACAAATCAGAAATCCGCCGGGATCGCTCACAGGCGCTATGGTAGTGATTGCTGAAGACGGGACAATTTTGGCGCACCCACTTACAGACTGGGTGGGAACTAATATCAATCAGCACCCAAATGCTTCCCAACTCAAGAGCATAATTAAAAATGCAATTGCAGGACAAAACGATTCGATAAATTTGTCTTTTATAAAAGGGAAAGAATTAGTAGCTGGCTATACGGCTATTGCAAATCCCCTCACCCAACAGCAGCAGCAAAAATGGATAGTCTTAGCTGTTACTAGTGTCGATAATGCGCTTTTTGGTTTAGAGGAAATCAAACTAATTGTCATTGTTTTGACAGTTGGTTTGATTGGTACAAGTTTGTTAGCATCCCTATATCTAGCTCCTTACTTGGCACGTCCTGTAGAAGAATTGCGAGACTACGCTCTCAATATTCACTCTCACCACGCCGCACAACCAGTTCCGCACAATTTTCAAATTCGGGAATTCAATCAACTGGCCCAAGCATTAGACCAAATGGTAGAACGGCTAAAAGCTGGTGCAGAAGAACTAGAAATAGCTTGGAAAGAAGCAAAAAGTGCTAACCAAATTAAAAGCCAGTTTTTGGCTACAACTTCTCATGAATTGAGAAACCCATTACATACTATTATTAACTGCATTCGCGTGGTTGAAGATGGATTATGTGATAGCCGGGAAGAAGAAATGGACTTCCTCAAACGTGCCGATGAAACAACGATTCATTTGCTAAGTATTATTAATGATTTACTCGACATTTCTAAAATCGAAGCAGGTAAGCTTTCTGTAGTCATCACACCTCTTGACCTCCGACAAATATTACTAGAGGTGATTAATTTACAATCAGTTAATGTTCAACAAAAGGGCTTGCAATTAAAATGCGAGTTAGATCCTAAACCGATACCAATTAAGGCAGACGCAGCAAAACTGAAGCAGGTGCTAATTAATCTTATCGGCAACGCCACTAAGTTCACCGACACAGGAAGCATCACCATTGCTACAGAAATTCAATATAGTACTGGTAAATCTCAGGTGGTGGTGATAGTCAAAGATACAGGTATAGGTATTGATCCAACTCAACAGCACAAACTATTTCGCCCCTTTGTAATGGTGAATGGCACAACCGCACGTCAGTTTGAAGGTACTGGGCTAGGACTAGCAATTTCACGAAACTTAATCGAACTCATGGGAGGCAGCATTACTCTTGAGAGTGTGGGACTTCATCAAGGTACGACACTGAAAATTACCTTACCTTTGATTGATATCTCGCTATTACCTGTTCCGAAGGAAGAAGGAAATGTGGGGGATTTGGGATTTTCTTCTAGGAATGAGGAGGCAAAAGCAAGCCACTACCCTAGCCTACAGGAGTCTGGGGAAAGTTCCTCTTTGGGGATCAACAAGTCTGTGAAAGCAGGGGTAGACAAAGAGAAGTCCCTGAAGTTCCAGGTGTTACTTGGGAACGAGACTTATGAGATTAGTCTTTCGCCACAGCAAACTATCTTGGTAAGTCTTCCAAAACGAGGAGTTTGTGTGAATGGGACTTTGGAGAGGTAATCTTCGCTACACTCTAATCCAAAATTTAAAATTGACTTCCACAACCGATACTCTGTAGGACTATCGCTTCACCCCGAATTAGTTCTCAAGCTGTTGGTAAAAGATGCAACAGTGCTGGATATAGTGATTATACTTCTTGCAAAAGTCCCTAACACCCCACCTCGCTTGTTAGGGGAGACAAAGTTCGGCATCATTAGGATTGAGTAGTAATGCTTTCTGGTGCGCCGCTAATGCTTCCTCTAGTTTCCCCTGTCGCCGTAAAGCATTCCCCAAATTGTTATAAGCTTTGCCATTATTGGGTTCAAGTTGTAAAACTATACGCCAAATTGTCTCCGCTTGGGAGTTATTACCAACTGTTTCGACAGTATCACCTTGTTTAAATAGCTGTTCAATATTGTTTTGAGCAACTACAAACTGGGGTGTGATAGCCAGAGATAGAGTTAAAAATAAAATAGTAAATATACGGTTGTGCATAATCATGCTCATACATTATCCGTTTTTATCAGGACTTACACGAAAATCGTTAAAAAACATATGAGTCGTTGATTGATACTCGCCGATGAGTCTTTTATACTCGCTGACGAGTCTTTTATACTCGCCGACGAGTCTTTTATACTCGCTGACGAGTCTTTTATACTCGCTGACGAGTCTTTTATACTCGCTGACGAGTCTTTTATACTCGCCGATGAGTCTTTTATACTCGTGAATGAGTCTTTTATACTCGCTGACGAGTCTTTTATACTCGTGAATGAGTCTTTTATACTCGCCGACGAGTCTTTTATACTCGTGAATGAGTCTTTGAACTCCGTTGATGAACCTCAGAGCTTCGTGGACTATATAGCGGTTCTCGCTTGGGTACAGTATAGTTTTGACCTCTCTCCAAACCTCTCTTCTAAAAGGTTATGGTGTATACACAAGTCGGATTTACCCCCCTTAATCCCCCCTTATAAAGGGGGGAAACAAGAAATCTGCTTCCCTCCCCTTTATAAGGAAAGAAACAAGAAATCTGCTTCCCTCCCCTTTATAAGGGGAGGGTTAGGGTGGGGTAAAAGATATGTGGGACAACGCGTTGAGCTTAAATTGACACCAATGAGCAATGCTATGCCCCTACCGCGTGGTCTATTTACCTGAAAATAGCTGTAACCGAAAGTTATAGTTGAAAGCGCTTATTAAGAAAAACAGGTTTGCCGTCTTGCTCAAGAGATACTGTTAGTGCAGCAAGAACTTCTACTAACTGTGTGCCTACCCAGCCAGAGGAAACCTCTGAGGGAATATTGTTGAGAATAGAGACAACAAAGCCGGAGCAAACTCGCCCCAATGGTTCACCTGGCTCTAATTCCAGCACTACCTGCCTTTGATTTACCGGAATAAATTGATTGCCCTGCTGTTCAAACTCCCCATGTAGCAGCGTTAGAGGTGATAATTGCGACATTTCATCAAAAATCAAACTACCAAGGCTACCTACAATCCCCAGCCGTCGCTGCTTATCGGGATTCAGCCAGCACAGATGAATATAAACTTGAAAGCCATCTGGGTATGTCAGTGTTAGCCATACTAGATCAGCTAAACCTTGGGATGGAGAGTGGGTAATTTCCCTATTGGCTTGCCCCTGTAGCCACACCGTACCCGTTGCTTGTACTTTCACAGGGATCTGACCCAGCCAAGCGTTAAAGATAGCAATATCGTGAATAGCTAAATCCCACAGCGCATCAACATCTTGCCGGACAGGCCCTAAATGGGTACGGGTGGCGTAGCCATAGCGTAAATCACCTAATTCACCCGCTTGTACTACAGTTTTTCCTCGCTCAACTGCTGGGTGAAATAAATAAGTATGATCAACCATGAGTATTAAATGATGCTGTTCTGCCAACTGGCAAAGTTCCCGACATTCTGCTGGGTCGAGAGTTAAGGGTTTTTCTGCCAAAACATGGTATCCCTGTTGGAGAGCGTCTTTAATTAAAGCATAGTGGGTGGTAGCAGGAGTTGCGATCGCCACCCCTGTTAAACCGGGCACTTTCTTGATATCCTGCCACTCGGTTGTTAATATTACATTTTCATCTAAATTAAACTGCTGCTTTACCGCCGCTAATCGTTCTGGATGGGGGTCTACTACAGCAACTACATTTACTTGAGGATCTGCTAAGAAATTCCGCAGCAGATGCACTCCCCAACGCCCAACTCCGATAACAGCAATTTTAATTTGGTTTGTCATTAGTTATTTGTCATTTGTATTGAAAGGATGAGGGACAAATGACAATCAACTGATTATCAGCTAATCAACTGTTTTTTAAACTCAGGGTATTTCCGGATTAGAAATTGCTAAAAAAGCTACCTTAGCTGCGGCTTGTTCAGCAGTTTTGATCGAGCGTCCCTTACCAACTCCTAGCTTATTTCCGTTCAGCCAAACTTCAGCCATGAAACGTTCTTGATTGCGGTACGGTTGACTGACTTCCACAACCCGATACTCTGGTAAAACTTTAAATTGTGCCTGAGTCCATTCTTGGAGAGCAGCTTTGTAATTAAGTCTGGCTGGATCGAGGCGAATTTCTGTGGTTAGTTGTTGGAAGTGGGGATCTAGCCAAGAGCGAATCAGTTCCAGATTTTGAGTACTTAAGTAAAGCGCACCCAGAACTGCTTCAAAAGCATCTGCCAATCGTGACTCTAGACCAACTTTATCAGCAGTAGCACTACCAGCAACTAGTAAGTATAACTCCAAACCATAAACTCTTGCCAATTGGGCGAGGATGCGATCGCTTACCAACACCGAACGAATTGCTGCAAAATCCCCTACTGGACAATCGGGATAATTTTCCCATAACACAACAGCCGACACCAGCCGCACCACTGAATCGCCAACAAACTCCAGCTGTTCATAATTTGCCGAATCAGAGACAGTGGGATGAGTTAGCGCTAAATCCAGCAGTTCCCACTTTATAGGTGCTTCTAGCGACAAACCTAATTTTTGGACTAAACTTTCGAGTTGGCGCTGACGGCGTGGATAAGCAAGAGGCATTACATGATAAAGGGAAGGGGGCAGGGGGAGGCAACTAGTACCGCAAGGCGGAAGTCACTCATTCAAAAGTATTATGGAATGGGCTTTTTAGGGATTTTAAATGGTTGCTCTATTTACGCCGTGGTGTACTAGCTATCTATTTTATATCCCTAAAGTTCTTGGACTATTACTTTAGCAACTTTTCGCTACTTCTCTCTAGCTAACTTCTCTTGGATAGCTTGACGGCAAAACTCAGGAGGATCGTCTTTAGATTTGACTTCCTCCTTCATTTCCTTGGTGACACGAAAATTCAATTGTTCGGTTAACTCTTTGCTTGGTTGGTTTCCAAAGTTTTCAGGTTTACCCTTAGCTTTAGCCATTTATATAGAAACGTAAATATAGCTTTAAGTCGATATTAACAACGGAATAGACTTTTACATCGGTGGTGTTCGTGTCTTGCAAACTAGTTCACCACCGATTCCCACTTTTACAAGAGGTAACTCTAAGTCAAAAGAAGCTATTTGGACTATATCGGGTTAAATGGCATCTGGATACAGCATTAGAAATACTGGGAATGCTCTAAATGACGAATTAAACATCGCACAAAATCCGTACAAAAAATAATAGAGTACAAACCATGAAAGGTTCATACTCCATTGCAGAGGAGAGAGCAGGACATAAGCCGGGTTCTGTTCTCTTGCGAGGGCAGTTATCTATCTGGGACGCTTGTTACCAAACGCCTCTAGCGGCTCTCATTGAGCGGAACTGGTAAAAGACCAACCATAGTTCCTATCGCCTTGCTCCCAACCGGGGTTTACCGAGCCAGCACCTCTCGATACTGCTGGTGCGCTCTTACCGCACCTTTGCACCCTTACCGGGGATTGGGTACTGGGGATTGGGTACTGGGGATTAGGAAGATTTTTTCCCAGTCCCCAGTCCCTAGTCCCTAGTCCCTAGTCCTGGCGGTATCTTTCTGTGGCACTATCCTCACGATCGCTCGCACTGGACGTTATCCAGCAAGTTTGGTCTTTCGGGAGTCCGGACTTTCCTCAAACCAGTGACTATGACTGATCTGCAACCGCCTGCGCCTACTCTCTCCCTAGATCCAGTGTAATCTTGGATGGCATAGTCTGTCTGGTTGCTATTGCTTTTTTTTATTCCAAGGTAGAGCGTAAGTCCAAGGTAGTTTTCTGACTGTGAAAGGACAATTGATAATACTAATAGCAGGAAAATCACGACCTGGGGCTAGACCTAAACGCACTTCAGATATCCGTAGCACCAGTTGGAGGGAAAAGTCCAACTCTTTTCTTCCGTTAATAAAGTCGTTGTACAACTTTTTTTGCCCTTTTTGCAGCCCGTTGATATCAATTAGTGGTTTTTTTGCTAAATAGGTTCCAGCTACTTGATCCCGCTCAAAAACATCTTCTGCTGTCACCGTTTCAGAAAGTGTTTTTCTGGGAGCAATTAGGCTAGGACTCTGGGGAACAGCTAAGTCGCGGGTTAAGTCTGGTGATTTCCGAATCACACGACGCGATTGCTTGCTATGTTCAACTACCAAAGAACTATTATCCCAGTCAACGTATACGGCAACATTATCAGATTTATTTTCAATGCTAATTCCTAAATCTTTCAGTTCATCAATTGGGTATGAGGATTTGAGTTTAAAGGAAATCCCAATTTTATCATCGAGATTGTGTTCTTTCAATTGCTCCTCAACGGTTCCTTTCTTAAACTCATATTTAACTTGGTCATCGATGGATTCAACCATGCGGTTAAAAACATAGGAAACACCAATAATATAAATTGTCAAAACTACTAAATTTTGGTCGTTACTCCTCATAACTCAAAAATCTCAATCGGTACTAATAAATGTATATTTGACTCATCGTGCATCTGCAATTATTAATTACGCTTCATTGTTACAGAATTTTGCAGCCAGCCTCGTTGCCAAAAAAAGAATAGCAAACCAAGTGCGATCGCAGCCATTACTGCTAAGCAAATTGGGTAGCCCCAATACGAATTCAATTCAGGCATATTATATGGCGATTTTTCAGTGCTGAAATTCATCCCATATACTCCGGCAATAAAAGTCAGTGGAATAAAAATTGTTGAAACTATCGTTAATACCTTCATAATTTCATTCATTTTATTACTCACTGCTGAAAGGTACACATCCATTAATCCAGATGCTAGTTCTCGGTAAGTTTCCACCATGTCCATCACTTGCACTGTATGGTCATAACAGTCTCGCAAGTAGATTCGCACTTCTTCACCAATCAAATCACTGCCATCTCGAATCAAAGAATTAATTGCATCTCGCTGGGGCCAGATAGCACGACGCAGTTGCAGTAATTCTCGCCTAATTTGATAAATATGTTGTAGTGTTTGTGGGGTAGGTCTGATTATCACCTCCTCTTCTAACTCTTCGATTCGCTCACCATAAAGCTCTAGCACTGGGAAAAAACCATCAATAATCGCATCTAACACGGCGTAAGCTAAATAATCGGCTCCCTGTTTGCGAATGGTACCTTTGTTTTTTTCAATTCGCGATCGCACTCCTTCAAAACAGTCATGTTCTGGTTCTTCTTGTACTGTCAGCAAATAATTTTTACCTAATATCAAACTCACTTGTTCGCTGTAAAAACCACATGTTTTTTCCTTTGCTACTACCATGCGGGCAATGAATAGCAATTGGTCTTCATAATCCTCTGTTTTGGGACGCTCAGGTACATTAACTATATCTTCTAAAACTAGAGGAGGTAACTTAAAAACCTTAGCCAATCGTTGTAATATATCTTGACTGCCTAAACCTTGTACGTCTACCCAAGAAATAGATTCCATCTCTAGATATGCGACACACTCCTCTGGGGTTGCTATTTGCTCACGGATGAAATTAGTTTGGTTATAGTCAATCAAGAAAATTATTGGTGGCGGAGCATCTGCATCAATAAAAATAGTTCCAGGTAGAGTCCCTGGTTGGTGATAGAACTCATCTTCATATCGTCTATTTACTATTTTGGGAGGGCGGCGCAGTTTTCGTGCCATTAGATATTACCTAATAGTTATTAGTCATTTGTCAGTCGTTAAAACAACGTTTATTTACGTTCAGCGACTTCCCAGCAATACAGATAACATATCGCCTCTAAATCAGCAATGCTATAAAAAACAGTTTGCCTTAATTAAGACAAACTGCTTAAAAAATATTTATCTGGGTGAGCAGAAGTTAGAACATGCCGCCCATGCCGCCCATGCCGCCCATGCCACCCATGCCGCCCATGCCACCCATGCCGCCCATGCCGCCCATATCAGGGGCAGGAGCAGCGGATTTCTTCTCCGGCTTTTCAACAACGATCGCTTCGGTGGTTAAGACCAAACCAGCAATGGAACCAGCGTTTTGCAAAGCTGAACGCACGACTTTGGCAGGGTCGATAATGCCAGCGGCGATTAAGTCTTCAAATTCGCCGGTAGCAGCGTTGTAGCCAATGTTCAAGTCGCCATCGCGGACTCTAGAGACAATCACAGAACCTTCAGCACCAGCGTTCTCTGCTATTTGGCGCAAAGGAGCTTCTAACGCTCGTCCGACAATATCAGCCCCAATTTTTTCTTCTTCGTTTTCTAGACTGTTTTTAATCGTTTCTACCGTCTTGGCTAAGTAAATTAGGGTCGTTCCACCACCAGGAACAATACCTTCTTCCACGGCGGCTTTAGTAGCGTTCAGCGCGTCTTCAATCCGCAGTTTACGGTCTTTGAGTTCGGTTTCGGTTGCCGCACCCACTTTAATCACTGCCACACCGCCAGCGAGTTTGGCGATCCGTTCTTGCAGTTTTTCTTGATCGTAGTCAGAATCGGTTTCTTCCAACTGCCTGCGAATTTGACCAATCCGCTTTTGTACCTCTGGCTTGGTAACACTGCCAGCTACAATCGTGGTGCTTTCTTTGTCAATGGTGATTTTGCGAGCAGTTCCCAGCGCTTCTAAAGAAGCGGTATCCAAACTTAAGCCGATTTCTTCAGAAATCAACTGTCCATCGGTGAGAATAGCAATATCTTCTAACAAAGCTTTGCGGCGATCACCAAACCCAGGTGCTTTGATCGCAGCTACGGTAAGTACACCCCGCGCTTTGTTCACCACCAAAGTTGCCAAAGCGTCCCCTTCTACATCTTCAGCGATGATCAGCAAGGGCTGACCAGAACGGGCGACTTTTTCCAACACCGGTACTAAATCCTGGATGCTGCTGATTTTTTTGTCAGTAACCAAGATCCGGGCGTTTTCAAATTCTACGATTTGCCGCTCATTGTTGGTGACGAAGTAGGGAGAAATATAGCCTCTGTCAATCTGCATCCCCTCAACTACTTCTAGTTCAGTTGTGAGGGATTTAGATTCTTCAACGGTAATTACACCATCTTTGGTGACTTTTTCCATTGCTTCGGCTAGCATTTGGCCAACTTCTTCATCATTACCAGCTGAGACAGTGGCAACTTGAGCGATCGCACTTCCTTCTACTGGCTTGGCTACCTTGGCAATTTCTTTTACCAGTGCTTCAATAGTTTTGTCGATCCCGCGCTTCAAGCTAACTGGGTTACTACCCGCCGCGACGTTCTTCAAACCTTCCCGAATCAAGGCTTGGGCCAAAACTGTGGCAGTAGTGGTGCCATCCCCAGCGACATCTTTAGTTTTTGAGGCTACTTCCTGGATGAGTCTTGCACCAGTATTTTCCAAAGGATCTTCTAATTCAATTTCCTTCGCAACAGTGATACCATCGTTGACAATTTGGGGTGCGCCAAATTTTTTCTCTAAAAGGACATTGCGACCTTTGGGCCCCAAGGTAATTTTTACGGCATCTGCAAGGGCGTTAACACCCCTTTCTAGAGCTCGCCGCGATTCCTCGTCAAATGCAATAATTTTCGCCATGTTTTATTTCTCTAGCGCTTCCATTAGACAATTTAGCACTCACAGAGCAAGAGTGCTAATCTCCCAACTGGCTCAAGTTACAAATGGAAATAAAAAAAATTGATTAATATACAGGTGATGCTCATATTAGATACTGGCAGTAATGCTTGAATTGGGAGATGAATCTAGACAACTCCCTTAAGTCCCTTGGTATTGCCGACCCTAGCGGCACCGGCTGGTTGGCGGTAGTATTTACGTTCCTCTTGGCTTGTCTTGTAACTTGGCGTTTAATTCCGACAATCCGCAAATTCGCCTTGCGCGTAGGTTGGGCTGACCAACCCAACGCACGGCGACTTAACCGAGAACCTTTACCCAATGCAGGGGGGCTGGCTATCTACGCGGGTGTGATTGCCGCACTGGTATTAGCTAGCCTTTTACGACCTATCGAACTCCAAAACGTATTGGCTCAGGTGCTGACTATTCTGCTGGGAGGTTCGATATTAGTCCTTGTGGGCTTTATCGATGATCAGTTCGGCTTACCGCCCTCTGTTCGATTGTGGGCGCAAATTGTCACAGCCCTGTTGCTAGTCGCTAATGGTATCAGTGTCAAAGTTCTATTTGGCACACCCATCGACTCGCTTCTGTCCATGTCGCTAACAGTACTATGGGTAGTAGGAATTACTAACGCCATCAACTTGATGGATGGTATGGATGGCTTGGCAGGAGGAATCAGCTTTATTACCGCCATGAGTTTGTTGGGGGTTGCAGCCCAATTTAACAATCGGGCGGCGGCAATCTTGGTACTCGCAGCCTTGGGGGGTGCAGCACTAGGCTTTTTGCGCCATAACTTCTATCCATCACGAATTATTATGGGTGATGCCGGAGCATACTTTTTCGGCTATGTGCTGGCAGCAACTAGTATTTTAGGCAAACTGCAACAAAACACAGTTTATGCGCTGATTCCTACAGTTTTATTTCTGTTGTTACCAGTAGTAGATACCACTCAAGTATTTGTGCGGCGGCTACTAGCAGGAAATAACCCTCTAAGTACTCCTGGCAAAGACCACCTGCACCACAGCTTACTTGCTTGGGGACTCTCCCAGCGCCATGCTGCATTTACACTTTGGTCAATTACCTTAGTTTTCAACTTGCTGGCGATGAGAATACAAGGTATGAGTTTGGCTGTGATCCTGACTACCGCCAGTAGCATTATCATGCTTTTAGGCTTTACTGTCTGGCAAAGGATACGCCAACACCCCTAGTTACTTGTAGGGTGGGCATTGCAATGCTAGCCCTACTGTGGTTTATTCTCAGCATGGTCAAGATATTTTACCAATGGAAAAGTTACACAAGCTTTGGAGTATTAAGATTAGCATAGAGGATAAATACGGGTATATTTGCTAAAATTCGTTGATATAGCGGTTCCTATTCAGATGCGGTACAGCATGATATAGCGAGGTGTAGGGGCACGGCATTGCCGTGCCCCTACGGGTGTAACTCACATAAATGAGAACCGCTATAATAAGAGGTTTACCAGGCGTGAAGTTAATTTAGAAGTTCAAAACTCGGTTTAGAAGTTGAAAACTTAATTTAGAAGTTAAAAACTCGATTTAGAAGTTGAAAACTTAATTTAGAAGTTGAAAACTCGGTTTAGAAGTTCAGAACTCGGTTTAGAAGTTCAAAACTTAATTTGGAAGCTCAAAACTTAATTTAGAAGCTCAAAACTCGATTTACAAGAGTGAATTACCTGAAATCAAATCGGTGCGTTACGCCGAAAGCGTAACACACTCTACAAAAATTGCTGTAGACGCGATGAATCGCGTCTCTACTTAGGCCATGACCATGCCGCCATCGACGTTAAAGACTTGCCCGGTGATGTAGGCGGCGGCGGGATCGGCAGCGAGAAAGCGCACCATCCCAGCAACTTCTTCAGGCTGACCGAAGCGACCGAGTGGAATGTATTTCAGAATATCTTCGGAGTTGTTGAGATTACTAGTCATGTCGGTGGCGATGAATCCAGGGGCGACGGCGTTAACAGTAATGCCGCGAGTAGCAAGTTCTTTGGCAACGCTTTTAGTAAAGCCAATTACACCTGCTTTGGCGGCGCTATAGTTTGACTGACCTGGGTTGCCAATTTGCCCAGCAACGGAGGTAATGTTGATAATTCGCCCCAATCGCTGTTTGAGCATGATTTTACTGATGACGCGTGTACATAAGAAAACACCAGTAAGATTAAGGTCTATGACAGCTTGCCAATCTTCTGGCTTTAAACGCAAAAGCAGTGTGTCGCGGGTAATACCTGCATTGTTGACTAAGATATCCACACGGCTGAACTTTTCGATGACGGCGTTAACTAGTGCGTCTACTTGATCACTTTTAGAAACGTCAGCTTGGATAGCGATTGCCTGACCTCCTGCTGCTGTAATTTCTGCAACAACTGCCTCAGCTGCGGCACTCGAACTGGCATAATTGATAACTGCGATCGCTCCTTGTGAGGCTAATTCAATTGCGATCGCTCGACCAATTCCTCGTGAAGCACCTGTGACAATTGCGACTTTATCTTGTAATAGTGTCATTTAATGTTCCTCAATCTTAGAAATACCGCGCTAATTATCTTATGGTGATTTGGGGAACATCTAAATAGTGTCTGGATAAAATCTAACTCTTGCGGGGTGACAATCTTGCTGGCATGATGCAATTGAAATAGTTAATAGATAATAAATTATTGATTTAATTGTGGGTGCGACGCCTAATAGCCCGTCGTAGACATCGCCTGATCGGATAAACTAGGAAGTATTGCACCTACACCCGTCGTAAACATCACTCTGGGGAACGTCTGTATAATTATTTGGTTGGTCAGGATAGGTTTAAATACATCTCTAAGGCATATTCACAAACTCAAACAATATGTGAATTTTATTATAATTTTTTAAGATTTTTGGCTGGTAAATCAGTCTATATTGATTAATCTAATCCTTTACTAACAAAAACCCATGAATCTATACCGATTTTATTTTCTAAGAATTACTATTGAAACAAACAATTGAAAATCGGTGTGTGTCATATGGCAACTAAAAAGCAATTTAACAGTTTTGAAGAGATGCTGTCTGCTTCTGAAGTACCTGTATTAGTAGATTTTTACGCTGACTGGTGTGGCCCATGTCAAATGATGGTGCCAATTTTAGAGCAAGTCAATGCTCAACTCAAGGATCGCTTGCAGATTGTCAAAATAGATACAGAAAAGTACACAGATTTAGCCAGTAAGTATGAAATTTCCGCTCTACCAACTCTGGTACTATTTAAGCAGGGTCAGCCTGTGGAGCGGATAGAAGGAGTGATGCAAGCACCGCAATTGGTGCAATATCTCCAAACAAAGATTTAAGCTAACACTTAGAATTTGGATTTTGGTTCTTAGAGGCGCGAAATATCGCGTCTCTTTCAGTAGTAAGACTTACGCAACGCCGATATTGTCATTGCGAGCGAAACAAAGTGTAGGGAAGCAATCCCAGCGTCAGGGGGGATTACTTCGCTATCGCTCGTAATGACGAAATAAAGCGACTATATTTTTGGAAAACACCAAATAATATTATTAATTCGATAATCGTCTATTAAGTTTCTACGTATTTATTAGTTATTATTTTATCCTCAACCCTCCTTTTAAAGATGTGACTAATGGATAGCCAAAGCATCGGCGAGGGGAGCGTTTGCTTTAGAGGATGTTTGAAAAGTCATGATTGATGTATCAAATATTTTTTACCCCACCCTAACCCTCCCCGATATATTGGGGAGGGAACCGGATTTTCTTATTTCCCCCCTTTATAAGGGGGGACTAAGGGGGGTAATAATTCGATAAAAAATTACAACATATCACTTTTCAAACAATCTCTTACTCAAATGCAGGGTGGGGTTCTTTATTGTTGATTTATGCAAGAGGTCTACTGTAAACTTTGTTATCCAATCTCAAAATCGCCCAAGAAATTGGGCGATTTTGACTGCCTACTCCCAATCTCTTAAAATGTAAAAGTAGTCCGAAGTACACCTACAGTCGTAGTGTCATTATTGCTGTTACCTTCTGGGTTAAAGAGAACAAACGCACCAGGGGTAATACTGATATTATCGCTAACTTGAAGGCGATAATAGGCTTCTAAATGGTAAGGAGTCGCCCGGTTGTCGCCTGTGGGGGTAAGTTGAGCAGCACCACCAGTATCACTACGGAAAAGCGGTTGACCAAAAAGAATCCCGGCAGTGTTTCCTGACTTGAATAAATCTCTGAAGTGAATTCCCGCCATCCAACTTGTAAAGGTGGTGGAAGCATCCACATTATTGGAAGCAGCATCAACAAATATTGCTGCACCGTAGCCAGATAAAGCTATCTTGGGAGACAATCGCCATGTTACCGTACCCCCAACAGAGTTGAGTGTGAGCGGTGTTCCAACTGCAACCCCTGATAAAGCACCGATATCACTACTAATTAATCCTGTAGCCAAAATATTGATTTCGTGATAACTGTGGGAATAGTTTAAACCAATATCCAGAGCAGAACTTGGCTTGAAGGTTAACTGTGTGGCAATAATACTACTACCACTAAATAAACCTGCTCCCAAAGGTGTAGTAGAAACTCCTGGTACTGCTTCATTAGCAGATTTTTCGGGTAAATTGGCATTTACACTGCCGTATAAAGCTCTTAAATCAAAATTTGGCGAAATGTTAAAAATAAATCCCGCCGCCGATGCTAAACCAGTACCCGAAGTTCCACCAGAAACCCGTAGCACAGGATTCAAGTTGCCAAAACGAGAAATTGACTCTTGTCCTTCACCATAAAAAGGCGTAATTGCTGGGAAAGCATCTGATGTTTCTGCCGCAGTTCCTGCAAACAAGGTTAATTTATTAGCGACGGGAAAGATATACAGCAATTTGTAAAGCTGAATACTGTTTGCGCCAACACCCGACAAAGTATTGACATTTAGCCCCGGAAATTGTGGCTCAAAACTGGTACGAGCGCTACTTGAACTCAAAAGTGGCGAAGCTAATCCTAAACTTTGTTGCAGGCTACCCTGTCCATCGGCTCCACCCAAAAAGTTATAGGCTTGCAATCCAGTAATTAATGAATCTTTACCAGTAAAGCTAGTGGTGAGATTTAACCGCACTCTATTGACTAGGATGATGTTCGAGTCACTGTTATTAGGAGCGCCACCGCTAGCACCAACACCAGCAATAATTGCCTCTCCACTGAGTTTGGTTGTAGTAGAAAACTGATTTGCTTCTAGTTTTGCTGTGCGAGCTTCTACAGCATCTACTCGACCCCGCAATGTTGCCAATTCCGGCGCAAATTGTTCTTGTAGTTTTTGCAACGTGGCTAAATCTTCTTTCTTGACCAAATCACCGGTTGCAGCCGCAATCAGTTCGTTGATTCGGTCTAAACAAGCGTTTAAGCCAGCAGCAAATTCATAGCGAGTCATCGCCCGATTACCGCGATAGGTTTGATTGGGATAACCTGCGATACAACCATAGCGCTCGACTAAAGATTGGAGTGCCTGAAAAGCCCAATCAGCCGGCTGTACATCAGACAATTGCGATACGGATGTTAATTGTGCAAGTTTGTATGAGGTTGGAGATGAGCTTTCAGGTTGTGGTATGATTGGCTGCCACAAATTAACAGCAGAATCTACTTTTATATCTTGAATTTTTTGCTGTTGATTGACTGAGGATAAATTTTTTTGAGTTTCATTAGCTATCAGCAATTTACTGGAGATATTATTTGTTAAATCGCTTTGATGAGAAGAATTATTCTCATAGCTGCCCTCATTTTGATTAACAGCTACGTTTTTATCTGCAATTTCTAAACTAGGAAGGGCTTGCACAGGTAATAACCCGACAATTAAACATAAAAATCCCATCCCACTAGCAAAAGCTAGTAGATATTTTGCCATGATCACTCCCAACACCTATAAAATAGTGGAAAAATTCATTGCGATTTTAAAATGGATTGATAAGAAAATTTAAAGTAGATTTAGCAAGAGAGTCTTGTTAACTTTAAATTTTGGATATCAGGATTTTTCTGAATTAACTTACCAAAACATCAGTTTATATCGCAAGTATTAAATTCTAGTAAATACTATTTTGGGAAAGAATTAACAATACATCATATTGATAGTTTCTATAATTACGATAGCAATCCTAAATGGTTTTTGAACAATATATTACGTAAAATGCTTGACTCATAAGCCTTCCAAATTTTCTTTTTTCAAAAATAAAGCAGGATTGCTACATTGACAAAATAATAATTAAATAAGTCTAATTTTGTGATAATGAATATAGGTATTGAGCCGAAATCCTCGGCTCAATACCTAACAAAGAATAATTTACTCAAAAAAATTAAAAGACTGCGATCGCTGCTCAATTTGGGTGCAGGTAAGATCAGGAGGAAAACGGTGGAAATAACTTTCAAGAATTTAATCCCACCAATAGCAAACAATGACTGCATCACAATCCTGGTGAACATCTTCACCCGATAGCCCCCCTTCCAATCTAGTTCTCAGTCGGCGCTTAAGCCGCAAACCATAATCTTCATTCGTGCCATCACTTACCTCTACTGAGTCAGCTAGCCACTTTTTGCCCAAATCTAAAAGCTCCGACATAAGTCAAGCATCGCATTTACGGGAAGTAGTATTTTTAACAAAACATTTGTAACTACCCTTGCAGTTTATTTACCCAGCGGCTGTTATTCTTATAGTTACTTCGGTCTGTCATAGCAGATAGATTATCCTCAATAATGTTTTAATTTATTAGCGCTCATATACCATCCTGGTAATGTGGGTGCTTTTACTTTATCCCTCATGGCAAAAATCCGGTTTAATTTTAAGGGGATGTCTGGTGTTTAGTACACTAAGCTGACAGTGAAGCTTTAAGACCAAAACGGCGATGTCTACGACGGGCTACGCCTACGCGTCCTTGGTAGCTCAACAAAGCCTGATAAAATGCTTTTTTATTAAATAGGACTTACGCACACTCTACGAATTCTCGGCGCTCTTGGCGTCTTGGCGGTTCGATAAATTAAGCTTTTTGGCAATTTTTGCGTAAGTCCTATTAAAATTTAGTCCTGTACTAATGAGTAATTCCAAATAAATCTTGCAAATACTCTGATGTCAGGCTATTATTCCAACTCCACAGACGACGCATTGTATAGGTGAAGGTGTAAAGGAGAGTTGTTTTATTGGTCAATGACCAAGCATTCCAGTTGAGGGTAGCCATCATCCGGCGTAGGGTACGCATCAGGTTGTTGCGCTGATAGTTTTGCGTTAGCGAAGCTCACCGAAGGTATCGCGTTTTTATTAGCGTGCGTCCAACTTGCATCAACCCAGTATCAGGGAAAGTCCAGACTCCAAACCCCCAAAATTTAGTCATGTGGTTGATTTCATCCTGTGCTAGTTCCTCTAGAACATCCTGGAGTGCGCCAGTGGTGTGAGCCATCAGCCAAATATAAAGACAGGTAGCACCGTATTCTGTGGCAATCCGGTGTAAGCCGTGGCGATATAGGTCTTCGTCAGCGTCATTTGTGGGAAGATAGCTTCTAACAGTACGAAGTTTTGGGGTAATTTTCTCGCCTGTTAATTGGGTGTAGACTTTGATTAATCCTGGTGTATGCTGACGTTCTTCTTTTTCCCACAAACCAAGTTCGAGCAGTTCGCCATCTTCACCGACTGTTCCACCAACAAACCGAGCCATTTGAGGATGCAATTTTTCCAAATACTGCCGACTTGTTTGGGTATAGCCGCGAATCGGGGCTTCTGTGTCGATCGCACCTATCAATATAGATAAAAATACCTCTGCGTCTAAGCCGATAATTTGATTGCGGTTAATTGTTTGCCAGTCGATGGGTTTCCAGGGACGCGGTTGGGGATTAGCAAACTGTATCGGTAAATCTTACAGATGAGCATGTAGTTTTTTAACTGCAAGATATTTGTCTATGAGGGAACAAATGCGATGTTGTGTTTGAAAGTAGTTAGGAATGGCATAGCTTTGACCTGCTAAGTCTTTTCCAACTGGGCTGATAGTATTAAGCATGTTTTTATACTTTAATTTTATATCTATGTACAATAGCCTAAGTGATCGCACTTTGTTTTGTCAGTCGGCTAAAGTCGGCAGTTTTATGTGATGGAGTTGGAATCTGAGAATATGTTAGGACTTACGCAAAAATTGCCAACTTCGCTTAATTTATCGAACCGCCAAGACGAGGCAGTGCGTTGGGCGGCTCTGCCGACTTGAAGCAACTGCCGTGCCAAGAGCGCCGAGAATTTGTAGAGTGTGCGTAAGTCCTATATGTTTGAAAACTATGCTTTTAAGGCAGACAAAGCATAGCTTTAGCAGGGTGGGGTTCTTGGCTTTGGTTAGCATAACTAATTATGCTAACCTGACACTATTTAGTAAATGATTCTGAGACTTGCAGTACTTTTTTTGGTGATTCTTGTCTCAGTTCCTTAAGTAATTGAATTACCTGATGCTCAAATCTTCTATTTCGCTCTTGAACTGATTCAATAAAAGGTTTATCAAATAAATTAATAACATACTTACCTAGTTGAATACCTAAAGGTTGTAAGTGTCCGCCCTCTAAAGTTTTCAAGAACTTTTTCGGTGGTTTACCAAGAGTCTTCGTAAACCATTGACAGGTTGATTTAGCAATATCATCAGACTGAAAACAGACTAAACCCATGATATTAAATAGTTTACTATCCTCGATTAAGTTATGGGTTTCTTCAGGGGTTGGTTTTACACCCCAGCCAAGTTTGTCGATAATATTCGCTAAAAAATGAGGACGAATTGCGCTGGCTGTATCACTAATATCAGGTGCTAAGAGGATAGAAACTTGCCCCTTAATAAAGACACTGTTAATTGTAATTTTTCGACCTACATAAGTGCAAATTAGGTTTTGAACTTCTACAATTTTTTGTTTAAGCTGCTCAAAGAGAATATCAATGTCTGCAATGACACTTTCTATCTGTGACTCATCCGAAGTATGAGATAGCAGATTCCGAATAAACTTTTGCCTATTTTTAGGATCATCTGGCAAAGCAGTAAATCCTTCTAACAGGGAAATATATTTACAGCCAAGGCTATGTCCAATCCAAGAAAAGTTTTTATCATTTAGATAAGCTTCATAATCATATCCTGCAACACTTGCCATCCTCACAAGCTCTGGCAGAATTTCATACTGCTCTCTCATTAGAAAACCAGCTTCTACATAATGGTTAAAACTAAAATTAAAGGGCAGAATAATAATCGTATATCCCTGCTCAAATAAAGATTCAAGCAGATAGCGATAAAAAAGCATGGGCCCAAATGTACCAAAAAAAGCCCCTGCAATAAATTGAATTACCCCTTTAGGCTGTGGATGGAGAGCAACCCAACTGTGAGAAACGGGTTTAAATCTCAGTTTTAAATTTGTATTTACCATGACTTAGCAATGAGTGCATCTCATTTTGGTATGTGTATACTTAATCTCCAAACTGAAGTTGCTGCTTTTCGGATTCTTTAAAAGATATTTTTGCAAAACTGAGATGCTTGCCTTAGTAAGATAGTAAACATATATAGCAGTCCTAAATCATTTGTGAAAATTATATGTCTCTTTCTTCTTTCTTCCCTTTGCGTCCTTGGCACGCCAGTTGCTTCAAGTCGGCACAGCCGCCCAACGCACTGGCTCGTTCTTGGCGGTTCGTTTCATTATCTACATTTTTCACAACTCAGATAGGATTGCTATAGCAGTCCTAAATCATTTGTAAAAAGAAATTAACCACAGAGGCGCAGAGAGAGGAATCGGAGATTTTCAGGACTAATTTAAATTGCTATAGGTGGTTCTCAAAGTATTTATGAAAGAGGGTGGGGAGTAGGAAATAGTGTAGTTCAATAGTGAGATTGAATTGGCACTAAACTTCTAATAGGCTCTTTAACAAGCTGCGATCGCTCGTCAAATTGTGGTAGAAAAATATGGTGAAGCCGCAGTTAACTCAACCTCATGTGAAGAGACTGAGTTTGTGATTACCTTGCCAGTCAATGAACAGCCTGTTATTTCCTTGTTTCCAGCTAAATCACTTCTTGGCTACTTTGTCAATGTGTAAATCTTATCATTGTCACTTTAATTAGCTGCGGTTTTGGCAGCATTTTGAAGATACTGGCACAAGTCGAGTGAACTTTTCCAGCTTCAGTTTAGCTAAAGACTTTTTTTGTCACATCAACTTTATCAGTAAATCAAGACCAGTATTGCTCGATTTTGGGATTGTAGGCAGCAATTTATGCCTAATAAAGCTTGTACAATTGTCAAGGCGGTTTCTACTGCCAGAATACTTCTCAGGTGTAAACTTTATCGACAGCAAAATTTTTCTCCTTTGTATTTTTCCATGCTTCACTTGTGGCTAAAATGACCCAAGCTAGACGTTTCTATATTGCAATAGATAACTTTTACCCTTATGACTGGAGAGCAAAATCTTGGGAATAGAATTACGCAGTTTCGTATTTCTCGACAGCCTGCAACCTCAACATGCAGCATATATGGGAACAGTAGCCCAAGGCTTCTTACCATTACCAGGGGATACATCACTGTGGATTGAAATCTCTCCTGGTATCGAAATTAATAAGATTACGGATATAGCCCTGAAATCTGCCTCTGTCCGTCCGGGAATACAGATAGTTGAACGACTATACGGACTATTGGAAGTTCATTCTGGTTCCCAAGGCGAAACGCGAGCTGCTGGTCAAGCCATTTTGGCGGCATTGGGAGTCCGAAGAGAGGAATGTCTCAAACCGCGGGTTATTTCTAGCCAGGTTATCCGCAACATTGATGCTTACCAAACACAACTGATTAATCGCACGCGACGCGGACAGCTACTACTAGCAGGACAAACGCTGTACGTATTAGAAGTTGAGCCTGCTGCTTACGCCGCACTGGCTGCGAATGAAGCTGAGAAAGCAGCGTCGATTAACATTCTTGAGGTTCTAGCTGTAGGTAGTTTTGGACGGCTTTACTTAGGTGGACAAGAACAAGATATTTTAGCAGGTGCGGCGGGAGCGTTAGCGGCGATTGAAAGTGTAGCTGGTCGGGTAAATCCTCTGGGTGGGCGTAAGGAGTAAAAAAGAGAAAATGGCAAATCGAGAGCATCTAGCTTTACTAAAAGCAGGTGCAGTCACATGGATTGAGTGGAGAAAGAAAAATCCTCAAATTGAACCAGACCTCAGCGCCGCAAATTTGCAAGGGGATAACCTCAGAGGCGCAAACCTTCAGAGGGTAAACTTGAGAAAAGCGGATTTGAGTAATGCTTTACTGGTGCGAGCAAACTTCAGTGGTGCTGACCTCAGTAGTGCCAACCTCTACAAAGCCTTCCTGGTTGAAGCTAACCTGAGTGATGCTAATTTCAGTGTTGCTAACTTGAGTGGTGCTATACTTACGCAGGCAGATTTGAGTCATGCTAATTTGATTGGATCTGACTTGAGTGAGGCGAATCTTGGAGGCGCTGCGATCGCTGATGCTAATCTAATTGGAACTGACTTAACAGGCGCTAACTTGAGAGATGCCGATTTAGGTGCAGCGAAGCTAATTCGGACTAATCTCTCTTTTGCCAACCTGATTGAAGCTAACTTGATTGCGGCTGACCTCAGCGAGGCAAGTTTGTATGAGGCGGAAATGTTGGGGACTTATCTTTATAAAACTAACTTATACAAAGCTAATCTGACTAAGGCTCACCTCAGTGGTGCTTATTTGTTGCAGGCTAACTTAAGTGAAGCTGATTTGAGTAAAGCTGATTTGAGTTGGACTAACCTTAGAGGTGCGAATTTGACAGGGGCAAATCTCAGAGGAACTAACCTCAGAGGAGCTGATCTTAGGGGAGCTAACCTCAGCGGCGTAAATCTTCAAGAGGCAATTATGCCTAACTCTTCAAGGGACAATTACTTTAGAAGAGAATAATTGACATTTCGCTGAAGCCCGTTGTTGAGAATCAGTCCATCTGCCAGTCTTTACCGGTTGAGTAACCGCTGGTTTGGGAATAGATTGAGCGATCGCTATTAATACCAATTCTGGATGAATATACGCCAAATTATAGCGCTTCTTGTTTACGTAAGGTACATCTGTAAGGGCACGGCATTGCCCATTGGTGTCAACTTACAGCTATTTTCAGGCAAATTGACCACGCGGTAAGGGCGCAAGGTCTTGCGCCCCTACGACAGATGTGGTTTAAATACCAATACAGTTAGTTAAGTATTTCTTCCTTAGTAATAGATATGGTGTGTGGCATTGGAACAGTAGAATAAATGCTGGTCGTTTTGAGAAGGTCTTACTTAAAGCGACAAGATTGCTCCACAGTTGGAGTCTCTTCAAGTTGCACCATTATTAGAACAGCTGGCTCATCGCCTACTGTTCCAGATAAGTGACCCTTATTACCTTGCGCGTTCGCTTTCGTGCCCTGGTCTTCTCCAAATGAAATCTCGCCAGGGCCCATCTCTACTCGCTGCCCGTCCATAGTCTCTACAAACCAGCGTCCCGACAAAGGGATGACCCACTGGGGCTTCGGGTTCTCATGCCAGTTGCCAACCCATCCCACGGGTAGCACACTAAAGGTAATTGTGGCACCGGACTGCTTCAAATTAGAAAGCCACTGCGGCGATGTATCCGGGGCTATGCCTTTCTCAATGAAGTCCCCAATTTGGCAACGGGACTGGTGACTTACACCGTCGTGGTCAATCCAAACATGCCAGTAGTCTATTGTCGGCTTGGGCGATTCGTTATTTTGCATAAAAATGGCTCTCTTTAATTGTGTGGTTATCTTAGAAAAATCTCCAATAAGTCAATCGAAACAGGTTTTTCTTCATGGGAGGCGATCGCTACTAATTGCTACTAATCGCTACTATTGGATAATGCCTGCTCGTACTGGTGTAACTCTGACTTTACCTGTGCAAGCGTCAATTTTTTGAGAGAGGGTAAAGTGGTGGTAGGCGTTTGGGGGCGTAATTTGAATCTTCACAGATGTCGGGCACGACTGACCAGTACTTCTGGTGTGGTTGTAAGCAATCTGAAATGAAGCTTGCCCACTTGGGGCTAGAGTCACCCTTTGTGGAGACTGCTTAGATAAGAAGTATGTGTTTTGGGAACGGATGACGTTAACCCCCTTTAGAGGCTGATTTTTGGAGTTTAGCAACGCGAATCCAGGATATCCATAAAGATTACAGGGTGATGAGCCGTTATTAGTGAAAGCATAAATAATTGCCACATTTCCCACACCTGCATCTCCAGACACCTTACGTACTGATAATTGTTCAGTTTTGCAACGTGGAGAATTAGAGGCAACGTTGGTTTGTGGGCTAGAACGCTCTGTAGTTGCTGGCTTTGGTTGTTGCTGTCCTGTGGCTAAAGATGAATTTGCACAGCCAATGGTGAGTGCGATGAAAATTAGGAATGTACTGGCACTAGAAGTCGTTAAAAATCTGTGAACTCTGGGAAAAGATTTCATTTTATGCCTCAAAAATTAGAACGCCCGTTTCATCTTATTAACTACCGCATACACTGTACCAATTCCTAATTTTCTTTAATGTAGGACTTACGCACACTCTACGAATTCTCGGCGCTCTTGGCACGGCAGTTGCTTCAAGTCGGCAGAGCCGCCCAACGCACTGCCTCGTCTTGGCGGTTCGATAAATTAAGCTTTTTGGTAATTTTTGCGTAAGTCCTATAATGAAAAGATGAAAGCTAATTACTGCTACTCAACTACAACCGTATAATTGCGCTGTTCCCATTTGCTACTTTCAATCCAGAAAAAGGTAAAGCTGATTGGCTGTTGCTGGTTATCAGAAACAGAGATGTCTACAAAATTCACTCCTAACTTTGTAGAAGTAGAAAGTCTATCTTCTACAGTTTGCCAATTATCCTGTGACCAGTGCAACTGAAAAGATGCTAAAGCGTGAATTTGCAGTGTATAACCCTTTTTAACTTTGTCTATTTGACGGTTAAACTTCCAAATTTCCAATAATTTACACTTTTGTCTTTCGCCTAGATATCGATTCGCCACCTCTGGAATCAAATCAAACACCTGACCGTCCTGATTTGACCGTAGCAGCTTAATATACTCTGCGTGCGCCCACATCAAAGGCATTGCAGAACCTGTAGGTTTTCCTAAACACATATGGATTTCCGGTCTATCTGCTTCATCCCAAACCTGTTCTGGTAGCAAACAAGTGTTTGAAGCAAATCCTTCCATCACCTTAATATATGTTTTGACATCACCGCCCGCAGCTAGTTCATAATGTCCTCTTTCTCCCGTTAACAGAGGCCAAGCACGTCCTTTACCCCAACCCGTGTACGCATTGCCATCTTCTTGCTGCCCGTAGCCGTCGTGGTTGTAACGATGCCAACAAGGCCCAACGGGTGTATCTACTTTCAAGACTGCATCAATTACTTTCACAGAATCAACGATAATCGGGTCATCAGGTTTACGAATTCCATAGCGCACCAATTGTAAAAACCCACCATCGACAATCTCCTTTGCCGGAAATTCTGCTGGTTCACCAGGCGGTTGACTGCTAATGAAAACAGTTCCTTGGTTAGGATTTTCGTTGGGTTGAGGATTATCAATATTTGAAGGAGTAATCCTGATATAATGCCGTTTGATGCCAGGAACTAAGGTTCCTTCAGTGGTAACTGTCCAAGCTTCAATGTGAGATTCTAAAAAATCGGCGTATTCTTCGATAAATTGTGCTGTTGCTTCATCCCCACGTTCACGGGCAAATTGGGCAGCACAGATTAAGGCAGCAATATTAGATGCTAGTGTTGATGGTGAATAACCGCTGTTTTCTTCCCAGCGTTCTTGTTGCGTAGCAGGGCCGTGACGAATTAAATAACCCGCCGCCCGCTGAACCATCGGATAGATATCGAAGTTTGAGCAAGCATTTTTCTGGTGCAATAGCCATCCCAGGAGAATGGGAAACGCTACTTCATCCAACTGGATGCCCTTCCAGTAAGGTTCGCCATCAACCCAGAAATTTTGGGCAAAACCTCCGTCTTCCTGTTGGCTAGTGGCAAGGTAAATGAGCGATCGCGCTGCTGTTTTAGTTTCACCAGCAGCCACCAAACCTGTTACACTGCTGACCATATCCCGCGTCCAGACGAGATGATATCCTCCTTGGTCTTGGTCGTCTTTGGCTTCACCCCAAGGAATGGCAAGGGATGCGATTAAAGCACCTGGATAAACTTTGTCTTCATGAGCTAAAAGTAGACTGATGCTGTTGTGATACAACTTCCCATCATCATAGGAAACATTTTCTAATGGTTTGATGTCCTGGCGTGAACGCTCCCACTGTTCGATATAATCTTGCTTCTGCTCTTGGAAAGGAATATTTAGCGACTGAAAAAGTGTGGAAACTGCATTGTGCAAAGTTGTGCCAAATGCCAGTCCTAAAGTAAACTCATTACTAACATCTAGATTTAGTTTTCCAGTCAAAGCAATATTACCATCTACAGCACTGCCAAACTCCCAATCCATTTGGAAATTGTCAGCTAAATCTGTCCAGCCATCACTTTCACCGACGTAACCACAAGAAAGATGCGTAAAGGGAACTGTTGCACCCAGCGCCAACCATGTTCCTCCTTTATGCGCCGTTAGAATCCGATGCCCAGCAACTTCGGTAACATAACCATTGTTACCTCTGCCACTAACTTCTAGATGTGGCGCACACAAGGCGTATAGCTGAAGTTGAGAGATAAACTCAGGTTCTCCTGTTAATTTTGTATGTTGTAAAATACAGGATAAATGCGGGTCAGCAATCACTTCTTTGATCACAGCATAACGCCCTTGTGGATCGGAATTAGTGATTCGGTATCCTAAACCATGAGTCCAGATAGATTCTACTTTTGATTCCAGATGGGATTGCTCCTCGTGGAAAAAGCTTTTCCCGTCAGAAATAAGATACTGCAAATCCCGAATTTGGGGTTTATCTACTGTGGGGTGATAGACTTCTGTCACAATACCGTTCCAGACAGTAAACCAAACGTGACTTGCGGTAGAGTAGGCTGTTCCTACTCCATCTTTATTGGCATGAGTCCATCGGGGATCAATGCCTGGTGAGCCAAAAGCCTGACCTTGACCAATTATCTTTACCATAATTTCTTGTTTTGAGTGCTATGGGTAGAGGAGAGTTCCGAAATATAGCGCTTTTCGTTTGTATGCAATACACTTTGACCTCACTTCCATTCCTCTCTCCTAAAAGGAGAGAGGCTTTGAATTTACTCCCCTTCCGTTGTAGGGAAGGGGTTGGGGGTTAGGTCTGTATTCGACTCAATTAAGAAGCGCTATAGCTTTTGTAGTCTCCGAAACAGCTTTTGTAGTCTCCGAAACAGCTTTTGCGATCTCCGAAATGGCTTTTGCGATCTCCCAAATGGCTTTTGCGATCTCCCAAATGGCTTTTGCGATCTCCGAAATGGCTTTTGCGATCTCCGAAACGGCTTTTGCGATCTCCGAAACGGCTTTTGCGATCTCCGAAATGGCTTTTGCGATCTCCGAAATGGCTTTTGCGATCTCCGAAACGAATTTACCCTTATCCAGAACCTCCAAGTATCCCTTTGTTCTTCAAACCCCTTCAACCCGATGACCAATACCCAGCCCAAACCCTGGATTTTTCGTCACTGATGCATAAGTCCTACTTCTAATTCGCCTGTCTTACTGGTAACTTCCCATTGAGTTTGTTTTCCTTCCCGCCAAAAGCGCAATCCAACTGTAGCGTCTCCTACACTTAGATTTATCAGTTCCAAATCTGATAAGCACTCTGGTAGTAAAGGCTGTACCTTTAACTTTCCCTGTGGTGCATCGGCTTCAAGTCCTAAAATGGTGCGAATCAGTAAAAGAATCGAGCCAGCAGCCCAAGCTTGGGGAATATTGGCATCGGGATAAGGTACGGGAAAGTTATTCTCTTGGCGTTCAATTCCGGCAAACAATTCTGGCATCCGCCCAGATTGAAAATAATTAGCCGCAGCAAAAATGCCCTCAGCGATACGGTTTGCTTCTTCGTGGAAGCCGTAACGCTTTAAGCCGGCAGCAATGATCGAGTTGTCGTGCGGCCAAACACTTCCTCTTTGATAACTAATTGGGTTATAAGCTGGATTTTGAGATGAAAGAGTCCGCACACCCCAGCCGCACCACATATCTGGTTGAAAAAGTCGCTCAACTAGCTTTTTCGCTCGTTCTTGAGGGACAATACCAGACCAGAGTAGATGCCCAGGATTTGAGGTAATCGATTGGATTTGCTGCTTATTGCTATCTAAGCCAAGACAGTAAAAGCCAACTGAATCCATCCAAAATTGTTCATTGAATCGTTGATAAAGTGATTCTGCCTTTTGACGGAGGTTTTGCGATCGCTCTTTTTCTCCCCACACCTCATAAATTAAAGCTGCTTTTAACCAAGCCTTGTAAACGTAACCTTGAACTTCACACAAAGCTATTGGGGGATCAACTAATTTACCATTCGGGTAAACCATTGATTCACCTGAATCTTTCCAACCTTGATTGGCTAATCCCTTATTTGAATGAGTTAAGTATTCAACAAATCCATCGCCATCAAAATCACCGTATTTATCAATCCAAGTCAGTGCCTTATCTAATGGCGATCGGCACTCATCCAGCATCCCCAGGTCAGCATTCCAAGAATAGGTTTCAGCTAAAGTAATAATCCAGAGAATGGTAGTGTCTACCGTTCCGTAGTAGGGATTGTATGGGAGTTGATTGATTTTAGTTAATTCATCTTCACGCAGTTCATGCAGCATCTTGCCTGGTTGGGCATCATGCCAGTCATCTAACTCAGTTGCTTGTAGTTGAGCCAACCTGACAAGCGTACCACGGGCAAAACCGTGGTAAACTGCCATCGTTTGCAAGCTGGCAATAATTGAGTCCCGTCCAAAGACAGCCATAAACCAGGGAATACCAGCCGCAGGCATCCAAAACTTATGGCCGTTATCATCGACTTCAATCCGCAACGCTCCCATATCAACGATCGCCTGCTGATAAAATCCTTGAATATCAGCATTAGACGATCGCAACTGTGTCGCCTTAGTCAGAAATTGATCACTGATCTCTCCAGCTTTTGTATTGTGAGACACAGTAGAGTTTTCTTGAGGTTTGAGGATTTCTCCATTGGCTAAGGCTGTAAAGTTGATAGAAGTATGCCATGTTTTACCAGGAGCGATCGCTACATCAAACATCAAACGACCGTTTGCATATCTTGCTGTTGAACTTGCACAAACTGTCTCAGTTACAATGCTTCGGACAAAAGAACCGTTACGGTACTCGGTAAAAAGTATTCCATCTTTCCATGTTGTTGTTATCTCCCCCCGTGTCAAAATATTCTTTGCTTTCACCTCAAAGATATCTGCAAAGTCTGAACGAATCGCCAACATCAGTTGAAACTCAACTGCTTCTAAGTTATGGTTGGTAATCTCGATATCTTCGTGCATCCCTCCGACAATATCGCGGCGGATGGTTACAAGCAAACTACCAGAAGGGAAAATGCCGTTGACAGTGGGAAGTTCCGGGTTGGTGAATTGGTAAAGCGCACTGTGATGCGTGATGTTACTAGAAGCTAGCAGTGAAAGTTGGTAACGATTGAGAGAAATTTCGTAATAAGAAATTAAGCGGGTATCACGAACAAAAAAACCTTGGGCTTGATTGTCATCAATGGAACCATCAGTAGCTGTAACTAAAAATGAGGAACCATCGTTAATTGTGATCAGATTAGGATTGACAATAACTTTTGTAGGCATATTAGTAGAAGGCAGAAGATTAGGTATAGAAGGTAGCTTTATTAGTCCCCAGTCCTAATCCCTTTTTTAACCATTCCCCTCAAACCCTGGATATAAGGTCATGCCACCATCTACAAACATTGTTATACCGTTAACATAATCAGAGTCATCAGAAGCTAGCCAAACTGCTGCTTTAGCAATATCATCAACATCACCCACCCGTTTTGCTGGAATCAGTTGGAGTAACTTCGCTTCTGCTTCTGGTGTGTCCCAAGCTGATTTATTGATTGGGGTTTTAATAGCACCAGGGGCAATACTATTGACACGAATTTTATGGGGAGCAAGTTCTTGAGCAATACTTTGCATCATCATATTGATACCACCCTTACTAGCAGCATAATTAACATGCCCTGCCCAAGGTATTACTTGATGCACTGAACTCATACAAATAATCTTACCTGCGGCAGACGAAATATCAGGCTTCACACCTCGACGTAAGAATTCCTTTGCAGCTTCCCTAGCACACAAGAATTGTCCTGTCAGGTTTATCCCAATGACCGTGTTCCAATGGTCAAGGGTCATATCTATAAATGCTGAATCTTTTTGAACGCCTGAATTACTCACTAAAATATCAACAGTGCCAAATTCTTGGAGCGTTTTGCTGAACATTGCCTTTACTTCGTCTTCTTTGCTGACATCGGCTTGAATGGCAAATGCTTCACCATTAGCGGCTTTGATATCATCGACAATTCTTTGGGCTTCTTCTGCTTCCGAATGGTAGTTAACAGCTACTGCTGCACCTGATGCGGCCAAATGGCGAGCTATAGCTTCACCAATGCCAGAACTAGCACCTGTCACAATTGCTTTTTGACCTTTGAGCAGGTTAGGGGAATAGCTCATAATTTTGATACTTTTAAAAGTTGTATTTCTTGCAAGTAGCTGAAGACTTGCATAATATTGTTGCTTTCTAAGCGTAGTATTAAGTAGTTTCGATTAACAAATCAAAACTTTTCTTAGTGTAAGAAATATACAGAATTTTCTTAATCTATCTAAAGAAAGATAAACACTATGTTGTTTGACTGATTAATACTTTAATTATTTGTCATTTTTGTGACAAAAGTATGTCTTTAGTTGTAAGATTTGTAAAAATTTAATTTTAAAGCTCACAATCAATTTTAATCAAAATTTATGGTATATTCAGAGGAACTTGGGTTATTAACTAAAGTAAAATTTTTATTGAATCAATCTAAATGACCTAAATAAGAGAACCATACAAGACGTTATGCATTTTTAGCGGTCTCTAAAATGTCTGATTGACTATTGCGAAATAGCTAATTTAATCAACCAAATCAAGAATAATAGCAATTTTGTATAAAGGTGTTTATTTAAAAAATTACTTTAGAAATTGAAATGGATCGCAAATTTTTAATGTTTTTTAATAGGTTTAACTGCGGCATTAGCAGTAGTATTCTTGACAATATAAGTGGTGCGTTAGGCAATGGCAATTCCATGCAACGCATCTAAACACTTAGATCCATGAAGGAGAAGCGATGCCTAATCTGTCTCTAAATAACCAAGATTTACCATACCCTGACCCTCTACACCCGATCATCGTCCACTTCGTAATCGCGATGGTGCTTTTTTCTTTTATATGCGATGTGCTGGGCTATTTTACCCGCAACGTGCGTTTGTTTGAGGTGAGTTTCTGGAATATGTTTGTTGCTTCGGCAGCCATTTTTGTAGCGGTGATTTTTGGTCAGTTTGAAGCAGGTTTGGCAAACACCTACCAAGCCGTTCAGCCAACGTTAAATTATCATACTATCTTGGGTTGGTCACTGGCGGCGATTGTTGCTGCGATCGCAGCTTGGCGTTTTGTGATTCGCAACCGCAACCCCCGAAAAGTACCACCTGCTTACCTGGGTGCTGCAACATTTTTAGTCTGCCTAGTGTTTTTGCAAGTGTATTTGGGGAGTAAACTGTTTTGGGTATATGGGTTGCACGTGGAGCCTGTAGTTCAAGCCATGAAACAGGGAGTTTCACCATGAACTGGCAACTGATTGAACAGTTGAGATTGCGGCTGGGTGCTAACGGATTACCCTACGAAATTCCTGTACATCCGCAGTTGGTGCATCTAACGCTGGGTTTGTTGATCATTGCGATCGTTTTTGATATAGCAGGAGCGCTATTTCCCTTAGAAAAGCCAATTTTCAAATTTTTGGGATTGACAGCCATCCGTTCTAGCTTTTTTGATGTCGGCTGGTACAACCTCATAGCAGCATCATCTATCACGTTTTTCACGGTTGCTGCTGGTTTTTTTGAGCTACTGTTGGCAAATCCACCAGTTGATCAAAAGAGTGCTTGGGGATTAAATGCTGGTTGGACAATGCTTTTACATGGTTTGGGTGGCGTTTTGCTGTTGGGGATCATTGTAGGCATGACTGTATGGAGAGGTTTGCAACGCTACCGCTGGCGTAAAGATGCTTCCAGACAGGTGCAGTGGAGTTACTTGTTAGCAGGCATTGCGATAATGGGCATATTATTCGTTCACGGAACTTTAGGGGCGCAATTGGGAGAGGAATTTGGGATTCACATTACCGCTGCTAATACCATTTCCAAAAATCTTTACAACAAATAATTAAACGAGAATTTATCGAATTTTATGTTTAGTGTTTTTGAATATGTATTAATGGCGTTTTATGTAGCAGTGCTGATGATCATCAGTCGGTGGATTGGGCAGCAGGCGTTTTCTTGGATGCCTCCCCAAGCTACAACAGAAGCACAACGGGTAGATGATTTGTTTAGCTTTTTAGTCTCAATTGGAGCATTCATCTTACTGGGGCTAGTTGGGATTATGGTGTATGCGATCGTCTTCCATCGTGCCACTCCAAAAGACTACAGCGAGGGACACCCCTCTAGAGGTGATGCAAGGTTAGAAATATTGTGGACAGCAACCCCGACTTTGTTAGTAGTGTGGATTGCTTTGCAAAGCTTCAATATTTATCAGCAATTAAATATTCTCGGTCTAAACCAAATTGTGCATTTGCACACGCCCCTAGAATCTGCACCCGCCTACGCCGAAACCGTCAGCGATGTCCCCAAACCTGCGTCTGAAACTATTGATGTTTTCGCTAAACAGTGGGATTGGTCTTTTCGTTATCCAAATAATGTTACTAGTAATCAACTGCATCTGCCGATCAATCGCAGCACTCGCTTAAATCTGCAAGCACAGGATGTAATCCACGGTTTCTACGTCCCTGAGTTTCGCTTAAAGCAGGATATTGTTCCAGGGCGCAAGATTAATCTTGTGCTAACACCCATTCGTGAAGGCAAATATCGACTGAAAGATTCTCAATTCAGTGGTACTTACTTTGCCTTAATGGAAACCGATGTATACGTTGAATCTATTGATAAATATAACCAGTGGCTCACGCAAACTGCTAATAGCGAACAAACTCCAGCAAATCAGGCAGTTGCCGAAAATATCCAACCACCGAAAACATTGTTTAATAGCGGCTGGTACACCGTCGCACCCGCTCAACCTGCCGTTGCCAATAAAAGGAAGATAAATAATGACACATGATTTGAGTGGAGAGATTACCGGGGATCAAGAATCGAAAAATTACCAGAACAAGTCTGAGAATACTTGGCGGGAATATTTCAGCTTCAACACCGATCATAAGGTGATTGGAGTTCAGTACATGGTGATGACCTTCATTTTCTTCTTGATTGGCGGGCTGTTGGCGATGCTCATTCGGGCTGAGTTACTCACCCCGGAATCAAATTTAGTTGACCGTCCCCTCTACAATGGTTTGTTCACCATGCACGGGACAATCATGATTTTCCTGTGGATTATTCCCTTCAATGCAGGTCTTTCTAACTACTTAGTGCCACTAATGATTGGAGCGCGGGACATGTCTTTTCCGTTGCTCAACGCCATCTCCTTTTGGATTCTGCCACCAGCTGGTCTTCTACTACTGTCTAGCTTCTTCCTACCTAACGGGACTGCACAAGCTGGGTGGTGGTCTTATCCACCAATTAGTCTGCAAGTTCCAGGGGATCAGTTCATTAACGGTGAATTCATTTGGATAGTTAGCCTAGTCCTAATAGGTATCTCTTCAATTATGGGGGCTGTCAACTTTGTAACTACTATCTTTTGGATGCGGGCACCAGGGATGACATTTTTCCGAATGCCCGTCTTTGTATGGTCAGTTTTTAGCGCCCAGTTGTTGCAACTGATTAATTTGCCTGCCTTGACGGCTGCATTAATATTGCTGTTGTTTGACCTTTCGTTTGGTACACAATTTTTTAAACCGGACGCAAATGGCGATCCGATTATTTACCAACACCTATTCTGGTTCTACTCTCACCCAGCAGTTTATATCATGGCACTACCAGCCTTCGGCATTTTTGCTGAGGTTTTGCCTGCATTTTCTCGCAATCCCCTATTTGGTTATCGGTCAGTTGCGATGGCAACTTTAGGTATTGCTGCGGTCAGCATCTTCGTTTGGGTACATCACATGTTCACCAGTGCCACCCCTGGTTGGATGCGGATGACCTTCATGGCTACCTCAATGTTGGTTGCCATACCCACTGGTATTAAAGCCTTCGCTTGGACTGCCACCATCTGGAGGAGTAAGCTGCACCTAGAGACACCAATGCTGTTTGCAATGGGAGGTGCAGCGATGTTTATTTTTGGCGGTGTTACTGGTGTAATGCTTGCTGCCACGCCATTTGATATCCACGTTAATAATACTTACTTTGTTGTGGGACACTTCCACTACATCGTTTTTAACACGATCACAATGGCAATCTTCGCGGCAATTTACTACTGGTTTCCCAAGATAACTGGAAGAATGTATGCCGAGGGTTGGGGTAAGCTGCATTTCTGGCTGACCTTTATTCCTGCCAATATCACCTTCTTCTCCATGCACCCATTAGGTTTACAAGGGATGCTACGCCGAGTTTCTTCCTACGACCCACAGTATCAAGGATGGAATGTCATCGCTAGCCTGGGGTCATTCTTGCTAGGAGTATCGACGCTGCCTTTTATTGCTAACATGGTAGGCTCTTGGCTTTACGGGCCAAAGGCAGTTAACAATCCTTGGCACGCTACCGGACTGGAATGGACAACCTCTTCACCACCTCCACCAGAGAACTTTGAGGAGATTCCAGTTGTGACAAAACCTCCTTATGACTACGGCGATCCAAAGTACTCGGTAGTCCTAGATACTGATAATGGTGAATAAGGATAAAACACCTTTTATTGAGGACAAATGGGATGTGGAGGATAACCCCCCATGCCCTGTTTGACCAATGCCCCATACCCAATGCCCCAATTGAGTTATGCAACGTCGCCCTATTCATAAAGATGAAAGTCCTATCCGTTTTGATCTGTGGCGGCTACGCTTGCCAAATTGGTTACAGCGCTTCCTACCAAGTGGTGGCGGTACTCATGAAGATCATCATGGTAAGGGAATGTTCGGGTTTACTGTATTCCTGCTGTCGGAAAGCATCATCTTTTTAAGTTTTATCTTTACTTATGTTGTTTTGCGACTGACTACTAATAAGTGGCTACCGCCTGGTATTTCTGGCCCAGAATTGTCTACAGCTGTAATTATTAATACGGTAGTATTACTTTCCAGTAGCTTTGTCATTCAACCAGCAGAAAATGCCCTGAAGCGTAATCAACTCAAGAAATTTCGCTGGCTGTGGCTGATGACGATCGCAATGGGAACTTACTTCTTAATTGGTTTATTAATTGAGTGGAAAAATCTCGATTTCAAGATTACTACAGGGTTAGTTGGTTCTACATTCTACTTGTTAACAGGCTTCCACGGTCTACACGTTCTGGCTGGTGTTGTGCTTCAGATAATTATGCTGATTCGCTCCTTCATTCCAGGCAACTATAATAAGACTCACTTTGGTACAAGTGCAACCACTCTGTTTTGGCACTTTGTTGATGTAGTTTGGGTCTTACTTTTCTCGCTTATCTACCTTTGGCGAACATAAAAACATTCACAAATTCCAAGTGTTTTAAGGAATAATTTCATGAATTTATACTTACAAGAAATACCAGCATCACAACGTGAGCCAAAAGCAATTCAGGAAACTCCAGCACCAGGTCAAGATCCACTAATTGCAAGTGGGTTACAAAAACAGCAATATGTTGGCATTATTGGGCTGGCGATCGCTCTAATTGCTGCTGTAGGATTTTTTAGTCGCCGAGTTGAATACGCTATTGCATTCGCTGTGATCCTGAGCATTGCTTTGATTGCTTTCTTATTATTAATATAGGAAAGTGCTAATTAATTGAACATCCTGATTTCATAAGAGTTTGGAGAGTATTTCATGAACAGCCCAGTTTATCAAACTGTGATTATCGGCGGTGGCTTTACAGGACTATTTACAGCTTTACACCTAGCTCACGAACATTATCCTCGCTCTGTTATCTTGATTGATAAAAACGAGCGCTTTTGCTTTAAGCCGCTATTATATGAATATTTCGATGGCGAAATGGATACCTTTCAGGTAGTCCCGCGCTTTTCGGAACTACTCAAAGGTAGCGGTGTCATCTTTGTTCAAGATGCAGTGCAATCGATAGACTTGCATCAACGGGAAGTCAAATTAGCTTCAGGAAACTCTTACAACTACAGCAACTTAGTCTTAGCTTTGGGTAGTGTTACTACCTATCATCAGGTTGAAGGTGCTAAAGAAAATGCCTTTCCTTTCTGGACACAAGAAGATGCGATCGCTCTTGAACGTCATTTACGCGATCGCTTACAACGAGCAGTGCAAACAGAAGATTTAGAAGAACGCCGGAAACTACTCACAGTAGGAGTGGTTGGTGGTGGTTCTAGTGGTGTAGAAATTGCAGCAACTTTAGCTGATTTTCTACCACATTGGTATGAGGTTTTGGGAGGTAATTCTAGTGAAATCCAGATAGTATTGCTCAATCATGGCAAAGAAATCCTGAATGATGATATTAATAATCCACTGCGCCCAATTGCTGAGAAAGAATTACAAAAACGCCGGATACCAATTGAAATACTCACAGGAGCAGAAGTCACTACTATTCATCCTAATGCTATTGAATATAAGCACAATAACCAAGTTAAGACATTAGCAACACATACTGCAATCTGGACAGCTGGAACTTCTGTTCATCCACTGATTAAAGATTTACCAATTTCCCAAGAGCATCGGTATCATGGTCTCCCATTAGTCACTCCTACCATGCAACTGCTGGATTTTCCAGAAGTTTTTGCAGGCGGTGATTGTGTGGGACTTCAGGATAATTCGCTACCGCCTACCGCCCAAGTAGCTTATCAGCAAGGAGCTAATATTGCCCATAATTTGAAAGCGATCGCTCTAGGAGAAGAACTCAAACCTGTTAAGGTTAATACTCGTGGAACCCTTTTGAAATTAGGGGTAGATAATGCTGCTGCTAACTTATTCAATGTTTTTGAAGTTGCAGGCGAACCTGCACATTTAATCCGTCATGCCACTTATTTAACGCTCTTGCCAACACCAATTCATGATTTTAAAGCCGCAACTGAATGGGTAGATGAAGAGATTTTTCATCAACACCTCAACTCTAAAGATGTAGGTAAAAAAGTTGTGCAAGCAGCAGAAATAGTCGGTGCAGGAGTTGTGGGTATTCTAGCTGCGAGAAAATTACTCAAAATGTTGGGAGATGAGGAAAAAAAAGATTAGGAAAAGGCAGGAAGCACAGGGAGCCGGGGAAAATGAATGCAGAAGAAAAAAGCTCTCAACTAATGATTAATCCCCCATGCCTAATACTTTTTCATAGAAAGTTAATTGTAAGTTTAAGGGCTGTTAAATATGCCTAGCCAAACAAATGTAGGGGTGCAAAAAATTCGAGCTATTGGATTAACGGTAACAAACTGCGTAGGCGTAGCCCGTCGTAGACATCGCTCTTTAAATTTCTATAAAGAAGCGCTTGGTTTTGAACTAGTTTCTGACATCACAGTTGAAGGACAAGATTACAGCGACCTGGAAGGCATAACTAAGGCAAAAATTCGGATTGTCACCCTGCAACTAGGTGATGAACTCATCGAGTTAATGGAGTATATCAACATTCAGGGAAAACCCATTCCCAGCGATTCTCAAAGTAATGATTTATGGTTTCAACATCTGGCAATTGTAGTGAGTGATATGGATCGCGCTTATGCAAAAGTGTGTTCATTTGCGATTGAACCCATTTCACTTGCACCGCAGACAATCCTATCCGATAATGAAACATCTGGTGGGGTTCGTGCCTTTAAGTTTAAAGACCCTGATGGTCATGATTTAGAGTTAATTTGGTTTCCTGCCGAGAAAGGACAGGATAAATGGCATCAAAACAGGGATCGCTTATTTTTGGGAATTGATCATAGTGCCATCGCTATTTCTAACACTGAGCAGAGTCTACACTTTTACCGCGACCTTTTAGGAATGCAAGTCGATAGCCGTAGTCTCAACTGGCGTCCTACCCAAACTCGCTTGGATGATTTGCCAGAAGCTAAAGTCCGAATTACAGCACTGCGACCTGCTCAAGGCGGCTTAGGGATTGAATTGCTAGACTACCTTGTGCCCGGAAAAGGTCGTCCTATACCGAGTGACTGGAAAAGTTGTGATATTGCGAGGGTGCAAATTGAGCTTGTTGTCAATGATATTGAGCAGACGGTAGAGATACTGCGGCAAAATGGGGTTCAGTTTGTATCATCACGGATTGTGCAGTTTACAGATAATATAAGTCCTTACCAAAAGCGTTGCGTAGTTAAAGACCCTGATGGACACGCAATATTGCTAATTGCAGAATAATGGCAAAACTCCTCGCCTCAGATAATCACAATTGATTTTCTTATAATTCTCACTGTCCAAAAATCAAAACATCTAAGGAATATATACCAGGGATTAAAACCGCGATCGCTTCTCTTCCTTACGGGATGCTGATCGCAATCAACAGTTAAGCAGTAAATCAAATAGATTTTGGATAGGATAATGCACAAAGGGGTCAGTTTGTATCATCGCAGATTGTACAGTTTACTGATAGTGCAAGCCCTGATTAGCAGGATTATCTAGGTAAAGACCCTGATGACACTTCTGGTTAATTGCAGAAGGTTATTAGAGAAATTATCAGAAATCAAAAGTATCGCCTTGTTCTACATAACCCTTAATAAATTAGTCATGCTTTTGTCACACTTTTATCATATTTTTGCAATAACTCTGTCAACATAACGTGTGATGCTATAGCTCTGGGTTAAAAAATAGATTCGCTCTAGACCAAATCCACACCAGAGTTAATCGAGGAGAATCACTATCAGGTATAAATCCTTATAGCATGACTCTTCAAATCAAAATTGCAAAATTTATCATAATTGGAAGAAAAAAATGAATTGGAAAGTACTTGCTTTGATGCCGGCTCTGACTCTAGCTACTGCTTTGCCTGGTTACTCTTTAACCAATAATAAAAGCCATAATCCGACTACTGCTACCCACCTTGCACAAAATACTCAGCAAGGCAACATGATGAAAAATCCTAATGCTATGCACAAGCCTAATGCTATGCACAAGTCGAATGCTATGCACAGGTCTAATAGTATGGCAAACCATAGTACCGCACTCACAGTTGGTAGCAGAGGAGAAGCAGTCAAAACTGCTCAGAATGCTTTAAAGCAGCAAGGATTCTATACCGCAAATGTGGATGGTGTCTTTGATAACAAGACACGTTTAGCGGTGATCAAATTTCAAAAGTCTAAAGGATTAAGAGCAGACGGAATACTTGGACGCCGGACTTTAGCATATCTAAAATAATACCAATTTGAAAAAAGAATGCGACAGATAGGTAGGGGCACAACAATGTTGTGCGCTTACTAATAATTGATGTGTTGCAAACATTTATAGTGTGCAACTTATTATTAGGCGACAAGGAAAGTAGCGATGTCTACGACGGGCTACGCCTACGCATTCTGTTTGCAGCCTCTTGCTCCCCATCTAAGCATCGAGCTTTGCGGTTTTGCTGCACTTGCCGACTGAGGGCGGTTTCTTTCTTTGTTTCCACAAAGCGCTGCCGGATTCGCTCTCTGGTGGCAACACTGATATCTAAAGCGATGCTGATTTCTTCATCTGTCCAGCCTCCATCCACCTGGTTCGTATCGGCTTTCAGAAAGATAACTCGTCGAGTAGCGGCAGAATAGAAACTTCGCAGCAGGGTTTGAAATCCATGTCTTGTCGATAAGGATTAGATCCGTTTCCCATATCGAATTGATAAATTCGACCGATTTTCACTTTGCCCATGGTGGTGAAACTTTGACATGGCTCACGACTTTCCTTCCTAACGCGCGGCGAATAATAAACTATCCAATCTCCGGCTTTGATTTTCGCCAAAGGCGTTTTTTTGCCATGATTGAGTTGGGCAAAACCACCCGCTACGCCCGCTGCGACATGAGCTTTAGAAACAACTCCGATCCAAAGGCGATTCTTCATCACAAGTTATTTTCGATATTCAAAGAATAGCTGTTGAACTATTATTAGACGGAAACTTTCCGCCTAAGATCCCCCAGTGGGTGAATATGCAGAATGATTCGGCATAACACCCTAAATTTGGTACTTAGGTAGAACCTTTCTGCATAATATACTGTTGAAGACTGATAAACACACTCCCGTTTTCCCCGATGCCCTAACCGACCGATGTAAGAGAGTCTCAAATCAATCTTGTCGAGCAGCTTCTGTGCGATGCCTACGGCAACCCTTGAGATCACGGTTAGCCAGAAATGACCCCCCCAACGTCAGATAATAATACATCCTCCGTTTGGGATACCACCCGTGATCATCCTTATGTAGGATAGAAAACCAGCGTCCGCAATTCAATACTTTCTCTAGCTGGGGCATTTGGTGGGCTTGTTGGGTCATCAAACCCAGTATGAGCAGCAAACCTCGCCCGTCCGGACTCTGCTGAGTCAAAGCACTTAAACAATAGTACCTCTGAGGGTTGCATTTGGGGGAAGTAGAACCATTGATGTGTAGGGTTATAGGTTATTAAGTAGCTTTCACCAACGTAATCGCGGTACACGAGGTCACTAGCTACTAGGTCTGTTGGTGCAATACTTTGAGCGTCGCACACTGCTAATGGTGACTCATAAACTGGGGCGATCGCTCGCCAAAAGTTAATCAAAGCAAACCTTTGCTGTAGCAATTGATCTATGTTATCTACCCCCCGTGCTGTCAACTCTTTGCGTGCGCGAGTATACCCAGATTTGGCTGTAAAGTCGTTATGTACACGCTTGATCGGCTCACTGATCCCGATTTCACCGGATGAAGAGCGTTGAGCGTTACGGAGAGTGTAATCGAATATCACCACCTTTTGGGCACCTGTTACCTCTTTCAAGAGTTGCTCGGCTTCAGGATAATAGACACGGCGGATCTCATCTTTGTCATAAAAATTGCGGACATTGCTTTGTTGTACAACAAGTCTAAAGCCTTTTCGATCTAAGGATATGTCTTGTGAAACCGCCCGGATGTTATAGACTGGCATCAAGTGTGTCTCAAACTTCCGGTTGGATGGTGGAATCCCTGGTGGTCGTTCATAGGCATAGATGACAGGTTTTTCTGCCATTGGCGTAAAGTAAGTCAGTTCTGCCTCAACGTGCGGCAAGTCAAGTAAAAAACTACTGTCTAGGCTCATAAAACATCCTTTTTCAATATAAGTAGGTGGGCGGGAAAATTTATAACTATGTAACGAAAGTTTGACCAGAACGATTAATTTCAGATTTTACAGGTTGTGTACTGTAGTTCCCTTTTTCGCCCTAGCTTTAACGCCATCAATCACGGCGTAAGCGAGGTCTAACTCATCATCAAATATTTGCCCACATAGTTCACTTCAGTGCTACTTCAATTGTCGGTTAACAGATTGTTTGTCGCTTTAACGTGCCGCAAGAGTGTTTTTTATTAGTTTCATAACAACATAATTCATAATAGTTCGCCCTTGATAAAATTAGACAATATATTATCAATAACCCAATAAATTAGAAATACGATCGCGAACAACCACCCCATTAACCCTTGTAGAGACGCGATGAATCGCGTCTTGTACTTGTGGGTTTTGTGCGTTTTGTAAATTTATCCAAATCCAGTTAAGAATATTCGGAGGTTGGTTGAGCCTTTGCGAAACCCTAGTCAATAAAATTATTCTTGCAAACGAGCAATTACACAGTGCATAACTTTAATTTCATTAACAATTCGATCCAATTCTGTAGATAGAGGAGTTTGTTCTCGAACAGCTTGTAATGTGGGAGTTAAAGTGTGGGAATTTGTGGTAATCTCTAATAACCGAGCAGTATGTAGCTGTTCAATTTGGTTGTGAATTGCTTCGAGATAGCTATCTAGCGCTGGTAACGGTTGGGGTGGCTGTCCTTGCCGAAGGGCATCTGCTAAGTTTTCCAAAACTTGGACAATGGTATCAGTAAGCCGCTTCAATTCAACAAATTGGTACTCGCCGCTAAATTCCCGCAAATGTTCTGCCAGAGTTGTCACCGAACTGAAAAAGCCCCGAATGTATGCCATCAGCGTCATTACAGGTTCAATTTCTCCCTGAATGTGACGAGGTTCGCTGAACAATCGTTGAGCGGCGGCGTTAGCGTTAGCGTTCTCTAGTGCGGCTTGATGGCGTAGCATATTGATAGAATCAGCAGATGTATTCTGTTCTGGATGCATATAGTTAGCTATTACTTGCTGATAGTAGGCAAGATTGGCTCTAATTGTCTTTTCCAGTTGTGCGGGAAGTTGCTGTCGTTCCCAACGGGGGAAAAGCAAATAGCTGCCAAGGAGTGCTAAACCACCCCCAGCCAAGCTATCGAAAATCCGCAATACTCCAACCTTCCAGCCACCTGCACTAATAATGTTGAGTAGCAAGATGATGGCGGGAGTCAGCAGTATGGTGAATATGCTGTAACTTAACGATCGCACCGACATTGCAACAAACACTAGCAACAAGAAACAAACTGCGATCACCAATTGACTCTTAACTAATAAAATCAAAGTAATACCAATAATTCCCCCCAAAATAGTACCGATGACTCTTTGTACTGTTGTCTCGGACGTTCCACCAAAGTTAGGCTTGAGTGCAACTAGAACTGTGAGCGTTATCCAGTAGCCTCTAGGTAGTTGCAATAACGATGCAATCAATTCAGCAAAAGTTGTAATCAGTGCTAGGCGCAACGCATGACGAAAAAGGATTGAATCAAAAGTGAAGTTATTCCGCAGTGTATCAAGAATTGCAGTTCGCTCTGGTTGGGCTGGGGGGGAAATATCTCGCTGGGCAATGCTAGGCTGTTTTCCCTGGATTAAATCTGTAACAATATCCGCATCAATATGAATTTGCTGTGCCAGCTTTCTAAGACTGGCTGTAATCTTCTCAAGGTTAACTAGATCGGAATAGCTATCTGGCTGAACATTTATCGTTTTATTCAGGACTTGAGAGCGCAAAACTTGCCGATGGTGTTCCAATGCTTCAACACTCCGATCCAGATCCCCTAAGTGAGGTGAGTTTTTTCCTTTGGTGATTGCTTGTGACAACATTTGCAGAGCAATTGCCAATTGTTCGATCACTTGCTGAATTTCTTTCTGTAATCGAGAAAATAGTTGATGTTCGGATGCGATCGCTAACAGTTCGCTCAGTGCTACAACAGAATTGACAATTTGATTTACATCCTCGATTAACACCAGTAAGTAATTTCCCCGCAGGTTAGTTCCTTTTTGCCTAGTCCATATAGTTGTCCAGACGCTACGGGCAGCTGTCAAATCCTGGATAATGCTATCCTGAGCTTGCAAAAATTGCTCTGCCCACTGCTGACGAGCCTTTGGATTTAATGTTCTCTGGCCTTCCAAATCTACGAATTTGCTCAACGAGAGATAACAGTTAGCGACTACTTGCATTGCAGGTACATCAGGACGCACCACCCACAGTCCTAATAAGAGCGCGGTTGTCCATGTTCCACCAGCCAGACATAGCGCAGATTGCTGGATAAGAGTAGACAAATTGGAATATGAAGCGAATCTAGCAAGCGAAATCACAAACATGATCGAAGTAACTAAGCTGACAGATGCAGCCACGTTGCCATAGAGACTTGCTAAACCTGCTATAAATATCACCAAGAATGTTGTCGGCACAGCTAACCAGAGATGACTGCTAACCAGACTGGCGATAATGAACATCAAAGTTACCCCAATCGTAGCTGCGATCATCGCAGTCGCTCTCTGGCGATAGGCTCCGTCAACATTTACCATGCCAACGAACCAAGCCGCCATAGTGGCGATCGCACTTGCAGCCGCGTGACCAGTAATGATTCCAACTCCAATTGGAACACCCAGTATAAAAAGGCTACGCAATCCTGAGAAAATGGCGGGCTTACCTGGTTTGAGTTGAAACTGCTGAAACAACCAATTGAGAGGACGTTTATCTGTAGATTGCATTATTAGGATTGCTATATAACAAAGCAGATCGCCTATTACAGCATTTTAGCCATATATTCATATCTAATATCAATTCACGAAAAGCCTGATACATATAGATTTATCGTCGGGGCATGGCAATGCCTATCAGTGTCAAGTTAAACTAATACTCCAAAATCTCGTTTCCAGCCTCTGGCTGGAAATGCCCTTTCATTGCGGTGCCGCTAATTTTGAGGCGGAGCCTCTGATTAGGCATTCCCAGTCAGAGACTGGGAACGAGACACGCCACTTATATGTGGTTGGAGGATAACTGTAATATGCCTTCGGATAATTTTCACCTGCCAAAAATCAGAGCATCCAGTGAATATGCTCCAGGGCCTAAAACCGCGATCGCAATCAGCATGACGCAATACATAAACGCTTTTTCCCAACTTGGCGGTTCGCCTTTTCCTAAAGGGCCTTTATATTGGTCTTCTGGAATTAAGTATGGATCTTGGGCTACAAAAGGTTTACTTCCAGAGACTTCTAAATATATCGCAAAAATCATTGAGCCGAGAATGGGCAATGTCGCTAAGAGGGTCAGGAATCCCACAATCAGAAAAATTCCGCCACCTAACATGGATGCAGCTGATAAAAAGCAAAGAAAGACAGGCATTTTTACAGACTCAGCCCACTGTTGAAGATGCGTTATCTTTGGATAGCCGTGGAGGATGAATAACCAGCCAAGGCTAACTCTTAGTAGTAAAAGTGCCAATCCGGGGAATCCGTCAGGATATAGATGATAAAGTGAACTTAATAGGTACGGTCCTAGCTGTGGGAAATTAAATGCAGCTAGAAAAAAGGCGATCGCTACACCACTGGCAAATTTATAAATCATTGCTGTACACCACGGGTATTAAGGTCGATAGCATATAAGGAATGACCGGCTGTGATAAACAAGCGATCGCCTTCCTTCCCACCGAAAGTTAGGTTAGTGGATGTCTCCGGTAAGAAAATTTTTCCTAACTGAGTCCCATCAGGGGCGTATATCTGCACGCTATCCTGGGAACTAGTAAAAACATTGCCATGTTCGTCAACCCGAAATCCATCAGGTTGTCCTGGATCGATGATACAGAATACACGGCCATTCTTCACATGGCGATGTCTACGACGGGCTACGCCTACGTCCACAACTTCATACACGCGAATATGATGAGGCCCCCCAGGTATATTAAACGCGGCTGTATCTGAAACATACAGCAGGCTCTCGTCTGGACTAAAAGCCAGCCCATTAGGACGCACCATGTCTGTTACTATAGGAGAAATTTCACCAGTAGCAGGGTCAAAGCAGTACAGATAACTTCCGGGTTGTTCTTGTTCGCCGCCATAACCTTGGTTTGGCTCGGTGATCCCATAAGGCGGATCGGTAAACCAAATTGTGCCGTCGCTTTTCACTACTAAATCATTTGGACTGTTGAGGCGTTTGTTTTGGTAGCGATCGACTAAAATCTTCCATTCACCATCGTCTTCGCGTCGGATAATCGCACGCAAACCGGAGGAACAAGCAACTAGACGACCCTCCAAATCGCGGTAATTACCGCTTTGGTAATCAGATGGATCTCGGAGGACACTCACGTTCTCAGTAGCACTCCAGCGTAATAAACGGTTGCCGTGAGCATCGCTCCACACAACACTGTCGTCTTCATGGAAGTAAAGAGGGCCTTCGCTATGGACTGCACCGTTGGCAAGCTTTTGGAGTGAAGCATCTGGAGGTATAATAGCACGCAGGCGATCGTCATAAATCTCAATGTCTTTAGTCATATTAGTCTCCTGTTATTTAACTTGCTTACTGACAATAAATGGCAGGTTAAAGTTAATATCAATTTAAAAAGTAATAGGTTATAAAATTTCTCCGCGTTTTATATATATCAAATATGCTTACTTTACATAATATATAAACAAAAATAAAATTAAAATGAAATATTAGCATCTCTTTAGGCATAAATAAAAATTAAGCCATTGGGTAGAATCTAAAATTTTAGATTGAGAATACCTTTGTTACTCTAAGTTATGCCAATCCATCTAACCCAAAAATTTTCCTAATTCTCAGTTACAAATCTTAGTTAAAACAATTTTTTCAAAGTTTATCTATGTCTAAAGGCTGAATTTATGATTTTCAATATAAACCATTGATAAATTGAAAAATTCAGAGTTTGTGATATAAAGTAAAGGGTGCAAAGGTTACAATTTATGCAAGTTCTTTGTTGTTATATCAATTCGTAATTCGTAATGAATGGGTGTAATTCTTGCGCTCGAACTCAGATTACATCAGTTTTTTCGGGTTTGAATCTGTTGCCGGATTTGAAAGAATTGGTATAACTCTTATTCTTAACTTAAGAGTTGATTATGAAACAGATAGAAGCAGTTGTTGCCAATATAAATGATTTAAATGATGGTGAAATGCGACAGGTAGCCGTCGGCGAGACAGAAATTTTACTGACCCGATTAGATGGAAAGTTTCATGCCATCGGCGCACACTGCTCTCATTATAAAGCGCCTCTGGCAGAGGGGGTGCTGAGTGGACATCACGTTGTTTGCCCCTGGCACAATGCCTATTTTGACGTGAGGACTGGGGATCAACTAGAACCACCTGGCTTGGATTCTTTAGCCTGTTATCAGGTACGGATTGAAGGTGAAAACGTCATTGTCAGCATCCCAGAGAAAACAACGGGATTGCGATCGCCTGCAATGGCGCAATTCAACCCCGACGCTGATGGACGCACATTTGTAATCTTAGGCGCAGGGGCGGCGGGTGTCCATGCCGCAGAAACTTTGCGAGTAGCTGGATATCAAGGGCGAATCGTCATGCTCACTCAGGATGACAGGCTACCCTACGATCGCACCAAGCTGAGTAAAGACTACTTCATTGGTGAAACATCCTCAGAGGAAATGCCTCTGCGATCGCCAGATTTCTACAAAGAACACGCCATTGAAGTACTGTTGAATAAGCGAGTTGAACAGGTGCAAACAACGGCAAAAGCGATTACCTTTAGCGATAGCAACGCAGGAACGTCTGGTGATTCATTGAATTATGATGCCTTGTTGGTAGCAACAGGAGGAAAACCACTCCAGCTAGATATTCCCGGTGCAGACTTGCAAAATATTCTCACATTACGCAGTTTTGATGATACTGACCGCATTTTGGCACTGAGCAAGCAGAAAGGACAAGCGGTAGTCATTGGCTCCAGTTTTATCGGCATGGAAACAGCAGCTGGGCTGAGTCAGCACGGCTTACAAGTAACTGTTGTTTCACCGGATTCTGTACCTTTTAAGAAAATATTAGGCGAGGAAATTGGTAAAATATTTCAGCAAGTTCATGAGGAAAACGGTGTTTCCTTTAAGTTAGGTAGGAAAGCGGTTCAATTTGAAGGTAGTGACAAAGTAGAAGCTGTAATTTTAGATAATGGTGATCGCCTCAAAGCAGATATAGTAATTGTCGGAATTGGTGTACAGCCAGCAACAGACTTTCTTCAGGGGATCGATTTGCATCCCAAAGATGGCAGTGTTGTTGTTGATGAATACTTGCGTGCAGCTGATGGCATCTATGCCGCAGGCGATATTGCCCGTTATCCCGATTGGCGCACAAGTGAATCGCTTCGGGTTGAACATTGGCGAGTTGCAGCACAGCAGGGGCGAATTGCAGCTCATAACATGGCAGGGAAAGCAGTTAAATTTAAAGGGCTTCCTTTATTTTGGACGATGCAATTCGAGTTTCCCTTGCGCTACATCGGACACGCCGAAAGTTGGGATGAGATAATTGTAGATGGGGATTTACAAAAACAGGAATTTATTGCTTTCTATGTCAAAAATAATCAAGTCTTGGCAGTTGCAACTAGCCATAAAGATACGGAAACAGCAGCTATTTCAGAATTGATGCGCTTGAACCAGGCGTTAACTATTGAGGAATTACGGCGTGGTACAGTTGATTTGATTCAAAGACAGCCAGTTAATAACAAGCAATAGGTTTGAGACAAGAGTAATTTTGCATCTCCTGCATATATGACAAACATCACTGAACACTACGACATCATCATTATCGGTACGGGAGCCGGTGGAGGGACACTGGCTCACCGCCTCGCACCTACAGGTAAAAAAATTTTAGTGCTGGAACGAGGCGACTTTTTACCGAGAGAGAAAGCTAACTGGAGTCCAGGGGAGGTTTATCAAAAACATCGCTACCACGCAGATGAGGAATGGTATAACAAGGAAGGCAAAACCTTTAAACCACAGACAGGTTACTGGGTAGGGGGCAATACCAAACTCTACGGTGCAGCCTTGATTAGATTACGCGAGCGAGATTTTGAAAAGGTAATTCACAAGGGAGGAATTTCTCCAGAATGGCCACTCAAATACTCAAACTTTGAGCCGTACTATACCCAGGCAGAAAAGCTGTATGATGTGCATGGGAAGCAAGGGGAAGACCCAACCGAACCGCCTCGTAGCGAACCATATCCCTATGAGCCAGTGAGTCATGAGCCGGATATGCAGGAATTGGCTGATGGTATCCGCGAACTAGGTTACTACCCATTCCATCTACCATTGGGATTAAAACTCAATGAAAGCGATCGCACTAAAAGTCTCTGTATTCGCTGCGATACTTTTGATGGATACCCCTGTCTGGTAGGTGCAAAAGCCGATGCTGATGTTAACGCCATTCGTCCCACCCGCGAAATGTATGCTAATTTCACCCTCTTAACTAATGCCAAAGTCTTACGGCTGCATACCAGTGAGTCGGGGCGAGAGGTTACGAGTGTAGAAACTGAAATTGCCGGAGAGTCACATTGGTTTGCAAGTGATATTGTAGTTGTTGCCTGTGGCTCTATCAACTCGGCTCTGTTGCTTTTACGCTCTGCTAATGATAAACATCCCAATGGATTGGCAAACAGTTCCGATCAGGTGGGGCGAAATTATATGAAACAGTTGGAAACTGCGATCGTCTCCATACATCTAAATGTAAATCGCGCCAACTTTCAGAAAACGATCGCCGTCAACGATTTTTATTGGGGAGAACCGGATTTTCTTTATCCAATGGGGATGGTGCAAAATACGGGCAATGTCCTAGCTGATATGATTCCCGCAGAGGCTCCGCCGCTCATGGCTCCGTTTATTAAACTGATTCCTGAGTATGAGCGCCATTTGCTTGCTGAAAGATCAGTGGGCTGGTGGTTGCAAACAGAAGATTTACCAGACCCGAATAATCGGATTCGGGTAGTGGGTGACAAAACTTACATTGACTATACACTGAACAATACCGAAGCAGGCGATCGCTTAATCCATCGTTGGACATCTGTACTCAAGTCAATTCCTAACTCCGCTAAACACGTTCTACCATTTAGTATTTATCCCCGCACTAGTATACCAGAACAAGCAGTTGCCCATCAATGCGGTACTTGTCGATTTGGCACAGATCCTAAAACCTCAGTCCTTGACATCAATTGCCGTACCCATGATGTCGATAATCTCTATGTGGTTGATAGTAGTTTCTTTCCGTCAAATTCAGGTGCTAACCCGACATTAACAATTATGGCGAATGCATTGCGGGTTGGCGACCGCATAGCTGAACGCTTGAAATCAAAAGGAGGAACATGATGACAAACGATGAACAGCAAATTAAACAACAACAACCACAGATTGAATCTCAACAAATTGGCTCAGATGCAACGGATTCTCATCCTATAGCTACAAGTTTAGGGGCTGTGGGAGGTGGTGTAGCAGGAGCCGCACTCGGTCGCTCAATTGCGGGTAAACTGGGTGCTGCGATCGGTGGGGTTGCAGGAGCGATCGCTGGTGGCGTTGCAGGTAATCAGCTAGTAGCGTACACTGAGGAATTCATTGAAGAACTCCAGCCGATAATTGGATTACGATTAGGAGCCGATCACAAACCAATTGAACTACCGCGTCACTACACTTGGGAAGAACTACAGGCGCTGTCAAAATCCCAAGGTGGAAAAATCCAAGCTACCTGAGCCAAAATGGTATAAAGCACCTTCCAAAAGTTTTAGTGCGTTTGGACTAATCTCCATAACGCACCCTACATATATAGTTATATTTTTTCACACAATCAAATCAGATTGCTAATATATTGCCCTCAACTAGAGAACCGCTATAACTCCTGATATTTTTGTGCTACTAAGAAAGACGACGTAACACCATGAGAGAGCGGTCTGTAACTGGCACAGTTTGCTCACCTATAATCAATTTTCCTGAGTTAAGAAAGCGAGATTCGTTGGTGTCAATAATTATTTCCCATTCTCTGTCCTGGAAAACGTTGGGTAAGGCAAACTCAATCGTTTCGTAGTGAGCATTAAAAAATAGCAGAAAGCTCTCATCAATAATACGTTCACCGCGAGGGCCAGGAGTAAGAATGCCCTCGCCATTCAAGAAGATTTGCATAGCTTTGGCATAACTAACTAACCACTGCTTTTGGGTCATTTCACTACCATCAGCATTAAACCAACCAATATCACTAATACCCAAACCGTGAATCGGACGACCTTGAAACCACTTACGCCGTCGAAATGCTGGATGCTGATGACGAAAATTAATCAGTTGGCGGGTAAAGTCTAATAGTTCAGCATTAGACTTTTGTAAACTCCAATCACGCCAGGAAAGTTCATTATCTTGGCAGTAGACATTGTTGTTACCCTTCTGACTAAAACCAATTTCATCTCCTCCTAATAGCATAGGTATGCCTTGAGATAGCATTAAAGTTGCTAAAAAGTTGCGCCGCTGACGTTCCCGTAAGCGAATCACGTCTGGCTCAAGGGTTTCTCCTTCTACACCGCAATTCCAAGATCGGTTATGGCTTTCCCCATCCCGGTTATCTTCGCCGTTGGCCTGATTATCCTTTTGGTTGTAGCTGACCAAATCATTGAGGGTGAAGCCATCATGAGCAGTGACGAAATTAATACTGGCACTGGGATTGCGCCCGTTTGCTTGGTAAAGATCAGGGCTACCAGTAAAACAGTAAGCAAATTCTCCAAGGCTATCATCCTCACTCCGCCAAAAATCCCGCACAGTATCGCGATACCTGCCATTCCATTCAGACCAACGTAAAGGAAAATTTCCAACTTGATAACCGCCTTCTCCTAAATCCCAAGGTTCAGCAATCAGCTTCACATCTGCCAGAACTGGATCTTGATGAATAATATCAAAAAAAGCTGCGAGATTATCTACTTCATATAGTTCTCGCGCTAATGCCGAAGCTAAATCAAAGCGAAAGCCATCAACATGCATTTCTGTTACCCAATAGCGCAGACTATCCATGATTAACTTCAGAACTTGGGCATGACGCACATTCAAAGAGTTGCCGCAACCGGTGAAGTCCATGTGGTAACGAGAGTTATCTTTGATCAAGCGGTAGTACACACTATTATCGATGCCTCGCAGCGACAATGTTGGCCCTAAATGATTGCCTTCGCCAGTGTGGTTATAAACTACATCTAAAATTACTTCAATGCCAGCAAAGTGTAAGTCCTTAACCATCTGCTTAAACTCGGTCACTTGTTCTCCGAGTGAGCCACTAGCACTGTAACCGGAGTGGGGTGTGAAATAATTAATGGAATCATAACCCCAATAGTTTTTAAGTCCTTTATTCACCAGAAATCCTGGAGAAGATAAAAAGTGATGTACAGGCATCAATTCTACAGATGTGATTCCTAGTTGTTGGAGATATTGAATTGCCACTGGATGTCCCAGCCCTGCATAAGTACCACGTAATTCTTCTGGAATTTCTGGGTGTAGCTTAGTAAAACCTTTAACGTGAGTTTCATAAATAATAGTTTCGTGCCACGGCCTACCAAGTGGTTTGTCGTCTCCCCAATCAAAGGATTGATCAACAACAACACACTTTGGCATAATTTGGGCATTATCTAAATCTGAAAAAGCTAGGTCTTCTTCTGGTGCATCTAAAGAGTAACCAAAAATAGCTGAACTCTCGTTGATTTCCCCATCAATTGCCTTGGCATAGGGATCAATTAGTAATTTATTAGGGTTAAAGCGATGACCAGCTTCTGGGGCCCAATGGCCATGTACTCTAAACCCATAGCGTTGTCCAGGCCCCACTCCTGGTAAATAAGCGTGCCAAACAAAACTATTTTTTTCTGTTAAAGGTAAGCGAATTTCGTGATTATCAGCATCAAATAAACAAAGTTCTACACCTGTTGCATTTTCGGAAAACAAAGCGAAGTTCGTGCCTTTGCCATCCCAACTAGCACCCAATGGATATACATTTCCAGGCCATACAGATACATACATAATTGAAATACCAAAAGCTAATTTTACTGTTACTAACAAACTTGAAGATGTGTTGAATAGTAATTTCTGTAAGTTAATTTCAACATAAAAGCTAACAAATTTGAATTAAGGAAATCTTACCATAGAGCTTTTATAATTAAAAAGTCTTATCAGCAGATAACAAGGATTGGTATTCATTTCCAGCTAGAAGATAATTTTTTGTATTGTCAATTGAGAATATCAATATTGAGAAAGCCGTTATTACTACTTGACTCATAAATTTGCTAACAAGTTTATTTGCCAAATATTTACATTCTAATACTTTTACCAAAAATAGCGGACACCTACATCTACCAAAATGACGTAATTTATCTCAGTCAACCTGTAGATTTACTTCAAACATCTTTTGTGCATCTTTCATGTCAATTATTGGATTAACTTACACAGTATTTTTGCTTAATGTATCTGTTAATACTAATAAAAAGGCACATTGAAACCAATATTGCTAATACAACACGGCGTAAATGGAGCAACCATTTAAAAACCCTAAAAAGCCTATTCCGTAATACTTTTGAATGAGTGACTTCCGCCTTGCGGTACTAGGTGGTTATATGGCACCAGGAGTGATAACTATAAAACTAAAGCATGAGTGGCGATTAACGGTGGCAAGTAGTAGAGGCATCGCACTTACTGATTACATCTACTTTGCCACGCTCAATCTAATTAATTAGAGTTAAATATATTTAATAGTCTGTCAAGATAACTTGAAATTATTATGAACAGCCAACTTGATTTACTTACAGCAAGCAAGTTACTAGCCCTAATTTTCTTGGTACTAGCCAACGGCTTTTTTGTTGCAGCAGAATTTGCCTTAGTCGTTTTACGTCGTAGTCGTGTCGAGCAGCTAGTTGCTGAAGAACATCCTCGGGCAAAGGCTTTACAACGTGCAGTCAACAACTTGGACTCTTATCTAGCAGCAACTCAACTTGGCGTTACTATGTCTTCTCTGGGCTTAGGTTGGATTGGAGAACCAGCACTAGCTGTAATCGTTGAGCCTGCTTTCCACTGGCTGCCAAAATCCTTGGCCTTGTTGAGCGCCCATACCCTATCAGTGATTGTAGCATTCATAATCATTACCTGTCTCCATATCGTTTTGGGAGAATTAGCTCCTAAAAGTCTGGCACTTCAACGTACAGAAGGCACTGCCTTCGCTGTGATTAATCTGTTAGAACTATACTTAGCTATATTTCGCCCAGCTGTCGAGGGTTTGAATAATATCGGAAATTTCGTTCTCAAACTTATCGGTTTGCAACCAGGAAATGCGGAACAATTATTTCATTCTACTGAAGAATTGAAACTTTTAGTCGCAGCTAGTCATGAAGCAGGTTTATTGGGATCAGCCGAACAAGATGTAGTGGAGCGAGTGTTTAGTATTGGCGATCGACGAGTTAGTGCGTTTATGACACCACGTACAGAGATGGAATGGCTTAACATTGATCAGCCGCTTGAAATAGTCCGCCATCAAGTCATCAAAAGTATGCATTATTTCTTTCCTGTTGGACAGGATAGCGTTGATAATTTATTAGGTGTTGTACAAACCAAAGAATTTTTAGCCCATAATCCAACTCAACCGATTGAATTGCAAGCCTTATTAAAACCAATCTTGTATGTGCCCGAAAGCATGAATGCTTTGAAACTCCTAGATTTATTTAAGAAATCTGGGACTCACATTGCCTTAATCGTAGATGAGTATGGTGTGACACAAGGTTTGGTTACACTCACTGACATTATAGAAGCGATTGTGGGTGATATCCCGTCGAGTGAAGACCTAACTGACCCTGAGATTGTACAACGCGAGGATGGATCTTGGTTGTTAGATGGACTATTGCCTATTGACGAGTTAAAAGAAATTCTCAACATCAAAAAGTTGCCACCACAGGCAGGAATCAACTATCAAACTTTAGGGGGTTTTATTGTGAACCAACTTGGACATATTCCCTCTACTGCTGAGTATTTTGAATGGGCGGGACTACGTTTTGAAGTAATTGATCTGGATGGGAACCGAGTTGATAAAGTGCTGGTTGCCCGTGTAAGCACTCATTCAAAAGCTGTCTAATTTTTAATTTATTTTATTTCTAAAGGAAGATGATTTGAATTCAGATATCTGTCTTAAGATAAATAGAATTTAACTGAGGCAACCATTAGAATGTCTGAGTTAGAAAAAATCACCTGACTCAGAGCAAATATATGTTGGGTATACTTTGGGGAATTGTAGTTGTACTATTTGCTTTTTGGGCATTAGGACTCGCATTTCATATCGCTGGAAATTTAATTCATATAGTGTTAATTGTAGCCATAGCCCTTGCTATCTATAATTTTGCTAAAAGCCGTGCTATGTAGATGAATAAATAGATCACACGTTCAGGACTTTTAACTCAGTTAGCTGCATGAGAAGCTACATAGCTGAATAGTAGTTTTGTTAAGAAGGTGATTATTAGTTATGGAGCATCAGCGACTGCCCTTCATCCAGTCTCGAATGGCGATCGCTCTTCACAAGACTTAAAGCTTTCAGCTGTTGCACTCTTTTAGAGCGATCGCACCTCTCCTGAAACACCAAGAGCTTACCTTTGTGGCTTCACCCAACCAGAGTTAATTAATCTGATTTATTACTGTATTGTGTCGTGATCGCCTGTTTCGGCTTTGTTTAAGTCTGCAACAGACAGGTACTTGTCCCCCAATCGTCACTTGACGACAAGTTAAACCAGATAGCCGAATTTTGACTAAATAGCGTCATTTCGTCCAAATACTTTGGGTGGCGATGGAATGCACCTCAATCCGTGTAGGCAGGATTTCGTCCTGGTAGGAACGATCAGCCACGGTTTGCAATGCACGGATATCGTCATCGCTGACCGGGCGTAGCTCTCGCGCTCCGCGCTGAGTAATGGATTTGGAGGTATTCAGCGGCAAGCGCGATAGTTTCGCGTAAACCTGAGCATAGGCGTCTGGATTCGCGATCGCCCAATCATTGGCTTTGTTCAACCGCTTTAAAAAATCAGCGATCGCTGCCCGCTTGCCCGGATCGGCCAAGGCCTTGTCGCTGGCGGTGATTAACGACAATCCACTGTTGATGCCCTTACCGTCGCGCAGCACCCACACGCAGCGCCTCAAATAAAGGTGCTGCCCCCTGGAAGCTTGCCCATTTGTATTTATACGGTACACCTTCAAGTGCATTGGCGGCTTCGACAAGGGCCCGCGTACCACCGACTTGATCGCCTAGCACCACAGTGACTTGCGACTGATCAACAGTTGCCGTTTTTTCCGGGCTGGCTAGCTGCCCACACCCATACAGTCCTAGCAAAGGGAGGAATGCAGCAAACAGCATAAGTGTTTTGTTGGCATGGTTGAATTGAATCATGTTTGACTTCTACACTCCGATACTTTTATAATTCCTGTTTTGTATGTTGACCCCAAGGTTCACGAGCGAAGATCCGGTGTACCATCGGCTCAAAGAAAGTCAGTGGCAGAGGATCATAGTTTGGATCAAATGATTCTTGATCCCACTTATGACAGAACTCAGTGGTGGAATCAAAGTAAGGATGACCTCGAAACTTTTCTCGCGCATGGCGATCGCGTCCTATATGATCCCAGAAATATTAGATTTACTGGATAACTTTCTTGCAAGCCAACTAAAAGTGTCAGGGCGCGATCGGCAACCTGATTCAAGCGAGGCTTAGAGTGTTCCTGTAATAGAAAATAATCTTCTTTTGTTCCATCTGCCATTCGTGTATAGGTGGCAATAGGTCTTGCTGTAGATGAGTTTGACATTACATTACTCCTGATGTAAACCTCAAAATTTTTGTTTATCCAATGTGAGTTATTTTTTGCAACTTAGTACAGCATTTAATTAATTTGTAGCGAATTAAATTTGACAATATCTTACAGTTTCAATGTATGTTGATACAATGCCAATGTATCCTTATACAATGTCAATGCATCTTGATGCAATGTTAATGTGTCTTTCTACAATGCCAATGCATGTTGATGCAATGTTAATGTGTCCCTTTACAATGCCAATGCACCTTGATGCAATGCTAATGTATCCTTCTACAATGCCAATGCACCTTGATACAATGCTAATGTATCCTTCTACAATGCCAATGTATCTTGATGCAATGTTAATGTGCCCTCCTGCATTAAAAACGGTACGCTTTTAATGCAAAAGTGTACTTAGTTAAGTAATCTGGGTTATAGCAGTCCTAAATCACTTGTAAAAATAAATTAACCGCAGAGGCACAGAGGAGGGTAGTTGCATGGGCGGGTTTCCCGACTTGAGCAAACTGCCCGTAGCGCAGAGAGAGGAATTGGAGATTTTAACGACTCATTTAAGATTGCTATAGATTATCTGACATTACAGCATTTTGCATCTAAATGAAGTACATCTTTACCCCCCTTAATCCCCCCTTTACAAGGGGGGAAATTCCCAATCTAGTTCCCTCCCCTTTCTAAGGAGAGGGTTAGGGAGGGGTATTTTTGTACTTCATTAACTTGCAATCTGCTGTACTTAACCTAGAAGGGATTTCCAGTTAAAAAAACATCCCTGCGGGACACTCCGCAAACGTAAGGGCACAAGTCCTTGCGCCTCTACAAATGAACAAATAATTTTGGATAATTTATTTTTTGTCAGTCCCTAAACTAATGGTATGACGACAGTAAACAAGGCAGTTTGCACATAGAGTGAAAGACAGTTACTCCAAATGAAAATTATTAAACCGCCAACTCAGAGAGACGCTTTTGCCAACGCGCAGCGTCTCACTGAGAAATCGCCAAAAGCGCCAAGAGGAGAAACAGAAAAGTTCATAAATCTATGACTAGCTTTTTCAAGGTGACTTGTAAAATCTCTTTTTTCTCTCTGCGTTCTTTGCGTCTGTGCGGTTAAAAAGTCTTTTGTTTAACCACAGAGAACACAGAGTCAACAGGTTAAATAGGAGTTTATTGAGCAAAATTTTTACCCACCTTGAAAGGGCTAGTCCTAAATCTGTTCCCTATCATCTGTTACCTATTCCCTTGTTCTCTCCGCAGTACCAAATATTGCTATGGGCGATTGGTGGAGGCGGCTGGGTACTGATGTCCTAAGATGGGATGGGGTGTGTAAGGTTCTTCAAGGAACTTGCGTTCTTCATCAGAAAGCTTCAAATCCACAGCCTCCACTGCTTCTTTGAGATGCTCTATCTTACTAGCACCAACAATCGGAGCCGTTACACCCGGTTGATGCAACAACCAAGCTAAGGCAATCTGTGTTGGTTTAACACCGCGTTTTTGGGCTAACTCTACGACGCGATCGACTATTTGGAAATCCGAATCTTGATAGTAGAGATTGTGAGCAAATTCATCGGTTTTAGCCCGCACAGTTTCCCCATAGCTTTGCTTGCTGCGATTTCCCGCCAGAAAGCCTCGTGCTAGAGGACTCCAGGGAATGATTCCAATTCCTTGATCTAGAGATAAAGGTATCACCTCTCTCTCTTCTTCTCGATAAACTAAGTTGTAGTGATTTTGAATAGATATAAAGCGATTCCAGCCGTGTTTGTCAGCCGTATAAAGGGCTTTGGCGAACTGCCATGCGTAAACACTTGAGATTCCTAAGTAACGAACTTTACCTGATTTGACTACATCATGCAACGCCTCTAAGGTTTCCTCAATTGGTGTTTCGTAGTCCCAGCGATGAATTTGGTACAAATCGACGTAATCTGTTTGTAGCCGCCGCAATGAGGCATCAATGCCATCAAAAATATGTTTGCGAGACAGCCCTTGATCATTGGGGCCATCACCGATTTTATTGAAGACTTTGGTAGCAATGACAACTTGATCTCTTTTGGCAAAATCCTTTAGCGCCCGTCCCAAGATTTCTTCGCTGGCACCTAAGGAGTAAACATCGGCGGTGTCAAAGAAGTTAATCCCCAATTCCAAAGCTAGTTTAATAAACGGGCGACTTTCTTCTTCTTCTAATACCCATTCTCGCCATTTACGAGAACCGTAAGTCATAGTACCCAGAGTAAGGCGTGATACTTTCAGTCCACTTTTTCCAAGATTTACGTATGTCGTCATACTGTTTGCTCTACTTTTTGATAACGTTGTGAAAGTTTTAAAGCAAGTTGAGAAGCTTGATGTGCTTCATCGATGTGTCCTATAGCAGTCCTAAATCATTTGTGAAAATTATATGTCTCTTTCTTCTTTCTTCCCTTTGCGTCCTTGGCGTTCTTGGCGGTTCGTTTCATTATCTACATTTTTCACAACTCAGATAGGATTGCTATAGATGGCTGTAAGTGTTAGCTAATTCCCGCTGAATCGCTGGAATATTGCCACGGGCAGCATTGCGCTTTTTCAGGACATTCAAGGCTTTGTGATACTGCCGATCGCGAATCAGTGCATCAAGATAAATTTGCTCAAATAAATCTCGTTGAGCATGAGATCCACCCGTGGAGTATAAATCGGGTAACACTGGCTCTAATTGAGCGATCGCCCTTTCCCAATCCCCACGAGCATGAGCAATCATCCCCCTAGCTGCTGGTACTCCTACCTCTAGCCAAGTCCGCCGCACGTAGGGTAAGACTTTCTCTCCATGAGTTTGCATACTCTCTAACATCTGTGCCGCCCAGTCATCTTTACCACCCCGCACCAATGCATAGATGTATTGTAGATCCAGGAAGGCGAGGACGTGTTCGTGTAGCCGTGGTTGCAGGTAAGCAGCAAGTTCCTGCCAGCGCGAACCGACATCTACACCGCGTAACTCTAGCCGTAACAATAATGCGCTCGCATTAATCTGCTCGCGTCTATTGTCTTTTTCGGCACGTCCCCAAATGTTTCTGTCATAAATTTCTACTACCTTGGCAAAATTCTCTGCATCCAGGTAGTAAAGGGATGTGTGCCACCAAAGATGTCCGTAAAACACTGGGTTACCATATTCCCAGGTATCGCTGAGACTTTCCATTAAGGCGATCCCTTCATCTAAGCGCCCCTGAGTTTCTAACACATGAGCAAGGGCATGGTGTGCCCAACGGTTATCTCGTTTCAGGGCGATCGCTTGCCTGGCATATGTTTCTGCTTCTGCTAAACGATGACACTCTTCTAGCCCAAAGGCCAACATCCCATAGATATACGGGTTGTGACGATTGGCGGTGAAAACTTTTTCGGCAATTCGCAACATCCCTTGACTGTTACCGGAATTTCTATAGTGGTATTGGGCAAGATGCAACGAGGCTAAATCACGGGGATAGCTATCAGCGATCGCTTCATGGTGGGCGATCGCTTGGGCAATATCTCGGTTTGCCCATGCTTCAATTGCAGCAACATAAAGTTTTTCGCGATCATTAGCGTGGGTGAGGTTTGCCTTTGCCGTATTTAAATAAGATGTCGCCTGAGTTAAGGCAACACCACCAGCAAACAGATAAAAGGCGGCAGCTTGAGCATTGGCGATGGCACAAGCCGGATCAGCCTCAACTGCTTTGAGAATAACTTGGGCATCGTTACCAACGCCCAATAATTGATCAACAAAGCTATCGATGGCATTTACCGCTGCTGATGAGTCGGTAGTAATTTCGAGTTCAAATGCATCTTTTATCATTGATTTTCCAGAGCATTGCACAGCTACAAGCATAACTTTGCAAAAGCTAGACTATAAACTACTGCATCTCAATCGTGTTATCGGAGTTAATAATAATTTGATTAAGAATTTCGTCTAAATGCTCATGTGATAGCGATCGCTATTCTCAAAATTAAGCAGTTTAGGAGTTGCGATCGCCTCTAAAAACGCCAAGACACACAACTACTTTTGTTGGTATTAGTTTTTTCCAGAAGTTATTTTTTCACCTTCGTAAGCCAGAGCCTGATCACCTGCTACAGCAAATGTCTGGGCGAGTTCAATCAGCTGTTGTCGCTCTTGATCATCAAAAATACCAGCCGGAGGAGGCATCCGTTTCTCTTTGATTTGGCGCACAGTTTCGTGCCGTAAAGAGAGTGCCTGATTGGGATAACTCAGGATTAATAAGGGATTCTGCTTACTGGCGTTATCAGGACTGTGGCAGACAACACAAGCATTCTGCCGCAGTTTTGCTTCAAACGCACGATAAGCAGCATCAACTTTGGCAATATGTGGGTTTGATGGAGAAAATAAACGGGTATAGAGTGTCACAGAGGGTTGCTTGCCATGAGCATCAGTCCAAACCCACTTACCGTCCCATGCATGGTTCACCTTCGGGCGTTGTGGATCAACCACAGCTGAACGCAGCGCTCCTTTAAGCTTTCCCTGTTCTAGAAACTAGAAGTAATTCAGTACTTTGCTGGTAGGAATTCCACTTTTTCGATGAGTGCCAAAACGGATAAGGATAAGCGCCAATATTAAACTGGTTGCGGAACTGAGTAGGAAGGTGGATAATAGTTAAGTTGTTTACCTGTTCAATCTGGGGTTCACCTTTGAACATAAAGGTAGCCAGGTAAATGCGACGCCAAACAAATGGGTCAAATTCAGTTGTTTGACTATCTTTGATATTATAGTTGCCAACTTTGCTTTGAGCGCCCCATAAAAATGGTGCGTTCATAGTGTCGCGCAGGGTTTTCAGCTGAGAGAGCTTTTGGGCGCACGAGTCGTAGGCAGCTAAATTTTTAACATCTGTGACAATGGGACAAGCAGCAATAATTTCTTTACCTAATTTCTTAGCTAGTTCTATGTCCGGCGATGCTTCTTGTGCTGATACTATATTTTTGGGATTGAGTACTTGTGTTGTAGATATCAAGAACGCGATCGCTACGGCTATGCTCAATAACATAGATCGCGTAGGCGCAGCCCGCCGCAGGCATCGAGAGTAAAATCTCCGAAGATCAGACATTGTATAACTCTGAAACTAAATAGGATTTAAGTAAATATAGAGACGCGAAATATCGTGTCTCTATATTTACTTAACAGTCAAAGCTTTAAACTGTGATTCTTGTACCATCAATCTTGGTGAAGGTGAAACCTGAAAATTTTTCGCGGAATGTTAGCTTCTCATCTCTGAGAATACTAATTGCGATCGCTTCGCCAAGGGCCAACGACGCTGCTGCATCTGTGCGCCAGTGAATTCCCGCGCTAGTGCTAATATTCAAGCTTTCATCACATGGCTATTACACTTCCGTACTTTTAATCAGTCCTATAGCGTGTTGCCAGGATTCAAGCCGAGCTATATTAGCTGTACTTTCAGTCAAACTGTTAAAATACTGCAAATCTATCGATTTACCGTACTTTAGTGTTAAATCAGACTTTTTCATAAACGGTGATGAAAATCAAGAGGTTTTTACAATAAACTTAGCAAGAGCGTAAAAGCCCCAAAGGAATTACGGCAGTGCAACATGGGGAGTGGGGGAATAAATTTTCATGCCCTCGTTGTGGGCGAATGGTGGGTAAGGGTCTAGCTTGAAAAGACCTTGTTTTTTGCTGCTAGCTGTGTAATACTTTCGTTGTTAAACTTGGGTTTTGATGAAGTGTTAAAGGCACTTTTATGTTGAAATGTCGAGTTGAGAGAATTAGACGTAGGCGTAGACATTGCTTCCAGACAAGATTCAATCAAAGCGGATTTAGCCTTTACTTGACTGTGGAAGTAAGCCCAACTCTGCGTAAATTGGATGCACTATCTTTCTGATTTGGGGCAGTTGTCTACTAAAAAAATATGCTCCTAAAATGCAACAAATACCGCCAAATAATAAAGCATTGGTAACACCCAAATGACCTGCCAATGCCCCAAAAAACAAATTACCGAAAGGCAAAACTCCTAAAAAACCAGTTGTAAATAAACTAGTTACTCTACCTCTTTTATTTTCATCAATAAGAATTGATTGCATAAAGTTATTTATTGAAGCCAAAGCTAGAGTATTATTCATACCTATAATAAACATGAATATTAGACAAATCTCTAAATTGGTTGAGCGAGAAAAAACTATTAAACCTAAACCGAGAATCGCGGCAGAACTTGCTATAATCTTTCCCAATCCTATGACGTTTTTTCTAGAGATTAGATAAATACCTGAAACGATAGAACCAAGTGCCGAAGCTGTTATTAAAAAGCCCATAGTTTCAGCGTTACCCTTCAAAACTTCTTGAGCAAAAATCGGCACTAAATTGACATAAGTCATTCCCATAAAACAGATAATAATTTGTAATATCAATAAATATTTAATTGGTAAAAATTTGTATGCATAAACAAACCCTTCTTTGAGGTTTTCCCAAATTTGGGATTTTTGAATCAAAGAATTATTTATAATTGGGTTGACTTTGACAGTTAAGATTGCAGATAGAAAAGGGAGATAACTAATACTATCTACTAAAAAACACGAAGCTGTACCAGATCGAGCAATTAGTAAACCCCCAATCATCGGACTAACAAACTTCGCTGTATTAATCAAGAAGGAATGGCAAGCTATCGCACTATAAGTATCTGATTTCTTATCCAAAAGTCTAGGAATAATTACCTGACGTGCTGGTAAATCGAAAGCTTTTACCGTTCCCTGAAGCGTACCGATGACAATAATCCATGCAACATTGATGTTCCCACTAAGAGTTAGAAATGTTAGTGTAGAAGATAGCAGAATAGATACTAGCTGAGTAGTTAATAGGACATATCGTAAGTTCCAGCGATCTAATAATACTCCTATCAAAGGAGTAATAATCAAGCCCATAGCTTGATTTGTAAATCCAGCTACACCAACTAATACAGCAGAATTAGTTATTTGATAAACTAGCCATACTAAAGCAATTTGAGTCATCCAAGACCCAAAAAAAGATAAGCTTTCTCCGATAACAAAACAAGAAAAATTCACAGATTTCAACGCAGACGGAAGTTCAAAAGAAACAAAGTTTAGCTTGTTTTTTTGGAAGTTTTCTCTATTACTTGGTATCATGAACGTTTTCCTGTTTAATAATTGTTGCAGCCCTGTTTTTTCAAAATAGATTTCAATTGAAAATATTAATTAGTGATTGCTCGCTAAATTTCAAGGGCTATAGCTGAATGGCATTAAGTTAAGACCTTTGCCCTGACTGGTTAAGAGCCTTGAGGCTCTTAACCAGTCAGGGAGGCAGAGCCTCTCGGAATACATTCCCAGTCTTAAGACTGGGAACGAGGCGACGAGGCGACACAAGCCTTTGAGCTTTTCCTTTAACCCATTACGCTTGGAGAAAATAATTTGCACGGACAAGGACATTAGTAGAGACATTGCATTGCAACGTCTCTACTATTTTTTCGATAGAGTTTTAGCAGAGTTACATGTTACCAGCCCTGAAAGAGTATTAGTAAAGCTTAATGTTTGTAACACAGAAAGTTTGTATGCTTAGTATTACAATAAAAAAATAGCGATAGTATCACTAGAGTAAGTATCATACCATGTCTGGTCGAATACCCACAACCCCTACCGCCAAGCAGCAAGGGTTTGAGGTGGTTGATGCTCAATTAAGCACAGGTGACATCACAGCCAAGCTCGGTCGTATTGAACAGGCCAGAGTTTCTCGTGTCCCAGTTGTTTGGCTGCCAGATGTGGCCAGTAAGGATTGCGGAGTAGTTCACGTCCTAACAGCACTATATCAGCTACTTCTGTGCGAATAATCTCGTCAGCTTGCTCAGGGGATATAATTAAGCCCACGGCTCCTGTATGGATATTGGCTTCGCGGCGGATGCGTTCGGCAAACTCAGTCTGATAACCAGGTTTAATTGGGATATTGATGCCCGGTATAATACCGCCCGATGAAGTATCGATGAGATCAACTCCTAGAGACTTAAGTTTGTCACTTAAAGCGATACTTTGCTCGATGTCCCAACCCTTATCTACCCAATCGGTGGCAGAAATACGTACCCACAATGGATATGTCTCAGGCCAAACCTCTCGGACTGCTTGAACAACTTCTCTAAGTAGACGAGTCCGATTTTCAAAGCTGCCACCATAATCATCTTGCCGTTGGTTAGAAAGAGGTGAGAGAAACTGGTGCAGTAGATAACCGTGGGCAGCATGGATTTCAACTACCTTGAAACCAGCTTCCAGAGAACGTTTGGTAGCTTGGACAAAGGCGTCAATAACTTCCTGAATTCCCTGAAGACTTAGGGCTTCTGGAACTGGGCTATCTTTGCTAAAAGTGATCGCACTACTCGAAACCAAGGGACGCCAACCTTCCTGAGATTCATCTAGCGCTTTTCCTCCCTTACTGGGTTTAGCAGTGCTGGCTTTTCTACCTGCATGAGCAAGTTGAATACCTGCAACAGCTCCGAAGTTATGAATCAATGCCACAGTTTTGGCTAAAGTTTCAATATGTGCATCTGACCAGATTCCCAAATCTTGCGGGCTAATGCGTCCGCGAGGTTCTACAGCTGCTGCTTCTGTTATCACTATACCTGCACCGCCAACTGCGCGAGAAGCTAGATGAATAACGTGCCAATCATTAGCATATCCATTTGTACTGGAATATTGACACATCGGTGAAACAGCGATGCGGTTGCGAAAGGTAACTTCACGAATCTTGAATGGTTCAAACAAATGTGCCATTGGAATTGATTCCTTCTCTTGCTAGGTAAAAAAATTAGGGACGGATTTGCAGCATGAACTCGAATTTGCATTAAACGGCTGGAGATTTTCTCTGACGTACACTGAAATGAGCGATAAACGCCACAACCAACAAAAAGAATCCCAAGGCACAAACGCCGTTCCATTGCCACAATCCCCAGGTATAAGTACCGAGAAAAGAGCCGAGTGCGCCGCCAGTGTAGTTAGTGACCATGTACACCGTATTTAAACGGCTCTCAGCATTTGGAACTAAGTTGTAGATGCGGATTTGGTTTGAAACGTAACCAGTGTGCATTCCCAAGTCAACAAGAAGCATCCCTAATATAAGACCCATCAAATGAGTTCCACCAGCTATCCAAAGGATGACAAAAGCTGATAGAGATAGAACAACAGCTATTTCAACTAAAATTCTGGGGCCGCGCTTGTCTGCTACCCGTCCAACAATGGGGGTGGTAAAAACGCCAATTAAGCCAACTAAGCCAAATAGACCTGCAACTCGACTGTCGTAATTATACGCAGGAGATTCCAGCAGAAAAACTAGAGTCACCCATGTAGCATTAAAGGCTGCAAATACTAGTGCAACGTTCAGCGCCGCTTCACGTAATACAGGCTGCTCACGAACGAGTTGTACAAGACTCTGCATCAGTTGCTGATACGACAGTGGAGACGAAGGCTTACTTTGAGGTATCCGCCCTTGGATGACCAAAGCTAAGACAAGCATCACACCTGCCGAGATGCCATATACGGCTCGCCAACCGAAATATTCCCCAATTATCCCACTGACTGAACGGGCAAGGAGGACGCTGAGGATCATACCACTGAGTAGCATTCCGATCGCTTTACCTTGCTCTGAGGGGTGTGTCAGATGGGCGACGAGTGGAATAACTAGATGTGCCACTATGCTACAGAAACCAACCACGAAACTCGACACAGATAACCAGACGAGATTGGGAGCTGTAGCCTCCACCACCAAAGCACAGGCCAGCAAACTTAGCATAATGATAATTAACCAGCGGCGTTCCATCATGTCGCCCAAAGGAACTAACAACAATAGCCCCACTGCATAGCCAGTTTGGGTGAGAGTGGGAATAAATCCCACCTGCTGGACAGAGATATTCAAGCTACGTCCCATATCAGCCAGTAGCGGCTGATTGTAGTAGACATTGGCCACTGCTAAACCACAAGCGATCGCTAAAGCTAAAACGGTACTTCGCTGCGTCAGCGAATTGCTACCAGTGGTAACAGCGTGTTCTTTAGAACTCATTAAGATGCACCAAAATACTGAATAGTAGCTTAAATACTTGTTGAATTACTAGAGTCCTGATCAGGACTTGGGTGAATAGGCTGATCATCAGGCTTTTGGCTCTGCAATTCCCAGATATCGTCTTTTCTTAGTTCTTGATCCACTAATAACTGTAGATGATCTGGTAATTTAGTTGTTTGCCAAATTGACCAAATTTCTCCACAGCATAATTCATTTTCAATTTTTCCGAAATACATTGCTTTATTCTCCAACTAATGTGACAACTTAAGTTTAGTAACTTGTAATTTAGGAAAGATGAAGTATAAGATTTTCATCTTTGATTCTTTCACCATCTTTAAAATACAGGTACTATTCGCCCCTGATACTGCTTGTTAATAAAATCTCTAACTTGTGGATCGTGAATAAGTTTGTTTGGCTTCTTAATTTTTGGTTTATTTTCTCGACCCTGTAATGTAACTAATGCCAAAGCATACTTTGTATCTTTAGCTGTCTCCTGTCCCATCGATTGCAGTGTTATTTTTACTAGAGCAATAATTTGAGCCGAGGAAACAATGAAGTCTACATCATTAATAGCTCGAACTACTTGGACTCCTTGTACTTCCTTGATTCGCAAGTTTTTGGGATTCTCGGCTATGTCTCTTTTAGTTACAAATTCTTTGGTATTTTCCTTAAGTTTTATTAAGCCATTATTTGCCATTAACCTCAGTCCTCGGTCATTATTAATCACATCATTGGCAATTGTGACAGTGGCATTCTGGGGAACCTCATTCACAGATTTAAAGCTTTTTGAGAAAAGACCGAGTGTGCTTAAGGAAACTAGATTTAATCGGACTAAATTGATTTTGAGTTCCTTGACAGCATTATTCCTGAAAGGTCGATGTTGAAAAAAATTGGCATCGATTACTTTGTCTCTTAAAGCTGTATTCGGTTGTATCCAGTCATTAAAAGTCACAACTTTTACTTCTAATCCTTCCTAAGGTGCTAGTTTAGTATTTACAAACTTCAAAATATCTTCAGATATGATTCCCGTCACCCCGACTTGAATGATTTACCCGCTATTGGACAATCTGATTGCATACTACGGCAAATTTATAGATTTAATGTAGTAAAGACGATAAGATTTGCATAGATGAAGGTAAAAAACAAGGGTAAAGGCATACAGATTCAAGCCTCTACAGCCGATTTATGTGGCAGAACGGGTTGCCGTAAAGCCTGGGAAAATTGGCTATCGGGATAATCTGCTGAACTAGCGATCGCAGCACCTGTTTTAAGAAAAGTAGTGTCAATTGCAGTCATAGTTTGGTCTAATTTTTGATTTAAATTTGGTAATTGACTCTTTGCATCAACAAATGATTACAAATTACGAATTACGAATTACGAATTACGAATTACGAATTACGAATTACGAATTACGAATTGCTAATGCACTTCCACTTCAAACTCTGATTCGTGTAAATATTTCAAGGCTTGAATCACCTTACTTATTGAATTGGGCATTGGGCATTTCTTCCTGTCCCCTCCCCTATCCCTTTGCAGCCACAAGTTCTAAGGAACTAACTCGTGGCATTACCTCCTCGGAAAAACGCCTCATCTCAGTCGCGAACGGCTGAAATTGCAGCATAAAGGTGTCGATTCCCACCCTGGAAAAGTCGGCAATGCGACCAGCCACGGTGTCATAGCTACCAACTAAGCCAGCAGCTGTGCCACCGTTACTTCCCACGCCAGGGTACTTGGCCAAATTCTTGAACATCACCACTTCGGAATCGACTCCTTTGAGCAGTTCTGAGCGATCGTCTTGTGCTATTACCATTGCCCTCAAGTTGTGATATTCTTCTTGGGCTTCTTCGTCTGTGGATCGAGCAATCACAAATGCGGACATCGCAAAGCCCAGAGGTTTAGAATGAGAACGCGGCTGTTTAGCAACCTGAGCAATGGTTTCTCGGATCACTTCTATAGGACGACCATTCAGAAAAAATACATCTGCCTCTTTTGCCGCTAATGCCTGTGCTGGTTCTGATTCACCTCCCACATACACACGCGGATGAGGATTGGCCACGGGACGAGGATTGAAGCTTAAGTCATTGATGTGAAAATAATCTCCTTGAAAGTTAACTTTTTCTCCACTCCACAAGGCCTTTACTACTCTTATCCACTCGTCGGAATAGCGGTAACGCTGATCGTGAGGAAGAAAAGATATGCCTGATTTCTCCATTTCTGGCTTAAACCAGGCACTTACCAAGTTGATCGCAAAACGCCCACCACTAATTGCATCAATGCCTAATGCCATCTTCGCTAAGATTGCTGGATGAAAAAGTAAAGGCTTTACAGCGGCAATAATTTCGATTGAATTTCGATTGAATTTGTTGCTTCGGCAAGGGCTGCTGCTGCCGTCCAAGTTTCCAGCTGATCTAATTGTTGATTTCTGGGATTAATGATGTGTTCTGCGATCAAAGTTGTAGTAAACCCGCACCGTTCAGCCAACTGAAGGAGATCCTTAGCTCGTGAGTAACTGGCATCACGAGGTTCAAGAGGGTGGTTCATTACGCCGCAGTTGCCGTAAACAGGAATCCAGATCCCGTAGCGTGGCTCAGACATAGCTTTCAAGAACCCTTGTAATAGACGCTAAAAGTTTACTTGGCACTAAATTTTGAGTTTATTGGCTAACCCAGATAATTTACTCCTGAATCTACGGCAAGCTGATTACTTTACCGTAGTATGTAGTTATGAGATTTACATAGATTGTGCTAAAAAACAAGAGTTTATTAAAATTTATTGATATTACTCCTTAAGAGAATTAAGTCTGTGGCGAAAACTTTCTCAAAAAAATAAAGGACAAGTATAATTCTTGTCCTCAATGGTTAAAATAACAGATTCTGCGTCGAATGCGTTAGATGAAATTAGTTCTCTGTAGCTGTTCTCCCGTAAAACTCCAAGCGTCCGATGCCGAGAAATTGACCAGTAGTTTTCTCACCAGATGGAAAAGCTTTTACACCAAATAAATAGACGCCATCATAAAAAGGATTTCGGTAAGCTTGCAGACCAATAGTAACCGTCTTACCTGGCTGTATAGGAGTATCAAAAGTTACTGTTAAAGTCTGTTTTTTGTCGTCACCTTTTACAGCTTTAAGTGCCAACTTTGAACCCTGGCTATTACGTGTGCCTTCAAAGGCAAAAGTATCTTTCTGATTGAATTCAATATCTTCAGTCCCTTCAATCTGGTTAAAGGTAACCTGTTGCAACGGTTCTCCAGCCGTCGCTGGCACTTCCAGAGTGAAATAGTACGTCGGATTCGGAACACTTATATCGATGTATGGAGTGCTGGCACTAACTAAACGTGGTGGTTAGGCAAAGGCGATTGTGCCATTGCTTAAGGTAACTGCATTGGCTACCGAATGAGGTAGTAAATATAGTCCAGTGCTCACAACAAATAGAGTACTAAAAAAGCTAGTAACGTACTTCATAATTGATATTTTTACCTCAATGATTTTTATCTCAGACTCAATTATTTGAGTCGTGCTTAAAATCCCCCTAATTCAACCTGAAAAAAGGAATCACTACAGTCTATAAAATTAGTAACTGTAATCAAGTTTACGGACTATTTAATTACACAGTTTTGCTGTAATTCTAGCACGCGATTTCAAGTTGCCCAGGAATAAAAAACAGATAATTAAATTTAAATTTAACTAGTAGTTTGACCTAAATTTTTATTAGTAAATTCCCTCAAAAGTCGATGATTTTACCGGGCTTTGAATAAATTCAAACACCCAGAGATCGATAATTTTGCCGTAGTTTAAATAATTGAATACATCTATAATTAGATAGATTTGCCGTAGTTTTTATAGTAAATTATCTGAAAAATCGATCATTTTACACGGCAGTAAATTTCTCAATTGAATTACATATCAATAATCTTACTGAATTTATAACTATAGAATGATACCAAAAGATGAAAATACACTGCTTTATGATGATTTAATTCTTTCAAAATACACAAATTTAGCAGGTTTAAATTAGTGATTTTCCCAATCAACATAATAGAATAAATTTTTTATAGTAAATTTACTTAAAAAGTAATTGCTTATAAGGGATAAGTAGACAGGTATAATTACAGGACTTACGCAAAAAGGCAGTGAAAGCCTTGATTTCCCGTAGGGGCAATTCATGTAGACGCACTCACGTTTGCGTCTCGTAGAGAAGCGGCTTCCCGTAGGGTATTGCCCCTACATTTCATACTTGATGCCTAAGTCATAAATTAAATCGGGAAAGCGGAATTACAGTAGTGGCTTCTTTAGAGCTAATTTGTAAACTCAAGTAAAGTACTTGTCTAATAAGGGTTTCAGAAATTTAAGTCAATACAGCAGTTTGCAACCTAATGAGGTACACCTTTTCAACTCAAGAGCCAAATATAGAGCAAATTTTACTCCTAACTCCTAACTTCTGACTCCTGAATTTTTTATATGCTAATACACCAAATTTTCGTCTTTAAGTTGTTCTTTCGCCAAAGCCAATGCTTGATGAGCATTTTTAGACCTTGTTTCATCTGTAAATTTATCACCAAAACACTTTAAATAAGCTTCCAGATACCGAATACGTAAGCGTGGATCAGCCGGGTTTTGAAGAAAGGGGAGGTCAGCTTCAACCATAAATCGAATAGCCAACAAGGGGATAGGGCTACGAAGTGGACGGAAGTTTGGGTTGTGCAGGCCAGGACTTTCATTACGTTTATGAAATTCTCCTATCATCAGTCCTGACTCAACAAACAAAGGTTTAAGTTTTTGTTGGACACCATCTATTAGTTTAGAAGTGTCTTCTATATGAATGTCAGGAAATATAAGTAAAAAAGCTTTATTGATTGCTAATTCTTCCTCTTTAACTTCCATCTCAATAAAGATATCTCGGTAGCAACTAACAATCTCTTCTATTTGTTCTGGATACAAATCTTTTGTGCGAATAACTGCCAGACGAATGCTGTTTGACTTGAGAGCGTGAGGTACAAAAGGGCAAACTACACCGGATCTTCCTAAGTTAGGATGAGGTCTTGCTAAAAAACTTTTCACCCACTCCAGAATTTCAAGTAAGTAAGGAAGGTCTTCGTATTGCTGGAGTTGTTTGATTTCAAGAGGTGTATAGAGTTGCATAAGTGAGTAAAATTAAATAATTGTTTAATTATGAATTCAAAATTGTTTTTACAATATTAAGTGTCTGAAATCAAATTATTGTCTAAGTAAACAAAACAAGCTTTGATATTTTTTTTGCTTCATCTGTAGCTTGTAGTAGATAAAAATGCTTTAGCATTTTTGTGACTTTTAAAATAATTATGCTAATAAATACACAAACTTGTTTTCATACTAAGCAACTTGTGTTCATTTATTTTTGGCATTTTAGCTTGATATTACATATGTAGTGTCCAGTAGATGCTCCTACTTTTTTTACACTCTCAAGTTTCTATTATTTTTAGCTAAAATATTATAAAGTTTATGTCTAAATAATTATTTCTAATGTAAAACTTTAGTGTTGTTTTAACAGCAAACATAGGCTTAGTATCAAGTTAATATAATTTAAACTAGATAAAATTTATGTCTAAATAGTTATTTCTAATGTAAAAATTTAGTAGCGATTCTACAGCAACTGTATACTTAATACAAAGGTGTATAAATTAATACAATTAAGATATCCAAAATCAAGTCCAATTTTAAAAACTGTATATTACTTAAGTAGGTTGACGTAAAAATTTGTCGTTGGGATAAGTTAGAAAGCAGAAGGGAAGAGGGTTTTAGCCTAGTTCATTAATATAGACATAGTTTGGTTTTATCGTGCCAACTGACTTATCTATTAATCGTAGGGGAGGCAGGATGAGCAGCGGCTTCTGCCGTTTTCCGTATCCCTACTCTTAGTTCTGAGCGGAGGAAACCTCTGCTCAAACAACTCTGGGCAACGTACTGGCTCCCTTACAAAATTGGATATTTTTTTAATTGGAAGTCCCTTATTTCTCAACAAATTTTTTCACCACTGCCATAGCATCAGGAGGAATCTGTGTAATTAGGCGAAATGGAAATGCGGCAGTTGAAGCAAACTGGGCATAATCTGATGTCAGAAAGATAGCGTAGTTTTTAGCTTCTGGAGTCATCTGTGCAGCAAACGCCAAAGCTATAGCTTTAACGTACTTGCGAACATCTGCTGCTTGTTCTCCCACAACTTCACCGCCACTAATTGGTGTATTCGGTTGTCCTATCTGATCCAAAGTCTTACTGGGGTCTTTTACACTCAGATGAGTACCCCCAATTATGCCAACTAGCCATTTGGGAGATGGGATTTTGTTAAATCCTATAATCTGTTCAGTTAAAGCTGGAGTGGTTTTATCTGCGGAACCTGCTAACACTAGGGTAGGAACTTGTACTTTAGTTAACCCAGTTTCGCCAAAAATCAGAGAAGTTGTAGGATTGAGAGCGATCGCCTGTTTTATTCTGGTATCCCGTAGTTGATAGCTATTTTCTGGTAGTTCTTGAGCGATGCACTGCATAGCTTCTCCCAGACTCAAGATAGTCAAGTTCTTTTTGCACCGTTGTTTGAGATGTTCGAGTTGGAACTCTGCTCCAGCAAGTGCTAAAGCTGTACCACCACCAAAAGAATAGCCAATAACCATCACTTTATTGGTTGCAAGTTTCCCTTGCAGGGGATTATTAGCTGTTCGATTGAGCTTTTCTAATTCGTCGAGAACAAAACTAATATCTTGAGGGCGATTCAAAAACTCTTGAGGCATCACAACTCTGGTTTTGCCTTGAAATGCAGAGTTAGTATTTGCCTCATTACTACCGGGATGTTCTAAAGCTGCTACCACATAACCGTGGGATGCTAAATGTTCTGCTAGGTAACGCAAGTCCGTGCGGACTGACCCGAAGCCGTGAGAAAAGACAATTACAGGTTTATAGGCAGTTGCAGCAGTTGACCAGTAAATATCAACTGGAATGTTACGGTTACGCTTTTGGTCATTCCAGTCTAATTTAAGTATTTGTACTTGAGCTATTCCTGGTTGGCTGGGATCAAAAGGGAAAGCAATCTGCGGTGTTTTCGGGTCGAGTTGGGGAGTGATGGCTAGCATAAATTGCTGGGTACGCCAAAAAGCTGTATTCAAACTCCTTGCAACTATAAAAGCCTGTGGCAAATTAATTTCTAGACGTTTACTGGGATAAGCAGCAATAAAACTCAGTATAGAAAGACCCTGCGGTGCAGTAGAGCCTAATACCAATCCTGCTCTGAGTGCTTGTACCCCAGCTTTGTCTTTTCGGGCTAAGGCCGTAGCGAAGTCATTGAGAATAGTTGTGCCAATCTGAGTATTAACTAACTTATTAACAGTGACAACACTCATCGGTACATTCATGCTCAACGTTCCCAAGAGGAAGCGGCGTTGTTGTTCAGATAATCTTTTAACAAAAGGCTGCAAACTCCCAGACAATTCCCCAGTTTTTGCAGCTTTTTGCAACTCAGCAAGGGAGATGGATTCTGTAAATAAACCCAAACGCACAACAACTGTGTCAGCCGCAATCGCCGAAGTATTTGCCCCGAACTGTATCAGTACAATTGCGCTAAAGAAACCCGCAACTGTTTTAATATTTCCCCAACTTCTTCCCATAAACTTTTATACCAATTGTTACTTACGGGAATATAACCAATATTTGTGTATTTGACTACCCTATTAATTGCCTAGAAACAAAGGCAAATTTTTTCTTGAACTTGATGGCGATGTCTAAAGGCGGGCTATGACGCTCGAACGCAAGAGCGTGTCGCAGACAAGACTCGCTAACGCAACTCTTAAAGACGCTCTTGCATTCGCTATCAGCGTCGCTTTTATATCCTCAAAGCATCTGCTATAGCGAACAGAGCTATATCAAAAGCATAACAAAAGCAACGAATTGTAGAATTCATCACAGCTAAAAATTAGAGCATAAATCGGTGTTTACAGCCACAAAAGCCCGATTGTTTCTCAACTAAGTTTAATACTGTAACGAAGCTCTAAAACAGGGTAAGCGATGCCTGCGGCGGTAAACTACGCATCTCCAATCTGCACTTTTTGTGAGCTGATGCCTTGAGTGCAATTTTTTTTGACAGGAAACTTTAACTGACCGCTGAATGTTTTGTCTTTGCCCCTTAGCTTGCTGCTGTGGCTGCACAATCATTACTCATCAAATACCCCAGCTGCATCAACAATTTTTCTTGGCTTTATGCGTCACAAACTCCGCTATATTTTAATTTTGCTGCTCTCCCTGAGTATTATTACATTTTACTGGCCTGTGAATAATTCTGATTGCAATTCCGAGGCGATTCTTGCATCAAAAACTACAAAATTCCAAGTACATGCTACTAAGGTTATTGTTCAGCCGTGGCTTGGTCGTCACCATGTATATGGAATCTTTATGATTCCTGATGAATACAAACAAGCTGAATTTTTTGTGTTAACAGTCAAAGGTGCTGGCAGTTACTGTTCAAAACAATTTGGTTATCAAAAAAACTTTAATGATATCTTTGCTGAACCAGGAACTTATTTACTGAAGAAGTTTATTAGAACTCGAACAGCTTTGCGGTTGATTCTCCAAGGTTTGTACTTTCAGATTAATGATAAACAGAACTGGACGTTGACTTTCACTCTAGTAATTTAAAATCTATGGCTAAAATGATAAATGATCGCCCGGCATCCAGTGGGAGGATATCAGCGGGTAGCTGTTCTCGCCTCCAAACAGGAATGTGGTAGCCGTTCGACTCGGCAGCCGACCGAATGGTTATAAAGTGCGATCGCCAATTTTTAGCATCAAAATTTATCATTGTTAGGCAAGGTTTAGGCAAAATTTTGAAGCTTCTCACGACACTCGCATTTAATACCAAGCACTACACGCCTAAAACCCGTCGGACTGAAAATCCTCGTGTCACCGGTTCAAGTCCGGTTCCTGGCACTTTCAAAAAACCCTTGAAATCGAAAGATTTCAAGGGTTTTTTGCTTTCTCACCCCTCAACATTTAGAGGAGAAGTATTTTACTTTTTATGCCAATTTTGAACGTTTTTGGATACCTTTAGATACAAAAGTGGTGTAAAGATGGTGTAAACAATTTAGAGTAGAGGACAATTACACCATTAATACTTATGTACCAAGATTCTTCTAGGAAACGAGGATATAAAGGATCTGTATCAATCATTAACTCTAGTGGTCGATTACAGTTGAGATTTCACTATGCTGGTAAGCGCTATTATTTGTCCACAGGATGGCTAGATACTTCTGGCAGTCGGAAACTGGCAGAATTTAAAGCAGCGGAGATTGAGAAGGATATCTTATATGAGCGGTTGGACGAGACTTTAGCGAAGTACAAACCTGGATCATCTCTAAGTATAGTTACAAATATTACAGTAGTGCAGAAACCAAAACCACAGTTAGATAAGTTGTGGGACAAATATAGTGAGTTCAAAAAACCTCAAATCAGCCCTAGTACTTATGCCAAAGACTTTACTAAGCATCGAAATCACATTGCTAAGTTAGCTACGCGATCGCTAGACGAGGCATCTGCTATTCAAGATCATCTGTTATCGAATCTAACTCCAGATGCTGCAAAGCGTTGTTTAACCCAACTTAAAGCTTGCTGTAATTGGGCAATGGACAAAGGATTAATCGACGCTAACCCTTTTGCTGCTATGAAAATCAAAGTACCCAAGGGTGCTTATAAAGAACAAGATATTCATCCTTTGTGTAAAGAAGAAAGAGACTTAATTATTCGTATTTTTGCTAGTGATTGCCACTATACTTTCCTAAAATAACAGATCATTTTCAAGGCGATTGTAATTTTTGGGGAGAATATCCTTTAGTGCTTCAATGGCACGCATGGCATCATTGATCGCCTTTTTTGATTTGGTCGGGTAGCACCATAGAGAAATACAAAAATATAATCTGCGATTGCAGTTCCCTTGTTAGCGATTAAATATCAAGTATTCCCAGGTTATATTGCAAGTTTTTTAGCTCAATTTCAGTACATTATCCAGTTTTAGGGGAATGAAAACTGCGATCGCTTATTCCCGGTATGATAGCTCTATATGTTGTCACCCGTGCATTACAGCAGATTGCAAGTTAATGAAGTACAAAAATACCCCTCCCTAACCCTCCCCGATAGATTGGGGAGCCACTGCGTTGGGCGGGCAATGCCC
>NZ_JBALDF010000030.1:0-201188 GCF_036917275.1 Nostoc sp.
TGAGGTACTCCAAAGTCGTTTTGAGGTACTCCAAAGTCGTTTTGAGGTACTTCAAAGTCGTTTTGAGGTACTCCAAAGTCGTTTTGAGGTACTCCTACCAAGAGGCTTTTGGTCAGTTTGATTTTGGTTATGCAGCAGCAGCCGCGACGGTGTTATTAGCAATGACGCTGGTACTAGTTTATTTGCAACTGCAAACTTGGGGAGAGGAGTAGAGGTTATCAACCTAATTCATAATTAAAAAAGATTTCTAATCAGTGCTACTGCAAGTATTTAGAGTTACAGTTGGGTTTTTGGCGTAAGCGCTCAGTCGAACGGTTTAAATCCCCTCACATAAGATAATTATGAATTTTTACTTCTTATATAGGCTGCGATATTCCCAAGGATTAACAAATTTAGTATCACTCCAAACGCCAAGCCGTTGCTGCTTCGCTTCAACTTCGGCTTGTTGAACTAAGTTTTTACTAGGACACTTGTTTAAATAGGGACGATACACTTTTGCTAACCCTTCTTGCAACAATACCTGTTGTACAAAAGTGCCATTTTTTAACCGGACTTCGGCAATTTTGCGTCCATAGCGATCACTATCTGTGATATTCAATGTCACGCGATCGCCTCCTTGTTGCACCAGTTGTTGCACTCGTTCTCGTGCTTTCACACCCCAAGTAAATTGATTGCGATCGCTAATGCGTTTACTCTGCTTTTCTTTGTTAGTATGAGCTATTTCTGGCGCATCTACACAAGCAAAACGCACGGTAATATTTTTGCCATCAGCATCTTTCACTACTATAGTATCGCCATCACTCACCCGCTCAACCGCATCTCCAGAAGTACTGACAAAGCGATCGCAGCCGATCAAACCCAAAAAGATGATAGTTGCACAAAGCCAAAATCGCACTGGTTTAATTAATTTATCCATTTAAACTTACCTGCATTACCTCTGTGGGATGATATTAGCAAAATCAAAAGATATATTTGTTAACTATAGGCAATTCAAAATCCCAAATGGTAAGACCCTCTGGCAGCAACCGAACAGAAAATGCGGATTAGTATAAGAATTGTAACCTTCCAATTGTCTGCGGGAATTCCTGATGAACTTCTTGACTCATATTCTGCATCTAGCTGGTTCAGGTGTCTTTGCTTATTACTCTGCTGCTCAAATTCGTGATTTGAAAACCCGCCCCAACATTCTTGCGGGGTTTCAGTTGGCGGAATCTGGCTCTGTGCCGTTTTTAACTGCACTTAGCGATCGCGCAGCTGCTGAGGGCGATACATGGCTAGCCCAAAAACTAACAAAACATGCATTAGATGAAACTAGGCATGGTAAAATTTTTGCCCACGCTTTACAACAGTTGGATAAACAAGTTATAGATTTCAAGCGTCAACCCCAAACTCCATCCACAAAGAAATCACAACAGCGTAGTCCTTTTTTCGCAGCATTCTTTGAGGGCTACTCTCAAGAACAGCTCAAACCTGCTGTGATTGATTGGGATGTGTTTATGGCTAGCACATACATTCTGGAGTTAGATGCTAGTAAAGACTTTGCGCGAATGGCGAAAGTATTACCTGATAACGAGTCAACCGCTCGGAACTTGAAGTTAGGAATGCTAAATATTGCCGAAGATGAAACTGGACATGCTGCTTATCTCTACGAAGCGATGATGCGACGGATGTCTGCAACTGAAGTACAAAAACTCGTAGATATGTGGCGAACCCGCAAGGTAAACGCCGTGTTGGCAATGGTTGGCGGTATCCTCCAGGGCAATGGTGAAACGCGATCGCTAGTCCAAGATAGTGCGCCATCGGAAATCGATTCTGAGTTGGTAGCTACGTAATTATAGATATCCTTGAGTATCTAATGTTAAAAAATTGAGAACATTTAACATTTAGCTTTCAAGGCAGGAGGTCTACCTCTTGCCTTCTTCAAATTAATTTCCCACTTTTTTCCTTGCCGATACAATTTCGTCATCAACGAGCCATCTGCCGATTCGTATCTAAACTTTGGGTATTTGAACATACTTTAGGTTGGTTAGGACGCTATTGACACCTGAATAAAGATTACGAACTATCTTAGGACTTACGCACACTTTACGAATTCTCGGCGCTCTTGGCACGGCAGTTGCTTCAAGTCGGCAGAGCCGCCCAACGCACTGCCTCGTCTTGGCGGTTCGATAAATTAAGCGAAGTTGGCAATTTTTGCGTAAGTCCTATATCTAATGCTTATGCAGAAGGTTACAACTTAACAATAGAATAGGGATTTATGGTTCGGTTGATTTCTACAAGCTAATAGCGATGTCTACGCCTAATTTATTATCAATAAGCGGTACTTAATGCTATTATTTGGATCTCTATTGAGATTATGCCTTTCTTACTGACAAGATGTGTCTGCCCTGAATCCCCACCTAAAAAATAAAGAATAAGTAAACCTGAGTCAGGTTCTTCCTACAAAAAAACTATGAAAGCTGAAGCAGAAAACCATCGCAGGCTGACTTGTGAAGTAGAAACTACCCTAAAGGTGATTGGCGGACGCTGGAAAGTTTTAATTATTAGAGAATTAATGACTGGCGTCAAACGGTTTGGTGAGTTGCAACGGGCTTTACCTGGAGTTACGCAAAAGGTGCTGACCCAGCAACTTAGAGAAATGGAGGAAGACGGCATTATTCATCGAGAAGTTTATCCTCAAATCCCACCCAAGGTAGAATATTCACTGACGCCTTTAGGAGAAACTTTACAACCAATTCTCTATGCTATGCATGAATGGGCTGTTCAACATTTAGCTAGAACAGATCACCATCAATATTGAGTATAGGTAATAAATAATAATTGCTAACTTATAATTTGAGCTAGCAGATTTATCAGTAGGGTTTTAAATTTTGACTTATTTATTAATTGCTTTTTAAATATTCAATCGCTGCCTCTAATTTTGAGGAATAACTTTCAGCAAATCTTTCAAACCACAGTCCTTCAGACGAAAGTGGATCTAGTTTGGCTAACCATTCTTTTGCCTGCACTTTCAAAACCTCTAGTTGTTTGGCTTTGAGTTGTTCTTGTCGAACCCTTTCCTGTTCTAATTCTTGCTGTCTTTTCAATTCACTAGCAGCATCCTGTTGGGCAAAATCAGCCTGAACTTCTGCCAAAAGGTTATCTATGAAAGATGCGGACTTTGGCGATGGTGGGATAAAGGATTTGGCTGTGGCTGATTTTGACTGCTGCTGTTGAGGTTGTACTTCTTTATATTCATTTTGCAGTTCAGCTAACAGCTTATCAATGGAATCCATTTTTGTAATTCCTAATAATATAGTATAGCTAGTCATTAATGGCATTGAGCAGCACTTCTGATAGACTCAAATCTTCCATATCTTCCATAGTAATTGTGTCACAGATATCAAACTTAGCACCAGCACTTTGGAGTTCATCGTCTAAGACTTTGAGAAAACGAGTAGCTTGTGGATCTGTGCCGACTTGAATGAAGGAAATTGCTAATTCTTCATCTCGATCGATACGGCGAGAAGCTTCAATAATTACTCTCATGACTGCTTTGCGATCGTCCGGTTCACCATCAGTAACCACTAAAATTGTTTCACCATTTGGCTTTGTTTGACCGGCTGCTTTCCGTTGTAAGTAATCATCAGTTGCGTGTTTTAACACACCTGCTAAATCAGTTGTACCAGAGGGATCATTTTCTCGAAAAATTTGCGCTACTATGTTGGATGTCACATTTTCGTATCGCTTAAATCTACCAGAAAATACATAGATAGTGATGCCGTCTGGGTCAAATTGCTCACACTTACTAGCTAAAGCTAAAGTAGATTCCTGTGCTGCAACCCATCTGCTTCTACCACCCTTTTGATCTTGGGTTGCCATGCTGCCGCTTTTGTCGATAATTAAGGTGTAGTCACGATTTTCTAGCATTATTCAATTCTCCAATTAAGAATCAATCAATTTTGTATTTTAGATTTTAGATTAACTGTTAACCTAAAAGTAGGGTCTTGGTAAAGAAATTTGGGATTTAGGATTTTTCCCTAGTTGAAACTAGTTGCTCTGAAACCAGGTTTTAATTTTGAATCCTTCAATCCAAAATTTAAAATTGCTTATTGCACTATGGATGAGCAACACATTAGTCAGTGATTGCGTTCGTCAACACATCTACAAGGCTCATTTCTTCTAAATCGTCTAAAGTGACGGTATCGCAAATATCAAATTTAGCGCCAACACTTTGTAACTGGTCATCCAAAGCTTTGAGGAACTTAGTTGCTTGGGCATCTGAACCTACTTGAATGATCGAAATTCCTAATTCTTCATCACGTTCCATCTGGCGAGTAGCATGAATGATGACTTCAAACACAGCTTTGCGATCGTCTGGTTCACCATCGGTAATGACTAAAATTGTCTCTCCGTTTGGCTTGCTTTTACCAGCAGCTTTGCGTTGAAAGTAGTTATTTAGGGCATCCTGAAGTACACCTGCTAAATTTGTTGTCCCAGAAGGGTCATTTTCGAGAAATATCTGTGCGACTTTGGCTGAGGTGACATCATCGTAGCGTTTAAATCTACCGGAAAACAAGTAAACAGTGATACCATCGGGGTCAAACTGTTCGGCCTTTCTTGCTAAAGCCAGAGTAGACTCTTGGGCTATCTCCCATCTACTTCTACCACCCACTTGGTCGGGTGTGGACATACTACCGCTTTTGTCAATGATTAATGTATAGTCGCGATCGCTCATCATAATATTCCGATGATTGTTACCCTGTGGTTCTAGTCTAACTCCGTTTTTTTACTAGTAAGCAAGGCTTTTAAGCTTTTGTATTAATTCTGCTACTTAAAAAAACCACGCCACAGATGATGAATGCGTTGGCGTAGCCCGCCGCAGGCATCGCTAATGTGTCTTTGTTCCTGGAGAGAATAAAATCTTCCTAGTCCTCAGCCCCCAATCCCCTGAAAACACCAAAAGTTAGACATTGCTTTGCTTGTTGCATCCATATTTAGTGTGGGAATAATAAATACTACTCATCTTGACACACGGAGCTAAATAAACGTGAGTTCGACAAACCTCTCCCTGCCTTGGATTTTCGTTCAAGTCTTTCCCTTTCCGACGGGCGAGAGGGGCGATTTTACGTAGTAAAACTAGAGAGAGGTTTCTTTATTGCTTAATTTTAGAGATAAATTCTGGTATGAACCATCCTAGATTTTTAGATAACCCCGCACAAAAACAAAACACGCAGCAGCAAAACTTTTCGCCGACATTTCTGCATCAGATGATCAATGGTATATCTGACCCAATTTTTGTCAAAGACCGTCAACATCGCTGGGTATTACTTAACGATACCTATTGTCATTTCGTAGGTCATAGCCGAGAAGAATTAATTGGTAAGTCAGACTATGATTTTTTTCCTCAAGCAGAAGCTGATGTGTTCCGGCAACAAGATGAACTGGTTTTCACGACAAATATTACTAATGAGAACCAGGATCTTTTTACCGATGCTCAGGGTATAACCCATCTCATCTCTACAAAAAAGTCTTGCTTTGAAGATGAGACTGGTAATAAATTTCTGGTGGGTTGTATTCGAGACATCATTTTACAGAATGAAGCCGGAAAAGTTCTGGGTGTAACTGGTACACTGCGCGATCGCCACCAAGCATCAGACCTACATCGCATTAATGCTGTGCTGCAAGCTCAACAAGAAGCTTCTATCGACGGAATTCTGATTATTGATGAAAATCGTAAAGTTGCATCATTCAATCAGAAATTCTCCAAGTTATGGCAAATTCCTGCGGCACTCCTCCAGACAGGCGACGATCGCCAACTCTTGGGATGGGTAGTAGACCAACTACTCAATCCAGACGAATTTCTGGCTAAGGTGGAGTATCTTTACCAGCATCCAGAGGAAAGCAGCCGTGATGAAATTTTCCTGAAGTTTGGAAAGATTTTTGACCGTTATTCTGCACCCGTGCGTAAACACCAAGGAGCTTGTGGTGAGACATCACCTTTAGAAGACTATTACGGTAGAATTTGGTATTTTCGCGACATTACCGAATATAAGCAAGCAGAGGCAGAACTCAAGGCTTCACAGCAAAGACTGGCGTTGCTGATTGAACAAACACCTTTAGCCATCATTGAATGGAATACCAACTTTGAGATTCAGACATGGAATCGGGCAGCAGAAAGAATCTTTGGGTACACCACAGAGGAAATGCTGGGGAAACATTTTGATATCGTAATACCTGAAAACGTCAAAAAACAAGTAAATGAAATTCTCACTGCCTTGTTAACACAACGAGGAGGAAGTTTTAGTGTCAACGATAACGTCACTAAAGATGGCAGGACGATAGTCTGTGAGTGGTATAACAACCCGTTAGTGACTACTGATGACCAGGTGATTGGCGTTGCCTCAATGGTGTTAGACATCACAGAACGCAAACGAGCAGAAGAGGAACAGCAAAAATTTGTAGCGTTGATTGAAAACAGCAGTGACTTTATTGGCATTGCTTCAATGGAAGGGCAAATTCTCTATGTGAACCCTGCCGGACTGAAGATGGTGGGACTTAGTAGCCTGGAAGCAGCCAAAACCAAATCCTTGGTTGATTGTTATTCACCAGAAGCTTTTGCAGAGTTTCAGCAAAAAATTACTCCTTTGATATTTCAACATGGTTTCTGGCAAGGGGAGTTTCGCTATAGGCATTTTCAAACGGGCATAGAAATTCCCACTGATTGCAGCCTGTTTCTGGTTAAACATCCTGAAACAGGAGAGCCTTTCTGTCGGGTAGCTGTTATTAGGGACATTACAGAACGTAAATAAGCCAAAGAAGCCCTGCTCAAGTCGGAAGCGCAACTACGACAACAAGCCGAAGAACTTAAAGTTGCACTCCGGGAACTTCAACATACTCAGACTCAGTTAATTCAAACTGAAAAGATGTCCAGTTTGGGTCAACTAGTCGCAGGAGTGGCACACGAAATCAATAACCCGGTCAATTTTATCTATGGCAACCTCAGCCCTGCCAAGGAATATACCCAAGATTTACTTTCACTTTTGCAACTCTACCAAAGTCATTATCCTCTACCTGTGCCAGAAATTGAGGATTTTGCAGAACTAATCGAACTGGACTTTTTGAAGTCAGATTTGCCACAAATAATCAACTCAATGAACATTGGGGCAGACCGCATTCGGGAGATTGTGCTTTCCTTACGAACTTTTTCACGCTTAGATGAAGCCGAAATGAAAGCCGTTGATATCCATGAGGGAATCGACAGTACTCTGATGATTTTGCAAAGCCGCTTCAAGACTAATGACCAACGTTCGACAATTGAAATAATCAAAGAATACGGCAAACTACCGCAGGTTCAATGTTACGCTGGGCAGCTAAACCAAGTATTCATGAATATTTTGACAAATGCGATCGATGCTTTAGAAGAGAGAGTGGGGAGTGGGGATGAGGGGGACAAGGGGACAAGGAGAATAGCCACGCCCAATTCCCAATGTCCAATTTCGATAATTCGCATTTGCACCCAACTACAAGAGCCAAATCAGGTAACAATTAGAATTATCGACAATGGATTGGGAATATCAGAAGATGTTAAAAAACAACTATTTGACCCCTTCTTTACTACCAAGCCCATCGGCAAAGGTACGGGGATGGGACTTGCCATTAGCTACCAGATCATTACAGAAAGACATGGCGGTTCTTTAGAATGTATTTCGCAGCCAGGACAAGGCGCTGAGTTTTTGATTAAGATTCCCATGATTCAGAATACGTCAACATAACTCGTAATTTTAAGAGCTTTTCTACAATACCGTGAGTAAAAAACAAAGTATTTCCGCTGCCAACACCACTTCCCTTCTGGAAGTAGTGATTACGAATTACGAATTAGTAATTATCTAAATACCTCCACTTCTTCAGGAACCTTGATTTGGTCGAGAATTCCCCAGATTTCCTGTAACATCGGCTCTAACCCAGTGCGAGTAACTGCTGAAATCACAAAAACTGGGGCGTAGGAGAGATGATTAAGTTGGGTAGCTAATGCCTCCAAATCGATAGTTTCCCGATCAACTGCATCAATTTTGTTCAGCGCCAAAATTTGTGGGCGTTCTGCTAAACCCCGTCCATAGGCTTGTAATTCTTGCTTAATTGTGTTAAAGTCTCGAACCACATCATCACTAGTAGCATCAATTAAGTGAAGTAACACCCGTGTGCGCTCAATATGGCGCAAGAAATCATGTCCCAGCCCTGCTCCTTGAGCTGCTCCCTCAATTAGTCCGGGAATGTCGGCGAAAACAGTACCATCGCCAGTAGGTTTTTGCACTACACCCAAATTTGGGATGAGGGTAGTGAAGGGGTAGTCTGCGATTTTTGGACGTGCAGCTGATAAAGATGAAATTAAAGTGGATTTACCAGCATTTGGTAAGCCAATAATCCCCACTTCAGCCAAAAGTTTTAACTCCAGACGCAGCTGCTTTATTTCCCCTGGTAATCCTGGGAGGGCGTATTCTGGGGCGCGGTTACGGTTACTCAAGAAATGCTGATTTCCCAAGCCGCCTTTACCACCTTGGGCAATCCGCAAAGTCTGCTTAGGCTCAGTTAAATCCCCCAGCAATTCGCTAGTTTCAGCATCATAAATGGTTGTACCACAGGGAACTTCGATGATCAAATCCTTTCCTGCTGCTCCAGTACAGTTATTTGGGCCACCACGAGTTCCTTTTTCTGCCTGAAAGCGATGGTTGTATCTGAAGTCTAGCAAGGTTTGTAGGTTTTCATCGGCAACGAAAAATACTGAGCCGCCTCGTCCCCCATTACCACCAGAGGGGCCACCAGTCGGCACGTACTTCTCACGCCGGAAGGCGACTATACCATCGCCGCCCTTACCAGCTTCAACTTCAATTTTTGCTTGGTCGATAAATTGCATACTTAAATAATAATGAGAAGTGAGGAGTTAGGAATTAGGAGTTAAAATTATAACTCCTCACTTCTCACTCTAACTAAATATATGGTGAAACATCTTCACCACATTTATCTGCCAGATAGGAGAGGGCGCGGAAACGTAAGCCCACCAGTTGCTCATATAACGGGTTAATTTTACACATTGGTGGGATGTGGACAATCTTACGTCTAAATAGGGTGACATCCCGCTCAAAGGGACACTGAGAGGGAATCATTTTACACAAAAAGCGGGCTACTCTTGGGTCTTGGATATCTAGCCGATCGAGCCAGTCGCGCAGGGGGTGTAGTGCATTAACTTGACGCTTTGTAAGTTTAGGGCTGGGGATTGTTAAGTTAATTTGCAGTGGCTGTTCTAGGGTGTGGCGAAGGGCTTCGAGTAAATTCTCTGGCTGTTCTAAGGATTGGCAGAACTGTTTCAAAACCTGATCTTCGCTGGGAGAATAAGTACCATCTGCGATCGCTACCATTATCGCTGTCCTTAAGAAATTTTCCGCTGCTGGTGTACCTTTACCCAACACTGGGGCTAATTCCTCTGGTGTAATTATCTCTAATGAATCCCATTTAATCCCAAGAGCTAATTCATCTTTGGTGATGCTGGCAATTAATTCCTGTTCTTGAGGATCAAAATTACCATCTGCCCAAGCAATGGTGAGCAGTCCACGCAACCAAGCGGCAATCTGTTCGCTGCTGTAGGGGGATTGAACGGTACTTGTCATAAACTTCACGTCTGGTAGCTTTCCTCAATCACTACTAAGCTAGCTTACCCAGTGACGATGAAGATGGTGAGGACAGCAGAGAAAAATCAAGAAAGTGCGATCGCACCACCAATACCAAGGGCAAACTCCTTGTGTATAAAGGTGTGTATAAAGACGTAAACCAGAGAAATTTCAAAATCGCAACAATCGATCTTAAGGTAAAATCCGTCTAAGAGTAATCTTGAGAATTTTTATAATTAAATTTATGAATCAAATTAAAGTGATTATCGGTATTATACAAGAATTGTGACTAATTCTCCTCTGAATAACAATGAGACAGACCCCATCGCATATATAATCCCTAATTTGAAGCAGCATTTGATGCTAGTAGGAGTAAAATCACTATTGCTAAATATTCGTATGTATTCTCTTGTTTATATCAATTGGCACTAGTTAGATTAGGTTGAGCAAATTTGAGATTTTGGATTTAAAATCCTGTTGGGTAAAAACGTTTTAGCAGCCCTTGCAGTTTTAACTATGGAAAAATCCCAAATTGAGTGAGTCCAAATCATTGTAATTAAGGTAAATTTATAATGTTTTTATTTGGCATTGAGCATGAAGTCGCTTTCCTAAACAAAGAAGGAAAGTTTGCTGATTTTTTCCACACAAAATTTGCTGATTTCAATCAAATTATTGAAAGGCTACCTACATACCCCAGCGACTATCCTCAACTACGCATTGGTGATGCTGGTATTAAGATAAAGAGATGGTACATTGAGGGATTTGAAAGATTTGCAGATTCAGACAAGGTGATAGACTGTCATGCTAAAGGTATCGAAATTAGAACAACTATACATTCTGATATTCAAGGCGCTATTACTGAATTATCAGAAAGTTTTGACTTGCTACGTGAAGTTGCTGCTAACTTCGGTTTCTCACCTGTTTTGGTCAGTTTTAATCCTTACAATCTGGTTTTTAAGCCTCAACCCCCATTAAACGATTATGAAATAAAACAGTTAGAGGCTTATCCTGACGAACAAACTGCTAATATTCACATGGTGACATACGGTCCAGATTTAAATATTTCAGTAGCAGATTTGTCTACTGAAGGTGTGATTGATATTGGCAAAAAGTTAACTTATTACAGTCCTTATATCGTCCCTTTTAGTTATAGTTCCCCTTTTTATAACGGAGGTTTATGGGATGGCTTATCGGTACGAACGTTTATCAGAACCGGAAAAAGACCAGCAACTCTGGTTTTTATTGAAAAACAGGAACAACTGATTAATAGCATACCTTCATTGACAAAAATCGCCCGTATTCCAGCTGAAGTGGGACGCATCGAATTTAAGGCTTGTGATAGTTGTGATGATTTTTTAATCTATGCAGCTTTGCTGACATTATTGAAAGGTTTGGTGTTAGATAAAACTTTGCTGGGTAGAGCAACTGTACCCGATGCAGCGTTACATCAACTTTCTGCAAAAGAAGCGTTTGACAACGAGGATATTTTTCAAAATGCGACAAAAGTTTTACAAGCAGCCGAAGTCGCTTTGGGAGATGATCCAGATGTTCATTATTTAATGCCGTTAAAAGTGCTACTGGCGAAGCGAAAAACAAGATCCCATGAATTAATAGAAATGTTCCATCACGTAAGTTCGATAGAAGAGGTAATAAAGCAGACTTATCAAATTTAGAGGAAATTAGGAATGGGGACTTTTAGAGCAATACAGTTCAGTTAAGGAGAATCGTAGGTTGGGTTGAGGAACGAAACCCAACATTTTCAGTGGTTTGTTGGGTTTTACTTCATTCAACCCAACCTACGCGGTTTATGGTTTTTAACGCTAACCCAAGCGTATTGACTCTTAAAAGATGTTTGAAAAGTTATTCAGGTTGTCGGTAATTGGTAAAAGTTGCGTCAAGCGCAGTGGCAATTTGTACAAAAACCTCGCAGGCGAAGTCCGATGGCTGATTGCAATAACCTGTTTAAGGAGTTGGACTACCTCTTGCTGATGGGGATTAGTATCTGGTTTTACTTGACTTCCAAATGTTGGAAGGGTGATTGGTGCTAAGACATGGTTAGAAGAAGCTTAATTATTAGAAATTTGCCAATTGCAGCATAATCGAAGCGATCGCTATCTTCTAAATTCTCTGCAAAATTTCTCTCACCCTCGCAACCTAGTGCAGTGAAGCAATCGCCAGATACTACGAAACGTTACGCGAACACTACGCACTCGTTCGCAATCACAAACATTTTCTGGCGAAATTGAGATGTTCTTTTCTAGGGGAGCATCCCAATTTTGCTTAACTCTTTTGCCTCACCCCCAGCCCCTCTCTGATGTTTGGGATTCGGGGTTAAGAGATGAGGGCTATCAAGGTTTTTGCACATTTGGGATGCCCCCTTTTCTACTGATTGCATAAAGTCAAGCTGACTGAACATAAATAGTAGAGCCATTCACCTGCCAAAACTAGATTAAGTCGATATACCTAGAGACTGATTCTATTGTAACTAAAGATATAGGAAATTTCATTCTAGAGATTGATGCAGGCGTTAGCGTTTTCAAAGTAAAAGTAAAAACAGAGAGCCTTCCGAGAAGAATGTCAATATAAAATGTAATGATTTTGCTAAAGAATTAAGGTGGTATTTGTTTATTATCCCTTACTAATTCCATGCATAAATACAAAGACAGTTTCTTCGTCAGGTTCGTTTTTAAAGAACTTCGGGATTGAAGCGTAGCTTGCTAGTTTTATTATTGCTCAAATTTGCCAAATAAGGTAATGAGCTTCCGCTCTTTCAGTAAAAGTTCTGCGTTTTTAAAGCTGTTATCGAGGATTTCAAATGAAGATTATTGCTCCTGTTTTATCTCTCTTAAGTCCAGTACGTTTTCTCGTTGTGGCTTTTACTTGCGCCTTACTATTGTTGTCTAGTGCTTTTCCTGCTTTTGCGATCGATAGCTACCAAAGTGACCCGACCGAAGCTACTACACAACTGCTTGACATTCAGCGCAAAACTGACGAAGCCGCTCAAGCACCACCAGCTGGATTAGAAAAGGTTCAAAAGGAGTCGAACAAAGGGCTAAATGAGGTTCAGGGAGATGCTGATATTGACAAACAAAAGCGTCCGGAAAATTCCCAGAGTTCAACCACAGCTGAAACAAATGTAAAGAATTTCTTGGATAAGATTACAGGTAAGTAACAGATTTAATACTTTCTTTTTTTGGTAATTTTTTGGTAGTAATGGGTGATTGCATAAAAGCAGTGACCCATTACTAAATAGTTATATAAAGCTGATAAGTTCAATTAAGTATAAAACTTCTGTTCAGCCTGAGTATTTTTGGGTAAAGGAGGTTTAGATAGTTTGGATTATAGATGTCTTGATTTATAATTATATTTAATTAATATTTTTCTGATTGTAGCTGCAAAAATCAATAAAGTTCACTAACTACTAAATATCGGCTTCATACTACCTATTTAGATATAAGTATAATTATCGATGTGATAACTAATTTGAATTCCTAATATTTCCTTTGGTTGATGTGGATCATCTCGAAAATTTGGTAAATTAATAGATAAGTTTGCTTAGGGATAGAAAATAATGCGTGCGATAAACATTGGTTTGACAGAAGAACAGCGTCAAGGTGTAATTAATCTGTTGAATCAAGATTTGGCAGATGCCTATCTACTATTGGTGAAAACCAAAAAGTACCACTGGGATGTCGTCGGTCCTCAGTTCCGCTCTTTGCACCAACTTTGGGAAGAACACTACCAAAAGCTAACTCTAAATATTGATGCCTTGGCAGAGCGGGTTCGTGCTTTGGGCGGTTTCCCAGTTGGCTCATTGGAGGGATTTCTCAAGATTGCTACCCTCAAGGAACATGCTGGTAGTGTTCCCACAGCAACAGGGATGGTAGCTAATCTGGTGGATGATCACGAGCAGGTTATTCGGAATTTAAGGGATCATTTGGATCAGTCTGGTGAAAAGTTCCACGATCAGGGAACTGCTGATTTTTTAACTGGACTGTTAGAACAGCATGAGGAAATAGCTTGGATGCTGCGTTCATTTATTGAAGGCGAAGCACTAGACGCAGATGGTAGACAGCCAGCAGCAGGGGCTAAGACTCCTGTTGGTGTGTAGCTCATAACGTCACCACTTGAAAATGGTTGTCTGTGAAACCCGTTAAGGGAGGAATGATTCCTCCCTTAATTGGTGTTAAAGGATTAATCTGGCTGCATTTACCAAACCCGTTTACAAGCTGGTGACTTCTTAGTGATGGCAGAAGTTGGGAGCGATCGCGCCAGCGAATTTCAACGGCGTAAATACAGCAACCATTTAAAATCCATAAAAAGCCCATTTCATAATACTTTTGACTTTTGACTTTTGATTTTTGACTTCCGCCTTGCGGTACTAGGGCAATTTATAGCTACCAACACGTAGGTTTAACTGACCTTGGCGCGGGTTCTGGCTGAACACAAATGCACCCTCTTCCCTTTCACCATTAGATAAAAAGTCGATCTGTTGCTCTCCTGTTTCTGTAACTTTGCCGTTAATCAGTAACTCAGCCATAATCTGAACTGACTCAGCTGTATCTCCTCCGGTGTTCACAACTTCAAAGGGAACATAAAATTGACCACCAATTTCCCGAATTGTTTCTTTTTTGGTAACAGAAAGGATGGGAGGTTGATTCTTTTCGTTCAGCCAAGTGTAGCCAACCAGGCTCACAATGATTACTAGGATAAGTGAAGCAACGCTGAATGTTACCCACTCTGCAATAGAGCGTGGTTCCTGTTCTGTTTTAGTCATATTGCTAACCTTCCGGCTGCACCGCCAATAGTTGCAGGTAATCCCAGCATCAATGTGTGATCTAACCACATTGTCCAAGGGTCGTTTAAAGTTAACTTTTGAAAGAACCACAGCATAAAAGCGCCTGCTAGCAGTGACACTAGGTAAGACATGATAGTTTCGCTTGATGGTCGTTGAAAAATTCCCTTTTGCTGTTTACGCTTTTGCTGGTTAGAAAAGCCTGCCTGAAATACAATGCCATAAGAAATCAGCAAAGATGTGGCGATCATTGCCAACTGCCAAGGTGGCGAGGCTGCGGCTGCTAGCATCGGAATTTCATCTGTTGGAGCAATGTTAAATGCAATTATAGTTGCACCAATCAGGGTTCCACCCACATCAGCGAAGGTGGCCTGTAATTCATCTTCTTTGTTCTTAGTTTTGCTGTTTCCCTGATCGGTTGCTTGTCCTTCTGGATTGCCATTTCTGGTATCCCCTAAAAGCTGGTTGGCTAATGCTACACCGAGAGCGAAGGGTACACTTTCAAAGATGATTTTCCCTAAAGATTCCTTTAAGGAAGTTTCTAGTGTTAATTCTCGCAATAGTAGCAGCACAAAGGCAGAGCAAGCTAGTCCGATCGCGATCGCTTCTACGGTATCCATTACGGCTTGATGATCTAGCCAGCTATATCTGCGTTTCCGAAAGCCTTCTGTCTGATTGAGCAAGTAAACCACAATAAACATCAATGCGATCGCCATCATCATCAGTTGTGGTTTTGCCAGTGATCCAATCCACCAAACCTCCATTGTGTACAGTAAAGGTATGCCAAATAAAAAACCTCCACAAGCACCCCGAATGATGTCGTTAATTGCACTCATCCAGATATTTTCCTGATGTTTTGTTGCCACTCCTTTACTTTCCTTTTATTAAAAATTTGTTTTTACTTAGGACTTACGCAAAAATTGCCAACTTCGCTTAATTTATCGAACCGCCAAGACGAGGCAGTGCGTTGGGCGGCTCTGCCGACTTGAAGCAACTGCCGTGCCAAGAGCGCCGAGAATTCGTAGAGTGTGCGTAAGTCCTATTACTTATACTAATTCTCTATGAACATGCATATAGCAGTCTTAAATCATTCGTAAAAATTTAAATCCCCGACAACTTTTACGAAGTCAGGGATCTGGACACCGCAAGTTTTCATCATATATATCTTATTTATGATATAGCAACACTCATGGTGGTTAGGACATTAACAGATGATAAAACTTAGACACAAAAAGGCTTTTCACTCAGTCCCCAGTCTCTTGCTATATATTCATTTTTTTTACGTTGCGTGCTTCTATGATCCTCCGTATCTGTCTTAAGATAATATAATCCCTCCAACTATTCTATCGGTTGATGGAAGTAAAAAATAATTCTCTATTGTTAGTTTATGTAATAGCTTAATCAACTACAAGCTGAAAATAAAAACCATGAGTACCGAAAAAAAAGTAGAAGCTACTGCAAAAAATATTGAAGGAAAAATCCAAGAGATTGTGGGTGAAGTAACCGGTAATCCACAAGATAAAGCTGAAGGACAAGCAAAGCAAGCTGAAGCCCAAGCTACTCACACTGTAGAAAACATTAAAGACGAACTTAAGAAAGCTATAGACTAATTTAGTTTGAACACTGCAAATAGCAATATTAGCGATGATTCATTGGTGATAGTCTAAGATTAATTACTCCACTAACTTTTAGGAAGTGGAGTTTTTTTGTTTGCGTAAAATCTGAAAAGGTGAATTAATGATTTTGCTGGTAATTCAACTATGGCGATCGCTCGTACCTTGCGGGTTCGCTCTTAGAGGATATTTGAAAAGTCCATAATGATGTTTGAAGAAGAATTCAGAAGTCAGAATTCAGAAGTAAGAATCAATCAGTGGGGGATTCAGACCCACCAATGTCTTGTTGACCACCAAATTTTCAATTTGGTGGGGGTTTTAAACCCGATTATTCATCCGCCAGTCGCACAAAATTCATTCTGAATTCTGGCTCCTGACTCCTGAATTCTTTTTTGATAAAATATTTTTTTACCCCTCCCTAACCCTCCCCTTATAAAGGGGAGGGAACCGGATTTTTCTTGTTTCCCCCCTTTATAAGGGGGGACTAAGGGGGGTAACAACGCAATTAAAATCACAGTTAACCAACCACTTTTCAAACAAGCTCTTAGCGTTCTCGCAGAGTAGCCGTTACGCATCTATGTATGCAATACACTTTTACCTCTCTCCTTTTAGGCAACGGTGTACACACAAGTATGACCTAGCATAGGTTTCAATTCTAGTAGTTTCTTTCGTAGGGTGCGTTAGGGACACGCCGAAATAACAAATGGGTACGCCGAAATAACAAATGAGTACGCCGAAATAACAAATGGGTACGCCGAAATAACAAATGAGTACGCCGAAATAACAAATGAGTACGCCGAAATAACAAATGAGTACGCCGAAATAACAAATGGGTTCGCCGAAATAACAAATGGGTTCGCCGAAATAACAAATGCGTACGCCGAAATAACAAATGCGTACGCCGAAATAACAAATGCGTACGCCGAAATAACAAATGCGTAGGCTAGCAAGAACCGCAGGCATCGCCATGATTGCAACAATTTAGCTTTGACGCGGGAGCGTAACGCACCCTTCTCCTATGCAAGATCCCAAAGGGTACGGGTGACGCTCCTGCGTCGCTCTAAGCGAACGCGAACAGCGTCTCTAAGAGTTGCCATGCCGCAGGCTTTACGCTGCGCTAGCGGCGTGGCTTCCTTTGAAGTACGTTTAAGATAGGAAAATATCAATAATTATTAGGAGGAATCAATCGTCATGACTGTTATTGTTGCTAAGTGGACGATTGACGAATATCACCGGATGATTGATGCTGGCATTTTGAGCGATCGCAAAGTTGAACTACTTAAGGGAGAAATTGTCGAAATGTCGCCGGAAGGAGAACCCCATGCTTATTGTAGTGATGAATCTGGTGAGTATCTAGCAAAGTTATTGGCTGAACGCGTCAAAATACGTCAAGCCAAGCCTATCACCTTACCCAACGACTCGGAACCAGAACCAGATATTGCCATTGTCCAACGTTTAGGACGCGAGTATCGAGAGCATCATCCCTATCCAGAAAATATTTTCTGGTTGATTGAGTATGCTAACTCCAGTTTAGAAAAAGATTTAGAGAGAAAAAGCAAAATCTACGCCGAAGCAGATATTTTAGAGTATTGGGTTGTTAATCTCAAAAAGCTACACTTAGTGGTGTTTCGAGAAATCTTAGACGGAGAGTATGCAACAAAACTAACATTAACTGCGGGAACAATCCAACCGCTAGCATTTCCAGATATTTCTGTTGCAGTGGAACAGATTATTAATAGTTAAAATAATTAAAATCACAAGTCAAAATATAATAAAAAATTGTAATCTAACGTGAGTTTGAGAAACATCTCCCTGCCTTTAACTTTCGTTCAAGTCTGTGCCTCTCCAAGGTATTCCATTTATCTGTGCAATTTTGTGCTTCTTCTAATCATTCATAGATTGCTTTCAATAAAGCTTATTTTTTCGTTGTGGTTTGCATTTTTATACTTATTGTAATATGTCACCGAAAATATTAAATTCCATGACTTTTCCCAATTACCCAATTACGCCGGAAAAACCGGGCTAAAGCTGATTCTTCTAAAGATAAATAAATTGGGCGTCCGTGGGGACAGGTGCGAGGATTGCGAGTGCGTTGCCAATTATCTAAAAGTGTCTGCATTTCTTGTTGATTCATAGGTGTACCGTTACGAATGGCACTGCGACAAGCGACAGCTACTTGGGCTGTTTGTAAGTCGCCTCCCCAACTAAGTTCTAAAATTGCTTCTGCACAGTCGTCTCGCTGCTGTAAAGGTGCAGGGATGTTACGGACAGCCCAAAGTTGTTCGCCAAAGGGTTCTATTTCTAAACCAATGCGTTGCAGTTGCGATACTTGCGCTGGCGACAATTGATAAAGAATGATTGCAGGTTCGACGGGCACAAGTTGCCAATTATCACACAACTGCTCATACAAAACTCGCTCATGGGCAATGTGCTGTTCTACTAACCACATACCACCTGGATGTTCCGCCACAATATAGGTGTTGCTAACTTGAGCGACAGCCTTCAAGGAGTTAGGGTTTTTGTAATCTTCCTTGGGATTTTGAGGATTGAAATTGTAGCCGCCTTTGGCTTCTGCGGCTTTGAGTAATTTACTAACTCGTGTTGTGTGAACAGCTTCTTTGAGATTGTTAGAAGAGATGCTGAGTGCTTGGTTAATTGCTTGGGTAATTTGTTCTTGCCAATAAATGATTTCGTTCAGGTAAATTTCTGTTTTTGCTGGATTGCGATTCCAGTTAATTTGATCGGGAGAAATGGCAAGATGTAAGAAACAAATTGGATAGCGATCGCGTGGTAATGTTCTGTGAAATGCTGATAAAATTGTTTGCTCTAGTTCTGGTGTCTTAACCATCCGTCCGTTAATGGCTACACGTACCCAATCTGGACGATGACGATGAGTGCGATCGGGTAATCCTACCACTAAGTTTAGTGAGGAGTTAGGAGAGACGCGATTAATCACGTCTGTATAGGAGTGAAGAGTTTGGAGTGAGGAGTTTGGCGGGTTGGGGAGTTCTAATTTCACTTCTTGCAAATCACCTTGGCGCACCTGCGGTAAAATCTGCGGTAGCAGTTGCCCAGTTGTAGCAGCCGGACAGATGGTGAACCATTGACGGTCATTTTGCGAAATCTGCCAGGTAACATGGGGATGACATAAGGCGATTTGGTGAATTGTAGCTTGCACGGCTTTCATTTGCTGTGCTGCTGTGGGCAATCCCTGACGACGAGATGAGCAATTACCGAAAAGATGAGAAACTGTAACCACTGTACCAGGTGCGATCGCAGTTACTTCAACTTGCACAACTTCCCCGCCATTGCCATAGCTAATCCGCCATCCTAATTTTCCACCCACAGTCCGACTCAAAATTTCTAAATTTGCCAGAGTTGTTAAACTGTGTAACGCCTCACCACGAAACCCTAAACTGTTAATTTTCCATAAATCGGCACTAGAGCGAATTTTACTGGTGCTGTGGGCTGTGGCTGCTTGTTGCAAATCATCTAGGTTCATTCCACAACCATTATCTGCCACACGAATTCGCCATTGCTGCGGCCAGAGAGAAACCACAATTCGGGTTGCACCTGCGTCTAGGGAATTTTCTACCAATTCCCGCACCACAGAAGCTAAAGAGTCGATTACCTCACCAGCTGTAATGAGATATACGACTTCTGTTGGTAGAGCTTGAATAGTAGATGCCATAAATTATAGTTTATAGCTTCTGGGTGCATGGGAAGTGGGGAGAAGATAAGGAAATTGAGAAAGATGAGATGAGGAGGCGAATCTACAAGAAATTTTGATTAATTGCTAAGAAAACTCAATTAAAAAAGGATTTTTGATAAATTGCTTCTGAGATTACAACCAAGAAAAGCTTACAAGTAATAATTTAGTTGCTGATGTCCATAATTTAAAGACCCGTTTGCAATGGGGTCAAATAGGTTTTACAAAAATTACTGGTTTTTTGTACTGTATATTATACTTCTGGCAAAAATCTGAATCAACAAAAAAGAAACCACAGATAAATACCGATAAATTATCTGTATCTACCTGTAGTTCAATCTTTCAAGCATTAACTTTTACAAGATATCTCTTATGCGTTACAGCTTTTTTTATGGCATCACGAAAAAACACTGTCTGCAACATTAATTAACATTAAATCACCTTACTTTATGCTTACTTCTAGGTGATTATTAATTAGTATCTCTCATAGCCAAAACTTTAGGTGGTTCAGGTTTGAGTAAACCGTTCAACAGGGATGCGGGACGTTGACTGTAAGGCCAAGCAAAGGCATGACGGAAAGCTGCATCTTGACAAGCTTGTAGTTGTTCAAAACTAATAATGTCGTAAGTCAAGAGATTTTCATATTCAAATGGCAAACGCATATTATGCAACCCAGCATTATCAGTACAGATAGCGATATCGACCCCAGCATCAAAACAACGGTCAAAAACTAATTTGAGTTGACGTATATCTTGCAAAGTACCAGTTTTCAGGTAAGTTGTGGGACAAACCTCTAAACATTGTCCACGTCTAGCTACATCATTAAGTAACTCTGGATACAGTAGGGGAATTTGGATGCCGTGACCGATTCGCATTAGATAGGGTAACAGTTCTGGGTAACAACCAGCAGTGGTTTCATATAGATGTCCCGTGGTGTTAACGCCCAGCGATCGCGCATAATCATATAAGCTAATCCATTCTTCTAAGTGATCGGCATAATAGCTATCACCCCCCGCTACATCTACTGCACAGACATACTGTTTATTTTGCGCCGCCAAATCAATAATCGCCTTGTTCACCTCATAGGGTAGGCGCGTGTGCATACAGAGAATTTGGCTAGTAACAATCGGATATTCTGGCTGGTGGCTAGCAAGTCCTACTACTTCCACGATTTCTGCCATCTTGTCAATTCTCTGTGATTGATTCAGATGCTCAGGTGTCCGCAAATAAGGAGTGTAGCGCAGTTCCAGATAAGCCAAATTTTCAAAAATGTAAGCACCCCGCACCAAACGATAGATAAAGTAAGGCAAAGTCTCCACAGTTTGCACACTTTCTACCAGGGTATGTAATTCTAGATACTCATCTAGGGTATTGCGTGGGCGAGTGTAAAAATCTTCAAATTCTGAATAGTCACTAAAGCGGGACATCAACTCCGAAGAATGTCGCTCGAAATATCCCCATAAAACTCGGGGTACAACCGAGCCGCCCAAGTGCCTATGTAATTCAGCATATAAAGCCATAGTGGTATTTTTAGGTATAAATTTCACTAATTGTAACAAAAACATAGAAACAAAAAATCTCTACTCGAAAAAATTTAGCTTTTTGAGCAATTTTTTGTCTTGTCGGTAATTGCCTGCAACTGCACTGTAGCTTCGGGAATTATTCAGCTGACTTAGATGGGGGTACAGGTTACTGCTGAAGAATGGTATCTAATGCCGCTACATAAACTCTGGACATCCTTGGACATCCAACATTATTTGACGTTTCATTGGGTGGAGTCGGTGTATCTGTTTTGTCAATTGAGAAAGTGCGACGCCAAACAGCCCGTCGTAGACATCGCCTGTAATATTGGTGATGATGGCACACCATCATCACCAACATTACAAATACTTCTGCAATAATAAGCCTAACTTTTCCTTCGTCGCTGCTGGTACTTTATCCAAGTGAGTAAAAATCGCATGTTGCAACGCCGAATGCGCCTCACTGGTTGGCGGATTTTCACTCAAGCGCCGCACAGTTTCTTGAATCACCCTTTGAGCATTCACAGAATTCCGCAGCAAATTGCCAATCACGATCTCCACCGTCACAGTGTCATGGTCTGGATACCAACAATCATAATCTGTCACCAGCGCTAAGGTTGCATAGGCAATTTCTGCTTCCCTGGCCAACTTCGCCTCTGGTAAATTCGTCATCCCAATGATTGTTGCACCCCAACTGCGGTAAAGATTCGATTCTGCCTTCGTGGAAAAAGCTGGCCCTTCCATGCACACATAAGTACCGCCGCGATGCAGAGTAACTTGTGGTAAATTCAGAGATGCGATCGCATCTGCCAACACAACAGCCAAGTTCTTACATATCGGGTCGCCAAAGGCAATGTGAGCAACAATTCCCTCACCGAAAAACGTTGAAATCCGATTTTTAGTTCTGTCAATAAACTGATCTGGCACCACCATATCCAGTGGTTTCGCCTCTTCCTTCAAGGAACCTACAGCACTAGCTGAGATTAAATACTCCACGCCCAATTGCTTCATTGCATAGATATTAGCACGAAACGGTAACTCAGACGGTAAAAGCGTGTGATTGCGACCATGACGCGCCAAAAAAGCTACTCGTGTACCATCCAAAGTCCCCAAAATCAAAGCATCAGATGGTGAACCAAAAGGAGTCTCGACTCGCACCTCTTCTAAATCTTTGAGCGCATCCATTTTATACAGACCGCTACCACCAATAATCCCAATACTAGCGTGAGGCATGATTCTGAACCTGTTCCTTGGTGAGTTGCTAAGTTATTTTATCGAAAACGGGAGTAGTAGAGAAACCAAGAAACTAAACGATTACATTTTGTGCCGCTAACACTATTGAATTATTACCTTCAGTTAATTATCACCATAGGGTCTAACCGATGCTTAATGTATACAAATATTAAATAGACGCACTCTTGAGCAGGGAGAGAAAGTAAGGGTTATACTTTTGGGAAAAGGCTTATTTTAACCCCTGTTTTTAACATTTTCATAAATCAATGGCTCTCAATTTTCGCTTTGCAGTAGTCAGCGACTTACACCTGGCACTTCCCCACACAATCTGGGATCATCCCAGCCGATTTCATCTGGTAGAAGTAAGTATCTCGGCGTTTGAAAGTGTATTAGAACATTTAACACAACTAGATTTAGATTTTCTCTTATTGCCAGGAGATTTAACCCAGCACGGCGAACCAGAAAACCACGCTTGGTTGCAACAACGGTTAGCCCAACTACCTTTTCCCGTCTATGTTGTTCCTGGTAATCATGACGTTCCTGTGCTGTTGGCTAATCAGCAATCAATCGCTTTTGCTGATTTTCCCTACTATTATACGAAGTTTGGCTATGACGATCCACAGCAGATTTACTACATTCGTCAGTTGTTGCCTGGAGTTAAGCTGATTGGACTCAATTCTAACTCCTTTAATGACCAGGGGGAGCAGGTGGGGTGTTTAGATACCAAACAGCTACGGTGGTTAGAAGAGGTGCTGGCGGCGTCTGGTGATGAATTAGTTCTGGTGATGGTGCATCATAATGTGGTCGAGCATTTGCCCAATCAATCGAGCCACCCACTGGCAAATCGCTATATGTTAGCGAATTCAGCAGAACTGTTGCAGTTGCTAAGGCGCTACGGAGTCAAGCTAGTATTTACCGGGCATTTGCACGTTCAGGATATTGCTTACTCAGATGGAGTATATGATATTACCACTGGCTCTTTAGTTAGCTATCCTCACCCTTACCGAGTGCTAGAGTTTCATCGGGATCACCAAGGTAAAGAATCGTTGCAAATTTTATCCCATCGCGTAGAGTCAGTGCCTGAGTTCCCCGACTTGCAACAGTCATCGCGGCAGTGGATGGGCGATCGCTCTTTCCCCTTCTTAATCAAGCTACTAACTCACTCTCCATTAAACTTACCATTATCACAGGCAAAAGAATTAGCTCCTAGTTTGCGAGACTTCTGGTCAACTATTGCTGATGGGGATGCAGTATTAGATTACCCTGATTTTCCGCTAGAAGTGCGGCGCTATATTCAGACCTATAATGCATCACAGCCCAATCCAGGTATGGCTACTAGTGGAATTCCCCTGATTGATAATAACAGCACACTTTTGCTGGGTTAGAGGTGATGAGTAGCCTCTTTCTATCAGCCCCCGTACCATCACGCTGACTGGACTTTGTTTGACAAATCGTTCAAAGATTGCACCCAGTATTTATCCTATTCTTGTGTGTTCCTTTTGAGATAGCGATCGCTCCTGCCATAATTCTCCGATCAAAAGTCACCTTGGCAGGGCTACTCCTAACTCCTGTACAGACAAAGATTTTTCGCGTCTCTAATTACCGATATCTTCATTCCAAAGTTCCGGGTTAGTTTGAATAAACTCACTCATCATTTGTTCGCATTCGTCAAGATTAAGATCAATTACTTCCACACCGTGAGATACCATAAATTCTTTTGCACCAGGAAAAGTACTGGATTCTCCAGCAATGACTTTTTTAATGCCAAATTGTACCACTGCCCCAGCGCACAGATAACACGGCATTAAAGTTGAATAGAGTGTAGTACCTCTGTAGCTGCCAACTCTCCCAGCATTGCGGAGACAATCGATTTCGGCGTGAGTGACAGGATCGGCGTCTTGCACGCGTTTATTGTGTCCTCTGCCGAGAATTTTGCCATCCTTAACCAGAACCGAACCAATGGGAATTCCACCTTCTAGTCTGCCTTGTTTTGCTTCTTGAATTGCTGCTTCCATAAACTCATTCATATTAATTATCCTTTTATGTCAAAACAACTAGTATTAATGGAGGCGATCGCAGCTTGTAGATGCTGGTTTATCATTGTTCGTTGTTAGACAAATATATCTCTCCGTATTATCTCGTAATCTTTTTCAAAAATAAAATCGAAATTCTTATATCCCTTGCTGACATTCAGAAAAATTAAATTATAGGTATTAAATGTATCATAATACTAACGGAAACTATCTGAAGATTATTCTATCGCTGTTTTATTACTTTCGTTAGAGAATATTATCAGCCTCGTTTTTCCATACTTGGTTACGAGCAAAGATTTTTTTTGGTTGATAAAACAAGCCTTTAAATAAGATTCAATGTCAGCATATTTTTTTTATTGCCAGAGACATAAAAGAGCGCTATGCAAAATGTCCGATAAATTTGCTCTAACAGCTTCAGGATGCAATTCACTTCAAGCATTTTTATTAAAAAACAGAAGAAAGCTACACTGATTATTAATTAAGTGAGAAAATTTAAACCTAAGAAAAGAGCCGCTACAGTTCCCGCTACAGAAATTTCTCCTTGAATAATTTTTTTTAAAACTGATTCGACAGGAATGAAGACGACTTCAATTTCTTCTGTAATATCTAAGTTTTGCTCTCCAACTTTACTCACATTCTCTGCTAGAAATAAATGTATTTGATTGGTATCTTTACTCGGCTTATCGTATAGAGTTCCTATTTTCCTAAATTCTTGGGGAATATAACCAGTTTCTTCTGTCAGTTCTCTAATTGCTGCTACTTCAGCACTCTCTTTTGTGGGGTCAAAATTCCCTGCTGGGAGTTCTAAGAAAAATTCACCTATTGCATGTCTGTATTGCCGCACAAAAATTATCTCTTTGCTACTAGTAATAGGTAAAACCATCGCAACGTCTGGTTTAATACTGACAAAATAATCATCGATAATTTTCCCATTGGGCAATTCTATTTCATCTTGCCTTACCTGACACCAGTAATTATCTAAAACTATTTTTGATTTTAAAGTCTTCCATTTTTTTAAGTTGGTCATAAATTAAAGAAAAAATAGTATGTATAAAAACTTTGTAGTGAATGTAAAAAAGTATAACAAATGCATCCCATAATCTAAACTTTGAACTTACACTGGCTTTCTTGATAACATAATATGCAGCACAAGTATGCAAATAAATGTAAATTTATTTACAGTAAACAAGAGATTTCCGTTGACCATTAGTCGGGGTACAACGGCACAGACAACTAATGTATGGGTGAGCATCTTACATGATGGGATCGAAGGCTGGGGGGAAGCATCGCCATTTGGTGTGGGTAATCATCGGCAATCAACTGATACAATCAAAGACGCCCTACAGCAAGTTGTGCCACTGTTGCAAGCATTCAGCCCCTTACAGCGGCAGCAAATTGAGCAAGTGTTTATACAAACTCAAGTTCCTTCTGCTGCAAGAGCTGCCTTGGATATGGCAATGCACGACTGGTTGGGTAAGCGCGTAGGATTACCTTTGTGGCAAATTTGGGGACTTGATCGCAACACCATAGTACCGACTTCAGTCACAATTGGGATTAATTCGCCTGAAGGTGCCAGGGCTAGAGCGCGAGACTGGTTACAATTTACTAATGTTTGCCTTTTCAAGGTGAAGCTAGGTAGTCCAGATGGCATAGATGCAGATAAAAAAATGCTACTAGCAGTGCGAGAAGAAGCATCTAAACCAGAATTATTTGTTGATGCCAACGGGGGTTGGAGTTTAGAAGATGCGATCGCTATGTGCAATTGGCTGGCTAATTTAGGTATAAAATATGTAGAACAGCCATTGCTACGCGGACAGGAAAAAAGTTTAGCAAAACTCAAACAACACTCTCCCATGCCCATCTTTGTCGATGAAAGTTGCTTCACAAGCTCCGATATTCCTAATTTGGCAAACTACGTGGATGGCATTAATATCAAACTGATGAAATCAGGGGGACTAACCGAGGCAATGCGAATGGTACATACAGCGCGAGCCTATGGGTTGCAAGTAATGTTTGGTTGCTACTCTGACAGTTCGTTAGCTAATACAGCAGCAGTACAGCTAGCGCCACTAGCTGATTATCTAGATTTAGACAGTCATCTCAACTTAATCGATGATCCCTTTACGGGTGCATTGCTAAAAGAAGGGAGAGTTTTGCCAAACGATTTACCAGGTTTGGGGGTACAACACAGTGCGATTACCACTTAATCAACGAGTAGCTATCTTGCTCCATGAGGGAATTAGCGGGTATCACGGCAAAACAGGGCTAGCAATTTTACGTTACAGTGAAGCTCCAATCGTAGCCGTAATCGATCGCGAATGTGCTGGCAAATCCCTACCAGAATTAACAGGTATCAAACGTGATGTACCAATTGTGGCATCTGTAGCCGCAGCCCTTGAATACAAGCCAGAAGTCTTGGTAATAGGCATTGCTCCAGGAGGTGGCGCTGTACCAGATGATTATTGGGTGGAAATCAAAGACGCTTTAGAAGCTGGAATGTCGCTGGTGAATGGTTTACATACATTAATGGCAAATATACCAGAGTTAAATGCACTACTCAAACCTGGGCAACTAATTTGGGATGTACGAAAAGAACCGCCTAATATAAGTGTTGCTAGTGGAATGGCCCGCACCCTTCCCTGTCGGCGGGTGTTGACAGTGGGAACCGACATGGCAATCGGTAAAATGTCAACTAGCCTAGAGTTACATTGGGCATCAAAACAACGGGGCTGGAGTTCTAAATTCCTCGCCACCGGTCAAACTGGGGTGATGTTAGAAGGGGACGGCGTGGCTTTAGATGCCGTACGGGTAGACTTTGCCGCTGGTGCTGTGGAACAGATAGTCATGCGCTATGGTAAAAACCACGACATCCTACACATTGAAGGACAAGGTTCACTGCTACACCCTGGTTCAACAGCAACTCTACCCCTGATTCGTGGTTCGCAACCAACTCAACTGGTATTAGTACATCGGGCGGGACAAGTTCATGTACGTAATCATCCCCATGTAGTAATTCCACCTTTACCAGAGGTAATTCAGCTTTATGAAACTGTCGCTAGTGCCGGTGGTGCTTTTGGAAGTGTTCCTGTAGTGGGTATAGCGCTTAATACAGCCCATCTAGATGAGTCTGCGGCACAGGAAAGCATCGCTCAAACAATAGCAGAAACTGGGCTACCTTGCACTGATGTAGTCCGTTTTGATGCCAATGTGCTTTTGGATGCAGTGATCAAAAATTAGATGTAAATTTTATTTCATCCAAAAATGATTGCAACAGATGGAGCGCTGCGATTACCACTAGAAACCCAAAATCGCCGCACTAACGTGTCTCTACTCTTTTATACCATTTTGAATTTAATAGCGATTCCAAAAATGCTTGCGATAGATTACCCTACCCTAACCCTCCCCTTAGAAAGGGGAGGGAACCGGATTTCTGATCTCCCCTCTTAACAAGGGGGCATTAAGGGGGGTGATATCTGGATAAGCGGAGGGTTTTGTGTATGTGTCGCATTCTTTTTTCAAATTGGAATTTAGATTTTGCAATTTAAAAAATTGCGTAAAGGCATAGCGGTGAGTCAAGAGACATCTCGCTTTCCCCGCCTGGGGCAGCTTCGCCTAAATCCCCCGTCCATGATAAGTCAATTTTATAGTAACTATCAGCCTTTTATTGTCAAGTCATATTGACACTTTGTAACAATATTGTTAAATTTAGTTACATAAGTAAACAAAGAAGAGAAAAAACTATGTACACCACCACTAACGAAGACGGCATTCTCAATAACTATGCAGCTGAACCCAAGATACACTACGCCGAATACCCGGCAATTTGGGAACAACGTAAATACGTTTTACAGGGTCTTTTTGCGACTTTAATTGTCACTACCTTAGTTTTGGTTGGTTTTAGCGTTAGTTAAGATTTTTCGATTTCGGTATCGCTGTATCTCATCGTCATTCGTACTTCTCTCTCAAACCTTGGCTAGTTTCGCCGGGGTTTTTTGTGTTTTAATGCTGTGCGATCGCAGTTTGGGATGCGATCGCCCATAAAATAAAGACAAATCAATAAAAAGGGGTGTTTATGGCAACCCAACTTGGTGAAGCTAAATCTTCAACAGAACTGATAATATCTTGGGAAGCGTTGCCGGCAGATTTTCAGTTAGAGGATGAACCGGTGGAAAATACAGGTCAGCCACTATTAGCTGGTGCTTTGCGCGAAAGCCTTGAGATAAGTGGTTTCATCCAACCCCAGATGTTAATCGCCTCAAATTTTGGACTTTGTGCGACGATAAACGGTCAGTTTGTGGCGAAAGCACCTGACTGGGTTTATGTTCCAGTGGTGAATGAAGTTTTAGGAGAACGCAAAAGCTACACACCTAATTTAGAGGGTGATATTCCGGCGGTCGTGATGGAATTCCTATCTGACACTGAGGGTGGAGAGTACTCTTTTAAGCGAATCTATCCACCAGGAAAATGGTTTTTTTACGAGCAGATTCTTCAAGTCCCAATTTACGTGATTTTTGACCCAAATGGCGGTTTATTAGAATTTTATCAACTCGAAAACAGGCGCTATGAGTTGCAGCAACCTGACGAAAATGGCCGTCATTGGATTGATTCAATGAGCTTATTTTTGGGAACTTGGCAAGGAACAAAAGAAGCCAGAACGGGTTATTGGTTGCGCTGGTGGGATGAGGTAGGTAATTTGTTACTTTGGGCAGTAGAACAAATTGAACAGGAACGTCAACGCGCCGAGCAGGAACGTCAGCAAAAAGAACGGCTAATTGCCTATTTACAATCTCAAGGTATCGATCCAAATAATTTGTCCTAGCATATATAGACAAAGTTTTCAAGTAGCTGGGTTACTCAGTTTAAGTAAATAAGTGCTAAGGTGCGATCGCTTTATCTGTATTTTGCTAATTTCTTTTACTGCCGACTGCGAAAACCCTGTCTTCCATTAACTTGGTCAAAGAGGACATCGTATTTATCAAAAAATGCAATGCCACTATTTACAAATGTAGCAAGTTCTGCCTGTGGCGAGATACTCAAATTCCAGCGATTAAATCCGTCGCGGGTTCCTGGTGTCAAGCTGTAATCAAAAATGCTATTAATTGCTAGCTTCAGAGAATTTGCTGAACGTAATACTCCTGGTTTGAGTTTACCTGCTGTGGAAGCTGACTTGAATTCAGTCCAACCATTAATAGTTCCGCTATCAGTAATCATTTTGCCATTACAAAGATTTTTAGCAGAACTCCCAGCAATAGTTAAACAAACTTTGCTCAATTGAGAGTCCCATCTGTTACCGGGTACACCATTAATTTCGCTTTGTTTACTCCAAGCAGCCATTTTGAAACCTGCTTGATTATTGGTATTCAAACCGATAATTAAACTGCCATTGTTGTTACTACCACCATTTCCAATCACAATAAATCCGTTACTCAGATTGCCTGGTAATTTTCTCAACGGATTATAGGGAAGTGACTTTTCAAAATAGTTGACACCGATAATACCAGAAAATGGCACACCATTCTTTGCTGAACAATTAGGCTTTTGGGCAGTACATTGGCGACTAGTAACAATCTGTACCGGAACGGGTTCTGCTGCGGGAAGCAACCCAAACCGGACACTAGTATAAACTAATTCTCCCTCAAGGATAGTACCATCACTTAATACCTCCTTGATATTTTGTCCGGTTCTACGGATTGGAGCATTACCTAAAAACTCTTTGGGAACTCGCAGTCCTGCCGAACCTGTATCTAATAAGATACGCTTTGGCTGACCATTTGCGATCGCCATTTCCAGAAAATAGCCGCGAACACGTTGACCAAGGGAAGGTTTTAGATATAAAGGTAGGGATATGGTATCAAAAGTTGGCTTTCGGGGTGTATTTTGAGAGATGTCGCGCAACGCTGGATTTGGGAAAAGAGCCGCAAATGCTGACTGGCGTTGCGCTACTGGTTCAGATGCGATATCCCAAAGGCTTTCATAGTAGAAGAAGCCGATACCTAAACCGCGTTGTTGCACTGCTTCTACCTGGGATTGAATTTGTGATATGGAAACTGGGCGATTTCGTAACCCCGCCATAATACCGATACCAGTTGGGATGACTTGTTTTGTTTCTAAAATTTCTGGGCGGGTAATTTGAGCAATAAAACTTTCCAAATCATTACGGTACACCTGCATAATTAACTCATCGACAATACCCAACCGTACCCAGTTAAGCCAGTCTTGCAGTTGCAGCTTGTAGGCGAAATCATAATAATTAGGAGCAACTGAGAAGATAGCATTCGGTTTTCTGGCTTTCACGGTTTGCTGGAGGTCTACCATGAATGCCGTCATTTTATCTGCCCGCCATTTTATCCATGCTTGGGCTTGGGGATTAGGTGGAGGAGGCTTGCCAGTTTCTTGAGTATATAGACTAATTGTGTACTTATCGTAACCAAAATCCACAGGTAAACTCGTATTATCGTCAAATTGAACGCCATCAGCATCGTATTGAGTAATGACTTCCATCACGAGTTCGGTGAAAAACTTTTGCACTTCCGGGTGAAACGGATTCAACCACGCTACTTCACCCGCAGCACTAATTGAAGTTTGAGTCCCATCCGGCTTTTGTGTCAGCCAATCTGGATGCTGGGATGCGAGTTCCGAACTTAGGGGAACCATGAAACCAAATTCAAACCAGGGTATTGCTAGTAACCCTTCTCTGTGGGCTTGGCTGATAATGTCTGCAATCACATCTTGTCCATCTGTTCCCTTGAAGAAGAAGGGGATACCCATTTTTTGCATGATGGCACTGGGGTATTGCGTATAACCATCGTTCCACACTATCGGATAAACAGTGTTAAAGTTTAACTGCCGCAGTTGGCTCATAGCTGCTTGCACCTGTGAGCGATTTCGGAAAATGTTAAAATCATTACCACTCAGCCACACCCCCCGAATTTCCTGACGAGGTTGAGAAGGTAGTTGGGCAACAGCAGGAGCAAAGCTGTTGAGTAGCAATACGGCAACGAACGATATCAGACAGAATAATGGCAGCAGACGCTTCCTTAAAAGCCACCAACCTTGACGAATGAAAGGCGATATTTGGTGACAAGTTGCAACTCTACCAGACGCTTTGTGTAGCTTACTCCTATGTCGAAGTAAGCGTCTACGCACGGGATTAAATAGTAAGTTAGTTAGAGTAGGATTAATTTCTATGCTTTTTTCCCAAAACTGAGTTGTCATTACTGCTGCTTACTAAATGAGGTTAATTGGTTATAAGCTGTTCCATATCAACGTTAAATTGGTGCACCAGGAAAACTGATACAGTAATTTAGCTGCAAGATAGTTGACGCAGTTATAGAGTTAGTAGTGCCAAATATAAATGTTTCAAATGTAACCTCTAATAAATTCTCGTTGCTCTTTAAAACTTGAGCAAAATTAACGCTTGTAAAAATAATGATAAAAATCAAAAAATCAAGCTCAACCAGCAGGCAACTTCCGAATAGTGATTTTCAGAAATCAACACGTTTATTATCTGTTGCCCTAACTACACTACATGGTTAGCATTTTGTCAAGATAATTTAGTCGTCCTAATGCCAAAGACGACTACTTCCTCAACATGGCTTGTGATGTGAAAAAGAACTGACAAAGCTATCAATTGCAGCGTAATTTTAGTAATGCGTAGACGCAAAGCGCCATCACACTTCTAATTTTTCCTCTAAGGAATTTTATATATTCTCTAATACTTTGTCAAGCTAGCTTTTAGGGTTCGTAGTAAGCACTTTAACGCTTAGAAAATAATGACTAAAGTCCTTACTAGGAACTTGCTTAACCATCAATTTCAAATTAACAGACTACTATAAACTAGGCACAATTTTGATTACTTTGTGCCTAGCTCTTGCATTTATTAATGGCGCATGAGCATACTATTTAGTCAGTTCAAAAACTGTCGCCTACACGGGTATAGCGTGAGGGCACTTTTCCCAAAAATCATCCAGCCACAACTAACGGATTTCTATGTGCGATAGCACCTTTAATAAGAATAGTATCCAATTCGAGGCTGGACAAGAGCTAAAGATATTTTTGAGATTGAATGTTTTCTTGATTTTTAATTTACCAAATCAACTAAAGCGTTGCTCCGAAAGCGGACTATAGATGAAACTGAGCAGCCGCGATAATTCTCAGAAGTAAATACTGATAGTGTGATATTGGCTTCACCGGGATCTAATATGCGTTTTACCTTGCAGGTTTGCATTTTGTTGTTGCAGTAAGCAATAATGCGATCGCCAGCCTTGACATCCAACGCTTGAATTTTCAATTAATACCAACCTCGCCAAGAATTTGTTTAGCTAAAGGAAAAATATATTACTACATTTTCCTTGCTCAACAATTGCAATGTTTATTTAGTATACCACAAAAATCAAGGCCATTAATATTATCAATTTTATCTTGATAATGTCAAGTTGATTTATGCTCAAAACTCTATTAAATGCTGGATTTTCAGGAAATAACGATATAATCCCAACCATCGCACAGCGTCTAGTACAGCACGGCATAAATCCAGCTACCATCTCAATGAACAAGACTTGGGGCAAAATCCCTTGTTAAAGGTAGGTCGGAAGCCTCATCTTCAAAATCCAGATGCGATAAAGCTTTGCTTTAACTTCTTTGCAGAAGAAAGGAAACGTCTTTGCTCTAAAAACCAAGCAAAGCCTGCATAGGCAGACTTTGCTTGAGTAGCCCCAGACTTTAGTCTGTGGGTGCTTTCATATTTTTGCAGGAGATTGAATAACTAATTTCAATCAACGTTTTTAACTGTTCTCTTCACTGCGTTGCCTGCATCTTCAGCCCCACGCTGAACATTTTTACCAGCATCTTCAGCCCCACGCTGAACATTTTTTGTTACGTCTTCGGCAGCATTCTGGGTATTACCCTTAATATTTTCAATTCCTCGCTGAGTTCCCTTAACAACACCTTTGCGAACTTCTTCAGCTGAATTGCCGATATCTTCACCCAGGTTCTTTACTCTTTCACCAAAGGGCGTACCTTCCTTGTAATTTTGGCCATATTCCCCTGGACTGTTAACCCCTTTCTCGTCAATATTCCTTTGAGCATTTTTTGCCATCGCATCCCCTCTGTCATTCGCTGCCTTTTCATCTTTCGCTCTAGGATCTACATCACTAAAGTTATTTATTCCACCAGCAGGAGAAGAGAGAGGATAATCTTTTGTGGGATCATATCGCTTGGAATAAGGTGATTGAGCCTCAGGCTTTGGTGGCTGTGTTGCTGTTCCTGGATCACCACAAGCTTGTGTCAAAAATAAGAACATTCCTGCTAAAAAAACAGTTAGAACTTTTAAGGGACGAATGTTTTTCAGCCAATTCATTGCTTTTTTCATGCTTCTAACTCCTGGGATTTTTGTGACTAAGTTAAACTTCAACCAAGATAATTTAGATTGATTTCAAATGCCAACCATTAAGAGAAAATAAGGGTTTTATCTGCCTAATGCTGGATTTTTCTGTAATTCAGGTCTTGTACCCGCTTCATCTGCCTTGTTTTTCAAAAAGCCAGAAGCTTCTTCAACAGCCTCTTTTACAGTCTCAAGACGATCTTTAACCCGTTCGCCTACATTTGCTTCATTCTGAATCAAACCACCTGGTTCAGGTTGTTGGAAGTCCTGATCTGTGATAATTGGTAGTTTTGCTTCTTTGTTGACTCGATCTGCTGGTGTCTCACCACTAGGATAAAGTATCTCGGATTCTCTATTTGTAGCAATTAACAATTGTGAACTTGGTTGTAAGCTAGCTTCGTCACGTCCCTGATTGGCTTTTGGGTTTGTTATTTTTGGAGCGGTGGACATTCGGTTGTTGGTATAATTGTCTCCACCATTCTTATAAGGATTGTTTGCTCCGCCAGCTTGCACAGCAGGATTTTGTGGATTTGCACCTTGAGCATTTGCCCCACTACAAGCAGTGCTAACTATTAACAATACTCCAGCGAAAAAGATAGTTAATATCTGGCGCAATCTTACTTTTTTCAAGAATACTCTCACAGTGTTCATGTAATTCTCCTTACCAAAATATTAATCAGCTAATAGTTTACTGAACCATTGGATTGGTCAGCAAATTGTGCTTGTCTTGGTTTGCTCACTTTCGATAACCTCTATTAAGGATATGAATAATAAAATTAACTTTACCTCTAGCGCAGGCCACATTTTAATTAGTAATAATAGAATATTTTTATCTAACTCTAGAGAGATATAAAATAAAGTAATATGTTTTCTGAAAAAGAACTACATCAACCTGTTTAATCCTTCAAAAGCTTTGGATAGGTAGCTGATGTACTGTAATAGTTGAGGTATTCAGCCCTTGTTGCTCTAACTGTTAAATTACTAAATTCATGAAGCAATTTTTACGCTGGATAATTTTGGGCGGAACGCTGTTTTTTTTAGGTAAAGCTCTGAAGGATAATTGGATTGAAGTGACTGCTATCCGCATTGATGGGGTAGGATGGGCAATTATGGCGATCGCAACAGGCGTCACTTTACTGGCACATACTTGGGCAGGCTGGATCTGGACTTGGATTCTGCAAGAGTTAAATCAACCCATATCATCTCCCCAGTTCATCCAAGTGTACCTAAAAACGAACATAGCTAAATATTTGCCAGGTAATATCTGGCATCATTACGGGCGAATTATGGCAGCAAAAAATGCCAATATTTCTGCTGGTGCAGCTACCTTAAGTGTTTTGCTGGAACCGCTACTGATGCTAGCGGCTGCTTTAATCATCATTGTCCTATGTAGTAGACAATTTGCAGCAGCTAATACTACCCTTGTTCTGCAAATATTACAATTGCTGAGTTTAACTGTAGTCCTTTGTGCGATTCATCCTTGGTTTTTAAACCCAGTTATTCGCTTTTTATACAGATTGAAAGCAAAAAAGTCTGCTGTCACCACTGAGGTAACTGTTCCATTCAGTCTTAAAAGCTACCCTTTACGACCTTTGTTAGGAGAATTGGGCTTTATGGGACTACGTGGAACTGGGTTTATATTAACTATGTTCGCCCTGGATTCATTGAATGTGAATCAAATTCCTTTGTTGTTAGGGGCTTTCAGTTGCGCTTGGTTGTTAGGGTTTATCATTCCGGGAGCGCCTGGTGGGTTAGGTGTGTTTGAAGCGACTGCATATGAACTTTTACGACACCACTTTCCAGCCGCCTTAGTATTTAGTGCGATCGCTTTATATCGCCTCATTAGTATTCTAGCTGAAACTGCCGGTGCTGCTTTGGCTTGGTTAGACGAACGCCTTGCTAAATCATGAATCAGGCGACACTCATTTTTGTCTATCTACCTTCATCTGTGAAAATACACGATAATCATCCAGATTCAACTGGAGATTACTACTTTTATCTTCTTCTTTCATCTTAATCAAGTTGTATTCTACGTTTTCTGCATAAATTGCAAACGTAATATTAAAAATCTCGATAAAATTGATTATCCACTTGCATTCATCTTCAGGATATTTTTCGTAATAACGAATCAGATGAGCAATCCTAAGTTCTAAATGCCTGCGGGAATTTCTACAAATCAAAATAGTCTTTAGTAGTAAAATCACCAATGTTAGAGAGTGGCCTGGAGAAACCAATAATATAAATAATGACGAAGGTTCTTTCCCATTTTCTGTTGTCAAACAATCAATCACTCGATTACAGGTTCTCAGGAATAATTCTTTAGTGATAATTTCTTGATTATAATTTTCCTTCCATAAGGATAACTTCTCTGCAAACTGCTGCCGCAAATTTCCGACTAATTCTTGATTATCTACAGAAAAAAAGAGATATTTATCTATACTTTTTTTAAATTCTTCAAGAGTTTGATTTTGAGTTTGTTTGATAAATATATTGGCAATATTTTCATGGCTAAATATACCCTTTTTTAAAACAATTGTTTTTATCAAATGCAGAACATTATCTCCCAAAATACTGGGATTATTGTAGCGGTTTGTGCTTGGGACAGCAGATTGAGAACGAGCAATATACATTGCTAGTTCAAACTTATATTTGTCTTTTATCTGTCTATAAAGCCTTCTAGCAGCCTCTTGTTGCTCTCGGCAATTATTCTCATTAACAGATTGATCAATTAATAAATAAGAAGTGTAGCGATTAGCCCAATGACCTTTAGATAATTCGTCATGTTTATTAGCAAATAATTTTATTTCTTGGTAATCTTTGCTGGATATAAAATTTTCTAGCCAGCTTTCACGAATATTTATCTCTAAAAAATCATTGGTATCTAATTTCCGACTTTCATCAACAAATAAATTAACTAATTTTTGGATATATTTGTCTTTTCTGTTAGTTTTCCAATTATTAATTATTATGTAGATACACCGCTTAAGTGTATTACAGTACTCTTTTTCATTATCATCTAAAAAAATGCTGTATATCCCAGGTATAGAATGGGAATACTGTGAATCCAGACCGTCTATAAATAAACCTTTGAATTCCCGCAAAACATCATCTGGCGGCAATTTTTTGACAATTTTGACGAAGAAGCTATAAACCTCCTCTTGTGCAATTTGCACATTTCGTTGTCTAGAGTTAGACGTAACATAATCGGGATCTTGCTGACTAATTGATAAACTATTAGCGCTCATTCCAGTTATCAGGACAAAAAGGCTTCCTGTTCATATTATTACCAGCTTAACCTTGGTGAACACTAGCATCAATCTATTCTTTAGAGATTCAGTAATCTTTTTACACAAATTTGATAAACTCTGACTATAAATAAAGTATTAAACACAAATTGTTTAATAATTCATCAAATGTTTAAGTTAAATTACTTAGTCATAACAATCAAAGCCAATACAAGACTATATGGACGAGTTGATCTACCATTAGATACAACGCGCCCATACCTTATATAGGAGTCTTTTCGCATTTTAAATTTTTAATGGGGGTGGAGGGACTTGAACCCACACGACCTTTTACGGTCAACGGATTTTCATTCTCCCGCAGTTTTCACTGCTACCTGATGACAATAGCCAGCTCAGATTTTGAGAATTGGACTCTCCCTTTACCCTCGACTTAACGTTAGGGTAGCTCCCGTCGGGTCTCTGCACCTTCCCTCAATTTTGGATTTTAGATTGAAGATTAATCGCAAATCTCAAATCGCAAATCTCAAATTTTTGGGCTTGGCTCAGGATTGCCATGTCTGTAACCAGATTTAGGTTTCCCTGAGTTTGAGAGCTTCCACTTGAGGGATTTCTCCTTCAAGGCTCAGTTATCTAAGTCCGTAGCGTCTACCATTCCGCCACACCCCCGCAGGTGTTTGGCAACTAGTATAACTAGTTATTTCGTGGAGGCAGTAAATACCTCCTCATCTATTCCACCATCAATTGTGTCTTTTGTCCAACTAGATTGAAAATATTTTTTCCAGATAGGGCGATTGCGTTCCAGAGTTGGAAATCTTTCTTGTTTGCTGGTAATCAATCTGGATGAATTTTCTTTCTTGTCTGACTAGAGCATTTGTTAGAAGAGTGGATTTACGATTACAGCATAATACTACCTTTTATCAGTCTAATCTGGACATAGACGAGGAATTCTGGCGTAGTCATGTTGAAAGCGTCATGATTATACTTTCCTCAGTCTGACTCTTCAGCCTATGATGGAAAACAGAAGCTTAAGACTTGAAAGTTATGATTGTCGCCCTGCTGTATCTGATTTTGGCTGGAGCTTACCTTCTGGTAATCCCGATTGCTATCTTGCTGTACCTGAAGCAGCGTTGGTATGTAGCTACCTCCATTGAGCGTACCTTTATGTACTTTTTGGTGTTTTTCTTCTTTCCGGGTTTGTTAGTTCTATCGCCGTTTGTAAATTTTCGACCCCGACGGCGACAAATTGAAGTTTAACAAGATTGGTAGGTCATAACTCTCATGCGACGGATTGACGCTATTGGAATTGGCTTGGGTGTTTTTATTGCCGGCGGCTTGGCATATGTAGGATTGCAGCTAGTCGGTTTCGATAATCAGAAAGCTGGTATATGGAGCCAAGTCTTACTAGTCAGTGGGTTAGTTGGCTGGTTAGCCAGCTATTTTTTCCGTGCGGTGGGACAAAAAATGACCTACCACCAACAGCGGGAACAGTATGAGCAAGACTTTCTCCAAAAGCGACTAGATGAGCTGACTCCTGAAGAACTAGCACGAATTCAAGCTGAAATAGAACAAGAAGAGCAATCTCAGGTGTAAAGTTATCATTGATGAGTCCAGAGTCCAAAGTCCCAATTTTGACTCTTGACTCTTGACCTTTGACTCTCGACACTTAAATGACTGCGATTTCTCATTGCTTTGAAACCCTTAGACGGAATCGTGAGTGCGCTCTGATTCCGTTTATTACTGCTGGCGATCCAGATTTAGAAACAACAGCAAAAGCGCTGCAGGTTCTAGATCGCAGTGGAGCCGACATTATAGAACTAGGCATACCCTACTCCGATCCTCTGGCGGATGGCCCAGTAATTCAAGCTGCTGCTAGCCGCGCCCTGCAAAGGGGAACGAAATTAGAGCAGGTGCTGGAAATGTTGCAAGGGATTACTCCTAAACTGCGATCGCCCATTATTTTATTTACCTATTACAACCCAATTCTGCACCGGGGAATTGAAAAATTTCTCTCTTCAGTCGCTGCTGCTGGGGTAGCAGGATTGGTAATACCTGATTTGCCCTTAGAGGAAGCAGCAGGCTTGCTCCAAGCAGCTAGTGAGATGGGAATTGACGTAATCTTGTTGATCGCTCCCACCAGTTCTGCCCAACGGATCGAAGCGATCGCTCGTTCATCCCTTGGATTTATTTATTTAGTCAGCGTCACAGGGGTAACAGGGGTGCGATCGCAACTGGAAAACCGCGTGTCTGATTTACTCAAACAAATTCGTAGTGTTACTGATAAACCTATCGCTGTAGGCTTTGGGATCTCCGAACCTGCCCAAGCCCGACAGGTAAGGGAATGGGGCGCAGATGGTGCGATCGTGGGCAGCGCTTTTGTGAAAAAGTTGGCCCAAGGCACACCAGAGCAGGGACTAAATGCGATCGCCGAATTTTGCCAAAGTCTCAAAGCAGCTATCAAGACCACTAACAACAGTACAAATACTCCTCTTGATTAGACGGGGAAAGTAGATTAAAAAGTATAACAACGCTGTTTTTCTCTTCTTATTTAGTAGACAATTTGACCGTTATGGTTTTGAATATTAACATCAGATATCATGCTCTAAAAAAACTAGCTGATCCGGTCGCTTATAGTTTGAGTATTATGTGAAGTCGAGTAGGTATAAATTATGTGTGTGAGAGGGAGTCAGTCACAAATGGTTATAGTTGCGTCGCAATTGAGGGACAAAGGCGATGAGTGAGAGTATGGCGTTTATCGGCGGGGTAGCTGTAGCTGGGCTGGCGGCTCTGGTATTGCTCAAAGGGACAAGTACATCCCTACAACCTAATTTTGCCGTTGCTTCGCAAATGCCAGGGACTGTAGTAGCGCCGGGAGTACAGCCACAAATGTATCCTTACGGCCCTTATGGGCAACCAATGTATCCCAGTCAGCCACCGACTGCTCCTACTTCTGATCAGCGCCAAGAGATGGAGAAGCTGAACACGCAAATGCAGTTGGAGCGTTTAAAAAACGACAATGAACAGTTGAAGTTGCAAAATCAACAACTTCAAGGCCAAGTTCAAAATTTCAATACTCAGCAACAGTGGCAATTAGCCCAGCAGAATAATCAACAAAAAGCAGCAGCATTCCAGCCGCAAAATCCTTGGTGGTCTTCACCCATGCTCTGGGCTGTGGGAGGTGCGGCTCTGACTATTGGTGGTGGTGTTGTCGTCGCTGGAGTATTGGCTTTATTCTCACCACGGCAGCGTCCAGCCCGTACTGTACAAGTTATTCACCCTTACCAAGGAAATACGCCGCCCTTGGTTCCAGTCCGTCGTGCTGAGTTTCTACCTGCCTCGCGGATGGAAGCAAGACGAGTTGAAGCCCCAGAATACGACGAAATGCACTAGGGAAAATAAATCACAGAGAAACACCGATTTAAAATCTCGTTTCCAGGTAGAACCTGGAAACGTTTTTCATTGGGCTGCTGCCGCGAATTTAGGAGGCGGAGCCTGCTTTTAGACATTCCCAATGAGGTAAACAGTATTTAGTGATAACTATTAAAAGCCGCTTTTAGGAGTTTCTATGGTATTAGGACTCTCTTTAGTGGCAGGTTGGTTAGTATTGAGAAGTTGATGTTGGGTAGTCTTCTGATTACCTTGATTTTCTAGTTTACTTAATGCCTGTTTTGCTAGATTTTCGGCTGCTTGTTTAAATAATGGTTCTATTCTATTTCGCCAATATTGAGTATTAGGCAACTTTTCTGGATGATTTCTATAATCTAAAACTTTATCCCACTTACCATCATCTATTGCTTTATTTATCTCATTAGATAACGCCTCTGCTTTGGCCCAATCTTCCTGCCACTGGACAATCATTTTGCGTGTCTCTTGGATACTAGAAGCAGCATTTGCCGGAATTGATCTCAAAAGTGCGATCGCTCCCACTATATCCCCTGAATTATACTTCTGCTTTGCTTGTTCTATAATATTGGCATTGTTATCACTAGGCTGCGATTGATCTGATTTCCCAGTGTCGTCAGTTAACGCTTTCGGCTTTTCTGGTAATGGAGTTGCTACATCCCTCGATTTTGCTTTTGGCTTAGGAGTCGGTCGAGTCGCAATCAGGGGACTATCATCTACAATCTTAGTTGCAATGCCTTTTTCGCGCAGGCAAGAACCCCATTCTTGATTATTAGTTATCACGTCCGAGTGGGCCCAAGCCAAACGACCAGATTTAAGTTTAACTTCTATCCAACCCCGTTTTGTGCGCTTGCCAGTCACCTCGAAATTGGTGTTATCGGTAACTGTTTGCAAAACATTATCAGAATTTATCGAACTAGGTTCAGAACGGATATTAGAATTTCCGACGACAACAGCCGAGCATTTATTTGCTAAGGCGGTATCGTTACCTGTAAGATTAGAAGCTAAATTTTTTACATTTGGATATACATTTGTTACCAAAGCAGCCGCACCACCCGCTAATAATATGCCAATTAATATCGGCCATGGATCTGATTTGCTAGAGTCTTGACGGGCAGGTTTGACAGGATTTGCTGGTGCAACTGCAACAGTTTGCAGCCGAGATACTTGACGCTGAGATTTGGCTGCTTGGTAACTGGAATTTTTGGCAGATTCTTGAGATGTGGAAAGTGCAGGTACAGGATTAATCGCGTCTTTACATACTTGCAGTGCTTCCGTGGCGTTTTGGTAGCGGTCTTTGAAGTGATAATTTATCATCTTGGACAACACTGCCGCCAGTCGGTAGTTCACAATTATAGATTGCTGCCAAATGATTTCGCCCGTTTCTGGGTCTTCTTGCAGTTCTGTTGCGGATAATCCTGTTAGTGCTTGAATAGCGATGATGCCAAGGGAATAAATATCACTGTTGGGGCGCGGTTTACCTTGCCCTTGTTCTGTGGGCATATAGCCAGGAGTGCCAATAACTACTGTGGGAGAGGGTTGTCCGCCCACTGTCACCAATTGTGTACGCAGTTGTTTCACTGCCCCAAAGTCCACTAAAACTAACTTATTGTCTGAGGTGCGACGGATGATATTATCTGGCTTGATGTCGCGGTGAATCACACCTTGGCGGTGGACAAATTCGAGAATTTCCAAAACTTCTTGTAAGAGTTGAACTACTTGGCTTTCACTCCAACGCTTATCAGGTATAAGTTCCTCAGCTAGGGTATGTCCTTCAATATATTCTTGTACTAAATAAAATTCTTGGTTTTCGTCAAAGTATGCTAGCAGCCTGGGTATTTGGTCATGGTTGCCTAGTTTTTCTAAGGTTTCGGCTTCGCTGTGGAACAGGCGTTTAGCAGTATCAAAAACTCTGGGGTCATTTCCGGGTTTGAGGTGCTTGACGACGCAGATGGGATTGCCAGGCCGTCTAGTATCTTGGGCAATATAGGTTTGACCAAATCCTCCCATCGCGAGGACTCGAATTACTTGGTAACGATGGTCTAGTAGCTTGCCGATCATATTCCCTCCCCAGAGTTATTACCTAATTTTTCAGCTGGTAATAAATATCTCCAAATTTTCTTCAATGAAATCCGCTATCTTGAGAAAAGATTTAGATTAAAAACGCAGCTTTTTAATAAACGCAGACTGTTTTTTTTTCTTTTAGTGCCCCTGTTTACTACCAATGCCACCTAAAATAACAAACTCAGTTGCATGGCAGCAGGCTGAAATTCTCATGCAACCTGCTTTCATTCGCGTTATCGACAATATCCGCAAGTTGCTTGATGAATCTTCCTGGACGGGAACTTATAACGATGTCCTGATTTGGCCGCCTAGCACCACTGATGAAATCAAAGCATTGGTGACTGAGTTGTTGCAAGCAATGGAAACTGCAACGCCCCAAGAAGCAGATGGAATCAGAGAGACTCTTACTCGTCTGCCGATGCCCCATCCAGGATATCATCTACGTTTGCAGCGTCAACAGCAAGAAGCGAGTATCGATTTGTGGGAACTATGTTATCAAGTGTGTTTTCTGGAATACAGCCCAGAGAAGGAGACTGCTGATATTGATACTAATTTAATTGATGAACTGGGGGAAGTGGATTGGCTACGTTTGGATGCTAAAGCAAAAGAGTTAGTTGAGCAGGCGTTTGCTAAATTGCCAGAAGGGTAACAAATAAAATGGTTAATATTCAGTTCTACTTTCAATATCTCTCTCAAAAAATTAGATAGTTCATTTGATATATGTTGGATTTCGGCTTGTATTTTTATTACTAGTTATTCCCGAATAGGAGTACCGTCCCTGACAAACTGATCTTGTGTATCTAGCCAAAAAGGGGAAATTTTTCTGCCCGCTTACTTACTTTGGTGACGAGCGATCGCTCGAATTTTCGCATTTCTAGACCAAGATTTATACATTTAATCAACAACGCTAATCTTTTTTATTAGAGGAAATTTAATAAATGGGATAAATAAAGGCGATGCCTGCGGCGGCAAGCTACGCACTGGATCGCCTTTAACTCTGAGACATTCGCACAGCAGTATATAGAAACTTGAACGCCAACAGTTAACTGACCTCTTGCAAAAGTCAAAAAATCAGGAATGTCATTTTGAGCGGAACGCAATGAAGAGAAAAATCTCACTACTCTGTTAGCTCCGCTCGATATAACAATTTAAGCATTTATGCAAGAGGTCTAATGATGTAGGTAAGCATACCTATTGCCTTAATATCTAATTTTCTGGTTGCAACGACGGCTATTTAATTACCTTAAAATTCTCAATTGTGAGATATTTTTCTTCATCAGCTATCTGACTGTCGTAATCGATATTAATTTTGGTTGGATAGCCGAATCTAGCACTATATTCCACATTCAAGCTGAAGGCTTTACGGCTGATAGCATCTTGAATTACATCAAACAGCTTAGGAATTGTGTTGTAGCTTTGAAAGAATTCTGGATTAACTGGTTTACCTGTAGCTACAGAAGTGACGGAAATTGTTTGACCATTACGTACTTTAATCACTACTGGTCCCCTAGCATCGGCTATACAAAAGCAACTATTGCTCAATGTATATTCATAGTTGGAAATATTTTGCCCACTCCAGAAACGGCGATTAAATTCTAATCGCCTTTGCGATCGCCTTAAATTCCAGTTATTACTCGCTGGCGATTGTGCTTGTGCTATCTCTACGGGAGATTTGGACATTACTGGTAGGTTCAGTCCGAAAGATAACAATAACCCCGCACTGATAATGATAGGTAAACGCATATCAATCTATTGAATTTCAGAAGTATTATATATGTATCATATATTAATTCATCTACTTATTATTTAAGTACACTTTATATTTTTATTAAAATTCTTTAGTGGGTAGCCAAGGGCAAATAGCAAATTTCTGACTGTAAGTAACTGGTTGTAAGTGTAGTCTATAGCTAAATCAGATCCGACACAATCCCATACACGGGAGAATATTTTCTATATGCTTTAGAATCCTTACTGTAAAAAACAAAGTTTTTATTTCAAGTATGAATGATTCACAAACTTGGTATATTGTCAAACGCTCTGCTGGTAATTGCGAAATTCTCCCCAGCGATAAACTTGGCGACGATAATCTAGAGATTATAGAACAGTGGGGGCCTTTTAATTCGCAAGAAGAAGCGATCGCTCGGCGTGTCGGACTTATTAGGGCTGGGAAGTGCCAACCAGTTTAAGTTAAAAGTTAGGAGTTTAGAGTTAGAAGTTATGAATTGACAATCATGGTTTTTATTCCTAACTCCTCACAATTGACTCCTAACTTTATTTCTAACTCTTCATTTTTCTACTGAAGCTGTGCTTTTAGCAGCAATTTTTTTACCTATCACTTCCACTGCTTTAGCGAATTGGGGATCTGCTAGGGTAGCGAGTTTGTCACGTTCATGGAGCCACAACTCCTCCATCTGCTGTTTGGTCAAATCTACCTTCACATCTGGAGCAATACCTTTATGGTTAATATCTGTACCGTTGGGCGTATAGTAATGAGCAATTGTTACCGCTAATCCTGAGCCATCTTCCAAGGGACGTACCGATTGCACTAGTCCCTTACCAAAGGTTTGAGTACCAACCAAAGTAGCACGCTTGTTGTCCTGCAAAGCCCCTGAGAGGATTTCACTTGCACTAGCTGAACCTTTATCTACCAGAACCACCAACGGTTTATTTGTCAAGGCGCGTCCGTTTGCCTCTTCTTTTGATGCCTCTCCTTGGCGTTCAACGGTGGAAACAATCTTACCTTTATTTATCCACATCCGGGCAATGTCTACACTGGAGAAGAGTAAGCCACCTGGATTACCACGTAGATCCAGAATATATCCAGCTACCTGCTTGCTTTCTAAATCTTTGATAGCGATTTGCATTTCTTCACCAGCATTGGCGCTGAACTGATTCAAGCGAATGTACCCAAGGTTACCTGCTGGAGTTTTCTTTTGGGAATACTTAACTGAATCGATTTTAATATCCGCGCGCTTGATGTCAAATTCTTTTGTCTGAGCGTCGCGCTGAATCGTTAGGCTGACTTGCGTTCCTGCTGCACCTCGAATCAGGGATACTGCCTGATTAATATCCATCCCCTTGGTATTTTTGCCGTCGATTTTGAGGATGACATCTTTTGCCAAAATACCAGCTTTAAAGGCTGGTGTATCTTCAATTGGCGCAATTACAACCAGTTGCTTCGTTTTTTCATCCTGACTGATTGTGATCCCAATCCCTGTGAGTTTTCCAGAGGTCTCCACTTGCATACTCTTGAATTCCTCTGGATTCATAAATCGGGTGTAGGGATCTTCTAGCTTTTTCAGCATTTCCCGAATGGACTTATACGCTTCCTGCGGATTACTGTAGGACTTGCTCAAGTACTCCTTACGAACAGCCTGCCAATCTACCTGATTAAAAGTACCATCTACATATTGGCGCTGAACAATTTGCCAAACTTCATCTACCAATTCTTTGGGACTTGCTTTAAATAAAGCCTCACCTCGCGAGTGAATGCCAAGGCTAGTAACAGCGATCGTGGAGAGTGTCACTACCGTAGCACCCAAAACAAGCCTACTTTTTGTAATCACCATAATGACAGCTGCGTCAGAGGGAAAATATATAGTCAGTATGCTCAATCTAACACAGGCTACCACTGTACAGATGGAGGATGTATTCCTAATTTCAACAAAATACTTGACAATCCGGTGACCTTGGTAGTTTAAAGATACAAAATTTTTGGGCATGGGGCAAAACAGTTTCTCTTTTCTGAGTTCTGAGTAAAGAAATAAAATTCTTCACTCAGCACTCAGCACTCCCCACTTCCCTTACGGCTCTACCCAGCGATTATCTGCTTTAATAAGGTTAATTAATTCCTCTACACCTTTATCTTCTGAGACTTTTTTAATTTCTTCTCGACCACGATACAAAGAAATGTAACCAGGTGTTTTGCCAACATAGCCATAGTCAGCATCTGCCATCTCTCCGGGACCATTGACAATGCAACCCATAACTGCCACATCTAACCCAGTTAAGTGTTTAGTGGCTTCCCGAACTTTGTGCAGCACTTCCTCTAGGTTAAACAAAGTGCGTCCACAGGAAGGACAAGCGACATATTCCACCATCGTTTTTCGCAATCCCAAAGCTTGGAGAATGCTGTAGCAAACGGGAATTTCTTTTTCTGGTGCTTCTGTAAGTGAGACGCGAATTGTATCGCCAATGCCATCAGCAAGTAAGGTAGCAATACCAGCCGTGGATTTAATGCGTCCGTATTCGCCATCACCGGCTTCCGTAACGCCTAAATGTAGCGGATAATCCATACCCAGTTGATCCATGCGCTTGGCCATAAGGCGATAGGCGGCTAACATCACAGGTACTCGTGAGGCTTTCATGGAAATTACCAAGTTGCGAAAATCCAAAGATTCACAGATGCGGATAAATTCTATGGCAGATTCCACCATGCCTTCTGGGGTGTCACCGTAGGTAAATAGCATCCTTTCAGCGAGGGAACCGTGATTTACCCCAATTCGCATGGATTTACCTTGATCCCGCAAAGAAACTACCAGAGGTTCTAAGGTTTCGCGGATTTTATCGCCAATTTCGTCAAATTCGGTTTTAGTATACTCAGTTCGATTAAGGTTTGGCTTTTCAAACACATACAAGCCCGGATTAATCCGTACTTTCTCTATGTGCTTGGAGACTTCCAGAGCGATTTTTAGCCCATTATGATGGACATCTGCCACAACTGGTATGTCTTGGTAAGTTTTAATTAATTTTTGTTTAATTTCTGCTAAAGCTTTAGCATGAGCCATACTCGGAACTGTGACACGGACAATTTCACAGCCAATTTCGTGCAGACGACGAATACCAGCTACCGAACCATCAATATCAAGAGTGTCTTCGTTAATCATTGACTGCACCACAACGGGGTAGCCGCCCCCAATGGTGACATTTCCCACTTTTACGGGACGGGTTTTACGCCGCTTGATAGTTGTATCAAAAGTGGGTTGATCTACTGTGGTATCGGAAGTTGTAAGAGTTGGCATTTGCATAACCCTATCAGGTAAATTTCCTGTAGCTAAAATATCAGATTTGATAAATCTCTGTTTCCCAGATTGCCATAGGTAGTGGCTTTTTTGGATGATTAGGTAGAAAAAAATGGAGAATCAGAATCAGACAGGCAAAGAAATAAAGAGCAATTAAAAAACTCTTCTAACTGAGTAGGGTTAGCGATCGCACAGCGTTCCTTAGGAAAGCCTAACGAAGTCATCAGTTTATTACTGAGTTATAAATAGCATCAATACAATAATCTTTCTATGATCCAACCTGCAATACCTGTAATTCACCAATTCCTGATAGTGCGGCTTTAATGACCACTGTACTCTGTGAGTATCCAATTCCCAAATCTCATAGCTGTAAATTATACAAACGAGGTTTAAACGATATTTACTTAGTGACAACCGAGAGAGAAAACTATATTTTGCGGGTTTATCGGCGTGGGTGGAGGAATAAAGAAGAAATTGGTTTTGAACTGGAATTACTAGCATTTTTGCATGAGCAAAACCAGCCAGTTGCATACCCTATTGCTAGAAATGAGGGTACTTTTACCACAGAAATTTTAGCACCGGAAGGTATGCGTTATGCAGCTATATTTACCTACGCACCTGGATACGCAGTTAATGATAACCTTAATAGGAAACAAAGTTATATTTTAGGAGAACAACTTGCTGAAGATCCGTTTTACCCTAGCTTGCGTACTCATAAACTTAAAGGGGATTTATTGGGTACATGAGCTTGTTCCATAGACTACAACAATCGTATTCTATTTGAGTTTGTTCCTCATCCCGATTCTGGGGAATTAATAATTTCTTTGTTGACCTTAAGTTCTCATGATGATGTTTACTAAAGTAACACTATACTTGAGAAAATTTGGGGATTGAGATTATAGATGTTATTACAGAATAAAAGCGACTGTAATTATGAACACCCAAATAACAACCCAATTACCCATTCCCCCACATTTTAACCTTCAAGAAGTGGGCGAAGTCTGGCGCGTACCTTACCAAGAACGTGCCACAGATGCGGAAATCTGGGCAAAACAACATGATATCAAACCTGCATCTTTAGATAAAACTCGCATTTGCTTACTATTAATTGATGTCCAAAACACCTTCTGCATCCCCGGCTTTGAATTATTTGTAGGTGGAAAATTTGGGAATGGGGCGGTGGATGATAATGTCAGATTATGTGAGTTTATTTATCGCAACTTGGGAGTAATTACCAAAATTGTACCCACCTTAGACACCCACACAGCAACACAAATTTTTCATCCCATCTTTTGGGTGAACGCCGCCGGAGAACATCCCACTCCAGCAGCAACTAGCATCACTCCTGGAGATATCGAACAAGGGATCTGGAAAGTTAACCCAGCAGTTGCTAACAGTCTTACTAATGGGGATTATAAATTATTAGAAAAACACGCTTACCATTACCTTAAGCAACTTAGTCAAGATGGGAAATATCCCCTCACTGTTTGGCCTTATCATTCTATGTTGGGCGGTATCGGCCATGCTTTAGTCTCATCGGTAGAAGAAGCGATATTTTTCCACGGCATTGCGCGTCAGAGTCAAACACAATTTGAAATCAAAGGTGAAAATCCTTTAACAGAAAACTATTCCATCTTACGCCCAGAAGTATTAGAAGATTTTAAGCAGCGTCCACTTGCTCAAAAGAACACGCACCTGATCAAGCAACTTTTAGAATTTGATGCAGTAATTATTGGTGGTCAAGCCAAAAGTCATTGCGTCGCCTGGACAATTGACGATTTATTAACAGAAATTAAACAGGTAGATGCTAGCCTTGCTCAAAAAATCTATCTCTTAGAAGATTGCACTTCTCCTGTTGTTGTTCCCGGTATTGTAGACTACACAGAACAGGCAGATGCCGCATTTACAAGGTTTGCAGAGGCAGGAATGCATATCGTCAAATCTAGCGAAAATATAGCATCCTTTTTTTAACGCAAAGGATCGCAAAGGTTCCGCAGAGGAACACAGAGATTTCCTTTGCGAAACCTTTGCGCTTCCCTCAGCGTTCCTCTGCGTTTAAAAACAAACCTCATTTCTTCAAATAACCCTTCGGATCTTCTGCTACCCAACCCAAAGATGAGCTAGAACGCACTTCAAAATGGAGATGCGGCCGGTTGGAACTTGGTTGTCCACTAGTGCCTACTGTTCCCAGTAAGTCTCCTTTTTTCACTTGCTGACCGACAGTAACTTTGATACTGTCAAGCTGGGCATAGCGGCTTTGGAGTCCGCCACTGTGGTTAATAATGACCAACTTACCATAAGTACCTTGATCATTAGCAAAGGCTACGGTTCCAGGAGCGATCGCCAGCACATTAGTACCCATTGCTGCTAATAAGTCAACACCACTATGAAAGAAAACTTGACCTGTCGCAGGATTGATTTGCCACCCATAAGCTAATGCTACAGTTGCCACTTGTGCCAAAGGATATCCAGACAGAGATGCACGGTTTGGCGTTCCTGTATCAGTAGGTAAAGGGGACTTAGTTACAACACCATTGGGCGACCAATTTACCCCCGGAACAAACACAATTCTGGGGTCTTCTTGGCAACCATTCACTTCAAAAAGGCTATCAGCACGAACTTTGTATTTTGCCGCTATTTGTCGCCAAGTTTCACCGCGAGGCACTTCGACTACAACCCCATTGTAGGGAGGAATTTGAAGTACACTACCAACGACTGCAATCGCACCGTTCTGCAAAGCTGGATTCATGCCGATAATAGTTGTGGGAATGAGATTGTAGCGCTGCGCTATGCTCTCCAAAGTTTCGCCACGAACAACTTTATGGCGTTGGAAGCGAGATAACGCTGGAGTTGGGCAACCACCTACAGCAGCATTAGCACTGTTAGTGTTTGGCACTATGGATACTAGGCTCAAGGCGCTAACTAAGCTACAGAGAAACAGTTGACGAAAGGGTAAAGTCATGTACACAGGTCAAAAGCGCATTAACTTTAGATTTTAGATGGGAAGAGTGGGGAGTGGGGAGATGAGGAGGACAATACAGACAGGAAGAATAACTAATACCCTATGCCCAATTCTTTATAAATTGATCTGTCCACTTGCCGTTAGCTTGACTACACTTAGAAATTAGCAACTGCATTGCTGTCTTTAAGCAGAATGATTATGAAGTTATCTTTAAAGCAACTGGGCGTTTATGTATTTTTACTGGTGTTCGGCTGTGGTGCAGGTTTGTTTGGGAGTCGCTATCTCTTGCTACAAAATCCCTCGTTCCAACAGTTAAGAAATGTGACAATGGCTTTGCCTCCAGAATCCATAGTTCCAAATTCTCCTAACGCAGCTATTGGGGCTACTGGGGGCGAGAATGTGAATTTTATTGCGACGGCAGTACAAAAAGTTGGCCCGGCTGTGGTGCGAATTAATGCTACCCGCAAAGTAGCCAATCCGATCTCTGACGCTTTGAAAAATCCCCTCTTGCGGCGATTCTTTGGAGAGGATGAACAACCAATACCTCAAGAGCGTATTGAGCGTGGTACAGGATCAGGATTTATTTTGAGCGAAGATGGAGAATTACTCACCAACGCTCATGTAGTAGCAGATACAGATACAGTATTAGTAACCCTCAAAGATGGTCGGAGTCTAGAGGGGAAGGTGGTAGGAGTTGATTCTGTGACAGATGTCGCAGTGGTGAAAATAAAAGCGAATCATTTACCGACAGTGAAACTGGGCAATTCGCAAAACTTAATACCAGGAGAATGGGCGATCGCTATTGGCAATCCTCTGGGTTTAGATAATACTGTTACTATTGGCATCATCAGCGCTACAGATCGCACCAGCACTCAGGTAGGTATCCCAGATAAGCGAGTCAGCTTTATCCAAACTGATGCCGCAATTAACCCTGGTAATTCTGGTGGCCCCTTGTTAAACGCCCAAGGCGAAGTGATTGGTGTTAACACTGCCATCCGCGCTGATGCTCAAGGACTCGGTTTCGCCATTCCCATTGAAACCGCCGCCCGCATCGCCAATGAACTTTTTACCAAAGGGCGTGTGGAACATCCCTTCTTGGGTATTGAAATGGCAGACCTTTCTGCGATCAAAAAACAGCAGATTAATCAAGAAAATCAATTAAACATTCAGCAGGACGCTGGAATTGTGATTAGAGGAGTCACAGACGATTCCCCAGCCAAGCGCGGAGGACTGTTTCCTGGAGACGTGATTCAAAAAGTTAACGGTAAACCAGTCAAAACCTCAGCCCAAGTTCAGAAGTTAGTAGAGGCCAGCAAAGTTGGGGACATTTTAGTGATCGAAGTCAACCGCAGCGGTAAAATTCAAACCTTTAAAGTGCAATCAGGTGCTTATCCTGAAAGGAAGTAGTCAAGCTAATTCGTAATTGATAATAACGCTCGTTCCAACGCTCAATTACTCGCTCTAAGCGAACGCGAACAGCTTCTCCCCTTATGATAAGAGAAGGCTTTACGCTGCGTTATTGTTACCGCAATGCTTTCGTAATTCGTAGTTGTGATCAGTACTTGCTTTGTACCCTAACTGTCTTCTTGACCACCAAATTAGAAATTTTGGTGGTAGCTCTGTACCCTCTTAATTACGAATTACGAATTAGTAATTATTTGGTCAATAGTCTCAGAATGTTTGACTACTGACTATTGATTATTGACCATTAGACAAATGCTCTAACTGCATTCTTTGTTCCATCTGGCGCAGAAAATACCCTGTCATCATGGCCGACGCTAAAAGCCCAGCTAAGTTCTCCCGATCTGTAGTGATTTGTACGTTGAAATTTTCTACAGGGAGCATTCCCACTAGCCCTTGGACATTTTGGGAGATAATTTGTTTAATTTCGGGGCTGGCGGACTGAGCAATCCTCGCTAAAACATCAGGAGACTGATGCTGTAGATATTTGAGTAACTGATTGGGGTATTCCTCAGAGTGGTCGGAAAGAAGTTGATTAGGGTGTTCCTCAGAGTTGTCATTCAAGAAGTCAGGATTAAACACCATTGGCAGTTTTATTTAGCTTAATTGCTAACTCTACTTTAAACCATTGTACAAGGCTAGCGCATTCACTACGGGTATAAGCCTTTAAAAGCAGAGGGCATTGGGGATTGGGAATGGGGCATATTGGTTATTCTCCTCATCCCCCTTATCCCTCTACTCCCTTCAGTTCTAGTTCTAGTTCTAATTGTTCTTCTTTCTGGCTGGTGGAAAGTATTTGCGGGAGTTGTTCGATTTGGAAATACTGGTGAAATTTCGGCGTTACTTGGAGCGAGTAGGAGCGAGAATCGCTGTCTCGGCGCTTTCGGATGAAACCAAGCTCGACGAGTTCTGGAACGTGCTGATATACTCCTGAACCGCGTAGGTTAATCAAGTCGCTCTGGAGTATGGGACTATTGAGGGCGATCGCTGCCAAAGTCCGCAATGCACCTACTCCCAATTCTACTGGTATCATCGTTTGCACTAAATCATGAAAGTCAGACCGTAGTTGCAAACTGTAACCATCTGGGGTTTCTATTACCTCTAAAGCGCTATCTCGGTGGGCATAGTTGTCCATTAGTTCAATTATGCCTTCTTTGACAGTGGCGCGATCGCACGCGGCATACTCGGCGATTTCGCCGAGCGACAAGGGTTTACCCTTTAAATAGAGAATTGCTTCTATCTTCGTCGCTGTGGCTATAATCATTTAATCATCAGTCATTGGTCATTAGTTACTAGTCATTAGTTACTAGTCATTAGCAGATGACAACTAACAATCAACAAGTGTGTGGAATTATATCCTAAATTGCCAAAATTATTGTTTGAAACGGGCATGAGAAAAAACCTAGAGAAAGTTTCCCCTCTACCTGTTCATTTTCATCAAAAGCCTCTACTTGTGAGAATAAATTCTGCGATCGCTAAATCTTGTCGAGTGGTCACTTTTAAATTTGTCTCCTCTCCCTCGACAATTCGGACTTCAATACCGCACCTTTCAAACAAAGCGGCATCGTCAGTTACTTCCCAACCTTGACGAACACCTTCAGCATGGCACTGTTTCAACAACTTGACATCAAATCCTTGGGGAGTTTGTGCCGCCCACAATTGTCGTCTGTCGGGTGTTTCTTGAATTATGCCTTGTTGATCGACAACTTTGATGGTGTCTTTGACGGGTACACCAGCAATTAAACCGGGACAGTGGCGAATCGCCTCGGCACAAGAGTTAAATAAATCTGATGTGACAAGGCATCTGGCCCCATCATGAATCAACACTTGTTCTGCGGCTACTGGGAGGGACAGCAAGCCATTGTAAACAGATTCTTGGCGCGTGGAGCCACCTTGAATCAATTCCACTGGTTTAGTCAGCTTCAAATCGGCGATAATTGCTTTCAAGTCAGACCAGTCATCAGGCTGGGAAATAATCCCAATCCAATTGATTGTACTTGCGGCTTCTGCGGCTAATAGAGTCCAAGCAATAATTGGTTGCGATCGCACAAGCAGTAGGAGTTTATTGCGGTTACTCCCCATTCTTTTTCCGATTCCCGCAGCTGGAATTAGTAAATACACAGAATTCCTCAATCTTTAAGCTATATATTTTCCCCTAAAATAGGGAGCGAGTAAGCGTCAATAAATATTATGCGAGTAGTAGCCCTTGTACCTGGCGGAATTGGCGACCAAATTCTCTTCTTTCCGACTCTAGATGACCTGAAGCGCCATTACCCTAACGCTCAGATAGATGTCGTTGTTGAACCCCGGTCAAAGGCTGCCTACCGAGTGAGCAAGTCGGTTCACGAGGTGCTGAACTTTGATTTTCAAGACCGTAACAGTCTGGCAGATTGGGGTAACTTAGTAGGCGTAATTCGCGATCGCGAATACGATGTTGTCATTGCTGTGAAGCAAAGTTGGTTGCTGGGTCTTTTGCTCTGGTTGACAGGAATTCCCATACGTATTGGCTACCAAGGCAAAGGTTCGGTTTTTCTAAGCCACACTGTGCCATTCAAACCATCCCAGTATGCGGCGGCATTGTATCATGATTTGCTCCAACCATTGGAAATAAATAGCCCTGTCCCAGAGTTAGCAGTAAATGTGCCAAAACCAGATATTGAGTGGGCACAAAACGAACAAAAACGCTTAGGGGTGCATGAAACAGGCTATATCTTGATTCATGGCGGTTCTGGCCAGTTATCCCAGGCTAAAGAACCGGATAAAATCTACCCTGTCGAGAAGTGGCATCAAATTATTCAAGCCTTCCAACATAAGCAGCCGGATCTGCCTGTGGTGGTGATTAAGGGACTTGATGATCAGCAGTTTATGCGATCGCTTCTGGAGTCTTCTCCAGATATCAAGGTGACTGCCCCAGATGATATTGGCAAGTTAACTGCTATAATCGCCGGGGCTAATTTGATGTTGTCTACTGATAGTGCGGCATTACAACTGAGCGTTGCAGTCCAAACCTATACCATCGCCCTATTTGGGCCTAGCGATCCAGCTAAGTTGTTGCCGAAAAACGATAAATTTCTGGCCATTGAATCCCCCACGGGAAAAACGGCGGATGTTTCACCAAACGCAGTTTTGGAGAAAATTTTGGGTGGCTAAACCAGCAGTTTGTCCCAATTTCTGCAATCAGTCTATTGGATATCCAATATAGTTATGCGTTTGTTAAATGACCGCAAAACCTGGACATGATGACTAGATTTTGCGGTCATTCAGTATTAAAAAATACGCTAGAAAACTAGATTTTTCTCTGCATTTATGTCCCATCAGTAGTTTGTAAAGAAATAATTGATGGTTAAAGATTGTTCGTAGTTTGCGCTTTAGCGAAGACAGCGCAAACTACTAATTTATCAAATCAAAGTTGACTGTGCCAATTTGAGATTTTATAGCTGTAGGCATATTAGTTAGGACGCTGCTTGCTTGAGAACGGTTTCTATAGCATCACCTAAATTAATAGAGAGGCCAAATTCGCCTGCGCCGAGGACGAGGATGGAGGTCATGATTAATCAATACGAAGGTAACGTTTTATTTCAAGCAATCCACGATTTAAATACAGTAGTCGTTGCACTTAGCGATTTAAAATATCTCAAAAAAAGCATCCTCTAATTCATAACCCAGCATTTGGGCCATAGACTTCAGCCGCGATAGGCTGGGAATACCCTGTTGTTTGAGCCAATCACCTAAAATAAAGATTTTATGCATCAAAAATATTTCTAAGGCTTCAGGATTGTACTGAATGCCTTCTTGAGAACTGAACTGGTGTGGTACAAGCATGGCAGCATACCGAACAAACTCTCCAGCTTTCCAATCTAGTAAAAATGGTAACCAGGGGTATTTGGCATCTAGGCGCACAAACCACAGCCGCACCTCTGCAATTTCTGAGAGTTCCCGTGGATCGCCAGGTTCGAGATCGTAATTGATATCAAAACGTAGCTGCTGTTCATGGGATGCTACCCCATCTTGCAGTAGTTGTTCAATCACCGTTGACGCAGGCGACAGATCCAGATTGTTAATAAAGTCATTATTGAGTGCGATCGCGATTGTCATTGATTCAGCAGTCACTTTCTTGATGCTCAACTGTAAGATCGACAATCTACAGTAGCAGCTTTCAGGGATTGACGCTAGATTGACCTTCACTCCTTTGACTTTGTTCTTTAAGTATAGGACTTACGCACACTCTACGAATTCTCGGCGCTCTTGGCACGGCAGTTGCTTCAAGTCGGCAGAGCCGCCCAACGCACTGCCTCGTCTTGGCGGTTCGATAAATTAAGCGAAGTTGGCAATTTTTGCGTAAGTCCTAAAGTAGTTAAATTTGCAATCAAGGATGTGATGACTCAATATCAGTAGATCACAAACTTTCGGAAACTGACGCAATCATGAGGGTTTCAGGCATCGTGAATTTGGGGGAAACAGCGTTAGTTTCAGGGCGATCGCTTTGTATTAACTCAGGGTGTCGCCTAAAACGCTGATTAATCGGTTATTTTCTCTAGTCTTGCTATTTTGTTGAAATCCCCATGTGGTACGGGTTATAAAAAATTTTGTGATCTACTGACTTTTGCTTAGTTTTCGCTCGTTACAACAAATATACATCTAGTTGCAAGCCTTGATATGATCCGCTGGCAATGCCTGCGGCGGGCTACGCTTACGCAATTCCCGTATATCGGTGGCTACATTTAATTATTACAATAATTACTTGTATTTAAATGAAAATTGCTACACCATTAACATAGTATGTGATTAGAATTAGCCTACTTGGAAAAGGTAACGCCTGCCCCAAGGTGGACATTTACAGCAATTTTAAGTTAAAGTTGTAATGAGTTTGTTTTAGATAAAGGTCTGACAAAGTAGCCGTCAACAACCAAAAAAATCATTATCACCACCTGTCACTTCCGCAGCATCAAAAGCCAAAATACAAGTACAGGTCAAAAAGCACTGTGCAATATGATTGCATATATTAAATAACCAATAAACGTTGAAATGGGAAAATTTTCTTAACAGTTCACAAGCTGTAATATGCAAAAACAAACAATTCCTACAAAACCAATTCGTTCCCTAGAAGATGCCCTTGAGCAGTGTCAAATCCTGGGTATGCGCGTTAGTCGTCAGCGTCGCTTTATTCTGGAATTACTTTGGCAAGCAAATGAACATCTTTCTGCTAGAGAGATTTATGATCGCTTGAACCAACAAGGCAAAGAAATCGGTCATACATCTGTTTATCAAAATTTAGAAGCATTATCTAGTCAGAGCATCATTGAGTGTATTGAACGCTGTGATGGGCGTTTATACGGTAATATAAGTGACTCTCACAGTCATGTCAACTGTATAGATACAAATCAAATTCTTGATGTTCATGTAGAACTGCCAGAAGATTTTATCCGCAAAATTGAAGAACAAACAGGAGTGCGGATTACTAACTACAGTATTAACTTTTTTGGCTACCGCAACCCGCAAGAAAGCTGATGAGAGTTAGAAAGTGATAGACGCGATTAATCGCGTCTATACAGGAGTTAAAAGTCTAGATTCTAGCTTTCCTAGCTAATAAAACCTAATAACCATTAGTCTCATCAATGGAGTTATTGCCAAAAACTGTCTCGTGATCATCGGCATGATCATCTAAATCTACTGATAATAATTGTGCCTTTGCAGCTTTCAATTAGTCTGCTCGTAGAAAGTTTGTTCCAATTATTATCTGTGTTTGTCGTAATTTTTACGGTATTTAAAAATAGCATCGTCTTGCTCCCACCAATTAGCGGATAGCCTAACAACCATCGACTCAGGTGATGATAAATATTCCCATAACAGATAAGACTTTTAAGTATTAGCAGCTAACTGCAATAGTTCATCATCTAGCAGTCCGTCGTAGTACAAAATGCTCAACAAATGCAGCATTAGGGGTTGATGGACAAGGGGAGATAATTCTTTTAACTTCGATTGGCTGGCAAATAAGCCTGTGTGTTTTCATAATGTAAAGAAATTTTAAGCGATCGCCCCACTGAAAATCCTCTGATTTGATTGATTGCGATATAGGGTTCTGTCAACGAGTGGCGAATACTCAGGTTCATTTAATTACACAGTGGCAGCTGCCTATGCCAACTATGATCGATTTATCAGTTTGCGAAAACAGGTAACAATCGGGAAAACAAAGTTTTGTATCAAAGCTGTTTTCTGATTGGTAAAAAACAGTGCTTGGGTAATTGAGTAGAGTATGAGCGATCGCCCTCTAAAATTATTGTTAATCGACCAAGACCCAATTTTTCGTCTGGGATTACGGGTAGCTTTGGAAGCAATTACTAATCTGCAAGTTACAGGAGTGGTAGAAACTGATACTGCTGCCTTGCAAATTTTAGCAGAAATTGCCAAAGAGGACCCTAACCAGGTAAATTTGGTGGTTTTAGAATTCGGTAATGGCCGCTCCACCACCAGTCAGCAGCTAGGTTTACAATTCTGTCGCCAACTCAGAGCCTTATATCCCAACCTACCAATTTTGCTCCTCAGTTCTGTTCAAGAACAAGGACTAGTATTGGCTGCAAAATCTATTGGTATTAATGGCTACTGTCCCAAAGGCACACCACTTACTGAGTTAGTCGCCGCCATGCAAGAAGTTGCAGATGGTGGTTCCTATTGGTTTCAGGACACGGAAGCAATAATCACTCCTAATTCCTCACTCCTCATTGCCCCTAATCCCCAGAGGGAGCCGCGAGTTCCCCACTCTCCACTTCCCTTTTTTAGACTGCGAAATAATTTACGTTTGTCAGGAATTGCTTACATTGACGCTACCCTAGCCGCAGTAACAGCACAATTACAAGTTCCGGGACTACCAGTATTAGATCGAGCAATTCTGGCTGGACAGTGGCGAGAACTGCTAGCGGCTCGTTGGTTAATAAATCGGTTGTTGGTTTCATCACAAGAAAGGCAAGACAAACATATCCCCATTGCTAATCAGCCGCCTGTGGTTCCTTCATTGAGTAGTGCCATTCAACAAAGACAAACAGTGTCGCCTTTACTTAGTCCGGGAACACTACAATCTGAGTTGTTTGCATCTTGCGTTACTAAACTTCAATTTACTTTACGAAATATCACAGATATTCCTTTAGAAATTGACATCTTTCGTGAAGACAAAAAACGGGAGTTACTTTATCTTATCCTACAAAAATTGGCTGAACAGTTGGATGAACTGCGTGCTTCTCAAATAGAGATAAATCAATTATATGAGGTAAAATTTATCCTATTACGTGATTTATGGCAAGCAGCAATTACAGAGTTTTTTGGAAAATTTTCTCGGATAAAATTAGGAAATCAAAATATAGAAACTGTTAATTTTTTGCTCCAAAATACAGAGGTTGTGCAAAGAGATATTCTCAATAAAATTCCCCTATATTGTGAGTTTTATTCTTATCTGCTATTTCAAACAGAATTAAACATTGATAATACTTCTTATCCAGTAGTGAGTGCTGAAGCCAAGTCCCAAGCATTAATGATTTTAGAGAACTTGTTGATTCAGGTAGCAAATGGGGTAGTGCAACCACTGCTAAACTCTCTAGCAGATGTAGAAACGATTAAAAAAAAATTTTATGGACGCCAATTAATTTCCACACGAGAGATTGAACGATTTAGAAATGATTTATCGTGGAAATATCGTTTAGCTAATTATATAAATGAGCCGAAAGCAGTTTTTGAAAGTCGGTATGAGCTATTTGTAATTACGCCTCGTGGCATTGCCAATACTTCAGTTTATGCTCCTCGAAATCAGGAGTTAGTAAAACTTTCTAATATTCCTTTAGTAGTGACGTTGCTCTTAGAATTTAGTGATGCGATCGCACCGCGTTTAAAATCACTATTAGCTTTTTTAGGTAGTGGTATAGTCTTTATCCTTACCCAAGTAATTGGTCAGGGTTTAGGTTTAATCGGTCGTGGTATTCTTCAAGGTATTGGTAGTGTTTCGTTAGGAGAAAAGAACTTTAAACGAAATAGCGATCGGTCTAAATGAAGAAGTACTATTGATAATTGACCAATGCCCTATGACAAATGGCAAATGACTAACAATGATTTTATCGGGCTAGCAATTTCTTATGTTTACGCGATTAGTCTGCTTGTGATTGGCGAGGGACTGCGTAGGCTGTTTGCTGTAAAGCCGGATTTGACCCGCAAAGTGATCCATATTGGTGCAGGGATGTGGGTTTTCGGCGTCCTGCTGCTGTTTAAGCACTGGGAAATTGGAATTATACCTTTTGCTACCTTTATCGGACTTAACTACCTGTTTTACCGCTACCGAATCATCGGTGCAATGGATACCCAGGATAGCTCACCTGGCACAGTTTATTTCGCTATCTCAGTGACACTGCTTTTCGGGCTACTGTGGCGACCAGACGGGCCAGTAGATAGTGCCCCAATCGCTGTAGCCGGAATAATGGCGATGACTTGGGGGGATGCACTAGCAGCATTAATCGGTAGACGCTTCGGACAGCATAAATACCAAGTGGGAAATTCTGTGCGTTCCTGGGAAGGTTCGGCAGCAATGTTTGTAGCGAGTACAGTAGTTATTTTCTTAGTGCTGTTGCTGCTACCTCGTTCGTCGCTGAGTCCCCTAGCAACGCCTTTAGGTTTAGGATCGGCTTTGTTGACGGCGGTAATAACTGCTACTTTTGCCACCATAGCAGAGGCAGTCTCACCCCACGGTACAGATAACCTCAGCGTGCCTCTGGTAGCTGCGGGGGTAGTGTGGGTAGTGATGCACGGATTTTAATGCACTCCCAATTACCTCATTCCCAGTCTCAGACTAGAATTTAAGTCACTAATAATACTAGTAATATACATATAAATACAGTAGCTATTGACACCACCTCACAGTTAGCCCCCGAAAAGTTTGGAATGGATATTTAGGAAACTGCATGAAAGCTGTGAATTTCGCGGTTGGCTAGTAAATCCGTAGTTTGTGATTAGCTGATGGCGGTGGGGTAAATCAGTGGAAAGTTATGGGACTTCCAGAAATTAAATTATTCAATTCTGAGAGCAAAGATGAATATGAGATTCTTTCTCCCCCTGCTCCCCCTAGCAACTGTATATTTATTTACTTGGAAGCCCCTTGTACGCCGATTGTTAATTAGCGATGAAGCACCCACTGTTGGTGTCTATCGTTATTATTGCATTCATCAATAAAAACGGGCTGTCGATTACCAGGTTTAGAAATGGTCAGGCATTTGCCTGACTGCAATTCACGGATTTGTCCGACTGAAGTGACGGTAAATTGTTGGTTTGGACCATAATAGCAACGCCAAAGTTGTACAGGAGTGTTGTCCTTGACAGTGCGACCACGAATATCAAGACACAAACCAAAAAGACCAACGACGGCACTGGAATTGTCTGCACCATCGGTAAAAGTCCAGCGTTGGTTTTGACGTCCATGACATCTGTATATGTAAACTTCGCGACCTTCCTGATGTTGATCTTCGCTGGCATCAAGACAGTACCCACTATTGAACTTAGATTGAACAGTGAAGTTAACGCCGTGTTCAAAAGCAATACTGGGATAACTTGCCGTTACTGTACCGAAAAACACTACTCCTAGGGCAATGCTACTTGAAGCTAGTTTTTTTAACACGAAAACTCCCCTATCCATAGACTGATTTACTGATTTAGACTTCCTGGTTTCATAAAAGGTTCAATTAGACTTACGTCAATGTTGTGTAGTTAATATGTCAATTTTGTGCTTCTTACCCGCTGCCTTTTTTTTGCTCTTAACCTCGCCACAAATTACAGCAAGCGATCGCCAAGCTGGGGAATTTTGGCGGCGGTCAAAGAATCGGGAAGAGGTTAGCCAATAGCAGGAACCTGTTATTATTGCCAAAACTTGTTATTCCAAATATCTAAGAAAATAGATGCGGTATGTCAGCTTGCCGAGAAGCAAACTCATCCGCGATGGCATCCGCCCGCAAGCGATCGCGTCATCAGCTGGAGTGCCAGAAATAGTATCGTTTAAATTAGTAATAGTGATGTATAGCACCAACTGCGATCGCAACCTTAGCAGTAGATGTGGAATGGGGCAAATTGGATTATTTATTAATAGATTTACCTCCCGGTAGAGGTAATGCTCAAATAACAATTATCCAAGAAACCCCAGTTTGTGGAGTTATTATAATGACAACACCCTACTCACAAATTCCAATTGCGGCGAAAATGGAAGAAGCCTTCTAAAAATTCTTGCAAAGCAATATTACTATTTAACCTCTGCTTACTCCACTCTCTTGCAGTTTGCTCCAGAATTTCTGAGAAACTGGGATAGACAGGAGATAGATTTACTAAATCTTTAATTTTAATTTTTTGGGACATTGCCAAAGCAATCAAATTAATCAACTCTCCAGCTTCTGTCCCCAATATCGAAGCTCCCAAAATTTCACCGTCGTGTAGCACAATTAATTTATACATCCCAGTGGTTTCGTCCCGAAGTTGGGCTGCTGCCACTGTTTTAAAATATTGTCGCAAAACTAAAATTTCATCTCGACCAAATTGGCTTTTTGCCTGTGCCTCTGTCAAACCCACTTGCGCCACCATCGGTACAGAAAACATTGCCCAAGGAATGGAGTGATAATTTACTTTTAACCTGGGGAAAAAGAGGGCATTGTTCAGAGCAATTTTTGCTTCATAATTAGCGATATTGGCAAAGTCGTAACCACCAATTACATCACCACAAGCGTAAATGCGGTGGTTAGTAGTTTGTAATTTATCATTCACTACTAAACTACGCCGATGCCATTTCACGCCTACCGTTGCCAAATTTAGAAATTCAAAATTCGGCTGTTGTCCAGTCGCCACTAGAATTTCATCAGTTTCAATGGCTTTATCTCCTGCTTGAATCCACTTTTTATCCTCAATTAGCCTCACCTGAGTTACTGGTTTATCAGTGAGGACGCATACACCTTCAACTTCCAACTGTGCCTGAAGCAGTATGGCTATCTCAGGGTCAAGATGGAGTAAAACATAGGGATGCTTGACTACCAGCGTCACACTGCAACCAAACCGGGCTAAAGTTTGAGCGATTTCAATGCTTTGGGGAATCCCGCCAATAATTACCCAATTTTTGGGTAATGTCGCTCCCTTTAAGGATTGCCAAATATTAGATAGGGTAAAGTAGCCAGTGGCTTGCAATCCTTCAATCTCTGGAATTTCTGGACGCGAACCACTGGCCAGCAAATAGGTACGGGCGCGTAGTAGGCGATTGTTAACAGCAAAAGCTAGTTGAGGTGAAGATTGAAATTGACCACTACCAACTATTACATCTACCCCCAGCGCGGCTAGGATGGCTGGAGAATGCTGTTCTTTGAGATTTGAGGCGATGCATTGAGCATACAGCATCGCCTCTTGCCATGCCATAGATATGTGGCATTCTTCTGAGGTATCAGTGTGTGTGGCATGAATACCAAAACTAGCGGCATCATTCAACTTCTGCGCCAGTTTACCGATTTCGGTAAGAGCATGGTGATCAGTAAACCCGTAGTCTACTTTGGGTTCCACCAGGGCAACTGTAGCACGTAGTTGGATGGCAGCAAGGGCAGCGTAGTATCCAGCAAGACTGCCACCAATAATTACAACATCATAGTCAACGGTCACGCGAATTTAAAGTTAGTAGTTAGGAATTAGGAGTTAGGAGTTAGAAGTTAAAACCCTTTTTATAGGGCTTCTGGATTGAGTTCAATATAGACCTAACCCCCAGCCCCTTCCCTGCAAGAAAAGGGGAGTAAGATTCAAAGCCTTTCTCGTTTTAGGAGAGAGGAATGGAAGTGAGGTCAGAGTGGATTGCATACAAACGATCGCTCGCTATAAACTCATAACTCATAATCTTATAACTTATAACTCCTAACTCTCTTTTAGCGCTGTTAGTAAGCGTTGGTTATCGGACTCTTCACGTACAGCAACCCGGAAAAAGCGATCGCCTAGTTCTTTAAAACTAATGCAATCGCGGATTAAAATCTGGTGATGCTGGAGTAATTGTTGCTGTAACTGCGAAGTAGACTGTTGGGACTCAACTAATAAAAAGTTAGCAGCACTAGCTTGGGGTTGCAATCCTGGGATTTTAGCTAAACCCTGAAAGAGTTGGTTTCGTGCAGGTGATAGCCATGCCCAGGTTTGCTGTTGAAACTCTGTATCCTGGAGGGCTGCAATTGCTGCCGCTGCCGCTAGCGTGTTTACGGGCCAAGGGTCGCGCCATAGCTGCCATTTAGCCAGCCAGTCGGGGTGTGCGATCGCATATCCCAATCGCAGTCCTGGGAGACTGTAAAATTTGGTCAGCGATCGCAATACTACTAAATTTGCATATTCCTGCACCACCGGAATTAGGCTTTGTTCCTCATTAGGCGGCACAAAATCCATAAATGCTTCATCCACCACAACCAAAGCAAATTGCTCCAGGTAGGGCAAAATAGAGTCCCGCGAAAGTAGTTTTCCGGTTGGGTTGTGGGGGTTGTTTAGCAGTAAGGCGCAGTCAGTAGAATCAAGTCCTGAGTGCTGAGTCTTGAGTAAAACTTTTAACTCAGCAACACCAGTTGCTACAACTTTAGGAAAGTTAGCAACACACTGGCTCTTCAGGACTGGTTGCTCAGAACTAATCAGCGGACACTCCAGCACTTTAGCGTTGTATGCCCTCAGGGTTCGGTAATAGTCGCCAAAGGCTGGAGTGATTAAAATTGTCGCGGCTAATTGAGCTAATTCCCTACCTACTAAAGTGAGTAATTCTGCGGAGCCGTTACCCGGCAGAATCCACTCAGGCGGCAATTGATGGAAGTGACTGAGAGCTAGTCTCAGTTCACTATAGTTTGGGTCTGGATAGTGCTTAAGATTACCAATTTGGGACAGGATAGCAGCGATCGCGCTGTTTGGAGGCCCCAACGGGCTGATACTAGCAGAAAAATCCAGAATAGCGTCAGGGGAACAGCCAGCCAGTGCTGCTGCCCAGGCTAAATTTCCCCCGTGTGCAGGTTGCCGCATTAAAAAAGGGTTCCAGAAGATAGAACCTATGATTTTGGGGGTGCTACCTTTTCTCTAAACAGTTTTCCTGCCGAGAAAGCAGGAACTCTCGTCGCTGGAATCTCCATTTTTTCATTTGTTTTCGGGTTGCGACCTTCGCGGGCTTTACGTTCCCGTGATTCAAATGAGCCAAATCCTACCAACGTTACCTTATCACCAGAGGAAACTGCTTCAATAATCGTTTCCAAAGCGGCAGTTAAGACTGCATCCGCTTGTTTCTTGGTAACACTAGCCTTTTCAGCTACGGCATCAACTAATTCACCTTTGTTCATGTCAAACTCCTGAAGGTTTACTTGAGATTCTTTACGGATGTAGTTTGGTACATCTGTACTAAAATCTTTGTTCGTAGAAATACAAAAATCATCCTTTGGGAGTATTTTTACTCAAAATGGCTGTACATCCCATCGGCTCGACTTTTCAATGAATCATTCTAAGGTGTTGTAGCCTGATGTGGATAGATGAAACCATTAATTTATATAGATTTCAGGATGTTTTGTCATTTTAGGGTACTTGTTTCACTAAAAACCACCCCAAAAGTAGGAAAAAATACTTATTAAAACTGCGTAGGCGCAGCCTGCGGCAGGCATCGCCAAGGGAATAAGGGAGTGGGAAGGTGAGAGATGGTTAGTATTTGTTGAGATTAATTAAGGATTTGAAGAGTTATTGAAAATTGAAGCCTCAGATCCCGGACAACTTTTACGAAGTTGGGGATATTGTTGACTTTTCACCTGATTTGGAAAAATCAAAGCTTCTCCCTGTCCTGACTTTTTAGCTAAATACAAAAGACCTCTAAGAGGTTTTTCTACGCAAAACCGTCCCTCTCCGACTCGGAGAGGGACAGACTTGAACTTTAGTTCAAGGCAGGGAGAGGTTCGAGGATTTGAGCCAGAGGTGACTCACCTACCCATTATCTTTATTACCTACCAGGAACCTTCAAGCCCCGACGCTCAAGGATTTGCCGCACCTCTGGGCTGGGGGTGTAGTTATAGCCGTAGGAAGAGTTCTCTGTGTCATCCATAATCTGAGGTGTGAGTAACACAATCACCTCATTGCGCTGGTTATTTCTGTTTGTACTTCTAAACAGCGCACCAATCAGTGGAAGATCACCCAAAATGGGAACCTTGGAAACAGTTGTCCGGTCTGCATCTTGAATGATGCCACTCAGGATTAGTGTCTGACCATCTCGTAAGCGAATTAAGCCAGAAGTAAGGGAGCGCTGAGCCACTAAAGTAATAGTTCCATTTCCTGTATCTTGTGAGCCTGAAGGAGCGCTAACAGTAGGAGCAACCGATAGAGAAACGAAACCATTATCGTCAATGCGCTCAATTTTCACATTCAAGGTTAAGCCAACGTTTTGTTTAACAATGTTTCTTTCTGTCCTAGAACCACCAGAAGTATCCGTTGTTTGGAGGGTTATATTTCCTACTACTTCTTGAGTCAGGTTGATAAGAGCCTGCTGACCTTCTTGCACAATCAAGGTTGGGTCAGTCAAAATCTTGGCATTGCCATTTGTAACCTGAGCCTGCAAGCTAGTGAGAAGAGATTTGGTGAACTTGTATGGAGAGGTGAAAGCAGATGTTAGATTCTCAATCGTTGGTGGACCTAGACCTCCAGGAGTTAGTGCATTTGGAACGCTACTTCTTACTTCAGAACTAGTAGGTGTTCTGGAACCGCCAAAATTTAGAGTTGCTGCACCACCATCATTTGAAAAGAAGCTGTTGCCAAGCCCAAAAGAAAAGCTAGAGTTGTAGTCCTGAATGTTATTGAGATTAACATCGATAATCTTGACGTTAACTACCACTTGACGACGGCGAATATCAAGCTGAGTTAGTTGAGCCATCGCCATCTCGACTAGCCGGGGAGCGCCAATTAAGGTAATGGCATTGGTGCGCTCATCTCCTAATGCCTGTAAACCTCTCAGTAATGGGCTAGAGTCTGTAAAATTAACACGTTGAGTTTCAACTCTGGTTTCTGTGGTCGTCTGAGTTTGGGTGATAGGAGCAACTCCAGTCCCAACAGGCACAGCATCAACACTGGTAACTTGTCGTTCGCGGCTGACGGCACTTTCTGCCCCTAAGCCGACCAAAAAGTTCAGGGCTACTCCCACTGATACCTGATTGAGTCGCAGGCTACGCATAATCATGTCACGGGTCGCATTAGGTAGTTTAGCCCCTACAAAAACTGTACGACCACTGCGGTTAGCTTCTAGACCACTTAAGCGCAAGACGTAGTTAAACACATCTTGCACTGGCTCATTTTCTATATCTAGGGAGATTGTTTGAGAGGTTGCTTGTGCAGCGCCACCTTTCTGACCTCCAGCAGCTTGTTCACCTCCAATATAAGCCAGGTTCAAATTAGCAGCACGGGCAAGCAGTGACAAAACCTCACGCACCGGCGCATCTCGCAGCACTAGGCGGGGTACACGTTCCTGAGTTCCTAAGTCAATGCTGCTAGGAGAAGCATCAGTATTGGAGATGGCAATATCTCCCACAGGTGGGGCGACGGCTCTAGGTAAGAAAGGTGGAGCCTGACTCACAGGTTGACCTGTCCCAGGAGCTTGTGCAGGTTTTCCGTCAATCGTGATTTCTGGGTTAGGAACCAGAACACCTGGCTTTTGACCCGGTTGGGCTGGAGTAGTAGCAGGCGGTGCTGTGGATGTTGGCACTGTTGGCGTTGGTGCTGATGCTATAGTGCCTGCGGATGGGCTAAACCTGAGTGTAATTCCATTTGGCGATCGCACCACTGGTTGACTGCTAGGTACGTTATTGCTGCCAGTTACCGTCACCCGAATGCTATTGGCATCAAGCTGACTAACCTCCACGGAAGCAATTCCTGGTGCTGGGCTATCTTGACGAAAGCTATTGCCTTGTGGTAATCGTAATTGAGTATTGATAACATCTGCGACTAAAGCCTTACCTCTTTTTGTCGTGAAAACTTGGGGGCGCGACCCTGAAGAAGTTTTCAAAGCAACGCTAATTCCACCATTAACTGGATTTAACTGTACATTAGTAACTTGACTAATTTGTGCCCAAACTGGTTGAGCTACCAAAAATACAAAAGCGGCAGTACCTAATATAAAACTATTACCGTGAAGCTGTTTCACAGTTCATTCCTCACTTAATAAAACCTTGTTTACAAACAATTGTGAATAGTTAGGAGTGAGGAGTGAATAGTCAGGAATGATAACTCATAATTCCTAACTCCTGTATAGACACGATTAATCGCGTCTCCTAACTCCTGTACAGACGCGATTAATCGCGTCTCCTAACTACTTTTTCGGGGCAGTTTTAGCGGCAGCTGCCGCCGCAGCCGCTATTTCTTCTGGACTAAGTGGCATCAATATCTGCAACTGAAATGATGTATTAATCGCTGCTGGGCCAACCTGCACAGGCGTTTTATCTAATGGGGATCTTGACTCTACTGGAGCCAAAGTTGCTTGATAATCTTTAATTATTAACAATGGCTGTAAACGCTCAATGTTACGGATTATTGATTGCGTTTGTTCATAAGTTCCTGTAATTTCAGCATTGATATTGCTACGTTCCAGCTTGCCGTCAACCAGTAGTCCTAAACTTCCATCAATAATTGGTTCTGGTTTTTGAGAAACTGGCACAAATTTCTTCAGTTTGGCTCTTACTGCATTTATAGAAGTTGGAGTATTGCCAGACTCAACTAAACGATTCATATCCAACAGCAATGTATCCGAAGTTTTTTCGTTAGCAAATAAACTTAAAACTTGAACTTTTTGCTGTTTTGCCTGTGCTAGTTCGTTTTTAACTTGATCAATCTGTTTGATATTGGCTTTTTTTTGGGCAACTTGCGCTTGCAGTTCCAAGCTTTTTGCTTGCTGCTGCTGATAACTTTCCCAAGCTGGCATCAGCAGGTTTAAAAATATATAAGCTGCTCCCGCTAAACCAATTACCCCTACCAAGATCCCAATGATTTTTGGTGTGAAGGCAATGCCAAATACCACAGGGTAGGCTGGCGTTGCAGAATCAAATTCCCCACCATGTTCGGCAAAATTTAAATCATCACTCAGCGTCATTTTGAAATGACTCCTGTTTGTTGCATACTACGAATTCGAGTCACTAACCCCACTGTGCCTTTTTTTTCTAACTCCCGAATTAATTCCGAAGCTGGAACATCGTTCATGCTCGATTGAATAGTGTATTTTACTAGTTGGGGTGGCTTAATTATTACACTACTAATAGGTTGACCCACACCTGGTGTTAAGGGAGCATCTACTAACGTTGCCGTCAGAATTCTGCTTTCTGTGGATTTCAAGAACTGAGACTGTTGTAAAGTCAATAAAAAATCATTGACATCGTTAAAAGAACGAGCCAATCCAGTAATTTCTAATCCCCCGGCGGGATTGTTTGCTGGCTGACCTACTGCTGCTACAATTGGTGGGATTTGCTTGATATTCTCGATTTGCACTGCTGCTGGGGTGCGATCGCGCAAATCTTGCAGCATTGCTGACCAAGGTCGAATTTGGTCAAATACAGTGACCAAAGCTTGGGTTTCCCCTTTTATTGCATTCGTCTCGGCTTTAATTTTGTTAATATTTCCGATTTCTGTATCTAATCTCTTGCTTTCTTGGTCAAGTTGTGCTATCTGACCATTTAATTCAACAATCTTCCCTTGCAAAAACCACCAACTAACTCCCAATAAAGCTGGAAGACCTACACCTATCGCAACTCCCACATACACTGGTGTTAAATTCCCCGTAGGCAGATTTAGGGATATGCCTCCTTTTCTCTTAGGCTGTTCCTGGTATGCTGGGCGGTCTTTAAGAAAGTTAACATCCAAACTGTACATTTTCTCACACCAACTACGAATAAATATTATGGTTTGAGAATTCTCAAACAGCGTGACTGTCAAAACAGATAATCTTTTCGGCTTGGTGCAGTTGCTCATGAGGAGCCACTGCGGTGGACGGGTTACCCGGCATAAAAGAGGCAGTGCGCCCTTGCGGTTTCCCGATTTGTTCGCGCAGCGTCTCCCCTTGGGAGAGGCTAACGCCAAGGGAGAGGACTGCGTTGCTTCACCAAAATTTAAAATCCAAAATCTAAAATTGGTATTACACCTCCCGCATTCCTAGACCAAGTACAATCGCCAAGCCAGAGCGTTGCACCTGTGGATATTTATCAGTGTCAACTTCCAAGGACAAAGCCCCGATTGGATCTATTTGGGTAGTTGGCAAGCTCAATCGTTGGGTAAAGAATTCATCTAGCTGTTGGAGTCCACCTCCTGGCCCAGCTAATAAAATCTGCGCTACCTCCAAATTTTCACTTTGATTAAGGTAAAAATCGATGGAACGGCGCAGTTCATCCGTTAGTTCTCCCAATACTCTCAATATGGCTGCCATCCCAGGATCAAGTTCAGTAACGCCGGTTTTCCCACCGTCTATGGGAGTTGGGGGAATAATCATTCCGTGCAAGAGTTCCATATCTCGTGATGTGGGTAAGCTCATTGTCCTTGCTAAGGCAGTTTGCATTTGATAAGTCCCGATTGGGACTGTGCGCGAAAATTGCGGCACTCCGTTAACGATGATGGCGATTTCTGTACTATCGAACTCTATATCAACTAGTACTGCTGCTTCTTGCGGTCCAAATTGTCGCAGCTGATCGCGAATAGTCCGAATCAGAGCAAAACTGTTAATTTCTAAAACATCGATTTGTAATCCTGCCTGCTCGAATGTATTTATATAGGTATCCGTTATCTCCTTGCGGGTAGCTACTAGGAGTACATATACTTTTTCAATGCCATCTTCATCTACAAAATACCCAAGTTTCTGATAATCTACATCAGCCTCTTCACGAGGATAGGGTAAATACAAACCTGCTTCATGGTTCAGCACCATTTCTCGCAGTTCTTTGTCGTCTAACTCAGCTGGCACTGGTATAATCCGAACGATGGAATCTCGCCCCGGTACACCAGTGGCAACACGAGAAGTTTTGATTTTGCTCTCAGCTAGCCCCTGCTGGATTAATTGCGCCATTGCTGCGGGGTCGTTAATTTGACCATCGGTAACTATGCCTTCTGGAACTGCTACCGATGTAAAGGTTTCTAGTTTCAAGCCTTGACCCTGCTTGCGTAACTGAACTATATTTACCCGTTCGGGAGCAAGTTCAATCCCAACCCCTTTATTCGATTTGCCAAACAGACCATTGAACCTTTTTACTACAAGTTCAAGGCCGACCCCTTTATTCGATTTGCCAAACAGACTAGTGAAGCTTTTTACCACAGTTGTGCCCGCTGGACTGCTAAATTGAAAATTTAAATGATGCTAAAAAACGGACTTTGTGCTAAGTAATTTATTTAGCCGATAACCTCGACAATTCTGCCTAAGCTTTTCACACTGAGCAAGCGTAAAAATACTGGGAAAATGATTCAATTGCGAAAATTTAAACAACTTGTTGCTTTTGTACTGCTTGGCTTATTAACCAGTTGGATTGTAAGTTGCAGCATAGGTAATGTTGGTACAGGTACAAAACAAGCTAGTTCAGGAACGGGAACTGTTGAGTTTTGGACGATGCAACTCCAACCTCAATTTACCGACTACTTCAAAAGCCTAATTGCGAGTTTTGAATCGCAAAATCCTGGTATAAAGATTAACTGGGTTGATGTACCTTGGGCGGCGATGGAGAACAAAATTTTAACTGCTGTCTCAGCAAAAACGCCACCTGATGTAGTTAACCTCAATCCAGGTTTTGCTTCCCAACTTGCGGGACGAAATGCCTGGTTAAATTTAGATGCTAAAGTCTCAAACGATGTACGTTCCTCCTATCTACCAAATATCTGGAAGGCAAGCACGCTTAATGGCAAGAGTTTTGGGATTCCCTGGTATCTCACCACACGGTTAACCATTTATAACACCGATTTATTAAAACAGGCAGGTATCAATAAACCACCTGCAACCTACAGAGAATTGGCACAAGCAGCTCAACAAATTAAAGATAAAACTGGCAAATATGCCTTTTTTGTGACTTTTGTACCGCAAGATTCTGGTGAAGTGCTGGAATCTTTTGTGCAAATGGGAGTCACCCTAGTAGATGCTGAGGGGAAAGCAGCGTTTAATTCAGCACAAGGTAAAGCAGCGTTTCAGTATTGGGTAGACTTGTATAAAAAAGGGTTGCTTCCAAAAGAAGCTTTGACGCAAGGACATCGCCACGCGATCGATTTATACCAATCTGGAGAGACTGCGTTTCTAGCTTCTGGACCAGAGTTTCTGAAAACGATCGCTAATAATGCCCCGAAAATTGCTCAAGCTTCGGGAATAGCCCCTCAACTCACTGGTGACACAGGCAAGAAAAATGTTGCGGTGATGAACATAGTTATTCCCCGCGACACTAAACAACCAGACGGCGCTGTGAAGTTTGCTTTATTTGTTACTAATGACGAAAATCAGTTAGCCTTTGCTAAAGCTGCAAATGTCCTACCTTCTACAGTGAAAGCATTGTCTGATAGTTACTTTAAAGATATTCCAGCTAATGCTTCAACAGTAGAAAAAGCGCGAGTTATTAGTGCTAAAGAACTACAACATGCAGAAATATTAACCCCGACTTTGAAGGATTTCAACCTTTTGCAAAAAGCAGTTTATGAAAACTTGCAAGCAGCAATGTTAGGCGAGAAGAGTGTGGATAAAGCCGTAGAAGATGCGGCACAACAGTGGAATCAAAGATAAATTTTGTAATTCGTAATTATGATTTACGAATTATATTGGTTGTAGATAAAAAATCGCCTACTAAATAAAGGGAACCACACAAAACGATTAAATCGTCTGTGGTAGCAGTTGAGGTTGCGGCTTCTAATGCTGTGAATAAATCTGGATAGATTTGGCGATCGCCTAATTCTGGACAAAGGCTGTAAGCTAGGTTTGCTAGGTAGTCTAAATCAGCAGAAGTTCTACCCGGCCAAGGTTCTATTGATATTGGTACTAGATAAAGGCGATCGCCTGGGCGCAGCAGGGCGGCAAAAATATCTGCATGATCCTTATCGGAAAACATTCCTATAACCCAATTGACTGGCTTGTGGTTAACTGCGTCTAAGCTATCAACATACTGACGAAGAACTTGGGCAGCAGCTGGATTATGAGCACCATCAATTAATAATTTATGGTTGTTCCAAGTAGTCCATTGCATCCGCCCCGGCCACTTAGTTTTTGCCATGCCGTTAATTATGGCTTTGTCTGAAATCTGCCAACCCTGTTGTTGGAGAATTTCTAAAGCAGTTAAAGCCAAAACTGAATTAGTTAATTGAATTTGTCCGGCTAATGGTAAAGGATATTTAATTAATTTAGAATTTTGAATAGTTTGATATTCTGCCCATCCTGACGCTATTTGACGGGCGGGTTGAGGCGTAAAAATCGAACATTGTAATTCTAAAGCACGCGATCGCACAACTTTCTCTGCATCCGGTAGCAATGGCCCAACCACAACCGGACATCCAGTTTTGAGAATACCTGCTTTTTCTCTAGCAATATCGGCGACGGTGGGACCAAGTTGCTGCCAGTGTTCCCGGCTGATGGAAGTGATAATAGTAACCAGCGGTTTTAAGCAGACATTGGTAGCATCCAAGCGCCCTCCTAGTCCGACTTCTACCACAGCCACATCCACTTGCTGCTGGGCAAAATACAACCAAGCAGCTGCGGTAATTACCTCAAACTGAGTTGCCGATTCGTCCTGAGGACGAATCGCAGCTTGGACTTTTTCTAATAATTGGCTCAATTCCTCTGAGGAAATTGGCTGTTCATTTAAACAAATACGTTCCGTCCAATCAACTAAATGGGGGGAAATGTAGCGTCCTGTCCGATAACCAGCCTCAGTAAGTACTGAGGAAAGATAGGCACAAACCGAACCTTTGCCATTAGTGCCAGCAACGTGAATTACTGGGATTTGGTGATGAGGATTACCGAGATTTGCCAATAGGTTGACAATGCGATCAAGTCCCAAATGGACACCAAAGCGTTGAAGGGGTTGTATTACAGAATCGATATTCAAGGAAGAAGGAGTGGGGAGTCGGGAATCTTACTTGTTTAGGACTTACGCAAGAATTGCTAAAAAGCTTAATTTATTGTAGACATGTAGTGGCTTGCCGCAGGCTACCGCCAATTATACCAGACACTACGTGAACGCCTTTAGTCTCACACAGAAGACGCTAAGAGAGCCAACTCTACCAGATGCTGTGCGATCGCACAGCATCTGGTAAAGAAGAATTCGGAGAGTGTGCCTAAGTCCTATTCTTTACTTAGAACTTGGAAAAGAGAAACTGACTGCCCCTGTGAAGAGAAACAGTCGGTTGAAGAGTGATGATATTGAGCCGAATTTAAGCTTCCCGATCAAAAAAGCCTTGAATTTGTCTTAAAGCCGCAGCGCCAATATTAAACACTGCCCAGCTAGCGGCAATGGCAATTGGTGCTAAAACTATCGCTATACGGAAATCGATATCCATATTTAGAACCCCTCTTTTAAGTAGAAATTAAAGTTTTGTCAACTGCTCTCATTTTTATTTTTAGCTGAAGTGGGCAACTTTTCCCAACCTATATGTAAAGAATGTTTAAATTATGGGGCATTGGACAATTCAATTTTGGATTTTCGATTGACGATAGCGCAGGTTATCGAGTCCGCGTTCGCGTAGCGTCTCGTAGAGAGCGTCTTTTTGATTAAATTTAAATCGAAAATCTAAAATTCTTACTCCTGACTCCTTAAAACTTCTTAAACCCGATATCAGTACCCTTGCCAGCATGAACTAAAGCTAACTTTTGGTAACGTTTAGCGTGTTCAATGAGTTCTGCGGCTTCAGCTTCTGCTACTTGCCGTAACACTTTGCCAGGAATGCCCACAACTAAGGACAACGGAGGTACATCCTTAGTTACGACTGCGCCAGCACCGATAATACTACCAGCACCCACTCTTACCCCGTCTAAAATCACCGCGCCAATGCCAATCAAACTTCCACGCTCAATGTAAGCGGAATGTATCACAGCGCGATGCCCTACGGTAACATGATCTTCTAAAATTGTCGGAAAACCAGGATCACCATGTAGAATTGCCCCATCTTGAATATTTGTATATTCGCCAATTTCAATCCGTTCTACATCTCCTCTAACCACTGCTCCATACCAGATGCTCGCCCCTGCTGCTATATTTACCGAACCCATGACAACAGCATTAGCTGCGATAAAGGCAGCTTGAGAAAAATCGACAGATGTCCAGTAAGAAGCGGTAGACACGATAGAATATGAATATGGTACCCAGGAACACTGGAGAAAATCCAACTTGTGAGGCTAGTTTCACAACCAGGATATCACAGCGTCAAGCCTTTACGCTGAGGAAAACACTAGTTAGCAATGTTACTGCTGCAAGCCCGTGTCTTTGCAGAAGTGAGTAAGTAACCCAAAGTGGCGAAGCTGAAGTGTATAATCCAACCTACTAGTGCTGGTGAAGACAAAATTATGTTTGTACGCACTTCATGATGAATCTAGGCTTGCAGTACCCGATGTTTGGACCTGAAATACAGTGTCCCCATTGTCGCCAGACTATTCCGGCGCTGACATTAACAGATACCTATTTGTGTCCGCGTCATGGCGCGTTTGAAGCTAATCCTGAAAATGGAGAGTTAATCCATTTGCAATCGGGACGTCATTGGCGAAGGTGGAATAATGAATGGTATAGGCAGCATACTCATCCCGATGGTATTCGCTTTGAAATTCACGAAGCATTAGACAAGCTTTATACCCAAGGCTATCGAGCAACAAAAGTGATCATCGCTCAACGCTATCAGGAATTGATGAGTGGCTACTTGGAACGCAGTACACCTTGGCGTTCTGGACAACCGGAAGCTACTGCTGCTCGACTATACGGCTTACCCGTGGAGTTTAGCCCTGATACCTCAGAAGATGCCTGTTGGGAAGTGATTAATTTTGACTTGGAAAAAGAGCCTGGCGTCCCTGTACGCTACCCCTATTTCAGGTTATTTGAGTAAAGTTAGAAGTTAGGAGTTAGAAGTTAGGAGTTAAATTCAATTTATAACTCATAATCTACAACTCCTAACTTTTGTTATGCACCACGTTTCTATTCGGACTGCAAATATTCATCGAGCGATCGCTTTCTACGAACATTTAGGGTTTACAATTTCGGAACGCTTTACTACAGGCTACACCTTAGCTTGCTGGATGCAAGGATTAGGCGGCAGAATTGAACTGATCCAAATACCTGAACCAAAGCCAGCCCCAGATGCTTTTGCTGACGAACATTATGTGGGATACTATCATCTCTCGTTCGATTTAACTGAGATTACACCAGACTTACCTAGCTGGTTGACAAACTTACAAGAACGTGTATCACTAACCGCTGAGAGTCAACCTGAAGTATTACAACCGTTGAAAGTACTTTTAGAACCGACACAACAGCAAATAGGCGATCGCATTTACGAAGTGGCTTTCATCGCCGATACCGATGGCTTACCTCTGGAATTCATTCGGGTTTTAGCAAAATTCCCATAATTTAGCTTTTTTATTACCTTTGTTGCTAATATATTGTTTTTCTGTATTGTTGCTGAGGCAACAGATTTTTTGGACAGATTAAACTAAAATAACTCTCCAAAATAACTATGTAACTTAATTTACAGATATATAGCAATCCTATCTGAGTTGTGAAAAATGTAGATAATGAAACGAACCGCCAAGGACGAGCCAGTGCGTTGGGCGGCTGTGCCGACTTGAAGCAACTGGCGTGCCAAGGACGCAAAGGGAAGAAAGAAGAAAGAGACATATAATTTTCACAAATGATTTAGGACTGCTATATTTGCTAAATACATGTATGGATTTTCCAGATTTTATAAATATCCTTTGCCGTTATTACTTTTAAACTTATGGCTAGTAGCGGTTTTTTTGTTGAGCGATCAACCTGCTCATAGCGAACATACAGCCATATTTAACCAAGAAAAATACCAGTCAACCTTGCTAGCAAAAAGAATAATGCCCTCAACACTGACAGAAAATGTCCGCAAGACAGTGCTGGAGAATGGTTTAACTGTTCTGACAAAAGAAGTACATACTGCGCCAGTCGTGACGGTGCAGGTGTGGTACAAGGTTGGCTCACGCAACGAAGAACTGGGCGTGAATGGCATTGCCCACCAGTTGGAACACATGATGTTTAAAGGTACTCTAAATCGTCCGATTCAATTTGGACGTTTGTTTAGTGCTTTAGGTAGTGATTCTAATGCTTTCACCAGCTATGACCAAACTGCATATTACGGTACCGTGGAACGAAATAAGCTGAAAGCGCTCTTAGTGCTAGAAGCAGACAGAATGCAAAATTCCCAGATTAAGCCAGAGCAACTAGCGAATGAAAAGCGGGTAGTAATTTCCGAGTTGCAGGGTTACGAAAATAGCCCAGAATATCGGCTCAACCGTGCCGTCATGCAGGCGGTGTTTCCCAATCACGCCTATGGGTTGCCTGTAGGTGGTACCAAAGCTGATGTCGAGAAATTTGAAGTTGAGCAGGTACAAAAATATTACCGCAATTTTTATAGTCCTGATAATGCCGTCTTAGTGATTGTTGGAGATTTTCAAACTGCAAATACCCTGGAAACAATTAAAGAGGTGTTTGGCAAACTACTGAAAAGGCAGGATACCGCAGCGATAGCGAGTCCGCAAGCGTCGGCAGGAGGCAGGAGGCAGCAGGTAGGAGTTATTTCTCCCTCATCCCCCTCATCCCCGATAGTGTTGCGAGAACCGGGAGCAGGGAGGCTATTGCAGGCAGTGTATCCGCTACCGGATGCAAATCAACCGGATGTGCCGGCGCTGGATGTGATGGATTACATCTTGACAGAGGGACGGAATTCTCGGCTTTATCAGGTATTAGTAGAATCAGGTTTAGCTAGTGAAGTCACAGCATCCGTTACCAGTTTGCGAGAATCTGGCTGGTATGAGGTGTTGGTGACGGCTGGATCTAAACAAGATTTGAAAAAAATTGACTTAGTGTTGAGTAATGCGATCGCTAATGTAGCAGAAAAAGGTGTGACATCTGAGGAAGTAGAACGAGCTAAAACTCAATTAACAGCAGACGTAATTTTGAGTAACCGTGATATCACCTCTCAAGCAATGCGATTGGGCAATGATGAGACAACTGCTGGTGATTATCGCTACACAGACCGCTATTTGGCAGCTGTCCGTTTGGTGAAGCCGACGGATGTTGTTGCTGTGATTAACAAATACTTGACAAAAGAAGCCCGGATAGCAGGCTTTTTTGAACCAACCCAGAAGCGGATAACAGGAGTTGGTGACAAACCAGACTCAGCCCAAACTAAAGAGAATTTCTCTCCTGGCGTACCCGTGCTTCCTTCTGAGGTAGCGAAATACTTACCGCCTGTGGATTCAGTAACAGATGCGTTGCTTGCCGTCGGAGACATCGCACGAGTCTTACCACAGGAATTCAAATTTACTAACGGACTGCGGATATTACTGTTACCTGATAATAGCACTCCTACCGTTACTCTGAGCGGCCACATTCAAGCTGGGACGGAATTTGATCCAGATGAGCAAGCCGGACTAGCTGCTTTTGTCGCAGATAATTTGCTCAATGGTACTAAGAGCAAGGATGTCTTAACTATTGCCAAAGTCTTAGCAGAACGAGGAGTGAGTCTAAACTTTCAAACCTACCGCGAAGGTGTACATATCGAAGGTGATAGTTTAGCTCTTGATTTGCCGATAATCCTGGAGATATTGGCTGATGTTGTAAAAAATAGTACCTTTCCAGTCAAAGAATTGGAATTGCATCGCCAACAAACTTTAACTGATCTGCAACTAGAATTAGATGAGCCATCAGAAGTAGCCCGAAGAATATTTGTTCAGTCAATTTACCCGAAAAAACATCCCTTACATACTTTTCCCACAGAGAAGAGTCTACAGCAGATTCAGCGCCAGGATGTGATTGATTTCAAAGCCAAACATTATCGTCCAGACACGACAGTGCTAGCGCTGGTGGGAGATTTTGATCTAGACATTGTGCGATCGCTGATTAAAAATGAGTTTGGTAACTGGGAAGTTAGTGGCCAAGCACCAACATTAAAATATCCCACGGTATCAATGCCGGAGAAAATAGTCACTGTCAACCCAGTTTTACCAGGTAAAGCCCAGGCTGTTACTTATATGGGTTACACAGGTATTAACCGTTATGATCCTCGGTTTCATGCAGCCTTAGTATTAAACCAGATTTTGGGAGGCGATACCCTATCTAGTAGACTAGGTGCAGAAGTGCGCGATCGCCAAGGTTTGAGTTATGGAATTTATAGCTCTTTCCAAACCGGAAAGAATGCAGGCATATTTTTGATTGAGATGCAGACTAGTCCAGAAGATAGCAGTAAAGCGATCGCTAGTACCAGCCAAATATTACAGCAAATCCATCAACAAGGTGTCACTGCCCTGGAAGTAGAAACAGCTAAACGCACCTTCATCAGTAACTACAACGTTTCCCTGGCAAACCCAGAAGAATTAACAGATAAAATTCTGATGAATGAGGTGTACGGACTAGATAAAGGAGAATTGCACTCTTTCACTGATAAAATCCAGAAAGTCACTCTTGACCAAGTTAATCAAGCGGCTCGTGAATTACTCCACCCAGATCAAATCGTGGTCGTCACTGCTGGGCCATCTGTGTTAGCAGAGAAGAATACTCGCTAATTGGGGAATCGGGAATAGGGACAAATGACAACAATTAATCTAGCTCATCAGGATTCACGCCTAACTGACGCAAACGTTCTGTTAATTGTTCTGCCTTTTCTCTTGCTTGAGCCGCTTCTTGTCTTGCTTGAGCCGCTTCTTGTTTAGCCGTAACGGCTTCTTCTGTGGGTAGTGGAATTAATTCTCCTGCTAAGGTAAACCACCTTAACCACAACTTGGGAATATCTTGAAATGACCCCTGCCATAATCCCAAACTTAAACCCAACTCTGGCATTGGTAAACGTCCCTCAGTCAAATTCATCGGTTCATAGTGAGCGCCTACTAGCTGAAAAGCTTGGAGTTCATCAGTATAGTGACTAAAAACAATATAGTAGGGAATCCGCAGAATTCGCTCATAAACTTCCCATTTGCTGGGAGGCTTATGGGCTGCGTTTTTTTTCATGCCTAAATCTTCCGCTTCTGTACCTGGAGATAATAATTCCACTACCACAAAGGGATTTGCTGGTTCTTGCCAAGTTACATAACTTAAACGCAAGTCCTCCCCTTTGTAGAGTTTTGATACTCCTACCACACCAAACCAATCTGGGCGCTTATACCATAGAGGATGCTGGAGATCATAGTAGAGATTAAGGTCAGCAGCGCTGTAAACTAATTCTGGATTCCAGATAGTGGGTTGAAAAGTTAAGTATAAAAGTAAAGGCTGTAAAAAGTGAAAATCGTCTGGCAAACCTGGTTCCTCTGGGTTATCACTTGGTAAATCATACATCGTTGGTAGGGTTTCCCAAGGAGGAAGGGGAGGGTCAGATTGAGGGATAAAGGGAGGAGAGGAAGTCATAAGCAGTTTGGCAGGAAATTGATTAATTATATTGATAAATGCTATCAGTTGCGGTTAACTAATCCTAGTCAACTGAAACACGATTTTACCGCCAAAGATTTTGCCGATGACATCTGAACGCAAAAACTCGAAGCGGGGAAAGTAGAAATTAAAGGAGCCATTCATGAATTGGAACTCAAGTCCAACACATCAGGAGTACGTGAATGTGTTATTGTATATACGTTAGCGGCTAAACTGGAAGAATCCCTATCAGAGATTGAAATAACTTAAATATAGATATTATTTCTCAAGTAATCTAGAGAAAGCATTGATACTTCAGCGGCAGAGCCACCAGTAATTATTAATTTCCTATGAACATTTTCAGTAACTTACTTCCTCAAACAACTCAGCCTACAACATCGAAAAAACAGCGCCGAGGAATTGAAATTAAATCGCCGCGTGAAATTGAAATCATGCGGCAATCAGCGACAATTGTGGCAACTGTCCTAAAAGAAATTTCCGAGCTAGTAAAGCCAGGAATGACAACGGCTGATTTGGATGCTCATGCAGAAAAACGCATCCGCGAAATGGGTGCAACACCGAGTTTTAAAGGATATCACGGTTTTCCAGGTTCTATCTGCTCCAGCATTAATAATGAAGCAGTGCATGGTATTCCTAGTCCTAAGAAAGTCATCCGCGTGGGGGATGTATTAAAAGTAGATACGGGAGCTTATTATCAAGGCTTTCATGGTGATTCTTGCATTTCAATTGCTGTCGGTGAAGTGACGCAAGAAGCTGCTAAATTAATTCGCGTAGCAGAAGAAGCTTTATATAAGGGCATTGAACAAGTAAAGGCTGGTGTATACCTGCTTGACTTAGCTGGAGCAATTGAAGACCATGTGAAACTTAACGGCTTTAGTATAGTCGAAGAGTTCACTGGACATGGTGTCGGTCGTAATCTGCATGAAGAACCTTCAGTATTCAACTACCGGACCCGCGAGATGCCAAATGTTAAACTCCGTGCGGGGATGACGCTGGCAATTGAGCCAATTTTAAATGCGGGTTCTAGACACACGCGGACATTATCTGACCGTTGGACAGCAGTCACTGTGGATAATTCTTTGTCGGCTCAGTTTGAGCATACAGTGTTGGTGACAGAGACTGGTTATGAGATTTTGACTGACCGTTCTAAGGTGTAATTGTTAATTGTAATTATCTGTTGTTGAGAGAGGTGAAGCGTCAAAAAAAGGCGATTTACCTCTTATTTTTTTATGAAAATCGAAAGGCTCGGATTCGTGACTTCTTAGATAAATCATAAATATCTTAATCGGTTTTTAGTTTTGAATTATTTATCTGATCGCCGCATAGTTAGTTTTATAAAGGTTTAGGGATTGTAAAGATTAGTAATCAATTTTCGTAATTATTGGAATTTCTAGTTCGATTTTAAGTTGTAGGTTTAGATATACTATTGCGAGGAATTTTATGATACTTTTAAAACATCCTCTGATAAATCGATTGCCTGTTGCCATTTGTCTTGCGCTTCCTACCGAACTAATAGTGAATGAGACGAATTTTGTACAAATAAATTAGCTTATATTGCTAGTTTTTGGGCTGACTCTAAATTTGCTAAGGCTTTCTTTTGAATTAACACTCTTTGACTTATAGATTTATAGTTAATTCGATAGTAAGCCAATTTCTTCTTTGCGCGCTCAGAAACTGATGTTTCATTAGGAATACTATCTAACAAGATTATTGCCTGATACCATTTAGTTTCTGCTTCTTGCCAGACTTGTAGAGGATGCGGCGGATTTTGAACCAGAGAAGCAGCCTCCATACCGAGTTTTTCAGCAGATTTAAACTTGGCGATGGCGGAGCCATCGTCTGCGACGAACGCACTTCCTTCTTGAGTTAAACTTAGACTTTGCTCTTTAATTTTCCAACTACCAAAACCTAAGATTAATAAACTTGAGGCTACTATCAAACCCAAACGCACTATTTTGTGTGTCGAAAACTTTGGTACTCTTTTTACTTGCTGGCTAATAATTGATTCTTTACTAATTTCTTGTTCAATCTTTTTCAAGGCTTGTTCTGCCTGTTCCCTTAAAGTATCACCCTGAATAATTAAAGCAGCAATTTGTTCATGGAAAAAATCACAATCATTAAGAATATCTGTCAACTCTTGAAATTTACCATCACTCGATATAATTAATTCGTGATCGTCATCTAACCACTCTAAAGCGAAGCCAGATTTACCATAAAAAGCAGACACACCTAATAAAATATTTAATAAACTATGACTATTTTTAATAGTATTAAAAATATAATTCAATTTTTGTTGTAATTGTAATAGCTCATTTTGATAATTGCTGATTTTCTGAATTTGATGCTCTAAAAGATTAAAGTTGTCCAAATTTAAGTTAATCTTTAAACTTTTAGCAATTACCTGAAAATTAGCGGTTAGGCTAAGATGATTAATATCAGAATTTATTTGATTTACCAACTGAATATCACTGAGAATATCGGCGGCTATTGCCTGCAAAAAATAACCCCATTCAATCCAAGAATCAATTTTTGATTGTAAATCAGTTAATGAAATTTTAGTTTCTGAGTTGCCAAATTTTTCTGCTATGGCTGGATCTACTAATTCAATACTAGGTATAAAAAAACTAGCTGCTATATTTATGCGAGGTAGTGTAGCGATCGCAGAATTGTTGATATTCTCAAATTTCAATTCCTGAGCAATTAATTTTTGAATATTCCGTAGTTGTTCCTGAGCATTATTGATCAGAATAATTTGTTCCATGATTTGATTAGAATCGCCAATAGTCAGTCTGAGACTCTGAATCAGTGTTGGCAGTTCACTAACAAGTATTTCTAGGTTAGCCATAAATGCCCCTTAGGGATTTGTCGAAAGTTTATGCGAAACAATTAAAATGGCTTGAGTAAGAACATAACCACGCCTGTTGTATCTTGAGCATCCTGAGTGAGTGACATATCTCAGGAGCTATAAAATGTATAGTTCCCGGAAATCCTGCTAAAGTAACAATTGAAGTTTCAAAATTTCAGAGAAAGCCAAAATTACCCATTCACTAACTTATGAATGAAGTTGATTTAGCGTTTACCCCAGCACTAGAGTTGGCGCAATTAATTCGTCGCCGGGAAGTATCACCGCTAGAGTTGGTGGAAATATATTTAAAACGGATTGGGCAGTTAAATCCCCAATTAGGAAGTTATTTTACGGTGACAGCAGAACTAGCGATCGCAGATGCCAAAGCCAAAACAGAATTATTGACAACTACCTCCGAACTACCGCCATTTTTTGGGGTGCCGATTTCCATTAAAGACCTCAATGCTGTAGCGGGTGTCACCTGTACTTTTGGAAATCCGGCATTACTGAACAACATCCCTAACTATGATGATGGGATTGTGACGCGAATTAAGCAAGGTGGGTTTACTATTCTCGGTAAAACAGCCACTTCTGAATTAGGTTCATTTCCATACAGCGAACCTACGGGTTTTCCCCCAGCCAGAAATCCGTGGAATTTAGAATACACCCCTGGCGGTTCTAGTGGTGGCGCAGCTGCGGCAGTAGCGGCGGGATTATGTGCGATCGCTCAAGGTTCTGATGGTGGTGGTTCAATTCGGGGGCCTGCGGCTTGTTGTGGTTTGGTGGGACTAAAACCATCTAGGGGCAGAGTGAGTAAAGCACCTGTGGGCGAACGCCTTGCTGGAATTGCCGCCAACGGCCCAATCGCCCGGACTGTGGCTGATGCTGCTGCCCTTTTGGATACCATAAGTGGCTATGTCACAGGCGATCCTTACTGGTTGCCCGATCCTGAACCATCATTTCTCGCCGCCACTCAGACAAAACTCGGTGCTTTGCGAATTGCCTTTGACACTAGCATTTCTCCTTTGGGAGAAGCTGACGCCAACTGTCAGCAAGGTGTCCGCCAAACAGTCAAGTTATTAGAACAACTTGGTCACCACGTTGAACAGAAATCCCCGGATTTTAGTGGTTTAGTTGAACCGTTTCAAATCGTTTGGCAAGCTGGGGTAGCTGCGTCAGGACTTCCTGTTGAAGCCTTGCAGCCAGTGAATCGATGGCTATTTGCCCGTACAGGTTCTGTTGCAGAATACCTGCAAGCAGTTTCCCAAATGCAGATAGTGGTACGGCAGATTGTGGCGTTTTTCGATACCGTGGATGTGCTGGTATTGCCAGTTTATTTACATTCACCTATCCGCGTTGGGGAATGGGCTTCGCTCAGTCCAGAAGAGACATTCCAAAATATTATTGAATGGGTTGCCCCTTGTCCACCTGCTAATGCAACTGGACAACCTGCGATCGCAATTCCTGTAGGCTTTGATAGTAAGGGTTTACCCATCAGTGTGCAGCTAATTGGCAAACCTGCGGCTGAAGCTACCCTGATCAGTCTAGCAGCACAATTAGAAGCGGCTAACCCTTGGATTGATCATCGTCCAGCCTTTGCAATATCGGGCTAATTATGCAGGCATCCCTGGAACAACTTTCACAAATTATTGTGTTTTCAGGTTTAGAAACAGCAGACAAAGTAAATTTGCAACCTTACACTCAAGTGCAACGCTATCGCAAAGGAGAGATTATTCTGCATGAGAGCGATCGCTTACCAGCAAAACTATATGCTGTTGTCAGTGGATCAATTCAAGTTACCAAAACAGCGATAACGGGGAAAGAAACGATTCTCCGCGCCTTAACTGCTGGAGAAATTTTTGCGGCTCCAGCTTTATTAGGAAATGGAATTTCTCCGGCAACTGTGACTGCTGAATCTGATTGTGAGATTCTGACTGTAGAGCGAGATGCTTTATTAAAAGCTATTGGGCAAAATCCAGAAATTGCATTACGAATGCTGATGGTTTTTAACAGTCGGATTCAGCAATTGCATGAAACAGTCCACGGATTAGTTTCTGAAAGAGCTATTGTTCGTCTTGCCAGGTTAATTCAATATTTTGCTACTGAATCGGGAACTAATTCAAGTCCACAAGGCGAGTGTTTAAAAGTCAAGTTATCTTATTACCGCATGGCTCGGAGTAGCGGCATTACTTACGAAGAATGTGTGCGGTTAATAAAAAGTCTCAAATCAGTAATTACCTATCGTCGGGGTGGGACGATTATAATCCTTGATGCTGATAAATTGGATGCGATCGCTTCTGGGACAATCCCACCTGAACATATTAACTAATCCGCTCTAGACAAATCCGGTTTTATTTTTGAAAAAGACTACAAAAGAATATAAATAATGTCTCAAATTTGCGCGTTTCTAGTAAAACCTTTTAAGGTATATATAATAATGAATTCTAAATCAGAGCGCAACTTAGAAATTATGTGCAAGTTAATTTTGCGAACCATCTGCAAAGCATTGTTGTTACCAAAGTGACCATTTAGTACTAAATACGTCAGGGGAATAAAGCCAGTTAATAACTTGAATAGTGTTTTTGAAGGTAATTCTCTAAAAGCCCAATTTTCTACTACTGTTATATGCAATTTTGCTTTATTTATTGTATTTTTATCTCAAAAGCGTCTTATAGAGCATCTTTACTATCCGATTCCCAACATGAAATACATAAAGTAATTTGATTGTCTCCTAGACGTTTCATCTCTTCTGGTGAAAATGACATATTACACTGTTCTTCATATTCGTAATATATCCACACGGATATATTATCTTTGTGAACCCCAAGCATAGAAAGCTTTTGATATTTGTCTTCTAGAAGATTTAAAAATCTATCTACAAAATTTACTGGAGAGTTAAAAGCTTCTTCAATAAGTATTTGCTCCCAATAACAATTATTAGAGTTAGTATCAACACCCAAAATATCATTGACTATTTTTATTTTGTCTTTTCCACAATTAATTCTCAAAATATATGTATACCTCACGGTGTGGCTCTTAATTTTCTTTTTACTTAAATATTTTAGTATTCTTTCAGCATGAAAGGAGTAGAACTAGACACAAAGCTGTGATGTTTTCCACTCGTGGTCAAGGATAGCGTAAAGAAAGTTGTCGTACCATCTACCTTTAATTAACTCTTTTTCTCGTAGATGACCCTCACGAAGCATACCAATTTTTTCTAATACCCTTACAGAAGCAACATTCTCTGCAACACACCAAGACCAGATACGATGCATTCCCAGTTCTTCAAAGCCGAACTTTAAAATTGCCTGTGCTGCTTCTGTTGCATAACCTTGTCCCCAATACTGAGTATTTAGTTCATAACCGATATTTGCTTCCCGCATTTTTGCGTCGTTTACACGAATACCACAATTGCCAATAAGCTGAGTTTCTTCTTTGAGGACAACAGCTAACTGAAACTTTGTGCGTGGTTGCTCTTTTTGCTCATCAATAAACATCTGGATAAACTCGCAAACATTTTTCTGTGTGCGGTGCGTCCAATCGTTGTAACGCAAGTACAAAGGATCAGATTGATAAACAAAAACCGCCTGCTAGTCTGCCTCTATAAAGTCACGCATTAGCAAGCGGTGTGTTTCTAAGATCATGTCTTTTCTCTATGCGCTGAGTGCAGGCAATCTAAGAATTTTAACTTTTACATTTTGCACCCTGCTAAATCTATGTAAGCTAATGAAATAATTAAATTGCCCGATCAATTTTTTGCACTTCTTGATCAGATAGTTTCACATTCATAGCTTCTGCTGAGTCTTCAATGCTGGAAATCTTGCTAGCACCAGGAATTGGCAAGATAGCGGGCGATTTTGAACGCAACCACGCCAAAACTATATTATACACGGACACGCCTTTTTCTTTAGCTAACTGAGCGATCGCAGGAATATCCTGCAAGTCCTGATGGCGACGTCTACCACCCAACGGACTCCAAGGCAAAAAGGTCAATCCTTGCTGTTCGCAATACTTCAACACGCCATCTTTTTCTGGCTGTCGTTGCCAAGGGCTATATTGATTCTGCACCGAGATAATATCTACCACATCCCGCGCCTGCTTAATTTGTTCAACGGAAAAGTTAGAAACTCCCACAAACCGAATCAAACCAGCCTCCACTGCTTCTTTAACTGGTGTAAGGGATTCTTCAATAGTGTAATTAGTATCAGGGGAATGGTATTGCCAAACATCGATGGGTTTAGCACCACCCAACGCCTCAAAACTGACTTGAATTGTTTGGCGCAAATGTTCTGGGTTGCCGTTGCTTGTCCAATTGCCATTGGGACGCATCAAACCGCCCTTAGTTGCCACAATTACTTTGCTAACATCGCCTTTGTAACTACTAAGTGCCTTGTGAATTAATTTCTCGTTGTGGTGCTTATCTGACTCATCTTTGCAGTAAGAATCGGCAGTGTCAATAAATGTAATACCCAGATCCAAGGCCCGATGAATAACTTGGATTGATTCCGATTCGGGAGGGCGATTAGAAATTGACATGGGCATACCACCCAAACCGATCGCACTCACAAAGATACCAGTTTTTCCTAGCTGTTTGGTTTCCATACTTCTAGCTATAGCTTTCTGCCCCAATTATCTACCAGCTAGCCAAAGATTTTTTAGGGATTCATCGGAAATCTTCCCTAGTACTTAGATTTGGCGATAAGTGAATGGGCTATCAGGGGAATACTCTTCTTAGGGATTAAGTATTCTATACACAGGCACTGATGAAAATTGTAGAGGAAACCCGTACTAGATTGCAGCTAAAGCATCAACCACTTAGATATTGGTTCAGCGGGTGGTGCATTTTTACTATCTGTTTAAGCTTTTTGATTTACTGCTTAGTTTTTGATTCTGCTTCAGTTAGTCTCAGTTGTACTCGACCTTCACCAAACCAAATTAACTGTGAATTGAAGCGGTTTAATTTGCTGGGAAGTATGGAGAAACTCAAAATGTTTGATCTCCAGGAAGCATACATTCTTACAAAGACTGGTAGCAAAGGAGCAAAAACTTATCAAGTTATGATTGTGACTCCATTTGGAGACTTTGCTCTGCTGTCACATGTTAGCTATCAAGAGAATCAAGAAGTTGTCTTTCAAATCAACGATTTTATCAACTCTGGGCAAACTTCCCTATTAGTGCAGCAGAATCAACGGAATTATCTATTTTTCTTAAATTTATTTACATTGATTATTATGGCGATCGCTGCTTTTTTCGCCACATCACCTGTAACTATCTGCACCTTGTATAAAAGTGTCGATAAGGTATTTATCGAACGTAAAAGTCTGCGTGGTAACCAAATTATTGAACATCCATTAGAATATATTTTACGTTTTGATATCCAAGCAAAGCAATATAAATACTCCAAGCTTTATCGGGCTGTAATTGTGCTTAAATCCTTCAAGAAAATCCCAATTAATCCACAATACACTGATGAAAGCAGCATCCGATATGTAATTTATAAAATCAACTCATTCCTAAGATCGTAACAAAAATAACTTGCCCAGTTTTGACTTATTTAAACTTCTGGCAATCTATAATTTACTGAAATTATACCAAGTTTACCCTTTGCTTGTTGAATCAAAAACATAATGATTACAAGCATTGGCATCACTAAATTTATTGCTCTACTTTAACATCAGCACTTGTCAATAAAAAAACTGGAATAATCAGAATTTCCAATTGAGAAAATAGAATGCTTAACACACTTGCCATTCTGGCTTCTGGCTCCTGACTTGTGAGTTCTTCTTAGTCAACTACAAATACTCAATGTTTTGCATAAATCGTTTCAATACCTATAATTTATGATTTATGAAGATTTTTTAAGAAATTATGTATGATGTAGCTACTAGCACTACATTGCAAGGTTGATAAAGCTTATTAGCTTGATGTAATTAACCAAAAATTAATTAAAATATGAAACCATTAGCATTAGGTAGTTCCTTGTTAACTATTGTTGGATCGGTAGTCAGTTTAACACTGCCTGCAACAGCAATCAACACTGCATTCTTTGCCAAGACAACACAGACTCTTTATTTGCCTACTACTGGAGGTCAGCAACTCAGACTAACGCAAATTTTTCTTCCTGCTGGTCAGTGGGTAATTAATTATTCAGCGACAGCTGTAAACTTTGGAGCGAATGACACCGTGCGATGCTCTGTCCGCGCCAGAGAAACAGGTCAGAATTTTTCTGAACACGTAGCCGTCGTTGGAACACAACAGGGTGCATCTCTGGGATCTACAATCAGTGGGGTTACACTCGCTAATTTAATTGAGCCAACCACAATGGTTCTTACCTGTACCCATGATACCACTGGTACGAGATACATTGATGCTGGTGCTGAGATAGTCGCTTACTAAGCAACCCCTTAGAAGTTGTTTGAAAAGTGGTTTGTTGTGATTTTAGTCAAATTTTTACCCCCCTTAATCCCCCCTTTATAAGGGGGGAAACAATAAAAAAATCCGGTTTCCTCCCCTTTATAAGGGGAGGGTTAAGGTGGGGTAATAACATTTGACACATCAATCATGACTTTTCAAACATCCTCTTAAAGAAACCTTATTGGGTATAGCCGCGACTTCAGGATACTGGAGTCGTTTTGCTTATTAACACAACCTAGTCAACTAGAAATACTCACTTTGTCAGTTTGTCTAATTAAGCTATGTTTAGTAAATAAAATAAGTAGCCTACATGAGCGGCTGTTATTCCACACTTGACATAAAGCATTGTGAGTGCAAAACGTCTGCCAGAAACCATTGCCCATGTCAGAATTACCCGCCAATCCTGGCAACACGGCTTCCTTGAGGGTGAAGTGAGTGCAGGTGAGTTTGAGTGGCATTTCCAGTGGCATTTTCGCCGGGGAGAACTTGCCGTCAAGCCTTCCCAAGGCCGCGCCTTAATCAAAGAACCCCTCGGTCGATTTTTGGAGCAACAAGATTACCAGCTAGAGCCTGGAGGAGATTATGCTTTTACTATTCGGGCGGAACTTTAGGAGTTAGGAGCCATTCAATTTTGGATTTTGGATTTTAGATTGGAGAAAAAAGCGTTCGACTGAGCGCTCACGCCGAAGTCTAAAATCTAAAATTGGCTGACTGCTGATTCAGTGAGGCGATTTAAGTACCTTTCGATTAAGAGGATGGCAACAATGTCATCTATCGGTCTTGGTGGCTGTCGCAGACCCTGGGGCAATAGCTTTATTAGCCCTTTGGGCGGGAACATTTGCCAATAGCGATCGCGTGCTTCTAAAGTTGTGTAGCGCTCATCTACTAAAATGATATTCAGCGGTTCTGTCAATTCCTGATATAATTGCTGTCTCCACTGCTTGGCTGTAGTTTGGTCTCCCATGACCATCAAGGAGATCGGAAACTTTTGACGCAGTGTCTCAATGGTAGCGATCGCCTCTTTTGCTAGCACGACCTGATGATAATGCAGTTGCCGATCCAGTCCCATCACCGCTAAACCACACTTATCTCGACCTGGATCAAACCCCAAAATAACTGGTTGCGTTGGTGAAAATTCACGGAAAATCATAATAAATTAAAAATTAAAAATTAAGAATTAGAAACGTTCTCATAGCATCTCGTAAACAAGAAATGCAATCACAGCAAGTATTTTAGTTGCTGTTCAAATATGTTTAAATCTTACTAATAACAGTGTGCAAATATTTTTTTATTTTTTAAGTACTAAAAATGATTTGTCCGTTTACTATTGCCACTAATTTTACTCTCAATGGCCCGGCTGTATAAGTGTCCTCTGCTGCGATCGCTTTGATCTCCAATGGTTGATTATACTGTCTTAATTGGGTGACAAAGCGTAAGAAAGTCCCTTCTACTTGCACATTTTCGACGATTCCGGCGTTCCGGGCCCGAAATTGGGAAGCAGAAATCAGTATTTCCAGTCGCTGCTGTAATTGATAGGATGTCATGGTTTTGGAATCAGCAGTAGTCGTTGCCAGCACTGCACCTCCCGAAAAAACCAGTTGATTCCGGGCTGTATCGGCGAAAAATTCTATCTGCTTTTCTCCCCTCACATAATTACCAGCCGAGAAAATTCGCACCACGTATTCTTGACCATCGCCAATCTGCTTGCTTAATTGCTCAACCCTATCCTGGGTTACGCGCAATAGCTCTACATTTGCCGGATTTGCACCAGGCTCACTTAATTCTAGGTTGGCATTGCGATTGGCTTCTTGTAAAAGTTGTACCACTGCTTGACGAGCAGCACCAGGTTGGGTAACACGAACTACAGCAGCAGACAGAACTTGACCACGAACTAAGGCCAGCTTACCTAGACGCAGGTCGCGGTAGGACTGATAATATTTTTCCAACCTTGCAACTTCCATTTCTAGCTGCTCTTGTTGTGCTTCCAATTCTTTGAGGCGCGATTCTCGTGTGGCAATCACTTGCTCTCGCGCTGCAACTTCTACATTCCGCTTTTGAATCAACTGATCGAGTTGGGAGATTTTTTGATCGCGCACTTCTATGGCTTCTTGACGGTTAGCTAGTTCGCGATCGCGTTTTTCAATAGCTGTTTTGGCTTCGTCAATAGCTTTTTTAGCTTCAGCGTACAGTCGTTGACGTTCTGTTTTTAGTAGTTCAACTGCCGCCTGTAGCTCCTTTCTCTGATTGTAAACGCTTTGCAATTCAGCTATAGCTTTTTGGTACTGAGGTACAACTTGTTCTAGCTGACCTTGAGTGCGTTGGAGTTGAGTTTGAGTTTGGGCTTGTTGGTTAATCGTGCGGTTCAACTGAACTTGGGTTTGGCGTTGTTTGGCATTCGCCGCCTGCAAATATTGATTGATTACCTGCAAGTCTTGTTGTGCTTTTGCTTGGGCAATTCTTGCTTGGTTTAGCTCACTCTCTACCTGACTTTTCTGAGTTTCTGCGGTTTTTAGCTGTTCCCGCTTCTGCCTGAGGTCTGTTTGAATATCCTCTAATTCAAAGACTCCCTTTCGCAAGCCTTCATCGGCAGCGAATAAAATCCCTAAAGTTGATGCTGAAATCAAACCACCCGTAAAAATTGTTACTAGTACAGCAGTATTTTTCGGACGAAGATTAAAAAGTGAGAGGCGGGCTTTGCCAACTCGTGTGCCGATGCGATCACCCACGGTTGCAATTACGCCTCCCAGAATTAAAATTGCTGCGATGAGGATGTATCCGGTGGTCATCTTTAGCTACCGAAATCCTTCCAGATACAGCCTACTACTTTTAACCATTGTCTGGAAATAAGTGGAGATTGGCAATAGCAGAAATTACTCAATTTTAGATTTACCTCTAGCTATTAGTGTCATTTTTCAAAATACAACACGCGCCGATTCCCCTTTCTCCAGTTGCATTTATGTGAATTGCCTACTTAAGGTAACAGGTTTGTGCACAGTAATTTTCTTTTTGTGGATAGAAATCATCTTTTTTTCACGCAAATCTCCCAGTAGCCTAGTGACAGTAACACGAGTTGAACCAATTGCTTCTGCGATCGCTTGATGAGATAACTTCAGATCAATAGTGATCCCATCTGCACAAGGAACCCCAAAATCCCGACAAAGAATTAACAAAAAACTCACCAACCTGGAACCCATATCTCGGTGAGCGAGAGTTTCAATCATCATCTCCGTCTGTAAAATGCGCGAAGACAGACCTCGCAACATTAACATTGATAATTCTGGATTTTCCTTGAGTGCTTGCTCCACTTGTTCAATTGGTGCTGACAGTAATTCCACAGGGGTAAATGCAACCGCATGGTAAAACCTATCCGACTTATTTCCTGTCAGCAAAGACAATACACCAAAAACACTATTTTCTCGCAGCAGTGCTACCGTTATTTCCTCTCCTGCCTCGTACACCCTGGAAAGTTTAACAGCACCTTTCAAAAGAAAATAAACTCGTTCGGCAGGATCGCCAGGAAAAAAGATCGTTTTATTGCGTTCAAACGTTTCCACAACTGGCGGAAACGCCCCGGTCGCCATCTGACGAAATACATTTGCTAGGGCTTTATCTTGTGTCACGATCATCTCCCTTCCCCTACCCAATGCCGGAAAAACAAAAACTGATTACCTAAGAATACACCTGAAAAATGAATAAAGCACCGTCAACCTTTCTGTACTTTCCTATACTCAAACTAATCGCTTCATAACTCTTTGTTTATAATGATACATAATTGTTGATCCTTTCAGCTACTAGTTCTTGATAAGTAGTTCCAATAGCTGTATTAAAAAGGGTTTTTTAAAGAACAAATAAAGATATCTTGAGAATATCTTTAGGAAAAATCAAGATTTTTGTCACAGGAAACACTCTTACCAATATTCATTTTTGTAAATCCTGTGTAAAACAAAGACAAAACGTGCCTCAGATTCTAGTATGCTCCTAATGATCGATCGCATTAATAATTTCTATGCTGAATCTGACTGGAAAAAATGCTCTTATTACAGGTATTGCCAATAACCGCTCGATCGCCTGGGGCATCGCCCAACAGCTGCATAAAGCCGGAGCAAACCTGGGTATTACCTACCTGCCGGATGAACGCGGCAAGATGGAGAAAAAAGTTGCGGAATTGGTAGAATCCCTCAACCCCAGCTTATTTCTTCCCTGTAATGTCCAAAATGATCAACAGATTCAATCTACCTTTGAGGCAATCCGTGATCAATGGGGAAAGCTAGACATTCTCATCCATTGTCTTGCCTTTGCTAGCAAAGATGATTTGAGTGGAGATTTTAGCCAAACCTCTCGTTCAGGCTTCAACACCGCCTTAGAAATCAGTACCTACTCGCTGGTGCAGTTAAGTGGTGCAGCTAAACCTTTGATGACGGACGGAGGTAGTATCGTCACCCTGACATATTTAGGCGGTGTCAGGGCAATCCCTAACTATAACGTTATGGGAGTTGCCAAGGCGGGGTTAGAAATTAGTGTGCGTTACTTGGCGGCTGAACTAGGACCGCAAAATATCCGCGTCAATGCCATCTCCGCAGGTCCCATCCGCACTTTGGCATCTTCAGCGGTAGGCGGGATTTTGGATATGATTCATCATGTAGAAGAAGTAGCTCCCCTACGACGTACCGTTACTCAGTTAGAAGTGGGCAATGCTGCGGCTTTCTTGTGTAGTGATTTGTCCAGCGGCATTACCGGACAAGTTCTATATGTAGATGCAGGATATGAAATTATGGGAATGTGACGCGATAAAGTGAGGAGTTAGGAGTTAAAAATTCATAACTCATAACTCCTAACTTGTAACTTTTTCTCCTCCCCATGCAAACAACCAATCGCCAAGTTAATTCAAGCTACGACCAGTCAACTAAAACCCCTCGGATTGCTACTGTTCACCGCACCACTGGTGAAACCAATGTGCAAGTTACCATCAACCTGGATGGTAGAGGAACTTGCAGCGCAGCAACTGGCATTCCGTTTTTGGATCATATGTTGCATCAAATTGCCTCCCACGGGCTGATTGATATAGATGTTCAAGCCAAAGGAGACTGGGAAATTGATGACCACCACACCAACGAAGATGTAGGCATTACCTTAGGGCAAGCTTTGAACCAAGCACTGGGCGACAAAAAGGGCATTGTCCGCTTTGGTAATTTTCTCGCACCACTGGATGAAGCCTTAGTTCAGGTAGCACTAGACTTTTCCGGACGTCCTCATCTTAGCTACGGCTTGCAAATTCCTAGCCAGCGGGTAGGAACCTATGATACCCAACTGGTGCGCGAATTCTTTGTGGCACTGGTGAACCATAGCCAAATGACACTGCATATTCGGCAACTGGATGGCATTAATTCCCATCACATTATTGAAGCAACATTTAAAGCGTTTGCGAGAGCAACCCGGTTGGCAGTGGAAATTGACCCCCGTCGGGCTGGTGTCATTCCCAGTTCTAAAGGCGTTCTCTGAAAAGAGTCAAATGGGGCATTGAGCATGGGGCGTTAGTTATTCCCAGTCCCCAGTCCCTGATCCCCAATTCCCAATCCCCAATCCCCAATCCCCAATAATTGACACACTGCTTGGTGATGGTTATTATCAGCCTATCGGGTAACTTGTAATTTATACCAAGCTGGTAAATAGCGATTTAATCGAGATGAAGTCTGTTGCAGATGACCCTGATTCTCAACTTAACCCGACAGACACTCCGCCAGTAGTCCTAACTTCTGAGTTGCGAAAAGTCTATCGCACTGGTTTTTGGCTAAATCAAAAAGTCGTATCTCTCAAAAACTGTTCTTTAACGGTTAATAAAGGGGAAACCTTTGGGTTGCTAGGGCCAAACGGTGCTGGTAAAACCACCCTTTTAAAATTGTTGCTGGGAATTATTCGTCCTACTTCTGGACGGGGATTATTATTGGGTGAGCCACTAGGCGATCGCAATGTTAAGCAACATATCGGCTATCTGCCGGAAAATCCTTATTTGTATGACTATCTCACTGGCTGGGAATTTTTGCAGCTAGCAGCTGGGCTATTCCAAATTCCCAAAAGTGAACAACGCCAACGCATTCCCCAACTGCTGGAATTAGTGGGTTTATCCCAAGCCGATGCCCGCAAAAAGCTGCTGCGCCGCTATTCCAAAGGAATGTTACAGCGTGTTGGCATGGCACAGGCGCTAATTAACGAGCCAGATTTGGTTTTTCTTGATGAACCGATGTCTGGTCTTGATCCGGTGGGACGCTACCAAATGCGGGAAATTATCCTGGCGCTAAAAGCCGCTGGTAAGACAATTTTTTTTAACAGCCACATTCTTAGTGAAGTAGAACAGATTTGCGATCGCATTGCCATCCTCGCTCAAGGTGAATTAATTTGCTCTGGTTCCCTTAATGAACTCTTAGGCACAAAAAACACATATCACGTCAAAGGACAAGGTGGTGACTGGGAAATTCTCAAAAAATGGATACCTACTCTCAGATTTGAACCTGATGGTTCCTGGCAAGGTACACTACAAGACGATTACTATGATTTTCTTGCCAGTCTTCGTATCATGGAGGGTAAAATTATTGCCATGAACTTGTCGCGTTACTCCCTTGAAGAGTTTTTTATTCAACAAATCGAAAAAAAATAACTCACTGAATTAGTCTTGTTGTTTATTGCCAAACAGGAAATTTTGGGTGTTTAAAATTGCTATATCCATCAAGCAGGGTTAACTTTAAATTAACTTCACTAAAAATTCAAATTCAATCAACAAATTTCCTCCGGAAAATCACACTTTTCGAGGAAAATAAGAGTGTCGGGGAACTTGAATACTTAGGTATAGTCCAAATAAAAATGTTTAGACAGTACATTATTGATCGTAGTTTCAGAGTCTCAAATAAATATGCTTAACAGAAGTTTGTTTAAATTCCTAACTCAGCCAGTTGTGGGTGTGGCTTTGTTAACTGCTGTCAATGCCGCTGTGCCATGTATCAGTCTAGCTCAGGGACAACCATTATCACCAACTACACAAACACAAATAGATACTAATTATTCATTAGGAGGCGGCGATCGCATCCGTGTAAATGTATTTGAAGTACCTGAATATACAGGTGAATACCAAATTCCCCCAGGTGGAGCAATCAACCTACCTTTAATTGGCAGTGTGTCAGTCCTCGGTCTAACAACTGAACAGGCTGCTGACGAAATTGCTAGAAGATATGCTCGCTTCCTCAAACGTCCCTTAATCTCAATCAATTTGTTATCGCCTCGTCCCATCAATGTTTTCGTTGCTGGAGAGGTGACACGTCCAGGAGCTTACACTCTCAGCTTGAGCGGAGGCGCGGGAGATAATCCAGGCGTACAATACCCCACTGTATTAACTGCATTGACAACAGCACAGGGGGTAACCCTGGCTGCGGATGTGACTCAAGTTCAATTACGGCGTAAAATAGGACGCTCCTCAGAGCAAACCGTCAGTGTCAATTTGAAGGAACTCATTCAAACAGGCAGATTATCACAGGATGTTACCTTGCGAGATGGAGACACCATAGTTGTCCCAACAGCAACCAACTTCAACGTAGCAGAATCCCGCAATCTGTTTGCATCCAACTTTGCCGCTAGCCAAACCACACCCCGCACAGTAACAATTATTGGTGAAGTTAACCGTCCCGGTTCCTATCTTGTCACCCCAGGTAACACAGATGCCCAGGGGAACGCAACCCCTAACAACGTTAACAGTGGCACTGCCAATCCCGCTGGTCTACCAAATGTGACGCGGGTAATTCAACTAGCTGGGGGAATTACAGCACAGGCTGATGTTCGTAATCTCAGGCTACGCCGACCTACACGATCCGGCTCAGAACAAGCTATAGATATTAATCTTTGGCAATTATTGCAGAGTGGTGACGCTAATCAAGACATTATTGTGCAAGACGGAGATACAATTGTTATTCCGACGGCTACTGAAATCAACCCCGCAGAAGCTACTCAATTAGCTACCACTACTCTGTCTCCTACACGCATTCAAGTTGGTGTAGTAGGCGAAGTTAAAAAACCAGGCTTAACAGACGTTCAGCCGAATAGCTCTTTAAATCAAGCTATACTCGCTGCTGGCGGATTTAATGATGCCAGAGCTAGTAGTAAGGCTGTTGATTTGATTCGCCTTAACCCTAATGGTTCTGTCACTAAACGCATAGTAAAAGTGGATTTCTCAGCTGGGATTAATGAGCAAACTAATCCTATACTCCGTAATAATGATGTTGTGGTAGTCAACCGATCTGGTTCAGCTAAGACTGGCGATACTATAAGCACTATAACTGGGCCTCTAGGTGTTATCTTTAGTCTTTTGAATTTGATCGGACTTTAGTTTAAAATACAGATGTGAATTGGGGGCGTTGGTCAACCCACTGCGTCCCCCAAATTACACTATTTATGAGTCAAAGCTTAATAGTCAAGAGTTAATATAACCCTACTTAATCATTGAGAAAAGAGGAAAAAGCTGAAAAGTTTATAACTACGTACTTTTAACAAGAAAGAATTCAGGAGTCAAGAGTCAGGAGCCAGAATTCAAAATTGAATTCTGTGCGACTGGTGAGGCAGCGCGGTCTTCTCCCTACAGCCCTGCAAGGAGACGCTCTTTCGTTCGGGCATCCTACGGCAGGCGTTAACGTCTCCGCCAGAAGAAGGCTGGATGAATAAACGGGTTAAGTCCGCCACCAAATTTTCTTGTTTTGTGGTCAACTTTCGTAGTAGTGGGTCTGAATCCCCCACGCTCATTGATTCTGAATACAGAATCAATGAGCGTATTTTCTCAAGATTTAATTTTGATTGCTATAAAAAATAACTTTCTTATTCATAATGGGACTATTAAATTAACTCTTGTACTGCCTTTTGAGGGTAAGAATAAACGATAGAGCCGTACTCTTGTAGAGAAGCAAGCTACACAAAGCATCTTTTATTCCAAAGAAAAAGCTTTTGGTTTACTGAGAATAGCTGTTCTCGTACTCCTACAGACAAGCAAGCTACGCGCCGCCTCGACCATAAAAGAAGACAAGATTAGAGTACAGAACTGGCTTGCCTTTCGGATCGCTTACTCAAAAATTGTATTTTATATCCTCAAATGTGGATAGTTTTAGGTACTATTACTCATTTACAAATCCTGTAGACCTAAAATCATCACTGAAAATTATTAATATGCCATTGATAAGCTATTCCAAACTTTGTTTTAGTTACTCTAATTTTTTATGATAATGAGAATCTTTTAAAAGACAAAGGCGATAATTCTAGTCTCTGTCTTTATTCTAATAATTCTTTGATTATTATTATCATAAGAATTATTTAAGTAAATTAACTGATTGATGACAGATATACTATCTTAACCAAAGATACCGCGTATACACAGTACAATGATGTCGAATTGGAAATGATGGCATTTGTACAGTTGCTTCGTGTCCATTTATTGGGTATCTCTGGATACTGATAATTTTTCTTCAGTACTTTTACCAGATATGTGCCAGTTTTTGGAAAACGAGCTAAAAAGGCTTTTCAGCCGTATTTACGTGGAAATTCCCAGGTGGTAACCTAATAAACCATGTATAAACTTAACAAACGGCAGTTACACAACCAGATCCAATATTGAGTTATTTACTAAGGCTAGAGCTACTGACCGTTGACAATTCAGTTTTTGCAACATACCTATTTTTCCCTATGATGATTCATGGTTTCGGCTTTCTCAGTTTGAGCGCATCTCTTGTACTTCCCTGGGCATTAACAGGTCTGGCTGCAGGAGAGAGAATAACAGAGTCTTTAGCTAAAGATGTTCGTCAGTCATTCACTGATCAGGAAATCCCACTACCAAGCCGCAAGCTGATCAGTGCTATTTCAACTAAGACAACATACTATGTTAGTGGTAACGGAAACGACAGAAATAGCGGACTCTCTACCTCATCCGCGTTTAGGACACTTGAAAGGGCAGCAAACCTGACTGACCCTGGGGATACAGTACTCATTATGAACGGAGTATACAAAAATACAAGCAAAGTGGGAACGGTACTAGATATTAAACGCTCTGGAAAGGCAAATGCATGGATTACGTATAAAGCATATCCTGGACATCGGCCGAAACTTCAGAGCAATGGATGGCATGGAGTTATGATTTCCAATGGAGCGTCATATATTGAGGTAAACGGGCTGGAGGTTGTAGGGAATAATAGCAATATAACCCTTAGTTATGCTCAAAATCAGAAGAAAAACACATCAAACCCGCTGACGAATGGAAACTGCATTTCCATAGATGGAAAAAATCGTCTCACCCACCATATACGTATTCTTAATAACAAGGTACACGATTGTGGAGGTGGAGGTATTGGATCGATGGAATCGGACTATGTGACACTGGATAATAACGAGGTGTTTAATAATGCTTGGTACTCAGTCTACGCCTGTAGTGGCATTGGGGTGGTCACCTCTCGGAATTATGACAACAGCCGAGATTACAAGATATTTGTGACCAGAAACAAGGTCTATAACAATCAAATGTTAATTCCCTGGTATCGCAACAATAGGATTCAAGACGGTAATGGCATTATTGTTGATAGTAACAGAAGGTTTGGGTATAAAGGACGTACTTTGATTGCAAACAATATCTCATATAAAAATGGTGGTTCCGGCATTCATTCTTATGAAAGCGAACATGTAGATATTGTTCACAACACAGCTTATCTGAATAACCAGACTCCAGTAATTAATTACGGGCAAATCATGAGTAATTATTCAGGTGATATCAAAGTTTTCAATAACATCCTTTATTCTGCGCGTAACAGACCAATAAGCTCAATAAATCAAAGTCCCAACAGTACTTTTAACTATAACCTCTACAACAACAATGGTTCTAGTCAAATTGCTGTCGGGCCTAATGATATTATGGCAGATCCACAGTTTATTAATCCCTCGATTGGTGACTTTAGACTGAAACGGGGGAGTCCGGCAATCAATAAAGGTTTTAAGTGGAATAATTTAAAAACTGATGCTCTAGGCAACCCTCGTGTGTATGGTCCAGCCTCCGATAGAGGGGCATACGAAATGCGGTATTAGTGAACAATGACCTTTGCCAATTTACGAGGATTGACATAAAACAAAACTGGATGATGCGTGCTGTTGCCATCAAGTAAAAACTGATACAATAAAACCCTGTATGGTTTTTGTGGAAGGAATTTTTACTGTGGTATCTGCATGCAGTCCAACTCTATGTTTTGCTTAACACTCAAGCACACACTTACCTTGGGTCGTTTCGGTAAAAGTTAAACTTACTTTTGTTTTTGGCAAAGGTATTGGGTAAATAGTAGTATGGCATAGGGTTGTATGGCAAAATCCTGATTTCTAGAAAGTTTTTGTCTACAACCCGTTGTTGTAACCCACATTCCGAACCTAATATAAAACCTTGATTTTAATGACGTAGCATAAATACAGCACTTCCCGCTATAGTCAATGGTTTATTGATATCTCTTTTGGTAGCCCCTAAACTTTGGAGATTTTACTTTTTTGCAAGTCCCTTAAGTTCTTTTGTCAACTCCCTTGGTTTAAAATATTCATGCTCATGATATAAATAAATACTAGAATCATTTTTATCAATGATTCCATTTACAACTAAACCCAAGACGTTGTAATTGGATCTCTCTAATATCTCTTGAGCAGCGTTAGCACTATTAGAATCAATTACCCCAGGTCTAGCTACTAACAAAATCCCATCAGTCATTTGGCTTAAAGTCAAAGCATCGGCTGCTAAAAGGAGGGGAGGAGCATCAATAATTACAAAATCATAGTTATTTTGAGATGAGAAATTTTCAATTAATGATGCCATCCGTTTTGAGTCAAGCAAAGCAAGTGGGTTGGGAGGTCTAACTCCAGCAGTTAAGACATCAAGATTATCCATTACCTTAGATACAGTAATGTCAAATTCAGCCTGACCTACAAGAACCTCGCTCAAACCAACTGCATTGGTTAGTTGCCAGAGATGATGCTGAGAAGGAACTCGCATATCTGCATCAATTAGTAAAACTTTACGTCCTAGTTGAGCGATCGCTGCTGCCAAATTAGCTGAAACTGTAGACTTGCCTTCTTTAGGAACTGCGCTAGTTACCACGATAGTTTTGAGCACTTTATCTGAACTCAGGAATTTCAGATTGGCTTGAATCATCCTGTACATTTCGCTCGTTAAAGAGTGGGGCGTATCTCTGACGGCAATTGTTTGAACTGTTGATTCTGAATTTGAGGAACGAATTTTTTTAACAGACAAAGGAATAATTCCCAGCAAAGTATATCCAAATACATCTCTGACTTCCTTAAGTGTTTTCAGAGATCTATCTCTCATTCCTAGAAAGAGAACGGTTGTAGTGGCCAAAAATAAACCGAACATCACTCCTAGCACTAAAACCACAACTTTTTTGCCTTCTACTGGTTTATTGGGAACTGAAGCCTGAGCAATAATCCGCGAACTGGCTGTATTTGTATTCTCAACTAACTGTAATTCTTGAACCTTTTTCAATAGAGTTTGATATGTGGATTCTGCAACATCAACTTTCCGTTGTAACTCTCCCTGATTTTGTGCTAATTGGGGTATGATTTTCACTCGCTGTTCGTAGGTAGAACGGGAATTATTTAGAGAGGAAAGTCTTTTAATTAAGCCAAAGCGCTGTATTTCTGACTGGAGAAAATTTTCGATCAGGTTTTGTCTGAGTTCTCCAATCTGCAATAGGTTCTGCGGAATTTGTGTTTGATTGCCAACAGTCTGACCAATTTGCTGTTGCAGGAGAGATTTTAAGCTAGCTTTTTTTGCTACTAAGTTAACAATTACGGGGTTGTCATCTAGGAAACGGCTACGCTCAATCGCTAGCTGTTGGTCGGTTTCTTGAAGTTGTGTAAGAATTCCCTGGATTGCAGGTGACTGACTTAGGGCACTGACAGCGATCGCTTGCTGAGAATTTAGCTCTACTTTTTGGCGCAGTTCACTGTTTTGGGCGTTTACCTCATCCAGTTGAGCCTTAACAGTATCCATCTCATTGTCTAGATTTCCAATAGTCGTAACGGCTGACTTTGTTTCCTCTGATAGATCTGCTATCTGATGCTTCTGTTTAAATATACGTAGTGCTACTTCTGCATTATTAACAGCCTCTTGAGTTTTAGGAAGCTGCCTGGCAATAAATTGACGAGTTGCTCCTGCCTCAGAGCGATTTGTCAGAATATCATTTTCTAAATAAAGCTTCATGATTGTGTTGACCACTGCCGCTGATTGTTCAGGGTCACGGCTGGTATAGCTAATTCGCAATACATCTGTGCCGCCAACAATTTTCATGACCACAGATTTTCGTAGTTTTTCTACTTCCAGAGGTTTACCTTTTTGGTCCTTAAGTCGTAGTTTGTCTATTACTTGCTGCAATAAAGTAGGTGAAGAAATAACTTCAATTTGAGTATTTATAGGATTTTGAGTTGCTAGTAAGGATTTTAAATCTCCTGGATCTCCTCCTTCACCGTTGCTAGGCAAAAGATTAGATCCTACTACTTTAAAAGAAGGAATTCTAAATAACAGCTTTCCTTCAGCTTCATAGGATGGCTTCATAAATTGTGTAGCTATAGCACTGAGCATAACTGTAGCTGCAAATATTGCAGTAGCAGGTAGCCACCATCGTTTCAAGATCAATAAGTAACGACTAAGGTCTAAATCAATAGATTCTCTAGATTCCATAGATTTTTCCAACATAAATCTTCCAAAGTACAGATATTAAGCAAGAAACTAAAAATTGACTTAGACAATGCACAAACCACTGCAATTGACAAGAAAGACTGAACAGATACGGTTTGACAATATGACAATAGTATAGACTATCTAAGTTATAAATTTAGTTCCGATTTTGGCACCATAGTGCCATAGTGTTGATCCGATGCTAATCAGCAAAAAACTTGGGAAATTCTAGATTTGAGGCGAGTTAAAGGTCTCATAACTCTCTGCCGCATCATAAATCAACCCTTTAGCCACACCACATTCACTTAAAGTTTTTTTGCCATTAGCCATTATGATTAAAATTTATTTCTCGATTATCAAGGGATTGATTTTTTTCCTCGAAGATTATTTATATGGTTCTCCCCCTTGTCAAATCACTCATGCTGTCCAAAGTTACTCAGGCCAGTAAAAACTTCACTGTCTAGTCAGTTTGCGATTTTAACCATAAATATTTACCATTACTCAGACTCACTTAATAGTGATTCCTGAATTTAAACTAACTACTAGCTTTGCCATATTTTATCATAAGCCTCTAACAGTTTCGGAGCTTGATATTGCCACTCAAGGATCTTCTCCATTCTGCGTCGCCCCTCGGCTCCTATCTTTTCTCTACGTTCAGGAGAATCTAGAAGCTCTAGAATTTTATCGGCAAATTCCACCTCATTATTAGGCTTGGCATAAAGAGATGCTTCCTGTGCAGAACGTCTACCCTCTCGCAAATCAAACTGGACAATTGCTTTTCCCATTGCCATGTATTCGAGGATTTTATTCATGGTGCAGTTTTCGTTATAAGCAGATGTTGGAGAGGGTTCTACACACACGTCGCAACTAGAAAGCCGCTCTAAAAGTTCCTCCCCTTGCTTAAACCCTGTAAATTCTACAAACTCATTCACTTCTAGCTCTTTAGATAAAACTTTAAGTTTTTCGGCTGCTGGTCCACTACCAATTAACATAAAGTGAATATCTTGGCGATTTTTTTTGCGGACAATGTAATATACCATTCTCAGGAGATAATCAATTCCCTCTGGTTCACCCATAACTCCCATGTACCCTATCAAGTAGTTCTTACCTCTACGGTAATTGAGATTTGGAGACATTCGGCAAAAACGGGAAAGGTCGGGTGCACTACGAACTACAAAGATTTTCTCTGGTTTCTTGTGCCCTCGGGTAAGAGCTACCTCTCTGTGCGATTCGTTCGTTGAAATTACTATATCTGCTGTGGCATAGGTCAAGCGTTCAGCCCAGCGTAATCCATGATAAAAAATATCCCGCCGTTGATACTTAGCTTCATACATCTCTGGACTGAGGTCATGATGATCGAAGATAACCCATGTGCCATAAAATAATTTAAACCATCCTGCTACTAAAAAAAGTAAATCCGGCGGATTACAAATGTGGATGACATCAAAACCACGCTCTTGCCATACCCGTTGAGCTAGACGGAATTGCCAGTTAATTGCCCAACTATACTCTCGAAGATACCCAATGACAGAACTTTCTTCTGGTGGTAGAGGATGACGGTAGACGTGAATCTGCTCAATAACCTCGTAGTCTTTTTCAAAACCATTACCTGTGGGTGAAATTACAGTAACTTCATATCCAGCTTTTTGCAAAGTAGTTGCTTCCATCCATACCCGCCGATCAAAGGGAACTGGCAGATTTTCAACGATAATTAGTACTTTTCTAGGTAATGCCATAATCTCAATTCTTAATGAGTTTAGTAAAAGACTGACTTGTCAATTCTAAAATCTGCCTTTTTTGGGGAAATTTTAGTCATACCTGGCGAAACTGGACTCAATAACCTGCATATCTGCATCCTTATAGCTTTCAGTCGTGCAATTGCTAGTTGTTTACACTCACATTATGATCATTTGAATTTAATAGTGAACGATATAAATCAAGAAAAGAAACCCAGTGATTTTTGATATCAAGAGCAAAAACACTTGTTCTCGCTTTAGAACCTAGAGAAAGCCTCAAAGCCTCATTTCCAATTAAAGACTTTATAGCATCTGATAACTGCTCAACATTACCTGAATTAACGATTAATCCATTTTCCGATTGAGTAACTATTTCAGGTATGCCTCCTACTGGTGTAACTATGACTGGTAGCTCCCAAGCCATTGCTTCCAGCATTGCTAATGGAAGACCTTCGTTGTAAGAGGGCAACACAAAAACATTTGCTTTAGTTAAAAGAATATCACGTTCATCTGACCCTATCCAGCCAGGCAATTGTATATAATTTTCTAGATTTAAAGTCGTAACTAAATTACGTGCTTGTTCTATATCTCCATCTCCTGCCATAATCATACTTGATCTGGCTTGATATTCAGTAGGCAAAAAAGAAAAAGCTTTGATCAAATCAAATGCTCCTTTCCGTTGACCGATTCGCCCTAAAAAAAGTAAGTTCACTTTTTTAGAAACTGAACGGTCTGGAACTTCAGCAGGAATTTTTACTGGATTGTAAAAAACTACAACTTGTTCAGGTTTCAGACCAAGGTTTTCTGTGTAGAAGCTTTTCCAGCTTTCAGATAATACAATTAAGCGTTGACACTTACCAAATACCCAACTTAGTAATTTCTGAACCCATTTTGCGAGTCCAGCGTAGAAAAGATGAAATTGACTACCATGAGCATGTAAAATTATCGGTTTGTGAAATCCCCAAGCTAAAAGTATCATAATTGCTTGTCGGAAAACACTGCCACGCTGTGAAATTTGAATTTGAACAATATCAACTTCTTCCTTTATTAACATCCATAAAAATTTCCATATAGCTTTCAAAAAAACCATGATTTTGAGTGCTATAGATCCTTCCTCATGAGTAATAATATGAAATATTTTGACTTCCGAAGGAGCATACGCCAAAAAAAGTTTCTCGTAACCAGAAATACCACCCTGCTGGAGTAAACTAGGACCTAGCATGATAATCTTGAGAGTATTAGTTCGACACATAAGCTGTAATTTTTTAATAATTTGGTCTATTTTTGATTAATGTATCAACGAAAGAATGACAAGTTATCGTTTGATTTATTTTCCCAGATTCAAAGCGCTGCCAAGCCTTTTCTTAAAACCGGGAAAGTCTATTGATTCTATTTTTACAGATTTGCGCGTGTAGAAAGTTTGTTTGATAATATTGCTGATACATAAAGTATCCATTGCAGACTATTTTGTTCTAAGAATGTAGTTTCAGCAAGATTTGTAAGAATAATAACGGTAAAATAGACTAAAAGCCATAAGCTTTCAGATGTTTGATTCCATCGGATTAAATATATTGCTTTTAATAAATTAATAACGAACCCAATTAAGAAAACCGAGAATCCTAGTAAACCCAACTGTAGCCAGAGATCCAGAAAACCATTGTGAGAATTAGGAGCATTCCATTGTATCGTTTGTTGAACAAGAGTAGACTCACTATTATTCTCTATCCAGAATGCTCCATAGCCATATCCTAGTAACGGTTTTTTCGCAATCATTTCCAATACAGCAGACCATATTTCTGAACGTCCAGTAAGTGTTGTGTTCTTACCTACTGATCCTAAAATTGTATCCGCTTCTGATACAAACCAGGTATAAAAAGCTATGGCAATAGTCGATATGAAGGTCAAAATAGGTATCATTACTTTATACTTTAAATGTAAAATTCGATAATATATAACAACAGCTGCTGTAATGATTATAAAATTAACTATAGATGTTGTTGATTTTGAGAAGAATATAAGTACTCCAGAAGTAACATAGCCAAGCCATGAAACCCAGCGATTTTCTTGATTAGTCATGGCTTGGAAGAAAAATATTGCTGCACTCACTACAAATGTCTCGCCAAGAACATTCTTGCTTGGGTATATTCCTTGCCAACCAGCTCCATCAACATCGTTTCCAAGACTATATTGTGGTAGAAATATAACAAATAAGAAGCACATTACTGCTGAGAAGCCAAACATGTATGCACATAACTTCAGTTGCTCCTTTAAGGTGTAGCGTGAAGCTAAATAAAGTCCAAAGATAGTTGTTGCTGCCAGAGCAAAAAAACGACGTACAGTAGTGTCTGGATCTGAAGACCAAAAACTAGAAAATGCACAAACTCCAATCAATGCCCAAATAAACTTATCTCTGCTAAAAACATAAGTAACCTTCTTCCAGCGTAAAGCAATTAACGAAAGGCTAACTATATATGTAAAAGTATAAAATAATCTAAATATAATTTTATCAGTGTCTTTTACGGTAAAGCCATCCGTCAGAAGAGAGATTAGCGGATTTCCTGAGTAGATTATCAAGCAAGTTACTGTAAGTATTTGTTCGGCAGAAATTAAAAATTTCCTCATTTTTTCTGATTATGTATACATATAGAAAACAGATTAAGCAAGTCAGGGATTCCTAGTTGGTAGTCTAAGTTGATTGTGAGAAATACTTTGTTTATTAGATTTGTAATTATTATTTTCGTTAAATGCCATAATGAGTACAATTGTATTAATGCCTCATTTTTATGGTTTTTTGATAAACTTCTACAGTTTGACCAGCAATATTTGACCAATTTAAATCTTCCTGAGAGCGAGCTAGTGCCGCTGTTTGCATACCTTGTTGCAAGTTGCGATCCTTTAGCAAACAAATGATAGCATCAGCTAGAGCTGAAACGTCACGGGGTGGAACTAATAACCCATCTTTTTTATGCTGAACTATCTCACTTAATCCCCCCACCTCAGAAGCTACCACCAGCGTTCCCATTCCATAAGACAAAGCTGCCACACCACTTTGAGACGCTTCGATATATGGCAGAACTGTTGCCGTGCTGCGTTTAAATAGATTACCTACTTCTTCAAGTGGGATAAAGTCATTGATAATCTTGTAGCGTTTCTCATCATAACCATTAGGGAAATACTGCCTTATATTTTCTCCCTTTCCAGCAATAATCAGCTTGACTTCAGGTATACATTCAGCAATTAAGGGCATAGCTTCAAGCAAATATTTCAATCCCTTATAGGGCAAGATCCGTCCAAAAAATAGCAAGGTACATGGCTCACGGACTTGAATGTTTTGACTACTTCGACGCTGATACAAACTACCAAGTTCCCCATGAGGTAAAACATTGACTCGCTCTTGAGGTATACGAAATTGCTCAATTAGAATCTTTTTTAGTTGATTAGTATGGACAATCAATTGTTGGGAACGGTAGAAGCCAATACGTCTGGTATACTCGGAACCAAATGCAGTGCTGTTATCCCCTGGGTGACGGAATATATCGTGGAAAGTTGTCACTAATGGTGGCATTTTGTTGAGTAACAAAGTCCAATCGTACCAAGGATCGTTAGTTTCTTGCACATGTAAAATATCTGGCTGTATGTTTTTGATAATATGTATCATACTGCCCATAGACAATAGGTTGCGCGGGTCACGAATCCGTGGTTTTTTAAAGCTAACGACGCGGATATTGGAATCAAGAACCTTAGTACAGACATCTGAGATTTTTTCTGGATGAATTAGCGTTAAATCAACATATTTAACCAAACTGTTTGCTAATTCGATAGTGTAGTCTTCAAAGCCAAAATGTAATAGAGCAACCTTAATCATAATTAAAATTATATTCTCATTTAAATTATTTCTTTAATCAACAAATTTAGATGCATTACTAGCAGGATTTTTTATTAAACAATTTATTAAACTCTTAAAATTTTTATGAAACCCACTAAACGCACGAATACCTAGATAGCTCACAAATAAACCATGGCACAAATTGCAATAATTAGAGTGAACATAAAATCTAAGCTAATTTTTTGTAATAAGACGAATACAAGTATCATTAAGGGTCTGATCATAATTCGCCATAAGTTTAATTAAAATAGGCGAATATGGTGAAATAAATAAACTGGCTAAAACCAAGAATAGTCATTAATAATACCATGAAAGCTGCATCAATTAACTTATATTGCGAAACTAATGCAACACCTCCCAAGCTTATCAATGTATTACTAATAACTACTTCACGCAGGTTAATTATCTCAAAACCATATGTCATAACTTGACTTTTTGAGATATATATAGTTAGAAATCTTTCTAGCTGTTATATACATACCTGGCCTTGTTCTTCCTTAGTAAGCACCTTCTTTTTTCAAAACTACCATAACTGTTTTGAGCAGAATTTCAAAGTCTAACCCAAGCGACCAATTTTCAATATAGCTAAGATCAAGATTAATCACTTGTTCAAAATCTAAAATATCCGAGCGACCTGAGACTTGCCAAAGACCTGTAATACCAGGTAAAACTTCATGTCGGATAAAATGATGTTCAGAAAACTTATCAACATCTCTAGTAGGTAAAGGGCGAGGTCCTACTATACTCATTTCTCCAAAGATAACATTAAAAAGTTGAGGTAATTCGTCTAAGCTGTAACGACGAAGAAATTTTCCAACACGGGTAATGCGAGGATCGTCTTTAATTTTAAAGATAATCCCATCTTTCGCTTCATTTAATGCTTCTAATTCTTTCTGTAATTTTTCTGCATCAGACTTCATAGTTCTGAATTTCCACACTTTAAACTGTTGCCCATGTAAACCTATACGGGTTTGCCTGTAAAATATTGTGCCGGGAGAGTCCAGTTTGATAGCTATAGCTATAGTTATATAAATAGGGAATGATAACATTACAAATAAAGCTGCAAAGCAAAAATCACAACTGCGCTTTATCCAAAAATCTTTACCTGTAATTATCGGACAATCCAAGCTTAGACAAGGCATTCCTCCTATTCTATTAAATTCTACATTCTTATAAATCGGTTTTAATTCCATTGGCAAAATATGCACTTGGATGCCAGATGCTTGAAATAACCAGCATAAAAACATTCTGTTTTTTAGAGCATCCCAAGATATAAAAACTTCTGTTACAGCTAATTGATTAAGTTGATTCAAGGTTTGCTGACGTTGATATCTGTCTAATGAATTAGCATTCGCCGTTCCAGATACGATGTAATGTTTTTCTTTTTTTATAAAACTAGCAATCTGTTCATGATCTTGAGGATCACAAATAATGAATACAGAAGAGCGAACTATTTTTTTCTGTTTACGCAGATATTCAAGAGTAATATTTACAGCATATCTACCAATACAAATAAATAATATACTTAGTACCCAAGATAATAAAATTAATCTTGGGCGTGTAATATCAACAACTGGTTTATACAAAGAACAAACAAGAAGTATTAATCCATGAGCAAAAGTTAGTGATTTGATGATATTGAAATAGTCATAACGTTTTTGACCTTCTCGATAAATACCTTGGACAGCTAGTGATCCTATTTGAATCCCAATAGTTATTAAAATCGGTAAATAATGACTCGGTATATACCAAGTAAAATGCCCATAAGAAGATTGATATCCAGCTAAAACCCAAGCTAAGGATAAAAGAGTATAGTCTACTAAAAACAGCGTTGTTAATCTCAACCACCACGAACCCTTGCGTACCCGGACAAATGCAGATGCACGTAGATCCAAAGGCACCTCACTGAATTTATTTGTTGTAATGCTTTGATTACTCATAGTTAGGAACACTTAATGTAGTTATTTGATGGAAATTTATATAATACAAGTAGAGTATCTCACATTTTTCTTTCAAAGAAACTTGGGCTTTGTAGTCTACTATTAACCATTTTGTTTGGAATAACTTTAAGTTCTTAAGCAAAAGCATTTTGTAGGGTCGGTTTGAGTGCGGTTACTACCCAGATATTTAGCTTTTGTTGCAGGGTAAAATCCAGTTTAGTCTGGAAATTTTGAGCTTTGATGCCAAAAATTTGTTGGCGAGTCAACTTAATAGTTGAATAAAATTCCTAACCTTAATAATCAAGTAGGTCAGGTATAAATATTAGGATTTTTAAGTTGCGTAATAATTGAACTGAATTACTACAGTTCCATTGCAGAGTTGCACTTCTATAAAACAATAATAATGATATTCCTTCCTAAATCACTGTAGCATGTTTAGCTAGACTAATTTAGCCTTGCTTAGAAGTTCTCTCTTTATTTACGCATAATTACTGATTAACAAAACTTACAACCATAACTTATAATAAAATGCATCAAATATTTGATTATTGTTACAAAACTTTACATATTAAATATTGTGGTTATTGGTCAGTTTGATGGGCATTTCTAGACAATTGGTCACAGATTAATGAAAATAAATTCTAATAACTGGAAATAATATCAACAAAGCTTCATCTTTGTAAGTCTTATCATATCTAGGTTATAGACATTTTTATCTCCTGACGGAGAGCCAATTTTTTTGTGCCTGTAACATTGTATTTTGAACGGTTCTAATCTTGAACTATTAAAAATTGAGGGATTGGGCACGGTAGCATCACCATAAAAAATTAACATTGGATTTGCTTGCTGCAAGTCTTGGCTTGTAGCCAAAGAGCTTGAGTAGGTGTTCGCTGCAAGAAAAAACTGAAGATTTTATTGGTATCTTACGTCACATTGATACATATGTTAAGTCCATGTGCAAAATTTTAGCTTCATATATGCTTTATCTGTAGTGACATAAAACCCATCTGATGAGGGTTTCACTGAGTCGGCATAGTAGGAAAGCACAAATTAAAGATAACTATCTAAAAAAAGATGAACGAGGCTAAAATCCTCTTTTTTGCAGCCTCCTGCATTATTCCAATGATAACTTTTTACACCAACCTACTTAATTATTTAAGCAAATCATAATTATAGCTTTACATTATTTTTACATATGAAGAAACATAATGAAGATTCAGTAATAATTATTTTTTCATTTAGTAAATTGTTATAAAAAAGGATAAAGTCTTTTCAGTATTGTATTTAGTCTACCTAAGTACGTAAAAAAATATTTGCCAAACAAAGGTAAAACCGCGAATCAAATGCTTTTGTCTAACTGGACTTTAACAATGTAATAGGGTATTTTTTGATTTTAATCTGATTTAAAAGTTTTAGTTAGAGAGTAAAGAATAAAAATATGCGAATTATTATGTTAAGTAGAAATCGATTAGCTAGAGCTTTAAATACCAATTATTTTTGAAGATGCGTATAATTGGTCTGCGTTCAGCTTTGCCATTGCCATTCGCGCAGCGTCCCGCTCTTAAAGCAAGGTAGGCTTTGCTTCTATAACTTTAGACTTCTATCTTGAGGGCGTTAATATGCAGCATTACATATAAATAATTTGCGATAAACACACCATACATACTAATAAATAAATTAAAAAAATGCTATTTCCTGATGGAGTTGATATTTAGAAAATGCAGATAAATAGCCAAACTTCAGAATATAAGCAAAATATTCCGTTAGATACCTTAAGTCAGATCATTGGCACTCAAGTTTTACAGGAATGCAATGAAACTCAAGTAGTTCATCATCACGATCTGTGCATCCACCAAATGTTTGAGATGCAAGTAGAGCGATCGCCCCAAGCCATTGCTGTAGTATTTGAAAATACACAACTTACTTATCGGCAGTTAAACCACCGGGCCAATCAACTAGCGCACTACCTACGTGCTTTAGGGGTTGGACCTGAAGTACTTGTAGGCATTTGCCTAGAGCGCTCCTTGGAGATGATTGTAGGACTGCTAGGAATTCTTAAAGCTGGAGGTGCTTATGTACCTTTAGACCCGGCATATCCCTCGGAGCGTTTAGCCTTCATTTTGGAAGATACGCAGACACCAGTATTGTTAACCCAAGAAAAATTTGTTAAAAATCTACCACCGCATCAAGCACAAGTAATTTGTTTGAACTCAAACTGGCAAGGGAATATCAGAAACGGTCAAGAAAATCCTGTAAATGAGACAACGGCTGATCATCTCATCTACGTAATCTACACATCAGGATCTACAGGACAACCCAAGGGTGTAATGATCCCACATCGGGGGATTTGCAATCAACTCTACTGGAAGCAAACAACTTTTGGATTAACTCAGGCTGACAAAGTTTTACTGACTATTTCTTTTAGCTTCGACCCCTCAGTGTGGCAGATATTCTGGCCATTGTGCTTCGGAGGGCAATTGATCATGGCTCGCCCTGGTGGACATCAAGATACTGCCTACCTTGTGAAGGTGATTACTGAGCAGCAAATCACAGTGCTGGCCTTGGTTCCTTCCATACTTCGTGTCTTACTGGAAGAGAAGGGAATTGAGAATTGCCGATTCATCAAGCACATTATCTGCGGTGGTGAAGCTTTACCTGGCGAACTCATAGAGCGCTTTTTTGATCAACTGAATTTGGACAATGTTCTCCATAATTGCTATGGTCCGACAGAAGCTTCCATTGATACCACTTTCTGGACTTGCCAGCGCGGCACTAATTACGCCATTGCTCCCATTGGTCGCCCGATTACTAATGCAGAGATTCACATCCTCGATGAAAATTTGCAGCCTGTGCCTTTTGGTGAATCAGGTGAACTGCATATTGGCGGTATTGGTCTAGCGCGAGCCTATCTTAACCGTCCAGAATTGACCATAGATAAGTTCATCTTCGACCCTTTTAGTTCTAAAAGAGAGGCATATCTTTACAAAACTGGGGATTTAGCACGTTATTTGAGCGATGGTAATATCGAGTTCCTTGGTCGTATTGACCACCAAGTGAAAATACGTGGCTTCCGAATTGAATTGGGAGAAATTGAAACCATATTAGTTCAACATCCGGCACTGACACAAACTCTAGTCATAGCTAGAGAGGATGTTCCTGGTGACAAACAACTCGTGGCATATGTTGTTGCCAGTCCAGAGCAAATCCCTAGCCAGTCTGAATTGCGTCGCTTTTTGGAAACTCGGCTACCTGAATACATGGTGCCTAGTTTCTTTGTATTTTTGGACACCCTACCCCTAACCCCCAACGGTAAAATAGACCGCAGCGCCTTGCCTGCACCGGATACATTGACTCTTAGGCTGTCAACTAACTTTGTTCCACCTGAGAATTCCACAGAAGAAGTCTTAGCTACCATCTGGGCGAAAGTTTTACGTCTGGAACAAGTAGGCATCCACGACAATTTTTTTGAATTGGGAGGTCATTCGCTGCTGGCTACTCAAGTGATGTCTCGGGTTCGCCAAGCCTTTGGGATAGAAATACCGTTGCAACTCTTATTTGAGAATCCAACGATCGCTACTTTAGCTCAAGCGTTGGCCCAAAATGAGAGTCAAGAAAATGATCCCCAAAATCAAACTATTCCCCAAATAGCCAACCGGGAGTCAGCCCCTTTATCCTTTGCCCAGCAGCGAGTGTGGTTTTTGCAGCAGTTGCAACCCGACAGCCGAGCATATATCCTCTCGAATGCACAGCGCTTAACGGGCAAGTTAAATGCGCGTGTATTACAACAGTCATTAGATGCGATCGTTGTCCATCACCAGACACTGCGAACAAACTTTATTACATCACTTGATGGTAGCCCCATACAAGTAATTGGCACGCCTCGGCCAGTGGAATTCAAAATAATTAAGGTAGCACCGGAGCAAGTGGAATGTCTCCTAAATCAAGAGGCGCAACGCCCCTTCAACTTAGAATCTGACTTGATGCTGAGAGCTACTTTGCTCCAGATAGATGAACAGGAGCATATACTCTTGTTGGTCATGCACCACATCGCCTCAGATGGTTGGTCAATAGGCATTATCGAGCAGCAGTTAGCAGAAGTTTATCAAGCCTTTTTGAGCGGTAAGCCTTCCCCTTTGGCAAAATTGCCCATTCAGTATGCAGATTTTGCTGTGTGGCAGCACCAATGGCTATCAGGTGAAATACTCTCTAGCCAAATTAATTATTGGAAAACTCAGTTAGCAGGTGCTAATACTGTATTAGAATTACCAACCGACCGACCGCGCCCACCAGTCCAAACTTACCAGGGATCAGTGCAATCCCTGATGCTACCCCCGAAGCTGAGTGCATCCCTAAAAGAACTCTCGCATCAGCATGGTGTCACCCTATTCATGACATTGCTCGCGGCTTTTGCGATAGTATTGCACCGCTACACTGGGCAAGAAGACATTCTCATCGGTTCTCCCATTGCTGGTCGCAACCAAGTTGAAACTGAAGGGTTGATTGGATTCTTTGTCAATACCCTAGCTATACGCACTAACCTGTCAGGCAACCCAAGTTTCCGGCAGTTACTTAGTCAAGTTCGAGAAGTAACACTAGGAGCTTATGCCCACCAAGATCTACCCTTTGAAAAGTTAGTAGAAGAACTACAGCCAGAACGAAATCTGAGCCACTCGCCCTTGTTTCAGGTAATGTTTGCCTTCCACAATACCCCAAGCGAACTTTGCGAACTTCCGGGATTGACCATTACCCCTCTAGAAGTCCATAATGATACCGCAAAGTTCGAGCTTACCCTCGATATTAAAGAAACTTCAGAAGGGATCAAAGGTGGAATTGAATACAACACAGACTTATTTGATGCGACAACGATCGCTCGAATGCTGATGCATTTCCAAACTTTACTTGAAGGTATCGTCGCCAATCCAGAACAGCATATTTCAAATTTACCTCTGTTAACAGCAGCCGAACAGCATCAGCTACTAATAGAGTGGAATAATACTCAAACTGACTACCCCAAAAATACCTGCATCCATCAGTTATTTGAAGCTCAAACCGAAAGAACTCCCAACGCCATTGCTGTAATCTTTGAGAACCAGCAACTAACTTACCAGCAACTCAATCACCGTGCTAATCAGCTAGCGCATTACCTGATATCACTGGGGGTAAAACCAGAGATGTCGGTGGGGATTTGTGTGGAGCGATCGCTAAATCTAATAGTTGGAATTTTAGGTATCCTGAAAGCAGGTGCAGCCTACGTACCCCTAGACCCAGCCTATCCCCAAGAGCGCTTGGCGTTCATGTTGCAAGACTCGCAAATTTCCATTTTATTAACCCAGCAGCATTTATTAAAAATTCTTCCATCCCACCAAGCCCAAGTTATCTGTTTAGATTGCGACAGGGATTGCATCGCCGCACATCAGCAAAATTCGCCACAAAGCTACATTGATCCCGATAATTTAATTTACACAATTTATACTTCTGGCTCCACAGGAAAACCCAAAGGTGTACAAATTACCCATCGCAGCGTCCTCAACTTCCTCACGGGGATGCAACAGCAGCTACAATTAACCAACCTTGATAGTCTGTTGTCAGTTACTTCCCTATCTTTTGATATTGCGGTTTTAGAAATTTTTCTTCCCCTAACACTAGGAGCCAAGGTAATTTTAGTCAGTCGGGAAGTTACAACCGACGGTTTACAGTTATTACAACAACTCAATAACTCTGCTGCAACTGTTATGCAAGCCACTCCTGTGACTTGGCAAATGTTACTAGAAGCGGGATGGAAAGGAAATGCCCAACTGAAAATTCTCTGTGGTGGTGAAGCCTTACCTGAAAATTTAGCTAATCACTTACGTCAAAGAGGTGCTGAAGTTTGGAACTTATACGGACCGACAGAAACAACTGTTTGGTCTACAATTCATCGAATTGACCAAGAAGAAGTTTTAGTGAATATTGGCCGTCCTATAGCCAACACCCAGATTTACATTTTAGATAAATATTTGCAACCCGTCCCTGTGGGTGTTGCAGGACAACTATATATTGGTGGTGCAGGGTTATCACGGGGTTATTTCCATCAGCCTAAATTAACAACAGAAAAATTTATTCCTAATCCATTCAGTTGCGACTTTGAAAGCCGCCTTTATAAAACAGGTGATTTAGCCCGTTACCTAAGTGATGGTAATATCGAATATCTCGGTCGCCTCGATAATCAAGTAAAAATTCGTGGTTTCCGCATCGAACTTGGAGAAATTGAAGCTTTATTAGCACAACACCCCAATATACAGCAAACTGTCGTCACATCTAGAGTTGATAATCCAGAAAACCAGCGACTAGTCGCCTATATCGTTCCTCACCCAGAGCAGATACCAACCACAGACGAGCTGCGCCATTTCCTCAAACAGAAACTGCCAGAATATATGGTGCCTAGTGCCTTCGTTTTTCTAGACACCTTACCCCTAACCCCCAACGGCAAAATCGACCGCCGCGCTTTACCAGCACCAGACTTAACAAGGTTTGATTCAGCAAACACCTATCTGGCTCCCCGTGATGAATTAGAATTCCAACTGACCAAAATTTGGGAACAAGTTCTGGGCATTCAGCCTATCGGTGTCAGGGACAACTTCTTTGAGCTAGGAGGACACTCCATATTAGCAGTAAAACTGTTTTGGCAAATTGAAAAGACATTTAATAAAAATCTGCCTCTTGCCATTCTATTCCAGTCAGGTACTGTAGAGGCTCTAGCCAAAATAATTTGCCAAGAAGATATAGCAAGAAACTTGGCTTTAGTAAAGACCTTAGACCAATCAAAATCTAGTTGGTCATCTTTGTTAGAAATTCAACCCAATGGTTCAAAACCACCTTTTTTCTGTATTCACGGACTAGGTGGAGAAGTCTTGTGTTTCCGTGAATTGGCGCTGCATCTGGGATCAGATCAACCATTCTACGCACTACAGCCACAAGGGCTAGATGGAAAACAGCCTTTGCATACGCGGATTGAAGACATGGCAACTCATTACATTCAAGAAATCCAGACGCTTCAGCCCAATGGCCCTTATTTTCTGGGAGGTTATTCTTTTGGGGGTATAGTTGCTTTCGAGATGGCTCAACAACTCCAAGAGCAAGGCGAACAAGTTGGTATTTTAGTTATGGTTGATAGTTGTCGTCCAGGTTATAGCTGGCGGGCGTCATTTCTCAAACGAGTTTTTTTGCATTTAAATAAAATTGTTCAACAAGGCCCTACCTACCTTTGGCAAATGGCTATGAGATGGAGTTATTGGCGTAAGCACCGTCTCAAAAATAGATATAATTATTACTTGCAAGAGGTAGTTCATTTACCTGAAACTGACAAGCACTTAAAAATTATAGATGCTAACACTCAAGCCATCAGTGAATATATCTTTTCACCTTACCTTGGTGAAGCTATCCTCTTGCGAACAGAGGATCAAAGTCGGGACGAAGCTATAGGCATAGAATACGATCCTCAATTCGGGTGGGGCGACGTAGTTGCTGGAGAATTAGATGTCCATTACGTTCCCGGATCTCACCATGACTTACTTAATGAGCCGCAGGTACAGGTGTTAGCCGAAGCATTGAAAAATTGCTTAATCCAAGCGCAGTCTCTAAAGAATTAATTTGATAACCTGCTACCTTCGCAAAAGAAGTCAACCGTCCGATAAACAATTCATAATTATTTGTTGATTCCTGGAAGAGTTGCTCAGTCTATAGGAGTAATTTTAGCGGTGATTAGAACACCCGCTCAAATCCTGTGGAAAATCTCCTGCTAAGTCCTGATACCATTTCTTTGTGAGGCTGCGCCAAATTTTTTTGGCTTGTTCTTTTTTGCTTTGTGTCCAATTCTTAAACAGGTTGCGCCCTAAGCGTAGCTATGCCGCAGGCTTTACGGCAAGCTCAGGGCATTGCGCTGCGCGTAGCTTGCTTCTCCGTAGGAGTATGCGGTTCGTTCCTCATATATGGCGCATCTTCATACAAAATTGGTATGACCGATTTAATAATCTCATAAATCTTGCTAATGTCACAGATTGAACAGAGGTAATTATTATCGCACAGTAGGCTTGAATGACTATCGTTTTTAGATTTTAAGTTGTAAGCAATCCACAATTTCCTGATGCTATATAGACGATTTGGACGCACAGAATTACAGATGCCAGTGTTTTCCTGCGGTGGCATGAGATATCAGTTTAAATGGGAGGATGTTCCCAATAATGAAATTCCTGCTGATAACCAGGCGAATCTGGAAGCGACTATTAGAAGGGCAGTTGAGGTTGGGATTAATCATATTGAAACTGCTCGTGGTTATGGCTCTTCCGAAATGCAATTGGGGAGAATATTGCCCCAGTTTCCCCGCGAAAAGTTGATTGTTCAGACCAAAGTAAACCCAACAGCAGATGCGAAAGAATTCCGTAATAAATTTGAACAATCATTGAAAAATCTCCAACTAGATTATGTTGACCTTTTAGGGTTGCATGGCATCAATCATCCTGAGTCATTCGACTACAGTATCCGTCCTGGTGGCTGTTTGGAAGTAGCGCAGCAATTGCAAGCTGAGGGAAAAGTCAGATTTATTGGCTTTTCTACACATGGCTCAACAGATATGATTGTGCAGACAATTAATACTAATAAATTTGATTACGTGAACCTGCACTGGTACTACATTAATCAATGGAATTGGGAGGCAATTGAAGCAGCTAAACGCCACGATATGGGGGTGTTTATTATTAGCCCATCTGATAAAGGAGGTTTGTTATATAAACCTCCAGAAAAGTTAGTAAATCTTTGCGCCCCTTTGAGTCCAATGGTGTTTAATGATTTGTTTTGTTTGAGTCATCAACAAGTGCATACCCTGAGTTTAGGAGCAGCAAAACCACAAGATTTTGATGAACACCTGAAAACTTTAGAATTAGTAGACCGGGCATGGTCAATTTTGCCACCAATTTTAGCAAGGTTGGAATCAGAAGCGATCGCTACTTTGGGAGAAGATTGGGTAAAATCCTGGGAAACAAATCTACCAACCTTTGACAAAACCCCTGGTGAGGTAAACATTCGGGTGATTTTGTGGCTACAGAATCTAGCGATCGCCTACGATCTGCTAGACTACGCTAAAATGCGTTACAACCTGCTTGGCAATGCCAGCCACTGGTTTCCTGGTAACAAAGCTGATCGGCTAGAAGAATTAGACTTGCGGCAATGTCTTGCCCGCAATCCCCACGCCGATAAAATCCCCCAAGTTTTGGAACAAGCCCATCAGTTGTTAGCGGGTGAAGCAGTTAAACGTCTATCTAAGACTTGACAAATTGCATAAATAGGGCATTGGGCATGGGAAATAGTAAACAATAATTAGCAATGCCCAATGCCCAAGACCCAACACTAATCAGATTTTGTCGTATCCGATGATTTATTTCCTTTTGGTACGACTAGCACCTTATCGACGCGGTTACCATCCATATCCATCACTTCAATTCGCATACTTTGCCATTCAAAATAATCTGCTGCGGCAGGAATACGACCTAAATTGGTGATCACAAAACCGCCTAAAGTTTGATAACTGCCGCGTTCCTCAGATTGCCACTCTTCCATACCGAAAAGTTCCAAAAAATCTTCTACAGGCAACATCCCATCCAAAAGCCAGGAACCATCTTCGCGTTGCACAGCTTGTGGTTGATCCTGCCCATCTGTTGAAGGAACATCACCCACGATTTCGCTCATGATGTCGTTGAGAGTGACTAATCCTTGAATCACACCATATTCATCGACTACTAGCGCCATGTGAGTGATAGTTTGCTTGAACAATTCCAAAACTTTCAAACCACGGGTGCTTTCTGGCACAAATACTGGCTGTCGCAATCCCACCGTCAAGTCTAGCGGTTCTCCTCGGAAACTCCTGGCTAATAAGTCGGTAACTGGGATAACACCCAACACATTGTCAAGTCCCCCCTGACAAACTGGATACCGGGAATAGGCACTATCAACCATTTTTTGACGATTTTCTTCAGCAGAGTCCTCTAAGTCCAGCCAGACAATATCGGGACGGGGTGTCATTAAGTAGCTGACAGGGCGATCGCCTAAACGAAAGACTCGCTCCACCATATCCTGTTCGGCTTCCTCAAAGGTTCCCGCCTCGGTGCCTTGCTCAATTAAGATTTTAATTTCTTCTTCGGTAACTTGCGGCTCGGTAGAAGCTGTAATTCCCAGCACTCGCAGGATCAAATCTGTAGAAGCACTTAAAAGAAATACTACTGGAGAAGCGATCGCCGCCAAAGCTTGCATCGGAATAGCTACAATCGATGCAATCCTTTCTGGGTTATTTAACGCCAGACGCTTCGGTACCAATTCGCCAACAATAAGTGAGAAATAGGTAATGATCAAAACCACTATTCCAAAGGAAAGCGGGTCACTATAAGGTGCTAATAAAGGGACACGTTTTATATAGACTGCCACTCGGTTGGCAATTGTTGCTCCTCCAAAAGCACCAGTCAAGATACCGATTAGGGAAATACCCACTTGAACAGTTGACAGGAAATGATTTGGAGACTCAGCTAGTTTTAATGCAGCCTTTGCCTTGGGATCTCCTTGATTGGCAAGCTGCTGTAGCCTAACTTTCCGGGCTGAGACAATTGCCATCTCAGACATAGAAAATACACCGTTGGCAATAATTAGCACCAAAATGATTAAAATTTCAAAAGTGATGGAGGACATGTTTAAAATTGCTGCTTATCAGAGCGAACGTAGCTCAATTTTTAGTATCTAGTATTAAAGGTGCATCTATAAATGCTTTGACTGTACGCAAAGTAGTAGTTAGAGTTCTTAAGTTTATTAACCGCTGTGCATTATTCTTCCACCGAAGGAATAAGAAGACTGTTAACACTTTTAAAATAGTTGACATAAACTGCTTCAAGATTTTCTGACCCACAAAGACTCCCACCGCAAGTAGTACTTATGTCATTTTCTTCTATTGTGCGTGCCTTAGCGCGATCGCCGCTCACCACTGAATTTATTTCTAAGCTAAACCGACAACAAGAATTGCGGTTAAATGGTATTCCCCGGCTGCCCAAGGCTCTGGTGGCTTCGGCATTAGCGCGGGCTACGGGCAAGGATTTGTTTGTGGTTTGTGCCACTCTGGAAGAAGCTGGACGCGTTTACGCGCAACTTGAGGCAATGGGATGGCAAACAGTACATTTTTACCCCACCTCCGAGGCTTCTCCCTACGAACCTTTTGACCCGGAAACTGAAATGAGTTGGGGACAAATGCAGGTACTGGCAGATTTGAGCATGGGGCATGGGGAAGAAAACCAGATTCCCAATCCCTCACAATTACCCAAGATGGCGATTGTGGCTACCCAAGGAGCTTTGCAACCCCACTTACCACCACCAGCAGTTTTTCAAGAATTCTGTCTTACCCTGAAGCGGGGGATGGAATTAGACTTAAATGCTTTCAGTGAGAAAATAACTATTTTGGGGTACGAAAGAGTGCCTTTGGTGGAAACTGAAGGACAGTGGAGCCGGCGGGGCGATATTGTTGATGTGTTTCCAGTTTCATCTGAGTTTCCAGTCCGGCTGGAATGGTTTGGTGATGAAATCGAGCAAATGCGGGAATTTGACCCCGCAACTCAACGTTCCGCCCTAGACAAAGTTAATCGGTTAATTCTTACCCCCACTAGCTTTACTCCCGTAGTGATGGCGGCACTCAAGAATAGTTCTGAGTTAGGAGTTAGGAGTTATGAGTTAAATTCTGAATCAGAACTTAGCACTCAAAATTCATCACTCTTAGAAGGTAGTCGTCGCTTTTTGGGATTAGCTTTCGAGCAACCAGCTTCCCTGCTAAACTACTTAACAGAAAATACCCTGATTGCCATTGATGAGCCAGAACAATGTCATGCTCATAGCGATCGCTGGGTGGAAAATGCTGAGGAACAGTGGATAATGGCGCATGGGGAAGAATCTACTCCCCTAACATTGCCGAAAATTCATCGGTCTTTTGATCAGTGTTTGGTTGACGTTGCCAAATTTAAAACATTATATTTATCGGAACTGTCAGAGGAAAATGATGGAATTAATCTTGCCTGCCGACCTGTTCCAGTCACGCCGCACCAGTTTGCTAAACTAGCTGAAACAATCCGTCAAGAACGCGATCGCAATTTCTCTATCTGGCTGCTTTCTGCTCAACCTTCGCGTTCTGTCTCGCTGTTGCAAGAACATGACTGTCCGGCTCAGTTTATCCCGAATCCGCGCGACTACCAAGCTATAGATAAGCTCCAAATTAACCATACTCCCATAGCCTTAAAATATTCTGGTCTTGCCGAACTAGAAGGTTTTATCCTGCCTACATACCGATTGGTAATTGTTACAGATCGGGAATTTTTTGGGCAGCATTCTTTGGCAACTCCCGGCTATATTCGCAAGCGCCACAAAGCTACTTCTAAACAAGTTGATCCCAATAAACTGCGTCCAGGCGATTATGTGGTTCACAGAAATCATGGTGTTGGCAAATTTGTCAAGCTGGAAAGTTTGACGATTAATAATGAAACTCGTGATTATTTAGTGGTGCAATATGCTGACGGGTTACTCAGAGTCGCAGCCGATCAAGTAGGTGCTTTATCCCGGTTCCGCGCCGCAGGTGATAAAGCACCGGAACTCAATAGGATGACCGGTAAAGCTTGGGAAAATACCAAGAATAAAGTCCGCAAAGCGATCAAAAAATTGGCAGTGGACTTGTTGAAACTTTATGCAGCGCGATCGCAACAACAAGGTTTTAGCTTCCCAGGCGATATGCCTTGGCAGGAAGAATTAGAAGATTCCTTCCCCTACCAACCCACAACGGATCAACTCAAAGCTGTCCAAGATGTGAAACGAGATATGGAGAGCGATCGCCCAATGGATCGCTTAGTTTGTGGCGATGTCGGTTTCGGAAAAACGGAAGTGGCGATTCGTGCTATTTTCAAAGCAGTCATCGCCGGTAAACAAGTGGCACTCCTTGCGCCAACGACTATTTTAACACAGCAGCATTACCATACACTAAAAGAACGTTTTGCTCCCTATCCGGTAAATGTCGGTTTGCTCAACCGTTTTCGGTCTGCTGAAGAACGCCGCGATATTCAAAAACGATTGGCAACGGGTGAATTAGATGTAGTAATTGGTACGCACCAGCTTTTAGGTAAAGGTGTGGCATTCCGCGATTTAGGACTGTTGGTAGTAGATGAAGAACAGCGGTTTGGGGTGAACCAGAAAGAGAAAATTAAAAGCCTGAAAACTCAGGTGGACGTGCTTACCCTCTCAGCCACTCCCATTCCCCGGACTTTGTATATGTCCTTGTCGGGAATTCGGGAAATGAGTTTGATTACCACGCCACCCCCAACCAGACGCCCGATTAAAACCCATCTGTCACCGATTAATTCCGAAAGTATCCGTACAGCAATTCGTCAAGAATTAGACAGAGGTGGACAGGTATTTTATGTAGTTCCACGTGTAGATGGAATTGAAGAGACAACAGCCAATTTACGAGAAGTGATACCGGGGGGTAGGTTTGCGATCGCTCACGGTCAAATGGATGAAAGCGAGTTAGAATCAACCATGCTCACCTTCAGTAATGGCGATGCAGACATCCTCGTTTGTACGACAATTATTGAATCTGGTTTAGATATTCCGCGAGTAAACACCATTTTGATTGAAGATGCTCATCGCTTTGGATTGGCACAGCTGTATCAATTACGCGGTCGTGTGGGACGGGCTGGTATCCAAGCTCATGCTTGGTTATTTTATCCGAAGCAGCGGACATTATCTGATGCGGCGCGGCAACGATTACGAGCAATTCAGGAATTTACTCAGCTAGGTTCTGGGTATCAACTGGCGATGCGCGATATGGAAATCAGGGGTGTAGGTAACTTGCTAGGTGCAGAACAATCCGGCCAAATGGATGCTATCGGTTTTGATTTGTACATGGAAATGCTGGAAGAAGCAATTCGAGAAATTCGAGGCCAAGAAATTCCGAAAGTGGAGGATACCCAGATTGATCTCAACCTCACAGCATTTATCCCAGCAGATTATATTACCGATTTGGATCAAAAGATGAGTGCATACCGGGCGGTGGCGACAGCGAAATCTAAATCAGAATTAAAGCAGATTGCTGCCGAGTGGAGCGATCGCTATGGTAATTTACCAGTGTCGGCGAATCAACTTTTGCGAGTCATGGAACTTAAACAGCTAGCGAAAAAACTCGGATTTAGCCGGATTAAACCAGAACAAAAGCAGCATGTCGTTTTAGAAACGCCGATGGAGGAACCAGCTTGGAATTTATTGGCGGCGAATTTACCAGAAAATCTTAAGACGCGCTTTGTCTATTCTCCAGGTAAAGTGACGGTGCGGGGGTTAGGAGTTTTTAAAGCCGATCAACAATTGCAGAATTTGATTGATGCTTTCGGGAGAATGCAGGGTGCGATTCCAGAGGCGGCTATTGTTTGAGTGGTGTTTCCGTCTGAATAAATAGTTAGACCTCTAAATCCCAGTGGGGATATGATTTAAAGGTTAATACTAAAGTGTTATCACTCAAGGATAGGGGATAATAGCTAAAAGAATACGGCAATGAAAATTAAAGTCAAAAATCTTGGTGCTTTAAAGCAAGCCGAATTCACACTTGGCGACCTGACAATCATTTGTGGCTACAATAATACGGGCAAAACCTACGCTACTTATGCGTTGTTTGGCTTTTTGTCTACTTGGCGACGAATGTTTGCGATCCAAATCAACGCCAATAAGATCAAGCAGCTCCTTGCGGACGGCGTAATTCGTCTTGATATACAAGAATATATTAAACAGTCTGAGCAGATTGTTACTAAAGGTTGTCAAGCCTATACCCAGGAATTACCGAAGATTTTTGCAGCACGAGCAGAACGATTTAAAACAACAGACTTTCAGGTAAGTCTGGATATCCAAAATATTAGTTTAGCTTTTGATTTTACTCGGGAAAGTACCTCCGGCGAGGCATCACTTTTCTCTATTACCAAAAGTGAAAAAAGCACAGAATTAGTTGTAACTCTGCTTGTTGAGAAAAAGAAGGTAAAAATCCCCACCGACATCCTTAAGCGCACCATTGCGGACGCACTAAAAGATATCATTTTTGAGCAGTTTCTTCCTAACCCTTTCATCGCTAGTGCAGAACGAACCGGTGCTGCCATTTTTCGCAAAGAGTTGAATTTCGCCCGCAATCGCTTGCTCAAAGAAATGGCTCAGGCTGATAAAAACATCAATCCAAGAGAGCTTCTATCTAACGTATACCGGGCTTATGCGCTCCCAGTAGAAAAAAATGTAGATTTTATGGGGGAACTGGAGACAATTTTCCCAGAAAGCAGTTTCATTGCTGAGAACCATCCCGATGTGTTGGCTGATTTCGCCGACATCATTGGTGGTAAATACACAGTCACCCGTAATGATCAACTTTATTATGAGCCGCATAGTAAACGGATCAAGCTTTCTATGGATGAAAGTTCTAGCGCCGTGCGTTCTCTACTAAATATCGGCTTTTACCTGAGACACAAAGCCCAGGTTGGTGATTTACTGATGGTGGATGAACCTGAGATGAACCTACACCCTGAAAACCAGCGCCGCATCGCACGGCTTTTCGCCCAACTGGTGAATCTTGGTATTAAGGTTTTCATTACCACCCAAAGTGATTACATTATCAAAGAACTGAATACGCTGATCATGCTCAACCACGATAAACCCCATCTCAAGCGAATTGCCCAAGTTGAAGATTATCGGCAAGAGGAACTGATCTCTTCTGAAAAAATCAAAGTCTATATCGCAGAAAAAGCATCGATAATAATAGACGGCGAAACAAAAAAAACTAAATGCCAGACCCTGACACCAGCCAACATCGACCCAGAACTGGGTATTGAAGCCCGCAGCTTTGATACAACCATCGAAACGATGAACCGGATTCAGGCAGCGATCGTCTGGAGTGAGGAGTAATGTCTGATGGATTAACTGATATTGCTATTCTCAAAGAGATGATCAATAAAACCGCTACAGTTTTATTGGAAGATGATGGTTACGGCAAAAATAAGGTCATACTTACAGAGCCTCCACCCGCCAATTATGATGTAACTATTTATGGGATGCCTAATGATGATGAGGTTATCATCATTAATGCAGATAAATTTAAGTCACCAGATACAGTTTTTAAAGGAAACCGTGGTGAATGCAAACGTGCGGATTTTGTCATCGTTGCTGATACTGGCAAGAAAAAGGTTATCCTCTGCATTGAGATGAAAGCAAAGGCTAGCACAAGCACAGAATGGGAAATCATTCAGCAACTTAAGGGCGCTCAGTGTTTTGCCGCCTATTGCCAGAAAATTGGCAAAGAGTTTTGGGGACAAAAGAATTTCCTTGATACTTATGTCTATCGCTTTGTCACCATTAGAAATATCAATATTCATAAGAAACCAACACGGCAGAAAATAACTGATGATCATGACAGTCCAGAGCGGATGCTAAAAATCAGTTCTCCACATTATCTTCAATTCAATGGTTTGATCTGAGGGAAAAATAATGGCACTGCATAAAAACTTCCCCAACTAGCCCCACGTTATCCTCGATCCAACAAATCGCTGGTTTTCGGCAGTGCGATCGCGCTTTGCTCTCACCCCAAGCGATCGCACCCTAATAACCCCAACAAAGTGCAAGCAGGGATAATTTATAGTATGACTTTCGTATAACAGCTATGACTGAGCTACTTGAACAAGCGATCGCCAAACTAAAAAACTTGCCTGCCAATGAACAAGATGCGGCGGGCTTGTTTCTGTGTCCAAGCGTAAAAATCAGTTTCGTAGAGGCTTGGTGAAGGCATTGGTATCTTTGGGTTTGTTTCAGGTACACGTATTAGGTTAGTTCAACCTCAACATCTTTGCCTTTATTGTATAACTGTCTCAAATTCTACTAATTCTACTATTGAGAGCGATCGCTATGGTAATTTACCAATGTCTGCAAATCAACTTTTGCGAGTCATGGAACTCAAACAGCTAGCGAAAAAACTTGGATTTAGCCGGATTAAACCATAAAACAAGCAGCACGTCGTTTTAGAAACGCCGATGGAGGAACCAGCTTGGAATTTATTGGCGGCGAATTTACCAGACAATCTCAAAACGCGCTTTGTGTATTCTCTTAATAAAGTTACAGTGCGTGGGTTAGGAGTTTTTAAGACAGATCAACAATTGCAGAATTTGATTGATGCTTTCGGGAGAATGCAGGGTGCGATTCCAGAGGCAGCTATTGTTTGATCAGTTTTGCTCAAGTTTCTATAATAGTACCCTTGAGGGTACTATTAGATACATTTTTTAGTTGATATCGTAGCTTTTAAGTACAGCGATGGAGGCAATCTTTCCTCTAGCTGGCATTAAAAATTACAGGTTCAACAAAAAATGATTATGAATTCACTCAAAAAGTCCATGCGCTTGACCAAGATTTTAGCATTTGCTCTATCATTTCTGGTTTTCTGTTTCTCTACAGAGGCGATCGCAGCGCCAAGCACCCTTGCTACCTTAATTATCACGGAAAAAGCGCCAATTACTGAAGGAAAGTTCAGTATCGACACAACAACAACTCCTTTGCCAGATAAAACAGTTATTCGCTCTGCTAAACTTTTTTTATCGGCTGGTGAAACTGGAACAATTAATAAGATTAAAATTACTGGACCAAATGGACTTGAATTTGGTTGTCAAGATATTAAAGTTAAGAACGGTGTTGATTTAATTAAAGCCTGTGGTGGGCCTGCTGTTTTAGAAGCTGGAGGAGCGATTACTTATGTAGCTGAAGGAAGTGGTTTTGCACCAAAACTTAACACCAAGTTAAAAGTGGTTTTATCAGATGATTTTTAGACACCAGTTTTAACCGGAATTACAACCACAAGTTTAGTGAATAAGTCGCTCTAACTTTTATTCCAAGCACAAATTAGCCTTATCGGCTTATGCAGTCAGTATTTGTGCTTGGAATATATTCTGCTATGTGAATACATTACTTATGTCAATAATTTATCCAGTAATACATTTCAGTCTTGCCTTGCTCGAATGGGTGTTAATAAGCTGGGCAATTCGTTTGTGGCAGCAATCAACCAGCCTTGCAATGATTGTATTGCCTATAGTGTTAGTGAGCATTAGCTATGACAATCTCATTCTTTCAATAGGAAGTCTAATTGGTGAAGGAGAGCTTTTGAAAACTCTCAGTATGCTACGCTTTCTATTACATTATTTGGTTGTACCGCTATTCATTGTGATTGGTGTTGAACTTGCTCATCGCGCCGGAGCTAGTTGGGCTAATAGAGTAGTGCGGGTTTTATCTTGGCTAATTGCATTGGGACTTACAGCGATAGATGTTGCCACCCACTATATAGGGCTGGAATTAGTTTCAATAGAGTTTGCGGGAATCCTGCGCTATCATGTTGCCAACTTGAGCGGGCCGCCAATTATCACGATTGTAGTTAATCTATTTCTTCTACTAATTGGCATTGGTATTTGGTTCCGACTTAAATGGCCGTGGTTATTTTTGGGAACATTGGTTTCCCTTCTTGGTAATGCTTTGCCCTCCTTAGCAGTAGGTACACTTGCTGGTAGTGCATCTGAATTTGTCATGGCTGTAAGTTTGCTCTTAACTGAGGAGTTTTCCCAAAGAACGAGACAAAGTATAAGCATTTATTCGTGAAATAGATGCGATCGCCCCACCCATTCAAGCGAACGTATTGAGTGTTTAGTAGAGAGGAAACCAAGCGTAGGCGTAGCCCGTCGCAGACATCGCCCCTATTCCCCCCGACACCCCAGATGATAGACTAAAGACAAACCACCGGAATGTACCGTCCTTCATTCAAGCAAACGCGTTGAGCGTCTCGGAGAGAGGAAAATGGGAGAGCGTCGCACCCACCCCAACCACCCATGAATACTAGATTATATCTGTAGTTAGAGTTTTACTATCTGTAGTTAGAGTTTTACTAGTTGTAATTGAGCGATTATTCAACCATTTGTATGAGGTAAACAGTAAGTGAATAGATGTACTCTGTTCTTTATAACAGCATAAAAAACAAAATACTTATACTTTTACCAAATTTTATTTACCGTGAATATTAATCTAAGTTTTCAATTGTTGAAGCGAGTATTTATTTTTTTTACGTTAATTGGTTTAGTAACAGCTTGCGAATCAATTGAAGCACAGCAAATAACTGCTCGGCAATCCAAAGTTATTTTTGGTGCTAGTGATGGTGAATTAACTGAGCAAGGTTCTGTGCGTACTTACTATATTTATACACCCAAGTCTTATTCTTATAGTCGTCCTATGCCATTAGTTTTAGTATTTCATGGGGACGATGGTAGCGGGCGCTCAATTAGTAATGTCTCAGGGTTTAATGAGTTAGCAGAACAAAAAGGGTTTATTGTAGTTTATCCTGATGGAATTGACCATAAATGGAGCCTGAGAAAGAATGGCAAAAGGAACATTGATGATATCTCTTTTGTGAATAATTTACTTAATCACCTACAGCAAGTTAGAAATATTGATAACCGTAGAATCTACGCTACTGGCTTTTCCAAGGGTGGAATATTAACTCAGGCTTTGACTTGTCAACTATCTGATAAAATAGCAGCTTTTGCTTCTGTTGCTGGTTCTTTGCCAATGCGACTTGAACAAACATGCCAACCGCTTCTTCCTGTATCAATGTTAATGATTAACGGTACAAACGACCAATCTGTACATTATCAGGGCGATGAAAAAACTCAAAAAGGAGCGCTCGTTTCGATTCCGAAAGTAGTAAATTTTTGGCGCGATCATAACCAATGTCCCACGTATGCTGCAAACGATGTAGCATTTGCCCTTGACAATGCTCGCAGTAGCGATAAAGTTAAAACCTATTCTTACTCCGGTTGTAGTGGTGGTTCTGAGGTTTTAGAATTGGCTGTAGTTAATGGAGGACATCTTTGGTACGGTGGTACTTCCAATGATAAAAATATTAACAAGTTCAATAAAAACCTGGGTTTGGACTCAACTCAGATAATTTGGAATTTCTTTGAGCGTCATACTCTACCTCCAGTTCCAAGCAAAAGCATCTCGTAGAGAGGAAAACCCTATTATTCCAACTTCCTCTAAGAGTTGGCGGGCAGGTACGCCATCGCTCCCTCACAGACAATTACTACAAAAAAGGAGCTTGGTTATCTCATAACCAAGCTCTTAGCTATCTCAATCAATTATTGTCGGTAGAATAGTCTCATCAGAAGCCATTAGGCAACAGGTTGCTCTAGATTAACCTTGACAACTTTGTTCTTTTCTTGCTCAGATTTTGGCAGTTTCAAATTCAAGATCCCGTCTTTATAATCTGCGGTGACATTGGCATTTTAAATCCGAGCAGATAGAGGAATTACACGTTGGAATTTACCATAGTAGAATTCGCTCTTGGTAGTGCCATTGTTTTCGATTTTAGTTTCAGACTTGCGCTCACCGCTAATGTGAACAGCATCTTCTGTGACTTGAATATCTAAGTCTTTAGCTTCTAGTCCAGGCAGTTCTAACTTGAGATGAATCGCATCAGCAGTTTCGTGCAACTCAGCAGCCGGAACTTTGATAAAGCCTTTTTTAACCCGTGCAAAGGGGACTCTGGTATCTCCAAATAAGCCGTTGATGTGACGTTCTAAAGTGTTCAATTCTTGCCAGGGGGTTGTAACGAATTAGCATATTAATTTATCCCTTGTAACAGTAGTAGTTTTTTGCTCAAAAACTTTGGATTGAATTCCTTGCTTTGATTACCATAATATTCAAAAGTAACAAGCTGATTAATTCGGTTTTTTCACCTAATAAATGATGATTGCCGCACCAAATTAGGCATTAATCAAGATTACGGTTTACTCGAATTTATCGGTTCGGTAAACCCGAATCATAACTATGAATATCAATTTAGGAGTTTAGATTAAGCCATGACAAAATGACTCAGTAGGACTGAATTAGTAAGCTACACAGCTAAAAATATAAAAACTAAAAGTTCAAGCTGGCAGTTGACAGCATTTAATTGACTTCATGCTTAAGGACTCACTACTCTCTCCAGCGACTGACTCCTCTTAAACTTTTAAATTTAGAATTGCTATATCATACAAGAGATAAAAATTAGCCTAAACCCCGAAAGCCATGCTTTGTCGACTCTGCCGTTATGATCACATTTTGTGCCTCATTAAGATGCGTTTGTCTTACCTTTCGTTTTGCGTATTGGGTGCAGGACTTCTGGGCATTCCCAATTCTCAAATAAGCGCTCAAAACCAGATCGCTGTGCCAGCTTTCGACTTCCAAGGTCGATACCTCGTTATCGCTTCGGACACGGACATGCTCCCTTCTGCATATATCGACGGGAAACTCGGTCCCATGGCCGGCCCCGATGAACTCTCGGTAATACGGCTTGATCGGTCCCCTGCTGCTATGAAACCCATTCCGGTGGAGGTCACAAATTCAGTGATCGGTCCCCCTTCTTCGATCGGCCTCACACCGGATGGCAGGTACGCCATCGTGATCGAAACGCAAGGTCCACGTCCCAGCAAACAAAAGGATGCCAAGCTGAGTGACCTTCCTCTTGGCCGCACAATCACGGTCGTCGATCTTTCCGACCCGGATCACCCGAAAGTGGTTCAGAAGATCAAAGGGTTCGATAGTCCCCTCTCTGTGTCAGTCAACGCAGACGGTACACTCGTAGCCGTCGTCTTCAAGAAAACGCCTCAACGGAAGCAGCCGCTTCTGGCCATGTATCGTCTTCAACAAGGGAAACTCTCTAAGCCTTTCCTTCCAAGCATTCCTGGTTCTGAGGCTGGTGATGCCCTTGTGAGTGCGGAGTTCCATCCAAAGAAAAATGTCCTTGGGTTGGTCTACAGCGAGCATCCGAGGCTGTCTTTAGTTCAGGTAAACACGACCTCAAAGACCGTAGCGCTCTCAAGCTGGGGCGATCCCGTCAACCTCGACATCGCTCCTTTCCTTGTGCGTTTTACCCCTGATGGTCGGTTTGCCATCGTAAACGCAATGCTGCTCGGTACTGATATTCGTGGAACCGTTTCCAGTATTCGGCTTGAACAAAGCACAGCTGCGGATGGTACCCCGCATCATCTTCTCGTTTCGAGGGCAGACACTGGCGTGATGCCAGAGGGTTTAGCCATAAGCCCCAATCAGCGCTGGATCGCTACGACGAATCTGGAACGCAGCGCGCAACCATTGGATGACCCCAAGCAAGGCTTCTTCTCCTCCGTCTCTCTGCTCCGGCTGAACCCGCAGACCGGGAGCATTGATCGCGTGGGAGAGTTTCCCTTCGACGGCATGTTACCTGAGTCCGCTGTCTTTGACAACACGAGTCGCTTTCTGGCTGTGGTGTGTTTTGCACATTTTGACCGCTCAAAGCCGAACGGATCAGTCGATTTCTGGAGACTGACAGGTGATTTCGCTGACCCCAAGCGTACAGAACTGGTAAAGACTGACTTCTCGATCACGGTTGCACGAGGCCCACAGTCGATGGTGATAGCGCGGTAATTTAAAGGATTCGTTATAGTTTGCTAACCTTCCTTCTGTTCTATTAGGCTGTAGCAAAGCTGAAATGTCACCCCTTTGCATAGGGCGAACGAGTAGAGCCGTCATTAACTAAAAGCGTTTGTTGTTTTGCCAGCACTTGTTTGCGTAATAAAAGTAATTGTCTATCTTTAATGCCTTCTGCGATTAATCCATCGACAGTTCTGATGAGATAATCAGCGCAGTCACCTAATTTTCCCGATGCGGTGGCAATACTATCAACAGTGGTTATGAATGGTATATGATCAGCGTACCTGGGATGTTGACGATTGGCAACGAAGGCGATCGCTTTGAATTCCTGCGTACCATCAAACATCCTTACCCAACGAGCAACGTAGACACCAGCTAACATCTCGCGTCGCCAAATCAGCAGTAATTCGGATGGTGCATCGGCAGCAGCAATTCGATAAACAATACCCCGACAACTACCGCCCCGATCAAGTCCTAAGAGTAATCCGGGATTCTCTGGAGTCCCGTAACCGAGGATCATCCATGTACAGAAGCGCCGATGCCAACCATAAATGATCCCAGCACGGCGCTCGACATATGTAATTAGGGGATTCCAAATCAGCGAACCGTAGGCAAATATCCAGATATCAGAATTTGGTGGTTGTTGTTGTAGTGTTTCATCGAGCGATCGCTGTAACTCATCTTCACTCAGGGTAGTTAGCTTTATTCCAGAGTGTGATGCTTCTAATAGTCTTGTCTGTCCATTTCCGGCTTCAAGGTCGCTACGACTGAGTGACATAATGTAAATTTTCAGTAATTTCACTATAACTTTAAGATAAATTAATTATCATATAATTGCCTTTTCCGTAGGATTAAGAGTAAGCCTAACTACAGATAGCAATATCTTGATGATACCAATCCACGATATAAGGAGTAAGCTTTGTGGCATTTGCAGCAAATCAATTATTAAAGTTATCAATCAAATATTTACCAGCAATTGCCACCAAACTAGCAATTACAACTCTAATAGCAGTTCTCCCGTTACCAGTTAAAGCAGTTACATTAGTAACTAGTCGTGCTACTTTCGGAAGCAATGACGGAATTGATTGGTCAAGTTTAGGTAAAGTCTTCAATCCCTTTGCTCCCGATCCTTCGGCTTTTTTGCCTAACTCCTTTTCAGCAGTATCCGAAGGGGGTTTAGCTCTAGGTGTAACTGTACCTCAAGTTAATGATTCTGGTATTACGCCACCTTTTGTTTTTCAAACCTCTTTTATACCCAAAGGTATTCCGACTAACTTCGCTGATGGCGATTTTCTTTTATTGACAGGCTTCAACCCAAGAAGTGGTTTTCCTGCCGTTGGCAACCCAGGTCCTTTGACCATTAGCTTTGATCAGCCTGTTTTTGGTGCTGGTACTCAAATAGCTGTGGACGATATTTTAGAATTCAACACATTTGTCTCAGCTTTTGATAGTGCCAACAACCTATTGGGTACTTTCTCAGTACCGGGAACTTCTTCAGTAACATTGGACAATTCGGCATTGTTCCTTGGGATTCGCAGTGAAACTGCTAACATCTCGCGACTCGTTTTCAGCACTTCTGAGTCAAATAGGGCTTTCGCCATCAACAGAGTGAGCATTATTGCAGTTCCTGAACCAAATTATCCCGTGGCTATATTAGCTTTCGGTGTTTCAGGTGCTATTTTGAGAGTCCGCCAACGTAGGTAAGAATTATTGCTTCAAAAAGCAAGGAATCAGAATATAAAACTCTTATTTAATTGCGTGAAAAGCAAAAGTGATTGAAAGCTTTCCACAGAAAAGTTTCTTTCTTAGTATACTTAGCAAAATTCAAGTATGAGCTAACTTTCTGAGTCGAATAATTGCTGTAAGCTGTGGAAATTAACATCTGAGTAAGCATTCACAATTAAATCTGCCCTTGATAAATTCTGCTTACTATGAGATAAATTAAATTCTCTGCTGAGATAGATATGTCCAGAATGTCCGACCATCAGAACCCCTAAATTTGTCTAGGATGTTTTCTGTTAACTCGAAGCCAATTTCATTACAAAACTTTATTAGAAAAATATCACTTAGCAGTTCGTTATCCAGCAAAGTACTATTCATATCAAATAGTACAGCGTCCATAATTTTGAAAATTCATCACTTGTTTGGAATTAGGTTAAAGATTTTACCCTCCAATACAGTTCAGTTAAAGCAGATTGCAAGTTAATGAAGTACAAAAATACCCCTCCCTAACCCAATACGGTTCAGTTAAGGCTAAAACTCTGCTGTTAAAGTCAATTTTTTAACGAACCGCCAAGGCGCAGAGGACGCAGAGACAAGAAAGAGATGCTTAACTGAACCGTATTAGATGTGGATGGTGAGATAGCCGCATAATGTCCAAAGCAATGGCTCAAAGGCATTCATTGTCAGGACGGTCTGGAGAAACAGGTATCCCGGTGCCAGGATAACGGCGATCGCGGCGATGACTTGGGCGAAGCTGCCTCCACCCAGATCACGGGCGATCAGTCCAGTGAGGATAACGGTGCAAGCTCCGGCGATGGCAGGAAAGAGACGAATGGCAAAGAGGGAGTCTCCCAGCATCCACCGACTGAAATTAGCGATCGCAGGGGTGAGGGGAGGGCCTTCGGCAAAGCCCCAGTCGAGGTGTTCGCCAGCAGCCATGTAGTAGAGTTCGTCTCCAAAGTAGCCGTATTGCTGATTGGTGCAGAAATGGAGCAAGAGTTTGAACAGACCAAAGTAGCAAAGGATGGCGATGTCGTTACTAAACCATTGTTGCTTTGCCGATTGGGGTGTTGAGGGGGCTGAAACCATATTCGTAAAACTCTAGATGGGGTAAAGATAGCGAAGCTACAACAAAGTGCGACGCGACAGCTAGAATCTTTGTAGGTAGTGTAATGGTTTTAGATACAACAAACAAGCATTTAACTAACTAATAGAGTGCAAGGACTTAATGCTTGCTGTGCGATAAAAAGTCTGCTTCGACATTTTATCTTAGTTTTCTGTGCCTATACTTTTATTCTTTGGCGATAGTCCATGCTCCAGAACAAAAGCCTGTGCTGCGTCTGCACCATCGACTTCAAATCGCTGTTCCCCATCAAAGCGATCGCTTAGTCCCAAGTCGTGTAGCACCGCACCGAGATACAGCAGTTCGCGATCGCACTTCAGTCCATCCCGTTGACCAAGCAAATTGCCAAAGAGAAATGTGCGAATGAAGCCATCAATCAGGTGAAAGATGAACCAGATCAGCGATCGCACTTAGCACCAAAGTTGAGTGAATATTTTGCCACTAAGCGATCAGGAATCTTCTTCTTCCACCAGCTTTTCGGCGATCGCAAGCTGCAAGCTATCCTGAATGTTGCATTGTCGCTCGAACATAACCCTGTAGCTCGTTACATCACCGATCGTCATACTCCGGTTCACGAAGGATTAGTCACCTCCCCGAAAGCTTGGGCAATCCATTGTCCCCGCCCCGATCATTAGCTGATTAGCTTTAATGTTCTTGTCCCGTTGGTCGGATGAGGATTTCGTTGACATTAACGCGCGATGGCTGGGTGAGGGCGTAAACGATCGCAGCAGCAATGTCTTCGCTTTGCAGAGGTGTAATTGCCTTGCGTCGTTCTTCAATGCCTTGTTTGGCAATGGGATCGGTAATTTGGTTATCAATTTCCGTATCCACCAAACCTGGTTCGATGATGGTGACGCGGATATTGTCCTTGTGGACTTCTTGGCGCAATGCTTCGGAGAGGGCATTCACACCCCATTTAGTAGCATTATAAACACCGACGCCCGCCCGCGCTGTCCGACCAGCCACTGAGGAAATATTGACTATATGCCCCGATTTTTGCGCCTTCAACAGAGGCAAAACAGCATGAGTAGCATATAGCAGTCCTAGTACATTGAGGTCGAACGATCGCCGCCAGTCTGAGCTATTTCCAGCTTCAATGGTGCCGAGTAAGGCAATCCCTGCATTGTTGACGAGAATATCAACCCTTCCCAATTCTGCATTTGCCTTTGCCACCAAATTATTTACCTGGGTTTCATCAGTCACATCGGTGACAATAGGCAATGCCTTGCCACCACTAGCTTCGATGCGTTTTGCTAATGCCTGAATGCGATCGCCACGCCTAGCAGCGAGTACTACTGTTGCTCCAACTGAAGCCAAGGCGATCGCAGTTGCTTCTCCAATTCCCGCTGAAGCTCCAGTGATAATTGCTACTTTTCCTTCTAATTTACCTGTCATTTATTTAACTCCTTAGTAATTGATAATTCAATATTGGACATTGGACATCGGGCGCTTGTACTCAGAGGTTTTGAAGTATTGGGTATTGGGCATTGGGCATTAATTATTCCTCCCCTGCTCTTCTGCCCCCATGCTCCCCTGCCTCTTACTGCTCCTCAAAACGGATGCAACTGCTGCCCCACAAAGTATTAGGGCTGCGAAGCGAAAAGTTCCTTGGAACCCCGCAACGATCGCCTCAGGAGGGGCAACAGAGACATCTGCACCCGCAGACATACTAGCAATTAGCGCTCCAAATACTGCCCCGATTAGAGAAACTCCTACTGTGTTCCCTAAGGTACGTGACAAAGACAGCAGCCCAGAAGCAATCCCTAGCCGCTCCCTCGGTACTGCTCCCATGACAGTGCTGTTGTTGGGCGATAGGAATAAACCCAGTCCAATGCCGTAAATAAAATAACGCGATACATAGTCTAACTCAGTAATTTTAGCATCAAAGGTGCTGATCCCCAGACAGCCGCCAATCATCAACCCCAGCCCAATGGAACTGATCACTCGACCGCCAAAGCGATCTGAAAGTGTTCCAGCTAGCGGGGCAATTAACCCACTAAGTACAGGCGACACGGCTAATAGCAGCCCCACTTTTATCGTCGGATAATGCTTGACACCTTCTAAAAAGAAAGGGACGATCAGCAGTGAACCGCCAATAACAGTGAATGCTAGCCAGCCACTTAGCAAACCCATACTCAACTGAAGATTGCGAAACAGGTTTAGCTCTAGTAGTGGCTGCTCTACGATCGCTTCAACTACCAAAAAAGTCATAAAACTCACGGCGGCGATCGCTAATAATATCAATGCATTGCTACTACTAAAGCCCTGGCTTTGCCCTAACGTCATACCCAGCCCAAAACTACCTAGAGTCAATAAAGCCAATATGGCTCCAAAAAAGTCAAATTTCTGTTTGCCCTGAATGCGTACAGAAGGTGGCACTACCCTAGCTATTAAAAAACTAGCTATGATCCCCAGCGGTACATTGATGAAGAATATACTATGCCAGCCTGACAAGCTTAGAAGCAATCCGCCAGCAGAAGGGCCAAAAGCAATTCCCAGTGACACTACACTACCGATGATGCCAACAGCCCGCCCTCGTTCGGAAGAGGGAAAAACTTCTGTGATGATTGCCAAACCAAGCCCAGAAATGAACACAGCACCTAGTCCTTGAAGGGCCCGAAAGCTGATCAACCACTCAATACCAGGTGCAAAACCACACAATAGCGAACTGAAAGTAAACAGAACAAGTCCCCCCTGATATAAGGACTTCTTGCCCCACATATCTCCCAGGCGCGTTGCCCCCAAAACTAAACTGGAACTAACCAACTGGTAACTCAATACAGCCCATTGGGTTGTTGGGAAACTGGTATCAAAGGCTTGCACCAATGTGGGCAAAGCAACATTGATGATGCCGAGATCTAGGGTAGACATGAATACCCCAAGTCCGACACCGAGTAAGACCCAATTTTTTTGAGAGCCTGACAAAGCCAAAGGTTGTGTTTGCAATTGTGCCAACGTTTAGCCTCCACCTTTGACTTTACGGTTGTGAATAGTTTGCATACGTATATTCATTGTAGGGTGCTATCCTCACTACCAAGTTCATGAAATTAAAGATCAGCTGCCTAAGCTTTATGAAAGTATCAAGTCAATAGCTAGGATGCCTGCTATAGATTTATTTTGAATTTTGAATTGCTTAGGCTGCCTGTGGTTGTTTTGATAACTGCACCTTAGGGGCAACCTCTTGGGCGAATAGCTCCATTGTTTGCCTTACATGCTCATTCGCCTAAAATGATGTTCTCCAAAAGAGCAGGATTCAAAACCCAGTGTTTCAGCCAATTGCACATCGGCGATCGTCTGAGCAAAAAATTCCCGATCTTCAATATTAGGAGTAGCCCACATTTGGTGGAACAGTCCAATCTGCATATGATTACCCTCTGCAAATACTTGGCTTTAGCGTACTTTTGTGCTTAATACCAGACGTGCAATACAGTTTTACAAGAGACAACGCCTGTTGAGCATTTGTAGTGCTAAATTAGCGGCTTCCATCCCAGACTATCTATGTATTTCATCCCTAGCGTTGGCGATTTTGTTTACAGCGATCGCACCAGGCATTTCGTTGATCACAAATACTCTGGATGAATTGAAAAATTTAGGTTTATCCCAGGCATCGACTTCTCAATCGCTGGGAATCTCTTTCCTGCTTGTCATATATTTAATAGAGTACCTAGATACTCTTAACTCCAGACTCCTTTAACTAGATGAACAATAGTGTTCAATAAAATCCGGTAACTGGATGGGCTTACTGTATTTTATACTAGTTAGCAAACTATCATAGACAACTCTAAGAAGCAAGCTCTGAGTCGTTAAAAACTCAACTACCCCTCTCCCTCACTTGCTTGGAACAAGCATTAATTAAGGGGCGTTTCGTTTTTAGCCCTCAATTCATCAGGCAGCATTGTATCCCTACGGGGAAGCAAGCTACGCGTAGCGTCTCCCTTAGGAGAAGAGAGGTTTCCGTTTCCTTTATCTAGTGACTGGCGTCTGGTGCCGACTTGTTCGCGCAGCGTCTCCCTTAGGAGAAGCGACTGCCGTCTCGCCGCCAAATCAAAGATTATGAGGATAGTCTTCTCTGGGAACCAGGTAAAGTTATTGCCCAGACGTTTCTGGCTCAATCCGCGCCCCAAGCTGAAGAACTCGGACGAGATCATCAGCGTTTCGCTAGGTTTCAATTATCTTGCCGTCAACAATTTATACTTAAATTAAAAATATTGTTTATTTATCAGTGAATAACTGTGGGCTGATGTAAGTTAAGAAATAAATTTTTGCTCTGTGCATTATTGCTAATTGGTTGAGAGACAACCACTACTGCTTTATGCAAACCCAAATCGCATTCTAGACAGCATCTAAGACATTCTCATTACTGGTACACTACCATGTACTTTAATCGAATGCCCAAGGGCATAGGGCATTTTGCAGAGAAGTGATACCACAACAAGGGTTTTGCCAATGCAGACAAACAACAGGTAATGTTTAGTATCATCATCACTTCCTCCTTACCCTCAGCAAAAAGTCTAAAGATGTGTAGATTATTAATTATTTGGGAATAATAGCTTAGAAAGTAACGGTAATATTATTTGCGTTACTCAGTAACTTGAAGATAAAAAGGATTTTTAAAAATGGATATAGCTTTATTGGAGATGCATTAAATTAGCAATTTATCTAAAGTTTCTAGCTTGTCCAGTTATTAGTATATAATATGCCTAAAATTACTGTTTGCATTCCTACTTTTAATCGTGTTCATCTCCTTCCTTATGCCATTGACAGTGTACTGAATCAGTCTGAGCAAGACTTTGAGCTAATTGTTTGTGATGACGGTTCTAGCGATCGCACACCTGAGTTGATGTCACAGTACACAGACCACCGGATTAAATATATCCGTCATCCGCAAAATATTGGTAAAAGTAATAATATGCGCTCTGGCTTTGATGCTGCCAGCGGTGAATATTTTATTAAATTTGATGATGATGATCGCCTAACACCCGATTTTCTTGCAAGTACCGCAGCGATTCTCACTCAAGACTCTAGCATTGATTTTGTTGGTACAGACCATTGGATAATTGATATTAACAATGTGCGGGATGAGGCAAAAACTCAAGAAAATTCTCAACGCTGGGGTAGGAAGAATTTACCAGCAGGTATTGTAGAGAATTTGTTAGAAGTTGTATTTATTCACCAAAGCTTTCAAATTGGGGCAACATTATTCCGCCGTAAAACATTGCAAGAATTAGGATATATGCAGCCAAATCTGCAAAATTGTGAGGATAATGATTTATTTGTGCGTCTGGCGGTGGCTGGAAAAAAAGGTTATTATTTACCAGAATTATTGATGGAATATCGCTCTCATGCAGAGCAGCAAGGTATCAATAGAGCCATTCCTTATTTATTTGATAAAATCCGGTATTTAGAAAGTTATAAGTTTGAGTCTGAAAAAATAGAGACAATCAGGAAAAATCGTTTAACTGAAACGCAATTATTATTAGGTTTGCGTTTAATTGAAAAAGGTGAAACGCAAAAAGGCAGAGAGCTAGTTTTGGCGGGACAGTCTTTTTCAACTCCTAAAGCTTGGACTGGTTTAGGATTATCGTTGTTACCAGTTGGGTTGCGAGGTAAGGCGTTTAATGCATTGCGACAGGTGCGGGGTTAGGCTATGGGAATGCTTTGGCACAGCCCGCGTACCCCTTTTTATATCAAGTACCTGGTGGTTAATGGCTCACCCAAAGGCGCAGAGAAAGGTATACAGAGTTTTACACCGCGAAGAACTTATTTAACTAACTACTAGCTTCTTGACCACTGATCAATAATAGTCAAAATTGTTTTATCACCCAAGTTTTTAACAGATTTTACTACATCGCGGTAATCTTCAAACTCTTGCTTTGATTTTTTGCGTCGAGCATCAAATATGTCTTTTGCAAGTTTTTCAGCCCCACGAATTCTAGCGCGTTGTAACTTTATAGATAACTCGTCTTTGTCCAAAGAGTTCAATAAACTGAGTGGATTAATCTGTTCACCCTTTTGAGGGATAAGGTTTTCAAGTTGCTTGAACTGACTATCTATTCTCTGTCTTTCTTGTAAAAATTCTGACTTAAATTCATTAAATTGCTTTTCAAGACGTAATTCTAGATTTGCCAAACGTGGTTCTAATTTTTTGGTTTCAGGCTGTGATGTTACTGTTTTATCAGAAGAATCAATTCCTTTGAAAGATGCAACTTGCTTTACTACTAAATCCTCTACTTTTGGGGCAATGACACAAGCATTAACCATTTCACCTTGCCGAGGATTTTTTTCTCTTGCTCTGACAGCAGCATAATATTCAAAATGTCCATCAACTACCGTATAGCTTTCTACCCCTGTTACTTTCAGAACTAATGGTCTGATAATTCCTCCTGTTTCTATAATTATATCTGCAAGGTTCTCTAAATCAGCTTCTGCAAAATTTGAACGAGGTTCATTAGAAGCAATACTTTTCACATCCACCAAAGAAAAATTAATCATTAATAAACTCCCATTTTTCGGATAACTTCATCTGCTAATACATTAAATTCTTCAGCAGAAATTTGAGCAGAAGTTTTTAATTCGGCAAATTTAATAATAGACTTAGGGTCAGGATATTCTAAATCTCCAACTGGGATAGTCTGATTCATACACTCTGATAATGCTGTTCTGTCATAAATTACAGCTTCCATGAGTGGCAGTTGATAGCGCTCTGAAATTACTTCTCTCTGTTTAGGAAAATTGTATTGTAAAAATTTAGTATTTGTTGAGATTTTAGAAGCAAGAACGCCCATTATACTAATGGGCGGTTTACCCATAATTTCTCTGGATTCATTAATTTGATTAATAAAATTTTTGACCGTTGGTAAACCTTGGTTAGCAAATGGTTTCAAATCGGATGGGATTATCAGGTAATCAGTAGCAATCAGTGCAACTTCAGCATATAAATCTCTAGATGGAGGAGTATCAATAATTACAATATCATAATTATTTTCTACCTTTTTTAGTTTTGTTACTAGCCTGCTCCTACTAGCCAATATTTTATTCAGGATGTCCTGATATTGAATCAATGTGATATGTGAAGGAATAACATCAATTTCTGGATTATTGAAATAATCAGATGTACGTACTACTTCTGGAATAAAGTTAAAATCTCCTGATTCTAATAAATGGTATACGTTTCGCTCTCTTAAATTATCATCTTCTTCAAATTGAAATTTGATTAATCCTGTAGCAAAAGTAGTATTTGCCTGGGAATCTATGTCAATTAAAAGTACCCTTTTACCTTTTTTACTCAATGCTGCTGCAAGGTTTACTGCAACAGTAGTCTTACCAACGCCGCCTTTATTATGGTAGATTGCAATCGTTTTCATTGAATGTTTCCTCTTTCTTTCAAAATTTGAATTAATTTCATTTATTTCAACTTCTGGTTTATCTACTAGCTGTCCTTCTTTAAGACTCTCTCTACCAATTAAACTTTTAATTTTATCTAACTTGATCTCAACTTCTTTCCCAGAGCATTGAAATACTAATTGAATATCATATTGTAATTTTTGATAAATTCTAATCTCTTTGCCATTAGTCAGCAATCCATACCTGACATTCAAGCTGGTTAAATAATGCCTAAGTCGGAGGATATGATTATTTAAGTTTTGTTTGGGATGCTTTGCTTCCATGACGACACTCAGCGGTGAGTTGGCATCTAATGCAAAGGGAATCACTTGTGCGGCAAATGCTAAGAAATCTAAGCGGATGCTACCAAGGGCAACTTCTTGATGCCAGGTGTCAGGAGTATAACCTAGCTGCGGTAGCAAATATTGCACTATAAGTTTGCTTTCAACTTCGCTTTCGTTACGGCACAGCTCAGGATTAAAAGGCAATATTTTTATACCTCTAAATAATTATTGAACGTGGGACAAAAGCTCATATTTGCTCGATTATGGCATAGCCCTAATTATTTGTAGTGATGGAAATCACTTAGAAAAATCTAAAAAATCATCATAAAATTAGTACTTTTACTGTTAAAATAACCACTTTTGAGAGTTAGCCATACTTAAAATTAACAGGCTACGTATCTATTTCCCCATTACCTTTGTAAATGGCTAGAATCAAAGTGTTTACCTATTTGTGCTAAAGGTTTTGGCTACTGTATCTTGTCCCCACTGCCATCAACTCGTTGATAATCAAGCTATTAGTTGTCCCTATTGCCGGACAACACTCAAAGCTTACGGTCATCCCGGTATTCCATTGCACCGCACCACTGGGGACGGGTATCTGTGCGACACCTGCACCTATGACGCTGATGACACTTGCAATTTTCCTCAGCGTCCTTACGCTAAAGAGTGTACCCTCTACCAAAATATTGAAGAGACAAAGTTAGAGTTGGAACAGCAGCGTTATACTAACAGTTTTGCAGTAACTGTGAAAATTTGGGTAAAACGCAATCAGGGTTTGCTGTTGCTATTAGGTTTATTATTGGTCTGTTTGTTGTTCGTTATATTAAGGTCTTAATTTGTGTTTCGTGGGGAGTGGGGAACATGACGCTTCTGGGTTGAGTTTTATACAGACCTAACCCCCAGCCCCTTCCCTGCAAAGGAAGGGGAGTAAGATTCCATTCTTCTCTCCTTTTAGAAGCTAGGGTGTACACACAAGTATGACCAGCATAGGTTTCAACTCTTCTAGTCGTTTCGTAGGGTGCATTATGGACACGCTAAAATAACAAATGCGTAGGCGTAGCCCGCCGTAGGCATCACCGAAATAACAAATGCGAACGCCGAAATAACAAATGCGAACGCCGAAATAACAAATGAGTACGCCGAAATAACAAATGCATACCCCGAAATAGCAAATGAGTACGCCGAAATAACAAATGAGTACGCCGAAATAACAAATGCGTACGCCGAAATAACAAATGAGTACGCCGAAATAACAAATGCGTACGCCGAAATAACAAATGCGTACGCCGAAATAACAAATGCGTACGCCGAAATAACAAATGAGTACGCCGAAATAACAAATGCGTTGGCTAGCAAGAACCGCAGGCATCGCCATGATTGCAACAATTTAACATTGACGCGGGAGCGTAATGCACTGCAAATCTTTGGTAAATGAAGTTTTTCCGACTTGTGTGTACACCGTAGCCTTTTAGAAGAGAGGTCACAGTCTATTAGACATATCCGCAAATGAGTATCAAACCCTTGTACAGCAAGAGTCAAAACCTAATTTTCGGATAAGTCTATTGCATCCAAACGATAACCGCTATAGTAGACCTCTTGCAAAAATCCTTGAATCACCCCTCCCCAACCCTCCCCTTCATAAGGGGAGGGGGCAAGATTTAAAGTTTCCCCCCTTTATAAGGGGGGTCTATTCGACTTATGCAAGAGGTCTAGTGAATCGTCAAAATAACAAACAATCCCCAATCCCTAGCCTTCAGACTGTAGTAATTTTGGATGCTTCAGCAATAGGTTCAACTTGTATCGGTGGTGCTTTTTCCTCAAAGGCGGCTAAATCGAACCAAAAAGTTGTGCCAATGCTGACTTCACTCACTAGATGGACTTTACTACGATGTCTATCGATGATATTTCTGACAATCGATAAACCTAAACCCGTTCCTTCTAAGGTGTGAACTCGGTTTTCGACGCGGAAAAAGCGCTCAAAAATTGAGTGTTGGTCTTCTGTGGCAATCCCAATTCCAGTATCGGAAATTTCAATCCGCACTGGAGAAGATTGGGTGTGAATGGGTTTGAAATCTAGTTGGTAGGCGCGGATTGCCACTTTACCACCGACTTTTGTGAATTTAAGGGCATTACCAATCAGATTGCCAAACACTTGTACTAACAGATCATAATTACCCATTACCAGGGGCAAATTAGGAGCAACTTCCTGAACAAGTTCAACACCTTTATCTTTTGCATTGAGTTGGTAAGTACGCAGGGTTTGCTCGATCGCTTGCGCTAAATCTACCCCATCGAAGTTATACTGGCGACCAGATTCGAGTTTTGACAAATCCAATACATCGTTAACTAGGCGGGTTAAGCGATCGGTTTCATGGTTGACAGTTTGCAGAAACTCTTGCCGTTCTTGTAAAGCTAATTCTTCGCCGTAGTCGTGCAGGGTTTCAATATAAGTTTTGATGTTAAATAGAGGCGTTCGCAGTTCGTGAGAAACGTTGCTGATAAATTGGCTTTTTGCATCGTTTAGCTCCACCTCACGGGTAATATCTTGGATAGTAATCGCAATACCTTTGATGCTTTCTCTTTGGACGTTGAGTACTGTAGTCAAGAGAATGCGAACCGTCCGTGGGATGGGTTGGTTAATAAAAATTCGGAATTCGGCGCTTTCGCATTCGCCTGCTGCCATTTCATACAAAGGACTGGTGATTTCCATTTGTACCGCTGGCGGCAAGTGATGTAACACATTGCAGCCTACCACTTCAGCGGTTTCCCAGCCAAAAATTCGCTTTGCCGTGGGATTGACTAAAATCACCTGCATGTTGTTATCAATTAACACAGCACCATCTGCGATCGTTGAAACTAGGGTTTCTAGCTTCGCTTTTTCTGCGGTCAGTTCCTCAATATTCTGTTCTTCATAGCGCTCTAATCGCTCTGCCATTTCATTAAAGCTTAAAATTAACTCCCCTAGTTCGCCCCCTAAAGGTAAATTAATCCGCTGCTTGAAATTCCCAGTAGTAATTTGCTTCACCCCCACCAGCAGTTCTTTTATTGGCTTAGTGATGGTCAAGGCGTTAATCACTCCTGCCAAAATCACCATTACCCAAATCGTGATAAAAACAGCAATGGTGACATCACGGGTAAAATTGGTGGAGATGACAGCGGTCTGATTGGGGTTGATCCCGATCGCTAATACACCTAAATATTTTTTATTAACGATCAGGGGAATAAACACATCGGTGACTGTCCCATCTGGGGTCATGTGTTGCCGCACCATTGGCTTTTCCCCATCACCAGGGTAATCTTCGGGCAGTTGTATGCGCCGTTTAATCGTCAGGGAGTTTTCTACCTCCGCATCCCAAAAAGGAATGCCAAAAAAGATTTCCCCAGTTTCATCAGCGTAGAGCATATAACGCACACTAGAGGTGCTGCTGTAGAAGCGTTGAGAAAATTGGGCAACCTCAGTCAGATTATTATCAGCGACTAGGGGAGCAACGTTGGCAGCAAGCAGCAGCCCCAAGTCACGACCGAAGCGGGTATCATTCATCCGCGCATCCTGCTGAATTGTATTCACAGCCCAGAAGGTCAGACCACTCATTACCAACGAAACCACCAATGTCGCCACAGCCAGCAGTTTGGTCTGGAGTGTGAACTCAGCCCACCAACTAGCGATCGCATCTCGAATTGTTTTAAACAGACTTAGCATCTTAAATAAAGTTGTTAATAGTCTTTGTAATAAAGCCCAACAACTAAAAAATTAACAGTTAATTTGACAAAAATGTTAAAGGCATTGGAAATGAGGCATTGGGCATGGGGCATTCGTTATTTCCTCACATTTAGTTACTCCTAACTCCTCTACAGACGCGATTAATCGCGTCTCTACTCCTAACTCCTAACTCTATAACCAATATCTCTCCGGTAATATATCCCCTCAAACTGAATATGTTTGATACCCGCGTAGGCTTGGGCGATCGCTTGCTCAAAATTTTCTCCGATTCCAGTCACATTTAATACTCGACCCCCATTTGTCACTACTTGTTGTTGCTGGTTCAACTTCGTACCTGCATGAAATACAGTTGCTCCTGTTGCCTCTGCCTCACCAATGCCAGTAATGACGTGGCCTTTCTCATATTCTCCTGGATAACCCCCTGAAGCTGCAACGACAGTCGCAGATGCTCCCCCTTTCCAAGCAATAGGTGGCAATTCACTTAATCGCTGCTGTACACAGGCTAGAAGCAACTCTTCCAAGGGTGTTGCTAACAGTGGTAAAATCACCTGGGTTTCCGGATCGCCAAAGCGACAGTTAAATTCCAAAACCTTGAAGTCGCCATCGGGTGCAATCATTAATCCAGCATACAGTACACCTCGGTAGTCAATGCCTTTAGCTCGTAAGGTTGCGATCGCTCTTTCTAACACTTCTGTTTGAATGCGTGCCATCAACTCTGGCGTAGCAATGGGTGCTGGGCTGTATGCTCCCATTCCCCCAGTATTTTCCCCGGTATCGCCGTCACCAATCCGCTTATGGTCTTGAGCGGGCAGTAAGGGTCGAATTGTTAACCCATCCGTTAACGCTAAAACTGACACCTCTTGCCCAATTAAACATTCTTCAATGACGACAAATTCACCAGCACTGCCAAACTGTCCCTGAAAAATCGCATCAACGGCACTTTCTGCCTGTGCAACTGTAAGAGCTACCGTTACACCTTTACCAGCCGCCAAGCCATCAGCTTTGACGACAATTGGCACTCCTGTTGCTCTTACATAGGATTTTGCTGCTGCTGCCTCCGTAAATACCGCAGCCCGGGCCGTCGGAATACCAGCTTCTTGCATCAGGGCTTTTGCCCAAGCTTTACTCGCCTCAATTTGCGCTCCCGCTCTGACTGGCCCAAATACCATCAATCCTTTGTCTTGAAGGTAATCTGTGATTCCCTTTGCTAAAGGTACTTCTGGTCCAACTATCACCAGAGTTATGCCATGTTCTAGAGCATATCGACTCATGCCCTCAAAATCATCTACTGCTAAAGGCAAGTTCTGGCAACGTTCCATACTTGCTGTGCCTCCATTCCCTGGTACACAGATAACTTGCTCGATTTGCTTAGATTGCAACAGTTTCCATGCTAGAGCGTGTTCACGCCCCCCATTACCTACGACTAAAACTTTCACTGATTTCCTCATGCGTCCCTTACAAAACGAGAATGCCCGATTCGGCTCTCGCGGATCAATTTTTTCACCAATCCTCACACTTGTGCAAGCCCCCTGATGACTCGAAAAGGCAGGGGGAGGAGAGAAAGAATTATCTTGCCATATCAGTTTCAAGACCCATTCGCTTCTTTGAATTTCAACTGCATTGATTCTTAAGATTCAATTTTGTCAATTAGTGCGTTTATTACTGTTATTAATAATAGGAATAAATGTCCTAGAATAAATTAATATATAAATATATTTGTTTAAGTAATGCTGATGTTTCAAACAGTACAATAATTGATTAAAAAATCAAGTTCAAGTAATGATAATTATTAATTACAATTACTAACCTGTGAATATAGAAATTCATGAAAATAGCATAAAATAGGGAACATGGCTAAAATTATTGTTACTGGAGCTGCTGGCTTTGTTGGTTCTCACCTCGTAGACATCTTGCTACAACAAGGGGAAGAAGTGATCGCGATTGATGAATTCAATGATTACTATGATCCTATGTTAAAGCGTAAAAATGTTGCACACTTACATCACTCACCTGGTTTTAGATTAATTGAAGGAGATATTCAGTTTTTAGATTGGCAGAAACTCTTAAAAGATGTTGATGTAGTTTACCATCAAGCGGCACAAGCAGGGGTGAGAGCAAGTTGGGGTAAAGCTTTTCGAGGTTACACAGAACGAAATATTAACGCTACACAAGTTTTGCTGGAAGCAGCCAAAGATGCAAAACACCTGAAAAGGTTAGTATTTGCCTCTTCATCGAGTGTATATGGTGATGCAGAAACATTACCTACCCACGAGGGAATTTGTCCTCAACCGGTTTCTCCTTACGGCATTACCAAGCTAGCAGCGGAGTTTTTGTGTGAACTGTATCACAAAAACTTTGGCGTGCCCTGTGTGACATTGCGCTATTTTACAGTTTATGGCCCCAAACAGCGCCCAGATATGGCATTTCATAAGTTCTTTAAATCCATTTTGCAGGATGAAGCGATTCCTATTTACGGTGATGGCCAGCAAACACGGGAGTTTACGTTTGTTAGTGATGTCATCGCCGCCAATTTAGCCGCCGCCTCCGCACCCCAAGCAGTGGGAGAAATTTTTAATATCGGTGGCGGTAGCAGGGTTGTGTTAGCAGAAGTCTTAGATACGATTGAAGAAATCGTTGGGAAACCAATCAAAAGAAATTACATCGAAAAGGCAATGGGAGACGCCCGTCACACCGCTGCTGATGTATCTAAAGCGCAGAAAATTCTGGGATATCAGCCACAAGTCTTCCTGAGAGAGGGTTTGACACAGGAATGGGAGTGGGTTAAGTCTTTGTATTCACTCTAGTAATTTTCGTCGTGATGAGCATTTGAGTAGCGCTTAAGCTTGTCAGCGTGTAGCAGTCTCATCTGATTTTTGAAAATTCGCGGTATCCAGATCCCCGACTTCTCATAGAAGTCGGGGATCTAACTTTTCACGAATGATTTAGAATGCTTCCAATGATTAAGGATTACTATAGATTTACAGCAAGTTTCATTGGGATAAAATTGTTTATTGTTTAGGCGAGACTCAAATTAATTTGAAAAATAAATTATCCAAAATTATTTGTACATTTGTAGGGGCGCAAGGCCTTGCGTCCCTACGTTCGCGGAGCGTCCCGCAGGGATGGGATATTTTTTTAACTAGAAGTTCCTTAGGACTGTTATATCCTTAGCTGGTAGTCAAAACAACACCTTGGCGGATAGTACGTTTGCGTAGGCGTAGCCCGTCGTAGACATCGCTTTTACGAGTACCCCCAGCCATCTGATACTCGTGGCTATTTTTACCAAACTTCTAAGCAACACCAAGCAAAATTTTTTCGGAATAGTCAATCCTACTTAGGCAGTTAGGTTTAAATAACATTATCATAGCTATTACACAGAAGCCACATATAGGCTAGTTATATTTCTGTTAACTAGCTTATATCGGTATCTTAATTCCCTCTTCTTTAAAAATGATTAAAACATAGCTTTGCAGAGAATTGGTATTAATAGATAAAGCTAATTATTCATTAGCTTTATTACTGCTTGTCTGATGATTTTAAAATTTTTATTCCCTCCTAGTAAATAAAACTTTCTAATTTTATTATTGGTCAAATTAAACTTGTGAATATGAACATGAAGCTTTTAATTCAACAACATCATTATGACAATGAAATTGCTGGTGTTTTAACTTATATTTATTCTCTTATTCCAGAGCTTGAAGTTAAGGGCATTGAAGTAAAATCTCTTTCCACTAAACAGGACTCGTTCATAAAGTGGTTAAATTATATTGTTTGGTCAGATATAGTTCATATGAACTCTAATCACTTAGCTTTTGCAATCTTGTGTAAGATTTTAGGAAAAAAAATCATAATAAAATATCATTATACTTTTTATCAATCTGCCCATACTAGTTATCAAAAAATGTCTTTTAAAGAACGCCTAAAATTAGAATTATCTCACTCCTTACCTAAAGCCAACTATCCCTTAAAATGGAAATTGTATACTGCTATAAAATGGCTGCGGCTAGCAACTCGTTTGATGACTGCAACACTAGCTGATTCTCATACAGCTTGTAGTAATTTTTTAGCGGAATCTTGTGCTTTTCCTACATTAGTTAAAACTTTATATAACCCCATTAAGATTATTAATAATAGCTTTCACACTTCTTCAAAAGTTATATCTCAGCCATACCAATTTGTTTTTGTTGGCAGATTAGATCCTTGTAAAGGAGTTGACATTTTATTAAAAGCAACACAAATTCTCCAAGCTGAAAATCAGGATTTTAGAGTTTTAATTATAGGTGATGGTACTGAAGCTAGTCAATTAACACAGCTAACCTCTGATTTAAAAATTACAAATTGCGTGAGTTTCTTGGGTAAACTTTCTCATCAAGAGGTATTAGCAATCGTTCAAGATGCATTGGCTTTGGTTGTACCTTCTCGTTGGCAAGAGCCAGCAGGTTATGTAGTCTTAGAAGCATCTAGTGTTCAAACTTGCTCTATCGTTTCCAAAATGGGCGGATTACCAGAAATCGCTGGGCCGCACAGTCTATTTTTTAAAAATGAAGATGCGGTAGAATTAGCTAGCTCTATGAGATACTGTCTCAACTATCCAGATGAGGCTATTCACAGGGGCTTCCAGTCTAATCAATATGTGGGTGAGACTTTTTCTCCTGCTCGTACTGTTAATCAGTTGCTAGATATTTGTCACAAGCTCTATCCCTAAGCATCAGTATTGACCATTAATCGCGACCTATTTGCTTCTTATTAAGCCCGTTTAAGCTACATTTGGGCTTAATTTTTGTTCAAGTCTCGTTAGAAATTTTTAATACCTAGTACGCCACGGCGGAAATAGAGCAACTATTCAAAAACCCTGAAAAGGCCATTCTGTAATACTTTTGACTTTTGACTTTTGACTTCCGCCTTGCGGTACTAGCCCTATTCCCATGATTGAAATTCATCAATGGCGCTACGAATTAAAGAAGTTATTTGAGCGCGACGGGTTTCAAAGTTGGCGGCGATATAAATCAGGAGGATACCAACTAGCAAGCCAACAACCCATTTTAAAAAGGAGTAATGTAAGCTGAAAATTACTGATTGATAGATTGTAGTGATTAAAAAAGTGGCTGTACCAATGTAGAGAAAAGCCCGGACTCGCAAACCTAATCCGGCAAAAATGGCAATGAGGCTGAAAATTCCAGGTATCCAGGCTGTGTTTTGATTAAATAAAATTGCCCACCCACAAATTAAACCACTACCTAGCACTCTCAGAATATGGCGAGAGGCTTTATAGTCTGGTAGTTTTAGTTGCGTATCTACTTGAGCAATATACAGCAGTGACAACCCAATGGGTGTTACATACCATAAAACATCAGTAAAATGTAAGGAATTAAACCAACGGTAAAGTGCCCAATCAATGAGCGCCACACTAATATAGGTAAAACGGATGTTTTCACCCACCTTTGCGAGGAAGATGTAGAATCCAGCTGCGAGTAGCAAGGTAATCGGGTAAGTTTGCAGTCTGGTTTCCCACAAAATTATCAGTGGTATAATGTAGGCAGCCTGCTGCCAAGGTCTTTTAGACCAACCCCAACTTTCCCAAGGCAGGATGTACAGAAAATAGGCTACCACACAAGCGATCGCACCGTTCCAAGGAACTAACGGCCCAGCCCAAAATCGTCCTACTGCTGTCTCGCGCCAATAAATCCTCATGCCGGCTACCTCTAATAAGCCAAGGTAAACCCACATCTCGGCTATTGTAATTCCTCCCAAGATGCGGGGGGAAGTACGCGAATTTCGGCCTTGAAAGATGGCATAACGAATCAAAAATACCCCAGTTGCCAATCCCACCAAACGGTTAACTCCAATGGGAAGAGGAATGGCAGCCATTAATAAACAGCTACTCCAAGCCCAATGAATATGAGCAATTCCTTTGAGTTCTTGGGGAGTCAAGCGTAAGTAGCTGATAAGCCTTGACGACAGAATGCGGTAAGCATACATGATACTAGTACCAAGGGCAGACATGGCTATCAATCCATCACCTAATGCTCCTCCTGAAGCTTGTAACATTTGATAGAACAAAAGTTCATAGGCAGAAATGGATACGCCAATGATTCCTAAGTACAGCAGGGGTTTAAAGTTCTCGCGCCGTCGCCCCACGCCAATGATAATTAAAGCTACACCCAAAGAATACAACCCTGTCCACTCGGTGAAAGTGTCCAAACGTAGCAATACACTGAATGCAGCATAAATTAATGGCAAAATGTGAAAGCTGCTAGGAAGCCTTTCTAATTGATGTCGTCGTCGCCACCACTCTCCGACAAGTTGAGCAATTAAACCTAAGGCGATATTTGCGATCGCTATCCTAACAGTTGATCGTTCTCCAAATCCCAGCGCTTGGTCCGTCACCAATTCCAAACCCCAACCGATGCCATAAAATGCCCAATTTGTCGGTTGTCGCCAACTGCGATAAACAATGGCTGCCAAGGTGATAGCAGTGGCAGCTAAATACAAAAATCTTGAATTAATAAACCCTGAGTAAATCAGTATTGAGTGTAGCGTCAAACTAAACAACTCAAAACCACACAATGCGATCGCCCACTTATCATTAGCGGCTGCATAGATAATCGCTAATTCGTTAGTGCGTTGCCTCAAAACTGTCCGCGTTAACCATAAAGTTAGGGTTGCGATCGCGCTGGCGACAAACCAACCTGCTACTGTGAGACGAGGTAAACCAGGTACACCTATCCACAGCAGCGCCCCAATAAAACTTAAAGCAAATCCTTCTGTAATTACCGCAGATACTTGGTTTCGGAAATAGCGCGTATTTGCAAACATCAATCCGATACCTACAGCCAAACCGATTAATCTGGTTCCTGGTAACTGTAAAGTCAGTAGCTGGGCAATTATCACAGCCAAGACACTCAAGTAACGGCTAGTAGTGCGACGCTCGATAATTGTGGAATTGGCAACACCCATGAGAGCTATAGGCGTAACTAGCCAAATGACTCCCCAATAAGCTCGGCTATCAGCTACACCATACCAAGATGATTCTGTATTTATCCACAATAGGAAAAAACTAGCGGCGGCTAATCCTAAACCGATATCCCATGCACTATGTTGCCATAAACCTTGGTTGAGGCTAAATCGCCATTCTGCAACCATCAGAGCTAATAAAATACTTGCCCAGGCTTGTTGACTCAGGGTTGGTAATAACCAATTAATCGTAGAGCAAAATGTCAGCACCCCGATGATGTGAGTTAAATATACCAGGGGAAAGGAGGAGGGGGAGCGGCGTTGAGTGACAAATGTAAGAGTGATTGTGGAAAATAGCAGATTTAGCGATCGCAATGTAGGATTTACTATAGCGATCGTTGTTAAAAAAGTTCCAAGTAAGAGGGTGAGCAGTTCGCCAAATTTAGCCAATTCTCGCTTTTGGCTGCGATATAGGCTATCTGTAAGCGCCACCATCAAAATTACGTAGGGAAATAAAGCTACACCCAGCAACGCCCAAGGTTGATTTTGAGAATTGGTGAGTTGGGTGGCAGTTGCGATCGCCCATTGCTGTAAGTTATTAGGTATTAACCGCCAAAAGAGCCAAATCGTCTGTAAGCCGATCACAAAAACTGCTGCTAAGTCAGCCTTTAAACTGTATCGCCGCAAGCAACTTCCCACAAACCACAAACTCAAACCACTCACAGCTATTGCTTGCCAGGGATAATTTACTACCGAAACCAGCCAACCCAGGAAGAGTAAAATGCCACCGAGTTTTTCCCAGAGTAAGAGGGATGAGGGAAACGGGGAGAATATTACTGTTACTTCCTCTGCTCCCCCTGCTCCCCTGCTCCCCTGCTCTCCTGCTTCCCCGACTCGTGCTAACCAAGTCACCAACCAGCCGCAAATACCAATAGCTAATCCCAACTGAGTGACATTTACCCCAGCAACAAAAATCGCCCGCACTAGCAGCACTATCAAAGCATAAATAATTACAGCCGCAGTCAAACTAATATTTAAGCCGCGGCGTAGGTGTAGCCCGTCGTAGACATCGCGCCGATGTTCGTCGCTGATCGGATTAGGCTGTTGGTAAAGATTATGATAGAGGGTAATAATAGTTGTGCCGATCATTGCCAGATAAACAGCAATTAAGGGAAATCCTCTTAATTGCCAACCCCAATGCAGATAACTCAGCCCCAGAATATTTGCTAGAGGTAATTTGTCGGTATATAAATTGGCAAAAATAGTCCGATTTTTGGAGAGTAAAACAGTTATAGCAGTAAGAGTTGGGCAGGCGATCGCAACTACAATCCAATCTACAGGATTTTGCCACAACCGAAAGCTATCCATTGCCCAAAAGTTCACTGGGATTAACAGAAGGGTGACAATCAGCAATGTCTGAGCCGTCAATCTGAGATTACTTTGCCTAATCGCCCAAAAGCTTAACCCCCAAAAACTCAAAGTATAAGCAAATAAAACTCCATACTGTCCAGAAGCCGGAAACTTCTCCCATTGACTGGCAGCCAGTACCCCAGAGGATACCACTACCAAGAATACCCCTAGAAAAAGCAGCCAACGGACACTCAGTTCTGCCCCCAAGGACTGCAACATTGTGCTGATAAAGTTGGGTTTAACTGATTTTTGTTGCGGTTGGCTACGGTTACTAGATTGTAAAGCTGCTACGGGCAACTCCCGCACTGGGTCAGAAGTTACAAATGCTACCTTTGTTTCCGCTTCAGGCTGGGGTTGCAACACCACCACACACACCAGAAACTCTTGGCATAGTTGCTTGACTTGGGTATCAGATATCAAACCTAAGCGCAGCCATATATCTAGTCCTTCTAATAACTGAGGATGGGAGGATGGCAGTCTGATTTCAAATTTTAACGGGCGCTCAACGGGTGATGACATAAGCGGGAGCAGTATAACTATATACTTAAATCATGATTTAATTAAAGTATATTTTCGCTCCAGTTGTGCCACTTATGAGGCTAATTGATATTAATTTTTAACCTACAAGCGATATTCAAATGCCAACTCTTTGCTTTGAGGTTGCACCTTATTTAGAGGCAGTGGGAAAAAAAGACCGCCCACAAGAAGGCAGGGAGTATGTCAAGTGGATTTTGTGATTTTCCAGAGAATGTCGTTTATTTGCTGTAACTTTGAGTTATAAATTTTCTCAATTCCAGCTTTTAAGAAGTTAGATGGATTAAACAAAAATATATCAGTAAAACCATTAGTAATTTCTGGTAAATGATTTTGAGTGACGATTTGAAATTGCACTTTTTGCTCAAGTAAGTGAGCAAGTATTTGGATTGGAATTATGTCAGCGTCACTAATTAAAAGCGGTTTATTAGCTTGATTAACAATATTAGCAGTTTGAGGATATTCGTGGTTTCTTTCCGGTAATTTGTTCCACCACATCTGGGCTTGAGAACTGATTGTACAAGATATGACTCCGCTGATAATTACTATAGACGCTACCAATGACCAGAGCTTCTTTCGCCAAATTTTAGGAGAAATAGACGTAATTTTAGTGGTAAATAGATAAGCGACAGCTAACTCTATACCTAAAACTGAGGGAAGTGTATATCGAGTAGTAGCGTATCGTTTCTGAAAGACAAAATCCATTATTAGTAGGGGAACCCCTACAGACCCAATCAAGGTTAAGACAAATAACCAAACTTCTTTAGTGCTTCTTCGACAAATAACATAAATTGAGTAAATAATTATAGTTAAAATAATTAAAATAAAAGGAATTAAGGCAATCTTAAGTTTTCCTGGGTCGCTAGGGCTAATACCTAAATCGAGAAACGTCCGACTAAAAATACCAGCCCACCTGATAGCTGACGGAAAGAATGTTTGTTTCGTACTTGCCCAACTTACTGATTCTGGCTGAGGATGGGTAATAATAATCCAAATCCAAGGTACAAAAGTCAGAACCCCCGCAAGCGATGAAAGCAGGTAAGATATTAAGATTTTACTGAATCGGAAACGTTCGATTACAATTACATAGATTCCGTGTGCCAGAGCAACAAGAAAAACAAATAAATGGCTATAAAACCCTAGTGACAATGTTGCTGCATAAATGCACCAACTAACTTTTGTTTTAACGCGCATGGCTCGCAGTAGTGCTGCACTCGACATTAAGACGGCTACTATTGCTAAACTGTAGGCTCGTGCTTCTTGTGCATACAAAACGTGAACAGGTGAAACGGCCACCAACGCCATCGCCATCCACGCTACTAATGAAGACTCAAATAATTCTCGACATAGCCAATAAATACAAGGAAAGGTGAGCAAACTAATGACTGCTGAAAAACTTCTTGTCACTGCTACAGAATTGCCAAACAACTCTACCCAAAACCGAGTCAGCAAAATGTATAGCGGCAAAATCTGTGAGTCTTCTAAAATAACTCCTTTAATTGTATCAACTGCGTTTCTTTCAGGATTGGGATACTGGTATTTTTGCAAATCTTTCATGGTGAGCAAACGACCATTACTTAACTGCTCTCTCGTTTCTGATGCCAGATAGCCAGATATGCGTATTGATGAGTAAACTTCATCACCCCAATAAATTTTTTTATCAAGATTTACAAATCGAAAAAATACACCTATTACTAATAGGATGATGATTAAAAAACGTAACCAAGATCTAGAAATAAGCCAGTTTTGTGATAATTGCTTTTTCATCCAGTTTTCAATCTCCTCAAAGCCTTAATAAACGGTGGTAAAATTTATTGTCAGAATCGGTTGTTAGCATACATTTTGGTTTTAATGCTACTCTAAAACGTATTGCAAGCCGTTACAAATATTTTATGCTGGTCAATTCCCAAATTCAGTTTCTGATTAAACCAGAAAGCGCAAATTGGGGAGCATCTCAAATGTGTAAAAACATAATTTGTCATTGCGTAGGCAAACCCTTCGGAAACGCCAAGGGCGAACGCTTCATTCGCAATGACTTGTAACGATTTTGGTAAATTTGCTTGCATTGGAATGCTCCCGCAAATTGTAGATTTTATCACCCACTGTGATAAATATGAATCATGAGAATAAAATATTTGTATCCACATTTGTGAGAGGTAATTTAGAAGTTTTTAATAACTCATTGGTAATAGCAAAGTAAATTATGATCTTTGAAAAGCTGTTTTAAAAGTCCTATTGTTGGTATCAACAAGTGCCTAAAATCACAGCAAAACATTTTCAAAATATCTTCTCAATATATTAAAAGACAAAAATTAGAATTTATATAATTTGCAAATTAAACACAAGGGAGTTTGGATTGATTATTAATATATAAATTTTCCTAAGTTGAATTTGAATAATTACTTGGAATTTTAACCATAAGATTAAATTATCAGAATAATAGCAAAAATTAATAATATTTTTATTGGCGTTTTTATAACTATTTGTATTTAACATAATGATCCAATTTAGTAAGTAAACATCTGAATTTTATCTCCCAAATCAATATTTAATCATCAGCAAATCGTCTATAAATATTTGAGATAAAAGTATCCTATGTTTACAAAGTCTCAAAAATTTTCTAGCTTTTGGCAACAAGATACCATACTAAATGCAATTATTTATCTGTAATTGCATAGTATAAATTAATCTAAATATTAAATCTTTTTGTGAAAAATAAAAAGATTTGATAAATTTATATAGAAAACGCTATAAATACGCCTTCGAGTAGGATTGAAACCAAAAGTACCTTAACATTTGTTTAAACCCCAACCTTGCAACAACGGAAGATCCTGAGTGTGGTATATCGAGTAGACTAAGCTAGCGATCGCTCCCTAGCGCAGGTATTTATTATTCATGGCTTACCTGGCTGATTCGCCCCTACGATAGTATTGCTTTTATAGTTGCGATCGCGCCTACCAACCAGGAAAAGAAAATTTTTGTTGCGGGAAAAGTGCATCAGACATAATATATGCATATTTCAGAGCAAGTACTTTTAAGTATGTGTTTTCCCCCCGCGCCTCCACCCCTTTGCTAAGATCAGCCTAATTCAGCACTACTGAAACAGTCAGAACCGCCAGTTCAAGCCTATTTTGTCAGCTTCTCTACTTATTACCATCTTCCAGTAATAGAATTAAGGACGAAGCCTTTGTAAAGCCTTCAACTATCAAAAGATAGAAGCTCTAGTTGCAGATTTTACCAAATGTGAGTAAATCGAAAATCTGTATCCAAAATAGGCTTGTAGCATATAAAACGCTTGTAAGATTTTTATGACTTCCCGTATTCGCTTTTTGATGTGCCCTCCTGATCACTATGATGTGGACTATGTGATAAATCCCTGGATGGAAGGGAATATTCACAAATCATCGCGCGATCGCGCCGTGGAACAGTGGCAGGGATTACACCAGATCCTCAAACAACACGCCATTGTAGACTTAGTACCACCTGAAAAAGGTTGGCCTGATTTGGTTTTTACCGCCAACGCTGGCTTAGTACTTGGGGATAACGTCGTCCTCAGTCGCTTTTTGCACAAAGAACGTCAGGGAGAGGAGCCTTTCTTTAAACAATGGTTTGAGGCAAATGGTTATACAGTCAATGAACTTCCCAAAGATTTGCCTTTTGAGGGAGCAGGAGACGCACTGCTGGATCGGGAAGGACTCTGGTTATGGGCGGGATACGGTTTCCGCTCGGAATTAGATTCTCACCCTTATCTAGCGAAATGGCTAGATATTGAGGTGCTTTCCCTGCGACTCATAGATGAACGTTTCTATCACCTGGATACCTGTTTTTGTCCCTTAGCAAATGGCTATTTGCTATATTATCCCGGCGCTTTTGATTCTTACTCCAACCGCTTAATTGAAATGCGAGTCGCACCTGAAAAGCGAATCGCACTTGAAGAGGCTGATGCAGTCAACTTCGCTTGTAATGCAGTGAATGTAGATAGCATCGTCATCATGAACAAGACGAGTGATGCTTTGAAAACCCGTCTTGCGGATGCAGGTTTCCAAGTGCTGGAAACGCCACTTACGGAATTTCTCAAAGCTGGTGGCGCAGCTAAATGCTTAACTCTGCGGGTGACAGAACCAGTTAGAGACGAAATTCATGCGAATGTCTCGGTAGAAAGCCGCGTCATTCGTATGGAAGGACACTTGCTCGACGCAGGCTTAATTAATCGCGCATTGGATTTGATTATAGATGCCGGGGGAAGCTTCAAAGTCCTGAATTTCAACTTGGGAGAACAACGGCAAAGTACCTCAGCGGCTGATGTGAGGGTATCAGCACCATCCCATGAGGTGATGGAAGAAATCATCTCAATGTTGATTGATTTGGGTGCAGTAGATTTACCGCATGATGAACGAGACGCCAAACTGGAGCCTGTAATCCAAGATGGTGTAGCACCTGATGATTTCTACGTTAGTACAATTTATCCCACCGAAGTGCGGATTAATGGACAGTGGGTGAAGGTAGAAAATCAGCGGATGGATGGCGCGATCGCAATTACCCAAACTGCCAATGGCTTACTCGCTCAGTGTAAAATACTCCGTGATTTAAAAGTTGGTGAACAGGTAATTGTAGACGTGCTAGGTATCCGCACCATCCGCAAAACAGAATCGCGGGAACTACGCAGCACTCAAGAATTCACCTTTATGTCGGCGGGAGTTTCCAGCGAACGACGTGTGGAATTGGTCGTTGAGCAAGTGGCTTGGGAATTACGGAAAATCCGCGATGCTGGTGGTAAAGTTGTGGTCACAGCTGGACCTGTAGTGATTCACACTGGTGGCGGTGAACACTTGGCGCAACTGATTCGGGAAGGATACGTGCAAGCGTTATTGGCTGGTAATGCGATCGCAGTTCACGACATTGAGCAAAATATCATGGGCACTTCCTTAGGTGTAGACATGAAGCGAGGTATCGCCGTGCATGGTGGACACCGCCATCACCTGAAGGTAATTAATAGTATCCGTCGTTATGGCAGTATTCCCAAAGCTGTGGAAGCGGGGGCAATTAAGAGTGGCGTGATGTATGAGTGTGTCCACAATAATGTGCCTTTTGTGCTTGCTGGATCGATTCGGGATGACGGGCCTTTGCCTGATACCGAAATGAATTTGATTAAAGCACAGGAGGAATATGCCAAACACTTAGAAGGTACGGAGATGATTTTGATGCTGTCATCGATGCTGCACTCGATTGGGGTGGGGAATATGACTCCGGCAGGGGTGAAGATGGTGTGTGTGGATATTAATCCAGCTGTGGTAACTAAGTTAAGCGATCGCGGTTCTGTGGAATCGGTGGGTGTGGTGACGGATGTGGGATTGTTCCTCAGTCTGTTGATTCAACAGTTGGATAAGTTGACAAGTCCCTATGTTAATAAGATAGGTTAAGGAGACGAACCACAGAGGCGCAGAGGACGCAGAGAAAGGGAGATGACAAGAGTAGCTTTTAGTGAAGAGTTGCAGGTTAATTGGGTCAGTTTGATTGCTGATTTTATGCTGGTAGGGATGGTTTTTGGCCCGCCAGTGGCTCCCTTTCTAGCTGCGTCTGGGGTGTGGTTACTTGGAGAGATTGCGGACATCATTTATTTCATGGGTAATCATGTCTGTCCGCAACCAGCTATGGGGTTAGATTTGGCACCACCGTTTATTATGGCTGTGTGTATGCGCTGCTACGGCACTGTAACGGGTTTGCTGATTACTCGTCTGCTGTATTGGATAACTGGTGGTAAGGGATTTTACTGGTTGAGTCAGTATGGCTTAAGTGGTGCGGCGATCGCAAGTGTGCTGATGATGGCTTATCCTTTAGAATTGGCAGCACAGGTTTTCGGTTTTTGGAATTTTAATAACTATCTGGTTACGCCTTTTGGGTTGATTACGGGTTTGGCATGGGGATTGTTTACTATGCCTATTTTGCACGGGTGCCGGGGTGCTAAAACCAGCTTAACCCAATCGTAGATTTTATATAACAACTTGTAGAGGGGATTAATTTTTGCAAGTCGATGCAATGGCATTGTCAATCGATGCAATGGCATTGCAAGTCGAAACAATGGCATTGCAAGTCGAAACAATGGCATTGTCAGTCGATACAATTGCATTGTCAGTTGAAACAATTGCATTGCAAGTCGAAACAATGGCATTGTCACTCGAAACAATTGCATTGTCAGTCGAAACAATTGCATTGCAGCAGGTTGCATTTAGATAGCACAGCGATGCAAATACAAAAATGTAAGTTGAAAAACTTCCATTCTTATCCCAGCTATTAAACTCTGGTCTAATTTTAATGCGATGTCTACGACGGGCTATTTGGCGTCGCACCATTGGACTAACAGCCTTGGACAAACTCAAAGTTACTAATCGCACAAGCAAAAGAATAGGGCAATAATTAGCGATCGCTAGTATTTATAGTACTAGCGATCGCTATAGGATAAGTTTGTTATCGTTATGGTCTTATATTGCTTGTACCTACCTTCACCTTCTGCGATCCTTCAACAATTTGGTAGAGTTTATCTTCTAATTTTTGCATACATGCCGACCAATCAAAGTCAAGTATGGAAGGGCGAGCTTGCCGAGTCAAATCTGCTTTAAAGCTGGGATTTTCCAAAATCGTAATCACCTTGTGGGCCAAATCCGTTGGGTTGTTGGGTTCGGCTAAAAAACCGTTAATCGCATGAAAAACCTGTTCGGGATTTCCTCCAGCGTTGGCTGCTACAACAGGGGTTCCAGATGCTAAAGCTTCCATATTGGTTGTACAGAAGTTTTCGGTGACAGAGGGGTTGACAAATACATCTGCCCGTGCATATAAACCTAGAAGTTCTGTTCCGTGGGACTCACCCCAGACAGTAATACCGGACTCAAACTTTTGGACGCGCCGACGGATCTCCTCATCCAAGGGGCCACTACCGACAATGACTAAATGGACATCAGGAATTTTGGCAGCAATGATTGGAAATGCATCTATAAGTTGGGTGACATTTTTTTCTGGGGTAATGCGTCCGACAAAAAGGATAGTTGGTCGATAGTCGTTAACAATGGGATTGTAGTCTATATTTTGAGGTTGAAATTTTTCGCAATCAATCCCTTGATATGGCACGTATTCACTGCGTTGGCATTTCAGTCGGTTGTACTTAGCAAGCAGTTCTTGAGACGGAAATAAGTTGAGATCATAAGCATCACTGAACTGCTTGACTAAAAGGGGAACAATCGGACGTAGCAAGCTGAAGAACAGATTTCCTAAGTAATATCGAATATAGGCAACGATATCGGTATGGAAAATTGAGATGATTGGGGTATGAGTTTGTTTAGCGTACTCAACTCCTATGGGGCGACCATAACCTTGTAAGAAAAGTGAGTATAATCCTCTCATTTGCGCCGCTTCTTCAACCAGTATAATATCAGGCTGGAAGTTCTCAAGTAACTTAGTATCACTCCAATAGCGAGAGTTTAATGGTTGAGGAAGAGATTTGTAAAAGATTAGCGGTTTGGTGGGGAATGCATAAGCAGAAAAGTTGGGGAAGGGCTGTAGTTCATCCAATCCTGACATTGGACGATTTCCAACCTTTCTGGGGTACTGGCTATTAATTTCTGGGTGGATAAGAAAGACCTCATGCCCTTGTTGCAGTAACCATTTAACCCGTTGGTGGACTGCAACGGAAACTCCAGTCAAGAAAGGAGGGTACAATGCTGTAAACAGTGCAATGCGAAGTGGTTGCTTAGTCATAAAAAGGGGAATATTACACTAAAATGCTGGTTTTGAATTTAGGATTTACGTAGCAAATGCTTCATGAACATCCTGATTCTTTGGTTCAGAAATTACCACTAATACAGCTAGGCTAAGGATTTACACATTTACAAATTGTCTAAATTGTCGATTCTGAAGAGGATGTTTCTCCTTAGTTAGAAACTATCAAAATATTCAAAATACTCAGTCAAAATTCCCCTTAATATAGTTCTCTAAACCCTTGCCATAAATCTAAATAAATTTTGGAAATTAACAAACAAAAGCGTGTATTTTGACAAGGGTTCTAGCTAATTTAATTCGACTAAATATAAGATTATATAATTTGAAGACTAGGGAATGTTTAGTGTAATAACTTTCATACCCTAGTTTATATAGCAGTCCTAAATGATTTATGAACTTTTCTGTTTCTCCTCTTGGCGCTCTCGGCGGCTTGGCGGTTCAAATAATTTTCATGACTCAAATAGCATTGCTATATCTAGCTATTTAGTTCAAAGAGAAACCTTGCTATCAATAGGCTGATCCAACCATTGATAAGGGCGATATTCGACTAGCCGGACATTCCAGGGCCCTTGAACCCGATAGCTGACACCGCGCCAAGAGACTGTTGAAATCCACAGTGACGATAGCATCGCTAACCCATAAACCCACTGTGTCAGCGGAATCCCAATTAACATTTTGATGATTGTAGCAGCTGATAATTTTGCGATCGCCTGGTCATTAGAGCGAACCACTCGCTGTATCTCTAATTCCAACACCAGCATTATCAAAAGTAATCCGACAGTATAAACTCCATAGCAGCCTAACAAGAGAGCCGCAGCTTCCCATTTTGTCTCTAACAACGACTCTAGAATTAACAGGATGACTATAGTCGGAAACAAAATGCTAGAAACAGCTTCACTAACTATAGCTAACCAACGTGGGTGATACAGTCGAGAATAAAGGATGAGGCGCTTAAGATAATCTATTAAGTTGAATAAATCAGTCTCTTCACGATTTACTATCAGCAGCGAAGGCACAAACTTTACTTGCAACCCATGTTTTTTGAGGATGTTGTGCATCATAAAATCTTCGCCTAAAGCTTGTCCCCACTTATCTAGCAGTTCTGTTTGGCGAAGCACTTCTGTTTTCACAGCCAAAGTCCCACCCCAAGGAATCTGGAAGAGAAACATTTGCACTACTGTGGATACATTGCCTGTATATCGCACTAAAGATCCCCAATACTTACCTGTAGGTACGTACCAACGATTACCTGTTGTCGCCCCCACTTTGGCATCACCTAAAGGACTGACTAATTCTCGCAGCCAATTCACATGGACTATAGTATCAGCATCTACTAAGGCAACCACCTTGTAAGAATCGTCCAACTCATGGATAGCTTGCACTAAAGAACTACATTTGAGACTACAATTGTTGCGTACTATTCTCAAAGGGCTAATTTGAACGTTAGTTGCTTCCTGCTCTGTGATCGTTTCACTGGCAATTTTCCAAGCGGGATCTTCGTGACTATCAACGATTAACTTTAAATCATACTGTGGATAATTCTGATTTAAGAGCGATCGCAAACATCTAGGCAAAAACGGATCGGCTCCGCGTAGGCAAAGAATTACTGCTGTTTTGGGCAACTGGTCATCTGGCAATAAGTTTTTTTTGGATGAGCGCAGATACCATATAAAGGCAAGCGTTAAACATACCTGAATAACTAGCCAACTCATCAAAGACTTAGAGAAAAATATCGCCAAATCTTCCATTAAATTTTTAATCTCCGATAGGATTAAGGATTGGGGACTGGGGATTAGGGTTTGGAAATCAGAAGTATCTTTTAGAGAAACAGTACCCAGTCCCCAGGCCCTTTAGGAATCAAGCGAATATTTCATGATGATGTTGACTGTTGTATTTTTGTTTACAACAAAACTGGCGTCACGAAACTTTGGCGCACCTGTTTGTATGGACACAGTTGGATTTTTAGAAATCCCAAAACCTTCTTTGGGAATACCGAAAAAGTCTTTATTAAGTTTGCGATCGCCATTCTGATCATCAACTACAGCAACAGCATAAGTTCCAGGCTTCAAACCGGAAAATTCTTTTTTTACAGAACTTCCAGTAATCTTAACGCAGCCACTTTGATCTCCACTAGAATTACTCATCGGAAATCCTCGTTCACTTGGGTAAACTCTCAAGCAAATCTCACCTTTTTGATGATGTATTCCATTTACCACAACAGTTAGTGTTTCAGTTGGTTCAGCATTCACTGTTTTAGCAAAGCTGATGCTCAGTAAAGTAGCAAGCAAAACATGACAAACATGAGATAGTTTCAGCATAGTTTTGGAGTGAAAAATAGGTGATTGTGTGCCTCAGAAAAAGCTGCATTTGTCAGCTTTTATTTTTAAACCGATTTATTCAAAGCGTGACTTGTGGTTTTTTAATTGATGCTTTATACCAACCTTTCCAAAGTACTTGCAGCACTTTTAGCAAATCTTTCAGCAAAAGATATTGTGTCCCTTTTAAATGCTGATATAGACTTATATGACAACATAGCCGCTCATACAAACTCAGGGGACTACGCCATATGGAGAGTACATATTCCCAGAATATTCTCCAATGTGGCAATAAAATTTTTCCTTTCTTTGCTGAATCAAACCATACTGTATATGCATAAAAATCAGGCAGCATACTCAATGAGGGTTTTTTACTGTTGTTAGTAAACAACAAATAATTAGGGAAATACATACTCATTGATTGTTGCGGATGGCTTCTGGCAAAAAACAGGTTTTCAGGGATTTCATAAAACCTACCGAGAATACCAAGTCTTAACAAGAGAATTCCGTCTGCATTACCGTAACCACCCATAGGCGGTATCTTTCTCAAGGCACTGGTACGAATTACTCCATAACATTGATAACATAAATGCTTGGTCAGCAATTCGTTAAAACGTTGCTGTGGTTTTAGTGCATCTGCCTTGAGTTCGATATCGTAATTTTGGAGAAAATTCCCTTGTTCATCAATGAAATATGTCTGGGAGTGACACAAGATGATGGTAGGATCTTGGTCAAGCACCTCAATACACTTTTTGATAAAATCTGGAGCATGTAAATCATCATAGGCTGCCCACTTAAAGTACTCACCTGAAGACAATTTAAAGACGCGATCAAAGTTACGGGCACAACCAATATTATTGTCATTACGGTAGTAACAGATACGTTGGTCTTGCTCGGCGTATGCTCTACAAATTTCTTCAGTTTTATCTGTAGATGCATTATCTGAAATAATTATTTCAAAATCTTCAAAGGTCTGAGCCAAGAGTGAATCTATGGCTTCTTTGAGAAATTTCTCACCATTGTATACAGGTAATCCGATGCTCAATCGTGGCTGATTCCCAATCATAGAAAACAAGTATTCGGAAAATAGGTGGATTATTTTATGCTTAATTGCAGCTAATTTCAGGTAGATGCAACGTAAGAATCCAGAAATCAGAATTAAGAATACTTTGATATCTCACATCTTGTACCAAATTCTAAACTCCTGTACAGACGTGATTAATGAGCCAGCGCGTTGCGGTGAATCCAGCGCTGTAGGCGGGTTTCCCGCCGTAGGCGACTGGTGAACCCGAAGGGGGGTTCCCCCCGTTGTAGCGACTGGCGTCGCGTCTCTACTCCTAATTCCTGTACAGACGTGATTAATCGCGTCTATACTCCTAATTCCTAACCCCTAATCCCTAACTCCCAACTCCTTACAATCCAACAATGATTACGAAAATCTGTGGACTATTTCATCAGCTTTTGAATATCTGTTTTTTGCAGCCATTTATGTGTTTGCTGCATTCCTGATTCTAAGTCAATTGTTGGTTTATAATTTAACAGGCTTTGTGCTTTGACAATGGAACAAGCATAGGGACGAGTCATAAAATCTATGGACTCAGGTAAAATATCAACTTTTTGGCGAAAAAGTTTTTGTCCTTGAACACGTAGTTTTACAAACAACTTGATTTCATCTTTTGATAATGAGAGGGGTGCTGATAAACCTTCCATTGCTGCTAAACGCATAAAATACTCTTTCCAGGAAGTTTCTTGTCCATCGGTGATATTAAATATTTCACCATAGGTTTCTTTTTCTATCGCTAGAAAGATGCCATCAATCAGGTTATCTATATATACATGATTGATTACTCCGTTACTATCGTTGGCACAGGCAAATAATTTTTGACGCATCATCAGAATTGGTCTGACTATCCAAGGAATACTTCCTGGTCCGTAAACATCTCCGGCCCGAATAACGATGATGCCAAAATCTGACGGATTATTCAGTTCTAATACTGCTGTTTCGGCTTCTATTTTCGTTTGACAATATGGATTATTTTCGCCAGAGAGTGGCCCGGATTCTGTAACACCATTCGGATAGTTGAAACCGTAAACCATCACACTGGATAGATGCACAAATGTTTTGACACCAGCCTGTTTAGCAGCTTTAGCTATGTTGATAGTACCGCCAACATTGATATCACGAAAATGGTTAATTGCGCCAGCTTCTTCGGCAATTTGATATGTATGTAAAACAATGTCTACTCCCTGACAAGCCTTTTGGGCAGTGGTAGAATCAGTGATACTACCAATAATTACCTCAACACCTAAATTCTGTAATTGTTTGTTCTGTTCTTTAGAACTTTGCAGTCCACGAACCTTCATTCCTTGCGCTATGGCTAACTCAGCTGCACGCAAACCGACAAGTTCATCAATCCCAGTAATTAGGAGGGTTTGGTTTTTGAGGTTCATAAAGTTGGGATTATTGTTAAATAGGTGAATTGGAGTTGTTAGATAAAAGACTTCAAAATATGCCAAATTTAAATTTTAGTAAAGACTTTTAATCTAAAATCTAAAATTTATCCCAGGAGTAATTTTTCTGTGGAGAGGCTGCACTAATGCTTAGTTATGAGTCTATATCAGGGCAAAATAATTTGATTATTTTGCTACTAAGAATCAGCTAAAAAATATCTCCTGGATCTGCGGAGCGGAGTTTATTGATAGCAAGTGCACCTGAGGTTATACACATTAATACTGTTGAAGTTAAGATGAGCAATGCATTATTAATGGTCATAACTATTGGTAATTTAGTTGCTTCTGCTGCAAAACTATATAACAACACAGAACTAATCAATCCGGGAATATAACCTAAAATTGCCAGAATTAAAGCTTGCTGAAATACCACATTTAATAAATATCTATTGGCATAACCTATAGCTTTTAAAGTGGCGTAAGCAACGAACTGCGTAGCAATATTGCTGTAAAGAATTTGATAAACAATAACCACACCAACAACCGCAGCCATTGTCAACATCAAGTTAAGTATAAAACCAATTGGTGTTCTGATTGCCCAATATTTTTTTTCAAAATCAATAAAGCCTTGGCGTGTAAAAACTTGGACATCATTAGGCAAACTTGCTTGCAAATTTTTCAGTACTGTTTCTGCATTACTACCAGGTTTGAGGGTAATCAAACCGATATCTATCATATCTGCCGGACGACTATTGGGATTTATCCTGAGGAAAGTTGAGTCACTGACAATTAAATTTCCATCTACCCCAAAGGAAGGTCCTAAGCTGAATAAACCACCAATTCTCACTCTATAGCCAATTAATGAATTGAAGGGAAATATTTCAATTGTCTGTGCAGTATCTCCGGCATTAAATTTTTCAGCTATTGGGCCAAACTCTGGGCGAGAACCCCGGTCAAAAAACACGACATCAGGAATTTTGAGTTTATCTAAATTTTTCTCAACTTCTGGGATATTCATCACAGGGTTACCTGGATCAAAACCAATAACATATATTGAATATTTTTCACTAGTTGCCGGATTTTTCAGTTTAGCAAACTGTAAATACATGGGGCTAACTGACTCTACGCCATCAAACCCCAAAGATTGATACAAACTAGTCCGCGAAAAGCTTTGATTTGAAGTCAAAGATTTATATTGGGAACTAACTAAAAATAAATCTCCCTTGAGATTCTGATGCAGTGCGGTTGCACTTGAATAGAGAGCATCTTGAAAACCAAGTTGCACAAACATTAGCAGCACAATAAAACCAATCCCGGCTACAGCTACTAATAAACGAACTTTTTGCTGGGCTAACTGTAGCCATCCCAAAGGAATTTTGAAAATCATGGATTTATTTGTTAATTATTATTTGTCATTAGTTATTTTTGAATGACTAATGACTAAATATGAATGGCAACATCCACTTGTAAGTTAGTTAAACGAGCTACCCGTTGACTATCTGCGGGATTATCGATAGAGATTTTCACCTCAACTATTCTGCGGTCTGTATCTGAATTAGGGTTGAGGCTAAAGATGCCTTGCTTGTCAACTTGCCAACCAATCTCTTTCACAGTTCCCTTTAATGTTCCAGTAAATGCAGTGCTGGTAATTGTGGCTTTTTGTCCTACACGCACTTTGCGAACATCGGTTTGATACACCTCTGCAATCACATACATTTGAGATGTCTTACCTATCTCAGCAAATCCTTTGTTGGCGCTGATGACTTCTCCGGTTTTGGCGTGAATTTTTAATATTTTGCCATTTATGGGAGATTTGATGTAACTTAAATCCAAATCGGCTTTTGCTTGTTGAACAGAAGTTGTTGCACTGTTGACTTCGGTTTGTGCGACTTGAACATCTACCCCACGCACTTCACTAATACTGGTGAGTTGCGCTTGTGATTGCTTTTTCTGTTCTTGGAATGTGTCTTGAGTTCGCTTGAGAGTGGCTTGGGCTTCTGTTAGCTGCTGTTGTGTAGTCTTTAGTTGCAAAGCCTTAGTATCTGCTATAGAAGCTGCGATCGCACCTTGTTTGTATAATTGTTGATAGCGATCGTTCTCGGCTTGAGCATTGTCTACCTCAGCCTGGGTGCGGGCGATTGTCGCCTGTTGTGTGGCAATGTCTCCTTTATATTGTGGCTCTAAACGGGCGATCGCTGCCTTTTGAGCATCAATATCTCCGGTTTTAGCTCCAGATTTCACCTGCGCTAGTTTAGCTTTGGAAACTTGCAGTTGGTCTAAAGCCTGTTGCAATGCGGTTTTAGAACGACCATAATTTTCTAGATATGCCAATAATTGCCCTGCTTTAACCGTGTCTCCTTCTTTCACCAACAGTCTTTCTACCCGCACCCCATTATTGGAAGCCGGAGCAGTCAAAGAAGTAACTTCGCCTTCTGGCTCCAAACGACCCAAGGCAGTCACAGCAAGTTTCACAGGAGTGGCAGCTTTGGGAGGAAGCGCTTGCGGTGTCTGAACTTTAGCCCTTGACCAAAACGGGGTTAAACTATAAAGAGCTATTAATCCGGCCGCTAAAGTCAGAGAAGCTGCTAAAATTGCTTGCGATCGGCCTACGGGTTTTGTGAAGAATCGGCTTTCTTTATTTACTGCCATATTTTCATTCCAATTGTGCTTTATAAAGGGATAGCCTGGTTATATTTAGTCCATTAGGATAGACTCATCTGCAAATTACCAAGAAGGCTTTTCCTCTAGAGTTTCTACCTTAATAAAGTGGATGCGTCTAAATTGCTTTTATATGAATTGTTGTATGTATTTGCCGCTCAAACTGACTATTGTGGCGTGAAAATTAATGGCGTGTTACTTCAAAGCTTCCTAAGTTATATCCTAATTTGACATCTAATCCAGTAGCGTAAAATACAATAGTGCTAACCAGAAAACTTAACTCTCAATCACAACGAAGCACTAATAAAAACAAACTAAAAACTTGGATGAACTTGTCATTAAGTATGGCGTAAAAATGGATCTTTGTCAATTAATTGAATTTTTCTAAGTCCTGATTCTCTCACTATAATATTTCATCCCAGTCAGATTAGAGACTGAAGAAATTTACTCGTCACTAATCCCTAATTTGCTAATTGAATACCAACAGATGGTTAATTGTTAAGCAGATTTGATATTACTAACAGATTATTGTTAGCTAGGTTGTGTACTATCAGACATTCTTACCAGTTTTGCTCTTACTAATTAAAGGCATGAAGTGATACCTTTGGTGCATTACGCCAGCGGACATCTAAAAATACACTAGTACACTGTGGCGGAAGCTTGTTTACCTTTGATAAGGGATTTTGTTCCTTGTTATTACCAACATCCTTAGAAATCCTCTGCTTCGTTACCATCCCGCCTTGGAATAAATTATGAGGCTAATAACTTGCATTTTTCTCAAGAAGACTATAGCAGTTCTCCTTCGGATGCAGGGCACAGCAATGCTGTGTCCCTACGAATGGTCTGTATTCCATGCAATTGAGAATCGCTATAAATACAGAATTTGAAGCGATGTACATAGCTATCCTTGGTGAAAGGGAAAATAGAGAGCTTTTGAGCCGCTGAACTTAAGTTCTAGGCGGGATGTAGGTTAGCGTAATACTTTAACTGTTATAAAAATGTGGATAAAGCCTTGTGTAGCTGCGGTTTATAATCTCTCTTTTAACTGATGCAATCATGATTATGTTTATCAAGCAACATACTAAAAATTAATATTTGCTTTATAAATAACCGCTTTGCTTCTGAAGTTGACTTATATTGAAAAATAACCCAAAACTTTGATTCAATTATGATGTTTCTCTGAGAAAACATACCTAGAATTATTCAATTTATCTATGTATTCATTGAATTGTTACTCACTAGACAATAGATTTGCATTATTAACTTAATCCAGCGCAAATTTATGGCTAACCCGTAGATAACAAAATATTTTACATATTTAACTAGTTATAAATTATACTTACCTTGCAAATTTTATTCCAAATTCACATCAGTAATAGTGGAGGTTTATTTATAAAATAACTTTAAAGAAATAATTTAGTTTCTGTAAAGTATGTTAGTGTTTTTATTAATTCAATGCTTTAAAGTGGTTATACAAACTAGTTATTTAATTGATGTTTTAAAGATAAAAATAACTAAATATAACTGCTTTGTGATCACCTTATGATCGTTTAATTACTTTTTTAAGTTGCATAAACTCGGATTAAAGGTGGTGTCTTTTCTGTAACGAACTTGTCAACTTTGCTGGGTCAAATCCCATAAACTAATTATCCTGGACGTTGAAACTGGCTATGACATTTATCAAGATACAGAACGTTGTCATGAACTCCAGCTGCGTTGCTGCAATTAAGCTAAATAATCAAACAGTTTTGGGCGAAAAAAGCGTTTCTGTTCCCTTAGCTACTCCTCAGTTTTCATTGTTCCAGTGGGATACCATTGCTCAAAATCTCTACCATTACAAATGGATTGAATTCACTGGTCAAGCAGTTATTACACTCCAAGACTATTTTACCAGTTTTAACAACGTCATCGACCTATTGCCACAATATCAAGAGTCTAGCGTTGTCTAACATTTTTGTGCGATGTTTACGACGGGCTATTCGGCGTCGCAGTGTACCAAAATCGCCTATAAATCTAGGGCTTTATCAGGGCAGTATATGTCGTGTGGTGTCGATTTTGAGACAAGCATTTAGCGGAGATAGGATAGCTAACTGCTTAGAAAAGGAGAGATTTGCATTATTTAATAGGCAACAGAAATTACTGTAGCTACACAATCCACAGTTCTCACTATGCCCTATGTCTGCTTATTCAATTGATACTGCCTTAACAGAGTTAGAGAGCCTGATCAATAATTGTGAAAAGGCTGTGAAGAGGTCTATAGAGGAAAAAAAAATGAAGTCAGATAAATCAATGTCAATTAACAAAATTAACAGACAATTACAACACAATCCTATAGCCATTGTTGGGATGGCATCTCTATTGCCTAAAGCCAGAAATTTGCGGGAATACTGGCAAAATATAGTAAACAAAATTGACTGTATTACTGATGTTCCTTCTACTCACTGGAGCGTCGAAGATTATTATGATCCGAATCCGAGAACTACTGAAGATAAAACCTACTGTAAAAGAGGCGGATTTCTTCCAGAGGTAGATTTTAACCCGATGGAATTTGGTATACCGCCCAGCATTTTGGAAGTCACAGATGTATCGCAACTGTTAAGTTTAGTGATTGCGAAAGAGGCGATGGAAGATGCAGGTTATGGTGAAAAACGTGAGTTTAGCCGTGAGACTGTTGGGGTAATCTTAGGTGTGGCCATGGCCAAGCAGTTAGGAATGCCACTTTCTGCCAGGTTAGAATATCCGATTTGGGAAAAAGCACTCAAAAGCAGCGGTTTATCCGATGAGGATACACAAAAAATCGTCGAGAAAATCAAAAGCGCCTATGTGAAGTGGGATGAGAACGCTTTCCCTGGAATGTTAGCTAACGTAGTCGCGGGTAGAATTGCCAACCGTCTAAATTTTGGCGGGATGAACTGCGTAGTTGATGCCGCTTGCGCTAGTTCCTTCGGTGCTTTAAAGATGGCAATTAGTGAGCTAGTTGAGCATCGTTCTGACATGATGCTAACTGGTGGTGTTGATACTGATAACACCATCATGGCTTTCATATCGTTCAGCAAAACACCGGCTGTTTCTCCCAGTGAAAATGTCAAACCTTTCGATGCTAAATCTGATGGGATGATGCTGGGTGAAGGTATCGGCATGATTGTCCTCAGACGCCTGGAAGATGCCGAACGCGACAACGATAAAATCTATGCCGTAATTAAAGGCATTGGTACCTCCAGCGATGGGCGCTACAAGAGCATTTATGCTCCCCGCAAAGAAGGTCAAATCAAAGCTTTAGAACGTGCTTATGAAGATGCCGGCTTTTCTCCCGCGACTGTTGGTTTGATGGAAGCACATGGCACCGGTACAATGGCTGGAGATCCGACAGAATTCGGATCTTTAAAAGACTTCTTTGGCGAACATGATCACAAAAAGCAACACATCGCTTTGGGTAGTGTGAAATCGCAAATTGGACACACAAAAGCGGCTGCGGGTGCGGCGAGTTTAATTAAAACTGCTTTGGCATTACATCACAAAGTATTACCGCCCACAATTAATATCACCGAGCCGAACCCGAAACTCAACATTAAAAATTCCGCCTTTTATTTGAATACCGAAACCAGACCTTGGATTCGTGCAGAAGGGGAAGCGCCAAGACGTGCAGGTGTGAGTTCTTTTGGCTTTGGCGGCACCAATTATCACGTCGTCTTAGAAGAATATGAAGCCGACCAAAACCACGCTTACCGTTTACACAGTGGTGCTAGCGAAGTGCTGTTGTTTGCTCCGACAGTAGACCAATTGCTGACCAAATCTGAAGAGATTTTAGGTAAGTTACGATCGCCTGAAGCAAAAACACATTATGCACAATTAGTCAAAGAATGCAAATCGCCACAGATTCCCCTCTCTGCTGCCAGATTTGGGTTTGTAGCTGAGAATCTCGAAGAAGCTTGCAAGTTGTTGCAAACTAGCATTGACTGGCTGAAACACAAAGGAACAGCAGCATCTTGGGAGCATCCCCAAGGGATTTATTACCGCGCCTCTGGTATGGAGTTGGGTGGAAAAGTTGTTGCTCTATTTTCTGGTCAAGGTTCGCAATACTTGGAGATGGGCCGGGAACTGGTAATGAATTTTCCTTTGATGCGGCGTCTTCATGGCTATATGGATAGTCTGTTAATCAAAGATAATTTACAGCCGCTTTCAGAAATCGTTTTTCCTCATCCGGTGTTTGAGGAAGCAGAAAAAAATGCCCAAATTGCTGCCTTACAACGCACAGAATACGCTCAACCAGCCATCGGGGTGTTGAGTGCAGGGATGTACAGCATACTGCAACAAGCCGGGTTCAAGTCAGATTTTGTGGCGGGACATAGCTTTGGGGAACTGACAGCGCTTTGGGCTGCGGGAGTTTTGAGTACAGAAGATTACTTGTTCTTAGTGAAAGCTAGGGGTCAAGCAATGGCGGCTCCAGAAGACCCGGATCATGATGCGGGTAGTATGTTGGCTGTGAAAGAAGATATCAGCAAAGTCGAAGCAGTGCTGAGACATTTTCCCCTAGTTGCGATCGCTAATCAAAATTCTCCAACTCAATTTGTCTTAGCTGGCCCCACCGCAGAAATCGCCAGAGTCAGAGAGGCTTTACACGAGAAAGGATATACGGCTGTATTGTTACCTGTTTCAGCAGCTTTCCATACACCGTTAATTGCCTTTGCTCAAAAATCCTTTGCGATCGCTACTAAGTCTGTCAAGTTCCAAAGTCCCAAAATCCCTGTTTACAGCAACGTCACCAGCAAACAGTATCCCAAAGAACCCCAAGGTATTCAAAAAATCCTGGAAACGCACCTTTCCAATTCTGTGCTGTTTAAGCAGGAAATTGAAAATATCTATGCAGCCGGTGGTACTTGCTTTGTGGAATTTGGGCCGAGGAGAATTCTCACCAACTTGGTAAAAGATATCCTTAGCGATCGCCCTCATATTACCGTATCTTTAAACCCCAGCACCCAAAAGAATAGCGATCGCTCTTTGCGAGAAGCAGTTGTGCAGTTGCGGGTAATTGGTCTGGCTTTGAATAACCTCGATCCTTACCAACTTCCTCAAACTCTACCCCCAATTGAGACGAAGAAGACATTAAATGTCCGTTTAAACGGCATCAACTATAGATCCGAAAAAACGAAAAATGCCTTCGCTCTAGCTTTGCAGGATGGGTACAAAGTTACATTACCCACCCCTGAACATTCTGATGCGGCTCCCTTGTTTACCAGCCCAGGTGTAACTCCACCTCTAGCAGTGATAGAGACTAACGGACATAAAAAACCATCCCTTGTTACCGCCCCAGCAATGAACGGTGTGACTTCTAATATCATCACCCAAACAGAGCAACAAATGAATCCTGTGACCCTTTTACAACCAGCCCAGGAATCTAAGATGCAACCAACACCAGAAAAACTTACTAATTACCAACAGCTTTTAGAAAGTTTAGAATACCTTTTGACACAGTTTCAGGAAAATCAAGCTGAGAATTTACAAGTTCACGGAACTTATCTCAACCATCAAATGGAATATGCCAAAGCGTTTTTCCAACTGATGCAGCAGCAGAATTCCTTGTTGAGTGAAAGTAAATCAACAGCCGAAACTGCCAAAATGAAGCTAGTTGTCATGGAAAGCTTAGAACGCAGCATGATGCAGTTTCACTCCCAACAAGGTGAAACCCTACGCATCCATGAGCAATATCTCCAAGAGCAACTGGAATATACCAAAAACTTTTTCCAACTCATACAGCAAGAATATTCTCAAATCATCTCTGGTGAGGGAACAAGCCAACTAACAGAGAAACTAAGCAACGGGGTACGCTATCCGTTCACCACAGAAACAACTGTTACTGATGCACCAGTACCCCCTACTACCAAGATAGTAGAAAGCCAGCCTTTGCCTGTAACTGAGCCAGTAGCAAAAAATGGCTCAACTATTACCCAAGCACCTCTCCCCCCCGCTCCCCAGGTGGTACCTGTAGTTGATCCTGTATCTCTCACTTCTAAGAAGGATGAAAATTCCTCTTCTTTACTCCCTAATCTCTTCTCTCCACTCCCTATCGAGACAGTAGAGCCTGTCCCAGTAGTAGAACCTCAAACCGAAGTTGTAGTCAAAATTAGCTCACCTCCAGAAGTTGTTGCATTCACCCCAGAACCAGCACCCACAACTGCTGCACCTGTATCTGGCGCAACCATAGATATTGTTGACTTGGATAAAAACCTGTTAGCGATCACCAGTGACAAGACCGGCTACCCAGTCGAGATGCTGGAAATGGACATGGACATGGAGGCGGACTTAGGGATTGACTCTATTAAACGGGTGGAAATCTTAGGGACGCTACAGGAAATGTACCCCAACCTACCCAAGCCCAATATCGAAGAGCTGGCAGAACTCCGCACCATCGGTCAAGTTGTCGAGTATCTGCAATCCCAGGCTTCCAAAAGTATTTCTGTAGAAATTGCAGTTCACGAAATACAACAACCAACCGAGATTCTAGTAGAGACTGTACCCGTAATTGAGGTAGTCACTTCACCTGAAGCAAGCCTGATTCCAGTAGAGACTGCACCCGTAGTTGAGGTAGTCACTTCACCTGAACCAAGCCTAGTTGTCACATTCAACCTAGCACCAGAACCCACTGTAACTGATGAAGTTGTAGACTTAGGTCAAACCCTACTAGCGATCACCAGTGATAAGACCGGCTATCCAGTTGAGATGCTGGAACTGGACATGGACATGGAAGCCGACTTAGGGATTGACTCCATCAAACGGGTAGAAATCTTAGGGGCGATGCAAGAAATGTACCCCAACTTACCCAAGCCAGATATCGAAGAACTCGGAGACCTCCGCACCATCGGTCAAATAGTCGATTACCTACAGCAGTTGGCTGGAGGTGAAAAAAAAAAGTCTGAGCCTGAGTTTGTCCAACAGCCACCCGAATTAGAGCATAATATCCAGCGCCATCCCGTCAAACTCAAAAGCTTACCACAGCCCGATTATTTGGATTTCACGTTACCAGAGGGACACATCGGTTTAATCACCGATGATGGTTCCCTCACCACTTATAAATTAGCTGAATCCCTAATCGAGAAAGGCTGGAAAGTAGTAGTTGTCAGCTTCCCCCAATCGCTCATCCCCCAACAAGCGCCCTTACCCGCAGGAGTAACCCGTGTCACCTTAGCAAACTTGAGTGAAGAACATCTCCAACAACAATTGCAAGCGATCGCATCTCACTGCGGAGCGATTGGGGCCTTCATCCATCTCCATCCGATATTTGTCGGAAATCACACCGGGACAATTCCCTATCACGAACAGGAAAAGGCGATCGTCAAGCACGTATTTTTAATGGCGAAACACCTCAAACCCTCCCTCAACGAAGCCGCACGTCATGGACGTAGTTGTTTTTGCACAGTTGCTCACCTCGATGGCGCTTTTGGCTTAGAGTACAAAGTCAACTTCGGAGCGATCGGCGCTGGTTTATTCGGATTAACCAAAACCCTGAGATGGGAATGGCCAAAAGTTTTTACTCGTGCGATCGACCTCAGCCCCAGACTTGACGCCAAACAGTCAGTACAAAACATCATAGCCGAGCTTCACGATCCCAACCTTTATATTAGTGAAGTTGGCTACGGCTCACAAGGACGAGTCACCATTATCGCCGATTAAATCCCTTCCTACTACAAAATTACCTCTTCTTCCTCCTTGGCGTCCTTGGCGTCTTGGCGGTTCGTAAAAAGAATTAAATCTTCTCCCTTCGGGAAATAAGTAGTTATTGGTCAGTACTCAACTGACCAATAAAAAAACCAAATTTATTCAGTTATTCACGAGGATTTATGACACAAACAGCCCAGCTTAGTCCATCATCTGTTTTTGTCGTGAGCGGCGGTGCAAAAGGGATTACGGCTGAGTGTACTATCAAATTAGCCCAACAGCAACCCTGCAAATTCATCCTCCTTGGTCGCTCCGAACTATTAGAAACCGAGCCAGATTATGCTCAAAATTCTGATGAATCAGCATTGAAAAAATGCATCATGGAAAATCTTCTTTCCCAAGGAGAGAAGCCCACACCCATGAGTGTGCAAAAGATATATAACAAAATTACCTCCAGCCGCGAAATTAAAAACACCCTAGCAGCAATTCAAAAAACAGGAGCTAAAGCAGAATATATTAGCGTCGATGTCACAGATACGCAAGCTTTACAAGAAAAACTTGCCAATGCTGTGCAACATCTTGGGCCGATTACAGGAATTATCCACGGCGCTGGAAATTTAGCCGATAAGTTAATTGAAAAGAAAACAGAACAGGATTTTGAAAAAGTTTACACCGCCAAAGTTCAAGGATTAGAAAATCTACTTACTTGCATTAACCCTAGTGAACTTCAGCATTTAGTTTTGTTTTCTTCTGTAACAGGTTTTCATGGAAATATTGGACAATCTGATTATGCGATCGCTAATGAGATTCTGAATAAATCAGGGCATATTTTCAAACAACAATATCCTTCATGTCATGTAGTGGCAATTAATTGGGGAGCTTGGGATAGTGGGATGGTGTCACCAGAACTTAAAAAGGCTTTTGCTGAACGAGGAATCGAAGTGATTCCTGTAGAAGCTGGGACACAAATGTTAGTCAACGAATTGCATTCCGCCTATCGAGAAAATACACAAGTTGTCATTGGTAGCCCTCTAATATCCTTGGCTAGGGAGTTAGATTCTGAACTATGCACCTATCGGATGCGCCGCCGAATGACAGTAGAAGAGAATCCATTTTTATTGGATCATGTGATAGCTGGGTCTCCAGTGTTACCTGCTACATGCGCTCTATCATGGATGATTGATTCTTGCGAACAACTTTATCCAGGATATAGATTTTTTGCTGCTCAAGATTTCAAAATTTTGAAAGGAATTACTTTTAATGAAAGTCTGGCAAGTGAATATATTTTAGATGTTAAAGAGATTTCTAAAACTAATGCTCAACAGATTACATTCAACACCAAAATATCGAGCAAAAATGCAAATGGAAAAACATTTTATCATTTCAGTGCCCAAATCCAACTATTACTAGAAATACCCACTATCCCAATTTATGATGCAGTGAATTTAGAACCAGATAATATCATCACTCTCACTGACAAATCTTTTTATCAAAATGGAGAAACTACATTATTTCATGGCCCCTCTTTTCAAGAAATCCAAAAAGTTCTAAATATCACCACAGAAAAAATTACTACACAATGCTTGTGGGAACAAATCTCAGATAAACAACAAGGACAATTTCCAGTCCAATGGGTAAATCCATATACAACTGACCTAAGTATGCACGCACTCTGGGTTTGGACACAGCATTTTCATCAAGAAGGTTGCTTACCTGGACAAGTCGCAAAATATGAACAATTTGCAACCACACCACCCAATGAACCCTTTTACGTTTCTTGTGAAGTGAAAGCCAAAACACCCAGTAGTGCAACTGCCGATTTTATCATCCACAATCGAGAAGGACAAGTCTATTCACGTCTACTCGGAGCAAAAGCAATTATTTGGTCGATGAAATTACTCAGAAGCTAGTAATCTTCAACTTCTTCTCTCTGCGCCTTTTTTGCCTTGTGCGTGAGCTATTTCTTTAGCAACCGCTTCTTGAAAGTTTGGGGAACAGCGTAAATCCTGCGTTTTAAATATCTCTTGCCTAATACCCAAACCTTAAGGATATAACTAGTGGAAAAAATAGCCATCATCGGATTATCATGTCTATTTCCCGATGCTAAAAACCCCGAAGAATTCTGGCATAATATTGTTAATCAAAAAGATTCGACATCTTCTGCAACAGTCGAAGAAATCGGAGTAGATCCGACAATTTTTCACAATCCAGTTAAAGGAACACCAGACAAAACCTATTCCCTCAAAGGCGGGTACATCCGCAACTTTCAATTCAATCCTTCCGAATACAATCTACCATCAGAATTTGTTACTGGCTTAGATAACACCTTCAAATGGTCATTGTATGCCGCTAAACAAGCAATTGTACAGAGTGGTTATTGGGGTAATCAAACTGTTCTGTCAAAATGCGGCGTAATTTTAGGTAATTTGTCATTCCCGACAAAATTATCTAATCAATTATTCTCTCCAATTTACCAGAAAGCGATCGCACCTGCTGTCAGAGAACTTTTGCAGTACGAAGACTTTGATTTAGCTAGTCTGCCAAGTGCAACTAAAGCCTCTTTGTACAATGCGATGATATCTGGTTTACCAGCATCTATAATTGCTCAAGCTTTCTCACTCTCCCAGATTAATTTATGTCTGGATGCTGCTTGTTCGTCATCATTTTATGCTATTAAACTAGCATCTCATTACTTATGGTCACACAAAGCTGATGTCATGTTAGCTGGAGCCATAAGTTGTGCAGATTCCCTATTTGTGCGGATGTTATTTTCCGGTGTTCAAGGGTATCCAGAAAACGGGATCAGCCGCCCCTTAGATAAGTCCTCTAGAGGGCTAATTCCCGCCGATGGTGTTGGAATGGTGATGCTGAAAAGATATTCTAATGCTATCAGAGATGGCGATAATATTCTCGCCACCATTTGCGGTAATGGACTCTCAAATGATGGCAAAGGTAAGCACCTACTTAGTCCTAATCCTAAAGGACAAATCTTAGCTTTTGAACGAGCCTATAATGAGGCAAAATTTAGTCCTAAAACTATCGATTATCTAGAGTGTCACGCCACTGGCACATTACTAGGAGATACAACCGAATTCAACTCCATAGAAACATTTTTTGGTCAAAATCAAGCTGCGCCTCTGGTGGGTTCTGCCAAAGCAAATACTGGTCACTTGCTAACTGCTGCTGGCATGGTTGGCTTGACTAAAGTGATTTTGAGTATGTCTCATGGCGTCATTCCACCAACCATTAATGTTAATGAACCTTTAGCTTCCGAAAATCAGATAATTTCTGCTGACAAAATTGTTAGAACAGCTACGTCATGGCCTAATAATAATACACCAATTAAACGGGCTGCTATTAGCGCTTTTGGTTTTGGTGGCACTAATTCTCATCTGATTTTAGAACAAGGAACTACAGCAGAATCTGTTGATTCAACTGCACCTATTCCACCAGCCAAAATTGCCATTGTGGGCATGGATGCCTTTTTTGGTAACTGCAATGGCTTAGATGCTTTTGAACGAAGTATTTATGATGGAACCCAACATTTTATTTCTCTACCGCCTGAAAGATGGCACGGTATAGAAAATCAAGAAAATGTCCTGAAAGAGTACGGTTTAACAGATGCTAAAGCACCAGTTGGGGCATATATCAAAGATTTTGAAATCGATACTTTATCGTGCAAAATCCCACCGAATGAAATAGAAAAATTGAATCCACAACAATTATTGCTCCTGAAGGTTAGCGATCGCGCCGTGAAAGATGCGAAACTACAGGAGGGCAGCAATGTAGCGGTTATTGTCGCCGCTGAGACAGAGTTTTCTGTGCATCAGCTACAGCAAAGATGGAATCTGTCTTGGCAGGTTAAGGATGGCTTACTCGCGCAAGAAGTTTCTTTGCCTGCTGAACAGCTAGCGCAACTGGAAACCATTGTCAAAGATAGCATTCACCACCCAGTAGAAATCGGCGAATATGTCAGTCACATTGCCAACATCATGGCGAGTCGAATTTCTGCTTTATGGAATTTCACTGGCCCTGCATTCACGATGACGGCTGGCGAAAATTCTGCCCTGAAGGCGTTGGAAGTTGCACAAATGCTACTCACTACTGGAGAAGTAGATGCAGTGGTTGTTGGTGCAGTAGATTTGGCTGGTGGTGTAGAAAATGTCTTGTTCCGCAACCAATTTGCACCAATTAATACGGGTGTTAATACGTTGAGTTTTGACCAACAAGCCAATGGCTGGACGGTTGGCGAAGGTGCGGGTGCCATTGTCCTGAAGCGTTACGAAACTGCTAAGGAAGACAATGAACGCATCTATGCAGTTATTGATGCCATGAGTTTCGCTCAAGATAATTCTACTGTCAGTAATGCTCTGGTAAAGCCTGATGCTTCAGCTATCAGCAATGTCTGCAAACAAGCTTTCCAGATGGCAGATATTCAAGCTACAGATGTTAATTATGTGGAAGTTTTCGGTAGTGGCATTCCCCAGGAGGATGAAGCCGAAATCACAGGTTTGCTTCAAGCTTATCCGAAAGTGGGAAATGGTTTGCACTGTGCATTGGGCAGCGTCAAAGCCAATATCGGTCACACCTGTACAGCATCGGGAATCGCTAGCTTAATCAAAACTGCTCTGTGTCTTTATTACAGGTATATTCCCGGCACTCCTAAATGGTCTGGTGTCAAAACACCGCAAGTATGGGAAGGTAGCCCTTTCTATGTCGCAATGGAATCAAGACCTTGGTTTGTCGATAAGGATGCCACACGCAGAATAGCAGCAATTAATAGTATGGGTATAGATGGGAGTTACGCCCATTTAATCTTATCGGAGGAACCCAGCCAAGAGGAGCGGGATAATAGATATTTGCAGCAAATGCCTTTTCATCTGTTCCCGATCGCAGTTAGCGATCGCTCCAACATCCCAGATTTACTTAACCATCTTCAACAAGCCATCGAAACTAGTTCCTCTTTATCCACTACCGCCAGTCAAACATTTGCTAATTTTGAACTGCATTCTGGTGCAAAATACGTCTTCTCAATCACAGGACGTAATAAAAAAGAACTACTCAAAGAAATTGAATCTGCCCGTAAAGGTGTAAACAATGCCTTTGAGAACGGCACAGATTGGCAAACACCAGTAGGAAGTTATTTCACAGCGAAACCATTGGGTAAAACCGGAGCGATCGCTTACGTTTATCCAGCAGCTGTCAATTCTTATGTGGGTATCGGTCAGAATCTATTCCGCTTATTCCCAAAAGTCTATGATGACACGATATTCAATAGTCTTGCCAACCGTGCCGTCGAAATTCATCAGCGACTTTATCCCCGAAGCTTACATAAGTTTTCCACCAGACAACTAGAAACTCTTGAAAAAGAATTCCTAGACGATTCCCTAGCCATGTTTGAAACGGAAATCGCTTATTCTCGACTGATTACTACAATTATTCGAGATGATTTCCAAGTCAAACCACAATGTGTATTTGGCTATAGCCTGGGCGAAACTAGCATGATGTCTGCCCAAGGAGTTTGGAGCAATTTTTCTGGTGGAAGTAACACTTTAAACTCGTCTCCTCTTTTTGGAGATAGATTATCTGGCCCTAAAAATGCTGTGCGTGAATATTGGGGATTGAAAGATGTTCCTGATTCACAAAACAACTTTTGGGTAACGTATGTTCTCATGGCCACACCATCCCAAGTTAGAGAATGTCTTAAACATGAGAATCGGGTTTATTTAACTCAAATTAATACACCAGAAGAAGTGTTAATTGCTGGTGATGAAGCAGCCTGTAAGCGAGTAATTCAAACTCTAGGTTGTAATGCTTTCCCGGCTCCCTTCGACCACGTAATCCATTGTGAAGCGATGCGATCGCAGTATGAGGAAATCAAGAAGGTAAACACTTTACCATCACAAACTCTCCCAGATATCGTTTTTTATTCTGCTGCTGATTATCAACCGCTCGCACTTGAAAGTGAAGCCATCGCTCACAACATTGCCAAAGGATTATGCCAAGAGCTTGATTTTCCCCGATTAGTTAATCGTGTCTACGATGATGGTGTGCGAATATTTTTAGAAGCAGGCGCAGGTAGTGTTTGTTCACGATGGATTGATAAAATTCTTGGCAAGAAAGAACACCTCACAGTTTCTCTGAATCGTAGAGGTATGCATGACCATGCTTCTATAGTCAAAGCATTAGCAAAACTACTCAGTCATCAGGTGAATGTGGATTTATCACCACTGTACAGCAAAGTCCAAGAAACCACCAATAAAACTAAAGTAACATTGAGAACAGTTACCTTGGGTGGAAAAGCGATCGCTGCTACAATTTTGAGCGACGAAAATCGCAAATTTGTTAAAGATTGGGCTAAGGATCTTAAGGGCGATCGCTTCAAAAAACAGCATCCAAACATACCTAATATTCCACAATCGGAAATCACAGATTCTCTTAATACTTCAAACAAAATAACTCCAGAAGAAAGTTATTACCCTAACATCTTGCCATCCCTTACTCAGCCAGAAGAAGTCAAACCAAAAAATATCATTGATAACGGTTTTGAACCGAGAGAACAATTACAATCTTCTGAGTCAAGCGCAATTGGGCAGCAAATTCCTCTTTCTTCTCCACCTGTCATCACTCAAAAAATTAGTAGCATCATCAGCATGTTCGATTTAAATAAGACTCAGTATCAAAAGCTCAATGCTAATAATTCAAAGATAACTAAAGCGCACACTGCTTTTTTACAAGCTAGACAAAATTATAGTCAACAAATGAGCGAAATCATTCAACTGCAACTAACTTGCGCCCAAAACTTGCTTAACGACGAATCCTAATAAATCATACCAATTCTCTTTCAACTTGCACCAACTAATTCTTAACTTATTTCTTCCTTTGCGCCCTTGGCGTCCTTGGCGGTTCGTTTAATAATTATTACGTGCATCTTCATGGAGAATTGGTATGAAAATATAGATTCTTATAGCAATCCTATCTAAGTTGTGAAAAGAAACGAACCGCCAAGACGCCAAGAGCGCCAAGAGAATAAAAAGAAGCTTTCAGATATGATTGAGGATTGCTATATAAAGAGTCTACACCTTTCAACTTTTATCATCCATTGTTTGTAATCAGAGGGATAACTGCCGTGACAACCGTAGATACGGTGCTAAGTAAACACGATAATGGTCTTAATTTCTCCGCCTGGTCTCATAACAAAAACCAGGTTTGGAAAGGTTCTTTAGAAACTGTATCTTTTGAGCAACAAACCATCAAAAATAAATTCATGGTGTTAGATAAACCCTGTTACATCGTGAAAGTTGCCGGAAAAATCGGTGTCACTAATGAGGGATATTTATCCCCTGGTGATAATGGCACAACAGCACAAGTAGAACTGCTAACATTTGCAGCACCAATCCACATTCAACAGTTTGGAGATCCCAATTTTCTCTCCTTTCATGGAGTGAAATATGCCTATGCTACTGGCGCAATGGCTGGCGGAATTGCTTCTGAAGAAATGGTGATTGCACTAGGAAAAGCGCAAATTTTGAGTTCCTTTGGTGCAGGTGGTTTAATTCCAGAACGTTTGGAAGTAGCTATAAATCGCATTCAAGAAGCTTTACCTCAAGGACCCTACGCTTTTAATTTAATTCACAGTCCTAATGAACCTGCGATTGAACGTCGGGCTGTGGATTTATACCTCAAATATCAAGTGAGAACAGTAGAAGCATCTGCATTTCTCGACTTGACCCCCAACATTGTTTATTACCGTGTTGCTGGATTGGGGTTGAATAACGCCAATCAAATTGAAATCAAAAATAAAGTCATTGCCAAAATTTCTCGCCGAGAAGTTGCTACTAAATTTCTGCAACCAGCACCAGCTAGAATTCTCAAAGAACTTCTTGAAAAAGGATTAATTACTGAGTTACAAGCAACTCTTGCAGCCAAAGTTCCGATGGCTGATGATATTACCGTCGAGGCTGATTCTGGGGGTCATACAGATAACCGTCCCCTAGTTTGTTTGTTACCTTCTATTATTGCTTTGCGGGATGAAATTCAAGCCCAATATCATTACCAAACACCTATTAGAATCGGAGTAGCAGGGGGAATTGGTACACCACAATCAGCATTAGCAGCCTTTATGATGGGTGCTGCTTATGTAATGACCGGCTCAATTAATCAGTCATGCGTTGAATCTGCGGCTTGTGAACATACCAAAAAATTACTAGCTCAAGCAGAAATGGCTGATGTGATGATGGCCCCAGCAGCAGATATGTTTGAAATGGGGGTGAAATTGCAAGTCCTCAAACGGGGTACGATGTTTCCCATGCGAGCGCAGAAATTGTTTGAACTATATCGCGCTTATGATTCGATTGAAGAGATTCCTTTGGTAGAAAGAGAGAAATTAGAAAAACAAGTTTTCCGTAAGAGTATTGCTGAAGTATGGGAAGGAACTGCGGCTTATTTGTCCCAAAAAAATCCTGAGAAATTGGGTAAAGCAGTCAATAATCCTAAACTGAAAATGGCGTTGATTTTCCGCTGGTATCTAGGATTATCTTCCCGTTGGTCTAGTTCTGGTGAAAAAGGTAGAGAAGTCGATTATCAAATTTGGTGTGGCCCAGCAATGGGCGGTTTCAATGACTGGGTGCGGGGTTCCTACCTGTCCGAAGCGAATAATCGTCAGGTAGTTGATGTTGCTAATCAAATTATGACTGGTGCAGCCTTTTTGTATCGTGTTCAAAATTTGAAAATTCAAGGACTGCAAACTTCTGATTATTACAGTCACTATCACCCTGTCCCTTATACATTAGTGGAGATTTAAAAATGACTATAAAACAGTCTTTTACAGCAGCTGATATTCAAGTATTTTTGATATCTAATTTAGCTGAGTTGCTAGGAGTAACAATTGATGAAATAGATGTTAAAGAACATTTAGAAAATTCTGGTTTGGATTCAGCCCAAGCAATGATTCTAGTAAGTAAATTAGAAAAACTGCTAGGATTTCAACCATCGCCGTTGCTCCTGTGGCATTACCCAAGTATTGAAGCTCTTTCACAGCGTTTAGCTGAAGAAGTGCAAGAGGGTTCACCAGTTCAAGACACAAAAGTTGTGCGTCAGACATCTTCTAATGCCAACGCTGCCCCCTCTGTTCTAAATTTAAGTGCCGAGGCTGTTCTTGACCCCACCATCCATCCCGGCGCTGCATCTAATGTGCCTGTAGGTGAACCCAGAAACATCTTTATAACTGGAGGAACAGGCTTTTTAGGAGCTTTTGTCATCCGGGAATTATTACAGGAAACTAATGCGGATATCTATTGCTTAGTGCGTGCTGCTAATACCGAAGAAGGCAAAAGCAAACTCCAAAATAATCTGCAACAGTATGCAATTTGGCAGGAAGAATTTAACTCCAGAATTATTCCTATTGTCGGCGATTTATCTCAGCCATTGTTAGGTGTTGGCTCTGAACAGTTTCAAATTTTAGCTGCCAATATTGATACTATATATCATAGTGGTGCTTTGTTGAATTATGTTTTTCCCTACTCTGCACTGAAAGCAGCCAATGTTTTAGGAACGCAGGAAGTTTTGAGGCTGGCATGTCAAATTAAAGTCAAGCCTGTACATTACGTTTCTAGTGTTGCTGTGTTTGAATCGACTGCTTATGCTGGCAAGGTTGTCAAAGAACAGGATGAATTCAATCATTGGGAAGGTATTTATCTTGGTTACTCCCAAACTAAATGGGTAGCTGAAAAGTTAGTCAAGATTGCTCGTGACCGAGGACTTCCTGTAACTATCTATAGACCGCCACTGATTTCAGGAGATAGCAAAACAGGTATTTGTAATACACATGACTTTATCAATTTGATGACCAAGGGCTGTCTACAAATGGGAAGTTTCCCTGATGTAGATTATATGTTAGATATGTCTCCTGTAGACTATGTAAGTAAAGCCGTTGTTTATCTATCACGGCAAAAAGAATCCATAGGCAAAGCTTTCAATTTACAACATCCCCAACCTGCCGCTTTGAAAATGCTAGTTGAGTGGATACGCTCATTTGGTTATTCAGTTGAGATGATTCCCTATGAAGAATGGCAATCAGAGTTAATCAATAATGTGTCTTCTGTGGACAATCCTTTGTACACTCTGCGACCCTTTTTACTGGAACGCTGGTCTGATGAACAACTGACTATTCCTGATTTGTACCTACAAGCTCGAAGACCTCATATTAGCTGCCAAGATACCCTTCATGCACTAGCAGGCAGTTCTATTGTTTGTCCTCCCATTAACTCTCAATTGTTTATGACTTATACTGCCTACTTGATTCAAAGCGGCTTCTTAAATATCGCTTAAGAATTCACAACTTTCGTAAGGTGTGTTGCGTTATAAACGTAACGCACCATCCTGGATATTTTCGGTGCGTTACAGAAGCCGTAACACAATATAAAAAACAGAAGTTTTGTGTTTTGTTTAGTCCATGTTCTTGAGAACTCAGTACTACTTAATAGTCAATATTTCAGATGCCAGCAACAACTCGTACACCAGTAGAGGCAATCTAATTGCCCTGTTTTTTTATACTCAATAATGTAATATTTTAGGATTCACCTCTTGACAGAAGCGATCGAGGATAGAATGGTTAGTGTCAGGCATAAAAGTTTGATTTTACCCGCTTGCTTTTGTGAGTAATCAAAAACGCTATCTGGCGACAAGCCGCCACGCATCTACACTAGCAGTCTGAAATAACCGAACTTCTTTAATACCCAACTTATTCGATGCATAAGCCCTAAATTTAGGTTTGTACCCCTACATCTATCCAACGCATCACACAAGCAATTGAAAGGGTAATAACTCAAGATATTTCTCGTCGGTTCAGATATTACGCGCACTTATTTGTAGAACGAGAACCACTATAAATGTAATGCAGCTTCATCAAGTCGAATTCACCAACCTTTTTACATGAACACAACACACCAAGGACAGAACAAACAAACTGCTCTTATTACTGGAGCAGCAGGTGGAATTGGCTATCAATTAGCATGTCTTTTTGCTGCTGATGATTACAATCTTGTCTTAGTAGATAGAAATGAGGTAATGCTTGTAGAAATTGCAGTTAAATTCCAAGAAAAATTCGGAAATCTTGTTACAACTATTGTTAAGGATCTATCTATACCAACAGCTCCTGAAGAAATTTTTGTAGAGTTGCAACAAGCCAATATTAAGGTTGATGTACTGGTAAATAATGCTGGATTTGGTGTCTATGGATTATTTCATGAAACCGACCTAGCTGGTGAACTGGAAATGCTACAGGTAAATTTGGTGTGTCTCACCCATTTAACTAAGCTATTTCTGAAGGACATGGTAAAACAAGGTCAAGGAAAAATATTAAATGTCGCCTCAGCAGCTGCCTTTCAACCAGGGCCTTTGATGGCGGTTTATTTTGCGACTAAAGCTTATATCTTATCTTTTTCAGAAGCGATCGCTAATGAATTAGAAGGTACAGGTGTCACTGTGACAGTTCTTTGCCCAGGCTCAACAGCATCTGCGTTTCATGAAAGAACCGGAATGGCTGACTCTAAGTTGCTCAAGGGCAAGAAAATGATGGATGCACAAACAGTAGCCGAAATTGGTTTTCGCGCCTTAATGAAGGGTCAAACCATTGTCATTCCTGGTTTGATGAATAAACTACTTGCAAAAAGCGTCAGATTTGTACCCAGAAACCTGGTGACAAAAATTGTTAGAAATATGCAGGAAGATAAATAAACGATTTAAAATACTGAAGATCAATACTGCCAACACTTTAAATGCCAGTCAAAATTCTCTATAGCAACAGCAGCAACATAATTGTTAGCAGGTAGTAGTTCAAAAAGACTCCAGTCTTCAGATATCTCTAACTTGGCTGGTTCTGTGAGAGTCAGCGACACTTCAACTTGCTCTAACTGAGCTAGTCCGTCTCCAGTTGCTTTTAAATAAGCTTCTTTACAAGTCCAGTAACGGAAAAATACCTCTTGCTGTTCGCTGGGAGATAGCGATCGCAACATTTCATATTCTCTCGGTAAAAAGAACCGTTTGGCAAGAGTTTCCAGATCAGACATCGGGCGAATATATTCTAGGTCTACACCAATTGGGCGGGTGCAATTCACCCCACACAAACCCAACCCTTGGGAATGAGATAAGTTAAACGCCAGTCCAGTATTGGCAGATACATTTGCCAATACTGGTTTGCCACGATGTTGATAATTAAACTGCACTTGTAGCGGCTGAATACCCAAATAGCGACCTAATATAGTTCGGAGAATACCACGGCCAGCAATGAACCGCTGCCGATGTTCCTGAAAATAGAACCGTTCAGCACGAGCCATTTCGTCACTGGAAAGAGTCGCTGCTAAATTTTGCAGCGGTGATTCTGGTTGGTCAAGGTCTATGCGCCAGACATGAATCTCATCCGGTAGCAAAGTTAAATCTGTTGGTGCAGGTAGCCAGAGATGATGAGTAGCAATCACGTCACTTCGCTCCGAATTCAAAATTCAAAATTAATAATCCCCATAAATAAATTTAGTTGCTCTGTAATAAGGACGCCGTATTTCTCTCTACGAGAAGCTTAATCACTTAGCAAAGTAGCTGCGCTTGTTTTTCCTAGAATGAATCTGCCAGAGGAGTTGTTAGATGTTAAGTCGGGCTGTAAACGTAACTATAGATAGCTGTAAGCGCTTTCCCTGACTAACATGCTAATTTATTACTCTACCGTGCCATTTTTATTACTTTAGATGTACTATCCTTTACTCAAGGTTAAATCCTCTGAAAGAGAATACGTTAAAACCCTTGACAGAGAATAATAAATTTTCTTTTGGCTACAACATTAGCTATTACAGTATTATTCTAAGGAATTACCAGGAATGTCTGCAAGTGATTCGCCAGTACGTAAGCTTTGTAAAGGTCAGATAGTAAGTTTTATAGGTGGGGAAGGCATGATCAAAAACTACCGATTTGAGTCAGGTAGCTGGGAATATTTGGTGGAAATGCCTATGGGACCAGAGCCAGAAATGGGTCGGGTTGGTTATGAAACCATGATTTGGCTACCTGAAGTAGATATCTCTTCACTGAGAAATAGTTTTTCTCAGAAATTGTTAAATCTGGAACAAAAAAACCTCCCCAAAGCTTGTTAAAAACCTATTAGAACTACTTTTTTACAAAACATAGTGAGAATGAATGCTCGTTAATTTGGAGTACTTTACCTTCTTTGTGCTGCTACTGCCAGCGCTGCTATTAGCAATTAAGCAAATGAGTGTTGCTTTGGATGAAGTAGATATTGAACGCTTTACTCTCTGGACAGGTGTTGCTTCTGTCATTGCTGGTTTACCAATAATATTGTGGTAGTTTCTCAGCCAATGCCATCTTCTCTATTACAATAATTGATTGTAGTAAAAACAAGCTACTCTGTTCACTTTTTTGGATTTCCAAACAATACGACGCCATGCGTCGAGTAGCCTAGCAACTTGAATATTTTCTCGCCTAGTACAGCACGGCGTAAATAAACAGACCATTCAAAGTGGCACAAAGCCCGGAATACAATTCTTTTGACTTTTGACTTTTACTTCTCTACGAGAGGCTGCGCCTTAAGCGTTCGCGTAGCGTCTCGTAGAGAAGCTATGCCGCAGGCTTTACGGCTCCGCCCTTTGACGCCGCTACTTCGGCTCCGCTCAGTACAAGTCAGGCTAAACTCAGTACAAGTGACTTTTGACTTTTGCCTTGCGGTACTACTACCCTATTTGTTTTTCCTCCAACCATTGTAAAATCCGATTCCACGCCCACCAAGGGTCAGGATCTTGTAATTGGCGCTGGCACTCTTTGCTACTCAAATAGCTAACATGACCACCGTACTGAGTGAGTAACAAATCTATTGTGGGATTGCGATCGCAGGCTTGTTGTAAATCCGGTATGATAGCTGGGTCAAAAAGTGGGTCATCAGCAGCATATAAAATTAAAGTCGGTTTCGAGATTTGTGGCAATATATGTAAAGGACTACTAGCTTGATAATATGCTTCCACAGAAGGAAAACCTAGTCGCTTAATTACTAGTTCATTGTCAAAACCCCAGATACTATTCGCCCGTTCAATCGCTGCTGGATCAATGCTTCCAGGATGGGCATCATGTATTTGCCATGCCAGTTTTTTTAAATTCTGTGCAATCCCCGCTTCCAAATATCTGCCGAAGGGCTTTGTAACTAGATAAGATAGCGATCGCTCAGAATCCAAACTGGGACAAATCACCATACCACCGCCAATATCGCTATCTTCTAGTCCTAAATCTCCATGCTCCCTAATCACCTCAAGAGCGACCTTTACCGCCCATAGTGCTAATTGCCCTCCTAAAGAATACCCTGTAAACCAAAATTTTCCCGGACATCCCATTGCTTTAGCAGCAGCAGCGATGCAAACAAAATCTTCCCCCTCGTACAAACCATCGGAAGTTAGAGTCGGGGACAATTGAGCAGTTTTGCCGTGGGCACGCCAATCAAATAACACCACAGCGTATCCTTGAGCGTAAGCCTTACGTCCTAGCACTCTCAAAAACCATTCTGTTTCTAACTCTCCAGTAATGCCATAAGTACCGATAATCGTGCTATGAGCATTTTCAGGGATGGCAACCAAGCCAAAAATTGGCACACCTTGGCCACCAATAAAGATTTTTTCCTGATAATACGGTTCTTGTAATAGAGTAGTACTTTTCCAGTAACGTCTTCCCCACAAAGCGGTGTATACAGTCATCTTTACACCGTTTTGTAAAAATCGAGACGGATTGTAGGGGGCAGTATAACACATCATAGACTATAAGATTTCGTGTAGTTGAGTCTTGATTTCACAGTCATTTAATCTTAATATTTATGTAAGATTTAAAACTTTTTCATATCGATTCAAAAGTCTTTGTATCTATACAAAGGTTGTTATTTATCCTTAATAAGTAGTAATAATTTTTTAAGAATGCCGAGGATTCTTGTCATAGACGATGACCCAGCGATTTCAGAACTAGTTGCCGTCAACTTGGAAATGGCTGGCTACGATGTTAGTCAAGCTGAAGACGGCATCAAAGGTCAAGCGCTGGCTCTCCAGCTACAACCAGACTTGATCATGCTCGATTTAATGTTGCCCAGAGTAGATGGGTTTACCGTTTGCCAACGCCTGCGTCGCGACGATCGCACCTCTGAGATTCCCGTGTTAATGTTGACGGCTTTGAGCCAAACTCAGAACAAGGTGGAAGGCTTCAACGCTGGCGCAGATGACTACCTCACCAAGCCTTTTGAAGTTGAAGAATTGCTGGCGCGGGTGCGGGCACTTTTGCGGCGGACTGACCGCATTCCCCAAGCAGCAAAGCACAGTGAGATTCTCAACTATGGCTCACTCACTCTCGTTCCCGAAAGATTTGAGGCAATATGGTTCAATGAAACGGTGAAATTGACTCATTTGGAATTTGAGCTACTTCACTGCTTGCTGCAACGCCACGGTCAAACGGTTTCCCCCAGCGAAATCCTCAGAGAAGTTTGGGGCTACGATCCTGATGATGACATAGAAACGATTCGAGTCCATATTCGCCACTTGAGAACTAAGTTAGAACCAGATCCCCGCCACCCCCGTTATATCAAGACAGTATATGGTGCCGGATACTGTCTTGAGTTACCCGGTATACCTCCATCAAGTGAAGGGGCTTCAGTAACAGTCGTTGAATGAAATCACGCTAAATTACCTTAACTAAGCCATCACTTAGGCAAGAACTCTCACAAACTTTTATTCCTTACCGTTTAGTTAAGGTTATTGGTGAGGTATGTAGAGACGTTGCAATACAACGTCTCTACTATTGACAGGTAAATTATTTTATGCCAAGGGTATTAGAGCTTATACTGATTTTTACCCTTGAGCTAAAACCTGCTGCATGACTGTCAACAATATCCTCCAATACGAATCAAATATCTGGGCAACTGCCGATTTGCTAAGGGGTTGCGGCATCAAGGAGTCGGAATGGCCATCCTATATGATGCCGTTTTTTGCGCTGGTGATGATTGAAAGCCGCTTGGTGAGGATGTTTGATGAATTAAAGGCGGAGATTGGCGAAGCGGCATTGGCGGAGATTGCGCCAGAAGATTTGACAGGGCTAATTGAGGATAAGGGGCAGGGTTATAACCTCTATATTTTCGAGAAGAACCAAACACTGAAGGATATCTGTAAAAATGATAAATCCTTTGATGTGGACTTTGAAGCGTACTTGCGGGGTTTTGATGGGGAAACAAAAGACCTGTTGGGGGTGGATGCAACGGAAGGTGAAAAGTTTCTCGATATTAAAGGGGTGATTACAAAGCTGAAGGCCAAAAAGGTGCTGTTGGGTTATACAAAGGAATGGAGCAGTATTGACCTCAAACCCTTTGATAACTCGGCAATTACGACGCTGGAAGAGCATATTAAGCGGCGTTGGGCGGATATTTCGGCGGAAACGGCAGGGGAACAGTACACACCAGATGATATCATCGGGTTGATTGCGGAGATTATTGCTTCTAAGATTGAGGAATCGAATAAGCTGTTAAAAATTTACGACTGCACCTGTGGCGGTGGTAACTTGTTGTTTGGGGTGGAAGATCGGATTCATCAGAGGTCTAAGCGACTAACCCAAACTTTTGGGCAGGACTGGAATGATGCGCTGTACGCGCTTGCAAAGATTGAAAGTCGGTTTCGAGTGGATTCAAAAATAGAGCATGGCAATACGCTTACAGATGATAAATTTTATAACGATGAGTTTGATATAGTAATTGCCAATCCGCCATACGGGGTGAGTTGGAAGGGTTATCAAAAGGATATTGATAACGACAAAACCCAGCGATTTAACTACCTACCGTCAATTTCCGATGGTCAGTTGTTGTTTATGCAGCACCTAATCTCGAAGCTAAATGCAAATGGCATGGGAGTTGTGGTTCATAATGGTTCGACGCTGTTTAGTGGGGATGCGGGTTCGGGAGAAAGTAATATTCGCAAATGGATGCTGGATTCGGATTTTGTGGAAGCGGTGATTCAGTTACCGACGGATGAGTTTTTTAACACGGGTATTTACACCTATCTCTGGGTTTTAAATAAGCATAAATCGCCGCAGTGTCGGGATAAGGTGATGTTGATTAATGCCAGTGAGAAGTTTAAACCACTGAAGAAAAATAAAGGCTCGAAGCGGAAAGAAGTGGATGAAGTCAGCCGCTTGGAGATCGTGGAAACTTTGAGGCGGTTTGGGGATAATGACTATGCACGGGTGTTTGATAAGGAATTTTTCTAGATTATATTTTGATAAATTTGGCGCAATAACTGTACCTTTCCCACCTGCTACCGAACAAAAAACGATCGCACTCTATCTCGATACTAAAACCGCGCAGTGCGATCACAAAATTGACCTCCTCGCCCAGAAAGCAATCCTATACGGTAAGCTCAAACAATCTCTCATCAACGAAACTGTAACACGCGGGCTTGATAAATCTGTGCCGATGAAGGATAGCGGGATTGAGTGGATAGGTGAAGTTCCAGACCATTGGAAAAATGGCAGACTCAAAGATTTTATAGAATCAAATACTGTGGTAAAAACACCAATACATCTAAATGATGGAGATTTAGTCGAATTTATCCCAATGACAAATGTTGATGAGAAATTGGGAAGAATCAAAGAATTTGATTTAGTGCCGCTAAAAGAAGTCTCTAACGGATATACAAAATTTAAGAATGGAGATATTCTTTTTGCCAAAATCACACCTTGTATGGAAAATGGGAATGCGGCTTTAGTTAATGATCTTAAACACAATATAGGATTCGGTAGCACTGAATTTATGGTCTTTCGACCTTTAAAAAAACTTATAGCTAGATATCTGCATTACTTTTTGCACAATGATCTTTTTAGAAAAAATGCAGAACCGTTTATGAAAGGAACAGCTGGACAGAAAAGAATTACAAATCTTTACATGACAACGCATTATCTGGCTTGTCCCCCACCCTCCGAACAAAAAGCGATCGCAGACTACCTTGACACCAAAACATCTCAAATCGACCAAATAATCCAAACCATCAACACCCAAATTGAAAAACTCAAAGAACTCCGCAAGACCCTAATTAATGATGTCGTCACCGGAAAAATTAGGGTGACTGGACATCAATAACATTTAGAAAATCTTCAGCAGTGATAATTGGGCAAGAAAAATTATCCTTTAAGCTGAGTAAATCGCGATCGCCCGTTACCAGATAATCCGCCTCACCGACCACAGCCAGAAGTAAAAAAGGCACATCAAAAGGGTCACGACATTCAGGAATTACAGGTAAAAGGTCAGGCATCACCACAGCTTCACAAAACAGTATGTAATCCGATAGTAAATCTTCTTGCTCAGTTGGCGTTAGCTGAAACTTTGGATAAGCCAGAACCCGAATTAACTCAGTCGTTGTCGCTTTAGAAACTAGGGGAGTGAAGCGATCGTCCTGCCAAGCCAAACGCAGTCTAGATACTCTACCCCCAAATATCAGCGCAGAAACTATAATATTAGTATCAATTACAACTCGTGGACAAACCATCATGACTGACGCGCCCAAGCTACCGCCTCAGCCACATCCTGTTCACTCAAGCCCAAATCTGCCAGCTTTGCCCGTACTGCATCAGCCCTCTGAATTTTTACAGGAGTCAGAATAATTTGTCCACCCTCCACCTTTACCTCAAAATACTCAGCCTCCCCGATTTCACGGGTAATACTTTTAGGCAACGTTAGCTGATTCTTAGAAGTTAACTTAGCGAGCATGACAAGCCTCCTAGCCTTTGCCAAAAAATGTAAGGATTCCTTACTTTCGTATATACATTCTACCTTATTAAGAGTCATGATATATGAGCGAACTGCACCTACAAGACAAATTTCTCATTCCTTTTTTTGGTAAAGAATTAGGCTACCAAGAAGTAAAAGCCAACACCATTACCAATTCCCTCATCATCGAAGAAGACCTCCAAGCCTTCATTTCCACCACCGAACTCAACCAAAAAAACTACGAAATCCTACTCAAAAAATATAACAACAACGCCCAAAAACTTTTGGCAGAACTAATCGAATTAATCCAAGAACGTATCGCCAGCAGCCGGAATATGGCGTTATTTATTAATGCCAATAAATCCGTAACTCTACAAGGCATCAAACTCTATCTGTTTTACACCGATGACAGTATAATTCACAATAGTAGCCTATTTGAGCAAAATATCTTTTCTGTCGTCCCAGAACTGCCCTACAAATATAAATATCAAGGCAAACAAATCTTCTCCTTCCGTCCCGATATCTGCTTATTTGTTAATGGTATTTACCTCGGTTACAGCGAACTAAAATTCAACCTCACCAGCCAAACAGCCCGCAAAAACGGACGCGGTAAAGTCATCAAAGACTACTTTGATGCCGTTAAAGTCTATTACGAAACCTTCGACGATAATCGCCACCTCAGCGACAAAGAAAAAGATCACTATCGCAAAGACTTCCTCAAAATCTTTGAAAAAGCCATCCAGATTACCAGCACTGACATAGCCGAAACCTATGTCATTCGCACTATCGATCACTTTTTTGAAGAAATCCTCACCACTTGTCGCGAAGGCAAATACGACCGCGAAGACTACGAAAAAAGAGCAGTAAAAATCTTTAAACCTTATCCACTACTAAATCCTGACGCGGATAAAAAAGATAAACTCAAAGAGCTTTTTACCGTCCATTATGGCAAAAGCTTTATTGAAAAAGAAATTCTTTACTACAATTTTATCGAGCGGGACGTATATGTTCTCAAAGGTAAAAAGGAACTCAAAAACGAATTAGGACACCTCATCTCACCCCGCCCCAAACAAAAATTTGGCACAGATAAAATTCTGGCTAAAATTGACGAATTTTTAGAACATGAAGCTGAAGACGATTATTTTATTCACCAACTAGAACAACAGCTAGCCCACGTTGCCCCCAGCAAACGCGCTGAATTAATCGAAAAGCGCAAAGCCTACGCTAATAATAAAAATGTCTATTCTTTACTACTACAATATGCGGCAGGCTTTGGCAAATCCAACATCATAGGCTGGACAGCTTTACAACTGAAGGATTTACGCCGCAACGGTGAATATGTCTACGATAAAATCATGATTGTGGTCGATCGCTTGCAACTCCGCAGCCAAATCGACTCCAAAATGCTAAACATGAACATCGATAACCGGATGTATATTGAGGCAAATAATAAAAAAACCTTTCAGGATGCACTTAAATCTGACACCCGTTTAGTTATCGTCAACCTGCAAAAATTTGGCGCAGTGCGAGAAATGCTCGACGCAGACACCCTGCAACAACTCGCCCAACTCCGCATCGTCTTCTTAATTGACGAAATCCACCGCTCTAATAGTGGCGACCAACACGAAGAAATGGTCAACATTTTTGACGAACTCCAAACCCCCTTCGACCAACAAACCCAATATAACCAAACCCGCACTAAGAAAAACCTGATTGTCGGTTTCACAGCCACTCCCGATGACCACGCCCTCACCCGCTTTGGAGAATTTAGCGGCTATGCCGAAAGTGAAAAACTTTGGGTTCCCTTCGATTCCTACACCATGAAGGAAGCCATTGAAGACGGCTTCATTCTCAATCCTCTAAAAAATATTGTCCCCGTTGCCTCCAAGATGCTGTTCGACATTCCTACTAACGAATTAGAAGGCTTCGAGGAACCCAATTATAAAGACGCAGATAAAAAGCAAATTTACGAAAACCGCGATCGTATTAATGCGATCGCCAAATATGTCGCAGACTTGCTGGTAAAAGACGTTTATCGGCAAATTCGGGGTACAGGTAAAGCCATGTTAGCGGTATATTCCATTAAAGCTGCGATCGCCTACAAACAAGCAGTTACGCAACATTTCAACGAACTGGTCAAACAGCCCAAATATGCCAAATATGCCGATGCACCCATTCATATCGTCTATTCCAGCAACCAAGACGAGCAAAACGCCACAGGGCTAAACAATGGACTGACCGAGGAAAAAGTCTTAGAAAACTTTGCTCTCAAGAAAAACGGCTTAATCATCGTCGTTGCCAAACTGCAAACCGGATTCGACGAAAAAAGACTGCATACCCTATTTTTAGATAAAGAAATTAAAGGTATTGCCGCAATTCAAGCTATATCACGGGTAGATCGCACTGCCAAATATAAAAATGACTGCAAAATCGTTGACTTTATTAAACTCAACGAGGTTGTCGCCAACCCCGTTGGTCTTCAAAACCGTGCGTGAGACTTTCATCTCACACGGCTCCTCAATGTTTTGGTGCTTGTCATGCATACCTCATTGGTCAAAACATTTGGCAATGTCAGCATCTAACACGTATTTTGGCTTCCGCCTGATTGCCAGAAATATTGCCTCTACCGCATCATGGCATGAGCGT
>NZ_JBALDF010000031.1:0-42332 GCF_036917275.1 Nostoc sp.
GGGAGGGAACCGGATTTTCTTGTTTCCCTGTGCCTAGTTGGGAGCTACGGTGTACACACAAGTTTGAAATAGCTGATTAACCCAAGGTTTTACCCTACCCTAACCCTCCCCTTATAAAGGGGAGGGAACCGGATTTTCTTGTTTCCCCCCTTTACAAGGGGGGATTAAGGGGGGTAATTCGACTTGTGTGTACACCGTGCTACTTGGGAGAGGAATTTAGGGTGAGGGCAAAAACTATAGTTTTTAACATAGATGAGGTTTATAATACTATATTGTATAAAGCTTGCTAGTTCATTTAATTGCTTGATACTTTACAAATAAATGACCTGTGTTTTCCAAGTTGGTTATTTTAGCATTTTCCTAATGCATAAGAGAAAAAAAATCATATTGATCAGGCTTATGCTAAGGTCAAAATCGAGACAATAATAACTATCTGTAATTTAAAAGCTTAATTCATCGAATGAATCTTAATTTGTTGAATTTATACTCAAACTCTTAATAAATATTGGGCAAGTAAGCAAACTGATTTAAAATATAAACCTTAGCTGCCAAACCATTGCAGTACTAAATTTCATCCTATGACATCTGATCAACCCTCTGAGCAACCTGCATCTGAATCTGCCGCTAATAAACCGTTGGACGTAAAGCAGCTTGAGAATATAAATGCTTTATTTCCCATCGTAGGCATTGCCGCCTCTGCGGGTGGATTAGACGCATTTACGCAGTTACTCCAGCATTTGCCTACCGATACAGGAATGGCAATTGTGCTGATTCAACACTTAGACCCTAACCACAAGAGTTTGTTGAGCGAGATTCTGGCGAGAGTAACTCAAATGCCTGTCAGGGAAGTGGAATCTGGGATGACTGTAGAACCAAACCAAGTCTACATCATTCCGCCTAATACTAAGATGATCTTGTCTGGTGGAGTGTTGCAACTGACGGCGCGAGAGAGAGTTGATGGGAAATATATGCCTGCTGATGCGTTCTTTAGTTCATTGGCGGTAGAGCAAGGACGCAAAGCGATCGCAGTGGTATTATCTGGAGCGGATGGAGACGGTTCACTAGGACTGAAGGCAATTAAGGCAGCCGGAGGTGTGACTTTTGCTCAGTGTGAAGACACGGCCAAATTCGATAGTATGCCCAATACCGCTGTTGCCACAGGGAATGTCGATTTTGTGCTACCGCCTGAAAAAATTGCCGAGGAACTGGCAAACCTCAGTCGCAATCCCCTTATTTTTGACTCACGGCCGCTGATAACGCCTGAGAAATTGCCCGAACAGGGAAATGCCCTGGCGATTATTTTTACGTTATTGCGATCGACACTTGGCGTTGACTTCACCCACTACAAGCCCAGCACGCTTGATCGCCGAATCCAGCGGCGAATGCTGTTGTACAAACTAGAACGATTAGAGGATTATGCCCAGTATCTACAACAGAATCCGGCTGAAGTCGGAGCGCTCTATGAAGAAATTCTGATCCACGTTACCTATTTTTTCCGCGATGCCGAATTATTTCAACTGTTAAAAGAGCGAGTCTTTCCCACGTTCATCCTCTCCAAGTCGGCATCGCCGATTCGGATTTGGGTGGCAGGGTGTTCGACAGGCGAGGAAGTCTATTCGATCGCCATCTCCTTGCTGGAGTTTTTGTCGCATAAAGTAACCCCGCAGCCGATCCAGATTTTTGCCACAGACATCAGCGAGATGGCAATTGACAAAGCTAGAGCCGGCATTTATCTAGAAAATCAAATGGTGGAAGTTTCATCAGAGCGCCGCCGCAGATTCTTTAATGTCCTTGAGGGCGGTAGATATCAAATTAACAAATCTGTCCGCGACCTGTGTGTGTTTGCTCGACAAGACTTGGGCAGTGACCCCCCTTTTTCCAACTTAGATTTAATTAGCTGTCGGAATGTACTGATTTATTTAGACGAAACGTTGCAAAAACGGATACTACCCATCTTTCATTACAGTCTCAAGCCAACTGGCTTTTTGGTGTTAGGGACTTCAGAAAGTACAGGTAAATATTCGGAGTTGTTTACTGTAATTGACAAAAAGTATAAAATCTATGGCAAAAGGCTAACCGCAAATCGTCCAATTTTTTCTTTCGTTACCAGCAATTATCCAATGGCAAAACTGGACGAGCCTCAATCTGAGAATTCAAATCCATCGAATGAGTTTAACTTAGAGAAAAAAACTGACGAATTGATCTTGAATCACTATGCCCCAGTGGGTGTGGTGATCAACGACAAGATGGAGGTACTGCAATTTCGGGGAGAAATCGATCTTTACCTCAAACTTGTACCTGGGAAACCCAGTCTCAACTTATTCCAAATGGTGCGCTCCGGCTTGCTCATCGAGCTACGCGCCACAATTTATCAGGCACAACGGCAAAAAATTCTAATTAGAAAGGAAGGATTACAGATTAAAGAGAGCAATCAATCAAGAATCATCAATCTTGAGGTGATTCCATTTTATCCTGCGACTGGTAAAGAACTCTACTTTCTGATTTTATTTGAACAAGCTCTACCCACGGTTAACAACCTTAGCTCTTTTGATCCTGAAAGCCAAGAGCAATCATTAGAGGGTGAGATTGTTCGGCTCAAGCAGGAACTTGCAACTGCCAAGCAAGAGCAGGCTGCGACTCAAGAGTATCTGCAAGCGGTGATCCAAGAGCAGGAGCAGATCAATCAAGACCTGAAAGTTGCCAATGAAGAAATCCTCTCTAGTAATGAAGAGTTGCAAAGCACCAATGAGGAACTAGAAACTGCTAAAGAAGAGATTCAAGCAACCAACGAAGAACTTAACACAACCAATGAAGAACTTCGCTCTCGAAATCTGGAATTACACCAACTTAACAACGATCTGACGAATTTGCTTGCCAGTATCAATATCCCAATTTTGATATTGACTTTGGACTTACGCATTCGACGTTTTACGCCAATGGGGCAACGGCTTTTCAATTTAATTTCCGCCGATGCTGGACGACCCTTGAGCGACATCAGAGCAAATCTCGATATTCCTGACTTAGAAGCTCTAATTTTAGATGTACTTGACACACTCACCATCAAAGAATTAGAAGTCCAAACCTTTGGGGGACATTGGTACAATCTCCGCATCCGTCCTTATCGGACTATAGAAAACCAGATTGACGGTATAGTGTTGGTATTGGTAGATATTGATGGTCTTAAACGCAGTGCAGCAACCTTAGAACAAGCCCGGAATTACGCTGAAGCAATTGTGGAGACGGTACAAGTGCCGTTAATCGTGCTTGATTCTGATTTCCGGGTGAACAAAGCCAATCGCTCGTTTTACGAAACGTTTCAAGTTTCACCATCACAGACAGCGCAATCTGTGGTTTTTGAGTTAGGCAACGGTCAGTGGAACCTGCCGGGATTGCGATCGCTCTTAGAAGACATTCTCGCCAATGATATCAGTATTCAAAACTTAGAGATAGAGCATCGTTTTGAGCAAATTGGGCAAAAAACCATACTGCTCAATGGTTGGAAAATTATTCAAGAGGGAGAACCTCAAAAGATTTTGTTGACGATTGAAGATATCACGGAGCGCAAGCAGTTTGAGTTAGAGCGATCAAATCTTCTAGCACAAGAGCAGTCAGCCCGTCAACAGGCCCAAATCGCCAACCGAGCCAAAGATGAATTCCTGTCGAACCTCTCCCATGAACTTCGTAACCCGCTCAATACTATACTGGGCTGGGCGCAACTCTCGCGTACCCGTGATTTCGATTCTTCAGCAACCACTCATGCCTGGGAAGTGGTGGAGCGGAGTGCTAGGGTGCAAGCTCAGTTAATTGATGATATGCTGGATGTTTCACGGATTACGAGTGGAAAGCTTTATTTAAACAATCGTTTAATTGATCTAGTTTCAGTAGTGGATGTCGCCATTGAGGCTGTCAAATTGTCCGCAGAGGCGAAAACCATTCAAATTGTTTCACAGTTGAACTCGGCGACGGTTGTCGGAGATTTTGACCGCTTACAACAAGTTCTGTGGAATTTACTTTCTAACGCGATTAAGTTCACTCCAGTCGGTGGGCGAGTGGAAATCACGCTCGAAGCTGTAGATACTCACGCCCAGATTCGAGTCAGCGACACAGGAATTGGCATCTCGGCAGACTTGCTGCCCTATGTGTTTGAGCGTTTCCGCCAAGGAAATTCTAGCAGCAGCAAAGCAGCTCAGGGACTTGGATTGGGCTTGTCAATCGTCCGTCATCTTGTAGAACTTCACGGTGGAACAGTTCAAGCGCAAAGTCCAGGCGAGGGACAAGGAACCACGATCATCGTCAGCCTGCCTCTGCGCTCAATGCCACCGGAGATTACACCGCCAATTACACCGCCAACTTATTTAGAGGCGAGTATTTTGTCAGGGATGAACACATTAGATGGTAAAAATCCATCCCTTACCCTTGCAGGGCTGTGCATCCTAGCTGTAGATGATCAAGCAGACAGCCGCGACTTAATCAAGTGGATGTTAGAAGACTTCGGGGCTGAAGTAATGGTTGTGACATCTGCAAGGGAAGCGATCGCGGCTCTAACTGAATCTCCTGGCAGATATAATTTGCTTATAGCAGATATTGGGATGCCAGAGGAAGATGGTTACTCCCTGATTCGTCAGGTGAGAGCGCTTGACGCCTCTGCGGGAGGAGAAATTCCAGCAGTGGCAATCACTGCCTATGTCAGCGAGCAAGAGCAGCAAATGGCAATTGATGCTGGGTTCCAAATGCATATGGCTAAACCGATTGACGCGACTCAATTGGTATTGATGATTGCAAACTTGTGTGGACTCCGAGCCAGATGAGTGGCTGTACCGCTGACTCAGTTGACAAATTGAGCCGGAAAATTTTTAGTAAGTAGGCGATGTCAGCGATTTTATTTACTAAAACTACACTAAATAACCTGATTGGAGAAATTTTTAGTTGAGTAGTGCTTTACAGCTATTTTTAGGTAAATAGATCACGCGGTAGGGGCACAGCATTGCTGTGCCCCTACGACAGATGTGGTTCAAATACATGAAAACTGCTGTAAACAAGAGTTTTTCTCCTAAAAAACAATGCGCTAAAAGTACCAATTTGGAATATTTTTAATCTGAAATATCTCAATATGACGAGTGTAATTGACATAAAAACATCAGAATTTTGTTTATAGCGGTTTGCAGTTGAGTCCAATACACACCTAACCTCCAACCCCAACCCTACAAGGGTTGGGGGGTAAGATTCAAAGCCTCAAGTCATAACGGCGGATTTTACAATCAATCTGTTGCTGGCAATTAGCTTTACATGCTGTTGTCAAAAATCATGTTGAAGCAAACGTTTCAATTACGTATAAATTGTATAATTTGCCCCTAAAACATTCAAAAGTTATAGATAATATTTGACATCTTTACTTAAAAAGATACAAAACATATTTAATTTATTCTACTAAAACAGAAAGTATCAATTATGAAGTGAGGAATCAAAAGCATGACTGTAACCTTCATGAAGGTACCTAAGTTTCGCAATACTCAATGGGTGAGCTTTGTTGGTGGAGAAGGGATTGTACGCAGCTACACACCTGAATCTGGCACATGGACGTATCTCATTGAGATGGCATTAGGGCTAGAGCCTGACTTTGGCAGAGTCGGTGCAGAAACGATGATACTCCTCACCGAGGCAGATTTGCGGACGTATTAGTATTAGTCACGCCTTTATTCTGCTTTGATAAACAAAGAAAGTTTTTCTAGTACAGCACGGCGTAAATAAACCATCCATTCCAAATCGCCAAAAAGTCTGTCCTATATAGCTTTTTGAATTTTGAATTTTGAATTTTGAATTCCGCCTTGCGATACAGCCACCTCATCAAGGAGTTATAAGTGGCAAATACTGTTATTAAGAAAAAGATTTTAGGAAAAGCAACTCAGAAGGTATCTAATCAAAAATCCAGTTTTACAGATACCACGCTTGAAGCGACCGATTCACTTACTGTTGATAAAAACTGCATCTCCAATCAAAGCGATCGCGGTCGAGTGATTGTTTTCATTGATGGCTCGAATCTGTTTTATGCGGCTTCACACCTTAATATTGAAATTGATTATATCAAACTGTTGCATTATTTGACAGCTAGAGATTACCTGGTTCATGTTTTTTACTACACGGGCTACGATCCGACGAACGAGAAGCAGCATGGGTTTCTTTACTGGATGCGTCACAACGGCTTCCGCGTCATTACTAAAGCAGTGACACAGTTGAGGAATAATCCCAAAAAAGCCAATCTGGATGTAGAAATTGCAGTGGATATGATCAGGCTGGCTCAATATTGCGATACAGCTGTGTTAGTCAGTGGCGATGGAGATTTTGCTTATGTGGTGAATACCATTGCTAGTCAAGGAGTTCGGGTTGAAGTGGTCGGGTTGCGATCGATGACCAGTACTAGCCTTATTAATGTTGCTAACTGTTATACCGACCTCGCAGCCATTCAACAAATTGTTCAAAAGCTTGACAACAGTGTTTGCCAGCAATTGGCTATTTCCCAAGGGTGAGCCTATAACTACTCCGGCTGATCTTCCTCTATTGTGGCAATAGTTCGTTTTGTAGCAAAGCCATTGAGAGGGTTTGGCACAGCCTCACAAAGGAATAGTATAAGTCTCATTAATAGACCTCTTGCATAAGTCGAATAGACCTCCCTTAATCCCCTCGATATATTGGGGGAAAACTTGAAATCTTGCCCCCTCCCCTTCACAACTACGCTGTACACACAAGTCGAATTACCCCCCTTAATCCCCCCTTCTAAAGGGGGAAAAAAAGAAATCTAGTTCCCTCCCCAATATATCGGGGAGGGTTAGGGTGGGGTAATTCGAGGACTGGTTAGTAATTCGATAACTTGTGTGTACACCGTAGCCCCTTCACAAGGGGAGGGGTGATTCAAGGATTTTTGCAAGAGGTCTAATATCAAAGCCTTATTAATCGAGTTCAAAGACTCATTATTGCATTCTAAAATATATCTCCTCTCCCCCCTGCCTCATCACAATCCCTGCCATTCTCGCTGGGAGAGTTCTTCTATCGGCAAGAACAAACTAGCTTCAATCTCCTGCCGCACAACGTCTGTTAGCTGGCAGTTGCTATTGAGGCAATCGATAAGCAACTGATTGGCATAGTAATATTGTTGCAATACTTGCTGTTGCTCAGGGCTGAAGTGCCAGTGATACTGAATTCGATGCTTGGCGATCGTCGCCTTTAACTGCTCCATCCAGGCAGAAAAACTTTTTTGCCACCATGTCTGAAACCTTTCTTTACTTTGTTTTGGATCAGGCAGTAGGTCTTTAAGTTGTTGTAAAGCTTGGTGTAAGCCAGCATCTTGAACAATCGCTAAAGCATTACTCAAAGCATCGTCGCAGATTAGGGCATTGCCAAAATTAGATTTGCAGTCAATAGTACATTCCATTACTAGCTTGTCCAATGCCGCATCCAAAAAAATATCCTTATCAAGGATGCAGGCAAGAGCAAAAGGCTGAGTAAGGTGAGGAGTCCTAGCTAAGGCAAGGTAAAACGCCCGAATTGCAGCAGGCTGGGGGGGAGCGACAACAGACTTTTGGCTTGTCCAAGTTAAAAATTTTTGCAAATATGGATCTTCAGCCACTAACGCATCAACTTGTTGCTTCATCAACTGTACCAGGAAATCTGCACTCCGCAGCATGGCAACCGTTAACAAAAAGATTTCACGCCACCGGGGTTCAGTAATATGACTCACCAGACGTTGTAAGGGTTGTTCTAATGCTTGTAAATTATAATTAGCAACGATTTGTCGAGCAGTCAGGTATTCTTGAAACGTCAAATAAGAGAAGGAAAAAATCCCCCGCACTCGTTCTGCCAGTAATCCATGTTGCAACTCTATTGCCCTAAGTACCGCTTCACTATCTAATTGCAATTCCTCTGGTTCTGTCGAAGCATTTGGCAAATCACGAATATAGTCGCCAATGTATTGCTCAACAATGTGTTGTTCAAACAAGTAATTACCCTGCTCAAATGTGGCGCTAGCAATTTTACTTAGCAACTTCAGCTTTTGTGGTAATAAAAAACCTTGGTATATTTCATCCCGCTCAATTGCTTTAGTTTCGTCCCATTTGATCAGCAAAAGGTGTAAACATTGCTTATAAAACGTAGCTTTTTGGCTTGGGAATTTGTTCTGCTGATCAAAAACCCAGCAAGCGAGGTGCAAAAATAAAGGGTTGACGACAAGTCTCCGAAATTGTAAGTTTTCCGGCAAATCTAGTTTCAGGGTAAACTCAACTGCCTGTTCAAGCCTCTGGTAGACATTCGTTTTTGAGAGTGCTGTAAACCACTTCTGAGCAAAGGCAACAATTTGCTCAGAGGTAAATGGGGCAATTTCGACATCTGTGAAGCGTCTGAGGCTCGAAGCTTTAGCTGCGGTGCGGCAAGTCACGACAAAAATATTCTTTTGGTACTTTTCAGAGAGTCTGCGAATTTCGTTGACGACAGCGTTGCTCTGTTGATCAAGCACTTCATCTAATCCATCCAGCAACAGCAACACTCTGCCCTCCAACAACAAAGTTTCAAGCACAAATGCATCTGAAATCCCAGAGGTAAAGAATTCCTTGCAAATATAATTGAGTAAATGGAACTCCCCTGCTTCTCTAGATTCGTCTGCAAAATCCCTTAAGGTAACAAAAATGGCAACCCGATTTGCGGCAAATCTACCTCGGTTGCATTGAATCGCCAGATGTTGCAAAAAGGTAGTTTTACCTGCTCCTGGTTTTCCCAACACGCGCAGCTTTGAATAAGTTTCAACTGCACTAATACCCGCGATTTGTATCTGGGATACCTCACCTAAGCCAAAGCGATCAAATTCTCTTGAGGTAAAATTTTGCAAGTCACCAAACTCTAACCACTGAAGGCTGGCAATCTCCTCCAAAATGTTGAGATCGATGTAAATGTCGTCCATTCTAACAGGGCGACCAATATCTAATAACTGCAAAGTGCCGCACTGGTCTTCAATTTTCTCAAAGCGTTGCGATCGCACTTGTTGTACTAGAGCATGAATATCTAATAATTCAGCACTAAGTTTTTTTGATTCCGGAAATTCTTCTGGAGGATTAGCCGCAATCTCCCGCCAGTTCAACGACAACACCGAACAAATTTCTATAAAGATATGACGCTCAACCGGACGCCCAGTAAAAAACCGCCAAATTGGTTGGCGAGTCTTTAAGTTGACTTCAAAAGCCAAATTGTCTTGTGTCCACCCCTTATCAGCGAACGCTTTTTTGGCTTCTTGAATTCCAGTTACTGATCCCTGGAGCGATCGCTTGACCATAGGAGCTTACACATATCAAATAAGAATTCTTCAATTTGACATTATTGCAACATTTCGTTTCGGAACTACTTAGAAACTAAGTGAGCTATTTTTAAATGCTAATGATTTGTTTAAAGCATCTTCAGCCAATATCCTGTAATGGAATTATTCTTAATACATACTCAAGCTTTAAGTATCTTTTGTAACTTAATGTTTTGTGCCGGAGAACGTTTTTCTATATCTAGTAGATATAGCGCTGTGGCAAGTCTAAAATTTTTCTACGATTGAGTACTCATAATTATTGTACCACTTCTATACGCTTGAATATAATTGTGTATGCGTAGCGGTAGCGAGTCCACGAGCGTCTTGATTTTGACGAATGTATTCTAACTTAAAAAGTTTATTGTTAATTTAAGAATTTTATTGTTTATATATACATTTACAACTGATACGAAGCCGTCAAAGCTACCGCTAAAGCATCCGCAGCATCATCAGGTTTAGGAATTTCATCTAAATCCAACTCCCGCGCCACCGCCTCTTGCACATCTAACTTATCAGCATTGCCATAGCCTGTTAAAGCTTGCTTAATTTGAGCAGGAGTAAACTCTACGTAGGGAAGACGACGCTGGCCCAACACTAAAATGAGTACGCCCCGCGCCTGTGCAACTAGGATTGTATTTGACATCCGATAGAAGAATAGTTTCTCGATCGCTACTAAATCTGGTTGAAATTCCTCCATCAGGGTATGTAAATCATCAAACAAGGTACATAGGCGCTGTCCCATTTCTACATCTGCTGACGTTTTGATTACCCCAAAATCCAGCATATTTACTGTAGTCTCTTGCACTTTGTTGGGAATTTGTGTGTAGGTAATTACTCCAAATCCTAAAATTGCCAGTCCTGGATCTAATCCTAAAATTCGTTTTTCCATTAAATTCACTTTTACCAAGCTAGGGTATTGTTTAACTAGGAATACTGGCAATCTTCACAACTTGCTCTTAGTCTAAAGGAATTGACAAATATAATAGTTCCACGCCTGGTGTTTAAAACCAAGTGGTGTACATTTTCTGTTAATTATTGTTTGTAGCACTGCTCCAAATCAGGTATGTCAATTGGTTTTCTCAGACAAGCCCTCAACGCCCTGCAAAAGCAGTCGCGCTCTCGTACTTCCTATCGGGTTAATCAGTGGTTCAAATGGTTATCCCCTGGACTATCGGTAAAACGTTGGTTGTTGATCAGTGTTGGGGGTGTACTGCTAACGAGTTTGGGGTTAGCTATTTGGATTAAGCTGACCCCAATTTTTTGGATGATCGAGTTGTTTAAAAATTTTCTCTTAGTAATCACCAACTTCTTACCCAACTATATCAGTGGGCCTTTGGTGCTGCTTGGCGGCTTGCTGTTAGTGCTTTGGGGGCAAACTCGCACTGTAAGCTCAATTACTAAGGTACTAAGAGCAGAAGGCGGAGAAGAACTTATCGATGTCTTGCTGGCACATCATCGATTGTACCGAGGCCCGAAAATAGTAGTAATTGGTGGTGGTACGGGACTTTCTACGTTGTTGAGGGGACTGAAAACCTACAGTGCTAATATTACTGCTATTGTGACTGTCGCCGATGATGGTGGATCTTCTGGGCGGTTGCGTCAAGAATTTGGAGTGCTACCACCAGGGGATATTCGCAATTGTTTGGCTGCCCTAGCAGATGAAGAAAAGTTATTAACAGAATTGTTTCAATACCGCTTTCGGGCTGGAGATGGGTTGACGGGTCACAGTTTTGGCAATTTGTTTTTAACGGCAATGAGCGATATTACTGGAGATTTAGAACAAGCAGTTGCAGCCAGTTCCAAAGTGCTAGCGGTACGGGGACAAGTACTACCAGCAACTCTCAGTGATGTTCGCCTCTGGGCAGAATTAGCCGATGGTCGCCGCATTGATGGGGAGTCTAGCATTCCCAAAGCTGGCGGTAAAATTGTCAAAATTGGCTGCATTCCAGCTAATCCCCCAGCAATCCCAGCAGCTATTAAGGCACTTAAAGAAGCTGATTACATCATTATTGGCCCAGGTAGTCTTTATACTAGCCTGATTCCTAATTTACTAGTACCAGAAATTGCCGATGCGATCGCTCAAACAAATGCCCCCCGTATTTATATCTGCAATATAATGACTCAACCAGGTGAAACCGAAGGCTACACTGTTGCAGATCATATTAGAGCAATTGATGCTGCTTGTGGAGAAAGGCGGCTATTCGATGCTGTACTAATCCACAAAAAATCCCCCTCGGAGCAATCACTCATCCGCTACGCCGAACAAAACTCCCATCCGGTTTTCCTGGATAGAGAAGCCGTAACTCAGCTAGGGCGAAGGATTGTTCCAGCCAATGTTTTGTATGAAGATGAAACGGGTTTTGTCCGTCACAATCCACAGAAACTAGCACAAGTGTTGTTGCGGTGGTACGGTAGAGCTCATCATGGAAGATGAGTTAATAGTCCAAAGTTCATAGTGAGCTAGCTCTTGACTCTTAACCGGAGGCAACGCAAGTCTCCGGCTTTGCTCTTGACTCTTGACTAATTATGAAAATCTTTCTTGCAGATACAGAGGCGATGCTACGCTTAGGTATTACTCTCAGTCAATCCCTAACTCCTGGCAGTGTAATTTTATTAGAAGGTGATTTAGGTGCTGGTAAAACTACCCTAGTTCAAGGTATTGGCAAGGGTTTAGGAATCGCTGAACCTATTGTCAGTCCCACTTTTACCCTAATTAATGAGTACACGGAAGGACGCCTCCCCCTTTACCACCTAGATCTATATCGTTTAGAACCACAAGAAGTTGCAGCCCTGAATTTAGAAAGCTACTGGGAAGGTGTTGAGGTCATACCAGGAGTTGTGGCAGTTGAATGGGCGGAACGATTACCCTACAAGCCAGACAGTTATCTAAGTGTGAGTTTGACTTATGGGCATGGGGGTACACGTCAAGTCGAACTTATACCATTCAATTGTACCATTAGCGAAGTCATTGCCGCGATTTAAGCTCATCTCCCGACTTAAATATGGGGGATTTCACTTTTTTGATCACAACACTAGAAAATTTCTGCAAATAGTCGAGGGAGAACTCCCCACTCGTCCTATCTGCCACTACCACGCTCACCATTGTAAATCACTAACATTGTTATCTAAACCAAAAATAAACGAAAGAATTATTCAACAGCAGATATTTTGCAATCAGGTTCAGTTAAAGCTAAAAACAGAGATCCAAGGTTGAATTACAATCCGGTTCTTTTAGTAATGAACCTATAGTGATTCATAACTGAACAGTATTGACAGATATTCCGGATTGGCATCTAGTGGTTTTATTGCTGTAATCAGCAGTAAAAACATGATTTAAATAGATGGTGGATGAATCAAACAAATGTAAATAAACTGTTCTTGGGTTAAATGAGAGTTTTTACAGAACTTAGTCAGCTTGGTTGAACCAGATTAGTTTCCTACTGTCATTCAGAGAAGCAATCTGGATTATTTAGCAGCGAAAGCTAAAAGAGAAAAGTTAAACAACAATCAAGTTCTGTATAATTCTGTCTAACTTTCCTTACGCTTAGTATTCCCAAGTTAGTTCAAAATCTATCCAAAAAAATAAACTATTTGATGATTTTTTAAATTATTTTAAATAAATTTAAATAGCAAATGATTTTTATATTCACATCTGTAATTAGCACTGACATCAAAAACAATTAAAATAAAATATCTCGTGTTTCTACATAATTTTCGTAGAAATACGAGATATTTTATCCTAAATTAGTTGAGATTAATATGCCTACGTGGATGCACTAGTTATCTTTAATGAAAGAAGCGATCGCCTTTTTAACCTGAGAACCGGAGTCGTCTCTGGTATAGTACGTAAGACCTTTATCAATGAATGCAGAGGTAGTATCTATTAACTGCTGAATAATCTCCGAACTAGCGTTATCTATTTCTTCAGTGACTTTTTGTCCTGTAAATCGGTTTTTTCGGTCTTCTGGAGGTAATACAATCCGAGGATCTTTATAAGTCTCTTTTGGCTTTGGTTTAAATGTCTCATTTAAGTCAAACTGAAGCCGTAAGTAACGTTTAGAATCGTATCCACCCATGATTTGTCGGCAAATCGTACTACCAATCTCAGATGTAGGTTCCATAAAGATATTAGAAATATGTTGCACCCAGTCTAAGCCTCTCCATTTGCTTATTTGCTCATATTGATATGGTTCACCAGTTTGACCTGTGCCAATAGAAAGGATAGAAATATCTTCCAATCGCAGATTATCAAGTTTATATTTTTGCTTAATTGTTGGAGAAACTGAAGACTGACTGATCCTCATAACTAGACTCAAAGCTGCAAGAGAGGGGTTATTAGCAGAAACTCCTCCATCAATGTGTGGGAATTCCCAATCACCAAATTTTTCTTTATCTACAGGTTTTAATTTATATGGTGGAAAAAAAGTGGGAGCTGAGGCAGAAGCGGTACATATCTCCCATAAATAACAGTCATCGTACCATCTGTCCCCTAGATCGGGATGACAATTTGTAAAAAAGGTTGTATTACGATATAGCGTATCGTAAGCAAGAATCAAGATAATAGGTTTTTCAATATCCTTTATTCTTGTGGATTTATACGCATCTTTGAGGGCACTAATAATTCCATCATGAGAATATTTAGGTGCTGAAAATACATCAAGAATTGGTTTGATGATGGACGGCAAGTTTTTATAGCGCTCTTTTCTATCTGGCGGAAATATATCTTTACCTCTATCTCTATACAGTTTAATCATTTCATCACTTTTTTTTCCTATAGCAATCCCTCCTGCTAATATTGAGCCGGTAGAAGTGCCAGCAATCAGGTCAAAGTATTCGTGTAAAAAGTTTCCTTTCCCCTGATTTATTATTTCTTGTTCTACTTGTTGAAGTATTCGTGCTGCAATGACTCCACGAATACCGCCACCGTCTAAAGCCAAAATTTTGAAGGACATAGCAATTCTCCTTAATTATTTCTAGGTTCCATTACCTTGTTTAGCTCTCGAAGATCCCTCGAACCTATCGCAGTTGCTTTCATAGCGGATTCTCCTTTGAAGTACAACAAGCGAAGCAACTCTCCAAAGTTCTGACAGAATTATTTTGCAATGCACTGCTTTCCCTTGGAAGGGGGCTATTTTCCTCCATTTACTCTTTAGAGAGGGGGTAAATGGAAGTGGGGGTTTTTTGATCTGAACTGTATTGAGAGTGGCCGCAGGTACAAAAACTGTTTCTTACCTAAGATACTAATAAATTTAAGGTTTCAAGTCGCGATTGCGGATAAAGCGACAAGTTAATTAATCAAGCAAGATTTAGTACTTTGTCAAGTTAGTTTTCAGGGTTTGTAGTAAGCACTTTAATATTTAGAAAGTTAGGACTAAAGTCCTAACTACGAACTTGCTTACCCATCAATTTAAACTTGACAGACTACTAACCTTAACTCTGGTAGATGAAAATCTTGCCAGTTAAAGTATGACTTCAATGTATAATTCCTTGTCTATTACGTAAGCTTAAATAAATATTTGCTACAAGAAAGTTAAAGCTTGACCCCGGACTTGCGTATTTACCTGGCCTTTATCATAAACTATCTCACCACCGACAATGGTGGTTGTAACCCAGCCGGTGAGGTTCCAACCTTCAAAGGGACTCCAACGGCACTTAGTTAAAAGTTCCTCGCGCCGGACTGGACGGTATGTGTTTAAATCTACAAGCACTAAATCAGCATCGTAACCAGGTGCGATCGCTCCTTTATTGGGAATACCATAGGCCACAGCTACAGCTTTAGACATCCAGTTCACAACTTGAGCAACAGTACACTTTCCCTCCATCGCCGCAGTTAACATTAAAGCTAGGGAAGTTTCTACCCCAGGCATTCCTGAAGGACTATTGGGGTATTCTTGAGCTTTTTCTTCTAAGGTGTGCGGCGCGTGATCTGTAGCGATGAAATCAATCACGCCATCGCGCAAAGCTTGCCAGAGAACTTCGTTATCGTGGGGCGATCGCAAAGGTGGATTCATCTGTGCTAATGTACCAATCTTCTCATAGGCACTAGTATTCAACAACAAATGCTGTGGTGTCACCTCTGCTGTTACCCAACTAGGTTTCTCCTGACGCAGCAAATCTGCTTCCTCGGCAGTTGACATGTGCAGAATATGCAGACGACGTTGATATTTTTGAGAAAGTTTTAATGCCAGTTGGGTTGCAAGCAAGGCCGCTTGATTATCTTGAATTTGCGAGTGAACAGCTGGATCGTGGATGTTGGCAAATTCTTGGCGTCGTTGGTTGATTCTAGCTTGGTCTTCGGCATGAACGGCAATCAAGCGCGAACCTTTAGCAAATATCGTCGAGAGGGCTGTTTCACCATCAACCAGCAACTGACCATGCATCGACCCCATGAAAATCTTAATTCCTGGTGTTGGCTTTGCCAAAAGTAAATCTGGGAGATTCTCTGCTGTGGCCCCAATAAAAAAGCCATAATTAACCAAGCACTTGTGGGAGGAACGTTCTAACTTGTCGTCTAAAGCCTGCTGTGTCGTAGTCAGGGGGCGCGTATTGGGCATTTCTAAAAAAGAAGTGACTCCGCCTTTAGCACAGGCACAACTGGCGGTGAATAAATCTTCCTTATGTTCTAGTCCAGGTTCTCGAAAATGCACCTGCGGATCGATAACTCCTGGCAACAAAGTTAACCCTTGTGCGTCAATTTCAGTGGCTAGTGCTGTTTGGGAGATTTCTGGGGCAACTTCGACTATTTGGCGATCGCGCGTCAACACATCCCCAATCATCAGTTCACCATTGGGTAGAATTATACGAGCGCGGCGAATCAGTAAATTTTGTGGAGATGACATAAAGTTAACTTTGTTCAGACAGGGAGCTATGTATTACAGAGAACCATGCTTTTAGATTAAACTTATTCGCGATCGGAGTAACCAATTTTTGCCGTGTGCTAAAAAAAAGTTTATTTTTAATTTACGAAGAAGCCCGTTAATCAATTTTGGATTTTAGATTTAGGATTTTGTTATTGATCGTACCCTAGAAGGGATGCCGTTTGGGGATTTTACATTGGTTTCACCCATCAAAGGCGAGGCATGACCCGTAAGAAACACCCCCAATCCCAAATCTCAAATCCACAATCTAAAATTGGTAGTCAAGATGCGAACATGACTAGGAAATTAAAGTTTTCCCGTTAAGATTAACAAATAAAGTCTCACTAGGCGAGTTAATTACCTACATCTTTCGTTCAGTTAAGTAATTTCATGCAAAATCAAGTGCCTGATAACAATTCTAGTCAACAACCTGATAATTCTTGGATCGCAGAGCTAGGTAGAACAATTGTATTGAGCATTGTTCTAGCTCTGGGAATTCGTACATTTGTTGCTGAAGCACGCTGGATTCCTTCTGGATCGATGGAACCGACTCTGCATGGTACGCCAAACCAGTGGGAGGCAGACAAAATCATTGTCGATAAGTTGAAATATAAATTTGCTGACCCGCAGAGGGGAGATATTGTAGTATTTTCACCGACTAAAGAACTACAAAAGGAACAATACCAGGATGCTTTTATTAAACGGGTGATTGGCTTACCTGGAGAAAAAGTACAACTTAGAGATGGCAAAGTCTATATCAACAACAAACCCCTCTCAGAAGCCAATTACCTCAGTTCTGGGCAGAGTACAGTAATTGATGTTTGCCAATCAGGGCCACAGCCACCTTTTTTGGCGAAACCCCAGACTATACCAACCGATTCATACTTAGTATTAGGTGACAATCGTACCAATAGTTATGATGGTCGCTGCTGGGGTGTTGTCCCCCGCCAGAATATTATTGGACGGGCTGTAGTTCGCTTCTGGCCTCTAAATCATGTTGGAGGAATAGATAAATCGCCACTATATCCATAAATTAATATTACTAAGGAATGTGGATTAAATAAAATGCAAAACTTCATCCTCTATCTTGCTTCCCTCTCCAATATATCGGAGAGGGATTGAGGGTGAGGTAAGTCAGGGACATAAATTGTATGTTATTTAATTCTTATTCCTAATGTGGATAAGTAACAAAAGAATTTTAGATTGGTAACTGCTAAATCACCAATCTTTAATCTAAAATTTGTCTTGAAAAGTTGGCTACGGAGGGACTTGTTACAACGCTCTTAACCCGCGCAACTTTTCGGAAAATCTAAAATCCAAAATTGCTATGATGCCTTACCTAGCCAAGATTTTAGTGTATCCAGTTAAGTCACTGGATGGTGTTGAAGTTGAGAACGCTGGAGTTCTTGCCAGTGGCGCACTACAGTATGACCGTGAGTTTGCCATTTTTGACGAACAGGGTAAATTTGTCAATGCCAAGCGTCATGCTAAAATCCATTTACTAAGGGCGCAATTTGCACTCTTCAATAGAACTATCTCGCTACAAATCCCAGGCGGCGACTCACAACAAATTTTTCATCTAGATGACGAACGGCAAGCGCTAGAAGCAACTTTGAGCGATTTTTTTGGGTTTGCTGTCACATTCAGGCAAAACTCTTTAATGGGCTTTCCTGACGATACATCTGCACCAGGTTCAACGGTAATTAGTACAGCAACGTTGGCAAAGGTAGCTTCTTGGTTTCCCGGTTTAAGTGTAGATGAAATGCGTCGTCGGATGCGTGCCAACATTGAGATTGATGGTGTACCAGCATTTTGGGAAGATCAGCTATTTAGTGAACAAGGTGATTTATTTTCCTTTCAAGTGGGAGATGTCCACTTTTTTGGGGTTAAGCCGTGTCAGCGTTGTATAGTCCCAACACGCGATTCTTACTTAGGTGAAGCTTACCCAAACTTTCAAAAAATATTTGCGAACCAGCGGCAAGCAACCTTGCCAGATTGGGTTGCTTCATCGCCTTTTAATCACTTTTACAGATTGAGTGTCAATACCCAATTACCTCCATCGTCAGCCGGAAAAATTTTACAAATCGGCGATCATGTAAACATACTTCCACAATAAAATTAACATTTATTTAAAATAAAAAATACAAAGTAAATTTTTTTGCATGAAAATTTTAAAATTGTTGTAGTTAAATATAGATTTTTGTACAAGTTGAGAGCTTTTGAAACTGGAAAATCAAGTAAGTGTGACCGATATATTCGCCCCTTTACAATCTCTCAAACAAGGTGACTGGTTCAAGCTGATCTGCGGAGCCAGCTTCCAGCATTTGTCGGCAGTCAGAAATTTAACGTTAGCCTATACTTTGGCGGGCGCTGACTGTATAGATGTTGCAGCTGATCCAGCGGTAATTGCAGCGGCGCAAGCAGCGCTACTTGTAGCCAGAACTCTTGCTAGAGATGCCCAAAAGCGAGGATTTGACTACAAAGGCAATTCACCCTTTTTGATGGTCAGCCTGAACGATGGAGAAGACCCCCATTTTCGGAAAGCAGAATTTAATCCTACAGAGTGTCCTACAGATTGCCCTAGACCCTGTGAACGGATTTGTCCGGCACAAGCAATCATATTCAACAATAAAAAAGAAGACTTTTCGGGAGTAGTATCCGAAAAGTGCTATGGCTGCGGTCGTTGCATACCAGTTTGTCCATATGGTATAATCTATACCTCTTCATATGTGACAACGCCGGGAGCGATCGCGCCATTGATAATGTCAACGGGAGTAGATGCCGTAGAAATCCATACACAAGTAGGGCGGTTGGCAGAATTTCAGCGATTGTGGCAAGCAATTTCACCGTGGGCCGACCAATTAAAGCTACTAGCTATCAGCTGTCCTGATGGCGATGGGATGACTGACTACCTAAAAGCAATATATGACCTGATTGCCCCACTCAAGAGTGCTTTAATATGGCAAACCGACGGTCGCCCCATGAGCGGCGATATTGGCGATGGCACTACAATAGCCGCGGTGAAATTAGGGCAAAAAGTTTTGGCAGCTAAATTACCGGGATATGTGCAGTTAGCAGGCGGCACTAATAGCTATACCGTTGCTAAGTTAAAGGCAATGGGACTGCTAAACGATTTTAGATTGCCGATTTTAGATTTTGGATTAGAAGAGGCTAATCCCCAATCTGAAATCCAAAATCGTTCGACTGAGCGCTCACGCCGTATCCCTACGGGGAAGCAAGCTACGCGTAGCGTTCCGCAGAAAAGTCCAAAATCCAAAATTGCCGGCGTCGCCTACGGTAGCTACGCCCGTGTACTGCTGTCACCGATTCTCGATCAATTAGAGAATAAGGAAGTAAGTAACACGAATATTAAGGCGACTGTTCGCCTAGAAGAAGATGACGGATTACTTTGGCAAGCTGTAGAACTTGCCCATTCTCTCGTTTCCCAAATCAAGTTACAGCAGGAGCGTTAATTTATTGCTCAGGACAATTACCCAGAACGGGTTCTCTTGCACGCAAATCTGAAACTTAATTGGTCAGTTAACGGTTCTTCGCCTTTTGGTTGCGCTGGTTCAAAATTCTGAGGATTACCTTTGAGATTCGGCATTCTTGAGAGATGTAAATAACGCTTGATGCTAATAAAACCATTGGATTAGAGTTTTAAATCGGTGGTATCCTGCATCTGGTAAATGGTTCACCACCGATAAGACTTTTACAAATGGGTAACTCTATATTTACAGTTGAGAACTCGAAATCAAAACCATTACTGAATTACGCGACTTGTGCCGTCGAGCCGGTATCTAGTCGTACTGAGAATGCAGGATACAAAACATCCTACATTGTTTCCTCGATGGTATTCCTCAAATAGCAACAGCACAGTCAACGCAAGGAAAAGGGTGAAAGTCCCCAGGTTTTAGGGTCATCCAATTCCTTGAGGGTGTAATAGATGAGATCAACTCACCGACTGCTCAACAAGCAGCGCTGATTAAATTGACGATGGAAGGCAAGGCTATGAATTACCGAGACAGATAGGATCAAGAGAACTTACTCAACCTGTACAAGGCTAAAATGCAGCTTGAGATAGCTATCAGACTGCTAAATCAGTAAATCAGTTTACAACCATAACGCACCTAGTTTTCGACCCTAAAAAGGTTGGGGTTTTTTTGTAGGTTCCACGTAGTGAAAGTTCTTAGACTATTACTTCAACAACTTTAAAGATATAAAATAGAAGTATGCTTTTGTCCCTCATTCCCCGATAGGTTGAGAGAGTGAGCATTTGTTAAGCATAAACACTGAGTATCGAGTTCTACTAATAATTGATACTCGTATAGTCAAGGTAGGGAGTTTGAGCATGAAGTGAGCGCTTGAGAACAGTTAAAGGCTGAAAGTATTCATTTGCTGTTGTTTCCGTCACCATATAAAGCATGACGATTACAGACGATCTCCAAAAGTTATTAGACATTTTGCCCCAGGATTTGCAACAAGTACTAGAGAGTCATCCCAAACGAGATAGTTTAGTAGAAGTGGTTTTGGATTTGGGTCGTCGCCCAGAGGCTCGCTTTCCCAATCAAGCTGAGTATCTGAGCGAAGTACCCGTTACTCAAGAACAGATAGATGATTGCACTCAACGAGTCGGAATCTTTGGCGGAGATAATCGGGCAGGAATTGAGCAAACTTTGCATCGGATCAGCGCCATCCGCAATCGCACGGGTAAGATTATTGGCTTGACCTGTCGCGTTGGTCGGGCGGTATTCGGAACCATTGGCATGATCCGCGATTTGGTAGAAACTGGGAAATCGATTCTCATGCTGGGGCGTCCAGGCGTGGGCAAAACTACTGCCTTACGGGAAATTGCCCGTGTTTTGGCGGATGAACTGGATAAGCGAGTGGTGATTATTGACACCTCTAACGAAATAGCTGGGGATGGTGATGTTGCCCACCCCGCCATTGGTCGCGCTAGGCGGATGCAAGTGGCTCATCCAGAACAACAGCATCAGGTGATGATTGAGGCAGTGGAAAACCATATGCCAGAAGTCATTATTATTGATGAAATTGGCACGGAACTGGAAGCTTTAGCGGCTCGTACCATTGCTGAACGGGGTGTACAGTTGGTAGGTACTGCCCACGGGAATCAGATAGAAAATCTGATTAAAAACCCCACCCTTGCTGATTTAGTTGGGGGTATCCAAGCTGTGACACTGGGAGACGACGAAGCCAGACGCCGGGGTTCTCAAAAGACTGTTTTGGAGCGGAAAGCGCCTCCTACCTTCGAGATTGCTGTGGAAATGTTGGAACGGCAACGCTGGACAGTACATGAAAGTGTTGCTGACACAGTAGATAATCTGCTGCGGGGGCGTCAGCCTACTCCACAAACGAGAACTGTTGATGACCACGGCAAAGTTGGGGTTACAAGGCAGTTAGCCGTTGTCAACGGTCGCGGTGGACAGCTAGCGACAGTGGAGGAATCTTTCGCACCGGCGCGACCGTCTAATGGCTGGCGTTCATCTGGACAAATGGTAGCACTGCCGCAATTGCCAGTAGAGCGGGTGACTGGACGCAGTGAGTTTGACCGTTTGCTGGATGAATCCTTCAATTATTCGGAGAGCATTGATTTAGGTGCTGCTACCAGACAGCCAGGCCCTAATGGTGAAGATTTGCCACTGCATGTTTACCCCTATGGCGTCAGCCGCCACCAACTAGAACAGGTAATCAGCGTGCTAATTTTGCCCGTGGTATTGACAAAAGATATAGATAGTGCTGATGCAATTTTAGCACTGCGATCGCACGTCAAAAACCACGCCAAATTACGCCAAATGGCTAAAGCCCGTCATGTACCCATCCACGTGATTAAGTCCAGCACCATTCCCCAAATTACCCGTGGTTTGCGGCGATTGCTGAACATGGATGACCCAGAAATGGCCGATGACCGCGAACTGCAACTGTTTTTGCACAGTGGTAGCGATGATGAGATGGACGCTCTTGAAGAAGCCAGACTTGCTGTTGAGCAAATCGTGATTCCTAAAGGACAGCCAGTCGAGTTATTGCCGCGTTCTCCCCAAGTCCGCAAAATGCAACATGAGTTGGTAGAACATTATCGCCTCAAGTCGCATAGTTTTGGCGAAGAACCAAATAGAAGATTGCGGATTTATCCGGCATAACCTCATCCCCAGCCCCTCTCCGTTGGCGTCAGCCTGCCGTTAGGCATAGCGGAGAGGGGAATCAGAAAATAGGACTTATCCCCCAGAAGACAGCCGATTGCAGAGTTTAAACTCCTATAAACCTTGCTTTAACCTCAAACTCTCAAACTATAAAGTTATAGATTTGCGAGGTTTGAAAATATGCTTCGGCTCAAAGGTTATGTATTATTTCTCTGCTTTTTTCTAGCATTATCAGTTTCAGTAATTCTAGGTAGTATCAATTTCGTTCACGCTATTGACTTGTACAGCCACAACCCAAACCTTCCCAAGCTAAATACTCTACATGGACAGCCTCCGATAGTAATCGGTCATCGCGGCGGTGGAACTGGTTATCGTCCAGAACATACGGTGGGAAATTTTGGGCGTGATCTGATTGGTTCTCACAACTTAGGAATCGAATTTGGTGCAGACTACATTGAACCTGATTTGGTAGTAACCAAAGATGGAGTCCTGATTGTTCGCCACGAACCTCTATTGGCAACAGTGAAAACAGATAACAATGGCAAGATTGTTTACGATGCTTATGGGAAACCTACTATCCAAGAAGCCACAACAAACGTTGCCGATGTTTCCGAATTTGCTAAACGTTTAACAACTAAAGTCCTTGATGGGAATCGTGTTACAGGTTGGTTTGCAGAAGACTTTACTTTAGCTGAGATTAAGAAACTGCGGGCAATCGAGCGCCTCCCCAAGATTCGTCCTCAGAATACTCAGTATAATGGTGTGTTCCAAATCCCTACTTTTGATGAAGTTATCAACCTTGCCAAACGTAGCGAAGCAAAAACTGGTCGGAAAATTGGTATCTATCCCGAAACCAAGCACCCGACATATTTTGCTGAAGCTGGTAAATATTTAGATGGCACTCCGATCCATGTCAATACTTCACAACTTCTGATTAATCAGTTGGTTGCGAACGGCTACACCAATCGCGATCGCATTTTTATTCAATCTTTTGAAGTCTCTAATCTTAAAGAATTAAAAAACAAGATCATGCCAGCTGCTGGAGTCGATATTCCTCTGATTCAGTTAATTGATAGCAGTGGCGCTCCTTATGACTTTATTTACCACAAGGTTCCTCAAACCTACGCTGATCTGATCACTCCTAAAGGGTTGACCCAAGTTAAAACTTACGCAACAGGAATTGGTCCTGATAAACGGCTAATTGTGCCTGCCTCTGCACGATTGAATAAGCAAGGTCAACCGATTGATATTAATGGAGATGGGCAGATCAGTGATGCTGATAAGTTCCTCGGAAAGCCAACTTCTTTAGTTAGTGATGCTCATAATGCTGGCTTGCTACTCCATCCTTACACCTTCCGCAGCGATTCATATTTTCTGTCCCCTGACTACCACGGGCAACCACTTCGTGAGTTTGAACAGTTCATTAAGTTAGGAATAGATGGCTATTTTACTGACTTTGCTAATTTTGGATATGTTGCCAAGCAAGAAGCGATACATCGTCCCGTGAACCTCAAGGAATTAGAATATGGAAACTTCCAAAAATCAACTAGTCCACAGTAATGTTTACACCTCAGCGATAGCAAATGACTGAGATGATGTTTGAAAAGTATTATTGCTAACACCAAAAGCTCCCAAACATAACCCTTCTACCCCCATTCCTTACAAAGGAATGGGGGTTTCAAAGCTTCTTGACCTTTCGGAGAGAGGAATGGAAGCGAGGTTTTTAGTATACTTTTAGACTTTTCAAACAACCTCTGAGAATTTTGTTATTATTTGCTACTTCAAGCCATATGCAAATAATTGAAATTTCTCCATCTCAAGCATTTCGCCGCAGTGTGGCAACGGTAATGCAGGTAGTTCCAAAGGAGCTACGCTACGTGGCAATTTTGACATTACTGGGTGGTTCAAGCCCAACGATCGCCATTTGGCTCAACAAGGTGATCATTGATGAAATTACTCGCTTATTGAGCATCGGGACAACGCAGAAGGTTCAGCAGCGCTCTTGGTAGGGTTTCCCGGAGCAGACGACTAGCTGTTAGCGCAGCCTTTTCTCCTTCGGAGACGCTAAAGCGAAGGACGCAGGAGCGTCACTTTGTAAGAAAGGAGCGTCACCCGAACGCAAGAGCGTCTCGTGTCTTAAAAAGGGTGCGTTACCTCCTGCGTCAAAGCTAAATTGTTGCAATCTGGCGATGCCTCCGGTTCTTGCTAGCCAACGCATTTGTTATTTCGGCGAACTCATTTGTTATTTTGGCGTACGCATTTGTTATTTCGGCGTACTCATTTGTTATTTCGGCGTACGCATTTGTTATTTCGGCGTACGCATTTGTTATTTTGGCGTACTCATTTGTTATTTCGGCGAACTCATTTGTTATCTCGGCGTACTCATTTGTTATTTCGGCGTACTCATTTGTTATTTCGGCGTACTCATTTGTTATTTCGGCGTACGCATTTGTTATTTCGGCGAACTCATTTGTTATTTCGGCGTACTCATTTGTTATTTTGGCGTCTCCATAACGAACCCTATGAAACAACTAGAATTGAAACCTATGCTAGTCATACTTGTGTGTACACCATAGGGGGAGATAAGGGAGACAAGGAGAATAACTAATGCCCCATACCCAATACCCAATGCCCAATACTTCTCTACGACAGGCTGCGCCAACGATGCCGCCCAACTCTTAGAGAGGCTGGCGCTTAGGGCGTAGCTATGCCGCAGGTACGACTCTGCTCAGGGTAAGACGCTCAGAGCAAGCTCAGTACAAGTACCCCATGCCCCAGTCACCAGATTCTCTGTGTACTTTTCTATTCTGGTAACTTATATTGCCCAACAATACGCTTGGCAAACTCTGGAACGTGCGCTTCTAATTTCTCTGGATAATTTCGCTTTACATACAAATAATTCCGAGTAAAGTGAGAATCAATCGAAAACCGCGCATACTCTAAACCCTTGGGGCCAATTTTTTCGATGACTACACCCATTAGTTTTGCTGCCCACATCGGGAGGGTAACGCCTTTATCGTAAGCGGGAATGCTTTGCTGTACAGCTTCCTTGCGGTTGCCTTTAGACATGACTGGTTGAGTGTCTAACTGGTCTTTCACCAAATCTAGCATTTCCTTACCAGTGTCATTTCTAACTACAATCCATTGCCAGCCGAAGGGTGCGCCCATGTAGCCAACAACTAAATCGGCTAGGGAGTTGACGTAATCAAAGCAACTCATACAGGAAGGGGCAAAGACATCTTTAAGTTGGTTTGTTTTCAAGCCAAAGAAAGGCACTGTTTCTGATGAGCCATCCTCATGTTTGAAGTGAACCCGGAAGTCTTGCATAAATTCGTAATGCACAACTGTATCAGGCGATCGGCTGGTGGTTTCTAAGAATTTTTGCAGTCCGGCGCGGTTAACATTATCTACGCACGGCGTACCCAAAACATACAGCTTTTCTAAGCCAAGTTGTTTTTCTACGGCTCGTAATGCCTGGATTTGGCAACCAACACCAATTACTAATAGCCGCTTCATCCCCGATTTTTCTATCTGTTCCAACACTGAAAGGTTCGGGGAAAGTGTTGGTTTATTTACCCGCGCTGCTAGTATTTCTTCTGGAGTCCGGGCAATGACGGGCATGGGTTGAAAGCGGTCTTCTTTGGTGTTTTGCACGCAGACGACACCTTCAACTATGCCGCGATTGAGCATTTCAATGGCAATGCTGCTAACAATACCCGTCCATTGTGCGCCTTCAATGGGCTGTTGTTTCCGCGCTGCTATCATGTCTTGATGAACACCAAAGTAGAGTTCATCAGGATTATCGAGATGGCGCGATCGCGTGTGCGTTTCTTCTTCAAGTTCGCCTATTTGCTGATTAATAAAAGCGCAGGCTTCCTTGACATAGTGAATATAGTATGTATCGCATAGTCCGCACTCGCTACAGAGTTCTTTCGCAGGGCGGCGGCTGGTAGGCTTTAAGGCTCTGGCTTTTTTATGCTTGCTAGAATTAACTGAGGCCATATAAATTTTTTGTTTTATCCAGGAATCGCTTTTATTACAATACCTTCACTAGCTATGAACTTCACGATAGAGATTGAACAAGAAGAGGATGGACGCAATAAGCAGAAGTGATTGGTTTTACTGCCTCAAGATCATTAGTTGAGCAAGCTATAATTTGCTTAGATTAAAGGTGATGTATCCTTATGCTGACGCTTGAGCAAATTGAGTCCGCGATTCTCCAACTGTCACCTAACGAGTATCATAAGCTCCTTGAATGGTTTGCTGATTTAGACTATCAACGGTGGGATGAACAATTTGAGAAAGACATTGCTGATGGCAAATTGGAAACTTTTGCACAGGAGGCGATCGCTGAGTTTGAGGCGGGGAACTCTCAAGCAATTTGATGCATTACACAACTCGTCGATTTTGGGAACGTTACAATGTTCTGCCTGAAGAGGTTCAGCGAATAGCGGATCAGTGTTACGAGTTACTCAAGTCTGATCTCTCCCATCCATCACTGCATTTCAAGAAGGTTGGTAAATACTGCTCAGTCCGGGCAGGGCGAAACTATAGGGCATTGGGTGTAGAAGTTAAGGATGGTATTTTGTGGTTTTGGATCGGGACTCACGCAGAGTACAACAAGCTTATTGATATGTAGTTATAGAAGCCCAACACTGCGTTGGTACGGACAGAACAGAGGTTATCGGTGAGGGTTCAAGCTTACCTGCCGTAATGAAATATTGTACTGAGACTTTTCTGACGTAGTATTAAAAGCAGAATTAAAGGCTTAAGTAATTTTTACGAAGACGCAACAGTATTAATCAGTCTACGCTCTGGGTAATAAGGCTACTCAGATAAACTCATGGGACTCGACGACCAAACTAACTCAGCGCAGGACGCTCTAAAAAAGTTACGTGCAGCAACAGCTAGCGCCAGTGCAGCTCAAAAAATTGCTCAACGAGATTACGAGCAAGCTCAAACTGAAGCTGATAAATGGGTACAACGATATAAACTTGCATTGAAAGAAGGTCGTGAGGATTTAGCTTGTCATGCACAATTCCAGAAGGAACGTTACCAAGCAATAGCTGGCAGACTGAAAAACCTTGTAGAGGAGCAAACACCACAAGTAGATAACATTAAACGTAACCTGGCTTCTTGGGAGAGCAAGATTTGTGAAACGCAGAATGAAGTATTACTCAGCAATCCTAATTCCAATATTTATATGGGTGTTTTCAAGCGTATGGAAGAGAAAGTTGTACAGATTGAAGCCAGTTCAAAAGTGGTTTCACAGCCCGATGATTTTCATAAGGAGATTTTGCTCAACTTTGAACACACCGACGAGGAATTAAAACGGCTCAAAGAACAAATATCACCACAAGTTAAACTGCAAGGTCAATCTACAGATAAAAAGGATACTAAAGCAAGATTAGCAGAGGCTATTTGCGAGACAAAAGAAGCTGTAAACACTGCTGTTAACAATAAAGAGTGTATCCAGAAAGATTATGACAAAGCTCAAGAAGAAGTTAAATTCTGGAATAGAAAGGCTCATATAGCTTTGAAAAATAATGATGATAATTTAGCTATTAAAGCTGTACTCAAGAAAAAAGTTCAAAACAAAATTGCATTTATTCTTCAAACTCAGCTTCAGCAGCAGGAAGCAACAGTAGCTTTACTCAGACAAAATCTGATAACTCTAGAAAATTTCAAGAAAACATTAGGCAATGACACAAAACTCTAAAACAGGCGCAGCATTTATCGCAGGTGGAACCCTAGCAGGTGCTGGTGTTTCCGCAACGGTAGGCGGAATGGGATTAGCAGGCGGATTTGGTGCAGTCGGCATTGGTGCAACTCCAGTAGTGGCTGCTGGCGCTGTGGCTGGTGCTGCTGCTTATGGTGCGATTAATGCGATCGCACAGGGAGATGCTGCTGCTTTTGGTGCAATGGGAATTGGTGCAGTCGGCGGTGCTGGTGTTTATAACGTCGTCGGTGGTATGGGTTTAGTTGCGCCTAAAGTAGGGCTGGCATTTGGGATTGGTGCAGTCCCGATGGCGGGAATTGGTGCAGTGGTGGGACTCGCCGCCTATGGTATTGCCAAACTGTTAGACGAATCTGAAATTAGCGAAACTCCAGCACAGCTTTTTGAGCGAATAGAAGAGAAAGTTTTGCAGATGGATGCTTATTCAGAAGCAGTGATAGAATTAGAAGCATTTTTATCTGGTGAAGATTTCAACCAAAAATTTGCTGCTTTGGAAGTCGAAGCTGAGTTACAGGCGCTCAAAGCTAAATTAAAGAAAAAATCAAAATTTGTTACCCCTAAACCTTCTACTCCCAATATTGAACCAGAAAGAATATCTCTGACAACCCAGCTACCTGAAAGCTGGAGATGTGTACGCACACTCAAGGGTCACTTAGGGGCAGTTAATGCGATCGCTATCAGTCCTGATGGTACTACCTTGAGCAGTGGCAGTGATGACAGACAAGTTTATTTGTGGAACTTGAAAACAGGAAAATGGCTTTACACGTTCTCTGGACAAGCAGAGGCAGTTTTATCTGTTGCTATCAGCCCTGATGGACAACAAATTGCAAGTGGTAATGTCGATCGCAAAATCAGCACTTGGCAGATGGACACAAAAAAATTTCACCGGACATTCTTTTATTTAAGTTCTCCCTACAGTCATAATGGTTTTGTTAAGTCGGTAACCTACAGTCCTGATGGGGCAATTCTTGCCAGTGGCGCTGCCGATAAGACGATTAGAATTTGGGGACGTTACACGGGAACAATAAAACGCACCTTGAATGGACACTCAGATGCAGTTTTATCTGTCACCATTAGTCCTGATGGTAAAATCCTTGCAAGTGGTAGCGCTGATCAAACTATTAGGCTTTGGGATTTAAAAACTTGGCAACAGCGCTACATTCTTACTGAACATTTGGGAGCTGTGAATACAGTTGTTATTAGTCTTAACAGTCAAACTCTTATTAGTGGTAGCACAGACACCACAATAAAACTGTGGAATCTCCAAACTGGAGAATTACTCTCCACTCTGACTGGACACTCAGCGGCGGTTTTGTCTGTTGCCATCAGCCCCGATGGAAAAACTCTCGCCAGTAGCAGCAAAGACGGTATTATCAAACTTTGGAACCTACATACTGGGGAACTACTACAAAATCTTTCTGGACGAAATGCCGTTGCTTTCAGTCCTGATGGCAAGACGCTGGTAAGTGGCGGTAATGGCGGAAGCATCAAGATTTGGAGTCAAATCCAAAACTTTGATAAATTTACTCTCGACTCCGTATTATCTGGGGAATGGTGGGAAGTTTTGGGTGTAGATCAGAGTGATAATGCCAATGTTGTTAAACTTGCTTACCTTCGATTGGCAAGACAGTATCATCCTGATGTCAACAGTTGTGCAATCGCAAAAGCTTTAATGCAAGGAATTAATCAAGCTTATAAAGAATTCCAGGAGCAGTTAAACGCTTACAAATGTCAGTAGGGTAAAATATATAACTCTTCAGAACTATTGACATCTTAACTTTTTCAAATATTCATCTTGCATATTCTGACAAAAAGTTATAAATTATTAGTTTATAGGGGAATAATCTCACCTCTTAGTGTCAAAAACTAATCCTGCTCAAGTAAATATACTGCAACCAGTTTTCACTTCACACAAATCCTAAACAGCACTGAAGATATATTTTTGTTTAGTAAAGCAAAAATTCCGGACATGAAACGGAACAATAAATAATCTCAAAATATATTTTGTGTGAATATTTTTAATAATTATATTACTGATTGTAGTGAATAACAACAACTATAATTCATTAAAAGAGTAATCGATTATAAGCAAATTTACTAGCAATGAAGCTGCATAAATGTCAGCAGATTTATTTATAGTTATTTGATTAATTTTATATAAATTATATTTGCTATTCAAAGAAGCGTTTTTGTTATGCTGAGAATAGCAAAAATAAGAAAAGAAGACGCATCTACCACAAATTCACAACCCAAATGGAGTTATTCTGGCGATGCACCTAAACGAATTGGAAACTACTGAAAATTTAAAAGAAGTGGAACAAGCATGGCAAACACTAGAAAAATCAATTCTCTATTATCAAGGCCGCCCCGTTGGTACGGTAGCCGCTTATGATGAATCTGTAGCGGCGCTTAATTATGATCAGTGCTTTGTTCGGGATTTTGTCTCTGCCGGTCTAATTTTTCTGATCAAAGGTAGAACAGATATTGTTCGTAATTTCTTAGAAGAAACCTTAAAGTTACAGCCGAAAGAAAAGGCATTAGATGCCTATAAACCGGGACGAGGATTAATACCAGCTAGCTTTAAAGTTGTATCAGAAAATGGGCAAGAATATTTAGAAGCAGACTTTGGTGAACATGCGATCGCTAGAGTTACACCTGTAGATTCTTGCCTATGGTGGATTATTTTATTACGTGCTTATGTAGTCGCCACAGAAGATTTTTCTTTAGCCTATCAACCTGAATTTCAAAATGGTATCAGGTTAATTATGGAAATCTGCTTGGCGAATCGTTTTGATATGTACCCAACGCTATTGGTTCCAGATGGTGCTTGTATGATTGACCGTCGGATGGGCATTTATGGGCATCCTCTAGAACTACAAGTTCTTTTTTACACGGCATTGCGTGCATCTCGTGAACTGCTAATTTGTCAAGGAAATTCTGATATTGTTGAAGCCATTGACAATCGGTTGCCTCTTTTATGTGCTCATATTCGCCAGCATTATTGGATAGATATTAATCGTTTGAATGCAATTTATCACTTCAAAAGTGAAGAATATGGCAAGGGTGCTGTTAATCTGTTCAACATATATGTAGATTCTGTTCCCTATTATGAATTAGATAAGTGGTTATCAAAAAAAGGTGGTTATTTAGCAGGTAATGTTGGGCCCTCGCAGTTAGATACTCGCTTCTTTTCACTGGGAAACTTAATGGCAATTATTTCCGACTTAGCCACCGAAGAACAATCACAAGCAATTATGACTCTCATCGAGGAACGATGGGAAGATTTGGTGGGAGATATGCCAATGAAAATTTGTTTCCCAGCTTTGGAACATGAAGAATATAGAATTGTAACTGGATGTGACCCAAAAAATATCCCCTGGTCGTATCATAATGCTGGTAGTTGGCCAGTTTTAATGTGGATGTTGGCAGCTGCGGCTATGAAAACTAACAAAATAAGTCTTGCACAAAAGGCTATTGAAACTGCCCAAGGACGGCTCAGTACAGATGAATGGCCAGAGTATTACGACGGTAAGAAAGGGCGACTGATTGGGAAACAAGCTAGGAAATATCAAACTTGGACAATTACTGGGTTTTTATTAGCAAAAGAACTGATGGCAAACCCCACATATTTACCATTAATCAGCTTTGGGAAATTACCAGCAGAACAGGTTTCTAGAGCATGTGAGCTTGAAATCGCTACTGTAGACCCATATATGACTTGATAGGGAAGTTAGGAGTAGAGACGCGATTAATCGCGTCTCTACAGGAGTTGGGAGTTAAAATACAAAAGCCTCCTGACTCATGTTTCCATGACAAACCCCCGTCAACTAGCTTTTATTGCCTTGCGAGATGTTCATAAGGGGGCTTATGCTGATGTTGCCCTAGATAGAGTGCTGCAAAAAGTTAATTTAGCTGATTGCGATCGCCGCTTACTAACAGAATTAGTTTATGGCAGTGTCAGAAGGCAGCGCACTCTTGATACTCTCATTGATCAACTCGCCAAAAAGAAATCTCATCAACAACCACAAGACCTCCGGATTATCTTACATCTGGGTTTCTACCAACTGCGCTATCAAGAGCGTATCCCCGCCTCAGCTGCTGTTAATACCACCGTCCAACTAGCTAAAGAAAACGGTTTTTCTGGACTCACGGGTTTTGTTAACGGTCTATTACGCCAGTACATCCGCCTTGCAGAAAAGATAAAGGGAGATCCGTTACAACTTCCAGAGAACCTAGTGGAACGCTTTGACTTTTCACCCGATCTGGAAAACCTCTCTCCAAACCTCTCCCCTAAAAGGGGAGAGGCTTTGAATTCTCCCCCTTCCCTTGTAGGGAAGGGGGTTGGGGGGTTAGGTTCCGTTCCAGATGAGGTGAATTGTCAGGTAGAACGCTTGGGGATTTTACACAGCTTTCCTGACTGGATTATTCAAGTTTGGTTAGAACAACTGGATTTTGGCGAGACAGAACAACTGTGTGAATGGATGAACCAATCACCAACAATTGACTTGCGTATCAACCCGCTTCGCACTTCAATCGAGGAAGTTGAGGCGGCTTTGCAATCTGTTGGTATTTTAGTGAGGCGTGTTCGTCATTTACCCCAAGCTTTACGATTGATTGGTAGTGCTGGGTCAATTCAAAAACTACCTGGCTTCAAAGAAGGTTGGTGGACTGTACAAGATAGTAGTGCCCAATTGGTAAGTCATTTGCTCGACCCCCAACCAGGTGAGGTGGTAATTGATGCCTGTGCTGCACCAGGAGGTAAAACAACCCACATCGCTGAATTAATGGGAGATAAAGGGAAAATTTGGGCTTGCGATCGCACTCCTTCTCGTCTTCGCAAACTTCAAGAAAATTCTCAACGGCTGAATTTACAATCTATTCAAATTTACACTGGTGATAGCCGTCATTTTGCCCAATTTCAAAACACCGCAGACCGCGTATTACTTGATGCTCCATGTTCTGGCTTAGGAACCATGCACCGTCATGCTGATGCTCGTTGGCGACAGATACCAGAATCTGTCCGAGAACTTTCGGTGCTGCAAAAAGAATTGATTACACATACATCGACTTTTGTCAAGCCTGGTGGTGTACTAGTTTATGCCACCTGTACGTTGCATCCAGCAGAAAATGAACAAGTGATTTCGACATTTTTAGCTGAGTCACCTGATTGGCAAATTGAGTCTCCCAGAGGTCTTGAGTTACCTTATTCTGGTCATACCACGCCTCAAGGTTGGTTTAAAGTGTGGCCCCATCGACTGGACATGGATGGCTTTTTTATGGTGCGCTTAAGAAAAACCAATAATTCCGAGTGAATACTGTTTGGGATTGTACTATTTGGTGGAGGCCTGAATCTACCAGAGGAGGCAGCAATGGTTACCGATTCCAATGTGAAAAACTTAGTTAAAATCCTGATTGGAGCAGCCTGGATCGATGGCAGAATCCAGCCAGAAGAACGGCAATATCTGCGCGAAATAGCTCAAGCAAAGGGTTTGGCTAACGATCCAGAAATTAAGCCTTGGCTGTACGAATTAGTTCCTGTACAACCAAAAGAGTGCTATGACTGGGTGCGGGAGTATTTAGGCGATCGCCCCAGCCTTGAAGATTGTGAAAACTTGATTGAAGCCATCAGTGGCTTAATTTATAGCGATGGTGAAGTCGCCGTTGAAGAAGCCAGACTCCTAACTGAATTGCAAGATATAGCCAAACCGCATGATTCAACTCAACCAGTTCAGACTAAACTTCTAAAACAAATTCAAAAGCTTTACCGCCGTTGGGTTGAAGTGCAAAACTAACAAAGAGTTATGAGTTATGAGTTAGGAGTTAGGAGTTGACAAGAGGCGATTAATTACGTCTGTAGATAGATGATTTTTAAGTTTGGCACTCACAACTAAGCACTCGGCACTCAGCACTCATCACTCATTACTGCTTATGGCTTCGGTTCACCCAGACCCGGAGTCTCTTCTTTATCAACCTTAGGCACAAAATCAGGACGCTCTTTGCTTTCCCAACCTGCGGGGCGTTTTGAATTGTACCAAGCTATTGAACCGATGCTTACAGCAGCAATAAAACCAACGACATACACCAAGGTAAAAGCCAAGGGAAAATGAGGAGCAGCATCTATGCCTGGTGCTGCTGTCTGCATAAATAAATGCATGAGTATATTCTCCAAGGTTAAATAACAGTACTTAACACACTATCAAATGAGCGTATCACGTAACATCCCCCCGTAGTTAAGTTTAAGCAACTTGATATTGCACAGAAATGTCGACGCAGGGACACGGAAAGCAATATTTTTACTCCACCATGCCCAATTCCTCATTCATGAGACGGTCTAAGTTTATCCCGCCAAGATGGCTGTGAGGGTGAAGAACCTGAAGAACCTGAGCTATTTGCAGGAGAGAACGATCGCCGAGTTCTTTGAGACGGGGGAGAAGAATCAGATTCTACTTTTCTAGATCGCCGCCGTGGAGTAGATGATTCTGAGGAAGAGTTACTGGAACTTGATTCTTGGCTGCGATCGCGCCTTCTCCGTCTTGGGGTATAATCCTTAGATTGTTCTTCTTCAGAATAGCTCCTCCTATTTCTACGTCTTCTAGATGAACCACTATCTTCAGAATTAGAATTTGTAGAACTTTCCCTTTCTGAGTCATCATCATCAGAAATAGAATGATTCAACACTTGTTTGGGTTTGATGGACTGGGCTTTGATAGTGCCTTTGCGACCTTCTAACTTGGGTCGTTTGGGAAATTTTTCTACAGGCATCCCCTCTGCCGCTTTTTCCATAAATTCATGCCAAGTATAAGCGGCGCTACTACTGCTGCCGTCTGTGGGGTGGTTGTCATCGTTACCTAGCCAGACCCCTGTCACCATCTGGGGAATGTAGCCAATAAACCACAAATCACGGGCTTCGTCGGAGGTGCCGGTTTTGCCAGCAACTGGTCTATTATCTAACTGAGCAGCACCACCAGTCCCGGCTTCTACAACGTTGCGTAGCATCCAAGTCATGATGGCGGCACTGTCAGCGTCAAGGGCGCGTTGAGACGGGAAATTAGCTGACCAGATTACTTTGCTTTGGCGGTTGAGAATGCGAGTAATACCATGAGGCTCTGTATACAATCCTTGGGTGGCAAAACTGCCGTAAGCACTGGTCAATTCCAGTAAATTCACTTCGTTGGAGCCAAGAGCCAAAGAATAGGTGGGCTTGAGTTCAGATTTTATCCCCATATCATGGGCAAGTTTAATCGTTGGCGTAAATCCCACATCAATCAGCACCTTCACCGCAATAATATTGATCGAGCGGGTGAGAGCATCTAGCATGTCCATTGAGCCGTGGAAGTTTTTACCAAAATTTTTCGGTTCATAGCCATCTATAACAATGGGTGCATCCTCATAGGTATCGTAGGGACTTTTACCGCTAGCGATCGCAGTGGCATATACAAACCCTTTAAATGTCGATCCTGGCTGCCGCTGTGCCTGAGTAACCCGATTAAACTGGTTTTTACCAAAGTCTTTTCCGCCAACCATTGCCTTAATTTCACCGCTGCGGGGGTCAATGGCAACCATTGATCCTTGCTTAAAGTTCTCCCAGCGTCCTTGATTTCGCAGCGTTTTGGCAACTGCTTCTTCTGCTACCTTCTGCCAAGTCGGATTCAGCGTAGTTTCTACTACTAGACCCCCACTTGCTAGCACTTTAGGAGAAACGTACTTCGGCAATTCTTTTTGGATGTAGCTGGTAAAGTAGGGTGATTCTACTTGCACTCGCTTGGGTGAACTGCTTTTGAGGGTTAGTGGCTCCTGAACTGCTGCCTGCCTTTGCTCTGGCGTAATTATTTTATCCTCTTGCATCCGTAGCAATACCAAGTCTCGCCGCCGTTTTGCAGCTTCTGGATTCTTGTTTGGGGCGTACAAGCTAGGAGCAGGAGCTAATCCAGCAATCGTTGCCATTTCGGAGAGTGACAGTTGATCTGGCGATTTACTAAAGTATACCCAGGCTGCATCTGCTACACCATAAGCTCCATTTCCCAAATAAACCAGATTCAAGTAACGCTCTAGAATCTGATCTTTGGTTAATTCTTGCTCCATTTTTTGGGCGAGGCGCACTTCCTTGAGTTTGCGCCAGATTGTCTGTTCTTGTTTCAGGAAGAGAATCCGCGTTAGCTGTTGGGTGATGGTGCTACCACCTTCTACCACACCTTGCGATCGCAAATTATTCAAACTTGCTCTCACAATTCCTTGAGGATCAAATCCGTTGTGCTGCTTAAATCTTCTATCTTCTGAGGCGATGAAAGCTTTTTTTAAATTATCTGGTATTTGTTCTAGCTTTAGCTGTTCTCTACTGGCTTCACCTTGTTGTTGTAATATGCTTCCATCAGCAGCTTTAATGGTCAGTGTTTGCTCTCTAAGCACGGCGTTTAGCTCGGCCTTATCTGGCAAAGTGCGATCTATTAGACTGACGCCGTAGATGAAAGCTACTATCCCACCACCTACACCCAAGCCTGCCCAAAACCATAAGCGACGATAAAGTGGTTTACCGCCAGTTGCCTGATTGGTCTTCATCCTAGATGGTAAAATTTTCATTTTGCTCAGTAACTGCCTTGCCTGCGCCAGATGTGCTGGTAGTATCTCAATTGTCGATTCTTCGTGTTGATGATGATTACCAAGCGGTAATCGCGGTTCCTCCCGATTAGAGTCACTCTAATTAGTTGGTTTTCGCATCAATCACGAAGTAAGCTTTTATACGTTTATTTCTCTATCTAAAGTCGTAACTACTTAACTATTATCAATCAACTTTAAGGTTATAATAGCACCACCTTTGTAATATTTTGACACTCTTCTGGCTCAAGCCACGGAGATTCTTAGTTCAACGAGTCCATTTAATTAGAGCAACTTGCGTTACTCTCACTAGAGGTAGTTCTCTCTCTAAGGTTAGGGTCGAGGGGAATATTACTATTCCACCCCTCCCTTCCGAAACCGTGCTTGCGACTTTCACCGCACACGGCTACTCAGTGTGTTGTCCATTTGTCACTCCGGACTTCCTGACCTTAAACCCTTTGAAAAACGGAATATCATTTATCCACTCCCAATCAAGCTTTTCCCAGAATTGAGATAGTTTCTCTAGAAATTTTGAGTGGTCTTTCTTCCTTATTTCCTTTAGGTCGATTACGGTCTTTTCGTCATGACAATGCCGATGTAATAGTTGTAGGTTTTTCCATTCGTCCTTACCGCCTAATGCTCTAGGGATTTTATGGTCTATTTCAATTACATCCCATCCTTGGAAGCTTAAACCGCACCAGGGACATTTACCCTTTTGTTGCTTAAGTAACTTAGCCTTACGATTGGGCATTTGGGGGTGTGTCCCTAGTCTTGAACTCCAATAAACTGTGTCGCCATCGTAAGGGCTTTTATCGCCTTTAACTTTCACATAGTCAGTGCTACTGCAAGCAAACTCATTATGATTAAGTAACCGAAGGGGGTTCGCTGTCCCTTCCCTGGTTGCGAATACCCAGTTATTGCTGCCGATAGAACTCCAATATTTGATGTGACCATCATTTATGTTTCCACATCGGCGTTTTGCCCATCGTCGAAGTTTCAGGTATGTGAGGTAATCTTGTTTCGATAATTCTCCAGCGTTTTTGACATCGGAGTTTTTGTAGAAAGAAGTCCACCCCCTTATGACAGGGTTGAGGTCTTTTATTAGTGCCGTTTGGGGTGAAGACCTATGTTTTGTGATGTTTTTCCCGATTTCCTCTTGATGAGCCTTACTCGCCTTCGCGGATGGGGTGATGAGTGTGTTAAAACCTAATATTTCTCTGTGCCCATTTCTGTTGCTGCGGTACTTCCCTGCTGGGTATTGCTGGATGTGATGACCAAGAAAGTCAAATCCGGCTTTACCATCCTCGCTTAATTCCGATAGGAATGTGTGAGTTAGCCTGGTTTTTTCAGGTTTTAACTCTTAACAAAAATTGTCAAGCCACTAGAACAACAAAGTAGAACCCCATAGATTTAATTGTCAAGGTGCGGCGTCTCCATGTTAAACAGCAATCAGGTTTTTAAACAGGTTGATTACCTTTCCTGCTACAGTAAATGGTAATGCAAATTAGCTACCATATCAATAAAAAAAAGACCGAAAGTTTATCAATTGAGCTTTAGTTAAGACGAGTGGGAGAGGCTAGATAGCTACGCTTGATCAATAAAATATTTAACAAAACTCACTATAGAATAATGTATATTAGATTGAGTTTTGTAAAACTACTGCAATTATCATAATTTTTATAAATATAAAAACTATTGAGATTTTTTGAATATTCGCAAAGACAGCCTGAAAACAGCTTACTCCAGGAGAGTGTGATGCCTGAGTTGGGCTATGCTTACGCCAAGTCCAGACGAAGCGCTGTTGCCCTTGGTAGTAATATCGGCGATTCACAGGCGATTTTAGAAGCAGCTATCAAAACTTTAGTCCAAACGCCAGGTATTCTTTTAGAAGCCAGATCAAGTTGGTATCAAACCAAAGCAGTAGGGCCACAGCAGCCAGATTACTTAAATGGCTGCGTCACATTGCAAGTAGAAATCCAGCCCCAGCAGTTATTAGAAGCTTTGTTAGGAATTGAACAACAATTTGGGCGTCTGCGTCAGGAACGCTGGGGACCACGAACCCTAGATTTGGATTTGTTATTATATGATGACTTGATTGTGGATACACCAAACCTCCAGATTCCCCATCCCCGAATGCGAGATCGGGCCTTTGTGCTAGTACCACTGGCAGAAATTGCCTCAGATTGGGTAGAACCAGTTTCTGGGTGTGTTATTAAAGAACTGCTCAAAGAAGTAGACTGTTCTGATGTACATTTATTGATGGACAATTAAAATTACCATCCTTAAACACAGAAGAACGCTGATTTCACCTCTGTATTCACAGATAATCAGATTTTACTATGCCATTAGGTAGAGAATTACCACAACTGCTGAAACAACGCTTGTTTTATAAAGGACGCAAGTTTGATTTTGAAGTCAATCGTTTGCGTTTGCCTAATAAAGCCGAAGGAGAATGGGAATGTATTCGTCACCCTGGTGGCGCTCTAGCTGTGCCAGTGACGCCAGAGGGTAAACTTGTACTCGTGCGCCAGTATCGTTTTGCAATTCAGGGACGGATATTAGAATTTCCGGCGGGAACTATAGAACCAAATGAAGATCCCCTAGAAACGATACAGCGTGAAATAGAAGAAGAAACTGGCTATAGTGCCCAAAAATGGAACAAACTAGGCGAATTTTTCCTAGCGCCTGGTTATTCTGATGAAATTATCTATGCATTTCTGGCGCGAGATTTAAAAAAGCTGGAGACACCACCACCACAAGATGGAGACGAGGATATCGAAACTGTGTTTTTGACTCCCGAAGAATTAGAGAAAGCTATTCTGGAAGGAGAGCAGATAGATGCTAAATCAGTTTCTAGCTTTTTTCTGGCGCGTCCCTTTTTAGTTTAATAAGCTAATCGGCATTCAAGTTGCATAATCAGGGCGCTCAAGTTGCCCACCCCACAAGATATTGAGAAAATTTTAATATGCAAATTAGATGTGTTTTAGCTTACCAATATACTACTAAAGTTAGCAATCGCAGATGCCTACGGTGCAGGCTTTGAATATGCAGAGGAGATGATCGTTGACAATGTATTTCGAGTCAATACGTTGAACATCCGCGTTTTCGACTTATCCCTGGTAGCTATACCGTTGCTGCTCGTATTGCTTCCTGCCAAATTTCCTTAATGATCATATTCTCTATCGTTGGGGAAGCATCTGGGTACGTTTTTTGATAATTAACAGTGTGATTTGCCCTGCTGCTTCACTCAATTAAGGGCGAACTTACCTTTTAAAATACTACATGTTTCCGATATTATTACAGTAATTTAGGTAAACATAAAGCTACTCTAATCTTGATTATCTCTAAGTTTGGGTAATGAAGTATACGTGGCTAGCTTACCTAATATGCCTGTACATTGAACAGATTAATTGCTTAGTCAAGGACTTGCTAGTTATTGGTAATACTGTTTTAGCAGTTTTCAATTGCGTGAAGTACAGCAATTCTTAAGGGCGTACAGCTAGCTGTACGCCCTTACGTTGTACCTCATTCAAACAAGAAGCGCTATTTGTTATCTTGGCTAGAGTTACGTAGAAATTGACTTAGATCCAAAGTTATAAGAGCATGACGGGAAGAAGCCCACAATTCCTAAATATGTGCCTCTATGCAAGACGCATACATGTTTCACACAAATGATAAAAATTACAACATTTAACAGTGCCGGTAAACTGACTGCTCTTTTGTTCCTGATAACTCTCTTCCTCACACCTTGTGTGATTGTAAATGCTGGAGAACGTGGCGTATTGATGAAATTTGGCGAAGTACAAAACCAAATATTAGCAGAAGGACTTCACTTAATTATTCCTGTAGTCAATACTGTGAAAAAATTAAGTATTCGAGTCCAAAAACAGGAAATTTCGACTGAGGCTTCTTCTAAAGATTTACAAAATGTTTTCACCGATGTCGCTCTCAATTGGCATATTATTCCCCAGGAAGCAAATGCCATTTTTCAGGAAATTGGAGATGAACAAGATGTAGTCATTCGGATTATTAATCCAGCAGTTGAAGAAGTACTAAAAGCAGTAATGGCAAAGTATACTGCTGAAGAAATTATTACTAAACGAGGAGAAGTCAAAGGTGGAGTAGATGATGCATTGTCCACACGACTGGGTAGCTATCACATTGGAGTTGATGATATTTCTCTAGTTCATGTCCATTTTTCAGAACGATTTGGTGAAGCGGTGGAGGCGAAGCAGATTGCTGAACAAGAGGCAAAACAAGCAGAGTTTATCGCACTGAAAGCAACAAAAGAGGCTGAGGCAAAAGTTAATTTAGCAAAAGGAGAGGCAGAGGCACACAGATTATTACGTGATGGTTTAACTCCAGAAATTCTGCAAAGGCAAGCAATAGAAAAATGGAATGGGAAGCTGCCATTAATTGTAAGTAAGGAAACTCCAAAATTGTTGAATTTAAGTGAAATTTTAAAATTCGATGAAAATTGATCTTCTTTTTCACGAAATATCTGCTAAATAAAACATAGGGGCGCACAGATGTGTACCCCTACAAACGATTCCTTTTTAGAAACGTGATAAGCTAAATTAACCGTTGGAGAATAAAATGGGAGAATCGAGAATCTTCAACTGGATCAATAGTATAATCAACAAGGTATAAGCTGTTGAAGAAATTAGACCAGTGAATAATTCTTTTTTGAGGTTGTGCTCTTGAGGTTCTTTTTGAAAAATGTCCTTAGAACCGAATTGCATCAAGAGAATTCCCACAATATTAGAGAGCCAGTACCCTAGAATTGAACAAGGTAGAAGTAATTTTGGGGAAAGTAAACTACATGCATACCCAAAAGCATAAGCTATTGGCAGATTAAATAGTAAGTCATTCCACCAACATAGTGGTGATAACAAATATCCCAGTATGAGAAAAAATCCACCTCTGAGTTTTTTGAAAATGTCTTTTTTGAACTTTTGTGGAGTAGATTGTTGCAAGTCCTCCAGAGTTGTGTCTCCTGTTACATTCAACTCTTGACTAACGTTTTGGACGCTTTCCATAAAAACCCACTATTCCTCTCGTCTTAGTGTAGTTTAATATATAAATTAAATCAAAGTCTAGTATAGGAGTGATAACGTTTTGGCTTTTTGATGCTGAAAGTTTTACCACTGCATAGTTTCAGCAAAATAGTAAAAAGCAAAATTTAGGTTTAACTCAGCTACAACTTAACAATAACTGATTTCTACCAAAGGCGGATGAGTGCGATCGCTTCTTGGAGAATCTGGGTTAGTCCCTCAGCATTCATGACAGTTTAAGACAAAATCAGTTTTGTAAATAGTAATTAAGCTACAAACTAGCAAATTTATAAAGTATAAAATAACACTTTTTATTGAATCGTGAGGGTAAGAATGAATGATGCTTTGAAATATGACACGTCAGCGATAGCGTAGCGTTAGCGTTCGCGCAGCGTCTCGTAGAGAGGAGCGAGCGTCCGCAGGAGCGTCACAGCCAGCCGTAGCGAAAGTCGAGTATCTAACTTGTGTAGGGGTGACGTACCTACACTTCTCTGACGAGTAAGTGTAGGCTTCTCAACGACTCCTCTATGAGGACATTAATTGAGCTTTTAGGGCGTGCATCCCACGCGCCTTGATATTCAAACTTGCATTCAGATCCCT
>NZ_JBALDF010000032.1:0-439945 GCF_036917275.1 Nostoc sp.
GCTCAAAGTTGACCTTCTGAGGCTCAAAGTTGACCTTCTGAGGCTCAAAGTTGACCTTCTGAGGCTCAAAGTTGACCTTCTGAGGCTCAAAGTTGACCTTCTGAGGCTCAAAGTTGGACTTCAAAACCTGGGTTATATCAAAATCTAGATTAGACCTCTTGCACAAATATTAATAGACCCCCCTTAATCCCCCCTTATAAAGGGGGGAAATTGAGCAAGTTTACTCCCTTCCCTTGGTAAGGGGAGGGTTGGAGTGGGTGCCATTGTCACTTACCGATACATCTTGATCAGTCAGCGAGTGAAGAAAGTACTTCCAAAGAAGGATCAACCTTATTTAATATTGTGGCGGGATAATTTTGACGGTGATGTCTCGATTAAGTTGTACGATGGAAACAAACTTATCCAAAACATTTCTTCTCCTACTGCTAGCGATGGAGTTTATGAGTGGACATCATGTATTTCTGTAAAAGAAGGCTATTTTGTTCGCATTTATAGCTGGAAAGACCGGAATATTTTCGGGAAGTTGCAATTGTAATCAAGATCAGCGCTGTTTTTAGCGGTACAGAATGGGAAAATGAAATGGATAACTAGCTAAACACAAACCTCTCAACAAGGTTGGCGGTGTGGCAGTGATCGGAATTGTCATCGTTTCTCACAGTAAACAACTAGCTTTGGGTGTGCGGGAACTCGCCGCGCAAATGGTTCACGGCCAAGTCCCTATAGCTGTTGCAGCAGGTATTGAAGATCCGGAAAACCCACTGGGTACAGATCCTATCCAGGTTTATGAAGCGATCGCTTCTGTTTTCTCTGATGATGGTGTCTTGGTGTTAATGGATTTGGGTAGTGCTTTGCTGAGTGCAGAAATGGCAATAGAGTTTCTCTCAGAAGCACAGCAGCAAAAAGTATATCTGTGTGAAGCACCTCTAGTAGAAGGGGCGATCGCTGCTGTCGTGGCTGCGGCATCTGGTAAGGATATTCACCAAGTCATGGCAGAAGCCCGCGGCGCACTGCTAGCAAAAGCAACTCAATTGGGTGTAGTTAGTAGGCCGTTGTCAGTTGTCACCTCAACAACAACTAATATAGAATCACCAACGCCAGAAATCCGGCTGATTGTGAGCAATCGCTTAGGATTACACGCCCGTCCCGCAGCCCAGTTTGTAGCAACCGCAGCCCGGTTTCAATCCCAAATTCTGGTGCAGAATTTAACCAGAAATACTGAGCTAGTCAGGGGTGACAGTATTAATCAAGTTACAACTTTAGGGGTACGTCAAGGACACGAACTAGTAATTACTGCTACTGGTTCTGATGCAGATGAGGCGCTGGCGGCATTACAGGCATTATTCGCAAATAATTTTGGTGAGGCAGCCCGGTCTTGTTGTTCCAACAAAGAGAAGCCAGCGCTGAAGACGGGTTTCCCGTCGCAGGCGACTGGCGTTGGACTGCCGAACCCGGAGGGTGAAGATAATGTTGCCTTGAATTCTCCACCAGCATTTCACCATGAAGTTACTCCAGCAACTCACGGCGAACTTTTGGGAATTGCAGCTTCTAGTGGAATAGCGATCGCACCCATTGTTCATTATCAACCCACGCATATTTCGATTAGGGAATACCACGTAGATGATCCTGAGGCAGAGTGGCAACGAGTACAAGCAGCAATTCACACTGCCCGACAGGAAATCCAAGCAGTTTTTTCACAAGCATCTATTCAAATTGGTGATGCTGAAGCCGCCATCTTTGACGCCCAACTACTATTTTTAGAAGATCCAGTATTGTTGGAAGCAGCTAAAGAGCGCATCTTAGAACATCATCTAAATGCTGAAGCCGCTTGGCAAGCCGTAGTAGATGAAGTAGCGACTTCCTATCACACACTTGAAGATTCTTATCTGCAAGAGCGAGTTGATGATGTTGTGGATGTCGGGCAAAGAGTGCTGCGATTACTCGCTGGGAATGCCCCTGCAAAAGTGCATCTTGATGAACCGGCGATTTTGGTGGCGACTGATTTAACTCCCTCAGATACCGCTGGACTAGATCCGACAAAGGTGTTGGGTATTTGTACTACTTCAGGTAGCGCCACTTCCCACAGCGCCATTATCGCCCGGACATTGGGTATTCCCGCAGTCTTGGGAGTAGATGCTCAGGTGTTGCACTTGGCAGATGGTACACTTATGGCACTTGATGGTGAAAGCGGCAAAGCTTGGGTAGAACCAGAATCACATATCCTAGATTTACTGGCGGCAAAGCAGTCAGCTTGGCAAACTGCCCAACAGCAAGCACGAGCTACGGCACACCAGCCAGCAATTACTCGTGATCGTCGGCAAGTTAGCGTCTTCGCAAATATTGGTAGTATAAGTGATGTCCAAGTTGCTGTGGCTAGTGGTGCAGAAGGCGTGGGACTACTCCGCACTGAGTTTCTCTATCTCGAACGGACAAGCGCCCCCACTGAAGAAGAACAACTAGAAGTGTATCAGGCGATCGCCCAAGTTTTAAATAATCGTCCGTTGATTATTCGTACCTTAGATGTAGGTGGTGATAAGCCACTCCCCTATTTGAGAGTAGGGTTAAGAGAAGCTAACCCTTTCTTAGGCTGGCGAGGGATTCGTTTTTGTTTGGATCATTTAGATTTGTTCAAAACTCAGTTACGGGCAATTTTGAGAGCCAGTGTGGGACATCAAATTAAGATCATGTTGCCGATGATTGCGACTGTAACTGAAGTACGTGCAGCTAAAACAATCTTGGGTGAAGTGCAGGCGGAACTAAATCAAGCTGGTATCCCCTTTGATGCAGCGATAAAAGTGGGGATTATGGTGGAGGTTCCGTCAGCTGTGGCGATCGCCGATCAGTTAGCTGCTGAAGTAGACTTCTTTAGTATAGGTACTAATGATCTGAGTCAGTACGTCATGGCTAGCGATCGCACTAATCCCCGCGTGGCAAATTTGGTTGATGCGCTACACCCAGCAGTGTTACGAATGGTGCAGCAAACTATCCAAGCTGCCCATGCGGCAGAGATTTCGGTAGGATTATGTGGAGAATTGGCAGCAGATACTTTAGCAACACCAATTTTATTAGGTTTAGGGCTGGATGAGTTGAGCGTGAATCCTCAAAGTATAGCTGGAGTCAAGCAAGCGATCGCTCAGTTAAGTATAGTTGAATGTGAAGCGATCGTGGCATCAGCATTACAACAAGATTCCGCAGTTCATGTCAGAGAACTAATCTCAACTTCAGTCACTCCGCCTGCATAATACTAATTCACAATGTATTTGAACCACATCATTAAAGGTTTATAGTAAGCAAGAAAGCTTTGAGAGATTACCTCGTTCCCAGTCTCCGACTGGGAATGCCTACTTTGAGGCTCTGCCTCCCTTACTCCCAGCATCCCTACTCAAAAGTGGACACATCTCGCAGCACATTAGGAATTTCCCCTTGAGAAAAAGGAAACTCCAGCAAGGTTTCTCTAAGACCCAAATACCCAGATTCAGCAAACGACAAAAGCATTCGGGAAAGCGCTAACCAAACCTCCGGTTCGTATTCCCAATCACGATAACGGGAAGCTTGACCAGCAATTGAACGTAGCGCCCAGAAATAAGAGTTCCGCACCACCGAACCACCCTTCTTAAACTCTGGCAAATCTTCGTGGTGGATAAAAAGTATTTTATTTTCAATTCTGGCTCTCATAGCAATTTTGGATTTTAGATTAAAAGTAAATCTTAATACCGATTACCTCTGAGGTTGATAGAACCAGTTACTCAAGCCCCTTGTTTCACCAAGCCTGATTTTGTACAGTTTCACAAAAAATTGGTATGAGTAGCCTGCATTGCGGCTTTAGCCTAACGCACCATATTGGATGGCGGTGTGTCGTCTTTACCAAAAAAATCTTTAAAAAATTTCAAATAATCCTATTTATCCCAATAATTTAGAGATTTTGCAATGACAAAATCTCTAGATTTAATACCTAAAAATTGGCGCTTAAACCCACACGAAAAGTGAATCCAGGGCTATAGATACGATTAACTCGCTCATATTGCTCACCTAGTAGATTTTCTAAGTAAACTGTCAGTCCTAAATTCCTACTTAAAGGTATACGACCGCTCAAATCTAAATTTACAAAAGATGGTGCAAAGTCTGTAGTCTTGTCACCAGGGTTAGTAAAGAAGGCTCTACGAGCGCCACTATTGTAAGTAACATACAAGTTAGCCTGCCATCCCGCATTTTCATAACCTACACCGCTTTGGAGTACAGAGTAGGGAATCAAACCCAATTGCAAACCTCTCTCTGATCCTGTTTTTATTTGGGAATCTGTATAAGTATAGTTAAGAAAAGTTGACCAGCCAGCCGCAATTCTTAATTGCAAAGCTGCCTCTAAACCATTGGTATCTACCAGCCCAATGTTTGCCCATTTTCCATCTATTACTCCCAAGCGATCGCCTATACTACTACCAAAGTAAGTAAACTGTCCAATCAGATTTTCCGAAAAATTGACATCTACTCCTGCACTCCAAGTAGAGCCAGTTTCCGGTCTTAAATCAGGATTAGGTTCCCAACCATGAACTGTATCATAAACATACAACTGATCTAACCCAGGATTGCGTTGTCCCCCTGCCCAACTTCCACGCACTGCTACTATTGGTGTGATGGCATAACGTAACCCAACACTAGGGTTGAGATAATTTCCAAACTGACTGTCAAAGGTTTGCCTTAGCCCTAAATCTATCAAAAAGTTATCACTAATATTCCAAGTATTGACAGCAAATAAAGCTGTATTCAACAAATTCCTATCTTCAGTTTCGTTCTTGCCAATACTACTAGGATTTGTACTCAAAACATCACCAGTTAAGTCGGTGTTTTTCAAATCTAATCCCCAGCGTAATTTATTACTGGAAGTAACTTTCCACTCATGATCTACCCTGGCTGTGAGTTGTTGTGTATCTAAAGCTCCTATACGGTAAAATGCTCCTGTAGGGCCATAGGTGCTGAAATAATCTTGGTTATAACCAATTGAGGTTGTCAGGTTAGAGCTTTCTCCATTACCTAGCCGAGTTTTCCAGGATAAGCCAACGTTTAAACCATCGTGGTCTAATCTATCTCTTTGAAGAGGAAAACCAAAATAAATTAAACCGCGACGACTGCTGAGTTTAGTAACATCTAAATTCAAAGAATTTTTTTTATCTAAATCTAGTCCAATGCTACCAAAATAAGTACTTGTAGCTGTGTCTGCATTTGATAAAAAACCCTGACTATCACGATTGGCTGCACCTACAGGGACGCGGTAACGGTTATCTGTAAAGAATCTTTCAAAGCTGAAGTTGTACTTTACATTATCAGATGAACCACCATAGCTCACTTGTTGATTATTTAAACTCAATGAGCCAAATTCTGCACTAGCACTCAATTTAGGTTTGCCATAACCTTCCTTGGTGATAATATTCACAACTCCCCCAAAGGCTGATGAACTATACAAAGCAGAGGCTGTCCCACTGTATAATTCCACTCGTTCAATAGCCTCTACAGGAATGCTATTTAAGTCAGTTCCACCATGATAAATATTGACATTATTGTTAATTGGTCTGCCATTAATCAGAAATACAGACTGATTAATTGAGGCTCCGCGGTAGTACGTACCTGTGTGAGTATCTGCACCATGACCTACATCATTGATCGCAAAACCAGGCATTCTTTTCAAAATATCGGCTAAACTTGTAGCGCCCTGCTTTTGAATTTCTTCTTTATCAATTACGTAAGTTGGAGTAGATTGAGGTAGGTTATCTTTTTCTCCGATCGCTTCTATAGTAATGTCTGGATCATCGCTCGGAGTTTGCTCTGTTTCTGGCTGATTTTCTGGATTAACTTCACTCGGAGCAGATTGTTGAGTTAATAATTCAGCATTAATAGCGGGTAGCTCGATTTCACTTAAACTCGGAATATCTGAAATAACTTCGGTTGATTTATCAGTATTTCTCTGCTTAATTTCACTCTCAGCAGCAAAGCCAGGAAACGCTATCAGTAAACCCGGTAAAGCAACTGTTAGTAACAAATAATCCTTTTTCACGTTCTTTTTCACACCAACTAAAAACAGTTACCACGTAATATTGTTGCTGTAATAGTAAAATCATGTCAAAAGACACGCTGTCATATTTCCATGACTGAGATTCCCAATTTCTATGAGAAATCGGGAATCTTGCTGTTCACAAATGATTAAGTAGGGCTATAGCGGTTCCCGCATGGTTAAGATATAGAAAAAAATAATTAACCACAGGTAAACACAGATACAAGGTAGGACACGGTATTGCCCATACGTGTCAACTTAAGGTGAAAGCCTTTCTAGAACAAGCTTTTAGAGATTGTTTCGTGTCTGGTGTGTCTCGTTCCCAGTCAGAGACTGGGAATGCCTAATGTGAGGCTCCGCCTCAAGACTAGCGGCAGAGCAGCAATTGAAGAGTATTTCCAGCCTCTGCCTGGAAACGAGGTTTTAAACTGGTTTGCGCTTAAGTTGACACCAATGGGCATTGCCGTGTCCCTGATTCAAATGAGAATTGCTATATAGCAGTTTTTAATTACGTGAAGTATGTACAATTTTTATGGCTAACAACATCATAGTTTCAAAAACTATTTTTACTTGTAACTCTAATTAAAAAACGCAGACCTTCATTTACTGCTTCCGAATTGGGAAATCTTTCTGCAACATCAGGTTCTAAAAAAACTATTAATTTTTCAATTCTCTTATGATTAACTTCACCTTTGATCACATGATTGTCTGTCAAAGCATGATTGAATTGAGGTTTATTGTGTATTATGGTTCTTTGGAAAGATGCAGCATTTAATTTATTAACTAGCGATTCCCAACTACTAACTTTCAGATTAAAGTGAACCTTTGCATCCCGTAATGTTTTAAACTGTTGTTTTATAATATCAATAGTATAAATATGTTTCTGAGAGACCTGTTTCTTTACATTAAGGTCTGACTCAACCATATCAACTACTTCACTAATAAGTCGATCCTGATTTTCGGCAATTTGAGCAGCAGCCCCTAAAATCCGAGAAGTTGTTTTTATTTGTACATCAGTCTCTTGTTTAAGGCGATCAGCAATACTGCGAATTTGATCTCCCAGCCTTGCTTTACCTTGTTTTCGCATGATTGGGAGCGATTTTTTGCTCATAAGTATGCTTATTTATTCAGAAAGTATATCTTTAATAGCCAGCCAGATGCGTTTAAACCTTTGTACCAAACCTATAGGATTGTTAGTTGTTTCTTCTTCTACCGAATCAACTAGAGATTGAATCCGATCCATACGTTCTGCTACAACGTAAAGACTGTTTACTGCTTCATTTTTACTTTCTAAGGATTCACGTAGTAGCACAATCATCTGGGCAATTTCCCGTTTTAGTCGTTCATTCTCAGCTTTACGGCGAGTTTCCCATCCCTTAATACCAGCTTTAGAACGTCGCTCATGCTTGAGTTCTGCTTTTGCCTCATTGTATAAAGTCAAATACATTTCTCGTTCAGAGTTTACTGCATCATATTTGGTAAGCAATTCAGTCGCTCTCACTTTTTCTGCGTTGTAGAGGCAGAGGGTTTGTTTGTGACTTTGCTGTTCATTAATATATAACTGGTAATTTTGAGTAACTCGCTCTTTTAGGTCATTACCTTCGAGTTGGCAAGTTTGGATCTCTCGCTGGTAAACATGAAATAACTGGAATATTTTAGTTTTTTCTTCGTTATAAAGGTAGAGCATCTTTTGATGATTTTCTGGCTCATTAATATAAAAGCGATAATTTTGAGAAACACGCTCTTTTAATTCATTAGCCTCAATTTGGTAAGTTTGAATCTCTCGTTGAACATGAATTAGTTGGGATGCAGCTTCCTGGTATTCTTTTGCACGTTCTTGGCACTCATCAGGTTGAGATACAGTTTCCTCAAGATTGGCACGGACGGTCATCAATGAAAGTCTTAACTCATAAGGAGGAGTTGGTTCTTTCTGCCGTGAGTGAGGATTATTAACAGCGTTGTCATGATTAGAATCTTTGCGCTCCGCTCTTTTCATTGCCATAATTTCAGTTACTAGGTGAGCATTTGTTATAGTAAAATGTTTAGTTTAGCCAAGATGAACTTATTGAAGTGTGATCTCGGTTCTACTGGTAATATGATCTGACTCTGAGTTGAGATATCCTTTACTCTTTCTCAGGCGCTCAAATTCCCAGAGTGCGATCTCCAAGGGTTAGATAAATTGCTGTTCATAAGCAAGCTAGGCTCCAAAAGGCTAAGGGCAATAAGCCTCAAAGTCTCTCCCCTTGTAGCAATTACGAATTACATTAGCCTTGATAAAACTGGAAGCTTCGCAAACAAAATAGAATGATTCAAACCTTACGCAAACCAGTTACATTCGATAAATTCATTGCTAAATATCCTGACAAACCCCAAACAACCAACTGTCTCCCTCTACACCTCAATTGATGGAGAATACCAAGTCAGCCAGTTTCGAGGTAGCGATGCCTGCGGCAACCCCTCCGGGGAACGCATCATCTCACCTACTTTCCCCAAATTAAATTTAACAGCAGAACAGATTTTTCAAGCTAGTGGATACCTTGTATAACCCTGACAGTGCTAGAAAAGAGCGATTTCCGTTGCAAACGAAATTTTTTGTTGTAGACTCTTGAGTAAATCTAGAGTTTTTTGTAGGTAACTCGCTTTCCTTGGTTTTCAAAGTACTCAGATATTTTTTATAAATTAGCGATCGCTATCAGCTATAGCAAAATATTTCTGAAGTTCAATTGCCTAATTGAAATTCTCTATTGCTACCTGGTAATCATCGCACCCCATCTTATCTCCACCCAATTCTAAGAAATCACCCGCTGTAATTTACGTGATAAATATAGCTGATAAATGTGCGGATGGATTCAAAAAAGTTAAAGGTAAAGCAATAATTATACTGATAAATAATCACCAAAAATCAGTCATAAACATCCGATTTGACAATTTTGGCAAGTATAACATTAGCGGGACAAAAAGCCCCACTAATTGTTAATCATTGAAGTTAGATTTTAGTCTACTTCCAGTCCTTATCTGCTTGTAAAAGCACATAAGCAGTTACATCTTCAATCTGGTTAGGTTTCAAACGTTTGCCGAAAGCAGGCATGGCATTTTTACCTTTTGTAACTTGGGCAATAATTGCCTCTGCTGAGTACATACCAAACTTTTCCAAAGCATCTTTCTTCAGGTTTTTTTGCGCTTGAACCAGATTCTTACCTCCGGCGTGACAAGAGGCACAATTGGCACTAAATACTTTAGCTCCACTAACAGCATCTGCTGCCAATACTGGACTACTGAAGGCAAACGTGAAGATTGCTATGCTTAAAAGCATTACTGTAATAACTTTTTTCATTTGGTGTTCTCTCTCTGGAATAACGGCTTATTTGGTGCAATATCCTCCATAATTGTCAGTTGAACTGCTGCCATAGTCAAACGACAATCTGTCAAACTTCCTTTGAAAGTTTTTGGATTTTGAATATTCCTGGTTTTAGATTCAGAGGTGTTAGTACAGAGCGATGTCTGATGATGAAAATGCAAGTTTATATAAATTTAAATACTTGATAACCAACAAATGATATGTGTTTAAGGATAAAATGTTCAAGATGAAAATTGTCTTACTTCATCCTTTGTTCTTTAGTTCATAGATCCTAACTGATACCAACTACCTGTCAATCAATTTTGGATTTTGGATAATAGAATTTAAATTCATCCCAGCAATCAAGTCAGGTGATGCACTGAGGTAGCCGAGGTGGGCAAGGCATAAAATGTTTGGATTTTGGATAAAAAAATTCTTTTCGCGTTGAAATTCGCTTGCTCTCAAACATTTATAAATAATGGAACGCAAGAATATTCAATTCACAATCCAAAATCCAAAATTTAAAATTAGGTGAGGTTGATCCAGAACTTAGAGATTTTGCCCCAAGTCTGACCAAGCTTTATTTTGTGCAGTTTCACAAAGAATTAATATGAGGAAGCATATCTTCTGTGACACGGCAAATTTGCCAATCATCTAATATAGATGCTCCCATACTACGGTAGAATGCTTTAGCTGATTCGTTCCAATCCAACACACTCCACTCTAACCGTCCACAATCACGTTCTACAGCTATCTGAGCTACTTTAGTAATTAGAGCTTTACCAATACCTTGCCTGCGATATTCTGGTAAAACAAACAAGTCTTCCAGATAAATTCCTGGCTTGGTCAAAAATGTGGAATAATTATGAAAAAATAGGGCAAAACCAACAGCTTGACCCCCAGATTCTGCTAAAATCGCTTCTATATACTTGTGCGAACCAAATAAATGCTCCTTAAGTGCTAGAGCATTGCCAGTGACAGCGTGAGATAATTTTTCATACTCAGCAAGCCCTTGAATTAATTTAAACAGTACGCTGCAATCAGCTGGTTCAGCAAAACGCACAATCAAATTGCTACACGGAGTCATTAGTCTATAGTCTATAGTCCATAGTCCATAGTCTATAGGCAAGTGTGCAAATTTTTTGAGTTATTACTAAACAAAAGCCTAAAAAACCTATAAAACGCCTGGTTTTTGCGAATTGGAGTAGGCGAAGCTGAAGAATATAATATACAGATACAAACTCTCTAAATTTCTTAGAAAGGTGGATTTAATCAAGAGCAAGTTTTGTCCGATGTGTTATTGCCGAGAGGACGGCAGCATTATGAATTTAGGTGCGTTAGGACAAATGTCCATAACATAACGCCAGTTGCTACAAGGGAGAGAACCTTCGCAACGCACCGGTTCCCCGACTAAATTTCAAGTTTTGCACTTTATTTTATCCATGTTCGTTGGTAGAGTTAATAAGGTCAGGTATTGCATCTCTATCTTCATCAATGTAATTAAATCAACCAACCTTTTAAGCGTTTGGCTATGTGGGGACGCCGCAATTTTCGCATGGCTTTGCTTTGAATTTGTCGGACTCGCTCACGAGAAAGATTAAACATATTGCCAACTTCTTCTAAGGTACAGGGTTCGCTGGTCGTTAAACCATAGCGTAGAGAAATTACATCTTTCTCTCGTGGAGTTAACACGTCACCCAAGACTTCCCAAATCTCCTGACGCATCATGTTTTCATTCATTTTTGCTTCTGGAGACAGATTATCTTCATCTTCTAGCAAATCCATCAATTCCGTGTCTTCTTCTTTACCGACGCGGTGGTTAAGAGAAAGTGCTTGACGGCGTAGTTGTTGCAGTTGACGTAGTTGTTGCACACTAATTTCCAAAGCTTCTGCCATTTCGCCTTCAGTAGGATTGCGACAGAGTTTTTGTTTGAGTTCCCGTTGGGCTTTTTTCAGCTTGTTAAGCTTTTCAACAATATGAATAGGTAGCCGGATTGTCCGCGCATCGTTAGCTATAGCCCTGGTAATTGCTTGTCTAATCCACCAGTAGGCGTAAGTAGAAAATTTATATCCCTTATCAGGATCGAACTTTTCTGTAGCGCGATTTAAACCCATTGCTCCTTCCTGAATTAAATCCAGAAAAGGCACTCCCCGATTCAGATATCGCTTGGCAATAGAAACTACCAATCTCAAGTTCGAGCGAATCATTTTACGTTTCGCTACTCTACCTTGATACAAGCGATTTTCTAATTGCTTTTCCGTCATTTCTAGCTCGGAAGCTACTTCTAGCTTGGTAGGTTCCTGTCCCAGTTTTAAGTGTAAGGCAGCTTGTAATTCCCTAACTTCTTCTAGAAACCTAACTCGCCGCGCTAACTCTACCTCTTCATCAGCTTTTAGGAGCGGATAACGCGCCATCTCTTTAAAAAACGCGCCTACGGCATCATCATGCTCGGTTTTATTGTATCCCGAAGGACGAGCCGCCGCCATCTCATCCCCGTCGCGTTCGTCTGATTCCAGATTTTCTATTAGAATTGGAGGTTCTTCATCTGCTACTGCATCTAAGCTATCGAGTGATGGTTCTTCAATATCAGCAGTGTTCTCCAGTATTTCCATTTTTCCCAATTCAACAATATTCATAGTTTTCTTTAGGGATTGTTGCTTTATTTGGTACATAATTTAGTTACAGCTACTCGTTTGAGGCTTGGTAGTTTTCCCTAAGGGACGAATGCACCCGTTTATATAGCGAAATACAGGCTTATGCTAATTTATCTTCAAGAATAAAAATCGGCATCTACCTACCACTTATGGGTTACGGTTAGATACAACCTATAACGAAACTGGCCTTCGCACCCAACAAAACTTTCTTCTCAGGTTCTTAACAGATTATATTCTTCATTTTTTTCTTAATTACCAAATATGTCAAACCCCCTCAAACTTTCTCAACCTTAACAAACATAAAAATCTCAGCTACCCATCCAAATTTCTTAAACTCTCATATATTTTTCTAAATATTTATTTTTAATTTTGAGGTGTTAGAAGTCACTGGATAAATCAAAAACCTGGTGCTAGGGTTATGTATTCCCGATTCAAGTTACCCAGATGATACAAATTACAATAATGGGAGCTTAAATGGGAGCCTATTTTCTGGATGTTCTTACTTGTATAAAAGCATCTCATATGCAGAAAGGCTTGAATATCTATCGATAGGCGGAAAAACGCTACTCCCTATTTAGTAGTTGAAGTAACTTTTGTAGACTTAGCCGAGATGCTTTTATTTGTAGAGCAGGCACCAAATATTTATTGCACGTATAGAAGAGACAAAATTGTCTAGTAGATTACATAAGAGGAAACTTATCAAGTATTATGAAGGATAACAGTATTGAGAAATACAATTTATGTCTAATAAAGTAAAAAAATAAAGTTTAATGAGCCAGGTTAATTGTGAATAGCTATGTGAGTAAAAAGTTTAACTATAAAGTCAGAAACTATGTATATTAATGACGTAAATTTATCTCATGTGGTGGTGGCTGAACCTGGGGAATCGTATCAGTTAAGTGCAGCTGTTAATCGGTGGGTTGAGGTATTGGTAGACTGTCCAGGAGCCTCAATGAAATTAGAGAAAGGGGAGAAACTGTATCCGTATCGATTACCTGCCAAGTTAGAAGTAAAACCAGGGGATATTTTGAGTGTGCCATTTGGTTCTCAACAGGTGGGAGGGGTAGCTATTCGTATATTGGCAAAACCCCCAGCAGATTTAGCACCAGAAAAAATCCGGGAAGTAGAAGATGTGATTCAGAGGGATTTCATCGGAGATAGTTACTTTACTCTGCTGGAACGGGTATCAAAGTATTATTACACACAACTAATTCAGGTGATACGTATAGCGTTGCCGCCGGGATTATTGGGGCGATCGCAGCATCGCATTCGGCTCAAGCGAGAAAATATTCCCAATGGTGCAATAGAATTCCTTGGTTCAGCCGCAGCTCGTCAAATTCTCAAAATTTTGCAATCTCAAGTTGATGGGGACTACAGTTTCAAATTCCTCAAACGCCAGATTCAAGGATTTGACTATGGAAAGAAGCAATTACTAGAACGCAATTGGGCAGAAAGTTATGTGGAATTACTTAGATATTCTCAACCCCAGACAAAACCAGTAGTCACGTTAGTTGCCGATGGATCTTACATTGATCTAAACAAGCGTCAACGGGAAATTTTAAAAGTGCTACGGGATTGTGGTGGCGAGTTGTGGCTAAATGAGTTCCTACAGATTTGTAAGACAACTACCCCTACCCTAAAAGGGTTAGAAGAAAAGGGCTGTATCGTCATCGAAGAACGGGAAGTATTGCGAAGGGAACAAGGCCCAGCATTAGATAAAGATCAACCAAAGTCATTAAATGCAGCCCAAGCTAGCGCCCTGGCGACAATCCAGACTCTAGATGGATTTGCTCAAGTTTTGTTGCATGGAGTGACAGGTTCGGGAAAAACGGAAGTATATTTGCAAGCGATCGCCCCTTTACTCAATCAAGGCAAATCCGCCCTTGTCTTAGTCCCAGAAATTGGACTTACACCCCAGCTAACTGACCGTTTTCGCGCCCGCTTTGGCAATAAAGTCAACGTTTATCACAGCGCCCTTTCCGACGGCGAACGTTACGACACTTGGCGACAAATGCTCACTGGAGAACCTCAAGTTGTGATTGGTACTCGTAGCGCCGTTTTTGCCCCTTTGCCCAACTTGGGTTTAATTATTTTAGATGAAGAACACGACAGCAGCTTTAAGCAAGACTCTCCCATACCCACCTACCACGCTCGCACCGTCGCCCAGTGGCGAGCAGAGTTAGAAAATTGTCCCTTGCTATTAGGTTCCGCTACCCCTTCGTTAGAAAGTTGGGTAAGCGTCAGGAGCCAGGAGGAAGGAGCTAGGAGTTATTACTTAAGTTTGCCCGAACGCATAAACTCCCGCCCTCTACCGCCAGTGGAAATAGTCGATATGCGGCAAGAGTTGCAGCAGGGAAATCGTTCTATATTTAGTAGATCATTGCAAGAAGCTTTGCAACAGTTACAAGAAAGAAAACAACAGGGGATTTTATTTATCCATCGCCGGGGACACAGTACTTTTGTATCGTGCCGCAGTTGTGGATATGTGTTGGAATGTCCTTACTGTGATGTGTCCCTGGCGTATCACCACACCGAAGAAAAAGCGCCGGAATTATTGCGTTGTCATTATTGTAACTATGGGCGATCGCATCCAAAATTTTGCCCTGATTGTAGTTCCCCTTATCTAAAATTCTTCGGTAGCGGTACTCAACGAGTAACGCAGGAATTAGCGCGACAGTTCCCAGAGTTGCGCTTGATTCGTTTTGATAGCGATACCACTCGCAACAAAGGTTCACACCGAACCCTACTTACCCAATTTGCCAACGGGGAAGCAGATTTATTAGTAGGAACGCAAATGCTCACCAAAGGTTTGGATTTACCGCAGGTGACACTTGTGGGTGTTGTCGCCGCCGATGGATTGCTAAATTTATCAGACTATCGCGCCAGTGAACGGGCATTTCAAACCTTGACTCAGGTAGCTGGACGTGCTGGTAGAGGTGATGATCGAGGTAGGGTAATTGTACAAACTTATACTACAGAGCATCAGGTAATTGCAGCAGTGCGATCGCACGATTATCACTCTTTCTCCCAAGCTGAATTAGAACAACGGCAAGCCCTCAATTATCCGCCATACGGGCGGTTAATTTTGTTGCGCTTAAGTAGTCTTGATCCGATTCAAGTGCAAAATACCGCGCAAATTATCGCCACAACCTTGAGTACAGAAGAAGAATTCGAGATATTGGGGCCAGCACCAGCAAGTATTTTACGGGTAGCTAATCGTTATCGCTGGCAGATATTGATTAAATTTGCTCCCGATGCATTACCACAATTGCCAGATTGGGAAGAAGTGCGAGATATATGTCCCCAATCTGTTAGCTTAACGATAGATGTAGACCCATTAAATATTATGTAATTTTATTGGGGTTAAAAATTAATAAATCCAGTTTATCTAGATCAGCACTGACGCAAAAAGGTAGTGAAAGCAAAGTTTGAATGTTTAATTTAATTAATCAAAAATTCTGCTGCTACCAATCCTTTCTGGATAGCTAAAACTGCGGCTTGAGTGCGATCGCGTACTTCTAGTTTCTGCAAAATAGCATGGACATGCACCCGTACTGTACCAGGGGCAATGTAGAGAATGTCGGCAATTTCTTGATTGCTTTTACCAGCTGCCACCAGTGCCAAAATTTCTTGCTCTCGCTTCGTTAAGGGATTTTCTAAGGATTCCTCAGTTTTTGCAGGCAGTATCGCCGTAAAGTTTCCCTCAAAAGCTGCTCTAATTTCTGTTGTTGCCGTTTGATCCCACCAAGAAGCCCCTGCTGCAACCGATCGCACCGCCAATATCAGAGATTCAGCAGGAATACCTTTGAGACAGTAACCTTGCGCCCCGGCAGCAATTAACCGCGAAATCAGGGGTTTTTCAGAACGAGATGTTAAAACAAGAATTGGTAAATTTGGGTGCTTCTGCTTGATTTGACGACAAGCTTCAATCCCGCCAATGCCTGGTAAACCTACATCCAGTAAGACCAAATCCAGGGGATAGCTATTTGCTAATTCTACAGCTTGTTCCCCATCTTCTGCTTCTGCGACAATCTCCAAACTAGTTTCTTGTTGCAACCTCATCCGCAGACCAAGCCGAAACAATTCATCATCTTCAACGAGTAGGATTTTTGTCATTTGTTATTTGTGATTGGTTATTTCTCTCCTACTTCCCTCGCCCCACTCCTCATCTCCCTGGTGGTGGACAAGCTGGGAGTCGGAAACCAAACAGTGCGCCTCGTGGTGAGCGATTCTCTGCCCAAATTGTACCGCCATGAGCAGCTATAATTTGCCTGGTCAAATAAAGCCCTAGTCCAGATCCAAAGACGTGGCGATCGCTATGTCCTTGATAAAATCTCTCAAATAAGTGGGGTAACTCTTCTTCGGTAATGCCGGAACCAGTATCGAGTATTTTTACCACTTGATCGCTAGAATAACCTTCAAATACTACTTCCACTTTACCGCCACGAGGGGTATGATTAATGCCATTACTCAGGAGATTTGTAAAGACTCGCCCTAGTTGCAAAGGATCACCATTTACCCAAAGAAAGCTCCGAAAATCTGATTCCCCATAGTGCAGAGAAATATAAACCTGACGTGTTCTCGCTAGTTCAGTCAAGGTAGCGATGATCTCCTCCGCCACTGTCACCAAGTTAACAGGTGATATTTGTAGTTTCAGCCCTTCGGCATCATTGCGATACACATCTAAAAGAGTTTGGACTAATTGCAGTGTACTTTGATGACTACGAGCCATTGTTTGTAGGACTTTTGCTTGCATTGGTGTAACTTCACCAAATTGCTCATTTTGAAAATATTTCAGCGTTTCAATTGCTCCTAATAGGGGTGTTTTCAAATCATGCGTTAGGGTAGAAATAAAATCTTCACGCATGGTAGCTAATTGTTCTTGAGAGCGTAATTGTGCTTGCGTATAAGCGATCGCTTCTTCATTGCGGTGGTTGCGATCGCTTAACCAACCCGTTACCAGCAATGCCAATACTGCAATCAATCTATTTGCCAACGTTGGGGGATTAATTATTTCTCCTCCTGGGACAAACAAATTCAACAATGTTAATCCTGTCGCTGCAAGAGTGATCCCCAATACTGCTGCCCGATTCAATCGAGAATCTGCTAACAAAATTGTCCCTGTGTAGAGGTAGCCAAATACGTACTCAGGTGGTGTCAAATATTCCAAACCTATTACTATAGCAAAGGCGATCGCTATTAGCCCATATGTCTCCCTCCGCTTATTTATAGCTTCTTTCATAGTCAATAATCGCCTTAATATTGTCATTTATGATTTACTAAAAAATTGTGATTATACAATCTGTATAACTATTTAATTTACCAATTATGATTTATCTGCAATCTATATCTGCAAATGCCAAGCTGAGAATTAATCCTAAAATTAGGATTATCCTGATGCAATAAAGGAGATTGATACCGCAAGGCGGAAGTCACTCATTCAAAAGTCATAAGTCAAAATGAATACAGCGTAAGCGTTTCGTTGATTTGGAATTGGTGGCTTATTTATGCCGGACTCTACTAGGTAGTTACTCACAAGGAGCAGAGTATGTACCCCAATCTTGCCAATCCCTAATCCCATTAATAAAAGCCAAGATAATTTTATATTATTTGAAAGTAGCAAACTTTGAAAATGTATTGTATAAACAAATAGTCCTAATTAGTGAGAGCGATGAATTAACCGGAAAATTTAAATAATCTTAACAAAAAGTTTAACAAGTATCTGGAAAAGACTAAGAACCGAAAATAGTAAATCCCTCAAAATGAAATACCCCAACAGTTAATCTTTTATTTCTAATAATTGGCTTGCTAGCACTTAAATTTAATTTAGCGCGAAATATATGGGACAAGGTTTTTTGCAAATTGGCTTAACGCTATGTATCGTCATCGCAATCACTCCGCTATTCGGTAGATACATAGCGCGTGTCTTTTTGGGAGAAAGAACACTGCTTGATTTTTTAATGAACCCAATAGAGCGAAGTATGTTCGTACTAGCGGGTGTCCGCAGGAAAGATGACATGACAGGTTGGGAGTATATCCGGGCTGTACTGTGCAGCAACCTGATTATGGGTATTTCAGTGTATTTGCTGATATATTTTCAGAGACTCTTGCCGTGGAATCCTAACGGCTTCGGTGCGCCCAATTGGGATGTATTACTGCACACAACCATTTCCTTTGTGACGAATACCGACCAGCAACACTATGCAGGTGAGACAACGTTAAGTTATTTTAGCCAGGTAGCGGCTTTAGGCTTTTTGATGTTCACCTCAGCAGCCACCGGTTTATCTGTGGGAATTGCCTTTATTCGCGGGTTGACGGGTAGAAGACTGGGAAACTTTTACGTCGATCTCGTCCGTGGAATTACGCGAATATTGCTGCCGATTTCGATTATTGGAGCGATCGCCTTGCTTGTAGTAGGTGTACCACAAACATTAGCTGGGACTCTGGATGTGAGAACCTTAGAAGGCGGGACGCAATATCTTGCCAGAGGCCCGGTAGCATCCTTTGAAATGATCAAACTTTTGGGCGACAACGGCGGTGGCTTTTTTGGCGTAAACTCAGCCCATCCCTTTGAAAATCCCAATGGCGCTTCTAACTTAATAGAAATGCTTGCCATGATTTCTATACCAGCAGCCTTGATTTATACTTACGGTATATTTGCCAACAACATCAAACAAGCTTGGCTACTTTTTTGGATGGTGTTTGTGATTTTTGTAGTTCTGGTGGGAGTGACAGCCGTTGGAGAACTACAAGGTAATCCCCTTGTTAATAATGCCTTTGGATTAGAACAGCCCAATTTAGAGGGGAAAGAAGTTCGGTTTGGCTGGGCACAAACGGCATTCTGGGCAGTTATGACTACAGCTACTATGTCTGGTGCTGTGAACGGGATGCACGATTCTTTAATGCCGCAAGGAATATTTTCGATTCTCTTCAACTTGTTTATTCAAGTTATCTGGGGTGGTCAAGGAACTGGAACGGCTTACCTATTCATTTACTTAATTCTCACAGTGTTCCTAACTGGACTAATGGCAGGACGCACCCCAGAGTTTTTAGGACGCAAAATTGAAAAGCCAGAAATCGTCCTCGCTGGTGTGGTGCTGTTGATTCACCCAATTGTAATTTTGATTCCCAGTGCGATCGCCTTGGCTTATCCCATCTCCCTGTCTGGAATTAGCAATACTGGTTATCACGGCATTTCTCAAGTAGTTTATGAATACGCCTCAGCAGCAGCAAATAATGGCTCCGGCTTAGAGGGGTTGAAAGATAACACCCTGTGGTGGAATTTGAGTACTTTAGTTAGCTTAATAGGAGGACGCTATATTCCGATGATTGCCATCTTACTGTTAGCTGACGGGATGTCTCGCAAACAACAAGTACAAGAAACCCCTGCTACTTTGAGAACTGATTCTCTGGTATTTACTGGTATCACTGCTGGAGTGACATTGGTTTTGGGAGTGTTGACTTTCTTTCCCGTTCTGGCGTTAGGCCCCATAGCTGAGGGTTTGAAACTAGCATCTGGCAATTAGAAAATTTATGAGTTATAAGTTTGGAATTAAGAGAATACCAAAAAATAAATAAATTATCCGATTTCGTAGGGGAGCCAGTGCGTTGCGGTGAGTCCAGCGCTGTAGGCGAGTGGCTTTCCCGTTGGGAGGTTCCCGACGCAAGAGTAGCACAGCGTAAAGCCTACGGCATGGCTTCGCTTAAAGCGACTGTGCGTAGCGTCTGACTCGCTAACGCTGCGCTATCTGTTGTAGCAACTGGTGTTGTGTTAGCGATTGCGTAACGCACCTTACAGGTTGGATCTATTTTTTATTGAAAATTCCTAATAACTGCTAACTCCTAACTCTTGTACAGACCCGATTAATCGCGTTCCTAACTCTTGTACAGACCCGATTAATCGCGTTCTTAACTCTTAACTTTATTTATAAATCAAGTGGCAACTAACTTCAAAGCTAGACGCCCAAATTCGCGTGCTGGCGATCGCCGCCAAGCACGTAAAAAGGCGAAGATAAGTACTAAGTGGCTGTACTTAAGCGCAATTAAAGATGCTTTTGTCAAGCTCAACCCTAAGTATGCAATCAAAAACCCAGTGATGTTTGTGGTTTGGGTGGGGACAATCATCACCCTATTGCTAACAATTGATCCCAACCTATTTGGCCCAGCCCTCCAAAAGAACCCGCAACTTTTTAACGGCTTGTTGTCGGGGATTTTATTCTTTACAGTTTGGTTTGCCAATTTTGCCGAAGCCTTGGCCCAAGGGCGGGGTAAAGCTCAAGCCGATGCTTTGCGATCAACGAAATCAGAGACGATAACTAAAAAACTTGCTCCCGATGGCACACTTAGTGAAGTTCCATCCACCAGCCTGAAACAGAGCGATACCATTTACGTCGTTGCTGGCGATATCATTCCCGCCGATGGCGAAGTAATTATGGGTGTTGCCTCTGTGGATGAATCGGCAATTACTGGGGAATCGGCACCAGTATTGAAAGAATCAGGCTCCGACGTAACTAGTTCCGTTACTGGTGGGACGCGGATTATCTCAGATGAACTAATTATCCGCATCACATCTGACCCAGGCAAAGGCTTTATTGACCGGATGATTGCCTTGGTGGAAGGGGCAGAACGCAGCAAAACACCCAATGAAATTGCCCTGACAGTATTGCTGGCAGTTCTGAGCTTAGTATTTTTGTTAGTCGTGGTAACCTTGCCCGCACTTGCTTACTATGTCAACAGTCCAGTCAGCGTGCCAATTTTGATTGCTTTGTTAGTAGCATTAATTCCGACAACGATTGGCGGCTTACTAAGTACCATCGGCATTGCTGGTATGGATCGAGTTGCCCAATTTAACGTCATTGCCATTTCTGGACGAGCAGTCGAAGCCTGTGGAGATGTCACCACTTTAGTGCTGGATAAGACAGGTACAATTACCCTCGGCAACCGTTTGGCGGAAGATTTTATCCCAATTAACGGTCATTCAGTGTCGGAAATTGCTAATGTTGCGTGGGCGGCTAGTGTCTTTGACAATACACCAGAAGGTAAATCGATTGTTCGATTGGCAGAAAAGCTAGGGGCACAGTTTGATTTTGACTCCAGTCAAGCAGAAGGAGTTGATTTTTCCGCCGAAACCCGCATGAGTGGCACCAACTTGCCTGGAGGGCATGAGGCCAGGAAGGGAGCAGTAGAAGCCATTAAAGGATTTGTCCGTTTCTACAACGAACGCGATAGCGCAGAACTGGATGCTACCTACGAACGAGTTTCTCGCCTGGGAGGTACACCCCTAGCAGTCAGCCTAGATAACGAAATCTATGGGGTTATTTATCTCAAAGATATAGTTAAACCTGGTATCCGCGATCGCTTTGAGCAATTGCGACGGATGGGAGTGCGTACCATCATGCTAACTGGAGACAACCGAATTACAGCTTCTGTGATTGCCAAAGAAGCTGGAGTAGATGACTTCATCGCCGAAGCCACACCAGAAGACAAAATCAGCGTCATTAAAAAGGAACAAGCAGCACGTAAACTGGTTGCCATGACGGGAGATGGAACCAACGATGCTCCAGCATTAGCCCAAGCTAACGTTGGTGTTGCGATGAATACAGGAACACAAGCTGCAAAAGAAGCCGCCAACATGGTCGATTTGGACTCCGATCCCACAAAGCTGCTCGATATCATTAGCATTGGTAAACAATTGCTAATTACTCGCGGGGCATTGACTACATTTTCTATCGCTAATGATATTGCTAAATACTTTGCGATTATCCCAATGATATTTGTCGCTGCTAACCTGCAAAGCCTGAATATTATGAATTTGACTAGCCCTAAGTCTGCTGTACTATCAGCGCTGATTTACAACGCTTTGATTATTCCAGCTTTGATTCCCTTGGCATTGCAGGGTGTGCGGTTTAGACCTCTAACAGCTAATCAGCTAATGCAACGTAATATCTTAATTTATGGCTTAGGTGGGTTGATTGCGCCATTTATCGCCATAAAATTGATAGATATACTGATTACAATTGTGGGCTTGGCTTAAGGACAAGAAAAGTAGAGATGCTCCCAAACAAGCGCATCTTACTAAGGTAAGATAATAAACATTTGACCTTTTTTATTTTTACTTTTACCTATTCAGGTGGGGAACAAAAAGAATATGAATAAACAGGTCGATGTTTGGGAGAAGTTTCTGCCAATGAATCTGATACAGGCGATGTCCTTTGTTTGGTCGCAATGGCATAAACAATACTTACCAAAGAAGACGCAAAGAGTGGAGGACGCACTGATGCGGCGCTATAGACTGATTCACCATGTCTGTTTGTCTGCGTGTCTTCTCAACACTCGCTATTTTTATCCTGCTGTGCTTGAATGTGGTAATTGCCCCAGTTGTTTACGTTGTTGCTGACAGCACCTTGAAACGTCCTTCTGCTTGGGTAAAAGAATTAAAAATTAAAAATAAAATATTAGCAGCAATTGGAAAACTTTATTATGGCTATTATTCGAGAAACCATCAGAGCAATTTTCATCACTCTAATGCTTTGGTTGTTGACTGCAATCATCTATCCTCTGATAATCCTTGTAGTCGGTCAAGTTTTTTTGCCATATCAAGCGAATGGCAGCATCATGCGGAATCTAAATAATCAACCAATTGGTTCAGCTTTGATTGGTCAAGTCTTCACATCTGAGCGATATTTCCATCCTCGTCCCAGTACTGTTAGATATAGCCAAGGCAAAAAAGCCAAGCCAACTGGCATATCTGGAGCCAGCAATCTCGCTGCAAGCAATCCAGAGCTACTGAAGCGGATTCTAGAACAGGCAAATCAATTGCGAGATGAAAATCTTCAACCAATTGCTGATATAATTTATACGTCTGCTTCTGGATTAGATCCGCATATTTCATTAAAAGCAGCTCGGCAGCAATTGACGCGGGTTGCTGGTGCGCGGGGAGTAAAAGAAGATGACATTTTCCGTTTAATTAATAAGTATAGTGATGGCAGATTTTTATGGATTTTTGGCGAACCGGGAGTCAATGTTCTCCGATTGAATTATGCTCTTGACTTGCAAGATTTTAATCGTCAGCAAAATCAATAAACGGGTCATTGGGCATTGGGAAAGCGCCGTTTTCTGATCAAATAGGATTGCCATACAGATACTAAGAATGAAATGTCAGATAATAGTAATACTGCTTCGGCTGGCACAGCACCTTTAAATTCTGCAAGTAACTCTCTTTATCCGGCACGACGGCGGGGTAAGCATAAAATTTTTATTGGCATGGCTCCTGGGGTAGGCAAAACCTACCGGATGTTGGAAGAGGGACACGCACTCAAACAGGAAGGAATTGATGTCGTCGTTGGGCTTTTGGAAACCCACGGACGCAAGGAGACAGCTGAGAAGGCAGAGGGACTGGAAATTATAGCCCGTAAGGAATATCCTCGCGGTGAGTTGACACTAACGGACATGGATACAGATGCTATTTTAAAGCGATGTCTGGCGACAAGCCGCTTTGCGTCTACGCCCCAATTAGTCTTAATCGATGAACTTGCCCATACCAATGTCCCTGATTCTCCACGCGAAAAACGCTACGAAGATGTAGAAGTAATTTTGGCAGCAGGTATTGATGTCTACTCCACAATGAATGTGCAACATTTGGAAAGTCTCAATGACTTAGTAGCCAGAATTACTGGCGTGGTAGTCCGTGAGCGTGTTCCTGACAAGATTCTGGATGACGCAGATGAAATAGTAGTAGTAGATGTCACACCGGAAACACTGCAAGAACGGTTATTAGAAGGGAAGATTTACGCACCCCAAAAAATCCAACAATCCCTCGATAACTTTTTCCAACGCCGTAACCTGATTGCTTTGCGGGAGTTGGCTTTGCGGGAAGTAGCAGACAACGTGGAAGGAAATGCGATTGCGCTTCGCGCACGCTTTGCGAACGCCTCTACTCCCAACGGGCAATTTTGTAATATTCATGAGCGGGTTTTGGTATGTGTATCCACTTATCCCAACTCAGTGCAATTGTTACGTCGGGGTGCAAGGATAGCTAACTACATGAACGCACCGCTTTATACCTTGTTTGTAGCCGATCCAGAACGCTTCCTCACCAAGGAGGAAAGCTTACACATCCACACTTGTGAAAAATTGTGTAAAGAATTTGAAGGTAGTTTTATTCGTGTTACCAACAGTAACGTAGCGAATGCGATCGCCCAAGTCGCCGAAAAATATCGGATTACCCAAATTGTAATCGGAGAGAGTCAGCGATCGCGCTGGCAAATGCTCCTCAAAGGATCTTTGACGCAAAAATTGGTGCGCTTGCTCAAAAATATCGATTTGCATATCATTGCCAGCGAAAAAATGGTTTCACCCAAATAGGGGATCAAATTTCCCCAAAAACCTCAGAAGTAAAGCTTCCATGCAAACCATAGGGGATATGATGCTTGAGATGTAGCCGAGCAATTACTCCTTTATGGAAATCACTGGCATCTAAAATCACTACATCTGAGCGGTGATGAGTAGCATCATAAACTAAAGCTAATATCCAACCATCATCTTCCTTTTCAGAATCTGGGCGTGGGACAAAAATCGGTTCACCTACAAAACCACGGGGTGCAGCACTCCAAAATTGTCTTTCTCCAGACTCTAAATCAATTTTCAGCAATGCTTGTAAGGGAGCATTACCAGTCTCTGCATGAGCCGCACCTATATATAGATATCGATAAGAGCGTCCTACATTCGCTGGATGTATGTTGGCAAATTCACAACAACGGCCATCAATCAATTCCCGCCGGACTGTCCCATCCTTTAGATTCAGACAAAATCGCCAAAGTTGCCCAGGTGAAAGTGCCTCAAAATCAACTTGTCGAAAATCGCTTTTGGGTTCCACTTCTGGTAAATTTTGGTAACAAATGGAGTCAATCAAAACTTCCTCTCCTACCTCAAAAGCATTAACATGATGGAAGACGAAACCCGACTGAGTTTCCAGAATTTTTATCTTTTCTTGCCCTTCTTTAGGGAAGCGGGGAATAATTAGAATTTGAGTTGGCTGATTCGGCTGAAATTTGATACATTCTCCCGCCGCACGTATTCCCAAGGCGAAAGGTATGGGATTAAAGACGACAGGATTCTGAAAGAAGATGCAGTAATTGGCAGTAATAACAAAATCGTGTATGAAACAGAAACCTGGAACCTTATGAGCGTGCTGTCTGATAATTTCACCCGATGGGTTTAGCTCGAAAATAGTAATTGTAGTAGATAATCCCGGCTTAATCGAGAAATTTACCAGGCAAGGTGCGCCCCCATCTTCGTCGCAATCGTTTTCCACGCGGGGATGTGCAGCGAAAGCTTCACTTGCTGACAAAGCACTATTAAAATATTCATTTCCCAGTGTTTCAAGAGTATAAGGATCGAGGCGATATGCTTGAGCCGCTTCCCAGAGTGCTAGCAGTTTACCACCCCAATAGATAATATTTGTATTGGCGATATTTTTGAGTTTTAAGTCGAAGATATTAGCTAGCCAACCGCCAGGTTTTTGAGTACCAAAAGTACCGCGATAGAGAATTTTTCCCGCCTTTTGCTCTGCCAAATAGCCAGTTGTGCGGACAAAGCGGTTGCGAAAATGAGCGCGACCGTTGGTAAAGGTAATTTTGCTAATCATTCCATCCCCATCAAACGGGTGATGAAGAGGTTGCCCATTCACATCTAGCAAACCGGGGCCATTTCTAAATAGCGTCCCTTGTAATTGTCTGGGAATTTGCCCTTCTATATCATCAATCCAATAATCAAACTCTTGGGTGAGAGATTGATATCCTCCTTGCCAGTCTGCACGAGTGTAGGATTTTTCTGTAACTGGGCTTTCTTGACTTTTAAAACTTTGCATGTACTTTATTTTTTATTGTTACTTTGCACTAAAATATATAGCCGCTAATAATTTATTTGCGACTTTGCTACGCCAGTGCGTGAGATTTATTACACTATTCCACTATTTTCGACTCTGGCTCTCTCAGTACCAACTCAGACATCAAATCTGGCAAAAACGGTTTTTCCCCATCTTTGGGTGTCTCAGTTTGATCTTCAGCAGGTAGCCAGTTGATAAATGGTAGGGGCAATAGCGTGCTGAGGTTAGTAATTAACACCAATAGCCAAAGTGACTCAAAGTTCGTTGCAGTGATCCCCAGCCAATACGTGATTAATGCCCCAAATGCCCGAGAAACCGTTCCGGCAGAATTAAACACCGACATTAACAAGGCAAATAATGTCGCTTCCACACCAGAGGGACAAAGCCTTGCTGCTAGAACCATCACTTGCATAAAGGCAATTTGACCCATCACGGAAAGAACAACACTATCACCCAAACTAAACCAGTGGTCATCTATACCCAACCGCCTGTTTGTATGAGTCACCAACAACAGCATCGTCATCCCCAAAATTGACGAAAGGACGGTACTCCAAGCAAAAATCACGCGAAAAGGGATGCTTTTGAGGAAACGTTGAAAAATCCAAACACCTGCGAGAGAAGCGAAACTTGTTACCAAGTGTACCCGCCCCAAAAATTCTGGTTCAAAGTGTAATTCGTTGGTAGAGAAGTAGAAAAAGGCTGAGTCAGCACTTGGCGTAGCTTGCCAGACGAAGATAAACGCCGTTGGTAGCCAAATTGTTTTTTGGGTAATGGCTTGGCGTAGCTGCTTCAGTTGATGTTTGATTGGTAAAGAGTTGGTGTGATCATTATCTTGAGAATCTTTCCTAACGGGGGACTCAGCAATCAACCAAGCTACCCCTGAAACGATGAGAGGAAACAAGGCGGTAATTGCAAAGACAGTACGGGTAGTAAAGTATTGAAGTAGCAGACCGCTAAAGTATGCTGTTATCAAACCTCCGATCGCAGAAGCACCCCAGCACACAGATTGTAGTGAACCGGCTTTCGCTTGCGATTCGCCTCTGGCTCGTTCAACAACCAGTGAGTCAACTATGACATCACTCATGGCGACACTAAGAGAACTAAGAGCGATCGCTAACGTAGCTGCCCAGGTAGTATGAACTATTGTGGCCAGACTTACCCAGGAAGCAGTTCCCAGTATCCCGGATAAAATCAAGTAAGGACGCCTACGATAGCCAAATATAGGCAAGCCATCAGAGATAAAACCAAACACTGGCTTGATCATCCAAGGTAGCAAGACAATTCCGAATAGCGCCGAAACCTGGACTGGACTCAGCAGCAGTTCATCTTTGAGGAAAAAGCTAACGGCTAAACGCGATAGCCCTAAAATTCCTTGGACAAAGTAAACAGTGAGAATTGCAATTAACTCCGCATTGGGTTCATTACCCAAGAAGATTTTTTGTGTTAATGAGTCTTTGACTTTGGACAAGCCAGATGATTGAAGCACCATTCGATAAATATTTTTTAATTTTTATCTACTTTTCTATCATATCGATATCTTAAGACCTGGGCTTTAGGATCAGTTTTTAAGCCTCTGGACTGGGTAATGCCGATATCTCCAAGCTAAAGCAGCAACTTTCTCCAAGTGTTGTAGAGCGGCTGATGAGAAAATAAATGGGAAAGGAATTAGGGCAAACTTACCTAAGTAAGCTTGCCCTAACTTGTATTTAATGTTGACTTTTCATTGGAACTTTTGAAATCCTGCCTACGGCACACTACGCGAAGGTGAAGTCTGGAAGTAGACTATAGAGAAAATCAGGCAAATCTTACTGAGCTAGAATTAGTATCTTTTAAAAAATTGCTTTCCACTTAGCAACTTCTCGTTCTTACGTTTGCAGAGAAACTTGATGATCCAACGCTGGAAGGGTCAAGACTTAGACCAGCACCGCATAAGTCCAGCATCTCTATAATACTTTTCCCAAAAACGACTGCGGTTAGTATACTAATTGCAAAGACAAACGGCATAAAGACTGAAACAAAAAAAACAGTGCTATTAACGTTTCGAGTGACATTCCCTTAATTATGATCAGAAGTGCAGAAGACCCTTAATGTGAGCCAGAAATTGTTTTATTTGCAAGCCGCTACACTTATGACAATTGCAAAACTGACTTTTTATTGACTCGACGAGTCAGGACTGAAGTAGCACCTACCAAACCAATCACAAAAACTCCTAATACAGAAGAAGACTCAGGAACTGCTGCTGTAACGACATTACCGGTGATACTCTTGTAGCTAGTGGCGACTGTATGATTATCTGATTCAAAACCAGTTCCGCCAACATTGCTGAATTGAACCTGATCAAAAGTTCCGCCAACTTCGTAGAAGTTGATGAACGCAAAGGGTTCTCCAGAATCCTGATTTTGGAATGTCGAATTAGGATTACCGTAGTAGCTGGCTTTATTTGGTAGGTTTGCGATATAACTAACCACATCAGCAGTAGTTATACTTTGTACAACCTTACCTTGTGAAAGAAATGTAAGTACGTTATTACTATCTCCCGCAGACCACCAAAGTCCAAAGTAACTTTGTGGGGTTGTCAAATTTAGGGTAGAAACCGTTTGACCATTACCTGATCTACTGCTATCTACATCAAAATATTTGCCTGTTCCACCAGCACCACCATATTGATCTGCATTTACGATCAGAGTCTTCTGATAGCTACCAATATTTGTTGTTCCTTCATTCCATTGAAAGCCTGTTGCACTGTAACCTTGTGTTTGTGCATCAAAATTTTGTATATGAGCATTAACAAGATTTGATAATTGTGCATTTTGCACGCCTGGGTTTTCTATTGATACCGCAAAAGACGCAGCCATTACAGGACGGGTAACAGTAGCTAAGGACAAAACAACACCAGAAGCGATCGCGGACTTAATTAAAAGACTTTTCATTGTTCAATCCTTTTCGTTTTTATCTTTCGTGTTCATAGCCTCATTGTGCGATGTGCTTCCAAATTCCAACATCAGAAGGATTACTACTTTTTCTATTTGATTATACTTAGATTAAAATGTAAGCTCTTGGACTTTATTTAAAGGGGAATCACTGATATTATGTTCTATGATGTCTATCACTTCATGTAAAAAGCGCAAAGTTATCAGTGCTAAATTGTAAAGAAGCTTTATTTATAAAACGTACTATTTTATGATTTGCAGGTAGTTTATATTTTTCTGGTTCTAGATAAAGAAGGTATGAGGGATTGGACTATACCAATCCTTTGAAAACCTATGTTTATACTTTAGCTGAATAGTTTTTCAATTTCATGATCAAGATTACCTTGGTTATTCTTTAAGGTAATTAGATAATCTGCATAATGCTAGAGTGATTAACTTCCTAATTTCTTTCTGACAACTGATTACATAAATTTTTATAATATATATATCTAGATAGTTCTAATACCTTTAATAACTCTGGAATTTTTGTAATTGGAAACGTAATTATTTTTTCTGCTTTAAGGGAATCCCACGTTCTTTGACAGGTAGCCGTTGGCTGCCTCTAACTCCTTCTCTCACAATTCGTCTTTCTCCGTCAACTATGCCACCTTAGTTTTTTTTTGACATGGGTAGTAACATGAATTAAACTACCTCTTGCAATTAACAAAAGAATCTTTATCAATGCATCCAACTGAAGAAGCTGCTGTCCCTACTCGCGTTATAGGTTTAATTAGTGGCACATCTGTAGATGGCATAGACACTGCGTTGGTAGAGATTTCCGGTACAGAATTAGATATCAAAATTGAGTTGCTAGCTGGGGCAACATATCCTTATCCAGCCGAACTCAGAGAAAGAATATTGGCAGTTGGTGCAGGCGTTGCCATCTCAATGGCAGAATTGGCAGAAATAGATGATGCGATCGCTCAAGTCTTTGCCCAAGCTGCCCAAAATATTCAAATTGGTCATCAGCCAGCCACTCTCATTGGCTCCCACGGTCAGACGGTTTTTCATCGACCACCTGGGGGAGCAGGGGAGCAGGGGAGGAGAAAAATCTTAATTTCTGACTTAGCAGGGGCTAAACAACAGCTATCCGCTAACAGCACTCCCTTGGGTTACAGCCTCCAACTAGGGCGCGGTGCATTAATTGCCAATCTTACAGGCATTACAACTGTGAGTAACTTCCGCGTTGCTGATATCGCTATTGGTGGTCATGGTGCGCCTCTTGTGCCCAGAGTAGATGCCTATTTGCTCAGTCATCCTGAAGAAGGGCGTTGTATTCAAAACATTGGTGGTATTGGTAATGTTGCTTATATTCCGCCTCAGCATGGCGACTGGCTCTCAAAAATTCGCGCTTGGGATACTGGCCCAGGAAATAGTCTGTTGGATCTGGGAGTAGAGCATTTAAGCGCTGGTGCTAAAACTTACGATGAAGATGGCAATTGGGCAGCGAGTGGTACTCCTTGTCAGCCGTTGGTAGAACAATGGCTCAACCAAGACTATTTTCATCTGCCGCCACCCAAATCTACTGGTCGAGAGTTATTTGGTGTGACTTACCTACATCAGTGTTTAAAAGATGCCCAAGCATACCAACTTAATGCTGCCGACGTACTGGCAACTCTCACGGAACTTACAGCTGCTTCAATTGTTCAGAGTTACCGCACTTTTTTACCAGAAATGCCACAACGGGTACTATTATGTGGCGGTGGTAGTCGCAACCTCTATTTGAAACAAAGATTACAGTTATTATTGACATCAATACCAGTCTGGACTACAGATGAAGTCGGTTTGAGTGCAGATTTTAAAGAAGCGATCGCGTTTGCGATTTTAGCCTACTGGCGAAATTTGGGTATTCCTGGCAACCTACCTACTGCCACTGGGGCACCTCAAGAAGTGCTTTTGGGAGAAATTCACAAAGGTCAGTCCTGAGTCCTGAGACAGGAACAATAAATAAGATAAAAAATTTCTTCATTCAGCACTCGCAACTCAACACTGCTATAACTGTAGTCTTGGCGACACTCGATCAAGGCAGGGAATATAGAATGTGGCTCATACTTTTTTATTGGAACCAGGACGCTGGGCAATGCAAGGAAATTGGCTGGAACGTAATGGTATGCCAATCAGCGTCAAGGGTATGACCTTGGTAGCTTGGAATCGAGATAACTGGTTCACTATGGCTACAAAGCTGATATTCCCAGGTAGCGATCGCTCCGAAATCTCTCTGCAATACAAGGGGCGGCTGCATGATGGAGAGCGTCAGTATACTTTTTTACTACAACATAATATTTTGGGGCAGGTTGAAGGTGAAGGCTGGATTGGTTTAGATACTATTGTGCAGCGTTACTGGGTACTAGGCGATCGTCAGCGTCGTAGTGGCTTTGAAACCCTCCACCGGATTTCGGAAGATACATATTACCTCAGTAGTGGCATCTTGGCTGGTCATTTTTTGACTAACACAATGGAAGCTAGCCTAGAGCGTCAGTCAACTTAAACGCTTTATGCTTAGGCTGGAAGCCCACTGCTCAAACAACTCTGGCAACGTTCAATGTCTCATATCTGACCTTAAGGAGTGATCGTTTATTTTCACCAACCTACTGAGTTGTATACTAAAAAAGTAGTTATCAAATTATTGTCAGGATTTTAGCATTTTTACCGAACCGTGTAGTCTGGAGTTGAGTTTCGTGAATCCTAAAGTATCTGTCATTATCCCTTCTTATAATACTGAAGCTTATATTGCCAAGGCAATAGAGTCAGCCTTAGAGCAAACGCTCACTGATATTGAAGTTATCGTGGTCGATGATGGTTCAAGTGATAAAACTGTAGAAGTCCTTAAAAGTTTTACTGACCAACGTCTCAAAGTAATAGTTAATCAACAAAACCTTGGGGTTTCTGCTGCGCGTAATCGTGCCCTCAGAGCAGCCCAAGGAGAATGGATTGCTGTTCTTGATTCAGATGACTGGTATGCTCCCGAAAGATTAGAAAAGCTTGTGTTGCTGGCAGAGGAAACAAATGCAGACATGATTGCTGACGATCCTTATTTAATCAAAGATGGTGCTACATCTCCTTGGAGTACATTGATTCAAGAAAGTGGAGAACATATAGATAAAATTCTCCAAATTGATCTCATTTATTTTGTGGAAACTGATATCTATGGAAAAGCCGGGTTGCGTCTTGGTTTAAGCAAGCCTATATTCAAACGAGAATTTATGGTTAAGCACGGCATTGAGTACGATGAAACCCTTAGCATAGCTGAAGACTTTTGGCTTGATCTGAAATGCTTAATCAATGGCGCTCGCTTTTTTATTGTGCCAGAACCCTATTATTTCTACCGCTCACGCCCTATTTCTCTTGTACGTCAAAGCATATTGTTACGTCTAAATCAATACATAAGTGCTACTAATTCTTTCATGCAACAAGAAGTTGTGAAAAAAAATCCAGCTTTAATGCGTGCTCTGTCTTCTAATCTTGCAGTTTATCAGAAAAATCTAGCTTACTTTCAAGTTGTAGTGCCTATAAAGCAAGGAAAATGGTTAACAGCATTAAGAAGAATGGGAGAAAACCCCTACTTTTTTCCTGATTTTCTTTCCCGATTTAACACTATTATCGAACGTCGAATTCAATACTATGTGAGGGGTAATAAATCAGTTTATGACATGTCTTATAACCTAAATAAAAAACGAAAAGCTACCAATTAGTATTAGTACAGTTTTATCAAGAAATAATACATCCTTAGAGGATGGTTTAAAAGGGTCTTTTCCTCTCCTAGTTAGGACAGCAAAGTATCTCAGCATATGGCTAAAACCTTGATTTATCGTCGAAGTTAACTTAAGTCATAATAGCCAAATTATACTTATCGGGACTTTTAAAACATTCTTTTACATAGTTTAGAATCAGCCTTAAGGTTAAAAACCTGATCAGGCAATAAGTATTTGTGATTATCCCTACTTAGAAAGCAAAGGCAGATGACAGTCTTATTGAAGGTAAAAGGAAACTACTAATCAAGCAAAACTTTAGTTGTGGATCATTGCTCACTAAAATAAAAGTTATAAATCCTAATAGACTAGAGCATTGTTTGCAAGACATCAGGGCTTGGATCTGATAAAATCTGCCCAGCAGGGCTTCATGTCATCTCATCAGGCTTTATTTATATTTAAAACTCCGCACTCATTACTCAGTTATCAGAACTCTGTGGTGAGTATGGTGCTCCCTAATTAAGGTTTTTGGCAGCTACTATAGTTATCTATTGAGTCAAAATTGGGCAAACTAAAATTACACCACAATGAAAGTGCAAAATGGTACAAAGCGTCATTATAAGTAGGTAGGCACGAATCAACCTAACTATGTAACAAAATGTAAAACCGTCAAAGTCCTTGTGATTGCAACTCTTGGAGACGCTACGCGTAGCTTGCTTCTCCGTAGGAGTACGTTGCACTCCGTTTCACTAGCAATGACATACTTATAAATTTTCCCCCCACCTACTTAAATTTACCCTTTCTGCTTGTTTGATCTGGCATGTTGCACTAGTTGTAATAACCGTCTCGATTGCAAACTCCCAGTTCATGGTTTCAATGCTTTAAAAAAGGACTGGAAAAAGCTAGTACAGCACCGCGTAAATAGACCAACGATTGAAAATAGCCGAAAAGTCTAGCCTATAAGCTTTTTGACTTTTGACTTCCATTTCTGCTTTGCAGTACGAGCTTAGAAAGTCATTTCTGGGCGCAATAATTCAAATCTCAGTTTAAATGCACTTTTCCTCCCAAATACTTACAACCTGCTTTTGGATTCAAATTCTCTATGTCAGACCCCAACATTGGTCGCTTACTCAGCAAACGCTACCAACTCCAGGAGTTAATTGGTACTGGAGCAATGGGTCGAGTTTATTGTGCTAAAGATAATTTGTTGGGGGGTGTACCTGTTGCAGTTAAGTTTCTGGCGCTATCAATCCAAAATGAAAAGATGCGATTGCAAGACCGCTTTGAGCGAGAAGCAAAAACCTGTGCTTTACTAGGGCAAAAAAGCATCCACATTGTCAGAGTCATGGACTATGGCGTAGACGACAATAATACCCCGTTCTACGTCATGGAATACTTACAAGGACAAAGCCTAAACAGTATTATTCGCAAGCAACGACTGCCTTTACCAAGATTCTTGAGTATGGCGCGTCAACTCAGTCTGGGGTTGCAGTGCGCTCATGATGGCATCTCAGTTGAGGGTACTATTTGCCCAATTATCCATCGGGATGTCAAGCCAAGCAATATACTGGTGATTCAAGATGCCAGTTTCGGAGAATTGGTCAAAGTTCTAGATTTTGGGATTGCAAAGTTATTACAGTCAGATGGCGACCATACAAAATTCTACTTGGGGACATTGGCTTATTCTTCTCCCGAACAGATGGAGGGTAAAGAATTAGACAACCGTGCTGATATTTATAGTTTGGGAATTATGATGTTTGAGATGCTCACAGGCAAAATGCCACTGGTAGTCCCATCTCATTCTTTTGGAGCATGGTATAAAACACATCACTATCAAAAACCACGTTCTTTTGCTGAGGTTGCGCCTGGATTAGAACTACCAAAAGAAATCGAAAATTTGGTTATGAGCTGTCTGGCTAAAGTAGCACGCGATCGCCCCCAAAGTATCACTGAAATCCTAAAAGTTTTAGCGTCTCTAGAAAAGCCTGAGCATACACGCGAAATTAAGCAAGATCAGGCGCTAGTTCCTGCTACTACAGTCAGCACTGAGCTTGAACAAAATACAAAAGCCGATTTACAGGTATCCTCGTCAAACGATGAAATCGCTCGTGCCATTTCCTGGCCTCAAAATAAACCAATTGCCGATATTGTCTTTCCCCAGCCCATTCATACCAATGGAGAGATTTTACCAGCCCTGTGGGTGATGCTACCGCAAGAAGAAATTCAAAAGCGCTTAGTGTGTACCCGCTATAACCAATTTCTGTTCATCTCTATTCCCCATCCGATGCTGCTATGGATTACTGTCATTTACAACCACAAACACAGTGCTAAATGGTTCCCTTATTACCTTGATCTCAAAACCAGCCTTGGTCAAGAAATTACTCGATTACTACAGCACACAGGTTATTACCGCCTGTTATTCTTTGCACGAGAAACACCAAATAGCTGTACCAATATCTTACTTTCTAGCGTCGCTTCTGCCCAGCGCCAACGACTGCAAGAGTGGGTCGCAATGAGCAATACAATGATGTCCTCTGCCGACCCGCAAATTAGTAAAAGCTTACTCAAAAGCGAGTACGAAAAGATTAAACCTCAAATTCTGGCAAAACTGGAAAGTATTGATACAGATTCTGCATACGACTTTTCCCGTTAGGAATAATTTCTTAATGTTACATATTTTAGATGCAACTAAGGGGTGCTCACTCAGCGAATGTAAACTTTTATAAACAAAAGATATATAAAGATGTAAGTTCTAGTTATATGTATAAAGAGTGAAAACACTAGCTGCTAAATCACGACTTTCTAAATTCTCATGTCAATCTTCCTATATACATCATTTCGGGGGATTGTAAATTTACGCAGGTTAACCAGCAGACTAGACGAACCAAAAGAAAGTGTGGCTCAAGCAAACAGTAAGTTTGTCCTACAAAAGAAAAGTAAGTCTAGACTTTAGCAGATGTGTCGTTGAAAGATTTACTCATTGTTAGTTTTTTGAACTTGGATTTTTGTCGAACCTTTGCAGAATCAGTTATCGAAGTTGACGCCCCGACATCCCCAGCTGTTTTCCTCCTTGGAACCAAGCAAGAGAAGGAGGTCGCCCACTGCGACAGTAGAACGACTCTATGCCATAGTGGAACCGGAATCTAAGCCCCACTGGTGCTTAAGAAGTTCTTGATAAGTTGCCTCGCGTACGACCATTTGCTCATATAGCTTGACTAAAAAATCTTTAGCTTGATCGTGGCTCATATTTTGCACCTGAGTAGAAAATGAGCAGATGCTGAATTGCTGTTCTAAGGATAGTTTCATTGGTTGACTCATAATTTAACTCCGAAAAAACAACGCGTAAAGATGATATCGCTCACAAAAGTCCAAATGGGATAATATTTGGACTTATAACTGTCCAACATTTGTTCCTCCGTATTAAGAAAGATAACAATTGTTTGACACATTGCCCACATCCTAAATGTGGACTTTTTATGATTCGATATCTTGCACCTAATCCTACTGATATACCACCCAAGTCAGCCGAGACATATTCCGGAAAATAGGCTGCGTTTGAACTCAGATAAGTATAACTACCTCCCCGACTCCTAACTGCTTTGCATAACTCTCGTTTGCAAAGAAGTTCAGATGTTATCCTTAACCCTCGATAGTTTTTTTAAACAAAAAAACTAAGATGCTGTCTCTCCCACTATGGAGGAAGCTTTGAAGGGTAGGGATTTTAAGAAGGTTAGGGAATGAATGGTAATAAGCGTGAATTATAGTCGCTCTACCTTATTACGTGCAAGATGTCAATTTCCCAATTTATATAAATTCAGCCTTCCTAAATCACTTTGGAGGCTAAAAATATTTGTATCAAATTGTAAAAAGGAAAAATGCTCACATTGAACAAATTGCTGAGTATATCTACCAAATAGGAGTCAGAACTCATAACTTTACTAATTCGGAATTTTAGATTTTAGATTTTTCCTTCAATCCCTGACGCTAGGGTAGCGCAGTGTAAAGCCTGCGGCATGGCGTCTCCCATTAGCACATTGCCAGAGGCTAACGCCAGTTGTAGGATGCCCGAACGCAAGAGTGTCTCTTGTCTTGAGAAGGGCTGTAAGCAGAATACTCGCTAACGGCAGTCGTTTTTCCTGAGGGAGACGCTCTTGGTTCCCCGTAGGAGTACAAGTCGGGAAACCCTCTGTTAGCACCTGACTCATCACCCTGCTTCACCAAAATTCAAAATCTAAAATTGAATTACTCATAACTTTTTAATCAAGTGAGACGATGACAACTGTGATGTTATCGTGCCCTCCATGCTCCTTAGCAGCCTCAACTAGAGAAATGGCGACCTTATCAAGCCAAGGACTGTCTTGGAGGCAGCTAGCAATCTTCTGTTCGACAAGTTCTTCGGTGAGACCATCACTACATAACAGGAAGCGATCGCCAACTTTTACATCCAGTGGTTGCACATCAATCTGATGCAAGTCTTCACGCCCCAAACAGCGCGATAATACATGACGAAAAGGATGTAATCGTGCTTCATCTAAAGTGATGTCACCTATTTTGATTGCCCGTGCTACCCAAGTGTGGTCTTCTGTTATCTGTTCTAATTGCGACTCTCGGAAGCGATACAGCCGCGAATCGCCAACATGAGCGCACCAAGGCGACTCTGGGGAGCGAAAAATTACCGCTACAACCGTTGTACCCATGTCGCCGCGTTCAGGATGATTTTGCTGATCCTGCAAAATCGCTTCATTGGCTCCCCACAAAGCTTGCTCTAGCAATTCTTGAGAAGATTTAGAAGATTGCCAATTTGCCAGCAAATACGCCTGAATTTCTCTAGTGGCAATCCGACTTGCTTCCTCACCTCCGGCATGACCACCCATACCATCGGCAACAACGAAAAACCGTCCCTCTGGGTCGATATGGTAATTATCCTGATTATTAGAACGAATAAGTCCCGGATCGGTAAAACCCGTGAAATTAAGTTTCATAAATTTTTTGCAACAATTAATACATCCGATCGTAACGGTCTAGGCGTAAAAGTAGTCGGATCAGGATCACTGAAAGCCCTGCTGCAATTAAACCAGGCACTAGTGCCCACCATAGATAATTGTTAACCACTAAGATCGTAGCTGAAAGTGTGAAACCACTGATTAACAGAGCATAGCTTATTGAGAGCTGAATACTGCTCTGCCGCCGCAACAGCCGTTCAGTTTCTATAGACCGAACGCGCAGGCGCATGTCTCCCCGTTCTAGCTTTTCTAGCGTATCCTCTAACCTACGTGGTAAACCCAACGCAGTACTACTTACCTGAGCTGCTTGGCGACTTAATTCGTTAAGAAAGCTATTCCCCTCAGAACCATTCATATCGGTTATAAGCTGCATTGCATATGGTTGGGCAACTTCCATAAAGTTAAACTCTGGATCTAAACCTTTGCCTACCCCTTCTAAGGTAGAAAAGGCTCGCATCACAAAAGTGAAGGTTGCTGGAAATCTAAATGGCTGATTATAAGCTATTTCGTAAAGGTCGTCACTAATTGCCGCGACCGATTGGTTTTCAAAAGGCTTATCCATGAAATGATCCAGCATGTATTGGACGGAACGCCGCACTGGGCCCATGTCATCCGTTGGTGCGATCGCGCCTAAATCGATCAGAGACTGGACAACGCGATCGCCGTCTTTTTGGGCAATACCAAAAAGTGTTTGCATCAGTCCTTCGCGGACGTTGGATTTAATTCGCCCCATCATGCCGAAATCGTAGAATATCAAAGCACCACTTGCACTAATGGCAATATTGCCTGGGTGGGGGTCGGCGTGGAAAAAGCCACTATTGAGTAACTGTAGTAAGTAGGCTTGAGCACCTTGACGAGCGATCGCCTTTCGATCCAAACCTGCTGCTTCTAAAGCTTCATACTGGCTAATTTTAATTCCAGGAAGATATTCCAAGGTCAGTATTTTAGAAGTGGCGTAACGCCAGTATATTCTTGGGACATTCACCCAATCGTAGCCGCGAAAGTTGCGGCGAAAAGTATCGGCGTTACGACCTTCGTTAAGATAATCAATTTCTTCCCAAAGAATGCGGCAACACTCTTCATAAATACCTAACCAATCTCGCCCCCGTCCCCATTTAGGATGGTTTTGAAAGTAGCGGGTAATTCCCTTGAGAATTTGTAAATCTATTTCAAATAACTTCTTTAGTCCAGGACGTTGCACCTTGACAACAACCGATTCCCCAGTATGCAGCACAGCTTTGTGTACTTGCCCTAAGCTAGCAGCAGCTAAGGGAATAGGTTCAAAATTATGGAATAGTTCAGGAATTTTCTTGCCTAGTTCTTTCTCAATCGTCGCTTCTACTTGTTCATAGCTAAATGCCGGTACTTTGTCTTGTAACTTGGCTAGTTCTTCTACATATTCACCAGGGAATATATCAGCACGGGTAGAAAACAGTTGCCCAACTTTGATAAAGGTTGGCCCTAAATCCAGCAGGGTATTGCGAATCCAGACTGCTTGGGTTTTGCGTCTTGCAGCTTGCTTTGCCTCAGTCACACCACCTGGATAACTCCAAGATTTGTTGTATAGCCAAAGTTTAAACAATAAGGTCAAGACAAAAGACCAAATGTCCACAAAACGCCGTCTGCTAGAGTATTTTTCCCGATTCCAACGGTATGCCTTATCTGAATAACCTTGTTCCATATGCTGTGTGTACCGTTGGTTTGCAACCGAATCACTTAGAAGAAAAGACACTCTGATTCCTAAACTGTTTTTGATCAAGTGCCATTTGTGTTTTGTCCTTTGTCATTTGTGCATAATTTTTGGCTCAATGACTAATGACTAATGACCAACGACTAAATTTATGCAGAAGTTCGGCGATAATGTTGCAATTCTGTTCGTAGCAGGGCAATTTCTGCTCGTAATTCATCAATATCTGCTTGCAAGTCACCTGAATCAGAACTGGGTTGCCTACTACCTGTGGTAGGTTGACCAGCATTAGCAACTTCTGCTGACCGATTTGCCCGCTCTAGGACTTCTTCTGTAAACTGGCGCAACTGCTCTCTAGCTTCGGCATCAAATTTGCCCAGATCACTCAAAGCATCGGTCAAGACGACCTCTAAACGCTCATTAACTACTTCAGCTACCGCTCTGCCTACGAAAAAGGCTTGTACAAGGGGGTTACTCATAAATTTTTGTTACGTTGATCCGCAAGAGAATTATAACTTGCCTGTATGCTTTACGGCTTCTGCTAGGGAGTTATAGATTTACGTGACGCGATATGCGCCTGCCGCAGGATGCTCGTTCACGTAGTGTCTCCTTTAGGAGAAGGGCTGTAATGAGCACCTGGCGTGCGACTTCCAGTCGCCAAGGCAAGTAATAAATTAGACTTTCCAAACATCCTCTAAGGCTTGCTCTCTCAACTTGAAACTTTGAGTAATATTAATTCAGTTTAGATCATGGGAAATTAGCAAAGTGCTACTTGATGATCATTGATACCTACTATTATTTGTTCGACAGTTTCAATATCCATTTTTTGTAGTGCTGGTAACTGAACGTAAAACCTGTAAAAGTTGGTCGTTTGGGAAGAATATGGCAAATATCCAAATGTAATTCTAGAAATTCTTTCTCAATCAACAGCTAATACTGACAAGGATTTAAAGTAAAAAATTTATCAAGATACTTTCTGCACACCTGATTATTTTTGGTTCGACCCCTACACACTAGAATTTGCGGGATTTCATTTAGTAGAGGAAGAGTATCAACCTATACTAGCAAATGAGCCTGCTAAAATAAATTTATAACTACTTGATCCCGTATCCAATCTATGACTATTGCTCAAGAATTAGATGATCAAAAAGGCATCTGCCAAGATGTTATATTTCCCCCTGGTGATTTATATAGTGATGAGCCTCCCTTGGAAACCGAACTGCATCTACGGCAAATAATCCTACTTTTAAAATGTCTGGAATGGCTATGGCGAGACAGAAATGATTTTTATGCGGCGGGAAACCTGACTATCTACTACAGTCCGCGCCAACTGAAATCGGAACACTTCCGAGGACCAGACTTTTTTGTAGTGCTGGGAACTGAACGTAAAACCCGCAAAAGTTGGGTAGTCTGGGAAGAATATGGCAAATATCCGAATCTAATTCTAGAAATTCTTTCTGAATCAACAGCTAAGATTGACAAAGATTTAAAGAAAAAAATTTATCAAGAGAGTTTCCGTACACCAGATTATTTTTGGTTTGATCCTTACACACAAGAGTTTGCAGGATTTCATTTAGTAGATGGAGAATATCAACCTCTACAAGCAAGTGAACAAGGATATTTGTGGAGTCATCAGTTAGGGTTATATTTGGGAATTTATCAGGGACTATTGCGGTTTTTTACACGAGATGGGCTACTAGTACCAACACCTGAAGAAACAGCAGAACAAGCACAACTAAGAGTAGAACAGGTAGAACAAAAAGCAGAACGTTTGGCAGCAAAACTGCGGGAGTTAAATATCGACCCAGATATAATTTAGACTACTGCAATAGTATAGTATAGCAACAGCCAAGTGGTTAGGACATTAACAAATGATAAAACTTAGACACAAAAAGGCTTTTCACCCATTCCCCAGTCCCTTGCTATATATCATAGGCATTCGCTTATTTTTGCAAAGCATGAATGTAGTGCGATTTATCTTTCAATAAAAATGTTAATCGCATCCTCTATTTGTAAATATTCCTCTGGAGTGGAGTATTTTTTTGTGTTTGTATTTGCATAAAAACTAGATATGGTAAATATAAATTACTGAGGATAATGCTTGGCTAAAAACTCTTCAGCCTCAGTCTTATCTTTAATCACACCATCCAGAGTAGCAGCAACTACATTATCTAATATTTGCCGATACTGGGGCCCTGGTTTGTAACCAAGTTTCTTTAAATCATTGCCATTCAACAGTGGCTGCATATTCGCCCAAACAGTTAAATATTTCCAAATCTGATGTCTAATATCTCGCGGACTTTGCACGGCGATTAAAATCAGCATTGGTAAATCGTACTGTCGCAGCAACTGCACTACTTGACTGGGGCGTTGCAAACTGGGTAATAATGTCATCACCTCAGTTTGAACTTGAGCTAAGTTCTTCAGCCTAGCAATGCTATCTTCTGGTAATTGTAGATTTTTTGCTACTTTCGCCCGATATTGTGATGTGAGGTGGGCAATTAACGTTTCTAAGCGCATTTCCCAATGGATAAGGGTTGGTTCCGGGTCAAATCGCCGCAAGCAGCGTTCTAGCAAGCGTAATTGTCGCAGAAGTTCTGCCTCTAACTTCAGAGTAGGATGGATACATTGCAATGCCCCTAAGTTATCGAGTAACTGCAAAGCCGATTTCCAGTAGGGGGCTTCGAGAATGTATTTTAATTCTGTTTTCAGTCTAGTTTGCAGGGCTGGAGTTCTGCTATTCTCTTGAGCAGTGCGATCGTAAACGCCACTGTTGATCGCATAGCGGATAAACTCTTCAGTTTGCGGTTCTATCTGAAATCCAAAGCGCAACGCAAAGCGCACACCACGATAAATGCGGGTGGGATCTTCGATAAAACTGTTGGCATGTAAAACCCGAATTTGCTTGGCTTCTAAATCCAGTAAACCGCCAAAGAAGTCAAGTAATTCACCTGAACGAGGGGTAGTAAGCCGCAAGGCGATCGCATTGATGGTAAAATCTCGACGATACAAGTCTTGACGAATAGAACTCGCCTCAACTTCTGGATTCGCCGCTGGGTAAGGATAAAATTCTGTCCTAGCCGTAGCAATATCTACCCATAGAGAATCTAATTCTGGGTCTTTGTGCCACAACAAAGCAGCAGTTTGAAAAGCCCCGTGGATTTCTAAGCGAGCCGCAGGATAAAGTTGTTGGAGTGATGAAGCTAGTTCCACACCAGCACCGACATCTGCTGATTTGTGAAAGCCATCAACTACGAGGTCAATATCTTTAATCATCAAGCTGCCTGCTGCGTCAGCTAACAGCAAATCCCGCACTGCACCCCCGACAAGATAAAGATGCCAACCCCGTTTTTCTGCTTCTTGCGATGCTGTGGTGAGTAATTGCCATAACTGAGGAGCAAGTTTATTTTGCAATTGAGGGAGATTAATATTACTTTTCCCCCTCTTTGCCTTTCCTCCTCCTCGGTTTTCATCCCTTTGCTGATGTAATTCCCGCAAAACATCAGTACGAGTGACGATACCAACTAACTGCCCATTTTCCAATACTGGTAAGCGTCCGATATCGTATGTCACCATCACTGACTCAATTCGTGGCAATGTCGTATCTGGTGTAATCGTTTTGAGATTCGTAGTCATGTAACCTTTGACTGGTGCATGACTAAATCCGTGATGCAAGGCAATATCGATATCCCGCCGCGAAATAATACCTACTAGTTGCCCTTGAGCATCAACTACAGATAAACCAGACTGTCCATAGCGTAATAAAATACGTTGTGCTTCGGCAATTGTGGTTTCAGGCAGAATAGTGCGGACAGGAGAGGACATCAAATCCCTAGCGGTGGGAGGATGGGGAATTTGCGCTTTTACCCCGTCCAGGAGTTGTTTTAATATTGCCTGCGAATCAACCCCCCTTAAATTTAGCGATGCGGCTTGTGAATGACCGCCGCCACCTAGAGGTTGGAATAATAAGTTAAGATTTGTTTTGGGAATTTGCGATCGCCCAATTACTGTTAAGCGGGAATCACTTTCACTCAAAGGATATTCATTGGCTAATAGTATGGCATCAATTTCGGTTAATTCCACGAGTTCTGAAGCCAGACTCGATAGCCCCGGCACAAAAGCATCTGTTTTCAGAGTTACCCAAGCAACCGTATATCCATGTAGACAGAGATATTCTAAATTTTCCAGCGATTCAGTTAATAGCTGCTGCAATTGCAAAGACAAGCCAGGGTCACGATAGGTAGAAATTACTGATAAACTGGCATCTTGTTGCATCAACCAAGCCAAAGCCAAGGCATCCCGTGGTGTGGATTGGTCAAAGGTCAAGGAGCCAGTGTCAACATGGATACCCAAAGCCATCACAGTTGCTTCGGTAGGAGTTAGAGAAATATGCTGTTGTTGTAATAACTCCACAATTAAAGTTGTGGTGGCTCCTACTGAGGAAATATGCGATCGCCTGGCGGGAATATCTGATTCTTGTCCTAAGTGATGGTCATAAACTATAATCTCTGTTACATGCGGTAAATCTAACCACTCAGCAGCTTTACCCAAGCGATCGCGCTGTTGTGTATCCACCACAATCAGAGAGCGAATTTTTTCTGGATTCACCGAACGGCGTTCAATCAGCGGATATTCATCCCGATGCAATGCTAAAAAATCCCGTACAGTAGGGTGAGAACCGCCACTCAGGACAATCTTACTTCCCGGTATTAGCCGCGTTAACCCTACTGCTGCTCCTAGTGCGTCAAAATCTGCTGTTGTGTGGCAAAGAATTAAATCCATAGTTGAGAGTCATTAGTCATTGGTCATCGGTACTTAGACAATTGGACTTTGGACAAAGGACAAACGACTAAAATGTTGCAATTTTTGGTAACTTAACAATAAGAAAAAAGTGTCAGTGTCGCCCTCTAGCTAAAATGAGCAGAAGCCTCACCCTTTACCGCTCAGAGTCAGCACCCTAATTGTCAAATATTCTGAAATAGATGATCAGGGCGTTGTATGATTTAATTGGTTACTCGCCGTCACGGTCGTTGATACACCTCGCTTACTGCCCTCTGGGAAACCTACTTCAAAGGTTGGACAACGGGAAACGAGTAGACTTCCTTTCAAAGAATGCAAATTTACCATTGGTTGACACATCAGTGCAAAAGTCATAAGCAATTCATCCTGTGTCGTCAAATTTGTGGGCTACGAAAGGAAGAAAAAATCAAAGTGTTGGCCGTGGGGCATCAGGAGGACATAAAACCAGAGCTTCTGGAAATGTCCTATGCAATAGCAGGAGTCATACTCGTTGCCTACACTGTACAGCTTACTGTTAGTGTAGGACATATCACTATTTCGCTGTATTGGGAGAAGCAAAAATGACCATAATATTCCAGTTTGCCTTGATAGGTCTAGTCGTGTTGTCTTTTGTCCTGGTTGTGGGCGTCCCCGTTGCTTACGCCACTCCCCAAAATTGGGTTGAATCTAAAAAACTGCTCTGGCTTGGTTCTGGCGTCTGGATTGGTTTGGTATTTTTAGTTGGTTTGTTAAACTTTTTTGTCGTGTAGGCGACGGCTTCACTCTGGCGCAGGCACATAATATAAGAACTAGAGGGGCAGAAAAGCCAAGGTCAAAGATCAAAGGAAAAAAGGAGATATTTTTCGATTTTTCCTATTTTCTTTCTTTTGACCATGCTTTCCTGCTCCTCTACATTTAAATAAGAAATGTATATTGACCGGAAGAAGTATAGTTGATTAAGAGGCAGTCATGGCAGTTTTCGAGGGAACTTTTACTCAAACGGAGCCTTTGCGGTTTGCAGTGGTGATTGGTCGATTCAATGACCTTGTTACCGGAAAGCTGCTAGAGGGATGTCAAGATTGCTTGAAACGCCACGGTGTAGACCCTAACCCCCACGGTAGTCAGGTGGACTATGTTTGGGTACCAGGAAGTTTTGAAGTACCTTTAGTAGCTCGCCAACTAGCACTTTCCCATCGTTATGATGCTGTAATTTGTTTAGGTGCAGTCATCCGTGGGCAAACACCCCATTTTGATTACGTATCCTCAGAAGTTTCTAAAGGTATTGCTGCCGCTAGCTTTCAAACTGGGGTGCCAGTAATTTTTGGCATTTTGACAGTAGACACTATGCAGCAAGCCTTAGAACGGGCAGGGATAAAAGGTAATCATGGCTGGGATTATGCCCTGAATGCCTTAGAAATGGCAAGCCTGATGCGGCAATTGCGTTCTAATCTGGCAGAGCCATATTCTCGTAATAGCCAGTCTTTGCCGGCCTCTTTCCAAAGTGCCAGTGTCGGCAATTTAACTGTGGAGTCAGAAGAACTGGGCTAATTGACACTTTCACGTATAAGGACAGGCTCGGTTTTCCAAGCCAAGCAGGAAAGGGATAGTCAAATATCCCTCTAGACGCTTAAAACAACTATTAGGACGAGAAATATGTAATATACTTGCTTTTTTTGTGTTATGCCTCAATGTGCTTACTAAGTAGCCGAGATTTCTCCGAACTAGGATGCTTCCAAACGTAGATAATTATTCTTAAGCTAACTGCGACTAGAAGAGCAGGTGACGTTCGCACGAGTCGTTTGCCTCTCAGCACTAAAAGTGAGTTTCTCAATTACTGCCCAATCGGATGAGTGCTGAGTTATGAGTTAAAAAACTCGGCGCTCAAAACTAAATTAAGGGGTTGACAATTAGGGATAAATCTGAGAGACTAATATTTGGTTATAAATTGCGGGTATAGCTCAGTGGTAGAGCGTCACCTTGCCAAGGTGAATGTCGCGCGTTCGAATCGCGTTACCCGCTTCCAAGTAAAACCTCTTGGAGTTGAAAATTTCAAGAGGTTTCGTATTTTTAGGGTGCGTTGAAGTGTTCGTCAATTCGCGCTGCATCTGTATGAAATGACCCGAATGTGGACAGATTGAACAAAGAAATCGTCTACTGTCCGAATTTGAATATCGTCCACTAAAATCATTCCTAAGAAATATAAAACCCAGCTTTAGACTAATTTACATATGGATTAGCTTGGATACAATCTTTATAGGTGTAATCAATTCAGTTTCTGTAAGTAAGTCAGTGAGAATAACTCAAACTATATTAACTACTGTAAAAAATAGTTAAATTAGTTTGTAGTCAGGGCTAAAGCCCTACTTTGAGGGCTTTAGCCCTGACTGCAAATCTTTGATTACTTACGCCGACTTACTTAGGGTGTATTACACTGGACTAAAGGTGGCTGGTTGAATAATAGTGTTGTCAAGTGCAAAGGGTCTTTTAGCAGTGAAATTAGCCACAATGTATTTGGGCAAAGAGTGATACGCTCTGGATGTTTTGGCAATTCCCGCTCTTGAAATGCTTGTGAACTAATCCCGATGTAATCTTGATAACTGGATAGTAATATATAGTGACCCAAAGGAAAATCTAGGGTTTATTAGTGTCTTTTGTTTATGAACGTAGCCTTCCCAAACGATTTCTTTTAGGAGTGCTCACCACGTAGGCTTAAAATTGTACCAGGTGTGTAAGCACAATCAATCCAAAAACGCAACCATATTACCTTGAAAGCGATAAATGAAGAGAAGGAAATTTTTAAATAAGATTGCCAGTTCGGGAAAAGACTACAAACAGAAAACCCCGTATTCATATGGCAATTAGAATATTTAGAGTCTGCTGCATCTACTGTTTGCATCGCCTGTCTATCTTCATAAAGAGAGAAGCCTCTAAGGCATTTATTAAGGGATCATATTCTCGCAGTTTGTATAAAACACGCTCAAGTTATTAGAACGCTTGTGCAATCTAAAAAACCCGAAAAAATAGACTTCAATACCGAATACCCCTGTCCCTGTCGTCGCCGGGGTCAGTTAATTCCGATTACGCTGACAGAAGCATTTGGTTGCGATCGCTGTCAGCAAATCTTTGTAGTAGAAGATAATGGTCATGTGCTAGAACAGCTTTCTACCACCTATCCCTACAAGCGGGCTTGGCGTTGGATGGGAAATAGTTGGCATGTTGTTCATCCCCGCTTGGGAGAAAGCTATCTGCCTATAGCACTTGGCATTATTTTCGTGCTAGTGATTATATGGCTGCCATTAGCACTGCGATTGGCAAATGGTTCCAGCATTATTGCTTGGGCAATGGTGGCGGTGCTATTAGCTATTCTGCCAGCATTAATGGTCTGGCTTACCTACAGACGTTAACTCAATGACTGTTGAAGTTTTGGATGATCACCCCGAACCGATTACTAGTGCCCAACGAGCCTATCAAGCCTCCCTAAAGTTGGGGATCACAAAGGGAGCAGACCGGAGTCGTGCAGTACTGGCGATGGCACAAGCCCTTGAGCGCTCATTTGATGACATTCTAGAAGCCAACACCTTGGATTTAGAAGCCAGTCGGGAAATGGCAGTGTCAGAGTTGATATTGGACTGGCTGAAGCTGACTCCCACAAGGCTAGAGATGACAGTAGACATTTTACAACGGTTGGGGGAATTATCAGATCCGCTGCGACGCGTCAGAACGGCTGATTATCAACTGGAAGATTCCCAGAGTTACACCCAGTTAATGCCCTTGGGAGTGATTGGATTTATTTATGAGGCGTTCCCGGACTTAGGGGCGATCGCAGCGGGTTTTTGTATCAAAACTGGCAATTGTCTAATTCTCAAAGGCAGTACTGAAGCTAGCCATTCTAACGCGGTGATCGCTGAGGTACTGCAAAATGCGATCGCCCAAGTTGGTCTACCTCCAGGGTGTCTAGAACTGATCACAGCAGAACATGGTGCTTCAATTCGGGATTTAGTTACCCAAGATCAGTACCTGAATTTAGCGATTCCCTACGGACGTTCCGGCTTGATACAGCAGGTAGTAAGACAGTCAACTTGCCCAGTCTTAAAATCAGCGATGGGTAATTGTTACCTTTACTGGTCACTCAATAGCAACTTAGAAATGGTGCGCTGGATGATTCTTGATAGCCATCAGAGCGAACCAGACCAAGTTAATGCCATTGAAAAGGTACTAATTCATCGCCAAGCTTTGCGGTCTTCAATAGCCGTTCTGTGGAACAGTTTGAAAGAAAAAGGTTTTGAAATTAAAGGAGATGCAGAATTAGTAGAAGCCTTTCCCCAATTGCAGTTGGCCAAAGAAAGCGAATGGGGAAACCCTTATTTAACTAGGACAGTAGCTTTTAAACTGGTGGATAGCTTAGAGCCTGCGATCGCCTGGATTAACGAATACAGCAGTGGTCATGCCGACTCTATCGTTACTGAATCCTACCAGGAAAGTCGGCAGTTTGCTTTAGGAGTTAACAGTGCCTCTACCTACATCAACACTTCGCCACGTTTTTCCCGCAACCCCTCGCGAGGAGATTCAGTATTTCTCGGCATGTCTAACCAAAAAGGTCATCGTCGGGGATTTATCAGCCTGGAAACCTTGACTACTGTCAAGCATATTGTTCAGGGAAATGGCAGGTTTTAAATAATTCGTAATTTATACACTAAGTATAATTCCGAATTCAGAAGTAAAACAGGCTTGATGGCTGGCTTTGAGGCTTAGGTAGTGTACTTCACTAACTTGAAATCCGCTATAATTCGTGATTCGTAAATTAGAAAAGAGTTTTACAAGAGTGCCTGTAGCGGCAGTTTTATTTTATAGGACTTATGCAAGCGTGAAGAAAAACCAAGCCTTTGCGATTACTTCGCTTGGCTCGTAATGACGTAAAATCGTAGCCCGTGCGTAAGTCCTATTTTAGTTGAGGTCTTAATCCCCACAAAATTCTCCCAATGACGCCACTTGCTCTACTTGGGGAGACCCCATCGCCCTTAGCCTCTTCACGAATGGAAGAAGACCGCAGTGGCTCCCCCATGCCCCAATTCAATTTTAAACTTAACAAAATCTTAATTTGTGCTTGATCCTGGGTTGCTAGGTTCCTTGTGTTTGGTTGAGCAGCAATTGGGACAGTCAAATCAAGTCATTATTTGTGCTTTTCACAACTGACCCTCCTGAATGCCAACTGTATTTACATCTGGGTAGAGATGAATATGGAACTTATGGATGGCACGCGCCTGCTAGCAAATCGGTGCAGACGGCGGAGTTTTTTGTTGGGTACAGGATTCTTAACTGGGTTAACAATCGCTAGCCAATGGCATCCGGTATTGGCTAATTCAAGGTTTTCTGGCTATCCGTTCAGTCTTGGTGTTGCCTCTGGTGATCCTTTGCCGGATGGTGTTGTTATCTGGACACGACTGGCTCCAAATCCACTCTCTGGAGGTAGAATGCCATTCGTAAATGTCCCAGTGCGCTGGCAAGTCGCCCTTGATAAAAACATGAGACAGGTGGTGCGGCGAGGAACAGTGCTGGCAACACCAGAGTTAGCACACTCAGTTCACGTTGATGTCCGTGGACTAGACCCTGAGCGTTGGTACTGGTATCAATTTGAAGCGGGTAGGGAAGTTAGCCCCGTTGGACGGACTCGCACAGCACCAGCATTTTATAGCTATACCCAAAAACTGAATTTTGCTTTTGTCTCCTGTCAAGACTGGCAAAATGGCTACTATACGGCTTATCGGCATTTGGCTGATGAAAACCTCGACCTTATGGTTCATCTGGGTGACTACATCTATGAATATGGGCCACAATCCGGTGGGCCTCGTCAGCATAATAGTCCAGAAATCATTACTCTTGCCGACTACCGCGATCGCTACGCCCTGTACAGAACAGATCAGAGTCTCCAAGCTGCTCATGCTGCTTTTCCCTGGATTGTCACTTGGGATGATCATGAAGTTGACAATAACTACGCCAACTTAATCCCCGAAGATAACCAAACCCAAGAGGCTTTTAGGAAACGGCGAGCTAATGCTTACCAGGCTTACTATGAACATATGCCTCTACGTCGGTCTTCGCTGCCCAATGGGCCAGACGCACTGCTTTATCGGCGGTTGACTTTCGGTAATTTAGCTGAGTTCAATGTCCTAGACACGAGGCAGTACCGCACTAACCAACCTTGTGATGATGGACTCAAGCCTCGCTGCCCCCAAGCTTTTGATCCCAATGCTACCATGACTGGCTCAGAACAAGAGCAGTGGCTACGAAAAGGGTTAGAGCAGTCGCGATCGCGCTGGAATGTGATTGCTCAACAGGTGATGTTTGCCGAGTACAATTTCAATAGTAGTCCAGGTCCAGGTGTCTTCAATATGGATCAGTGGGACGGTTACGTAGCTGCACGTAATCGGCTCTTGAGTTTTCTAAACCAGCGTCAACCTTCTAATCCAGTGGTGATTAGCGGAGACATCCATTCTAGTTGGGTACACGACCTAAAGCTTGACTTTAATAACCCAAACTCACCGACGGTAGGCACTGAGTTTGTAGGAACTTCAATTACCTCTGACTTTCCTACCCAATTCATCGCTCCATCTCAAGCTGCTCTACGTAATAATCCTCATACTAAGTTTTTTGACGGTGCTTACCGGGGATACGTCCGCTGCAAACTTACCCCAGAACGCTGGCAAAGTGACTACCGCGTTGTATCAAGCATTGTTGACTTGAATGCCTCTGTCAAAACCCTAGCTTCCTTTGTAGTCCAAAATGGACAACCAGGAGCACATCTAAGTTAAACAAATCTCACAAGTAATTAACCAAACCCCCCAAATATAATCTGGGGGGTTTCAATATAGGATGAAATATGACTTCAACTATTAAAACATCCGAATTTGGACACTATTATCTCACATTCTTCTGGTGTTCGGATATAGCAATCCTATCTGAGTTACCAAAACTGCAATAAAGTTAAAAAAAGGCGGAGAATAGGGAAAATTCAGAGGTAGTATAGCCTATTCAAGGCGGAAGCGTAGGCATAGCCCGTCGTAGACATCGCCTGTTAAAGGTTACACTGAATCAATTTTCCTGAAGAGTTATTTTCGCATTTCTTTGCAATACTTAACTAACTTCTAATTAAAAAAAGTGAACATAGATTAAAAATGATAACTAACATCATAATTTATTAAGTTCTTCAGGCTAAGTTGAGAGTATGCTTAATGATTGAAGTCTAGTTGAGAATTTTAAGTAACTAGGTGCAAAGAAACTTAAACATTTGTTGAGTTTTTTCTCCTTTGTCATTTATTTGAATGTTAAATACTAAAAAACAAAGTTTGTTTGTGCCAACTTACTAACTAGGTTGTCGAGCAAGGTGGGAAAAATCTGACCATAGCCAAGTACTAACAGCGAAAATAAAAGTAAACTTCACAAAAAATATGTAAGATGATCAGAAGAATTTTGCTGGCTGTATCGGGATTGGGACACGCAGAAGAAATGCTCAAAACCCTGAAAGAAATCCCTTCAATTCAATCTGCAAAAGTTACAATTTTGCATGTTGTTCCTGCACAAAGTACTGCTACTACCATGACAGCTAAATGGGAAAATGGTGGTAAAATTCTGGCGAATGCAATTCAAACTTTGAACTTAGATCCTAGTCAGGTTTCTTCAATTTTGCGTGAAGGCGAACCCAAAGATGTAGTTTGCCAAGTAGCTGATGAAATCGACGCTGACTTGATTATTATGGGTTCACGCGGACTTAAACGCCTGCAATCGATTTTATCGAACTCAGTCAGTCAATATGTTTTCCAACTATCTTCTCGCCCCATGTTGCTGGTAAAAGATGACATTTATGTCAAAAGAATTAAGCGGATTATGGTGGCAATAGATAACTCTGATTCCGCAAAAAACTGCTTAAAATTAGCACTGTTTTTACTGCGAGATATTCAGGGCGGCCAGTTAATCTTGGCAAATGTTGCTACAGATTTAGGCGGTAAAAAATCGGAAATAACCGAGGTAAACCCAGATAAAAATCCACTTTTAGCAGCCGCAGTTGCAGAAGCTCAAAAACAGGGCATTCAATCTCGTTCTTATAATAGCAGTGGCAAACCTGGTGAAGAAATTTGTCGGTTGGCAGAGGAGTTGAATATAGACTTATTATTACTCGGTTCCCCAGATCGTCGTCCATCGATCGCTAAAAGTTTTGTTGATATAGATAGACTCATCGGTTCTTCGTTGTCTGACTATGTTCGAGTTAATGCCACTTGTCCAGTATTGTTGGCGCGAACAATTGCTTAAGCTCAAGGGTTCTCAGTACTTTTTATTTGATTCAGCACTCAGTTAGCATGATAAATAAAAACCCCTACACCAGTAATGTAGGGGTTATTTATTTTATACACAAACTCTTAACTATCTTTTCCACCTTGTCGGCTAGCAGTTTGGATGTACAGAATTAATAAAAACACAGCGGGAACGAGTACGAACAAAATGCTCGCTATGAACCCCAGGTCATTAACTTGCATGGCAAGAAAGCCTCTCTTAATTTTCCAGTCAACAAGATTAGGATAGCATCATAGATGACAGAGTTATACCAATTCAAAATTCAAAATCAGGAAACTCAATTTTGGTAAGTATTTTGACTACTGACTGGATAAAAATTGAAAATGGCAGATTTGAGAACTTAAGGCTTAGTAACCACACTAACTGAGCCATTCACTAAAGTTTGACAGGCAAGACGGTAATTTTCTGGCTTTTTTTTGAATTTTCGGTTCTCTACATCTGTGCGGGGGGAAAGATTTTCTAGTCCCTCGACTATCTCGACAACGCAAGTGCCACACTGGCCATTACCACCGCAATTCGTCATCTTGCCAATCAATTTATATATATCAATGCCATTTTGCATCGCTTTCAGCCGGAGATTAGCACCATCCGCCACCACTACTTCTTTATTTTCTTTAACGAATTTGATATTACCCATAACTGAATTTCTCCTTGACTCTAAGCTTGGCTTTCAAGGCTTCATATTGACATGGCTTGATTCAAATCTTATTTCTTATATTAATTCATTACAAAATATTAATAAATATTAACTTTAGAAAACATGATGCTACAAAAAAATAGGACAGGCATAACATCTGTCCTATAAATTGAAAATAGATTAACTTACCTAAATCCGACGGCTGCTTGCCAAACGAAAGCAAGCAACAAAAAGAATACGGGAATAACTGGGAGAACGTCTACCAAGGGATCGAAGATTTGGTAAGCTTCAGGCAGTTTTGCTAATAAAAGTGCTGCTTCCATGTTTGTTTAAATCCACCTATCCAACACAGCTTTCATAATTGAGAAGTATCTTAACATAGTTTGGGTCTTGGTCATTGGTCAATAGTTATTTGTCATTTCTTCCTCATCTGGTACTGATTCAGATGAGTTGAGCCAGTGACCAAATTCTGTGGTGAAGCGATCGCTCAATATTGCTTCTCTAATATGCTGTGTAAAGCGAATTAGTTCAGTAATGTTGTGAATGCTCAACAAGGTGTAAGCTAAAATCTCCTGCGATCGCACTAAATGAGATACGTAAGCACGGCTAAAATTTTGACAAGTGTAGCAGGGGCAAGTTTCATCCAATGGCGTAAAATCTTCACGAAACTTAGCATTTTTTAAATTCCAGCGTCCGCCCTGGACTATTGCTGTACCATGTCTGGCCCAACGGGTGGGAATTACGCAATCAAATAAATCTACACCAGATGCGATCGCGATCGCCATTTCCCGATAAGTACCCACACCCATCAAGTAACGCGGCTTTTCCGGGGGTAGAAGCGGTGCTGTGACTTTTACAATCTCAGCCATCAATTCTGGCGGTTCTCCCACACTGACGCCACCAATGGCATATCCGGGCAAATCCAACTTAGCCAAAGCTTCAGCCGCACGGCAACGCAAATCCAAATATACGCCGCCTTGCACAATCCCAAATAAAGCCTGCTCACTGTTTTGATGAGCCGTTATGCAGCGTTCTAACCAGCGGTAAGTGCGCTCAGTTGCAGTTTCTACCTCTTGGCGAGTAGCTGGGTAGGGTGGACACTCATCAAAGGCCATAATCACATCTGCCCCCAATGTATTTTGAATTTCAATGGAGCGCTCTGGTGTTAAGTTAATAATTTGTCCATCATGGGGCGAGCGAAAAGTGACGCCTTCTTCAGTAATTTTTCGCATCTCGCTTAAGCTGAACACCTGAAACCCACCCGAATCTGTGAGCATTGGACCGTTCCAACCCATAAATTTGTGCAACCCACCACCTCCAGCCACGATCGCTTCCCCTGGTTGGAGGTGAAGATGATAAGTATTGGATAAAATCATTTGCGCCCCAGTATCTCGTAGCTGAGATGGGGTGAGAGTTTTGACATTCGCCAGCGTTCCCACTGGCATAAATCTGGGGGTTTCTACAACACCGTGAGGAGTGAAAAACACTCCTGCTCTAGCTTTTGTCTGACTACAGCAAGCAAGACATTCAAAGGAAAAATTCGCACTCATACCATTTTAGATTTTTGAAAATGCGCCTATAGGACTTAGGCAAAACATCCGAATGTAGGGGCAATTCATAAATTGCCCCTACATAAATAAAGCGCAGCCCCAGATAAAATTGGTATAGTAGTCGCTATTTTAGAAAGAATCAGAAGAGTCATCGTCAATTTCTGCATCCCATCTGGCTGAGAGGACTTGCTCCATCATCGCTTCTATGGCGCTGACATTGAAGTTTCGCTCTCGTCGCTCTTGTAAAGGGGTTGAGCGGGGAGTCAACCGCAGACACACTCCTTCTTGGATCAAATCGAAGTGGGTTTCTTGTTGGGGTGACTGTTTTAGTTCCAAGTAATCAAAACTACAAACATTTAAATATAGGGCATGGTTAGCCACTAAGGTAGACCTTTGTGGATTAGCAAAAACTTCCATCACATCCCCTTCACCCTCGCTCAGTACCTTATCTTCTTGGGTGTAGATGTAGTGGACTCGACCTAAATCTGCCAGCAATCGCCGGATGTCGAGTTTATTTACAATGATGCCCGTGTTAATAATGCACGGAGCTGGTATCCTGGTGTCGGGTAGATGGTGACTCATAGGAAAATAGCGATTGAGCTAAGGAGAGCGACAACATAGCTAAACTGTCATAATTGAATAGCTTGTTTACTCCCTACATTTAAAAAAATATCAATTTTGTGGGGCAATCGTCTAAATAATTTGGAGTAAGTTTTTAATTAACGAATACAAAATACAAATTTTGATTGCTGATGGAATTTTAATTTCCAGAATCTTTTGTTTTTTGTATAAAAAATACTCGATATTATTTAATTACTACTTAGACCAGCATAACAAAATTTTCAGTAATAATCTCTAATAGAAGTAAATCTTATTTAAAGCTTTAAAGTCTACTGATGTTGAATTGGACTAAAATTATCACTCTTATCCAGCAATTAACTAAATATTAATGTAACTAAGATGACGAAACAGCAACAGTGGTGGAAAAAGCTGCTGTTAAAGCTGGCAGCTAGTATAATCTTCTACACTAGTATTCCCCTACCGGATTTGAACGGATTAGACTTTCGGGGAGTGGCACGGCTTGCTTCGCTTGTAGGGTTGATAATTGGGGGAATTTTAGGGTTACTAGATACGGGGATGGATTATATTGGTATGCCCGTGCTAACTCGTAGTACTTTAGTAGTAAGTGTTTGGATTGCCATTACTGGAGGACTACACTTAGATGGGGCAATGGATACTGCTGATGGTTTGGCAGTGGGCGACCCAGATCGGCGACTGGAGGTAATGGCAGATAGTGCCACAGGTGCCTTTGGAGCAATGGCAGCGATCGCCTTGGTGATCCTGAAAATAACAGCCTTAACAGATATGCCAGAAAACCGTTGGTTATTGTTGATGGCTGCTTGTGGGTGGGGACGTTGGGGACAACAGGTGGCGATCGCACGATATCCTTACCTGAAACCAACTGGCAAAGGTGCCTTTCACAAACAAGCTATTCGTTCTTACAAAGATTTGTTACCGGGATTGTTTTTATTGTTTTGTTTAAGTGGTTTACTTGTGCTGATAGATAAACAGCAGCTATTTCTCGCACTGACAATGATAATTGCTGGAAGTGCGATCGCCATTTTAACTGGTGCGTGGTTCAACCACAAATTAGGCGGACACACTGGAGATACCTACGGCGCAGTCGTCGAGTGGACTGAAGCCTTATTTCTTTGCGTACTGACCACTGTAGGAAGTTAGGAGTTATAGCAAGGGACTGGGGACTGGGTGAAAAGCCTTTTTGTGTCTAAGTTTTATCATCTGTTAATATCCTAACCACCTTGGCTGTTGCTATAAAAATTCAAACTCCAAACTCCAAACTTTATTTAATCGGTTGCAGCTTTGTCACCTTGAGTTTAAAAACCCCAACCCCAGTTTCCCCAAAAGACCGGACACGAATAACATAATTCCCTGTCTCTACGATGCGGGTAAATAGTAGGGAATTGCTACTACCATCAGGGCCATCATCATTTTCTGCCAGAGTCGATCCATCAGGTGCCAGCAGTGTGATGATGCTGTCAAAGTTTTCAGATGACAGGTCAACTGCTAAATTATCGCCCTTCTGTAACTTGACTGTGTAATCACGAGCAAACCCACCTTGACCTGTGGGAATGTCTTTATCTGAGAGGCTATCAGTAATTTCAGTACTGTTAGATAAAGGAATTGGACTATACAACTTATTTTGAGCAAAAGCTGCACTTGTACTTATGTCTATTGCCAGCAATGTGGCAGGAATGATGATGAGTTGTTTTAAACCTGCCGCAAAAACTTTATTCATACATTTCAAGCAATTTTTTCCACAATAATAGGGTAATTCGGTCAATTTATACATTTATATGTCAAAGCTTGCCCATTAATTCTGGATTTATCCGTCTTTAACGGTAGTGGCTACTGCTACTAATCCTAAGACCACAATTCCATACTGACGAAGTGTTTGCACAGCAGACCTGGCAGTAGCACCAGTAGTATAAATGTCATCCACTAACAGCACTGGGACATTTGGGGGACGGTGGCGAAAAACTTGGCCAACAGCAAAAGCTTCAGCCAAGTTTTTTTCTCGTTTAGATACTGATAACCCAAATTGCGCTTCAGTTTCTCGCACTCTTGCTAAACCGTTTAGTTTCAATTTTAATCCAGTTATTTCGCAGAAGCTTTGTGCGATCAGTGCGGCTTGATTGTATTTACGCTGCTTTTGCTTGCTAGGGTGCAGTGGAATGGGAACTACCACAGGTTGGCTATCTCGCCTCGGTGAATTTAACAACCATGCTTCTCCTAACCATTGACCAAAGGGACGAGCTATTTGGGGTTGATTTTCGTATTTCATCGCCGCGATCGCTCGTTTCAGCGGCCCACCATATTCCCCCCAGGCAAATACTGGTATTGGTTCTTGCCACAGAGAAATCGGGTCTTTTAGTTGACATTTTTGCAGTTGTCTGGTGCAGTTCTGACAGAATTCTTCCGAGGTTGCACGTTGGCACAGAGGGCAATGGGATTGGAGAAAAAGATTGAGTAAGCCTGTGAGATTCTTAGTCCAAGTGTGCATTTTAAGAATTAGGAATTAGGAGTTAAGAGTTAACTCCTTTAACTGTTGTGCAGTAACTTAACATATACGCGATCGCAGCGTGTTGTTTCCACACCTGTTGCTGGAGTGTAGCCGTTGCTTTCATACAGCTTGACTGCTTCTACCAAAACGCTGGCGGTTTCAATCCAAATTTGCCCAAAACCGCGATCTGCGATCGCTGCTTCTAGCTGTTGTAACAAATATTTCCCCAATCCCAAACCCCTGATGCTGGGCAAAAGATACATTTTGCGGATTTCTACAGCTTTTTCGCCACGATGTATAGGGTAGTATGCTCCAGTACCCACTAACTGGCTTTGGTGTTCAATTACCCAAAACTCTCCCCCAGTGGCTAAATAATATTCCTCTACTCGCAGCACATCTCGGTCAGCACCGTTTGGTTCCCAACCCAGACCGTATTCTGATAATACATAACTGATGACTTCGGCGGCTCTATTGCGATCGCTTTCCACCCAATTACGAATTAAAAAATCTTGATAATAGTTTTTCATTACCATTTGCTGGTCAAGTTTACACAGAAAATTTTCCGCATCTATATCCCAATTTACCTAGCAAATAGCAATTCTTGCAGAGTCGATTTCAGGCGCTACTATCAAGGCGTGAATTCGCTTTACTTAATCTATTGTTATTGAGCGTTTTGACATTCACACTTGCTTCAGCTTGTGCAATAATATTGACCACAGTGTTACTTATCAAAAAGTTTTAATAAAAAACATATGTCTTCAACTCCTCTAACCTTGAACCTAATTGAAGGTTCTGTCTCATTCAGTTTTTCACCCCAAGCAGCACAAGAATTAAAGACAGCGACGGATCAACTGATGCAGCGCTTGAAAGCTGTCGCCGCTAAACCTACTCCTGGCGGCGGTAAAGTCACTCCCCAGTCTCCCCTGGAATATCGTTATACGGGTGAAGTATTTTTAGAAATTTTCTGTAATCCTAATATCTGGCCGACGCCCTTCGCAGCCAAAGTTTTGCTGACTGTCCGCAACGTCAACATCCGCTTGACTACTGAAGCTGAACTTACTCGCATCATTGAAGATATTAATCAGTATTTAGAGCAAGTGGGATAATAGTTCACATGATTTTTTTATGCTTTTCAAGATTTTTTAAGAAAGAATATTATACAAACTTTGGATTTTGCGAGAGTTGAGCCAGTTGCTATGCCAAAGGTTTTACGCTGCGCCATCTGTTGTATCAACTGGTGTCAGTTAGCCCAACTTAACAAACTTTTCAGCACGATTTTAGCTTTGAACAGCAAGCAAACTATCGCTCACTTGAGGGAAGCGATGTAAGAAATTGCGAGTCAAAAGTGAAGTTCCTCCACTTTTATCAGATCAATGTAGGAACTTCACAGAATTTACACACTAGATTGAAGCTGTAGCACCAGATATACAGAAAAAATGGTTCTGATACCTACTTCAACTTAAAAATCGTATAAATTCAGACTCAAATGCTTCTGTATTAATGAAAAACGCAAGATTCTGTATGGGGCAATGCTCATTAAAAACCAGAGATTATTCCCCAGATTGGGCGTCGAATCGTTGATGGTGACATCTACACATCAAAAATCAAGTCCCAATCCCAAATCCGAAATACAAACATTGATTAGTCGTTGTCCCACTGTTCACGACCAATTAGGTCGCCAATGCGATCGCGTAACAAAAAGTCACATTTCTCTAATTCACATTCAACACAAACCCACTCTCTCGCTGGAATGTATTGGCAGAGGGTATATATTGGCTGTTGTCTGCTAACCATTCCCTTTTGCACCAGTCGGCGTGCTTCGTCTTGAATCACATCTAGAGAGTAGTAATTGATAAAAGGCACCGTATTCACACTCATGGTTTTTACTCACAAATTAACACTTACGATAGTGTTCCCGTTAATAATTAGGAACAAACATTACAGAAATTAGACTTGTGGCTAGGATTTTGTAGTTTGCTATACGGAACTATTTTTATTTTGACGCTACATATGCGGAAAATATTTCAAGAAATGTTAAGAAAGTCAACAAATCCTGACATTTATCGAAAATCAGCTTTACAAAAAAAATTCCTTGTAGTTAACTTAACCTGCTATGTTGGCTGGATGATTTTTATTCAACAAGTTTAAAAGTCTTGCCATCACTGTATTTATGCAAGATTTGGCGGGTGGGAAAAATTCATATCGCGACGCCGATAGCGAAGCGTTAGCGAGTCTTCTCCCAAGGGGAGACGCCAAGGGCGAACGAGCGTCATAGCCCGCCGCAGGCATCGCTTACATATCAAATAATCACCTTAGAGCCGGATTTAGAACTGCTGATATTTATCTAAGGGTAAACAACACAAGAATATTTGTCAGATACTAGGGTATAAACTGTTGCAAAACATAACGCTTAAAGTACACTACGAAGGCTTTTATCCTAGCATTTGTTAACAATTTATTAAGTAAAACCGTAATGTCTTGGTTATTTTCAGCACTAATATCACACAGTTTTCTTTTGATAAACGTCTCTAAAAGAATGGAGTAATACTAATTCGTAATTAGGACACACTTAATAATTCAAAATTCAAAATTGTTCGTCCAACCTCTGGTAAAGAAGAGAGTTTCAGATTCTTATTTAAACCCTGACTGAAACTGAACGCAGTCAGAGCGTAACCGTTGAGGACGAGCTACGTGTAGACGTTGGCGTTAGCCTCTCTCAAAAGGAGAAGGGGTTTTAAACCCTTTGATTTACCATAAACAGAAAGCATATACATGCAACCACTGCTCGTTGAAGTAGATTATGGTTAGATTAAAACAGACGCGACCTAGTCACGTCTGTAAACTGTTTGGCGGATTTGCTGAGATTAATTGTTCTGAAGTTACATTGTTATTTAAGTTACTTATTCACTAGATGATTCATCATCTTGATCTGTGCTGTCTTCTACTGATACGAGATTTTCTGGCGGACGCTCATGGTTAAGTTGGTTTAGTAGTGCCAGTACTTTATTACCGCGTTCTATGGAGCGATCTTCGAGAAAGATGACCTCTGGTGTCCGACGTAGCCGTACCCGCGCCCCAAGTTCGCTACGGACGTAACCCGTGGCCGACTTTAAGCCTGCCATTGTTTCTACCTTAGCTTCATCTGTACCATAGATACTGACGTAGATTTTGGCGTGTTGGAGATCGCCGGAAACATCAACATCAGTAACACTTACCATTCCTGTACCCACACGGTCATCCTTAATGCCATTGAGCAGCATTTGGCTAACTTCCCGTTTGATCAGTTCAGAAACGCGGGAAACCCGGCGATTTGTAGCCATAAAAATTTCGCCTCCTGACAGAGGTTGTACAACAAAAATAGATGTAAGTTGGGTAGACAGTACTTAGCGTGAGCAACGCCAAGAGCAACCGTCTGTGGGGCACAACCCCGATATAGCGCTAGTCTAGATTGTACTCAAGCCCAGCATTGCCCGTAGGGTGAAAGTAAGGAAGACTAGGCTGCCCACAAATAAACCCAAGATAGCGATTAAGGTGACTGGGCGCTTCAACAGTGGCACTAATGGCGCAAAGGTGTTCAAAAACAGTCCTAAAACGATAGTAATTAAGTACCGGGGGTAGCGAAAGACGTTATCCCAAAATCCGTCAAACATCTGAATCTAAACTGCCTTGTTATATACTTACGTTTGTTTTGATATGCTTTATCTACTCAATTGTAAACTATGCGGCTGAAAAATTAGCCAGTTAATCTAAAATCTGGCTCGTCGGTTATATTGGCTTTATTTAGTCACGATTATTTTCAGTTAAATCGTAAGTAAATGGTAATTCAAGCCCCCAAAGAAACTAGCCCACGTCCATTTTTGAAGTGGGCAGGGGGTAAAAGTAGGTTGATACAGCAATATATTCATTATTTTCCTAAAAGTTATAAAAATTACTATGAGCCATTCTTAGGTGGTGGTGCTGTTTTTTTCTATCTTCGACCAAGTACAGCGATTTTAACTGATATCAACGACGAATTAATTAACACTTATTGTTGTGTTAGAGATAATGTTGATGAGTTAATTTCTATATTGAAAGAGCATAAAATCAGACATGATAAAGATTATTACTATAATGTCAGAAAAAACTCTGGTGGTACTGATATAGAGAAAGCTGCTCGAATAATTTATCTTAATAAGACTTGTTTTAATGGTCTTTATCGAGTCAACTCACAAGGCAAATTTAATGTGCCTTTAGGCAGATATGAAAATCCGAATATTTGCCATGAAGATTTACTGCGAGTAGCTTCTATAGCACTTTCTCATGCAAAAATTCAACAAGCAGATTTTACAGAAGTCCTAAATCATGCGACTAGCAGTGATGACTTTGTATTTTTTGACCCGCCTTATCATCCTATCAGTGAGACTAGCTATTTTACTGCTTATAATCAAAATTGTTTTAGTAAAAAAGACCAAGAACTTTTAAGAGATACTTGTGCAGAGTTAGCAAGTCGTGGTGTCAAAGTTATGGTATGTAATTCTGATAGCGAATTTATTAGTAAAATTTATACTGATATCAATTTTGAAACCTACAGAATCAAAGCAGCCCGATCAATTAACTCAAACATAAAAAATAGAGGCATGATTTTTGAACTATTAATTACATCTTTTAAAGATTTTTATTTGCCCAAGCAATGAATCTGTCTAAGCTATAAACTGCTAATAAATTATGATTATCATTAACTCGTGCTTTTAGCCATTTGCTTGCGCCTTCTCGCATACCTTCACCGCCTAAAATCACGATAGTTGGTGCAGGGTAATAATTCTGGATATTCATGTTCAAGTAAGGAAATTTTTCATCAACAGAACCGGGGCTTTCTTGCCATTTGCACTCGAAGATTAAACCAGACGGCATTGCAGGTGAGCCAACAACATAAAAATCAACCTTCAGAACGGTATGATAAATTCCAGTTCCAATATAAACTTCTTTTCCATAACGTTTTGGTAATAAAGCAGCATTCAATATAAATTCTTTTGGGACATAGTTCCCTACTTGAAAATAATTATGCCCATTTAAGATTGCTTCTACATTTCCTTCTAAAATATTCCCAGACTTATTTGCCCGTCCGCCTTGAGTCAGAGCCATCATCAATCCCTCTGCCAAAAGTCCTGCTTATTATAGGATTTCACAGAAGTAGTAAAAAAGGGTCAGTTGCTTAATATGAATTTTTGATTTTGACTAAACAAGGTTGGATTAATAGGCAAAAAATCCGAAGAAATTGGTATTTTTGTACTAAGTAAATACAAATGTATTAATAATTTGGATCAGGAACGAGTTAGTAATTTAGATAATAGTTATTTGCGTAGGAGCGTGGGGAATTGAGGGGGGAAATTTAAACGCAAAGGGGCGCGGAGGGAAGCGCAGAGGTACGCAGAGAATTCGCTACGAATTAATGAAATGTTGTACTTGGTGTGTAAACTAATTCGCGCTCCTCGTGCCAGTGATAAGGTTTGATAATGTCTTTTAGTTATTTCACCTTAGCTTTAGCCTGTCTGGGCTTCAGTATGACCGTTGCGGATAGTCCATGCTAGTTCTAAGAGTTGAGTCCAGCGCTTTTGTAGCTGTTTGGGGGTGCATTTGATGGCTTTGGCGATCGCTTGGTCGTTATGTCGTGCAGTTTTTAACTCTAATATTTGCTGTTGCTGTTGAGTGAGTTGATTCACAAAAATTTCCCACTGCTGGGAAGATAAACCCAACTTTTGCTCTAAACCTGCACCTAACCATTGATGTACCAATTGCCAATGATGTTGCTTGGCAAACTTTTCCACATGGTATTTAAACCGTTGTTGGAGATAATCGCGCTGACGGCTAGTTAAACCGAGAATTTGGTCAATTTCTGGGGCTGAGAGGTCTTGAAGTTTTAAGCTGAGGTAGTTCATACAGTCAGATTGTCCTTGAGAATCCAAGTATTTCATCAATTCAGTGATGACGCGATCGCGTTCTGACTCTTCTGATGGATCAAAATTAGTTTGGGCAATCATCTGCGATCGCAACTGTTGCACCGCCGAGTTACGCTGGTAAGATTCTGCTTCTTCACCCTTAGCAGACTCTACCGCCATTTCAATATCCACAGTAGTTTCTTGCGGCTGACGACGAGCAAAACCTTGGGCCCGCAAGATAATCAATTGCTGATTTGCACCACCAGGTAAATTGATCCGGCGTTTGGCATACTGTTCTGTAAACGCCATATATTCAGCTAATTGCAGCTGAGTACGCGGCGTATGATCATTAGGTAGTTCGTTTTCTCTGCGGAAAGCTTTGATAGCTTCGATATAAAATGCTTGTAAAAAATCTTCAATTATGCTGTAACGAGCCTCAAAGCCTAACTCAGAGCCGGATATAGTTACATGGCGGTAAACCATAGCACCCAAATTGCTATGTAATTCCACCCGCCCTTGTTTGGAACCTAGTTGGTAGTAACGTAAGCACTTTTGCATCCGATGCCTTCCCAACGTAATCTGCCAGGATTTGATTTGCCCAGATGTTTGGATACGGGAGCTTTTATCACAAATGCGTTCTACTTCTATAGCTATGCGGTTTGCTAAAGCTTCTACGCATCTGGGTGCTGCTTTCACTTGTGCTTGCATTTCCTGACACAGCAATTCAATCAAGTTACCACTGCTGCTGTCTGAAAATTCTTCGGTCGAAAGGTGATTATCAAAAATAGGTGTAGAGTTTGGTAGATTAACGACGTTAGCTTTCATGACTTTTCCAGGGAGTAGTATTGCACCGTAATTACAACGCAGACACAGCAATCAAGGCCAGCCTTGGCTTGTGAATCTTTGGGCATTCATCCATTAAGACTTGCCGCATGTAATGCTTACATCTAAAGCTCATATATAAAACTATAGGAAATACGAGAGAGTTACAGTTATGGCAATGTGTCGGTTTTTTCACAAGCCGCCACATTCACGCGGGGACATGAGTACCCGTTATTTTATCAAAGTTGTCAAATCCCTTGCTGTACCGACTGTTACCACCATCCTGTTATTGCATTTGTGCCCATTGGAGACATCGCCTTTAAATATGACAATTTCAAAACTGGAGTCGCTTTTATCACAATTTCCGAAACGGAGAGGTGTACCTGTGAAGTTTTATTCTTATACCCATGCTGCCGCTGCTTCCCAACCTAAACCCCTCCGTATAATTGCTGCTTCGTCTCCGGTCATATCCAAGATGGTAGATACTTCATAAGTAGGTTCTTCGCCAGTGTCTACAATTATGTCTACCAACTTGTCTAAACGGTCAAATAGCTCTACCCGCGACTGAACAGTTTCTGGATCTATCCGAATCATCCCATTATCTGCTTCATCTGCTGGCAGATGTGCTGAAGTTGAAATAATCGGATTGCCCAACGCTGCCAGCAACTCCAAACACACAGTATGGTTTGGTACTCTAATTCCAGTACTTTTTCGCTTGGGGCTTTGCACCAATCGCGGTACTAATTTAGTTGCTGGGAGCAAAAACGTGTATGGCCCTGGAATCAGGCGTTTCATAATCCGATAGGCTGTGTCACTTACGAAGGCATAAGTTGCCACATTTGAAAGCGAGGGAGATAAAAATGTCAGTGGTTTATCATTTGCTAGCTGTTTAATTTGCCGCACTCGTTCTACCGCCGACTTGGCATTCAAATCACAACCGATCGCATAGACTGTATCAGTAGGGTAAAGCATGACTGCGCCACTAGAAAGCGCCGACTTTATTTCCTCTATTCGGCGAATTTGAGGATTATCCGGATGAACTGGGAAAATTTTTGCCATAGAGGGATTGGGGATTGGGGATAGGGGAGAATAACTAATGACTAATGACTAATTTATTATGAATAAAATTGCTTATCTTCAATGTCCGACAGGGATTTCTGGTGATATGTGCCTGGGTGCTTTGGTAAGTTTGGGTGTTCCTGTGGAGTATTTAATTGAAAAACTCAATGGGTTGGGTATTGAACAGGAATATCAGTTAAGAGCGGAATTTGTCCAACGGAATGGTCAGCAGGCAACTAAAGTTTATGTGGATTTAGTAGACGATCATCACCACGACTACGAACACAGTCACGATCACACACGCCACTTGCCAGAAATAGAGGAGATGATTATCAAAGCGGGGTTGCCACCACGGGCAGAAGCTTGGAGTTTGGCGGTATTCCAACAGCTAGCAGTAGCTGAAGGCGCGGTGCATGGCATTTCGCCTGAAAAAGTTCATTTCCATGAGGTGGGTGCTGTAGATGCGATCGTCGATATTGTAGGTACTTGCCTGGGGTTGGATTGGTTGGGGATTGAGAGCAATAAGGAAGGATGGCCCCTACTTTACTGCTCGGCGTTCCCAACTGGTGGCGGTACTGTTCGGGCTGCACATGGTCAGATGGCAGTACCAGTACCAGCGGTATTAAAGCTGTGGGAAATGCGGAGTTGTCCAGTTTATAGCAATGGCATTGACAGAGAACTGGTGACACCTACAGGGGCCGCGATCGCTACTACTTTGGCAAGAGATTTTGGTTCACCACCTGCGATCGCTATCAAGCAGATAGGACTGGGAGCAGGAACCATAAATCTACCCATTCCCAATATTTTACGCCTCTGGCTGGGTGAAAGCGTAAGTTTACAGTCTAATTTTAGTGATTCTGAAGATACTAGCTCAAATTTAGAAAATTTCAGCGATTCTGAAGATACTAGCTCAAATTTAGAAACGATATCAGTACTAGAAACCCAAATTGATGATTTAAATCCGCAAGCGATCAGCTATGTGTTTGAGGCGTTGTTTGCGGCTGGTGCGGTGGATGTTTTTACCCAAGCGATCGGCATGAAAAAGTCCCGTCCAGGGATTTTGCTGACTGTAATTTGTCATCCAGAAAATTTACTCAGTTGTGAAGCGGTTATATTCCGCGAAACCACTACTTTGGGCATTCGGCGAACAACTCAGCAACGCGCCATTTTACAACGGGAAATTCAACAAGTGGAAATTGAATATGGCAAAGTGCGTGTCAAAATAGCATGGAAGGGAGAATTACCAGAAAAAGTTATTGTTAATGTGCAGCCAGAATATGAAGATTGTGCAGACTTAGCTCGAAAACATAATATTCCCTGGCGTGAAATTCAACGGCTGGCGCTACAGCATTGGTATTTAGTCAATGACTGAATCTCCTCGTTCCCAGTCTCCGACTGGGAATGCCATCCTAAAGGCTCCGCCTCTGCTCACACATCAATCAACTCTACTGTGTTTTGGCTTTACAAGTCTGTCATTGGAGTTCAGGCGGGATACGCGCAAAACAGGACACGTTGTAAATAAATGTTGCAGAGCGTGTTTTATTGATTTACCAACTTGCTCATAAATGATAATCGGGCAATCAAAATTTTGCCCGGTAAAATCAACTCTTCACCGCTTTCAATACCTCAAGCTTGCCCATAAAAGAGCTTTTTTGGGAATGTTTTAACTGGAGGAGTCAAGTAAAGTTTGGTATTGAAACAACCCTATATCAAGGATTTTACTTTCTTTGCATTACAAAACTTTACAACGTGCCCCACTTTGTAGCTATCCCGGCTGAACCCCTGATTGGAGCAGAGCGATCGCTTCCAGCGGGCGGGTAGGCCATCGCGCTTTTTGGTGCTGCTTCCTCCCCGGACTCAATGTCGTTCTAACTACCAAATACCGACATTTTTAGAGGTAAAACCCTGTTATATGGTAAATGGCGAGATATGAATTTTTCTAGTTTAAGTAATGATGTTTTTCAAATAATTCGTACTAACTAGTCCAATTAGAGAATTGTCATACTCAAAATGAAGAGAGTCGATACTTACGTATTAGAGAATAAGTTTATGTACAACAACGCTTCGGATTACTTTTAAATAAAACTGATAAGTTATGCACTACCCACTATTTAATAGTTAGATTCAGGTACTGACACAATGTCTTTATCCATATCTTACTAAATTTTATATATTGTTAATTGTAAGCAACGTTATAGCGTTGAAATTTATAAGCATAAGTCAATAATGCCCCCTATTCAACTGATCTACACCAACGTGTCTAAGTTTCAGTTTAGTTTTTTAGTAGGCTTAATCAGCGCCCTTAGCGCTTGTGTTAATCTACCAGCAGTAGCTTTACCAGGGCAAGACGTTGAGACAGTAATCCGATGGTCAGATGATCATCAGTTGATTGCTTTCCTCATGCCTAGCATCAAGTTACAAGCGGGAGAACCCGATTTGTTCTCTACATCTAAGTGCCTTGGCAAGGAGTTAAGTTTTGACGTTTGGGCACCGAATGGCCTGGTGATCCAAGAAATGATCGATTATCGGTCTAATGATACATCTTTCAATTTCGATCCAAACAATTCCGCCGGAATTAATCTGATTCGACAAGTGTACGATTCTGCGATCGCTCAAGATTTTGCATCTTCTACCCTGATATATCAGAGAAACGATGACACTCCCAGATCCAGTTTTTACCGAGGTAAGCGTTACGGATATATCACGGAACACTTTCTTGATCGCCGCCGCCAAAATATAACTCAGCAACGTGCTGTGTCACAGCTAACATTAATGCCTCTGGGCCAATTAGAAAACGAAATTCAACTTGATAAAAAAATCTAGGGTTATTTCCTCAACTTCGATAGTGTGGACTATTTCGAGGTCACATGGCGGCTGATTGCTGTAGAATTCGTCTATTCTTGCTTCTGAGTTGCGGCTGAGTCTAATGCATAAGCTAACTTCACTCATTCCTAACTCAACAATGATGGCACGCATATACCCCGCTATCCTTAAACGGGGTTTCCTTACAAATACTGTTCATAGCAATAAACAAGCAAAATCATGAAACTTCTTAAATTAGTAAGCATGTTCCTGTTAACAGGAGCATTTGTAAGCGCTCAGACTATTATCAGCATAACTTTTTCACAGCCTGCTGCCTCACAGTCCATTAATCGCAGTAAAGCGATTGAAGTACCATTTAAAATTTGCAACTCAACCGAAACATGGGTGCGTCCTACTAAAGCAGAACAAATGAAGTTTCTGCGGGAGAATATGAGCGCAAGATATGATGATCTGACTAAGAACCCTGAGCCTTATGAAAGATGGTTGAGCTATAATATTTATTCGTTTACAATTTATGGTGGTAGTTCGTTTTTTGATTATCATTATCTTGCGGGTCTATGGACACCCAGCGATAATCTTGTATGGCAATGTGATGAATCATCAAGGCATAAAATTAACACTGGAGAGATAGCTGAAGTCTGGGTTTTGTTGTACAGAGTAATAAGTATTAAGTGGGTAGGCAATCACTATCTTATGGTAGTTAAGCCAACAAAGAAAGGTCGTCAATATATTCAATTATCTAGACGAGAGCATCAGGATTCACTTCCATTAAAAGTCGTTACTGAAGACGGTAGTGAGATAAAAGTGTTACCCTTATCACCCAACAGGATGTTTTATTAGGACTTAGGCATCGTACATAAGTACTATACGCAATTTAAGAAACCTCTTGCATAAATGCTTAAATTGTCATATTGAGCGGAGTGATACATCTAGCGAGATTCTTCTCTCCACTGCGTTCTGCTCAGAATGACATACCTGATTTTGGGACTTTTGCAAGAGGTCTAAGTGTTTCAGCTATGTTTAGCATCTAGCGATGTCTACGACGGGCTACGCTTACCCAAATAAGCGAATCAATAAGGGTTATGCGAAGCGCCCGAAACCAACAAATACCGTTAAACATATTATGGCTAATTTGTACAGTGTGTAAGTCCTAGTTATATGATTACGGAGTCAAAAAATGCCATTTCAAAGCATAGATAGACAAAGAAAAAGGGAACGCTTAGATCCGACTATATGACCAAGCATTGTTACCTTAGCAGACTACTAATGGTTGCCTGTAATTTTTATTTTTGGGTCTGGAGTTTTAGAGTCATAGTTAGAAGCCATTTAATTATTTAGAACTTTTATCAAATATTGTGTCAATGTAAACGCATCTACACCCAATTCAGTACGCTCTTGGGCGGCTATTATACCCGCTTGTGAATGCCACCAAGCGGCAGTTGCTACAATATCTTCTACAGGAATCTGTTTAGTTGTCGCTTGCGCCAACAATCCACCCAGTAGCCCTGTTAACACGTCACCGCTACCGCCACGCGCCAAGGCGGGTGTGCTTTCAGGAACAATCCAAACGTCACCTTGAGGGTTGGCGATCGCAGTTCTCGCCCCTTTCAACAACACTACCGCCTCACTTTGCGCGGCTGCTTCCCGTACTGCTTTCACTCTGTCATGTTTGGCATCGGGGACATCAGGAAACAATCGCTCAAATTCGCCAGTGTGGGGTGTGAGTACGGTTATGGCTTGGCGTTTTTTTAGTGTGGCGATCGCTCCCATTTGTGCCAGGATATTTAAACCATCGGCATCGAGAAGCAAAGGGCGATCGCTTTCTATGACCTCTTCCACAATTGGAGTCGCATCTCGTGTTAAACCGGGGCCACAAGCGATCGCATTAAAGGAACTTAGATCAGTTTTTTCTGGTAGTTGTAGGTGGGCGATCGCTCCGGTTTCCGTTTCTGGACAACCGATAATTAACGCTTCTGGCAAGTGTGACACCAAAAGAGATTTTAGCGATTCCGGTACGGCAATCGAAAGCATCCCCACACCGCTAGCCCTAGCACCCAAACCACTTAAAATTGCTCCACCTGCATAGCGCCGCGAACCGCAAATTAACAGTAAATGTCCTTCCTTATATTTGTGAGTGACTGCTGGACGGGGTAGGGGTAAAGTAGCAAGTGCCGTTGCTGATGTAATACGTTTAATCCTGGGTGCATCTTTGAGAACAGCTTCCACATCAGCTAAAGGAATATCAAAATCGATTAACTCAGCTTTGCCGAGATATTCCAGCGCTTGATCTTGGAAAAAAGATAGTTTCCATAAACCCAAGCAAAAAGTGTGAGTGGCGCGAATCGCAGTTCCCAATACAACGCCAGTGTCGGTATGTAAACCTGAAGGTAAATCGATGCTATAAATCGGCACAGACAATTCATTTAGCTGATTAATTGCAGAGGCAATGGGATCAGTGAGGTTTTTTTCTAAACCATACCCAAACAACCCATCAATCAACAAATCAGAATCTGGCGGTTGGTCAATTGTTTGATAAATTGGAATGCCCAAGCTCTGAGCATACTGCAAGTGCTGCGAAGTTAATTCCTTAAGCTTAGAGAAAGGAGCATAAATCCAAATCTTATACCCGCGAAAGTGTAATTCACGCGCTACTACTAAAGCATCCCCGCCATTATGACCGGGGCCGACAAGAATTCCAACACGAGAAGGAACATCTCCTTTTTTAAGGGGATTTGGGAAGATATCTTGGATGCGACGGGCAATTAATCCCGCCACCTTTTCCATCAAAGCGACTACAGGCATTCCTGCTGCAAAGATCCGCTCTTCAATATCGCGCATCTGATTAGCAGTCACTACCACTTGCGAAATTTTTTCTTGCTTGTTCTGCATCAGTCCTGAGTGCTGAGTTATGAGTTTCACTAAACAACAGGTTCACTACTTTACTCATCAGCTTACCTTGGATGTGCTTATCACCTAGCAACTTTTCACTTTCCTGACTGACGTTATTTGAGTAAATCGCGGTAGTCGCTCAATTTATTAGTACAGTTTTGCGTCAAAGCCTAACGTTCTTAATGCAGGGGGACGCATTGGCATTGCAGAGGGACGCATTGGCATTGTATTGAAATGCATTGGCATTGCAGAGGGACGCATTAACATTGTATTGAGATGCATTGGCATTGTAGAGGGACGCATTAACATTGTATTGAGATGCATTGGCATTGCAGAGGGATGCATTGGCATTGCAGAGGGATGCATTGGCATTGTAAGGTATTGCCAAGTTTAATTCGCTACGAATTAATCAAATGCTGTATTGAGTCAGTTCATTGACAGGTAGCCTTCCGTTTCCACGCCGATTAGGAGGTACTGCTACAGCCTGATTTAGCACAGTGAGGAATCACTTGGTTTTTTAACTAAACCATTTCCTGACTGTTGCAGAACAGTTCCCATGCATGATTGACTAAACTCTTCAGTGCCATAGCTAAAATCACAGGTAATACTTGCCATGCTGCAAGCGCTCGAAGAATATTTTGATTTACTGTTCCATAGCAGCAAAGCATTCATCAAGTGGCGATCGCCCGATCCGCAAATCTAAAGAGAATATTGATAATCAGATAACTAGGAATTCTCTTTAATAGTGACTAATCCATGTATGCCTAACGCTGCAATTACTCCTCCCAGTAATCCCCAAGTCCCATTGGCAAACACATTGATGCGATGTAATGTATGTGCGATGATTGGCGAACTCTAACTGTCTATCATTTACTTTTCCCACCTCTACCAGGTTTTGCACATACCTTTCAGCTTTAATCAGTGTTGCATAATCGGATTAAACCAATATAACGAGACTCCCACCACTGCCAAACCTGGAAAAACCAAGGTAATTAAGAGAATTGCTATACGTGCATTCATACATCTCATCGGCTGATATACCTGCTTAGGGACTGACATAGCTGGAATCCTTATGTTACAACTTGGCAAATCAATTTAATAATGCTAGGACTTACGCACACTCTACGAATTCTCGGCGCTCTTGGCACGGCAGTTGCTTCAAGTCGGCAGAGCCGCCCAACGCACTGCCTCGTCTTGGCGGTTCGATAAATTAAGCGAAGTTGGCAATTTTTGCGTAAGTCCTAAATGCGTTGAAGTAGGTGAATCAGATTTTGGGAATAATCCTCATAGGTTTGTAAGCATCATTTTGGTTTGGCTGCACACTATGAGAGCGCGATTTATCGGAAAAGAGCAGATTTTTAGCTGTTTATCTATTGCATTTTGCTGCATTTTATGGATTTGTTTGGCATTAATTCCAGCCCACGCAACGTCCACAGAGTCTATTGATACTTTGCGACAACAGCAGCAACAAACGAATCAGCAGCATCAGAGTGTGGTTAACGATCGCGATCGCTTAACAAATCTCCAACAAGAGGCTCAAAAACACCTGACTGGTTTAAAGCAAAATCTGCAAACCACAGATAGCTACATTCAAGAGAGCGAATCACGATTACAACTCGCCACCCAACGCCTCCAGCAGTTAGAAGCTGATTTAGCTGTAGCGGAACGTGACTATGAGAAGCGGCAAATAGCAACAGTAGCACGATTGCGTTATCTCCAGCGATCGCCTGCATCTGTAGGATGGGCAGTTTTGCTCCAAAGTGAAAATATCAGCGATTTTATCAGCCGCCGTCATCAGTTGAAGTTAGTGTATCAGGCAGACCAGAAAATTTTAGTAAAACTCAACGCCCAAGCAAACTCAATCAATAAACAGAAAACAGACGTAGAACAGCAAAAAAACGAAATTGCTTTGATTCGTGAGCAACTGTTAGCACAAAAAGCCGATTATCAAACTCAGGCGCAATCACAATCAGAATTGATTCAACGCCTGAATAGCGATCGCCTAGCCTTGGAAGCGGCGCAAAACCAGCTAGAAAGGGAATCCAAAAATCTGGAAGTATTGATTCAACAAAAGGTAGCAGAAGCTAGAGCAGCAGAAGAAGCCCAAGCAAAAACCAACGGCCAGACAAGCATGATCATTCGGGGAACTGGTGTAATGGCATATCCTAGCGACGCTCCTACTAGCAGTCCCTTCGGCTGGCGGATACACCCAATTCTTGGCTATCGTCGCTTTCATGCTGGGTTAGATTTTGCCGCTAACTATGGTAGTACAATTCGGGCAGCCGATTCGGGAAGAGTGATTTTTGCTGGGTGGTATGGTGGTTATGGTAGAGCGGTAATTATCGACCACGGCAATGGTATGACTACACTGTACGGGCATACCAGCGAGTTATATGTTACCGAAGGACAAGCAGTTGAACGCGGACAAGCGATCGCTGCTGTCGGTTCCACAGGTTTCTCAACTGGGCCCCACCTCCACTTTGAAGTTCGTCAGAATGGTACACCAGTAGACCCAGCTAATTATCTTTAACCCATAAACCAAGTTTCTCTAGGCTGCAAATTCTATCACAGAGATGCTATAATATCTAAGAATAAGGGCGCGTAGCTCAGTGGATAGAGCAACAGATTCCGGTTCTGTGGGTCGGGGGTTCAAATCCCTCCGCGCTCGTTGAATTTAAAATTTAGACAAAACTATACGCTGTAGGGGCAATTTATTAGTTGTTCTTACGGCGTATTTAATTTTGCGTAAGTTCTATTGTGATTCCTGTGTGGTTAGAAATCGTTTATCAACAATTAGCCGAGAAACTGCGAAAATAGGGATTCCTCTAAATAAGATAGAAGCGATACCGATGGGTTTGCTCGCTAACGCAGGAGTTAAGTATAGTGCCGCGTGGAACCAGGAAAAACAGTAAAAAGCCAGTAGAAAAAAACGGTTCTCTTGATTTACCACTTCTACAGTTAGCGCAAGCTGGCGATCGCTTGGATATTCCGGCAATGGAACAATGGCTGTGGGATGCTGCTTGTAAGATACGCGGTGCAACGGATGCACCAAAATTCAAAGATTTTATTCTGCCGCTAATTTTCTACAAACGGCTGTCTGATGTCTTTGATGATGAGTATGAAAAGTGCGCCGAGAAGTTTGGGGGTGGAGACTTAGCCCGTGCTTTCATTGAAGCAGATCATCAAGATGCAATTAAAAATAATCGTCAGCCGATTGTGCGTTACTATGTCCCTCACCAATACCGTTGGGAGGCGATTCGCTTTCATCCTAAAGATAGCTTAGGGGAGTTTGTGACAACGGCGATGCGGGAAGTGGCAAAGCGCAATCCTGGGTTATCGGGAACGCTGACGCTCAAAGATTATAACGAGAAGCAAAGCAATCAGCGCGTTTTAGATGATGATCGTTTAAAGGACTTGATTGAAGTCATCAGTCGGCATCGCTTGGGGTTAAAGAATACCAATGCGGATGTTTTGGGGGAAGCCTATGAGTATTTGCTGCGGAAGTTTAAGTGCGGGGGAGTTTCTCACACCATCAGAGGTGGGTTGGTTGATTGCGGAAATTATTGACCCTGAACCCTACACGAAGATTTATGATCCCACTTGTGGATCGGGTAGGTTGTTGACTAAGCCGCGTCTGGTGTTCAACCGCAAGCATCCAGGGGAAGAGAGTAAAGCACCTCGGTTATTTGGGCAAGAGTTGAACTGGACAACTTTCGCAATCGCTAAAATGAATATGTTTTTGCAGGATTTTACTGATACACAAATTGCGATTGGCGATACATTTAGACAACCTAAATTTACGGTTGACAAGAAGGTGATGCGCTTTGATTATGTGGTTGCTAATCCGATGTGGAATCAGGACAACTACGGCGCAGATGCTTACGAAGAAGATTCTTTTGAACGGTTCAAAGACGGAATTGCCTCCAAATCTTCAGCAGATTGGGGATGGGTGCAGCATATTTGGGCATCGTTGAAAGATAACGGACGGGCGGCGGTTATTTTGGATACAGGGGCGGTGTCTCGCGGTTCCGGGAGTCAGAACAAAAATCAAGAAAGGGACATCCGTAAGGAATTTGTGGAAAAAGACAGAGTTGAAGGGGTGATTTTGCTACCTGAAAATTTGTTTTATAACACGACTGCGCCAGGGGTGGTAATTTTGTTAAATCGCCTGAAACCTCTGAATCGTAAAGGCGAGTTTTTGCTGATTAATGCTGCTGATTATTTTGTCAAGGGCGATCCGAAGAATATTTTGACACAAGAAGGGATTAAGGCGGTTTGTGAGGTTTATCGCAATTGGGAAACGCGAGAGAAGCTGAGTAAAGTTGTTAAGTTAGAAGAATTGAGGGAAGCGGATTATAATCTTAGTCCGTCGCAGTTTGTGGATGTTAGCGATAAAGTTGTGCATCGGGCGATCGCAGATATTTTGACAGATTTGGCGGTAGCAAGACAAGACAGGGAATGGGCGGATAAAGATTTAGCTGAGGTGTTAGCAAAGTTGAATTTATAGCGTTTTTCATTATATATCCTTGGACTCCATAAACCTGTCAGTTCACAGATAAGGGCACTCTACTGCCGAGGCAAGGTCGGATCAAGTTATCCGGAAACTTCTCAACGTCTCGCCTCTATCAGGTTTCTGCGATGCGATCTGCTTTGCAGCAACGCTAGGCTAACGCCTCGCTTCGCTAACGCGATCGCTTTGGGCCCCGAATCATCCCGAATCAATCTTCCAATTAGGCGTATAACCAGAAGTAACTTGGCTATACATTTGCAAGACCAATGCAGAAATACGTCCTGAGAGTTTTGCGATCGCCCATAGCGCTCTTGTAAAATCATTTTCAATTGTTGAGAATTCGTCCAGGATAAAGTTTATGGCAGATAAGTCCGGTCAAGACCCCTCGGAAATCCCAGTGGCAACGGTTGATGAAGAACGAAAAGGCGCAACTTTCAGCGGTACGGTCATCCTTGGTATAGATCCTGAGGGTGGGGCAGTCGTTTTCTTTAAAGACTTTTTAATTGAAGATTATAAAGGCGAACTTACCGCAAATCTTGCAACAGATGGCGATATAAAGAAAAGCATTGATTTAGGCGAACTCGATCATAAAAGCCCCAGTTTTAAGCTGCCAATTCCGCTGGGAACGGATACATTACCCTACAATACAGTCGTGTTGAGCGACAAAAAAAGCAAGAAAAAAATCCTGACGATCGATCTATAAAATTTGTAACTTAGCTCGTAGTTCAGCCAAATTCGATTGCCCTCCTGTATAGATCTCAAATGGGTTCTATAAAACGATGTTTGAAAAGTCTTTTTGTTGGTAGCAAAACGTTTTAGATCCCCCTAAATCCCCCTTAAAAAGGGGGACTTTGATTCCGGTTCCCCCCTTAAAAGGGGGGCTAGGGGGGATCAACAAGTGCCTAAAATCACAGCCAACCACTTTTCAAACAACCTCTAAGGCGATCGCATTTGTTATTTCGGCGTACGCATTTGTTATTTCGGCGTACGCATTTGTTGATTTGGGGTTCGCATTTGTTGATTCGGCGTACGCATTTGTTATTTCGGCGTACGCATTTGTTGATTCGGCGTACGCATTTGTTATTTCGGCGTACGCATTTGTTGATTCGGCGTACGCATTTGTTGATTCGGCGTACGCATTTGTTATTTCGGCGTACGCATTTGTTATTTCGGCGTACGCATTTGTTGATTCGGCGTACGCATTTGTTGATTCGGCGTACGCATTTGTTGATTCGGCGTACGCATTTGTTGATTTGGCGTGTCCATAACGCACCCGACGAAACTACTAGAATTGAAACCTATGCTAGTCATACTTGTGTGTATACCCTAGCCTACAAGGAGAGAGGCTATAAGGCTTACTTCCCAAGGCTAGTGGGGAAGGGGTTGGGGGTTAGGTCTGGTAGAATTGTTATTTACTTTGGTAGTAATGGAGAATATCAGGGAACAAAGGCTTATTTGCGGATATTAGACTATTTACGCTTGCTGATTCTTGAGTATTTAAGTTTGTCTGCAATGAGTAGTAGAGTGTAAGTTGCTAAAATTTAAATCAGCTACAAGTGTTTTCTCATTTTTATTTTTATTGAGGATACAGCAATGACTCAAGCAATTGATAAGGAACAAGTAGTGATTGATGAATTTAGAAAGTTATCTCCTGAGAAGCAGGATGAGGTAATTGATTATATTCAGTTTTTGCAGTTTAAGGAGATGCAAAAGCAGGATGTAGAACATAAAGAAGAGAAAGAACCTATTTCCGCCTATGAAGCAGCCAAAGAGTTTGCTGGCTGCGTTGGTGGAGATTCTGGCGATTGCGAAAAACAAGTTTCCTTTTTAGAAGCGGCTAAGGAGTTTATTGGATGTGTTGATGGAGGCCCCGGAGATTTGGCGACTAATAAAAAGCATCTAGAAGGATACGGTAGGTAGTGAAGCAAAATATCATTATTGATACTGGCTCCCTAGTTGCTTTAATTAATAATCGAGAACAATATCACAGTTGGGCTACTAAAGAAGTTGCTAATCTAGCTTATCTTTTCTTTACTTGTGAAGCAGTAATTAGTGAAGCGTGTTTTTTATTGCGAGATTTTTATGGTGGATAGGATGCGGTTATGTCTTTACTAGATACTGGCATAATTCAAATCTCTTTTCGTCTCAGTGATGAAATAGGAACGGTTAGAGAGTTGTTGAAGCGGTATCAGAATGTGCCAATGTCTTTAGCTGATGCGTGTTTGGTAAGAATGAGTGAGTTGATTAATGGTAGTAGTGTGTTAACTCTAGATAGTGATTTTCGGGTTTATCGGAAGAATAAGAATGAAATGATGGATTTGATTATTGCAGATGGAATATGAGAGGGGTAGAGATGAATGAAACTCAATTACCGCCTCATTGGAAATTTGTTAAGTTAGGGGATGTGGTTAGAGAGTCTATCAGGGATGGTGTACACCAAACTCCAACTTATATAAATTACGGTATTCCTTTTATTAAAGGTAAAGACATTTTTGATAATAAAGTAAGTTTTGCAAACTGTTCTTATATTTCTTTAGAAGAACATTTAAAAATTAGCAAAAAAGTAAAGCCAGAATTAGAAGATATTTTATTAACTAAAGTTGGAACAGTAGGAAACGTTGCAATTATTGAGACATCTGATAATTTTAGTATATTTGTTCAGGTTGCTTTAATAAAGCCAAAACTAGATGAAGTGGATTCTAGATTTTTAATGTATGTACTTCATTCTAGATGTGGTCAGGAAGAAATAGCGTCCAAATCCTCTCAGTCAACTATGCGTTTTATAGGAACGCAAAAAATAGCTACTATTAAAATTCCTCTTCCCCCACTTCCTGAACAAAAAACGATCGCCCACACTTTGCGAACCATCCAAAAAGCCAAAGAAACCCGCCAGCGAGAGTTAGAACTGGAACGAGAACGCAAAGCTGTATTGATGCAGTATCTCTTTACTTATGGCACTAATCCCCAATATAACTCTTTCCAAAAAACAAGATTTGGAAAAGTACCTCAGTATTGGAAAACAGTTCCACTTGAAAAATGTGCATCTATACAGACAGGAACTGCAAAAGGAAGAAAATTCCCAGATAGTGAGACTGTTATTTTACCTTATTTAAGAGTTGCTAATGTTCAAGATGGTTATTTAGATTTATCCGAAATAAAAGAAATTAGCATCCGAAAGTCAGAAGTAAAACGATATAGCTTACAAGTGAATGATGTGGTTTTAACGGAAGGTGGAGATCCTGATAAACTAGGTCGTGGGTTTATTTGGGAGGGACAGATTCCTAACTGTATTCATCAAAATCACATTTTTGCTGTTAGAACTAACCGAGAGATACTTTTACCTGAATATTTAGCTTACTTGGTTCAAAGTGATTATGGAAAAGCTTATTTTTTATCCGTAGCTCATAGAACTACAAATTTAGCTTCTATCAATAGTACAAAGCTTAAAGCTTTTCCTACACTTGTACCAGATATCAGCGAACAAAATAAAATTGTCACAATTTTACAAATATGCGATCGCAAAATTCAAGCCTTAGAAAAAGAAATCGCTTTTACTGACGAACTATTCCACGCCATGCTAGAACAACTGATGATAGGTAAAATTTCTACCCAACCCTTAACCGAGACTTACGTATGAGCGAAGCTTCCGCCGTGCAAAGACCGATGCTGAAATATGCCTATGATATAGGCTGGGAATACCTAACTTCAAAAGAGGCATTACAACGGCGGGAAGGCAAGGGAGAGGAAAAGCTCAAAGAACGCTACTTTGCCGATGTTCTTCGCAGTCAACTAATTAAACTAAATCCTGGCGTTGTCACCTCTAACAATATAGATGAAATTCTTCGCCGCCTGCGAAACATTGACAGCATCATCGAAGGCAACCGCGAAGCTTTAAACTGGTTGCAAGGCAAACAATCTATTTTTGTCGCCGAAGAAAACCGCGACAGAAACATTACCCTCATCGACTTTAACAACCCGGAAAATAACATCTTCCAAGTCACAGATGAATGGTCGCAAAAAGGCGTAAAATTTCCCAACCGCGCCGATATTATTTTTCTGATTAACGGTATTCCCGTTGCCATTGCTGAAACCAAAGGAGAAAAGAAAACTGATGGTTTAGCACTAGGCATTGACCAAATTCGCCGCTACCACAACCAAACCCCAGAATTGCTAGCCTTTCCCCAAGTTTTTGAAGTCACAGAGTTGTGGAATTTCTGGTATGGCTTAACCTGGAATACCAACCGCAAAAACTTGTTTGAATGGAAACTGACCTCTCCCCTGCAAGGGGCTACGGTGTACACACAAGTTATCGAATCACTACAAGTTCTCGAATTACCCCACCCTAACCCTCCCCTTGGAAAGGGGAGGGAACTAGATTTTCTTGTTTCCCCTCTTTCTAAGGGGGGATTAAGGGGGGTAAAACCCGGATCTCAAAGTAACTCCGATTTGTCTGTACACGTTAGCCTACAAGGGGAGGGGAACAATATTACTCCCCCTTCCCTCGTAGGGAAGGGGGCTGGGGGGTTAGGTTCGATTATCCAAGAAGGCGACTACGAAGAGAAAATCAAAACCTTCTTCGACCATCAACGCTTTTTAGAGATTCTCAGATATTACATTGTTTTCCTCGAACGCGATGACGGCTTAACCAAAGTAATTTTACGCCAACACCAAACCCGTGCAGTCAAAAAAGTCCTGCAACGCATCCAAGACCCGAATAAAAAACGCGGACTAGTTTGGCATACCCAAGGCAGTGGTAAAACCCTCACCATGATTACAGTTGCCGCCCAACTCCGCAATATTAGCGGCGATAATACCGTAATCATGATTGTTGACCGCAACGAACTAGAAAACCAACTAGATAAAAACCTCAAAGCTTATGGCATCAAAAGTTATGAAGTTGCAACCAGTAAAGCAGACTTAGAAAAACTCATCCAAGATGATTATCGCGGCCTAATCGTCGCCATGATTCACAAATTCGACAAGATGAAGGTAGAAAATAAGCGTTCGACGATTACCGTCTTAGTCGATGAGGCACACCGTAGCACAGGCGGTAATTTCGGCATATATTTAATGGCTGCCCTCCCCAACGCCACATTTATCGGTTTCACAGGTACACCTGTCAGTAAAGCAGCTAAAGGACAAAGTACCTTCCAAACCTTCGGCGAACCTACTGACCCCAAATACAGCCTAGATTCGTATTCAACCGCCGACTCGGTACGAGATGGCACAACCCTGAAGCTAAATTATGCCCTAGCGAAATCAGAGTTTCGCGTTCCCCAAGAAATTTTAGAAAAAGAATTTCTCCAACTCCAAGCCGCAGAAGGCATTAACGATATAGAGGAACTTGATGGCATTCTCGATCGCGCAGTTAAATTAAAAGAGTTTCTCAAAAGCAGCGATAGAGTAGATAAAGTAGCGAAATTTGTCGCCGCACACTTTCGGGACTACGTTGAACCAATGGGCTTTAAAGCCTTTATGGTTGGTGTAGATCGGGAAGCTTGTAGACTTTACAAACAAGCCTTAGATAAATATCTCCCTAGCGAATATTCAACCGTTGTTTATTCCCGGACTACAGCCGCAGGACTGCGGGAGTACAACCTGACTGATGCCGAAGAGAAAGAAGTCCGCAAAGCCTTTATTAAAAAATCCGTCGTTTCTGCCAGAATATCCTTACCAAATGCAGTCATCGACTTTATCGAATCTCGCCCGAAAGATTTTAGCTACGACAACAAAACCCTAACTTTTACAGGTTATTGTTCTGCTGAAGATGCCCAAAATTTAGAAATTCTTTGCGGTGGCGATGCTGATGCTGTGACCAAAATTCGCCAACTTTACGAAGACTACCGCAAAGCCTTGCCGAAAATTCTCATCGTCACCGAGAAACTACTGACGGGGTTTGATGCGCCAATACTTTACTGTATGTATCTCGATAAACCGATGCGCGACCACGTTCTCTTGCAGGGAATCGCCCGTGTGAATCGCCCATACGAAGACGCAGAAGGTTTAGTTAAGCCCTACGGCTTTGTTCTAGATTTTATCGGTATCTTTGGCGACAAACTAGAGCAAGCCCTAGCCTTTGAATCGGGAGAAGTTAACGACATCATCCAAAATGTTGATGTGATCAAAAACCTCCTGCAAACGATGATGGAAAATACTGCACCAGAGTATTTACCGCTAGCTAAGGGATGGGACGACAAAGCAAAAGAACGCGCTGCGGCTTATTTTGCAGACAAAGATTTGCGCGAGAAATTCTTTAAATTTGTCCGCCAACTCCAATCAATTTACGAAATCTTGTCTCCTGACCCCGACCTGCGTCCCTTCATGGAAAATTATCAAGCGATCGCCAGGCTTTACGGAACAATCCGCGCTGCTTACAATACCAGTCCCTACATTGATATTGAACTCACCGCCAAAACCAAAGAACTAGTCCGCCGCAACGTTACAATTGGCGAGTTAGAAATGCCAGGGACAATCCACGAACTCAATGCCCAACAATTAGAACAATTTCGCCAAAATAGCACAACAGATACAGTAAAAGTTCTAAACTTGAGTAAGGCATTGTTGAAAGCAGTAAACCAGCAAAGTCAGCGATCGCCTTTTTTGATTTCCATTGGCGAACGTGCCGAAATTGTCCGCGCTAGCTTTGAAAACCGCCAAATAGAGGCTGGTGTTGCTTTAGCTAAACTAGATGAAATTGCCAATGAATGCATAGAGGCAGAAGTTTTACGGCAACAACTCAAGGTTGATGAAAACACCTTTGCGATTTACACTGTCATCAAGCAAGCAGTTGATCGCCTAGATATCAACCAAGCCGAAACCATCAACGCCATTTATGGCAACTTCCCTGATTACTGGTGGGATGCGCGTCAGGAAATTGATTTAAGAACTGAACTTTACGCTAATATTTATCCTATTACAAGCTCAGTCGAGCAAACCATTGAAGTCACCAACAACCTGCTGAAACTCGAACGAGTCGAATCATGATTGCTAGCTGCGACAATCGAAAATGGAAAGACGCGCAAGCACTTAAAGATGCTGTGGGAGAATGGAGCGATCGGATTAAAGTCCAAGTTAAACAAATTCAACTGCGTCCGATGAAGCGCAAGTGGGCATCTATTTCAACTACAGGACGCTTAACGCTGAATACTGAATTGCTAGACTTACCAAAAGAATTGGGTGAGTTTGCGATCGTTCACGAACTTGTGCATTTACTCGTTCCCAATCACGGCAAGGTGTTTAAGTGCTTTATGTTTGCTTATTTGCCTGATTGGGAAGAGAGGGAAAAGCGATTGCAGGGGTATGCGGGTTAGTGGTGGAAATTAGAGGGAGAGTAAGGGCGATTTACACCATTAAAAGCACCATTAGTTATCAAGAAACTTTTTTTGTGCCAGAAAAAGCGCGATGGGCATATATTCGTGATCAGCTACAACTAGAGGTAGAGGCTAAGTCAAACCGAGCACTAGCACATGAGTTTGACGCAACTAGGATTTTAGTGGAGCGCAATTAATTATGACTGCTTTAACCTTACAATTACCTCCTAATCTGCAATTTACCGATGAGGAATTTGCACAAATTGTTGCTGTGAATAAAGAATTACGACTAGAGTTAACTGCTGAAGGGGAATTAATTATCATGTCACCTACTGGGGGAGAAACGGGAAACCGTAATTTTGATTTATTAGGTCAGATATGGTTTTGGAGTAATCAAAATAATTTGGGAAAAGCTTTTGATTCTTCTACTGGGTTTAAACTGCCAAATGGGGCAACTCGTTCACCTGATGCTTCTTGGGTAAGAATAGAAAGATGGGATGCTCTTACCCCAGAACAAAGAAAGAAATTTCTCCCTTTGTGTCCTGATTTTGCAGTGGAATTAGTTTCTGAAACTGATGATGTGGAAGATACTAAAGCGAAAATGGAGGAATACTTAAGAAATGGCTTACAACTAGGTTGGTTAATTAATCCTAAAGATAAACAAGTAATAATTTATCGTCCAAATCTTGCACCGAAAGTTTTACAATCTCCTACAAGTTTATCTGGTGAGGATGTTCTCCCTGGTTTTGTTTTAAATTTACAACAAATTTTTGCATAGATGAGTGTTTATCTTGATTTGATTTCTACAATCACTAAACGTTCTCAAATTCAAATTTTTATAAGTATTACGCACTTGTGGTCATGCGATCGCTTAAACCATCGACACTCCCTTTGAACATCAAAGCCGCATACTGAAGTTGCCACTACACTTAAAATTTAACAGCGATGGCTGCGCCCGCCGTAGGCATCGCATTCTCCGAAATCCGCTTCCAGGAAGTTGTAGTAATAACTTGTTATATTTGACACCACAGCTTTCTTGATGCTCAAATTTATGCTAGCTAAATTACCATCACCTCTATTCATACTTCTATTAGGATTTGGCATAACTCAAACCTTTGGATGCACATCTGATAAAGATAATTCAGCGATCGCTCAAACTTCACCAAAGCCAGCACCCCAAGAAATTGTGCAACCAGGAGAAGTTCGAGCCTTACCAGGTGAGTTGGATAAAATACCCGTTTTTAACAGCAATAGCCCAGAATGGATTAAAACTGAAGGTATTTTACTTTCTACCTTTCCAACAAACAATAAAAAAGTTCCAGCAGCACACCTTAATTTTCCGTTTCAGGGACGCTTTGACTTATTCGCCCACCATTACTCCCACACTCCCAAGGATTTACAAACGTTATATTTGGGCGTAATTGTGTATAATCCTGGTAAAAAACCTGTAACACTAGATGTGTTGCAAGCGGCAAGTTATTTGATGCAAGATGCGCCTTTTGTTACCTTATCTCCCTACATAGAAAATAATGATGGTAAGGCTTACTCTGGGCCAGGCGATCGCGCTGTTGGTGATGTACTCCGAGGTGTTCGACAAGCAGATTTTCCCGCAAAGCTGATAATTCCCCCAGGACAGAGCCGGATGTTGTTAAATCATCCGATTCCTGTACGAAATTTAGAAAAGCCGGTGAATGGTCGCTCTACCTTTATACGGCTGCATAGTAACGATCAAGTTTATGCGGCAAGTTTAGCAATGTTTGCCAAGAAAAATTCTGATAATACAGAACGCCCACCGACTCTTGCAGAATGGCAAGCTTTACTAAATACCGGCAACTTCGCCGGGCCGCGAGATAAAACCCCTAGTCCTCCAAATGCTACTAGTGGCGTACTGATTTATGGGCGTGTAGCTGGTGTGTCTAGTGGTTCCCAGTGGCAAGCAAAGTTGGTAGATAATCCCCAAACCACAATTCTAACTATTCCCCAGCCTGGCAGAGCTATTTCCTATACTTTAGACACATTGCGAAATGGTCGATTGGGCACTCAACAAATTCAAACGGCCAAAATCCTGGTACGTTATCCAGATACGGCATACGAAGCACATGGCAATTATGCGGTGGAATATAAACTCACCTTACCCTTAAGCAACAATACCAACCAAAACCAGACCGTGACTGTGACTTTGGAAACACCTTTGAAGGAAGATAAATTATCTCAAGGTGGTGTGCGTTTTCGCAAACCATCCCTAGATTTTCCTTTCTTCCGTGGTACAGTGCGGCTACGCTACTTTGATGACCAAGGTCAACAAAAGACGCGCTATGTACATTTATGGCACAGAACTGGTCAGGTCTTAGAACCATTGGTGCAGCTTGTACTTCCACCTTCGACTAAGCGGATAGTACAGGTAGATGTGATTTATCCACCAGATTCGACACCACCGCAAGTCCTGAGTGTAAGAACTTTAGAAAAGTGATCTCAAAATCAAATAACTTTAGGTTTATATGGTTTTCCAGTACACTAACGCATTTGTCACCATAGCATCGGTTAATTGTGAGGAGTTAGTGCATTTCTATACTAGATTTCTGGAGCAAAAGCCAATTATTTTGATTCCGAATATCTATGCTGAGTTTGATTTGGTTGGTATGCGATTAGGTATTTTTAAACCCAAGAACACAAACGAATCGGAATTTGAAGCGATGTCTAACGACAAGCCATTTTATGTCTACGCCAAAAGTAAGATAAGTTTATGTTTAGAGGTGAGTAACTTAGAAGATGCGATCGCTCACTTAACAGCTTTGGGCTATCCCCCACCAGGAAAGATTTCCATTGCTGACCACGGCAGAGAAATTTACGCTTATGACCCTGATGGCAACCGTCTGATTTTACATCAAGCCATAGTGAATGATAATTGATAAGTGATAATAATTTATTTGGTAATTGACTATGGCTATAACTCAAAACTATAGATTAAACCTGATTCAATGGTATCCAGGTCACATTGCGAAAGCTGAAAAGAAGCTCAAAGAACAGTTGAAGCGCGTAGATGTGGTCTTTGAAGTCCGAGACGCCCGGATTCCCTTAGCGACTCACCATCCCCAAATAGGCGAGTGGGTGGAGGGTAAAAAACGGGTGTTGATACTTAACCGAGTAGATATGATTACGCCACAAATGCGATCGCTGTGGATAGATTGGTTTAAACGTCAGGGAGAAGTCCCTTATTTTACTAACGCTCAACATGGTAAAGGTATAGCAGAAGTGGCACGGGCAGCGCAAGCCGCTGGGGTAGAACTTAATCAAAGAAGAAGCGATCGCGGCATGTTACCCCGTCCAGTGCGGGCTGTGGTGATTGGTTTTCCCAATGTCGGTAAATCAGCTTTGATAAACCGTCTGTTAGGAAAGCGAGTAGTGGAAAGTGCAGCCCGTCCTGGGGTGACTCGCCAACTGCGCTGGGTGCGAATTTCTGAACATTTGGAATTGCTAGATGCTCCTGGTGTCATCCCTGTAAGATTGGAAGACCAAGACGCAGCTTTGAAATTAGCTATTTGTGATGATATCGGTGAAGCATCTTACGATAATCAGCTAGTAGCAGCAGCCCTAGTGGATTTACTCAACTATTTGGAAGCTGTAGCCACAGATTTGTTACCAAAAAAACCATTACAGTCCCGCTACCAACTCGATTCGGTATCAGACACCGGAGATACTTATTTGCACGCCTTGGCAGAGCATCGTTACAAAGGTGACATAGAGCGAGCTGCAAGGCAACTTTTAACAGATTTTCGCAAGGGGTTGTTGGGTGAAATGAGTTTGGAATTACCCCCTAATTAATGAATAGCCTTTTCTTTCCAAAGACAGAAAAGAGAAGATGCTATCTACGCGCCAGCAGACGCTAGCCCTTGGATGAGTGATAATGATAATCGCGTGTTGCGTGGTGGTTCGTGGTACTATGTTTCAAAGTATTCCCGTTCTGCGAATCGCGGCAGGGACGCGTGTGACTATAGAAGCAGCCGCATAGGTTTTCGGATTGTGGTTGCGGCTCCCCTCATGACTTAGTATCCCTTTACACTCTTGGCTTTTCTCTTTTCCCTTCTTTATTTCTCTTACGCTCTGCGCGATCAATTCTCAGAGTCAGTGCATATTATTGCATTGTTGCATAATTGGATTTTAGACTTGTCCAGCCGTTAATACTTGAACTGCGGTCACATCCAGGATTGGAAAAGTCCCTGACTTAATAATATCTGTTTTCTGAAATACAATTTCTTCATACAGTCCATCTACCAGAGTCAGCAGAGTAATTCGGGCTTTCTGGGCATCAACAATCCAGTATTCAGGGATACCTTGTGCAGCATACTCAGAACGCTTATAGCGGTACAAAATTCTCATGAATAATTTAGGATTGCTATATATTGTCAAATTGCCAAAAGATATACTTACCTTCAGAGGTTGTTTGAAAAGTCTAATTTATTACTGTTTCTTTTTGATATTAGGCAAGCTGACTATCTGTGGAAAACTTGTGGAAAAACTCAGGTAATTTTCCACAAGGTAATTATACTTAATTAAGTTTTATTAGCAAAATATCAAGTTTTCCACAGAATTTTCCACAAAAAGTAAGATTTTTTCTACAATCTAAGTGAAATTTAATCAATTTTTATACGTTACTTAATATTTTCAACTAATTATTTAGCCGTTAACGCTAATGAGCGGAGCGCTGATTGTGGAAAACTTAAAATACATCTTCAGGATGGTTTTTGAGAACGGCTAGTCATATTGATGCGATCGCTCAGTTGGCGTAGTGTTTGTGCTAAAGTGCGATCGCTCTCATGGAGTTGGGTAATTTTATCGCAACTATAGATTACCGTTGTATGGTCTTTACCACCAAACTCCTCGCCAATTCTCGGCAAACTTAGGGATGTATGTTGACGCATTAGATACATTCCTATTTGACGCGCCCAGCTAATCTCTCTTCGCCGTGAGTTACTTTTGAGGTCGTCTATTGAAATCTCAAAATTATCGGCTATAACTTTTAAAATTGCTTCTGGGGTAGCTGCCATTTTTTCGTTAGGCGGTTCTAAAACTGGTGTGATATTTTCCACCGTCATCGGTAAGCTCCAAATAGAAATATAAGCCACCGCCCGAATTAAAGCTCCTTCTAATTCTCGAATATTAGAAGTATAGTTAGAAGCAATATATTCAATCACGTCGCGGGGAAGACAAATATTTTCATCCTCGGCTTTTTTCTGCAAAATTGCCATTCTAGTTTCTAAATCCGGCTTTTGGATATCTGCAATTAACCCCATAGAAAACCGAGAACAAAGACGTTCTTGCAAACTAGGAATCTGATTAGGAGGACGATCGGAAGCAATCACAACTTGTTTACCAGCTTCATGTAAAGTATTAAAAGTATAAAAAAATTCTTCTTGGGTGTATTCCTTTCCTTCCAGAAACTGAATATCATCAACTAATAAAACATCAGCGGCTCGGTAATGTTCTCGAAAACTTTGCATACTATCTTTACGAATCGCTGTAATTAAATCATTAGTAAACTGCTCAGTAGAAACATAAAATATTTTACAATCTGGACAAATTTCCCAGCGATAATGACCAATAGCCTGCATCAAATGAGTTTTACCTAAACCTACGCCACCGCATAAAAATAAAGGATTAAACTCCCTACCTGGAGATTCTGCAACTGCCAAAGAAGCAGCGTGAGCCATCCGATTGTTAGCACCAACTACAAATCGCGAAAATACATATTTTGAGTTTAATTCAGTAGTTTTTTGGTTATGATTAGGAACAGCTTCAGAAATACTGTTAGGATTTGGTGATTCCCAAGAAATCTCTCGTTCACTAAAATGAGAAACTTCATCACCTTGAGCAACAGTAATGTAAATACCCACCGGATGACCCAGAATATCTTGTACTACATGAGCAATGGTATTGATGTAATACTTCTGTAACCAATTACGAGCAAATGGGTTAGGAGTACGGATTACCAAACAATTATTTTCTAATCGCTCCGCACTAGCAGTTTTGATCCAAGTTTCAAAGGTGGGTCGGGATAGTTCAAGCTGTAGGCGCTCTAGTACCTGACTCCACAGACTTTCTATAGGAATTTCCATTATCCACCACCTTTGCTGCTAATCGTCACAATAGAAGATAAAGCACCAATTTAGCATTGAGACACGCTAGACCTAGAATAAGCTTTTAAGTTGTAATCATTTTGGGATATACCCGGTAGGCAAGATTCTAACACCCAGCGACTGACACGGAGAAGCAACGACACATGAAGACAAGAAACCATCACTTAACCCCCAAAAATATTCATCCCAGGCGTTTGCCCCACAGATGGGGGGTAGATAATATTCTGGGGATGCTCTCATCTGGGGTAGCAGTGGTGTTACTGGGGAGCTGCTCTCTTCTACCTGCTAAGACCTTTGAGACTCAACAAGGGGAAACTCAAGCTCAAAAGACAATAGAATCTAATCCAGTAATTGTCCCTCCACCGATTTTCTCTTCGTCTGGAGATCCTAATTTTGTGGTGAAAGTAGTGCAACAGGTGGGGCCTGCGGTAGTTCGCATTGATTCTTCCCGAACAATCACTTCTCGTGTACCAGACGAATTTAACGACCCATTATTCCGGCGGTTTTTTGGAGACGCAACGCCACAGCCTAGACAACGGGTAGAGCGAGGTAGTGGTTCTGGATTTATCATTAATTCCTCAGGTCAAATTGTAACGAATTCCCATGTGGTAGATGGTGCTGATAGAGTGACTGTCACACTCAAAGATGGCCGGACTTTTGATGGTAAAGTTTTGGGTGAAGACCCGGTGACGGATGTAGCTACGATCAAAATTGATGCGAATAATCTGCCAACTCTATCTGTGGGTAACTCTGATGCTTTGCAACCAGGAGAAGCAGTAATTGCCATTGGTAACCCCTTAGGCTTGAATAATACCGTTACTTCTGGGATTATTAGTGCTACAGGTCGTTCTGGTAGCGACATCGGTGCTAGCGACAAGCGGGTTGATTACATCCAAACGGATGCTGCGATTAACCCTGGTAATTCCGGTGGGCCATTGCTAAATACTCGTGGCCAGGTAATTGCGATGAACACAGCCATTATTCGAGGCGCTCAAGGCTTAGGATTTGCTATTCCCATCAACACCGTGCAAAAAATTGCCCAAGAATTAATTGCTAAAGGCAAAGTCGATCATCCTTATTTGGGTGTTCAGATGGTAACATTGACACCAGAAAATAAAGAAAGAATAAAAAATCTAGCAGGCGATCGCTTAAATATTACAGCAGATGACGGCGTTTTGCTAGTTGAGATTGTGCCGCGATCGCCTGCATCTGTGGCTGGACTACGAGTTGGCGATGTGATTAAAAGCATTAATAACCAGCCTGTTACTAAAATTGAAGAAGTACAAAAGCTAGTAGAAAAGAGCCAAATCGGTACTAAGTTACCAATAGAAGTGGAACGCAATGGGCAAATTGTCCAAGTAGGAATCCAACCTGCTCCTTTGCCCGTGAGACGTGAAGGATGATATTAGAAGTAAGGAGTGCTGAGTGGGAGAGAATAACTAATGCCCAATACAACTCTTAGAGAGGCTGTGCCTTAAGCGTAGCTATGCCGCAGGCTTTACGACGCCGGCTCTATCGAGCGTTCGCGTAGCGTCTCTAAGAGTTGTCGAGATGCTCAGTACAAGTGCCCAATGCCCAATACCCCATTACCAAAAAGAGTTTTTATTATGACTGAATTAGCGCCAATAATTCAATTAGGCAATCCAACATTGCGCCAAAAAGCTGCTTGGGTTGAGAATATTCAAGATGAGCATATTCAAAAATTAATTGAAGACTTAATCACCACTGTTGCCAAGGCTAACGGCGTAGGGATTGCTGCGCCTCAAGTAGCACAATCCTATCGTTTATTTATTGTGGCTTCCCGTCCTAATGCCAGGTATCCCAACGCTCCGGAAATGCAACCCACTGCCATGATTAATCCCAAAATCATTGCTCATTCAACTGAAGTTATCAAAGATTGGGAAGGTTGTTTAAGTGTTCCAGGAATTAGGGGGTTAGTTCCTCGGTATAAATCTATTGAAGTGGAATACACTGACTCTCAAGGCAACTTACAAAAGCAAGAATTAACCGATTTTATTGCTCGGATTTTTCAACACGAGTTCGATCACCTCGACGGTATCGTATTTGTAGATCGTCTAGAGAACACTCTCGATATGATCACTGAACAGGAATATCAACAACGAATCGTTAACAATTAATAAAAGGGACTAATATAGTACTTTAACTCATCATGTATCACTAAGAACATCAAACCAGATGTTCCTAGATTACATCTGGTGCTTCTTTTTTGCTTAATAGCGATCGCCTTTCTGGAAAAACTTTTTGGTTTACTGACACTGATTCAGTACTCCGAATCAGTATGTAGAGGATGTCACCATCAAATCTTTCTGGTGCATTTCCCAAGCTAGGGTAGTGTACACAATTTGATCTAAGTCATTATATTTTGGTTGCCAACCCAGTAATTTAGAGATTTTATCAGCACCAGCGATCACACAAGCAGGATCACCAGGGCGACGTTCTGTTTCAATAACCGGAAAATCTACCCCAGAAATAACCTTAACCCGTTCAATAACTTGACGGACACTGTATCCTTGTCCATAACCACAGTTGATAATTTGGCTTTCGTTACCTTGCTCTAGATAGGTTAAAGCATCTAAATGTGCTGCTGCTAGGTCTTCAACATGAATGTAGTCTCTAATTGCCGTTCCATCTGGTGTAGGAAAATCTGTACCAAAAATTTTTACTCCTAGTCTGCGTTTGAGTGCAGCATCACACGTAACTCTAATTAAATGAGATGCTCCTTTTGACATCTGCCCCAATCGCCCACCAGGTTCTGCTCCAGCAACATTAAAGTATCGTAAAATTACGTAACGTAAATCAGAAGCCTTTGCATAGTCACGAATCAACCATTCACAAGAAAGTTTTGATCGCCCATAGGGGTTAATAGGTTCAGCTGGTGTAGATTCAGTAACAGGACTCGTTTCTGGTTGTCCATAGACAGCTGCTGTACTGGAAAAGATAATTTGGTTGACACCCATGTTGCTGCAACAACGGAGTAAATTCAGGGTGTTGCGAGTATTGTTAGCGTAATAGTCTAGGGGACGAGAAACAGATTCGGGTACGTTCAGACTGCCAGCAAAGTGTAAAACTGCCGTAAATTGATGCTGACAAAATACCTGACAGAGACATTCTAAATCTTTTAAATCACCAATAATTAACTCACCATGCAATACTGCTTGGGGTGAACCCGTAGAACAATTGTCATAGACCACAACATCGTAACCTGCTTCGCCCAACTTACAAACCACGTGCGAGCCAATATATCCTGCTCCACCAGTAACTAAGACTTTTTTATTCATCTGCCTTTACCCAGTAATACTACCCGAATGGTTTTGAAGATGATCGCTAAATCCAAAGCTAGGGAATAATTTTTGATGTAGTAGAGGTCGTAAGCTAATTTCTCGTAAGCATCTTCTACTGATGCGCCGTAGGGATACATTACCTGCGCCCAGCCTGTGATTCCGGGTTTGATGACATAACGTAAGTCATAGTAGGGAATTTCTTGTCGCAGCTTGATATCAAATTCTGGCCGTTCTGGACGGGGGCCAATGAGGCTCATTTCTCCCCGGAGAACGTTTAAAATCTGTGGTAGTTCATCGATTCTAGTCAGGCGTAACCAGCGTCCGAATCTAGTAATCCGAGGATCTCGTTCGTTCGCCCACTGCACTCCCCGTTTTTCAGCATCCTGATACATGGAACGAAATTTGTAAACTCTAAAGGGCTTTCCTTCCAAACCAGTCCTCATCTGTGTGTATAACACTGGGCCTGGACTATCTAACTTAATTGCTAGTACTACTAGCAACATCAGTGGAGATAAAAACAGAAATAATGACCATGCCAGAATAATGTCCAATAACCGCTTGAGCTTTTGACTAATGCTGTCACCCGCTAAATTAAAACCAGCACCAAAAGCCAGCCAGTTATCCTGAAGCAGAAATGAGGGAAGTTTGTGCCACAAGGTTTCACAAATATCAGGAATTCCGTAGATGGAGACACCAGATAAACGTAACTGCATCAACTGCTGTATCTCTGCACTAGATAATTCCATTGGGGTTGTTACTACTACCCCTGACCAAGGTTGTTGACTCCATTGGGGTAAGTCATTGAGGCTCCCCACAAAAACTCGATTACTTTTTGCTAATTCATTGGTGTTTGGCTCTGCTGTTGCTAGAACAACCAAGCGCCCTAATGAACTGTGTTCTAGAAAAGTTTTGCTAAATAAAATGGCTTTTTTACCTGCACCCAAAATTAGCCAACGGCTGTGTTGATCTTGCGATCGCACCCACTTGGCTGCCCATATTCTTGATCCTATAGCCCAGATGGTAAATATGCCTAAGCTAGGGAGCAAAATTCCTCGTTTCAAGACCAAATCTTTCCCCCAAACACCAGTAAAGTAAATGAGAGCTGCAATAATGCTACCGACAGCAACATTACTAATCAAAATGCGGAATGGAGCGCGTAACCCTGCTATTTGGGTATCTGGATGGTAAGTATCTGCTAAATACAGCCCTACGAGAACTAGGAAAAAAAATAAATAAATTAAAGGGTCAAAACTATTCAAATTTTGATTCAATCGTAACCATAAAAAGAAAGACAAACTCAACAATAAACCCACTATATCCCCTAATAACAGTAATACACAGAGGAGATTATCTGTCTGAGAGAACTTTTTGGTTTTTTTGCCAACAGCAACAGTAATAGTCATTTGCGGAGTTTAGTAAAAATTACAGCATAGATATAACAAAATTGGACGCAAGCAATAATTACCCTGAAATTTTAATGTGAGATTTTAATAGTTAAAAATATTTCAAAGCCGTCAGTAAACTAAATGATAAGCAATCGAAAACAAAAGCCAAGCTTTACTAAAAAAACCAAGTTTCGTGAGCTTAATAAAAAAAGTCATCTTGTGTGTTTTACCATATCTTTATTAGCCCTTTATTTTTAATCCTTATTTTAGCTATCCAACCATGTAGAAATTACGTAAATATTTGAATATATATACAAGTAGTACTTAATTTTTGAAAAAGCTCCGTACATCTGGAGAGACATAAAATCAGATAATAATTCAATTCCGCTAAACCTTGCTGCAAAAAGCTTATGACGAAATTTGTTATTCATTTATCACTATATATTTATTGATTTACTTGGGGCGGTGGTCACTGAGCGGCTGGTGAGCGCACTTGTATTGAGCATCTCGGCTTCTCTACGAGACGCTACGCGAACGCTCAATGGAGCCGCAGCCGAAGTAGTCGAACCATGCCCATGCGTGTCAACTTAACGTGAAACCCTTGTCAAGACGTGATATTCAGTTCTCTGGCTTCCCATCACGATCCGCGTCACCCCACCCTAACCCTCCCAATGGACTTATCCGAAAATTAGGTTTTGACTCTTGCTGTACAAGGCTTTGATACTCATTTGCGGATATGTCTAATGGATTGGGGAGGGAACTAGATTTCCTGTTTCCCCCGTTGATAAGGGGGGATTAAGGGGGGTAAAATGCCTGTGAAACATCCATTTGAGCTTAAGTTGACACTAATGAACCATGTCGTACCCCTACGGAGATCTTACTAGCAAGAGCGTCTCATAGAGAAGTGCGGGCTATTCAGCGTCGCTAAAATATTCCTTGAGTAAATACATTAGCAGTGTTTATAGTAAATTATACATTAAAAATTAAGTAGTATAATCAATAAAAAACCGTAAAAATACGTAGGTTTTTTCACAAAAAAACCTTGATAATCTTTAACTAAATCTTTATGGATTATTCAGATCCAGTTGCAATCAATAAGGAGCAATTTTAGAGAATATTAGACCAGTTGATAAGTAGGTAGGCATAATTAAATGTAAATATGTCATTGCGTTCGCCATGCGAACCCAATGACAGTCCATATTATATTTATTTACTACCCATCTACTTATATCACCTCTCCTGTTCTACTCCTTTGTTGTATATTCAGTTCTCACTTCGGTGCAATACAGTTGGAACGCCACCCTCAATTTGCTGACACAAACACTTCCGTCTCCTTGCCAAGGAGACGGTTAGGAGTAAAGTTAAAAAATGTACTTTATGCGAACGAGAACTGCTTTATATCAGTACAAATGAGCCAACTAATTATTTAACAGTTTCCATATGTAAAGTATTAGGTGAATTATGCCTTCTCATCAAAACGAGCAAGACCTGATTAATTTTCAACACTATTGGCTGACTGTAAAAAGACGTTGGTTACTGATAATAACCATTATGGGGTCGGTCTTAGGAGTCACAGCGTTGGTTACTTTTAGTCAAAAACCAATTTATGAAGCCGAGGGCAAACTCCTTTTTAATAAGCAAAGTGGTGTCTCTTCCCTTACAGGTGCAAGTGAGCAGCTGGGACAACTGGGACAACTCAGTGGAGTGACAAGTCTCTCTAACCCTTTGGAAACCGAAGCCGAAATCATTCGCTCCTACCCCCTAAGTCAAAAAACTATTGGTAAGTTGCAGCTTAAGGATAATCTGGGACAACCATTAGAAATAGATAATTTTTTGCCTAACTTGAAAATCAAGAGTATCCGAGGGACGGATATTTTACAACTTTCTTACCGTAGTGCTAATCCTCAAGAAGCCACAGCTATCGTCAATACATTGATGAGTGCTTATCTGGAAAATAATCTTCGGATTAACCGTTCCGAAGCCACAGCAGCACGGAAATTTTTAAGTAAGCAATTACCTTTAATCGAAACAAAAGTCACAGAGGCAGAAGCAGGACTGCGGCGGTTTAAAGAAAAATACGAGGTTGTTTCCCTAGAAGAAGAAGCTATACAAGGAGTCAAAAGGCTGAATGATTTATCCAGTCAGATAACCCAACTACGCGCACAGTTGGTTGATGCTAAGAGCCGTTCTGGTGCTTTCCAAAATCAATTGGCATTGAACACACGGCACGCTATGGCACTCACCAACTTGAGTCAATCTAAAGCAGTACAACAAGTGCTATCAGAATATCAGAAGGTTCAAGACCAGTTAGCAGTGGATAGGTCACAATTTACCGATGAACACCCAGTCATTACTAATTTGTTAAGTAAAGAACAAGCTCTCAAAAAGCAGCTAGAAGGAAGAGTGACCCAAACTCTGGGTAGTTCACAGCCTATCCCAGAGCAAGATTTACAAATAGGAGAACTTAAGCAGACTCTAACTGCTAATTTGGTGCAAGTGGAAGTACAACGGTTAGGATTGCAGAATCAAGTTGGTGTGTTGATGAAGGAATTTGTACTTTATCAAGCACGTCTCAGAAGCCTACCCAAACTGGAACAACAACAGCTACAGCTACAACGACAGCTACAAGTTGCACAAATTACCTACGAGCAAATACTGAAAAGATTGCAAGAAGTTGAATTAGTAGAGAACCAAAATGTAGGCAACGCCACGATTGTTTCTGAGGCTTTAGTTCCTAAGAAGAAAATTTCTCCTCGTATTAGCTTGAATTTGGCACTAGGGGGATTTTTAGGATTATTCTTAGCTATTGCAGCAGCTTTATTGCTAGAAGCTGTAGACAAGTCTGTGAAGACAGCAGAAGAAGCCCAAGAGTTATTAGATTATCCCTTGTTGGGTACGATTCCGGTTTTTGAGCAAAAAGCTAGACTGGCTCGTGGTGAGAGTACAACCGAATTAGTGGTACTCAATAACCCTTATTCATCGGTTAATGCAGCCTTTGAAATGCTCCAGACTAATCTGGGTTTTACCCTTTCTGATAAGGAACTGAACGTGATTGTGGTTAGCAGCTCTGTGATGAATGAGGGCAAGTCTTTTGTGGCAGCTAACTTAGCAGTTGCTACTGCCCAGATGGGACGGCGAGTGCTATTGATTGATGCAGATATGCGTCGCCCTCGTCAACACGAAATGTGGCAGCAATCTAACTTAATGGGGTTAAGTAATGTTTTAGTGGGGCAGGCTACGTTAGCAGAAGCTGCCAAGGAAGTGGTGATAAATCTAGAATTGCTCAGTTCTGGCACCATACCACCCAATCCTGTTGCACTACTAGACTCAGAGCGGATGAATAGGTTACTGCAACAAGCTGCCCAAGATTATGACTGCGTGATTATTGACACTCCGCCTTTAAGCCTTCTGGCAGATGCCTCGATTATAGGCAAAATGGCAGATGGAATCTTGTTAGTTACACGTCCTGGTGTAGTTAATTCTGATACGGCTAAGACTACAAAGGGATTATTAGAACATTCGCGTGTGACTGTGTTGGGAATGGTAGTGAATTGTGTAACTACTGATCATAATGACTACAGCTACTACTACTCCAATACAAATACTAGAGAGAATAATTCAAGGAAGAAGGATAAGATTAAGTCTAACTTAAGTAGAATCACTGGATTAAGACTGCTTTAACTAATTAATAATTTGGGCAAATCAGTGTTTTTTCTGAGGTGGTTCCAGATTTAGGTTGTGTAAAGTTATAGGCGCAATATGAAGTTAATGTGGATGATTTAGGAATTCAATCATGAATTTTAATATTCATAGAGAATTATTGTTTACTTTTTGAAATATATCAATGGTGTTCAACAAACACCAGATTTTAACTTCTAAACTACTTAATTTTTTATAAAAGTAATTTAGAACCCCTAAAAGATACTGGATAAAGTAAATAAAATGTTAATAAAACTGGCAATTCTCCTTACTCATCCAGTTCAATATTTTGCACCTGTCTTTCGTGAGTTAGCACAGCAACCAAATTTACAATTAAAAGTATTTTTTGGTTGTAATCATGGTGTAATACCAAGGGAAGATCCTAACTTTGGGGTAGTCTTCCAATGGGATTGTCAGCCAACAGCAGGTTTTGAACACGAGTTTTTATCTCACAATTCGCTGGAAGATTTAAAAGGCTTGAGAGGTATCAAATTAGCAGCTAAAGCTTTTACTGCTATTAATCACTATCAACCTGATGCTGTACTGATTTTTGCTTATTCACCTACTTTTATTACCGTTAGTACTTTGTTGCTATGTCTAACTGGACACAAATTAATGCTCAGAGCAGAAACAACAGATGAGGCATTATCGCGTTCTTATATTAAGGACAAAATACGTCAATTATCCTTGTCTCTTTATTATCGTCAATTTACTCATTTTTTCCCTATTGGAACAGATTCTATAAATCATTATTTGCGAATGGGAGTAGATAAGAGTCGTATGACATTAGCTCACTACGCCATTGATATACAGTTCTTTCAAAAACAGGTGGACTTTTGGCTACCACAGAGGGAAACTTTACGAAATCAATTGGGGATTGCAAAGACAGATCGCGTACTTATGTATTGCGGAAAGATTTTTCCCCCAAAAGATCCGTTGTTAATTCCAAAGGCTTTTACTTTGCTACCTGTTTCAGGAAAAAACAATCTATGGTTGTTAGCAATTGGGGAAGGAGAAATGCGTAGTCAGTTTGAGAAATTGAGCAAGGAGGAATTAGGAGCAAGAGCAATCTTTTTTGGCTTCAAGAATCAGTCAGAGTTAGGTAAATACTATGCAATAGCTGACGCTTTGATTTTACCATCTAAGAGTGGAGAAACCTGGGGATTAGTCGTCAACGAAGCTCTCCAGTTTGGATTAAAGGTAATTTTAAGTGATCGGGTTGGTTCAGGGAAAGACTTAATTAAAAGTCGCCAATATGGAGAATTATTTCCACATAGAAATGCTTTAAAATTATCAAAATGTATTTTAAATGTTAATAATTATAAGAAAAAAGATTATTCATTAAAAAAGTTAGATTTACCTCACCCTAATCAACTGGCTCATAAAATTTACAATTTGCTGAACAAAACTTGTATTTCGCAGGCAAGTTTACCACATATTAATGAATCTATTAAATAATATAAAATATCAACTGTAGTGAACTATGGACAAAATCAAATCACCAGTGAGAATTAATCTAGGATGTGGCACTAAAATTTTAGAAGGATTTATTAACATAGATAATTCTCCATCTATTTTTGTGCAAAGAATTCCTGGTCTAAAAAATTTTTTATATCTATTACATATTATTGATCGGCAGAAATTAGACCGACAGTGGCCTCAAGATGTTATTTTAACTGATGCTTTTAAGGAGCTAAAAAAGTATCATGATTCGTCTGTTGAAGAAATTTTTTCATCTCATTTTTTAGAGCATTTACCTCTTAAAAAAGCTATTTATCTTTTGAAAGAATGTAAGAGGATACTGTCTTCAGAAGGAAAGTTAAGAATTGTTGTTCCCGATCTTTTATTTCATGCAAAACATTATTTAGATACAGTTGGTTTGGCAGAAAAAGTTGCTCATGATCGCTTTTTATTTGAGGTAGCAGGTGCATATTTAGTTGATAGTAGAAAAGGACAAAATCATTACTATATTTATGATTATTGGAGTTTGAGAGATTTACTATTAGAAATTGGATTTACAAAGGTTGACAGATTGAATTTTAACAAAGATATAAATCCAGATTTATATAAAGTTCGAGATCGGCTGGAAGAATCCCTTTGTATTGAGGCATCTAAGTGAGTACACAACTACTTCTTATTGGTAATACTTCAAGTCCTGGACAAATTGGGGAAATATTACTTCGAGCAGCTAATAATCTTAACTGCTGCGTGGAGACAGTAGATAACCATTGGCTTAGTTATGCCCCCTCTATGAAATCATTATGGGGAAGGCTTATTTTTAAAGTTTTAGGGAAACGTCCGCTTGAATGGATGCAGCTAAATCGTAAAATTGTACATCTAATTCAAAAACAGAAACCAGATATAGTGCTTGTAGTAGGAGTATTTCCTCTTAGTAAAGATGTATTTAATATATGTAAAGTAGTTAATGCTAAAACTATTAATTACTTGACTGACTATCCGTGGAACCGATATCATTACAGTCGTACATATATTGAAAATCTTAAAAGTTACGATTTAGTTGCTAGCACTAAGTCACAAATATTACTACAGTTAAATCAACATGCTGTTAATTGCGTAAAATTTTTGCCATTTGCCTTTGATCCTTATATACACTACCCACCAGAAGAAGTAACTTCCAAACAGAAAGAGTTCTTTGATGCTGATGTTGCATTCATTGGTACTGGAGACTATGAAAGACTTGTTTATCTAAGTGCTCTCATACCCTTGAAAAACTGGAAGCTGAAAATTTATGGAGGCTTATGGGAGGGAATACCTGTAAAAAATTGGGCAGTGAATCCAATAGTCCTAAGCGAGAAATTTCGTCTCGCAACCTATTGCTCAAAACTTACTCTGGGTATTGTTAGAAAACGTAATAAAGATGAGTCAACTATGAGAACATTTGAAATCGCTGCCTGTGGTGGATGTGGTATTTACGAAGATACTCAAGAACACAGAGAAATCTTAGCAGGATATCCTGATCATGGTTTCTTTAGCTCACCAGAAGATTTAGCTAACAAGTGTAAATGGTTATTAGAAAATCCTATTGAAAGAGAACAGATGCGAAAGATTGGTATGCAAATTATCATCAAAGATACAAATACATATACAAGCAGATTAAAAACTATATTAGAGTTGTGTTCTGAGTAGCCATTATGGAAAATTACTATAATATCTCTTGGTTAGAGCAAGATAAATTACATCAGACAACTATAGTTAAGCGTTTATTTTATTTTTTTAGTCGTCCTTTACTTTCTATATATGCTAGTCAATTTTTATCTCCACAGACTCTAAAAAATCTTCAACCATCTCTCGTACTTCCAGGACGTGGAATACCTTTAGAAACTCGTCGTTTTTGGGGTTCAGGGTTGTGCAAAATTAGAGAAGCTACTATCCTTATTCAAGGAACTGGAACTGGCTGGGATGTCATTTCTTGGGCAAGATTAAGTCCTAAAAAAATTATTGCAACTGATTTATTTGAATTTAAAGATTCTTGGAGTGAAATTATCCATTATTGTAAAGAAAAATTAAATGTTGAAATTGAGTTTTATCAATCTCCTTTGGAAGATAATTCATTTATTAAAGATGAATCAATTGATTTATGTGCATCAGATGCAGTTTTTGAACACTGTCAAGATTTAAAATCAGTTCTCAAAGAATCATTTCGCGTTTTGAAGCCAGGAGGTAGTCTCTATGCTAGCTACGGACCTCTATGGTTTTGTGCTGGCGGTGATCATTTTTCCGGGCGCGGTGGTTTACAAAATGCGTTTAACCATTTGTTGCTAGATTCTGAACAATATATGAAATACTTTCTCTCATTTTTGCAAAATAATGAGGATTTTCAAAGTGGAGGGCGTTATGTAGAACTTGATTTATTTTCACGTTTCAGTACTCAACAATACTGTAAAACTTTTCGAGAAGAAGGTTTCCAAATCAAAGATTTAATTCTTCAATTAGACCCTAATTCTTTAACCTTTAAAAATAAATTTTCTGAAATTTTCAGAGAATTATGTAATAAATATAATAATAAATATGAAGATGATTTTTTAATTAGTGCTAATCTAGTCCGCTTGGTAAAACCATGTATTTTCCCGTGAAACCAGCAGTATGTATTTGTTTTTATAAAAGATTATAAATTAAAACTATATAGCTGAGGAGTTAATGATGAACACAAATTATTATGATGCAAGTGAAACTTGGAAACAAGAATTAGAACATGAAGGATATGAACATCATTGCTATTCAACAAAAAATTTAAATAAAATTAAGGAGCTTGGTCGAGTTTGGCAAACTATACTAAAAATTACAAAAATTACTCCGCCGGATCAGTTGTTTGAATTGGGGTGTGGAGGAGGAATTCATCTAGCTAGTTTGGCTGTCAATGGGTTTGAAGTTCACGGTATAGATATTTCTCCTAGCGTAGCATCAAGAGCGAAGAATTATTTAGAAGAGGTTGGTAAGTTTCAGCCTATTAAAGCAAGTATCGAAGTTGCTAATATTTTTGATTATGAAAGTAGTGATTCTTATAATATGTGCTTTCATTTCGGTGTAGTGGAGCATTTTATGAAATTATCACAACGTCAGCAAATTTGGAATAAACTTTATTCTTTAACTAAACCGGGCGGCTGGATTATTTCTGTAGTTCCGTGTGGTCAACATTTTATGAGAAAATTAGTTAAAGAACGAAGTTTAGGTGGTTATAATATACCTGAAATCGATTATAGCTGTAGTTTACACAAAGAAGAATTTGAAAATTTATCACTACAGTGTATTCATACAGTACCTCACAATTACTTTGGATTCTTTGCAGCACACCCTTCTTTGGTAATTTCTAAAATTATTTATCCGGTGTGCTTCATCATTAGCAATATTACTATTCCTTATATTCCTATTTCTGAAGATATTAAGGAGCATTGGGCGCAAACACTTATTGTAATTGGAAGAAAATCATTTATATAAGTATGAAAATATCTATTGTTGTTGGCGGAAGATGGCACGCTTTTGACCTAGCAAGAGAACTGTATTATGCAGGTATTTTACATCGTTTAATCACCAACTATCCTAAATACAAAACCCGTAAATGGGGAATACCTGATGATAAAGTAGTTAGCTTGCCTTTAACTCTTTTATTAGGAAAAGCTATCTACCAAATAGGTGCAGAAAAATTGGTGATGAAGTCCCAAGCTTTACTCCATAATCTATTTACTAAAGCAGCAAGTAGATACCTAGAAGGCAGCACTTTAGTACATGGCTGGTCAAGTTTTTCTGAGCCTGCTTTGCTTTGGGCGAAACAGAATGGCATACCTTTTCTATTGGAGCGTAGTTCTGCTCACATGAAGGTGCAATGTCAATTATTGAGAGAGGAATATCAGCGACTAAATTTAGACTGGGCAGAAACACATCCAGATGTTGTGGCTCAAGAACTACGGGAATATGAACTTGCAGATAAGGTAGCAGTACCTAGTTTATTTGTGAAAGGTAGTTTTCTTAACCAAAAATTTCCTGAAAACCGCCTAGTGCTTAACCATTTTGGGACAAATATCAAAAGCTTTTCACCTGCATTAAAACAGGATAATGTATTTCGTATTATCTATGCTGGTTCTTTAAGTGTACGTAAGGGAATTCATTATTTAGTTAAAGCTTTTATGGAAGCAGATATATCAAATAGTGAGTTATGTTTGGTTGGTGGAGCTACGGCAGAAACCCCTCATTTATTAACAGGAGTAGATGAACGAATTAAATTGATTGGTCATGTACCACAGCCGCAATTAGTGGACTACTACCGTAATAGTAGTGTTTTTGTCATGGCAAGTATTGAAGAAGGGCTGGCTTATGTACAGGCACAGGCACTTGCGTGTGGGTTGCCGTTAATTTGCACAACTAACACTGGTGGCGAAGATTTACTAAGGATGTCTGGTGTGCAACCAGTCAAATTAGAGATGGGTATAGAAGAGTATCCAGCAGGATATTTAGTACCTGTAAGGGATAGCCAAGCTATAGCTACTTGCCTACAAACACTAGCCCAGGAGAAAAATTTACTTTTATCTAAACGAGAAGCAGCACTATCATTCCGAGCTACAGGTTTGGATTGGAGTTCTTATGCCCAACGTGCTATCGAATCTTATAAATTTCTACATAATCCAGAATCTATTAGGAAAAAGATAGAGGTCTAAATGATAGAGCCTTTAGTATCAATTGTTTTACCCGTATACAATCGTAATAAATACTTAGCTAAAGCCATTGATAGTGTTTTACAGCAAACTTATCAAAACTGGGAATTAATTATTACAGATGATAATTCTTCTGAAGATACAAAAGCTTTATTAGAAAAATATGCTGCAATATCTAAGGTAAAGATTTACTATAATACCCAAAATTTAGGGCTTTTTGCTAATCTCAATCAAGCTATAAAACGCTGCAATAGTGAATATATAACAATTCTTTGCACTGATGATTTTTTCTTGCCTCATTGTTTGGAAACTAATATAAATGCTATTCAAAAATATTCTGAAGCCAATCTTATCTTATCTTCTACATATTCAGTTAATGCAGATGGTGAAAGATTACCTGATGCCAAGATTTTTTATGATGATTATATAGCTAAGGAAACAAAAATATTACAACCCGAACAAAGCGTGCCATTATTACTTAAGTTTGGCAGTATCAATGGCAATATTACTGCAATGTTCTTTAGGAAGAGTCTTTATGAACAAGTTGGTGATTTTAGATCAGACTGGCGACATGCAGCAGACTGGCAATGGATATATCGAGTTGCTTGTTGTAGCCCAATTCTAATTTCTAGAGTTAACGTAGCAGTTATTAGAGTTCATCAAGAGCAACTATCAGTTATCAATGGAAAGAATCTCAGCGCTTCCTTAGAAGGATCTGAAATGGTAAAGATGCTCTTGGCCAGTCCGCATGTAATAAATCTTAAGTCAGCACCAAATTGGGCATCGCACATTATGCAGTTTCATCTGTGGTTTGCCTTCAAACTTGCTCTTAGAGGATATTTGTCAGAGGCTCTAACTATTCTTAAGGCTATAAATCAAGTCACGGGTTTTGGCACAACATTCTGGGCAATGTTGAGAACTTTACCTCAGAGGTGGGCTGCTCGTAGACAGAAAGGCTTCATTTTACCACCAAATTAATGGAATTTTTATGACTATGTACAAACCGCTAAATAGCGACTCACTATATAGTAATCAAGGTAATCCTTCTATTCTAAAGTTACTAGATGAGAGCGATCGCCAGATATTGGATATTGGTTGCGGCGTGGGGAGTAATGGAAAGTTAATTCATGAACTTTATCCTTTTACTCAGGTTACTGGGGTCACATGTTCACAGACAGAATACCAAAGAGCGTCGCAACAACTAAGCCATTGCATTTATGCAGATGTTGAGCGAGATACTTTTAATTTAAACCAGGAGTTTGATGTTTTACTTTTATGTCACGTTTTAGAACATTTGGTAGATCCGGTTGCGACAATCAAGAAATTATTGCCGTATTTGAAAGTAGGCGGCAAAGTAATTATTGCCTTGCCAAATATTGTTAACTGGAGAGAACGTTCTAAGTTATTGCTAGGCAAATTTGAATATACTGATGGTGGCATTATGGATAAAACTCACTTACATTTCTATACGTTCCATACCGCACCTCGTTACCTTATTGCTCCTATATCTCAGCTTCGCTTAGAATCTCACTTTGCCAGTGGCAGTTTTCCTTTGGGTAGATTGCGTAACAGGCTAATGGGTGAAAAGGCAAGGCAAGCAATGGATCGTTTAGTCTGCGGTTGGCTACCTAATCTTTTTAGTCACGACATTTTAATGCAAGCCATTAAACTTAATTAAATTTAAAATATTAATTTATGTAAGAGTTTCCTGTAATACTTTCAAAAACATTGCGCTTTGCTGCTCATATACTAATGTTTGACTGTAGTCAGTTTATTCTAAGAACAATTGATAATTTTACTCCATTTGTATGACATACTTATTTGAAGCCCTACCATATCTTCATTTATGGCTGGCATCGAAAATTCAAAGGTATTGATAAATCAGGATTTCAAGTTACGATCTCGCTCCTTTGGTAATCCTTTGCCAAATGGATAAAGTCGAGTTTAGAGAAAATTTAAAATATCGCTAATCATACTAAAGTTATCCCCAAATTTATTGCAAAATACTATATTTTTAAAGATGTTACATTTATTAAATCTAAAAATAATACAGGATATTGATGTTTTCTTATCAGTAATCCTTGAAATTAACCCCATCAAGGTATTTATGTATGAATGTAGAAAGACGTGCCTTAAATGGCATTGTTGTTAATATTTTCTCATTTGCTTTCAATTTGGGTCAGACTGTTTTAATTGTCCCAATTCTCATTAAATTTTGGGGTGTCGAGAGCTATGGATTATGGCTAACGATATCTGCATTTATAAGTTTATTGCAAACTATTGATAATGGTCATCAAAACTATGTTGGTAATGAGTTAACTAAGTTTTACATAACTGGATCTGGTACAGAAAAATTAAAACAGACATTAGCTTCTAGTATTTGGATGGCGGGAATATTAGGCTGTTTGCAATTAATAATATTAATTGCAATAATAGCTTTTGGTTTTATAGAAAAAATTTTTGGAAGTAATTCAGTAATAACAGAAAATAAAGAAATTGGAGATGCACTTATTGTTTTAATAATTACATGGATATTAACTGGTTCTGTTGGGGGTATTCTATCTCGTCTTTACTTACCACTTGGAATGTATGTTAGGTTTGCCACCTGGGGAATAATTACACAGTTTTTTAAAGTAACTAGTATTTTATTGACTGCTATATTAGGAGGAAAACTACTGGTAGCTTGTATAGCTAGCAGTTTGGTTTCCTTAATTGTATACATATTTTTCTTTAGAGAAGTATATCAAATTTTTCATAACCTTTATCCCTTTTGGACTAATGGTAGTTGGAAAATAGCATTTACTAATGTTTCTAAATCATTTTTTCTTACAGGTGTAGGATTTTTATTGCAATTACAAAATAATGGGTTAACTTTATTTGTATCTGGCATAGTTGGAGCAGCATTTATTCCTGCACTTAGTACTATGCGAACTCTTACTAATACTTTTTTAGCGGGAACTGCAATTGTTACAATGTCATTAATACCTGAGATGACCCGCTATCATACTCAAGGTGAACATAAAAAATTAGCAGATATGATTTCTACAGCTTGGTGGTCAGGGGGGCTATTAATTAATCTTGGCTTAGTGATTACACTGCCATGTATTGAGCCAATATATTTGCATTGGACAAGAGGTCAAATCAGCTTTAATTGGGTGCTTTACCTAATATTAGCTTGGTCAATTTCGCTAAAAAACTTTGGTAATCCTCAAAGCATTTATCTAATGGGGATTAATCATATAAAAGCACAAACAACAATTGCGGTTGTGCAAACGGCAATTATTTTAGGCATAACTAGCCTTTTTTTGGGTAAATATGGCTTGGTTGCTGTGGGGATAGCAATAGTCTGTAGTGAAATCATTGGTTCAGGGATAATAGCAACAATTTACACCATTCTAGAACTGAGGAGTCTGGGTGGTAACTTACTCTTTACTAGAATTGTTTCAGCTTTTTTTGCTGTTGTCATAGTGGGGTTGACTTATATATCTGTAGGACTATATTGGTTGAGTCCGTTAATTGCATCAATAGTTGGAGGAATAATTTTGATAGGACTATATGTATGGCAATGGCAATATTTATCTATAGATGTACGTTATAGGCTAATTAAACTATTTTATAAATTTACATCTTTAAGCTATAAGCATCCGACTTAAGTCTTGCTAGGTATACTGAAAACCAAAGTTTTATCCAACAACCTTTCAGTCAGCTTAGGTTTTCAAAAATCAAATGAATTCCTATAGTCAAGATTAACATTAAGTATAAACTGCTAATACACAATGTTAAATTATATTTTACCAGTATCTACACAAATAACGGGCTATAGCTAATGGAGAAATTACTTAAAATGAAAATCAAAAAACAGTCATTTGAAAATATAACCTGGTTTTTGCTGTTAGTTATTGGTTTATCATTTAATTGGTCAATTTTAAGAAATTATAGCATCCCACTTCTAGGTTCTAATCTAAATGCGGCTGATTTCCTTCTGATGCTTGTTATTTTTAGAAGTATAGCGAAATGCAACTGGGGATTAGGCCCTTCATATTTAAGTGGCTTACTAGTTCTATCAACTATAGGAATATTTGTAATAGGCGCTATAGTTTGCTTAAGTAATATCAATGGAAATATTAGTATCTTGATACGTTTTAGCAGAGGCTTTTTAGCTATATTAGCTGTAAGCGCTTATTCTCGTAATTTTAGTAAACAAATATTTGAAACTTCTCTTTTGGGAATTATTTTAATTAGTACTGTTGCTTTAATATTTTATTCACTTAATCAACTTGGCGTTTTACCTTATGGAAGTTTCGACTTTGTAGCAGGAGCAACAAACGATGATTTTACTAATATAAGTATTTCTGAAAGTTTATTCAAAAGATTTTTCTTTATTGAGTTTATCCCTGTTTATTTTTCTCTTGCTATTTGTTTTTTCTTATTTACAGTAGCTAGGAAAAAAAGTTTTTTAAAAGTTTTAGCCTTCACAGGAATTTTTTCTTGCTATGTGGTTATGATGTTAAATCTTTCAAGATCCTTTTTAATCACGCTTATAATACTTTCCATATCAATGATTTTTAATGTTTCTATATATAATAGAACCAAAAGTTTTCAAATATTTTTTACTTTTATTATAGCAGTTATATCTGGGATGCTAGTTTTCTGGATTTTGCAAGGAAGTGAAGGGTTTATGGTATTAGCATCATGGTTTCAATCTCTTATCGATCCATCTAACCCCAATGGTGGATATGCGTCTGTAGAAGTCAGGCAAAGTCACTTCACTTCTGCCTTTGAAGCATTTGCTGATTCACCCTTATTCGGACACGGCATAGGCATGGATTTTACAGAGTATCACTTGAAGTCTGGAACGTTAGAAAATCCATATAACTTTGGTAATACTTTTTCACTTCGCATTGCACAAACTGGTTTGATAGGATTATTTTTATGGATAGGATTTAATTTAATTATTATTAAACATATTTACTTTGTAAAATATAAAACATCTGAAGAACTGTTACTAAGAAATACATTTTTTATAGTACACATGAGTAGTTTTATTTCTTGCCTAACTAGTGGTGACTCAACTTCAAATTTATCCTATGGACTAGTCTATGCTTGCATTATTTTGATGACAGATTATATTAATAAATACCCTATTCCTCAATTGTAATAGCAAATAAGAATGAAAGTATTATTCTTAACAACTGATGCCTTTGGAGGGCGCGGGGGTATCTCACAGTACAATCGAGACTTTATTAACTGTCTCTGTAGTGCCAAAAATTGTGATGAGGTAGTTGCTATTCCAAGGCACGTTGTCGATCGCATTGAAACTTTGCCTCAGAAACTCACATATATTACTTCAGGAATAAAAGGTAAGTTGGCTTACATCTGTACCATTTTTCATACCATCAGAGCCTACCCTAAATTCAATTTAATTGTTTGTGGTCATCTTTATATGCTACCACTTGCCTGGCTAGTCAAACTGTGGACAAAAGCGCCTATTCTTCTAGAAATCTATGGCATCGAAGCCTGGAAGCCTCATAACAGCCTAGTTAACTATTGTCTTCCAGCAGTAGATTATGTTGTCTCTATCAGCCAAATTACATTGGATCGCTTTCAATCCTGGGCAAATATACCCAAGGTGCAACAATTTTTACTGCCAAATGCGATCGCTCTTGACCAGTATAGCCATGATGACAAAAATTCTGAACTTATTTCTCAATATGGACTGAAGGACAAGATAGTTCTGATGACATTGGGACGCTTGGACTCTTATGAACGATATAAGGGGTTTGATGAAGTAATCGAGTTGCTGCCTAAATTGAGTGAAATAATTCCTAATTTATCTTACTTAATAGTGGGAGAAGGATCGGATAGAGAGAGATTAGAGGAGAAAGTGCGATCGCTTAATCTTCAGGCAAAAGTGATTTTCACAGGATTTATTTCTGAAGCTAAAAAAGCCGACCACTATCGGCTAGCAGATGTTTATGTGATGCCGAGTAAGGGAGAAGGATTTGGCTTTGTTTTTTTAGAAGCAATGGCTTGCGGTATTCCCGTAGTTGCGAGTAAAGTTGATGGCAGTCGTGAGGCAGTACGAAATGGTTTACTAGGCATTCTTGTTAATCCTGATGATCCAGAAGAAGTAAAGGCGGGAATTATAAAGGCATTAAAGCGTCCCAAAGGAGTAATACCGCAAGGATTAGAGTATTTTTCCTATGAAAATTTTGAGCGGAGGTGTCACCAGATTTGCGACGAAATATTGCAAGCATCTAGCGTGTGAACAGTTTTCTGAATTGCAATTCAAGAATCACTCAATAACTCTGCTCAAAATCACAGTTATATTGCTCAATCTACCAATCAAATTCTTAAACATATGTGCGGTATATGCGGTTACATAGGCAGAGAAGACTTTAATTCATCAAATGTATTAGCTGCTCTGCATCATCGAGGTCCTGATTCCCAAGGTACATGGCAAAAAAATGTAGGAGCAAACCACATTCACCTACTGCATACTCGTTTAGCAATTCTTGACCTTAGTCCTGCTGGGCATCAGCCTATGGTAGATGTAAAAACGGGTAATGTGATTATTTTTAACGGGGAAATTTATAACTTCTTGGAACTACGCCAAGAATTGAAAGCACAGGGTATAGAGTTTACCTCTCATAGTGATACAGAAGTTTTGTTATTAGGTTATCGTGTCTGGGGTGAGCAAATAGTAGAACGCCTAGACGGTATGTTTGCTTTTTTATTGTTTGACTCTATTCAACAACGCCTTTTAATAGCACGGGATCACATTGGAATTAAACCACTATACTATGCTCAAACTCGCGGCGGAGGCATTGCTTTAGCATCAGAAGTACGGGCATTAATTACGTCTGGATTAGTAGCAACAGACTGGGACGAACAGAGTATCTATGAGTATTTAATATCTGGCAGCGTCCAAGAGCCACGGACTATCCGACAAGCGATTAAAGCTTTTCCCCCTGCTCATTATGCTTATATTGATTTGCAAACAGACTTAGCCACTATATCTACCCCTATTCGTTATTGGAATTTAGCCCAACACGTATGCAATCACATAGGGGAACCGACATCTCACACAAGTCATACCGAAGTTTTACTAGATACTCTCAAAGAGCAGCTCATTGCTGATGTTCCTGTGGGTTTATTTTTGTCAGCAGGGATAGACAGTACAGTGCTTGCTAGTATGCTAGCTCCAGTTATGCAAGGTCATCTTTCTACTTTTACCTTCGATTTACAAGACTCTACTAGAGATGAGAGCAATTTGGCAGCTATGACTGCACAAAAACTCCAGCTAAAACATCATGTAGCTTATCTATCTCATAAAACGCTAAGTACTTGGTTAGTTGATAGCTTTACAGCAATGGATCAACCCTCATCAGATGGTACAAATACTTATCTTATTTCTAGAGCTTCATTACAACATGGTATAACCGTTGTTCTTAGTGGTTGTGGTGCAGATGAGTTACATGGTGGCTATCCTCATTTTGTTTCTATAGCAAAGTTATATCAATTAGGAAAGTGTTTGGGTGATATGAAGTCTCTACTTCTGCCTTGGATAGAAAATATCAAGGGCTGGCGTAAGAATTCTATTTATCAAGAAAGATTAAATCTTTTATTCCAGCAAATAGATTCACCTTCCAGAACGTTAATAGAAACGCGGCGTTTCTTTACCCCTAAGCAAATATCTGACTTTTGGACTGTAGCACCAGATTTTTACAATCCAGTGGCAAATTGGGATGATGAAACAGACAACAAACTTAATCTTGATGTGGAGACTTTAATTTCTCTTGGTGAAATTAAAGGCTACCTGAGAAATACCTTACTAAGAGATAGCGACTGGGCTACAATGGCGAATCAGCAAGAACTACGCGTACCCTATTTAGGTAGGCGCTATATGGAAAAAGTAATGCAAATTCCTTGGAGTGAGAAACGAACAACTAAAAAACAGAAAAAGCCTCTTTTATCTGGTCAGATTCCGCCAACCTTACAGCACGCTCTGAACCGTCAGAAAACAGGCTTCGATTTAGATTATGCAATGTATTTAAGCGGGCCTCTGCGAGACTGTTTACACGCAACCTTTACTCACCTTAATCAAGCTCACGGCTTTCAGCTAAATGCTGACCGAGTAGAACATGATTTAAAAATTGGCGACCCGACAAAACAAGTTCGTCGTTACTGGGCGCTGACGAGCCTTGGGTTTTATCTGCAAAAGCATAGCTAGGTAATAATGCAAAACCAACTCAAGATTCTACACTACATCCCCGTTTACGCCCCCGCTTGGCAGTTCGGTGGCCCCGTACTTAGTGTTAGCCAACTTTGTGAAGGATTAGCCGCCCTTGGTCATCAAGTAGAAGTGTTTACTTCTAATGCTGGGTTAAATAATCAACCAGAATTGCCCCTCAACCAGCCAGTCATCCGTAATGGAGTCAAAGTCACATATTTTCAGCAAGAACCAGGAATTGGTATTCATTGCCCAGGTATGGAGGAAGCAGTAACAGCAAGAGCCAAGGAATTTGACATTATCCATATCACAGGTGTTTGGCAGCGTACTAGTGGAGCGGCTTGCAAAGCAGCCAAAAATCAAGGTGTTCCCTATATTGTTTCCCCTAGAGGTGCACTTGGGCCTTACTCCTGGCAGCAGAAAACAGCTAAAAAAATACTGTACTACTTATGGCAAGAACGCTTCAATGTGACAAATGCAGATGGTATCCACTACACTAGCAAGCAAGAATTACAAGAGTGTCGTTGGCTAAAACTACCAGGAAAATCTTTTATCGTTCCCAATGGCTTAAACACTGAATTTTGGCAACCTGCTTTAGAAGCAGCAAAAGCATGGCGTAAATCTCAAAACCTCAGTGAAGATGACTTTATCCTTTTGAATGTAGGTCGTCTCCACCATAAAAAAGGGTTAGATTTATTACCTCAGGCTTTAGCACCGTTACGACATCTCAAATGGCGGATGATTTTTGTAGGTGGTGATGACGATGGTACTAAAGCAAAACTACAGCAGCAGTTTCAAGCAGCAAATCTATCAGACAGAGTTATCTTTCTAGAAAGATGCGAACCTAAGAAACTGCCAGCAATATACTCTACTGCTAATTTGTTTATCTTGCCCAGCCGACATGAAAATTTTGGTAATGTCGTTGTCGAGTCTCTAGCCTGTGGATGTCCTGTTTTAATTTCCGACAAAGTGGGACTACATGATGAGGTAGCTGAAGGTGGCATGGGGTGGGTGCGTTCTAGAGTCGCATCAGAGTGGACTGAGGCTATTGGGGAATTGATTGAATTTCCTAGCAAAATGCAAACCCTAAAATTTAAATCAAGAGCATGGATAGAAAATATTTTATCCATTGATAAAACTTCTCTTCACACAACAAATTATTATATTCGTATCAGAGAGAACCATTGTGCTTAATAATTTATATCGTTTCTCTAATGAGCTACTGCTAGTTAAAAAACTTTTACCTTTACCTTTATATATTCGTTGGATATCAGGAATAACAAAATATTTTAATATTTTAATAAAAACCAAAAGTCTAGGAGTATTAGATAAAAGTTTAAATGAATCATTTAGTATAACGTTTAATCATAAAAAACTTTATTTCACTAATATTGATTTTGGAGTTATACGGGAAATATATGGTCATTCATGTTACATTAAAATACGTAAATTAAAAGATGCAAAATATATACTAGATTTAGGAGCAAATGGTGGAGCATTTACAATATTTGCACTTGCCGAAGCGCCTCAAGCACAAGTTTATGCAGTAGAAGCACAATCAGAATTTGTCAATATCATTAAACACAATGTTAAACAAAATTTATATGAAAATCGTCTAGTAGTTAAATGTGCCGTAGTTGGTGGATTCTATGATGATTGGACACAATCCTTATTGAAATCCAATCCTAAAATACAAGAATTTAATATTTATGAATATATAGAAACTGTAGGAACTTGTGACTTTTTGAAATGTGACGTTGAAGGTGGTGAATTCTATTTATTCCAAGGAGATTTATCTTGGACTCAAGCTGTTAAAAGTATGGCATTAGAATATCATCCAGATAAAGGTGATCCAGATGAACTAGAGAAGATTTTACAATTACAGGGTTTTATAGTGAAGCGAGCAGATCACAAACACCTTGGCTACTTCTATTGTACAAGAGAATAACTACCTATGAATTCAGATATTAGTGCAGCTATTCTTACTAAAAATGAAGTTCGCAATCTTAACCGATGTATAGACTCTTTACAGTGGTGTCAAGAGATTATTGTTGTAGACTCAGGCAGCACTGACGGAACAATACAATTGGCAGAATCACTGGGAACCAAAGTTTTTACCCATACTCCATCTCTACCGTTCAAAATTTCTGAGCAGCGCAACTGGGCTTTACAAAGTTGTAATTTAAAGAGTGAATGGGTGCTATTTATAGATGCTGATGAGGTTATTCCATCCAATTTAGCAATAGAAATTCAGCGTGTATGTTCTGCCAGTAATCAACAATATAATGCTTATGAACTGCCTGCGCGTTATCTATTTTGGGGTAAATGGCTCAAGCTTACACAAGGATATCCTAATTGGCATTCACGTTTACTCAAACTAGGAGAAGTCACTTTTATAGGTGGTGTTTGGGAACACTTTGCTTCCGATGCTAAAGTTGGCAGAATTAATATTCCTTACGATCATTATGCTAATTCTAAAGGATTTGGAGATTGGTTAGAACGGCACGATCGCTATTCTTCTTGGGATGCCCAAAAAGTTGTGGAATTTCTGGAAACAGGAAAAGCATCTGCTCTAGGAACTGAACGCAAACTAAAACTTAGATTATTAGCAGCTAAACTTTGGTTTATACGCCCCATTATCAGATTTATACAGATGTATTTTCTAAGATTAGGTTTTTTAGAAGGAATAACGGCTCTGATTTTCTGTTTCCTCTATGCCATGTATGAATTTATGATAGTAGTCAAAATCATAGAACTGAGACGTAAAAAATCTGGATTAGCTCTTTGATGATTCCACAATAAATACATGGAACAAATTACAATTATCACTCAATACTTCTACCCTAGCCATGCTGCTACTGCTCAACTAATGACCGATTTAGCGAAAGGATTTTCCCAAAAAGGCTATCAGGTAAATATATTCACAGGGACTCAGGCAAAAGACACTACTTCTGAATTATTAAATCAAGTCGTAATCAACCGTGCCTTCTCTCCTATAGCAGCCAGCACTAACATTTTAAGTAAAATTATTAGTTCAATATTTTTTCTTTTAGATGCTTTAAAATATGTAATATTTTTACTACCTCGCACTACGCCACTTTTAATCGCTTCTAATCCACCATATGCTGGGATTTTAGGCACTATTTTTAAAATTTTTTGTGGTGGAAAATATCATTTTTTACTCCAAGATATCTTCCCAGAATCTGCTGTAATGTCTGGCATTATTCAGCAAAATAGCTTTTTATTTATATTTTTCAAAAAATTAATTTATTTAAGTTACAAATATGCTGAGAACATTATTGTCCTCAGTACTTGCATGCAGTGTTTTTTGGAGAACAAATATCCGGAGTTAAAAGAAAAAATTCAAGTAATTGAGAATTGGGCAGTAGAAGATATTCTTAGTTGTGATAAACAAGCAAATGATTTTGCTCAACAGTATAACCTTAACAAAGTTTTTACAGTTTTATACTCAGGTAATCTGGGTAGATTGCATGATATAGAAACCATTGCTGAAGCAGCCAATATACTTAAAAATGCTCCTATTCAGTTTGTGTTTATTGGTGATGGGGCTAAAACAAAAGTATTAAAGCAAGCAATTCAATCCAATAAACTAAAAAACATCCTCTTATTACCTTACCAGCCCAGAGAAATACTACACCTCTCTCTTACCGCTTGTGACCTTTCATTGGTCAGCTTAATACCAGGCGCAGAATCAATAGTAGCTCCTTCTAAACTCTACGGTATGTTAGCAGCAGGAAGAGGAATTATTGCTATCTCCTCAGCAAACTCATACATTGACCAATTATTAACAAATTCTGGTTGCGGTATTAATACCCCTCCTAATAACCCTCAACACCTTGCCAATTTAATCAATGAATTAGCTAGTGATAGTATAAAAGTTAAGTTGATGGGAGAGAAAGCACGTCAAGTCTACGAAAGCAAATATACTTTCAAACGGGCGCTGGCTGAATACGAAAAGCTCCTATTTGGTATTTAATCAAACCTGTAACTTTAAACTTACTAAGTAAGTGGGCGGGCAAAAGTAGATACACCACGGTGTAAGGGCGCACAGCTAACTGTGCGCCCCTACTTATTGCCGGACAACAAGCCAAACCGAATTAACCCACGCTGATAACCGCGACGCATTAATCCCAGTGATAATGCCCCTTGGATGGTAGCCCAACCAGCATTTAGTAAGCCCCAAAGCGCTTGGGGAGTGAATGCAGAATCAATCACCACATTCCAAAAGGGGGCGACAGCGGTTGACCAATCAGCAGTGCGGATATTATGTAATGGTAGTTGATGGGCGATCGCTTCGTACTCTGGCAAAGAAATCACATAAGGCAAACAATACACCCGATAAATATCCTGCAAGTGTTTTTGTTCATCCGCCGTTAATGGAGACTCATCAGTTGGTCGATGACACCAAGTCACCATAATTAACTTGCCACCAGGCTTTAATACTCGGTAGCATTCCTGGAGAAACTTCTTTTTATCTGGCATATGTTCACCACTTTCCAGCGACCAAACCAAGTCAAAAGAATCGTCAGCAAAGGGCATTGCTTGAGCATTTGCAACTTGGAACTGTGTTCTCAGACTCAAATTAACCTCTAAGGCGCGTTCTGTTGCTCTCGCGGCTTGCACAGGACTCAATGTAATCCCTGTAGCCTTAGCATTAAACTTTTGTGCAAGGTATAAAGAACTGCCGCCAATGCCACAACCCACATCTAAGATATTTTCTGCTGCTTGTACCCCTGCCCAATTGAGCAGTTCTTCGATTAAATCAATTTGAGCCTGACGGCGGTCTTTTTTCTGGGTACCATCGACGCCGTAATAGCCGTGGTGCATGTGTTCGCCCCAAATCTGTTCCCACAGCCCGGAGGAAGCATCATAAAATTCCTGTATTTGCTGGTAAAGTGTTGCACTCATGAAAAAAGCAGTGTTAAGACAAAGCCGAATTAAATAAAAACATACAGATAGGCTACCATGTGTGTTTTTATTTAAAATGGAGACTTTCGGTTTGCAGGGATAATAAACTCCAGTTTCTCTTACCTAGAAAAACTTTTTGACCTTGCTTTTCCAAGGCGATCGCTAAGTTAAAATAAGCATTGGCATTACTGCTATTTAAATTAATTGCTAAGTTTATAACTTTTCATAACAGTTCAAACCTCAGGAGCATTTCTAGAAAACCTACAAATAATCGCAGTAGACAGATTAAAACTTCAGCGAACTGTATTGCCCTCACGTCTGACTTAGGACTCTTATGGCTGACGGCAAAATTAGCATGGCATCGCCGAATGAATAAAAGCGATACCCTGAAGCGATCGCTTCGTTGTATATATTCAATAACCGTTGTCTGCCAATTAGCGCACTCACTAACATCAGCAAACTGGAACGCGGCAGGTGAAAATTGGTAATCAGACCATCAACCACCTGCCATTGGTAGCCGGGATAAATAAACAAGTCTGTTTTACCACAAAATGGTTGTAAATTCCCAGATTGAGCCGCCCCTTCTAAAGCTCGTACTGCTGTTGTTCCCACAGCAATAATCCGACCGCCAGCTGCTTTAGTGGCGCGGATTTGCTCTACTGTGGCAATGGGGACTTCAATCCATTCTTCATGCATCTGATGGGTAGTTACGTCCTCCACTTCCACGGGGCGAAATGTGCCTACACCAACGTGCAGCGTTACAAAAGCTTGATTGATTTTGCGATCGCGCAACTTTTGGAATAATTCTGGGGTAAAATGTAGTCCTGCTGTCGGAGCTGCGATCGCTCCTGGCTGTTTGGCATAAACTGTCTGATACTGATCGTCAGCAGATGAGGAGGCAGTGATGTACGGTGGTAGTGGTACTTCACCAAATACTTCTAACAGTTCCACCAAAGACTTTCCCTCTGGCACATCAAATTGCAACAAACGCCCCCCGGTTGCTGCGTCTGTTTCTAGAACCGTAGCTGTGAGTTGGGGATTGGGGACTGGGTAGGAATCTTCCCAATCCCTAATCCCCAATTGCCTTGCTTCAAAAATAATCTTTGCTCCCTGTTTGAAGCTTTTTCCTGGCTTAACTAAAGCTAACCAACAGTTATACTGCCGTTCTTCCAACAGCAACACTTGGATTTTAGCACCAGTGGATTTATGGCCATAAAGCCGCGCTGGAATAACTTTTGTATCGTTCATAACCAACAAATCACCAGAGCGTAGCAGTGCAGGCAAATCATGAAAAATGTGGTGCAGGGAGGCTGTTTCGGTGGCTGTGGTGGAAGAGTTAATCACCAGTAACCGTGAGCTATCTCTAGGAACTACTGGGTTTTGGGCAATGAGTTCTGGAGGTAGTTTGTAGTCATAGCCAGCTACCGAGCAATCTAATTCCAAATCTTTTTCTTGTGGGCTAGAGGTGTCTTTCAAATTGACTTGTACTAGTTTTTGGTTTATTTAGTATTTATACTCTCTTAAAAAAGCTGGTTTGAGCTTTTTCTTCTAAAGGAACTTTAAGGCATCTTCGCTCAATTTTCTCGCTAGGCTATAAGATTGATACTATTAAGTAACACGGAAAACTTAACATAAAAATTGGGTAAACCTCCCCATCTAAAAACGGGGGATTTTACCCTACCGGGAACAGATACTGATTGACGAAAATAGATATGTAGGATTGGCTTTGATCCCAAGCACCAACAAACATGGAATACTTGTATTATCTGGCAAATGCCAGTCTAACCCTGAGGGTCGTTCAACACCTGCACGCTAGACCCCAGACACCAGTTTCTTTCGTCACCGTAATTCATCAAATTGATGGCTGGGTGGTTAGGATCAAATTCAAAGGTCAAGTCTCGCCTCAAGAAGATGGCGACTTTCGGGCTTTTCTAAATGAATTAGGAATCAGCTACGAGCCGCCAATGAGGGTACAAATGGCACTTTGGAGTTTGGAAGCGGGACAGTGCCCTGTGGACGTGATGCGTCGCTATCAAGTAGCGATCGTTTCTCATGGTAGTCCAGAGAGAGACGAAATCGAAGCCTTCCGGCAACAGTTTGTCCGGGGCTTGGGCTACTGTCCAGAAACTTTGGCGTGATCCTATTTGGTTGTAACGCCACGACAAAATTATTGGTCATTGGTAATCAAGATATTTTATCCATTACCAATTAACCATTATCAATTGAAGAGTCGAAAGCTGCCAGAATGTATTCTTGCAGCTTAAACTTATATCCGGCTGCTGATGAAGTAGCTAGAGCTTCCTGAGTTGCTGTAACCCCAGTCAGATTTTTTGATATCTTTTGACAGTAAACAATGGCAACATCAAATCGGCAAGAATAATCTGCCTTTTCTGGATACTGGGCTAAGAATATTCCAGCTGTCCGCCAGATTTTTGCTTGCTTTTGGGGGGTGATTGCACTTCTTCCCCCTGCATCCCAACTGCCTGAACTGCGAGTTTTGACTTCAACAAATGCCAATATTGAGTGCTGAGTCCTGAGCTTTCCTACCTCTCCCCTGCTCCCCTGCTCCCCTGCTTCCTCTGCTTTTCTATCATATTCAGCGATAATATCGATTTCCCCCCAGCGGCTAGAAAAGCGGCGATGCAGAATTATCCAACCTGTAGATTGCAACCATTGGGCTACTAGGTCTTCTCCTAAATGACCAATATCTGGATAATGAAATGGAGGAAGGTTAGCCATTGACTAAAAATATCATGAATTCTATAAATTCTAGGTTAAGCGATGCCTGCGGCGGGCTACGCCTACGCACAGCGGGTTCTACACTCGACTCATCCAGAACAAAACTGGGGTTGAAGCGTAAAACAGACCATCACATTTGGGCAAGCATACTCAGCTTATTCCTGTGGGGAATAGTTGGCATCAGCGCAACCGTAGGTTTTGCTCCAACAGCTTTGGCACTCGAATATAATAAAGAAATTTTGGTCGATACTGATTTCTCAGGACGTGATTTAACAGACTCCAGCTTCACCAAAGCTAATCTCCGCCAGAGCAACTTCAGCCACGCTAATTTGCGCGGTGTCAGTTTCTTCGCAGCAAATTTGGAGTCTGCAAATTTGGAGGGATCTGATTTGAGAAATTCTACTTTAGACTCAGCTCGTTTAGTCAGAGCAAATTTGACAAATGCATTGTTGGAGGGCGCGTTTGCTGCTAACGCCAGATTTGATGGTGCAATCATTGACGGGGCAGATTTTACTGATGCACTGCTGCGTTCCGATGAGCAAAAAAAGTTGTGCAAACTTGCCAAAGGAACTAATCCCATTACAGGACGAGATACACGTGACACGTTGTTTTGTCCTTAGTATTTTCTACCTGTACATTTGGTAGGGGCATTGGGCATTGGTTATTTCCCCTCTGCTCCTCTGCTCCCCTACTTATAAAATAGTGATATATCTTTATGCATCTTAGGCAATTGCACTGCCATTACTCAATAAAATAGCGATCGCTCCCACTATGCTGCCTATTTTAAAAGACATACACTTTCAAAATATAAGATTTCTAAAACTTAACGCACTGTACAAATTAATCGTAATGTGCAGTAACAAAAATAGGTTGTTTCAGGCTTTTCTTAATTATCCTGTAGAACCTCGTCGAATCACAGATTGAGAGTGATCGCCACGTTGTTTTATTTCAGCGATCTTAGCAGCAAAATCTTCAGGTGGTTGTGCTAAAGTCTCGCTTGAACAAAGATTTGTCATAACATTGAGCAGGAACTAGCTAAAAAATAGCGTTGGCGCTAGCCTTGTCGTCAGACATCGCACTCCACCAAATACAATGAGGGCACAATAGTTGTACCTCCAAATTTATCTAACACTCATAAACCACTCAGTAATCCCTTGAGCGATCGCCTGAGCTATCTTTTTCTGTTCCTCTGGGTTCACCATTTGCTCAAATTCATCAGGATTGCTCATAAAACCCAATTCCAGCAACACTGATGGTGCAGCCGTTGGACGTGTCAGCGCCAGGTTATCCCAAAACACACCATAGTCAGGTCTGCCGAGTTTTTTGATTACATAGTTGTGTAAAAATATTGCAAGATTGTGGGCTTGGGGTTGATACCAAAAAGCGGCAAATCCCTTGGTTTTTTCGGCATCGCCATCATCGGGTAGTGAATTGTGATGTATAGAAAGAGCAATGCATGGTTCTTCTTGACTGATAATTGCCTGACGTTCTGCTAGGGAAACCTCTTTATCATCCTCCCGCGTCATCACCACCGTTGCTCCTTCTTTGACCAACTCATCGCGCAGCAACTTAGATACCACCAAATTGACATCTTTTTCTAAATATCCAGTTGGGCCACTGGCACCCGATTCTTTACCACCATGCCCTGGATCGAGTACAATCTTGAAATTAGCTAAAGGCTTTCGTCTTGTGTTGCCAATTTTAGGCGGATGACGCAAAGCCAAAACCAGGGTTGTACCGTCGTACCTTAGCTTATATCCCCACTGTTGAGCTTTTTTGAGGTTAAAGGTGTATTTTACTTGCTCTGGAGCTTCCTGTTGCCAATCTAGGCGAGAAATTAGGGGGTCATCATCCAGACGAATAATGTCCGTTTGGGCAGTAGTATTGTAAAGAGTGAGAGCGAGAGCTTGCTCACTTTGTTGTACGCTCACAGGTACGGGAACTTGCAAGGGGAAAACTATCTCTGTCGCCCCAGGGAGTTGACGGTATCCGACACTGCGAATTATTGTCTGTGGCGGAATGGCACCAGGTAGAATGCGGGTTTCCTGACTATTAATCCAAGCGCCATAGTCTAGGCGCAACCATTCACCTTCCCTACCTGTTACTGTTGCACGTGTGCCTTTGGGCAGTGGTGTGAGTCGAGAATAATCGGTACTTGGGCCAGTCCGAGCAACGCCTGAATCTACTATCACCTCAGAGACTGGCAACTGTGCTCTTGAGAGGATTTGAATTTTACCAGATCCTGGTTGAGTTATCGTCTTACCATTGAGCGTCAGTTGAAACTGAGGTTGTCCCAGATCGGCGGCTGTTGCCACTGTGGTGCAACCTTTATAATTGCCTACGCTAGACTGGGCATGAGGCTGATTTTGCCCTGTCAAAGCTGCCAAATTACTTGGTAGTTGTGCCTGTTGAGGTTGGGGTGAAAGGGTAATAGTTTGATTAGCGAGGTTGACAGATACATTGGCATTAGGGGGTGCGATCGCGCTAAAACAAATTAGTTCTCCTGGTAATCTGGCAATATCAGATACAGGAGTCAGGGAATCTTTAGCAAAGGCTAACCCCTGTGGTAACTCAGGTACAGTGGTAAGCCTTGTCACTTTAATCTGGAGTTCTTGATTGTCGTGACGCACAGTAAAAAGATTCTCCCCCAACTGCAAGGGGAAACTAGGGGAAAAATGACCAGCCTTGCTGCGGGTAATTGGCTTACTATTGATCAAAACCTGACCATCTGGTGGTGCAGTACCCAGAAAAAAGATTTTTTGGGAACTTGTCTGGTAGTTTGTTTGCGGAAAAACGACTATAAGAGATGGCTCGGCCAATGCTACGGAGGATGTGAGAATACAGCCTAATATTACTAATCCTAAGAGGTTTTTCACAGGAAAATCATAGAAAACTACACCACAACAACTGTGGCACAATGACGGGATGTATTTTTAGAAGTTGTTAGAAATTCAAACGACTATGACTAAGTTTATCTTTGTAACTGGAGGCGTAGTCTCCAGTATTGGTAAAGGCATTGTAGCAGCAAGTCTAGGGCGTTTGCTCAAGTCGCGCGAATATTCCGTGTCGATTCTCAAACTTGACCCTTATATCAATATCGATCCTGGCACAATGAGTCCCTTTCAGCATGGGGAAGTATTCGTTACCCAGGATGGTGCGGAGACAGATTTGGACTTGGGGCATTATGAACGCTTTACCGATACCTCAATGTCGCGATTGAATTGTGTTACTACTGGCTCGATTTACCAGGCAGTAATCAATAAAGAGCGGCGTGGAGACTACAATGGCGGTACTGTACAGGTGATTCCCCATATTACCAATGAAATAAAAGATCGGATTCTGCGAGTTGCTAAAAGTACAAATCCCTCTGTAGTGATTACAGAAATCGGCGGTACGGTGGGAGACATTGAATCACTGCCGTTTTTAGAAGCAATTCGCCAGTTCCGCAAAGAAGTGGGACGGCAAAATGTGCTGTACATGCACGTAACGCTGGTGCCGTGGATTGCTTCTGCGGGTGAAATGAAAACAAAGCCAACACAACATTCAGTTAAAGAACTGAGATCCATTGGCATTCAACCAGATATTTTAGTTTGTCGGAGCGATCGCCCCTTACCCAAAGGATTAAAGCAGAAATTGTCTGGATCTTGCGATGTGCCCGAAGAATGCGTCATCACTTCCCAAGATGCTAAAAGTATCTATGAAGTACCGCTGAATCTGGAACGGGAAGGAATGGCAGAACAAGTGCTGAAGTTGCTGCAAATGGAACAACGTAAACCAAATTTGACGCAGTGGCAAACCCTGGTAAAACGGTTACATAGTCCCAAGCACGAGGTAGAAATTGCCATCGTTGGTAAATATGTGCAGTTAAGTGATGCCTACCTATCTGTAGTGGAAGCACTGAACCATGCTGCAATTTCCACCTATGGTGAAGTGCGCCTACGTTGGGTGAACTCAGAAGATTTGGAAACTGAACCAGCCGAAAATTATCTTGCGGGTGTCGATGGCATAGTTGTGCCAGGAGGTTTCGGTGTTCGGGGAGTGGATGGCAAAATTGCCGCCATTAAATATGCCCGCGATCGCCAAATTCCCTTTTTGGGTTTGTGCCTGGGAATGCAATGTTCTGTTATTGAATGGGCCAGGCATGTAGGGGGATTAACAGATGCCAACAGTGCCGAATTTGACGCTTATACAACTGATCCGGTAATTAATTTATTGCCAGAACAGCACGAAGTAGTGGATTTAGGGGGTACAATGCGCTTAGGACTATATCCTTGTCGTGTTGTTCCTGATACTCTGGCTTTTAAGCTTTATCAAGAAGATGTAATTTATGAACGACATCGACATCGATATGAGTTCAATAATGCTTACCGCGATCTGTTATTAAAGTCTGGCTATGTGATCAGTGGTACTTCTCCCGATGGACGCTTAGTTGAAATTATAGAATTACCCAAGCACCCATTCTTTCTTGCTTGCCAATTTCATCCAGAATTTCAATCGCGCCCTAGTACCCCTCATCCCTTGTTTAAAGGGTTTATTCAAGCAGCGATCGCTGTTTCTCTCTCGACATCTGGTAAACCAACACCATTAGAGGTGTCATAAAAATTCATAATTCATAATTATTTTTTTTAATTTTGAATTCGTGCATAGCAAGATTAACTTAAGGCTTCAATAGACTTGGACATACAGGGTGCATCATTCGTAAATTTCGGACTTAAGGAGATGTTGTGGCGTACTGGATGAGAATCCTTTACGAGAGGAAAGAATATGTAGTGAATTTTGAGCGTGTCCATGCTTTTTGTTATGAACTTAATGGCAGGGTTACTTTTTGGTTACCCGATAGTGCAATTCCAGTAGTGATTAACCCGCAAAGTAACTTGGAAGATTATCAAAAGATTCTTGATTATTTACAATGTGTGACGGCGTTGGAATTAGATCATGCCCACTGGGTAAAAATTATTTACGAAAAAAACGAATATGTAATTAATCTCAACTGCATCAGTTCCTTTTGTCATGAACCAAACGGCAGGATAACTTTTTGGTTGCCAGATGGCACTATCCCCATCATCATCAACCCTGTGAGTAATCCGGAATCTTATGAAAAAGTCGTAAAATACGTTAAAAAAGCAACTGGATATTCTTTATCTTAGTGTGAACGAGGAATTTACTCTTGCTAAACTTTTAACTAAAGGTAACGAAGTTAGCAATAAAGGCACGAGGAAAGATTCAATGAATACTGTTGTGCTTAATCTAGAACCGATTGCTCATTTAACCGATGAGCAATTTTATCAATTGTGTATTGCTAATAGCGATTTAAGCTTAGAAATGAATGCAGCCGGAGAATTAATAATTGTGCCACCAGTAGGAGGAGAAAGCGGAAATCAAAAAGCTGGACTAATTACCGATTTAGAAATCTGGAATCGTCAAGCTAAATTAGGCAAAGTTTTTAGTTCTTCAACTATCTTCATACTTCCAAATGGTGCAAAACGTTCCCCTGATGCGTCTTGGGTAAAGTTGGAACGGTGGGAAGCTTTAACACTAGAACAACGAAAAAAATTTCCGCCACTTGTACCAGATTTTGTAATTGAACTGCGTTCCGAGACAGATCGGCTTGCACCTATCCAAGCGAAAATGCAGGAATACATAGAAAATGGTTTGCGTTTAGGTTGGCTAATTAATCCTCAAGATAAGCAAGTGGAAATTTACCGACTCGAAAAAGCTGTAGAAGTTATGCAAATGCCGGCGATTCTTTATGGAGAAGATATATTACCTGGATTTGAGTTGCAAGTATAGGTAGATGATAAGCCTCAATCCCTATTTCTCAGTGGGTAAAAGTACAATTAATTCTCCAAGGCGCTTCAATATAGTGAGTACTTGGTGTAGTTCTGAATCACGTTTAAGGGCGTTTAAACTACGATAAAGCAATAATTAAAAAACTACCTATTGGCAGTGGGGCTTTTTGATTGTTTAATCCGCCAAGTTATCAATTTAAGAATCAAAGGAAACAGTAAATTTTGGTTGAAAGACAACGCAGAAATTATATTACATCTGCGTTGTCAATGCATAGCTGGAAGTTGGGATAATTTTTGTGGTTCTATATATCTTTAATTCCTTTATCAAACCCCAAACTGCTTGATAAATTTTATACTTTAGTCTTGTCTTTAATTTACTTCTTAATATAATTAATACTAAGTATAAAAGACTGATTACAGATATTTTCAGAAATAATTGTCAAATGACTTGGTAGCAATCTTTTTGAGATATCTCATCAAGATGAATTTTTGTGTAAACCAGTATTGTATTTGCAAATAAAATCGCCTTGTACCTAAATATAATTTTTAGCGATACCTGCGGCACACTGCGTGAATGCTTGTTTTTTACTATACCTCACAAAAAAGAAGTTAATGTCTGTGGCAAGTTGTAAACCAAATTTTTCTTCTAATTCGTAAAGACTGATGTCTCTCGCTGGGATTGTTTAAACCATAATCTAACATTCCGAATAGCGTTGCCATGCCAATTTTGCTGCACCTACTATCCCTGCAAAATTACCTAACTCGGCTGGCAATATTTGTAAACCCACCCGTGATAAAGGCTGCACTCGCTTCTCAATTTCTGCCTTCACTGCTGGTAAGAAAAACTCAAAGCTGCCACTTATACCGCCACCAATGACGATCGCTTGCGGTGTTAGTACATAAATTAAACTTGTTAAACCAACTCCCAAATCTCTACCATATTCTTGCCAAAAAGTCAATGCTACAGGATCTCCTTGTTGGGCAAGAAAACCCAATTCGGCGGGTTCCTTGAGAGTGCGGCGGCGAATTGCAGTAGCACAGGCATATTGTTCCAAAGAGCCTTGATTGCCACTATTACAAATTGGGCCATCAGGATTTAATGAAATTAAACCTAATTCCCCGCCGGCTCCTTGATGTCCAACAAATAGTTTGCCATCAAGGATAATTGCGCCACCAACCCCAGTACCTAAAGTTAACAGAATCAGATTTTTAAAATGGCGACCGGCTCCCAGCCAAGCTTCTCCCAAAAGAGCGCAATTAGCATCATTAGCGATCGCAGTCGGTTTGCCAATTTTAGCTTCTAACCAGTCTGCTAAAGGCACATCGACCCATCCAGGTAAGTTAATGGCGATTTTAGCAATGCGTCCTGCGGCATCGGATGGGCCAGGAGTCCCAACACCAATAGCAACAGCTTGATTATCTGGATCAATTTGAGCGATCGCATCTACGATCACCGCCAGCACCGCCTCCGGCGTCGTCGGCTGGGGAGATGTCACAGTCAAAGATAAGAGACAAGTACCATCAGCTGCAAAACGCCCCAGCTTAATTGCCGTTCCCCCCACATCAATGCCAATTACTTGAATTTTGTCATTTGTCATTTGTCATTTGTCATTGGGCATGGGGCATTGGTAATTGGTGAACAGTTATCACCTATTATCGAGTTCAAAATCGACAATTGGTCAGGGTTTTAGGATTTGCCACGAAAATATTCTAAATTTTCTGTCCTGTTGGGTGCGAGTCGTAAATTAGCAACAGTCATACTACGAACACTCGATTGCTCTTGCCAAGCTGTGATTGGCGCACCTCTTAAAATACCAGCAAGGGCAACGGAAAGGATAAACCCGCCAGTAGCGGCAGCAATTAACGTTAGATTATCTTTCATACAAATCTCTCTATTGTTATTTGTAATTTGTCAATGGTTTTTTGCTATCAACCACTGACCATTGACTAGTGATTAGTTTCGGATTCTATTTTCTCTCCGTAAACGAGGATTGACAAATTCGTTTAACCCTTCACCAAGTAGTGATAACCCTACCACCATGCATGTCATCGTTAAACCGGGGAAAAGCGTAGTCCACCAAATGCCAGTAGGTAGAGCTTCTAGAGCTTGTTTTAAATCATGTCCCCATTCTGCCACTTCTTCGGGAAGTCCTAGCCCCAAAAAGCCCAAACCGCCCAACACCAAAATCGCATCAGCAGCGTTGAGTGTAAATAGGACGGGTACGCTTTGAATGACGTTGAAAAATAGATAACGAGAAAGCACAACCCAAGTGGAAGCGCCCATTGCTTGAGCAGCTTCGATGAAGACTTCAGTTTTCACGCTCACGGTGTGGTTGCGAACAACGCGGTAATATTGGGGGATGTAGGCAATGCTAATAGCGATCGCTGCATTTAATATCCCACGCCCCACCACAAACGCCAGTGTCACAGACAGCAGTAGTCCCGGTAGAGTGTAGATGCTATCCATAATGAACAACAACATTTTATCCAATTTACCGCCGAGATAACCACTCAGCATCCCCAAAGGCACACCGATAATCATACTCAACGCTGTTGCCAAAATCACCACCAGCAAAGCAGCTTGAGCGCCGAACATTGTCCGGGAGAACACATCATAACCCAGGCGACTAGTACCAAACCAATGTTTAGCTGAAGGTGGCTCGTGGATTGGATTAGAGAGAAAATCTTTAGGGTTTTGCAGCCATCCCCAAGCCTGGAATACGGGAGCGAAGAATGCTAAGAAGATGAAAAATAGGGTAATGGCTAACCCGATGAGCATGAGTTTTTGGGAAAGATTCGGACTTTTGCCAAACTGTAAAAATGTTGGTAGTCGCCGTTTTGTAATGGACATAGAGCGATCGCCTGGATTAAAGCTTGATACGCTCACTATTTTACATATCAAAGTGGGCATAGGGCATTGGGAATTGGGCATTGGTTATTTCTCCCTCATCCCCATGCCCTATTTACCATACCTTATGCCCCATTTTCTTACAGATTACTTTCAATTAACTGACGGTATTCGCTCTTTTGCTTCACGCCTTTGACTTCCTTCACCAGTTCTTTGTTTTTGAACAATTGAACCGTTGGTGTTCCTGTAACACCAGCATTTTTAGCAATATCTCGGTCTTTGTCGATGTCAATTTCTACAAAGTGAATTTTGCTGTCAAATTCATCCACCACTTTATTTAAAATTGGCTTCAGGGTATGACAAGGGCCGCAACCAGGAGAGACGTATTTAACAAGAATTAAGCGATCGCTTTCATGGAACAATTTCCGTAAAGCATAACCTCCTTCATGGCGCGTCCCATTCAAATTAAATCCAGCTTCTTCCTCGGCTTCAGTCTTTTTGGCTGGCTGATGCTCTAATTCATTATCTGCTGTTTCTGCCTGTTGATGGAATTCTTGAATCAAGCCAGTAAATGACAACCAACGTTCTACCAACATCGCCGCCATACAGCCAGTACCCGCAGCCGTAATTGCTTGCCGAAACTCATGATCTTGGACATCACCAGCGGCAAAAACGCCTTCTACACTGCTTTCCACTGTACCGTGCTTAGTGACAACGTAACCGATTTCATCCAGTTCTAACTGACCTTTAAATAGAGAGGTATTGGGACTGTGACCAACAGCGTAGAATAAACCCTTAGCGTGCAGTTTGCTCTCTTCACCAGTTTTGGTATTGCGGACTTTCACCCCATCCATATGACCGTTACCAAAGATATCCACGGCTTCTGTGTTCCAATGCACCTGGATTTTTGGGTTGCTCAAGACGCGATCTTGCATGGCTTTAGAAGCCCGCATTTTATCGGTGCGTACCAACATATTTACCTTGGAACCATACTTGGTGAGGTAAATAGACTCTTCCGCCGCCGAGTCGCCAGCACCAATTACAGCCAATTCTGCGCCGTGAAAAATTGGTGTTGCACCATCGCAAATTGCACAAGCGGAGATACCCCGACTCCAAAATTCATGTTCGTTGGGTAAACCTAAACGCTTTGCTGTTGCACCGGTAGCAATGACAATGCTGTTGGTTTTAATTTCCCTTTCTTGCGATCGCACTGTAAAAGGACGCTGACTCAAGTCAACTGATATAACATCTTCAGTATATAGTTCAGCCCCCCAGCGCTCTGCTTGCGCCTTCATCTGATCCATCAGTTCCGGCCCGGTAATCCCTTGGGGAAACCCTGGAAAGTTCTCAACTTCCGTCGTTGTCATTAGTTGCCCACCAGGCAAACCCCCGGCTTGGAAACCTTCAAATACAACGGGTTTCAGGTTAGCGCGTCCGGCATAAATAGCTGCTGTGTACCCTGCTGGGCCAGAACCGATAATTACCAAGTTTTCTACTGTGGGATTAGTCATGACCATATATAAACTCATAACGACTACGTTTAATATAGCATAACAAACTGTGATTGGCTACGCCAGATGGTAAGCGATGTCTGCGACGGGCTATTCGGCGTCGCAAAATGCCTACGGTATATGCGGTCAGAGGAAATTGGCGTTCGTCTAATTACCTTCTTGAATAACTGGGTAATGTCGCGCAAGCTAGGACATATAACTGGTTCTAGCGCCGACTTTATCCTGCCGAGTATAGAAAAGGACGACTCGGAAAAAAGAAACCTGCGATCGCCTGATGTGTCTTTTGTTCGCGCTGACCTGAATAAAGCACTCTCACAAATGAAATCGAGAATCTAGCCCTTGGTCAACACCAGAGGCTTATTAATGTTTGTGCCATTTAGAATGTAAGGATTGTGTAGCTGCATCTCGCCAAACTTTTTTTCTCAAGGTGATAGGAAAGCGATCGCTACTGGGTAAGTTACATCTAGAACACCCAACCACTCCCTACCCCCTGGAAAACACTTATGAAAACCGAATTAAAAGCCAAATTTCTCCAACACATCCTCGACAAAAAGAAAGGGGATGAGGGTTTTACACTTATTGAATTACTAGTAGTAATTATCATCATCGGTATTTTATCTGCGATCGCTCTACCTTCTTTCTTGAACCAAGCCAACAAAGCCAAGCAGTCAGAAGCAAAAACCTACGTAGGTACAATGAACCGCGCCCAACAAGCATTTTACTTAGAAAAAAGTTATTTTGCATCTCAAACTGATTTTGGTACTTTAGGTCTTGGTATTGCAACACAAACTACAAATTACGTATACCAAATTGCTGGTGGTGGTGCTGGTGCTACCATAGCAACTAACCAAGCAAGTACAGTAATCAGTACTGCGCCTCTCAAAAATTATGTCGGTGGTGTGGGTGTGGTAACTCAATCTGGTACTAGTGAAGCTACTACTATAGCTCTTTTGTGTGAAGCCGACAAAGCAAAAGTTAACAGTGGCGCAGATGTAGTTTCTATGACTAATGTGAGTTCTTGCCCCACCAGCTTCAGCAGCTTATCTAAGTAGATATGTGAGTTAGTAGATTAAAATTACTCACCGACAACACTTGATATAGAACTTAAGTTGTCATCACGACTTTTATTCAGCTAAATTACATATTTTTTCAAGTGGGTAGATTCTTCTATCCACTTTATTTCAATTTTGTGATTTATTCACAATTAGATTGCCCATACCTTTCTCAATAAAAATCACAATGATTACTGATATATATAATTGGCAAAATCAGGCTGAACAATATTTACTTAAAAACAACTATTTACAAGCAGCAAACTTATACGAGCAAGCAATAGCGATAGAACCAAATACTATCTCCTATTATTGGAAATTAGGACTACTATTGCTATTAAAAGGGCAAGAAGCAGAAGCTCAAATGACTTGGATGCTGCCAATGACAGAGGCAGATGAAGAACAGTTCCAAATTTGGACAAATGAACTATTTCAAGTTTTACAAATAGAAGCAGAAAGGCGCGAAACACTGGCTGAATATTCTCTAGCTTGGTTAATTCGTCAGCATATGCGAGAAATTAATCCTAGTTGTATAAATAATTTGCTTCAAATTCTTATACTTTATATAAAGTTGCAAAAGTTTGACGAAATTGATGATTTGAATGAGTGGGGATTAATTGAAGCCCTAAGGATCAAAGAAAATCTAGAAATAGATATCGAATTATTAATCAAAGTTTTAAAAGAATTTTTAAATACTATCCCTTTACATCCAGTCAATCTGAATTTAGTAGAAGCTAGTCTGCCTTATTTCTCTGATCCTCATCAATGCTTCTCTACATTGCTTCCTGCTGCTCTGAAAATTGGCCATACTTTACGGCGACCTTTACTAGCAACATCTTTACTAAAATTGCATTTACGATTGGAACCAAATAATGTAGAAATTTTGCGGCACTTAGCGACTTTTTATCAAGATGATCGTAATTATTTTCAAGGCATAGAGACAGCTAGGTTGTGTTATTCCTTATCAGAAGGCTTGGCTGATAAAATTTTTGCACTCCATTTACTGTTAAGGGGTCTAATGTCAGCAGGGGGATATTGGCAAGAAATATGTACAACTTGCCAAGAATTAGAAACTGTATATAAACAGTTTATTGAAGCTCAACCAATTCTTTTAGAAGAAGGAAGAATATTACGGTTACTTGCGCCATCTTTTGCAATACCTCACATTAAAGATGTTCCTGCTGAATTTAGAGCTATTCATAATAAGGTAGCTGAAATTTTTAATAATTATATTAAAAATGTTGCCCAATCAGAAGGAAAAAACTATACTCGTCAAATTATTAATAATCAATCTTTAACACCCTATCCGAAAAAATTAAAAATTGGTTATGTATCTTACGCTTTCAGGACTCATTCTGTTGGTTGGCTAGCTCGCTGGTTATTTCAACATCATGAACGAGATAAATTTGATATTCACACTTATTTTGTTAACTACACATTAGCAAATGACTATCTCCAAGAATGGTATCTAAGTCAGGCAGGGAAAGCTCGTCAATTAGGTATGAACGGTCTAGAAATTGCTGACCAGATATATCAAGATGAAATTGATATTTTAGTTGACCTTGATAGCGTCACTCTAGATATTACTTGTGAAGTGATGGCACTCAAGCCAGCCCCAATTCAAGTTACTTGGCTGGGGTGGGATGCATCAGGTATACCTGCAATTGATTACTTTATTGCAGATCCTTATGTCCTGCCAGATGATGCACAAAATTACTATACAGAAAAAATCTGGCGATTACCTCAAGCTTACATAGCAGTAGATGGTTTTGAAGTAGGTGTACCAACTCTGCGCCGCGATGACTTGGATATTCCTATAGATGCCGTTGTATATCTAAGCGCCCAAAGAGGATATAAACGCCATCCAGAAACGACAAAGTGGCAAATGCAAATTATCAAACAAGTACCTAACAGCTACTTTTTGATTAAGGGACTTGCTGAAGAGGAAATAATTAAACGATTCTTTTACCAAATTGCCGAAGAAGAAGGTGTAGATTGTTCTCGGTTACGATTTTTACCACTAGTTCATTCAGAGTCAGTTCATCGTGCTAATTTAGGCATTGCTGATATTGTATTAGATACATTTCCTTACAACGGAGCGACGACAACCTTAGAAACATTGTGGATGGGTATCCCCTTGGTGACGCGAGTTGGTGAACAGTTTGCAGCGCGTAACAGCTACACCATGATGATGAATGCAGGAATTACAGAAGGCATCGCCTGGAGTGATGAAGAATATATTGAGTGGGGTGTCCGCTTGGGGAAAGATGAGATTTTACGCCAGCAGGTGGCTTTGAAATTGAAAGTATCTCGACAAACAGCACCCCTGTGGAATGGCAAGCAGTTTACCCGTGAAATGGAGAAGGCTTACCAACAGATGTGGCATAACTATATTGAAAAAAAATAAGCTCGTAGTGAGGACTTTAGTCCTCTTCTCCTGTAATTACAAATTTAAGCACTAAAGTGTTTACTACAAACTTGTTTATAGAAGGCTTCTAAACCTACAACACAAGCTTTATCATCAAAGAGACGATCATGATTTTGGCTCATTCTTTCTGCAATAGTGCCTCGCCAAGCTGGGTCTAGTCCTAATTTGACAGCAATTTCGATGTATTCTGCTTCATTTTTAGCAATGGTATCTGTCACTCCTAACATTTTTAGAAAGCTGTCAGAGTGACGACCCCGCATAAATTCTCCCGGACAGGTAACAATGGGGAGATTACAAGCGATCGCTTCTAAGGTAGTATTACCACCAGACCAGGTGAATGTATCTAGATAAACGTCTGAAAGTAAGTTAATCATTAGATAGTCCAGTCGCTCTGGAATACTCAGAAATACACAATAATCCTCGCTGTTCAAGCCGATAGCAGCAAAAGCACGTTTGAGACGCGGCTGAAGTAAACCACCACGCAGAAACACAAATTTAGCTTGCGGAGCGCGATGAGCAATTTCTGGAAAAATAAAATCATATTGCGGTAAATATTTAAAAGGAGCTTGGCAGGATAAATATATGACTGCATCATCTGTTAACCCAAAATCTGAGCGGGTTTTGATGACTGGCGGAATATATGGTTTAGGGTAAGAAACGCCAATATTTGGTAAGCGAATTAATTTTTCTGAATAATGCTCTTGGGCATTTTCTGGTTCCATTAACTTGCTAGATAAAAAGTAATCAATTGTGGGTAAGCCAGTTGTCACCGGATGTCCCCAAGCGACACATTGTACAGGCGCAAGCCGCAGACCTGCCATTTGCATAGTTTGCGGATTCATCCCAATTTCAGGAAAAACTAAAATGTGCAGCTTATCAGCAATTATCTGTTCACAGGCTGCTGAGAAATTATCAGGAATATGGTGAAAAACATCACTGTACTCTTGAAACTGTTGGGTAATTGGATCTGGCTCATTTCCTATGTAGTAACAAAATATTTCAAAGCTTGAGCGATCGCAGTAACGCAACCAACCTGTTAACCAAAGCGTTCCACTATAAGAATGCAAGTAATAAGAAACATAACCAATACGAATTTTGTTATTAGGCTGAAGTTTAGGCATTGATAGAGGTACACACCATTGTGGATAGTTAACAGCCATAATTTCATGCAGTAAGTTTCCATATTGGCGTTGCAAATCTATATCATTTTGTGCTTGATATGATATAAAAAAGTTTGTGAGGCGACCTATACCTGCTAAGGCACTATTTTGTTCTTCTGTAGTTTTAAGAGATGTATGCTGAATTAAATTTTGCAGCCCTTGAGTGTAGCGCTGGCGAAAAAAGTTAATTTCCGCTTTGTTATCATATATTGATGGAACTGTCAAATATTTGAGGAGTTGAAAAGTATAATTATCAGGGAAGTATTTTGCAGCATTATCGGCACATAAAATTGCTTCTTTAATACGTCCATTCTGCCGTAAATCGATGATTAATGAAAAATGTAGTCTTTCATCTTTAGGGTAAAGTTTAATTCCTTGCTGAAGAGTACTAAAATATTCATTTAGCAGATTTGACTGTCTATAGCAATGGCTTAAGTTCCAATAAATATCTGCATCACCCGATTGGATTTTTAGGAGTTTTTGATATTGTGCGATCGCTTCTGTCCATCTGCCCTCACAGAATAATTTATTGCTCAAGCAAAAAAAAACTGTTCTGCTTGTACTTCGCTAAAAACTTCTATATCGTAAGATGTGATAATTTCTGCTTTTACTTGACTCACCGCGTTTGTATCTTCATATTCCAAAATAATTCTTGCCTGGATGCGAGATAGTAAAGCTTCCCATTGAATATCAGCCAAGTTTGCCACTAGAGAAATTTCTAAACCTTCAGTAATATCTAAATCTTCTTCCACCAAAAGATTCATAACCACGCTAGATAAAAACAGTTCAGCATCCTCAAAAGCTATATTATTCGTGTTAATAAGTAGGGTAGTTTTTTGACTATCATTATGAGTTGCTACCGCCTTCATCACTCTTTGTAATTCTAAACCAATTAACTCTTCTGGTTGCGACCAATCTGGGAAAATAATTAAATTAATCTCCTTGAGGTTTAAAGATAGGAGAGTAACATCAATCAAGGCAGCACTTACAGTCTGCGCCATTTTTGCCCAGGGAAACTTTTTCGCTTGTGCTAAACCCGCAGTTATTAATGAGTTGCGAATACCAGGCTTTTGCATCTCACAAAGCGCATTTGCTAGTTCATCAGCATCATCATCACTTACGTATATTACTGCTTCCCCGGCAACTTCTGGAATTGAGGCATTAAGACAAGTAATTACAGGACAACCACAAGCCATTGCTTCAATAATAGGCATTCCAAAACCTTCATATTTAGAAGGATAAACTAGTGCCACAGCACCAGAGTAAGCTGTTACTAACTCTTCATCATTGAGTTGCAGCATATGAACAATACTACCTGATGTATAAGCTCTGAACTCAGGTGCTAATACACCACCACTTCCTGTACAGACAATATCAAATCCGTAGCTACTGGCAAGCTGTGAAAAAGCTTGGAAAAATAAAATACTATTCTTATAACCACTTCCACCACCAACTAAAATGAAGTATGGTTTTGTAATCCCGTATTTAAATTTAAAAGCATTAACCTCTTCAGGTTTAGCTAGCGAAAAAGTGCTTTTAACTCCACAATGAGCTACGGTCACAGAATCTACAGGTATATCACTAAAACAGCTTACCAGGTCATGTGCTGTATATTCTGAAATAGCTATGTAGGCTGATGCATGTTGAATACCCTGATGCTTTTCTCTCCACATGGGATTATTTATATCCCATCCCATGACTTCTGGAATCATGTCATACGCCATAAATACAGAAGGCGTTGTAGTCGGCGTTGTATAGTAAGAAGAGATAAACAAATCCGCGCCTTCTTCATCGCAAATTTGCTGTACCATTTCTCGGTCAGCATCAGTATTGTTGTAGTCATAACGTGGGACGCTACGATATCTAATACCAGGAATTTGGGGAGCAGTTCCACCACGGTCAAGCACACTAATATGTTTAGAAAACCCGTTACTTACCCATTCTTCTAGTAAAGATTTCCAGACACGAGCTATACCAGTTTGGTAGAGTTGGAAGAATACGGCGTCAACCAGAATTATTGGTGCTGTTTTTTTTATCTGTGCAACTTGTTGCTGAACTTGATCTGGTTGTAAAAACTGCCAACTATTACTGTCAAATTCTTTTTGTGCAATTGGTACTATTCCACAGTCATGTGCAATATCTACCTGGGTTTCATCTTTAACCCAAGGTAAATATTCTCGTAACAGTGCAGGAAATTTATTTGTCTCCTGCAAAGCTTTCCATTGGGAAACGGCATCGTTATAACCATAGTATTGTTCTTTAAATCTTAATTGTTCTGCTGTTACATAGGCAAAATGTTGGAAAACTAAACCAAAGTTTTCAGTCTCTTGATGCACAAAAGGATTTATAGATGCTATATTTTTGTATTGTCCATCCACTAAAGGTTCTACTAATACAGGAGGCTCATGTGCTGCCCAGAATGCTCCTGGTTTAAATCTCCAAGTTCGTAGCCACTCTTGTTGAGGATTCTGCGCGTAACAATTACGGGTAGTAATAATTAATTTTTCACCAACAAAATACCAGCACCAATAAAAAGCAGCCGTTTTATCAGGATTATTGATGAATATTTGTCTACCAGTACACACTTGCTCTAATGTCCATAATTCATCTACATCTACTTGCCAGAGCAAACATTCTTCTGGAATATTGGCAAGTGGTGCGTTCACCATTTCACGTTTTCCGTCCCAGAAAATACCCTCTGGCTTCCGATAAATGGTGACTTTATCAGGATAAAGTTCTGCTAATTCGTTTAAATACTCTGTAGTACCGTCATGGCTATGTCCATTGTGATGAATTTCATCACTGATCCGTCCACCTAGAGGAACACTCCATGCACTGTCGTGTTTTAAGTCTGCTACACCTTCAATAATGTGCCAATGCCATTTAAAAGGAAGTTGTTTAAAAACTTCAATGTGGTAACGGATAAATGGTTGTCCATTGAGAACAATAGTAAAAAAGTGAATTGGTAATTCTGGCGTTGAGGTTAAGGTGATAGCAGCCAAACTTTTCTGACCACATGCTAGCGTTGAAGAATACTCATGGTTGACAAGACGTAGTTTAGCAATGTTATGCCATACGCGTTCTGGACCTGGCCAGGTATGTACAACATCATGAAATGCTATCCATCCGCCATTTCTAACTAATGAAAACGATAGTTCAAAATCTTTTAAAACATCTAAATACTGATGAGAACCATCAATAAAAATAAAATCAATCGCTTTATCACTTGTCAATTCATGCCACTTATTTAATACATTGTGAGAGTAGCCACGTAGTGGTATTACATATTGCTCAACACCGTTTAATTGAATATTTTGCTGCCAAATTTCAAAGAATTGCCGCTCAGAAAAGTCAGCATCATTACCATCCCATGTATCAATAGAATAAATTTTACGTTTGGTTGCAGTGCAAGCATATGCCATAGCAACTGTAGAACGACCTTTAAAAGAACCAATTTCAACTATAACAGCATCTTCAGGAAGAGATTTCACCTTATTAAAAAGGTATTCTTCTTGCCCAGGAACCATGAATCCTTCAATAGACTCAACGGCATCTTTGATATTTTGATAGCTGACTGATTGCACTGTATTTTTTTTAAATATTGCATAGCCATTACGTATATTTTGGTTTGAGATAATGAGGATGTAATTAGGATCGCTCACCAGGCGATTGAAATTTTGATAATTTTTAAATGTATTGATATCATCTAAACAAATATATTTTGCTCCATATACCTCACTTAATTCGGCACTGCCTGTGAATTCTGAGCCATCAATTAACACTAAATCAAAATAATCAATATTGTTTTGATGTTTAACTTTTTGAATTCCGTTATCAGATACTCCAGAATTATTTACATACTCCATATCTTGTCGCAGCCAACCAAGCACACGCTCAAGAGGATAAAGATTTAGATTAGTATGATTGCTATAATAAAAATCAATAATTTCTTTTTCATTAGGAAATTTTTGTACAGAAACAGAAGAAATATTATAGCATTTTACAAAATCTTCACTTTTATAATTTTCTTTTAATTTTGTAAATCTTTTTTTGGAAATTTCCATGCAAAACAATGTAGGCTTGTTAGGGTTTTCACGAAGCCCTGTTACAAAGGCTTCGGTACTTCCTTCTCCTGAAGATGAACCAATTTCTAGAACTGTTTTAATATCTTCTTCTTTAGCAATCTTTTGAATAGCTGCATAAAAATCATCGTTTTTAATTTCCGGCGGAATCAAACGATTAAGTTCAGAATCGTCAATTTTGTTATTCATATTCGTATTCTTATCTTTAGTTATTTAGTCTATTGTTTGCCATTCCCTCTTGTTTTCTAATTTCCTCTAATACAACTTTGTAATCTTGCCGTTCGGGGTGCAACTTCACCAACTTCTCTAAAAGTTCGATCGCACCTTTAGCATCCTTCAATTGCAACCGCACCAAAGACAGTTTCTCTAAAGCAAGTTGGTTTTCTGGTTCGCGTTGTAAAATCAGATCGTAACCCCGCGCCTGTTGCTGTAATACTGACTCAGCAGAAGGAGACGCAATTGCTGGCTTAGGTTGGCTAGCTTGTTGGATTACTGGAATGACTGCAAATACCGTAGAACCAAAAAACGAGAACATCGACACTATCGTTACAATCTTTTGTCGCCGCTCAATCTGCTTTTTGCGGGTGATTAAGTATTCTTCGTCTGAACCAGCCATGTATCAATTATTGCTGCGGTAAATAGTTAGGTGTCAGCAACCCTCCCGATCTGAGGATACCCATCTGCTCAACAGAAACTAACATCTTGGCTATAAATTTTTTACACAAAATTCAAATGCTGACTCTGAAAACGAGGCAACTTTATGTTGAGCTTATACTGCACCGACAATTTTGCCATGCGATCGCCCTGTATCAAAGCAAAACCCTCTCCTGCGCCTAAACAGAGCAACCCCCCAGGTCTTATTCACTGGGCAAAACATTACAATTATATAAAGATTTGCGATGATTCTGCCTAATGCCAGATGTTTGCGATATTGTAGATAACGTTTAAATAGATAAAAAGAGTAGACATTTCTACTCAATTGCAAATTTCCCTGTCAATCAAAAACTTTACAAACTAGCCCGTTTCCTATGGGTTCTTCAACAAGCAAACATATTTTTCGTGATTCAAACAAATAGAATTTTCCCACTCGTCCTCAGTCACACTACTTAGTGCAACTTTCTAAAGGACTAATTATTATGCTCGGCGTCCACAATATATCTCTTACAAAAGGTACTGTTGCACTCTAGTGGAGAAAGGGTAAAGGTTAAGAGGAAAAAGAAGATGGGGAAAGTTTAAAGGGAAAAGGGGAAACAGAAACATCCTTTACCCCTTTGTTCCTTAAACTTTGCCTGGTTTCTGCAAAAAGTTTAAGGACTGCTTGGTGAATTTAGAGTTTTGTGGTGGTAATTACCGTACAAAACCGAATTTGCCAGTAACTTAGTAGAGTTTGTTATGGTATAGTTAGAAAGTTAAGACTAGCTTTACCAAATTACACCACTCTACGGTCCGGCAACAATTGCAGAATGGGAAGCAGTTTTGATTAAGCATTTACCAACAAATATCAGAATTCAATCGAGGTTATGACTCAGCAAGTGATTCACCCAATGGTGAAATTGCAGCGCAACGTGCAATCACTCATAGAATCGAACATTATCAAGCCAAGCGATAGCATCTGGAAAATCGCTTTGCTCTACGGTAATGAATGGCAGCACTGGAAACAGGAACTGCTTGACTTTGGCTTTAGTATGCAAGACCCAGTTAGTGAATTGCTAGCTGTAGAAACTTGGGATGAGGAGTAGGGAATAGGGAATAGGGTTTTTTAATATTCACTACTCCCCCAATCACTACTCCCTAAACTTTGCAAGCAGCTAAAGCCGCAGCTAACTCCTTTGCAGTTTGATAGCGATCGCGTGGCAATGGTTCTGTAACGCGATCAATCACATTTCTTAATTGGGAACTAATGGTGGGAACCTTTGCTACATCAAACCTGAAGTTTCGCCCCTTTTGGCGGTAATACTTGAATGGGTTTTCGCTTGTAAGCAGAAAAATCAGCGTTGGCCCAATTGCATACAAATCAGATTGAGTCAAAGGTTGTCCTCGTTCTTGTTCAGGAGCGCAGTAACCTTCTGCACCAATCCGAGTACCGGGCGCTGTGCCAATTTCTTTAACTGCGCCAAAATCCAGCAATACTATGCGATTTAAAGAACTTCGCACCATCAGATTGGCAGGTTTAATATCGCGGTGAATCAGTGGAGGGTCTTGGCTATGAAGATAGTCTAAGATATCGCAGGTTTGGATCATCCAAGCGATCGCTTGGCTTGGCGTAACTGGCCCAGTGGTAAAAATACGTTTCTCTAAATCTTGTCCGTGGATTAGTTCCATTGCCAAATATTTTTTTCCGTCTTCTACAAAGAAGTCATAATACTTGGGAATTCCAGGATGGTTAAGGGATTTGAGAGTGTACGCCTCCCGCTCAAATAATTCTTGAGCTTTGGCAATTTTCACCATATCAGCATTCATTTGCTTCAACACCAGCAGTTGGGGGCTACCCGCAAGACCAGCCGCATCCCAAGCGAGATAAGTAGTACCCATACCTCCTTGTCCGAGAGTTTGCAACACCTGATAATGACGAATTTTCTGTTGCACTGAGAGAGGTTGACCGCAGTGGATACAAAACAGATTGTTCGGAGAATTGCCTTCGTGCGTGCAAGTGGAGGATAAATTTGCTCTAGCTTGGGCTGAATAGACTGTTGCAACGGCGTTTTCTTCTATGGCTTGCATTTGTTGCGATCGCACACCAGTTTCCAGTACTGTTACCTCTTGAATTTGGAATTGCAGTATTGGCCCTCCCTGTGCCAGTTGCAAAAGGGAATTATCTGGTAAGGAACTCTGAATTACAAGAACACCGTTGAGGAAAGTCCCATTTGTACCCTGACTAACCAGCCGCCAACCACCGCCATTGTCGGCAGAATCGACTTGTCTGAGTTCTAGATGATGCCGGGAAACTAAATTATCAGTTAAAACAACGTGATTATCTGCCGCTCGACCAATCCGAATTATGGAGGAGTTCTCAAAGCTCCACTGCTGGAGGGGCGTTTTCTGTTGCGGTTCTAACAGAGTCAGATTAACCACAATACAACCTACAAGGTAAATGGATCAAGCATTGGGCATTGGGCATTAGTCTTATCCGTAAATTAGGTTTTAACCCCTGATTTATAAGGCTTTGAGGTGAATTAGCGGATATGTCTATTGGGAATTTGTGATTGTTCTTTCTTCTTATTACCCATTCCCCATGCCCCATTCCAATTTATTTTTAACTTTCCAGATTTGGGCGTACTTTTGCCCGAATAAGTATAGCAGTAATGTTGTCATGACCATTCTGTTGATTCGCCAAATCAATTAAGTCTGTAACACCCTGTTCTAAGTTCACGCCAGAACTAAGTAAGGGTTCTAAGTGAGTCTGCCAATGGGTTTCTATTAAATCATTATCTGATAGACCGTCCGATGCCAACACCAGAAGAGTATCTTCATTGATCTCGAAAAAGTCTACATCAGGATTAATCGAGTTTTCGTCACGAGGCCCCAAGGCTTGGGTGAGTTGGTAGGCATCCGGGCGGGCGTAAGCTATGCTTGCTTCCACTCCCCGGGTTATTTCCCGTTGCCCAACTTCGTGATCTACTGTGACTTGTTCTAATCGCCGCTTGCGCGTCAAGCGATAGAGGCGGCTATCTCCTACATGAGCAACTGCTGCTTCAGTATCTTGAATTAAGAGCATTACCAGAGTTGTACCCATCCGCCCCACTCCAGAACGGGCATCTTGTTGATTAAGCTTGTAAATCGCCTCATTAGCTAAAAACACTGCCTCACGAATGCTATCTTCTGTTGGCAGTTGGTTAGGAATCCAGTGTTCTTGAAAGTATTGCCGTAGGGTGTTGACTGCTAACTCACTGGCTATCTCGCCGCCAGCGTGTCCACCCATACCATCACAGAGAATATACAAACCATGACCTTCCAGAACTCGATTTTTAGGCAACTCCAGCTTCTGAATTTTGGTTTCAATGCCAAAGTAGTCTTCATTATGATGACGTTGACGCCCCACATCTGTGCGTCCTGCATCTTCTAAGCTACTTAACTGCATTGGCAGCACAACAGTTTGCATATCATCAGTTTTGCTAATGATATCTTCTGGCTCATCTGATTGCGGAATAATGGGCACAGCAGTATTTTTCTCCTTTATTGGGGGCAAAGTTGCGGTTCCTAGTGCTTCCAGTTCAACAGAGATTTCCTCTAAACGCGATCGCAATTGTGCGATCGTCTGAATCTTACCTACATCTAAATCCCCCAACATCTGGACTACAGAGCCAAATTGAGTCCGTTGAGACTGCCTAAATAGCGCTTGCCAAACCCGCCCCAAAGCTTGGATAGTTAACGGCTCCTCTGGAATGGCAAATGTTTGGGCTTCGGCATCTTCTGGGGACTCGATAGCAAGCTGAGAACTTGATGATTCCACATATAATCTTTGTAGCGCCAGGGTTTGGTCTTCATCCAATCGCAAATTTGACAAATCTAAAAGGCTTTGACGACAATTCACTGGTTCCAATACTGCCCAAAGTTGGGTCATTTGATAACACCAGTGTAAAATTTTTAACGAACTCGTTGTTTCTTCTTGCCATCGGTCGAGTAAAGGCTGCCAATGTGAGCGGTCTTCAATTATTACTACCTGCATATCCCCCTGCTGCCATGCATCATGAATCTGCGGTATCTCCCGCTGATTTTGGGATTGTAAGGCAATATAAAGTTTAGCAAGGCGAGGAATTCCACTTGTTTCCACTGATGGCGTTAGCAAATCTGATTGCTGACTTGCTAGTATTGCCTCAATAGGTGATATTTGATACGGCTGGCAGTCTAGAACTCTGACACCTACATCAGTAATAGTGGTAGTTTCAGTTTTTCCAGGCAGCATATATAACAATTGATAGCGCTCTTGGGAGTCTAAATAGGAGCCTAATGCAATCTGAAAACTAGGGGGTAGAGGAGATGAGGAGTATATTGCTCCCTCATCTTTCTCTACTCCCACATCTCCCTGATCTCCCTGATTTTTCTCTACTCCTAAAGCTTCCCCATTCGTTTCCTTAGCAATAATTGCCCAAAACACTGTTCCACATTCCGTGCCACAGTTATGGCAACGTAGTGCATTTATAGGTACATCAGTACTGCATTCAGGACAGACCTTATGGGTCAGGGACGTGCCACAGTTTTGACAGAATTTGTTGCTATTGGGGTTTTCAAATTTACACTGAGGGCAAATCAGCATAGTGGAAGTTCCTTAATTCCCGTTCCAAGGTGCTTTTAGCCACTAAGATCCAAGGTGCCACAATTGGCTATCCCTGACCACAGTAGACCTACAAGAGATTGTAGTTTATCAATAAATTTTGGTGGCAGTATTAATTGTGACGCATATTAGATAAATATTTAATATATTGGCAGCCAATTCCTAATAAATGGGTGAATGGGGAGTAGAAAGTAGGGAAAGAAGAACTATTGATTATTGACTTATGTCCTATGCCCCATGCCAAGAGTCTGGCAATTGTGGAGGTTCAGTGTTAAACCATTTTTGATAAATTTGCTTGTAAGTGCCATTGGATAACAAAGTCGCTATAGCTTTGTTAATTGCATCCAGATGGGGGGAGTCTTTAGGTGTAGCAATCCCGTAGTATTCTTGGGTGAGCAGATCGGCAACAACTCTGATGCCTTCGAGTTTGCCATTTTTAATCGCATACAAAGTTGCGAAAGCATCGCTAACCACAGCATCAACATTGCCATTGAGCAAGTCTTGAAAAAATTCTGGCCCAGAATTAAAAGTACTAATTTTGGCGTTGGGGATGGTTTTGGCAAAATCCGCCCCAGTTGAACCAATTTGTACAGCAATTTTTTTACCTTTGAGACTATTAAAGTCTTTAATATTTTGGTTGTCTTCGCGAACAGCGATCGCTAGTCCGGCTTTAAAATAAGGTCGTGAAAAAGCAATGGTTTTCAGGCGTTCGGCGGTAATCGTGATTCCACTAATTGCTGCATCGACTTTTTTAGCTTGCAAAGTCGAGATCATGCCATCAAAGGGCAGACTTTCAAACTGAACTGCAAAACCTGCTACCTTAGCGATGGCATTCATCAAATCAATATCAAAACCTTCCAAGTGACTACTAGCCGTTTGGATTTCAAAGGGGATAAAGGTGGGGTCTATCACCACTTTGAGAGGTTGAACACCTGGATTTGGATAAGAATTATTACAGGCAATGAACAGTAGCAAACAGCTTAAGCTCAGAATTAGTTGCTGCCACTTAAAGTTAATCAAATTCCCTTTAGTCATTAGTCATTAGTTAAATACCTAATTTCTCGTTTCGTGTAGTGCTTGAGTCCGAGCAAAGCGACGCTCGGCAGGGCGTGCAAGTCCAAGATAAGCGGCGAAGGAGGCGATCGCAAACACTGCCATTAAACTAGACATGGCGATCGCTGTGCGCCCATCATAGAAGAAAGCTACTAGCCCACTCGCCAACGCCCCACATAACATTTGCAGAAATCCCACCGTGGCGGCTGCAACTCCAGCTATCTCTGGCAAAGGCTGAATTGCACCCTGGATTGCATTGGGGGAGATTATCCCCAGGCAGAAGGTGTTAAGTATTAGAAGAGGCATTAGCGTAGTAACTTGTGCAGCACCACTTACTGACAGGATCGCAAGGGCAACAGATGAGCCAACGGCACTCATCAGCCCAAAGGTGAGCAACCTTGACGGAGATACGCCACGCATACTCAGATGCCCATTCAGAAATGAGCCTAGCATGATGCCAAAAGCAGTGGATGCAAAAAGCCAGCCGTAGGTTGTAGTCGGGACTTTAAATACATTAAGCAGCACGAGTGGCGATCCCGCAACATAGGTAAACATGCACCCAAAGCTTAGTGCGTTGACAAGGGCGTAGCCAAGACAAATCCGATTGCTGAGAATGCGCCCATAATTTTTTATCAGCCGACGTGGTTTAATCGCATCTAGATCATGGCTAGCTAGCGACTCACTTAGTCCAAGGGCAACAAACAGTAAGAGTAAGAACCCTCCTACAGCCAGTGTCCCATAGATAGTCCGCCAACCAGCGATTGCCAGCACCCAACTACCGATTGTGGGTGCAATTATCGGTGCTACGCCCATCACCAGATTGACATAGGAGAGTTGGGCGCGTGCTGCCGAACCATCAAATAGATCGCGGACAATCGCCAGTGTCATCACCATACCTGCACCAGCGCCGGCACCTTGAACTAAACGCCAAGCAATCAAAGTATTGATGGATGGTGCAGCAGCACAGCTTGCACCTGCTAGGGTAAAAAGTCCGCAGCCGATAAGCAAGATTGGTCTGCGTCCATAGCGATCCGAAAGCGGGCCGAAAATCAACTGGGCAACAGCAAATCCAAGCATAAATAAGCTTAGGATTAGTCCAACAGATCCAGAAGATGCCCTCAAAGCTGCGCTGATTGTGGGAAAAGCTGGTAGTCCCATGTCAATTGATAGGGGCGGTAGGGCAGAGAGTGCCCCCAAAAGAAGCGTGAAGCTCAAGGTGTTGGGTCGAATTCGCATTTTTTAACTCGTAGGATTCACGGTTATCCAAGTGGATCTCTTGATTTTTCTAGCTATGTGTGAGATGTTCTTACTCATCTGAGTATTACGGCAAGTCGAGAAAAGTACCGTACTAAAATAACTTTAAGGAAATTTCCAGCTTTTAAACTCCAAGATAAAGCTCTAGTAGATTACAACAAACTATTAAAAAAATCTCAAAGGACTAAAAAACAAGAGTTTTTAAATTCTGCTTTTGCCCACACCAGTTAAATATGCATTTTTTTAGCTGCCAGATTGCTCTGTATAAATTTTGGATCTTAATTCCCGAAAGAGTTGATTAATGTCACTTGCGTCAAGTTTGCAGCGATCGCTATATACATTGTTCGGATTTAGAATAAAGCTGACTATCAGTATTTCTTCCCTAAAATACTGATATATTCATAAACTTAAAAGACAACTCGCCCTTTATGGCTCCTACCACTTCTGCCTACCAAATTGCTGATTTGTTCGCCGAAAGAGCTAGAAACCTCGCACCACCAACTTACGGCACTGAGTTAACCAAAATTATTACTGTCAGCTTTGCCTACGGTTTAGCTGACCCAATTCTCTTTCCCCACGCCGACTTGGCTGCTGCAAGTGCGGCTGTGCTGGCAGAAGAAGCTCCGATCGCCCTCAATTACGGGCCACCTTCAGCTCAACTATATGAGCAAATTATCCTCCGCTTGCAGGCTAAAGGAATTGCTGCCGGTCGCGATCGCCTGGTCATTGGCTACGGTTCTGGTCAGATTCTCGGCTTGCTACCAGATGTGTTTGTCGAACCTGGTGATGTGGTAATTGTGGAAGGGCCAACCTTCCTGGGAGTGGTTAGCAGATTTGTCCACGCTGGCGCACGCGTAATTGCCATTCCTGTGGATGAGTTGGGGATGGATGTGGACGCCCTAGAAGAAACTTTGAGCGACTTGAAGAAACAGGGCATCCGACCCCGGTTTATTTACACCATTCCGACCTTTCACAATCCCACAGGCGCTACTATGCCATTATTTCGCCGCAAAAAACTGGTAGCGTTAGCGGCTGAGTATGGCGTCCTAGTGGTGGAAGACGATGCTTATAGCGATTTGCGGTTCCAAGGAGAAAGTGTGCCCCCTCTGGCAAGTCTTGACCAAGAAGGGTGGGTATTATATGTAAGTACCTTCTCGAAAATTATTGCGCCTGGTATCCGCCTGGGCTGGGCTTGTGGTGATCCAGCGATTATTGAGCGGCTGGCAATGTTCAAAAGTGAGGGGCCTGTGGGGCCATTTGTCAGCCATGTGGTCGCCCGCTACTGTGCTACAGGCAAACTAGATAACCACATTCAGCAGCTAATCGCCTGTTACAAGCATAAGTGCAATTTATTGTTAGAGGCGATCGCTCAAGAGTTTCCCAGTGATATAGTTGCTTTGCGACCAGGTGGGGGCTTTTTCGTTTGGTGTAAATTGCCGCCAGACATCAGCGCCAAAGCACTCTTAACAGCTGCCAATGAACACGGCATCAGCTTTCTGCCAGGGACTCGCTGTTACACCGATGGACAGGGAGATGATGCCATCAGGTTAGCTTTTAGCTTTCAGCCAACACAGAAGATTGTCGAGGGAATCGCTACATTAGGAGGAGTGTTGCGCGGATTGCGGCAATGACCGTGCCGATTTTAGATTTTGAATTGAAGATAATTTCCCTCGTTCCCAGTCTGAGACTGGGAATGCTCTTTGGGAGGCTCCCGCCTCCCGTCTTTGAAACAGCAGCCCAATGAATATCATTTCCTTCTTAGAACTTGGAAACGAAATTTTGATTTTCAATAAATTTTGTAAATCTTTAAAAAATTTGTTCTAAGCGTTGGAAATCGCGTTGCACTTCATACCAGAGACTTTTATTATAAGGATCTGTTTTCAAAGCTTTTTTAAGATAAATTTTGGCTTTGAGCAGCTGGTTTTCGGAAATTAGCGCCCGTCCCCAAATTTGATAAGCGATCGCTTGCCATTGACGCACTTCTGCATCTGTTGATAACCGATCTGCTAAAGCTTCTGCCAGGGCGATCGCTTGCGGAAATCGTCTTTCTTGCAAAAATCGCTGCAATTGCTCATAAGTTTTCCACTTCAGCCGTTCTTCTATTTCCAACAGATTCGGCGGCTTTGGTTTCGGTGGTTGTTGACTTGTCACCGTTGCTACTGGTGTTTTCTGCCAATGCATCGCCTTGGTGTCATCATACACGGTTGACACCTGATTGGAATGTGCGGCAGTTTCCTCTGGCAATACTACCGTTAGCAAGAGTTTATAAGCCTCTGTCAAGGCAATAAACTTATCTTTGGCTTTGTTGTCATTTGGATTCATATCGGGATGATATTGCTGCGCCAGTCGTCGGTAAGACGCTTTGATCTCAGCAAAAGAAGCTCCCGACCTTAAACCCAATAAACGGTAGCAATCTCCAAGATCCATCTTGAGCTATGAGCTATCGAATATCCAGCTAGAGGCTATCAGCTATCGGCTTTAAGCCTGAACTATTAATAATAAGGGCTAATTTGCTATTTTAAAGTTCAATGTTGACAGTTTGTTTAGCAAAGCAAGTGGAGAGTGGGGAATTAGGAGTTAGAAGTTAGGAATTATTTCTCCCCCTACAACGCCAGCTTCCCCTACTCCCTACTCGCCTACTATAGAGGTTCGGTCTTCAATCACACGGTCAATTAAACCGTATTCTTTAGCCTCTTCGGCAGACATGAAAAAGTCACGATCCATATCTTTTTCAATTTTTGCTATGGTCTGACCAGTTTTATCGGCATAAATCCCATTCAGCTGGTGACGAATCCGTAGAATCTCTCTAGCTTCAATTTCGATATCGGTTGCTTGTCCACGGGTGCCACCTGAAGGCTGGTGAATCATAATCCGTGAGTGAGGCAATGCTATGCGTTTCCCTTTGGTGCCAGCTGCCAGCAGGAAAGACCCCATTGAAGCAGCTAAACCTACACAAATAGTCACCACATCTGATTTGATATGTTGCATGGTGTCAAAAATAGCCATGCCAGAAGTGACCATTCCACCAGGGGAATTGATGTATAAATAAATATCTTTACCTGGATCATCTGAATCCAGATACAGCATTACAGCGATAATTTGATTGGCAATTTCATCATCAATATCTCGCCCCAAGAATATAATCCGTTCCCGGTAAAGGCGATCGTAGATGCTAATCCAATCTGTATATTGTCCTCCGGGCATCCGGTAAGGAACTTTAGGAACGCCTATAGGCATAATTTGCTCCGTTATTAATAAATTGGGGATGATTCGGAGAGTGAAAAGTGAGGAGTTAGGAATGAGGAAGGAGTATTAAATAACTCATAACTCATAACTCATAACTGAATTTAAAGGACACTGGCAGGGAGTGGGGGATTTGCGAGTTCTTCTTTCTCAAAAACTCGGTCAATCAAACCGTATTCCTTCGCTTCGTAGGGTGTCATATATAACAGCCGATCCATATCTTTAGTAATTTTTTCTGGAGGCTGTCCGGTGGTACGATGCAAGATATCAACTAGCGCCCCTTTATTTACCAAAACTTCCCTGGCGCGAATTTGAATATCCGTTGCTTGACCTTGAGCATAGCTTTTGGGCTGATGCAGGATAATCGAGGAGTGAGGCAAACTGGCGCGGCAACCTTTTGTACCAGCACTGAGAAGCATCGCCGCCATACCCATCGCGGAACCGACGCAGATGGTGTGGATAGGAGGCTTGATATACTTCATGGTGTCATAGATAGCGAAGGCTTCGGTTTCAAAGCCAATGGGTTCGCCACTGTAACCGGAAGTGCCGGTGGAGTTGATATAGATTTTAATCGGCTTTTCGGGGTCGTCGGACTGCAAAAACAGCAACTCGGCCACTATCAATTCCGTGACAGCAGGCACAAGTGGCATCCCAAGATAGACAATTCGCTCCTTTAATAAGAGAGAAGGTAAATCTGGTGGCGGTGTCCGGTAAAAGTTATCGCCGTAATAAGGGGCTTGAACAGCCTTGATGGGGGAAATGTCCATAGCAACTGATCGCCTGAAACTATGCCGTTAACTGTAATACATCCTAGCGCGATGCTAGCTTTCCTCAAGGTGCGGATTTCTCCCTAATGCTTAAGGCGGCTTCGCATCTGCCAATGCTTGCCTTGTCAAGTGCCTACACTCAAGGCAAGCGTTGAGTGTAAACTTTCGGTTTGATTCGCTGTTGCCTCCTTGTACAAGTACAAATTGGTCGAGGCAACAGTGTCTCTCAATAATAGACGTTTACTAGGTCTTACAGCTTTGCTGGTTCTAATTCCGGCTGTAACTGCTCAGTTAATATATTGATTTGCATCTGGGTTTGGACAGTCTGCTCCCGAAGTTCCCCAATGGTTCTGGAGAGAATATGTTAGCGTTACTGATAAGCTGTTACCAAATCTTGCTAAACAATAAGTAGTTAGACAGAATTAATTTACTATCTAACAATTAAAGTGGTGTAATCCAATAAGTAATGCCCCGGATAACTTGTTTGTTAAAACCAAACAAAGATAAATTCTCTTCAGGCAAACCCACATAAGTCCAATGTGGAACATCATTTTCTACAGTTTGAAACCAACCATTTTGATTAAGAGCTTTTCTTTGTTCTTTACTGCTTACGCGTAAATCAATTGCTAATCCCCATAGATGTTGTGAAGTTCCAGGAGGTGCAACTAAACCAAGAATTTTTATTTCTTTGCCCTGTTGAACTTTGGTTAAAATTTGATTGTTAGCATATTTGTACCAAAATCTTAAATTTGTGTTGAAAGTGCGAGTGCAATCACCAGAACCATAACCAGATTTTAGCGGGATATGTTCTTTGATTCGCGCTTTATTTAAAGCATCAGCCGCTGATTTTTGTAAGTAACAGTCATTAGTATTATCAACATGACCCATTGTCAAAGTAGCTTGAAACTCTTGGGTTTCTTGTTCATTAGCAAAAATATCTTTTTGGGGCAGTTTAATCCCAACATCTTGATTTACAAAAACTGCACCATATGTGCGCAACAAAGTATATTCATAAGTACCAGGCTGGGGAATTGTGGGTAATTTCTGGCTAATTACAGATAAAAAACGCTGTTGCTCATTTAATTTGGGGTCAGGAATAAATGGTTTTGATGTTATCTCTTTAGAGGTATCTTTACAAGCTAATAAATCTGTAGTCAAGCATACATTTAATGGTTGGGCAGTTCTACTCAATTGGTTATGGGTAATCTCATTACTAGCAACTAATATGAAAATTATGAAGATAATTATAGTAATAAACTTTATCTTTTTAAAACTTATTTTCATTAATAAATTAGCTATTTAATTTAGATTTAATTATATTACAAAAATTTATAAAGTTTTGAAAACTAAGTAAGTGGGAGCTTTGATCTTCAATCCTTTTTAATAATTGTTCTAGGTAATATAGCTTCAGTACATCACCAGGATTTTTTTTAGAATAGTTAATATTTTTCGCTCTGAATAATTCTTTTAAATAAGCTTCATGGAACTGAGCATGAGTATTAAATTTATCATACTTACCCATTAGCTCTGGGCAATTAACTGAAATATCATAATAACGCGTATAATCTAATAATGATTTACTTTGGGGTTGCCTTGAGTAAATTTTTGTATTTCCTAAGAACCAAGTTTCAATACAACGATTTTGGATGATTACAACAAGCTGTGTACTTCCCATCTAAATTTTTTCAGCCGTTAAAAAATCATAAATTTCCTGCTCGATACAGCTAACTGTATTCTCTTCTGCATCTAGACAGACTACAAAATAGCTATACTTGCCATTTGCATTGATGTCTGCAATAGCATTAGGAAGATGATCATAAATAATTGAAGGATAACCTTCTCCACTGAATAGATAATAGTTGTTTTTATTGACTTCATCATAATTCTGAACTTGTTGTAGTTCTGGTAATAAATGTTTTAGCCAAGCTGGATAAACTTTTCTTTCCGTTCTTTTTCCTTCTACAAGAAAGTATAGATTCATCCGGCTGCAATTCCTTCCTTGTAAGCATCAAGATTAATCAGTTGCATAAAGGCTTGATGCCTAGATTTACCGAGATTATAATCTTTAGCATCTTTAGCTGTTACTACATCACCTCTACGAGTCACAATTTTCCAATGTTCCATCCCAATTTTATTAATAATATAAGGATGATGGCTAGTGATTATAAATTGTAATTTTCTATTATCAAATAGTAAATCACTTAAAATATCAATGCAATTAACTCCTAAACTATTTTCAAATTCATCAAGTAAAATCACAGTCCCTTCAGCAGATAAATAAAGTTCACTAATGTGCATTAGTGTTTTCAACATTCCAGAAGATATACGTCGTTGAATAATCCAATTATTAACCCCTTTCTCTTTTATATTAATGTAAGGATAGTCAGCAATAATTTTAGGCAACCCCTCATGTTCATTGGGTTCCATTTTGATATCTTCTATCTGGTCAAATATATTTATGAACTGCTGCTTAATTTCTTGAAAAGTTTCTGGATGATAGTTAGAAACCAATGCTAACTTTGTTTGAGTTGACAAGTTACTTTCCTGAATCTCTTTTAAAGAAGAATATTTTTTTGCTGATGATTTATTCTTGATAAGTGAATAATTCATCATATCAGCAACATCTAAAAAAACAGAGTTTTGTCCTTTTGATTCATCACTATAAATGATTTTGTTAAATCCATCTTTAATTGGTGCAATATCTTCTTCCTCGCTCAATATTTTTACAACACTTTCAGAGGGTGAAAGTTTTGGTAACTTATTACCATTAAAAATTATTTCATTGTTATTTCTTTCTATAATAATTTTTCCATTTACAGATAAATATTCTCTATCGATTCTAAATTTATCTTTTTCTGATTCTTCATCATCAATGATGAATGTATTTACTTTTTTTGTTTCAAATCGACCATTCCATTTATATTCATAATTATTTGAAGAAAAATCTATATCCCATTCCACACCATTCAATGAACCACCTCTAGCTATTTTTCGTAAGCTCATAATAGCTTGAAGTATTTGTGTTTTACCAACACCAGATATACCAACTAAAAGATTGAGTTCAGAAAAATGTATTGGCTCAAAATGCCACTCTAGTTCATGGTCATAATAGGTTATTTTGTTGATTTTCATATTTTTACCTAGAGAAAATAAACGAAGCCAAATAAGAAAGCCATAAATCTGATTATAACTTATCCTAATTAGTCTTTTATTTATAGTAAATTTGATAACTTTTTTATCAGAAAGTTACATCCATGAAACCACTGGAACAGTTAAAATTGAAAAGAACTCTCAGCTTGCTGACCCTGTAAGTATGACCATGCACAATTCCGTTGAATTCCAAGACGCTTTTGATGTCATAGTCGTCGGTGCAGGTCACTCCGGTTGCGAAGCAGCTCTCGCCTCTGCACGCCTCGGTTGTCGTACCTTGTTATTGACGCTCAACTTGGATAAAATCGCTTGGCAACCTTGTAACCCAGCAGTGGGTGGCCCAGCCAAATCCCAGTTGACCCATGAGGTAGATGCACTCGGTGGAGAAATTGGTAAAGTAGCAGACCGCACTTACCTGCAAAAACGTATCCTCAACTCTTCACGGGGGCCTGCTGTATGGGCATTACGCGCCCAGACGGACAAGCGCGAATATGCAGCGGTGATGAAAAATATTGTCGAGAACCAAGAAAACTTGACAATCCGCGAAAGTATGGTGACAGATTTGGTGCTAGATGCTAATGATCAAGTCATCGGCGTTGAAACTTATTTTGGTGTAGGGTTTCAATGTAAAGCAGTCATCTTGACAACTGGCACCTTCCTGGGGGGCAAAATTTGGGTTGGTAACAAATCAATGCCGGCGGGACGGGCTGGAGAATTTGCGGCTGAAGGATTGACACAAACCCTAAATCGCCTCGGATTTGAAACCGGAAGACTCAAAACCGGAACTCCGGCCAGGGTAGACAAGCGATCGGTAGATTATAGTAAAATGCTAATCCAGCCAGGAGATGAAGATGTACGCTGGTTTAGCTTTGACCCGGATGCGTGGGTAGAACGGGAACAGATGCCTTGCTATATCACCCGCACAACTGCCGAAACCCATCGCCTAATTCAGGATAATTTGCACCTGTCACCAGTTTATGGCGGTTGGGTGGAAGCCAAAGGACCGCGTTATTGTCCCAGTATTGAAGATAAAATTGTCCGCTTTGCCGATAAGGAAAGCCACCAAATTTTTATTGAACCAGAAGGAAGGGATATACCCGAACTTTATATCCAAGGGTTTTCCACAGGGTTGCCAGAAAATTTGCAACTGCATATGTTGCGGACTCTTCCCGGTTTGGAAAAATGTGTGATGCTCCGTCCGGCGTATGCTGTGGAATATGACTATTTACCTGCAACTCAGTGTTACCCCACATTAATGACCAAAAAAATTGCGGGGCTGTTTTGTGCTGGGCAGATTAACGGCACCACAGGTTATGAAGAAGCCGCAGCTCAAGGGCTGGTGGCAGGAATTAACGCCGCTCGATTTGTTCGCTCTCAAGAAATGATTGTGTTTGCCCGCGAGCAAAGTTACATTGGGACGCTAGTTGATGACCTGTGTACAAAAGACCTGCGAGAACCTTACCGGATGCTTACCAGTAGGTCAGAGTACCGATTGCTATTGCGTTCTGACAATGCCGACCAACGCCTGACACCCTTGGGACGAGAAATTGGTTTAATTGACGATCGCCGCTGGGATCTATTTACCCAAAAACAGGCTAATATTACCACAGAAAAACAAAGATTGCAAGCCACGCGAGTCAAAGAACATGATGAAATAGGAATAGCGATCGCATCTAATACCCAACAAGCAATTAAAGGTTCAATTACCCTCAACGACTTGCTGCGGCGTCCCGGATTTCATTACGTTGACCTCGACAGATTCGCCCTTGGAAACCCCAACCTCAACCGCGCCGAGAAAGAAGGCGCAGAAATTGACATCAAGTATTCTGGCTATCTCGCTAGGCAACAAAATCAGATTGACCAAATTGCCCGCCAAGCGCACCGGCAATTACCTGGGGATTTAGATTATACAAAAATTGATACTCTTTCCAAAGAGGCACGGGAAAAGCTGACTCACGTAAAACCACTCACTCTTGGTCAAGCCGCACGTATAGGTGGTGTAAACCCAGCGGACATTAACGCTTTATTATTATATTTAGAATTGCGTAGAACCAAGAGCCAGCCACAGTTTCCAGCGTTAGCTTAATACAAACTTCATAAATACTGAGTATAGTAGTAGAAAGGGAAATTGGTATGATAGATGACAATAAGTATTAGTGCTGCCATCATCAACAATCCCCAGATTAAAGTTGATTTTAATACCAACGCTCAACCAACTCGTCTCAATCAGACGGCGGATTGGATATTTCATCTGTAATCCTAACTCCCAGGCAGTAGGCGCGGCGTTTCCTCGTCCTAGCAACAAAGATAGAACGTCTATGTTACAAGAAGCCAGCACCCGTCTCATAGTACCGGAACCATCAGAAGACTTAATCGCCAACGAACCTTGGTTGATAGAAAACTATGCTGATGGTCTAATGGATGAACTCTTTGCCGATATCGACTACATTCTGAATGTTACTGGTAATTTGCCTTCTCAAACCGTTAGGCAGAGTAGGCAGAACAAATCGAGCCAGTCTGTTGCTGGGTCCCCCCAACCTCAACGCCAGTCGCCTCCAGAATCCGTTCCTCTGCAAACAGTTACGATACCGCAGATTATCTTACCGAACACATTGAACCAAACAGTAGAGTCAGTAGCTCAAGATAATCACAAGCAATTGAGTACTGTTGTGTTTGACACCGCCACCGTAAAAAGAGTTAGTAGAAAGGATCAGAAAAGTAGTCGTAATTTGGGCAAACTGCTGATTGTGGGAACAACTTTAGGTGTGGCGATCGCTGGTATTATCTACCTGGTACAGTCTGGAGTAGTATATCTTTTAAATACCAAATTGCCTGAGTCAGCTCTTCTAGTGCCGCAACCGCAGTCACAGTTGCCAACAAAAACAGAAATTGAGGCAGAGTTGGTTGATTACATGCTGGCAGCGCTGGCAGTTATAGATAAACAAGAAGCAAAAAGCAATCAAAAATCTGGCATCCTTGGATTCTCCAGTCAGGCAAATACTAATCAAATAGCCCTTGGGAACGGGCAAACAACTGGTAATCTACCAGCACTTCCACTTCTAGCTAACAATACGCCACTAGCCCCCAACCGCTCTAAAAGCGTTGTTGAGCGCATCTACGTTCCCGTTTATCAAGCGCCGTCGCCAATGCACTACGGGTTGCCGGCGATTCCTGGTACTTCCACACTTTTACCACAAGTTGCCAGTGCGTTACAGGGATATCAACCTAATGTTGTGAGAACTGCCCTGAATACGGTGCGACAAGCTGCCAAGCCTGTAACCGTTAACATGTTAGCTGCGGCTGTGCAAGCAGAACTCAAACCTGTAGCTGGACGAACTGCACCCATTACCGTGCGACAAACACCCAACCCTCTGCCTGCATTACCAGTAGTTCCATTACGTGCAGCACTTGCACCATCAGAACCAACCATTACCCATGAACAAGTATATGCGCCAACTCCGATCGCAGATACTCCTGCTAGTACCTTAGAAGGGTTGCTAGAATTAGGCAATAAATCTGCTGCTTTGTTTAAAATTGAGGGTGTAACTCGCCGCATCAACATGGGTGAAAGTATCGGCTCAAGCGGTTGGACACTAGTAGATGTTAGTAATGGTGAAGCTGTCATCCGGCGTAACGGCGAAGTGCGGTCGATTTACGCAGGGCAGAAATTGTAAAACTTCTTCTCTTTGCAACTCTTCTACGCATCAAAATATTGCAATCAAAATATTGCAATGATAAACGGCTTTGTTGCACATTACTATCTTGCCTAGTTATACTTAGGACTTACGCACACTCTACGATTCTTGGCGTTCTTGGCGTCTTGGCGGTTCGATAAATTAAACTTTTTGGCAATTTTTGCGTAAGTCCTAATACTGTTTAACGCAATAGCTGATATAGATAGATAGAGGTGTACACCTGTACGCCCCTACAGTCAGTTTATGTGTTGCAAAAATTTGGGAAAATTTATCTCGGTAACTTTTGCGGTTTCAATACCAACTTGGGTAAAGATTATTACTAAATCTTTATGAAGTGAATTGTTTAATAATAACATATTTTTTCCAATAAGTCTTTGAATACTAATTTAAACGAACTAGTAATACGAAAATCGAGAGGTTCAGATTCCCAACTCCAATACTTTTGGGGGAAAGGGGAATAGAATTGCGGTTTGAATTCACCTTTATCCCTTGCCCTTTAACATGCACCCAGACCAAAATGGAGTAGTTTACGCTTATCTGAAAAGTATTGTTCCCGACTCCTCTAAAACATCAGAAATCTTTTTGTTTACAAATGATTTAAATAGAAGTGGAGAATCAATGAGCGATCGCACTTCATGAGGCAATATCTACTTACAGTAGGTTTCAAGTTGCCAAAAAGTACTTAATATAATGATAAATGTTGAAAATCATAGTTAAATAAGAAAAATTATTCTTTTAGCTCACCCCAATAGGTAATTGCTTCGTTACAAAGAAAAACCAAATTGATGGTGAAAAATTGGAAGACAGTCATGAATTTACCTACCTAAAGAGGGGTCACAAAAATAAATTTTAATGTTAAAAGTATAATTTATATTGATTATAGTTGTACGACGGTCGCTATCTGGAAACCTACATCTTGTACCTCTCTTACTTAAGCAAGATAACTTTAGCTAAAAAAGCTAATTTGCTAATTTGTGTAATTCCTAAACCTTACCAATATGATCCTACCTAACTATTTTAAAAATAATTCCAAAAACTCTTTAATAGACAAATATCACCTTTACAAAGGCGAGAAATTGAACTGGCTTCAAGTAACTCTTCGGCTTGAAAGGTCAATTATTTCTATCATTCTTCCTTGGGTACTTTTTTGTACTGGATATGGTATTTTAATATCATTTCTCTATTATTTAAAATTACCAATAGCATTTTCAAATTCAAACAGTATCCTTACTAATGCTGTTTTAAGTTTTAATATTGGTTTCACATTACTATTAGTTTTTCGGACGAATACAGCCCATGATAGATTTTGGGAAGGTCGTCAATTATGGGGAGCTTTAGTTAATACATCTCGTAACTTGACTCGGGGAATTTGGATAATAGTTAAAGATAAAACACCGCAAGATAGAGTAGAAAAAGAGGCAATACTTCGGTTAGTAAGTGCTTTTGCAGTTGCAATGAAGTTACATCTAAGATCAGTACCTTTAGACACTCAGTTAGCATCCTTAATGTCTGAAAAACAATATTTACAACTTCAGGATACTAATCATCCCCCACTACAAATTGCTTACTGGATAGGAGATTACTTGCAGTCTCAACATGACCGGAATTGTCTAAATGTCTATCAACTGACTACTCTACATAACTGTGTAGATGATTTAGTAGATATTTTAGGTGGTTGCGAACGCATTTTAAAAACGCCACTGCCTTTGATATATACTATTAAACTCAGACAACTGTTATTTCTTTTTTGTCTAATATTACCTTTAGAAATTGTTAGCTTTTTATATTGGTGGACTGGTATAGTAATGGCTTTTGTAAGTTTTACATTATTAAGTATTGAACAAATTGGCTCAGAAATCGAAGAACCTTTCGGATTTGATCCTAATGACTTACCTTTAAATACGATTTGCAATACAATCTCAAACAATGTTGAAGAATTAATCAGGCTTGCTTCTAATACCAATTCTCTGTGAAGCTGCACATTATTATTGACCCCTCCCAACCTCCCCTTGCCAAGGGGAGGTGCCGTAGGCGGTGGGGTTCTTTCTATGCGTCTTCATAAAAAATTGGTATAAGAGTGTTCGCTCTTTCTAAATCTATAAACAACCTTTACTAGATAAATTCCTGATGAGAGGTGAGAAATTTTTTCTTTTTTAATATATATAGTAACAGCCAAGATGGTTAGGACATTAACAGATGATAAAACTTAGACAAGAAAAGGCTTTTCACCCAGTCCCCAGTCCCTAGCTATACATAATACTTGGGTTAAAAATGCCCAATAAGTAGCCCGTCCTTAGACATTGCTTAATAAATTTTTCGCCAAGATTTCACCGTCTCTTTGCCAATTTCGCTATCAATAGTTTGACCTCCTTCCAATAGTAGTCTGATGTCTAAATTCTCATCTGGAGCATTTTTTAAAGCAGTACCTAATTCTTGACTGACAGCAAACGTGCCCGTTGAACCGTCTAATTGAAAAACTTTTCCCCTGACCTTAAGCAAAAGTTTATCGACTTTTTTGGTAGTAACAAACCTCTGATAATCATATCTGGGATAGACACGACCTGCGGTGTAGAAAGAAGAACTTGCTTGATCTGAATTTAGTGTTACCAGGACTCGAATGCTTGAAGGAGTCCACAAACTAATAACTTGGTTTGAACCCTCACGGTACAAATAGCCACCTAAAGAGTTGCGGTCAAAAACCCCAACTAATTCCCCTTCAAAAGGATCAATAATTCTCACGGGTTTCGACCAGGGCACATCCATATCGGGGGACAGTCCTGCTGATTTAACTACTGGCAAATCGCTTGATGCTTTAGCAAGGCTAGCTACCTCTTGAACAGTGAAAGCAGTACAAACTTGAGGGGAAAGCACAGCCAAGCTTGTCCCTAAAACAAGAACTGGAATTGTCTGCGATAAGTTAATCATAAGTCAGGGATATAATCTTCAAAAACAATAATCGGACAACCTTTATTAGTCATCCCCTGCAAGACTTTTGTTTAAGAGAAGCTTTGGCAATTGAGCAAATCCCAGTGTCTTGAGGCGATGTCTATTAACTCGCCGCATTCTCTACGAGACGCTTTACATAGCTTTTAAATAATACATTAGTACTAATATGTCCAGTTACTTAAGTAATATTATTTAATATAGCTAAAGAGTTTGAGGTTTTTGGGCAAAAATTCATGAATGCGATTTTATTTTTGGTATACAGATAAAAGCAGACATTCCCAAACCAGCCGGGGTTGAGCGTAAGCAAGTAAGTGTTTACGAGCTTGTTCTAGCTGGTGAATGATAGTGGGTTGATGCCACTGCTGCCAGTAAAATTGCTGAAGATAATCAACTAACCACAGTTGTGCTTCTGTATCTAAATCTTTATCAATTTTTTTGGCTAACTCCAAGGCTTTGCGGTAGGAAGCAGGGGCTTTTTTCAGGTCTTCGAGTAACTCCGGGGGAATAGCTTGTAATTGCTCGTAAGATGCGATCGCACTTCCGGCACTGCCAGCTGCTATACTCAATACTGCCTGATTTTGCAAAATTTCCTGATGACCTGTTTGTGTGAGTACAACAGCCAAAGACTGGGCATCTAAGCGATAAAAAGGAATGCGTTGACAGCGTGACACCAAAGTTGGCAACACAGACTCAGGTGTAGGTGCAATTAAAATTAACGTCGCCTGTCCCGGTTCTTCCAAGGTTTTAAGTAAAGCATTGGCTGCGGCTTCTGCCATTGTTTGGGCTTCTTCTAGTATCACCACATTCCTCGACGCTTCCAAAGGCGGACGACTCAGAAACTCGGTAATTTCTCGAATTTGCTCTAATCGAATTACAGGCGGTGCCTTACGCTTAAGTCCTTTCTCAGCCGCTTCTGCTGGTGTTAATCGTTGTCCCTGGTATTGGTACGTTGGTTGCACCCACAATAAAGCTGGATGGTTGCCTTGACGCAAACGGTTTTGTAAAGCCGCAGTGACTCCCATCTCACTAGAAAATAGCAATTCCACAAAGCACTTTGCTGCTAAACTTCTTCCTACACCATCTGGGCCCACAAATAGATAGGCTGGAGCAACTCGGTTTTGTCTGACAGCCTGAGTGAGTAATTCTATAGCTTGCTGTTGTCCTACAAGTGGTGCAAATAGGTTAATAGTTCAGTACCTTCGCCAAAACAAGAATATGAAAATAGAGGGCTGATGCAGTAGAGTTATTGTCTTCCAGAACGACAACTTAAAAGCTACAAAATGCCCATGTTCGACATAATAGCACTGTAGCCTCTGGCAATGTAGAGAAGGAGAGACGCGCAAGGGACAAGTCGGGAAACCGTAAGGGCGCACTGCCCCTTTTATGCTAAAAAACCCGTTTACCGCAGTGGCTCCCCTTGAACGACTGCCGTCGCAGAGTGTTTTTGCAGAGAATTTGTTACAACAAATTTATAGAATCTTGTACTTAGGAAGTCTCAGATGTCGCACAAACAATTTATTTATTGCTGGCAAAAATGGTTCCCTCCCATCTTGGTACGTGCTGCTGTGCAAGTAGTGGTAATGATTTGTCTAACAGTAGGGGTGTTGGGCATCTTAGCAAGCGCTGCTCCGATGAGTCATGCTCAAGCTGTTTTTCCTAGTTCTGTTGCAGGCGCATTAAATGCTACTGTATATCACAGTCCCGATTGTAACTGTTGTGGCGGATGGATTGATCACTTAAAGGCACAGGGTTTTAAAATTACAAACTTTCCCACGCCTGACATCGAAACAGTTAAACAAAAGTACAACGTACCAGATAACTTGTCGTCTTGCCACACAGCTATTGTTAATGGATATGTCATCGAAGGACACGTCCCAGCAGATGACATCAAACGTCTACTTCAAGAAAAGCCAAATATTGTTGGTTTATCTGTTCCCCAAATGCCTATAGGTACTCCTGGCATGGAGATGGGAAATCGAAAAGACCCATTTTCTGTATTATCTTTTGATCACAAAGACTCAGTTGCGGTATTCCATAAGTATCCATCCTCTTGATGTAATCTTAACTGTATTCAGAAGATGTTTTAAAAGTGGATTTTCATGTATTTTGGCGATGATAAATCACCAAAAGCTTTTAAAACATCTTTACATTACCTGAATCATTGGTGGGAGATGTTACTGCTTAGAACCAGCTTTGATCAACTGCGACAAATGATTTAACCATCTCTTAAACCAGAAGCCAGATGCAAAAGTTGCAACATTTTGAGAAAGAAGCTCAATCGCATGGTTACAATCTTGCAGACTTGCATCGAGTCCCATTGCATGATAAATTTCGCGGGCATTACAAAAGGCATCCATCGCTTCTGATTCTCGATTGATTTTTTCTAACACTAAACCCAAATTAAACCAGGCATTTGCTTCCCCATTTCGGTCATCAAGATCCCTTGTGATCTCTAATGAATAGTGATGAAACTCAACCGCTCTATGGTACTTTCCCAGAGCCTTATAAGCATTACCCAACCCACACAAGGCCATTGCTTCTCCATTGCGATCGCAGATGAATCTTGCCAGTTGTAACCATTGGTGGTAATACTCAATTGCCAGTTGGTAATCCCCCAATGATTCATAACTATTGCCCAAACTTCCCAGGCAAATGCATTCCCCAGTCCAATCGCCTATTTTTTTGGTGATACTCAACCACTGCTGATAAAACTCAATAGCTTGTTCATACTTGCCCAGGTATTCATAAGTATTGCCCAAACTTCCTAAACAAATGCCTTCCCCAGTGCGTTGGCATTGCCCGCCATAGGCATCGTCTATTTTCCTGGTGATACTCAACCACTGCTGATAAAAATCAATCGCTCGCTGATATTTGCCCAGTGATTGATAAGCATTACCCAACCCAGACAAAGACTTGGCTTCCTCGAAGCGATCGCCTATTTCTCTAGCTATATCCAACCACTGCTGATAAAATTCAATTGCCAGCTGGTACTCCCCAATTGACTGGTAAGCATTCCCCAAACTTCCTAAACAAATGACTTCCGCTTTGCGATCGCCTGTTTCTCTGGCTTTGTGCAAGCACTTCTCTTCAAACTCAATAAACTCAATGTTATTTAGGCTTTCGGATCTAATTACTTCTGTCATTCTCTATAGAAAACGAAATTTTTGGTTGATGGCTGTTGATTATACAATTTTCTGTGGCCTCAACACTAGAAGTGCAACTTATATGCACAACTTCTCTCAAAATATAAAAATCGTTCTTCAATATCAATCTTTATTTTATACACAGATGCCACTGTGTATAAAAGGCTTTTATTTGTATTAGTAACAAGCGCCCGAATATAGGATATTGAGAAATTTAGCTTTTTAAAAAGAGACATGAAAAACCATATCAATCAGCAGCAGCATAATCAGGCAATGCTTTGAGTTGCAAATTAACAGCACTTAGATAATTTTGGTCGTTTAAAACTTGTGATGGTAATTTATTTGCATTAACAGCAGCCTTTACCAAATCTTTTGCAATAATATTTCTATTCTGAGTTTTAAATACTAAGGCTTCTCCACTAGGAATCCCGTGTTGTTTCAGACCTCCCTGATAAGCAAAACTAACTAGATTGAAAGGCTGGAGGTAACTAACAGAAGTAGAGTTACTGGATAAATTGTTAGAGTTAATAGCTATTTCACTGCTGCCGATAGTAGCTGTTTGAGCGCCAGCGATTCCAGGTACAAGAGTAATAGAAGCAAAAATAAGTCCAGAATTTATTAAGGTAATAAGTTTCATAAGTTATTCTTAAGTAAAATGCAATTGGTATTCTTTAGTAATAGAGTCCTCTTTATTACTAATCTCAGCTTCCCTCATTCAGGTCACCTGATCGGTTGATATATGACTCACCCAAAAGGGTGAGCTAATTGAGGAGCATAAAGAGCATTATGATTTTGCAATTACAGGAAATTATGGCCGAATCGCGGTCATTTTGAAGGGGCCACCATTGGCGGCAGCGTGCGCGACGGCTTTGTTTGCGTCGTCTAGATCGAATACTGTAACGTCGAAGTTGTCCAGCCTCAGAAGACCAGACCGAATCAGCCCGACTAGGCGGATGGCGGACTCAGGTAGATACATCCACTGACCACGTACGGTGATGCAATTTCTCATGATCCACGGATAGGGCAATTCGAGCCCAGCGCCTCCTAGCATCCCGACACCCCCCATCAACACAACCCTCCCGTAAGGTCGCACCGTCATGATGGCGGCGCGTACCGTCGTCGTACTAACCGAGGGCGGCAGGATATCCAGCACGCAGTCGATCGGGCCCGGTGCCGCCTGCCGCATCCGCTCCCGGTCATCCTCCTCGTTGCCCAAGAGCTTCACAGGTCGGAGACGATCGCCAAAACGACGCGTCAGATCCTCAAGCGTCTTTTCGTTGCGACCCGGCGCAACGACGCATCTCGCCCCCATCGCCAAGGCGACGGCGACGGCCGCACTGCCGAAGTTGCCAGTAGCACCGCTGATCAGGATTGTCTCTCCCGCCTGTAAGTTCGCCGCGAGAAGACCGCCATAGGGCACGAGAAACGTATTCAGCCCGCACCATCGTGCTGCATCCGCCTCATCAAGCGAACCGATCCGGATGGCGTTTTCCGTCGGGACTAGGATTTGCTCGGCAAAAGGGCCATGACGGAAGTGTTTCTGTAGGCGCAAGCCTCCTTCACCACGGGCGCTCCAGCCTTGCAGCGTTATATCGGGCATTAGTGCATCGTCACGCGATCGTACAGTAGGATCGCAAAAGACCCAATCGCCGGCGACAAGATGCGTCGCGTCCGGCCCGACAGCGCGCACGCGACCGATCGCCCCGCATCCCGGTACTACAGGCAGATCCAGCAGATATTTTCGCTCGCCGCTAAAGACTTCGTTTGTGTAGGACAGAACAGGGGCTGCCACGACATCGACGATGACCTCTCCTGTGCCCAGGATCGGATCGGGCAAAGTCTCGACAACGAGTGGCGAGCCGAACGTCTTCAAAATTGCACCTTTCATGGTCATTCTATTCTTTACTATGGAACTATTCTCGCAGGCTTTCCCTGTGTAACAAGGCCTGGTATTATCCTAGTATTGACTAGTCCCTCCTTGAGATAAAGTAAAGGTCATGGCAGATGCAAGTCGAAACGAATTTGGTGACTTCTTGCGATCGCGCCGAGAAAAGCTGAACCCTAAGGCTGTGGGTCTTCCAGACAGGCGAAGACGTCGGACTCCAGGATTGAGACGCGAGGAGGTGGCCGAACTGGCGGGCATCAGCGTTGACTGGTATATCCGGCTAGAACAGGGACGAACTGTCAGCCCTTCCGTTACCACGATTGATGCGTTGGCTAGCGCACTGCACCTCAGCAAGGTAGAACATGCCCATTTGCGGACACTGGCGCAAAACGGCGATCACCGCGCATTCTCTGGCGAGAGTGTACCCGAAGTGGTTCGACGCATGGTCGAGAGCCTTAATCAGCCTGCCTATGTCACAGGTCGTCGATGGGACATCTTAGCGTGGAATGCCGCAGCTGCCGAATTATTCACAGATTTCGGTCGTCTGTCCGAAGCGGATCGCAATATCCTCACCTATGTGCTGACCGATCCGGATGCCCGGCACCTCTTCGGCGCAACCTGGGTTGATGAGGCGAAACGCATGGTGGCCCAATTTCGTATAACATATGACCTTTGGGCTGGCGATCCAGCCTTTCTCGACCTCTTGGAACGCCTTCAGCAAGCCAGCCCTGAGTTCGTGATCTGGTGGGAGGCGCACGACATCCGCAGCGTCGCGTCCGGACAGAAACTACTGAACCATCCTAAAAAGGGCTTGCTGTGCTTTGAGTATGCTACCTTTCAGTCCAATGACGATCCTGCGCTGAAACTCGCCATCTATACTCCGTGCGATCTATCACATACCATTTCAGGAAAACCTTGATACAGATAGATTTTTCGTAGTAGTCTGCCAAAGTCTTTTTGACAGGCAAAAAAAGATTAAGTGATAAAGGTTTTAAACCCTTTCCTTTCCCCCTTTTAAGAGGCTATTTATAAAGTAAATCTAAAGAATAAAATCTAGTTACAAAGCAGAAATTGCTGCGATCGCCCAAATTCTTGCATTAGGCGATCGCAGCAATTATCGAGTCTTCCAAGATTAGCTAAATTACGATTCCTCAAACAGGCGATCGCCTTTATGCAACCGATCAGCAATTTGATAGGTTTGCCCTTGCGATCGCATCGTGGGCGAGTGTGCTGCTAAATAACGAGCAGCAGCAACCAGCACATGAATACCAGCAGTTTCACCCAGCAGGGAGTACTGTTTAAAAGCTGCTTCCATTTCCTGAATCACATGAAACTCGCGATTTTCGCGCAGCATCAACTTACCCAACATTGCCATCAGTCGCTCAACAGAGCCGCCATTGTACAAATAATCAGCAACCAATTTACCTGTTTGATTTACTTGTTGTTGGCGATTTAATAAATCTGGTAGTTGGTTGAGCAATTCTTCAGGATTTTGAGCAGAGTCTTTTGGTTCTGGAAGTCGTGCTGGTGGCACATTCAAAAAACGATTCAGATACACACTCATGGCAGCATCAAACACACCTCGCAGTAATTCAAGCGTTGACACTCGTCGTAATCCTTGATGCACTGCATTGGCAAAAGTAAACGGATGGTGCGCTGAATTCCAGTCGCCAAAGTCGTTGTTAGTGTGGAAGCGGGCTACCCGAAGTGCTGCTGTGTAAGTCACTACACTTGCCAATTGTTCTTCAGTACAACCAGCTTCCAAAGCAGTCAGAAGAGAGTTGGCAATTTTCTGTGGATCTTCTCCTAACAAAATCGGCACCAATTCCTCCTCACTTGACCAAGTTCCTTGTCGAGGTTGTCCTGTTGCCAAAGCCGTAGGTAACTGCTCAAAGGCAGACTCCAGAATTGCTACCAAATCCACAGGATAGCGCCAAGAATTGGACTCTTCCATGCGGGAAGCAGTTGCTAAACCAGAAACTAGACTCGCCAAAACTGACTCTGCCCCTTGCCAACCAACAGCATCCAGGGCTTCCAGTGCCTTGTTAATGAAGTCGAGTGCATGACCACTATCGATATAACGGTGGTCTGTGGCAGATGTGAACAGCATGTCTGCAAGTTGCTCAGAATTAGCTCCCGCCCGAATTGCAGATACTAAACATCTCTCTGCTGCTTCACTATCCCGCACCTCAACAAACTGGCAAAACCAGCTTTTGAGGGTATCTAGGTCAACAGTAGAATTGGGCAATGGATGAACTACAAAGTGAGGTGGCGCTCCAGCACTATCATTAGCTACTGCTGAAAGTCCTTGGAAAAGGGCGCGGGGTTTGTCTTCTGCATCTAGATAAGGCAGCAAATTCATCATGCAAGTATGGATGGTTAAGCCTGTACTCCAACCTGCTTTGTTGTAACGGGTGCCAAATTCTAGTCCCACCTGAAATGGTTCGGTAAAATCTGCCCCCATGTCCAGTAAAGCGATCACTGATTTGGCAATAACTAACGAAATACTTTGTTCTAAGCCATCCTGAAGACGTTGGCTGTGGTGGGCATGGAGGTCAACTACGGGATCTAGATTTACCCAAACTTCGCCATCGCGGATTTCTACACTAAATCCGGGAACATCATCTGCCCAAGAGTCAAATGTTCCGCCACTGGCGAGGTCGAAGCGGGCATAGTGCCAAGGGCAAGTTACAATGCCATCTTTGCAAGTGCTACCGTGGAGCGGAAAGCCCATATGCGGACAACGGTTATCAATTGCATAAACTTTATTGTCTGAGTAAAACAGAGCAATGGTGTGTTTTTCGCTACGAACCAACAAACTACCTGCTGCTTGAACATCTGCAAATTTAGCAACACGGATGTATCTGTCTGTGTGAGTTGGGGCTGCAAATTTTTGAATCATTTCAGTTTTCCACAAAAGTGATGTAAAAACTCCTACTACCACTCTGGCGAACTTTCAACGATTTGAGCAACGATGCAATTCTAATTTTTGTTAACTATAGGCATTTGCGAAAAAAAGTCAGCCACCAGCTTATCGGTTATTGATGACAAGATTATAAAGCATAACACCACTGCATTACACCAATTTTCAGTTAAGTATAGGACGCAAAAAACCTCTCAAACTCTCATTCCTCCCTTCGGGTTCGCAGTCGCCTACGGAGGGAAACCCTCCTACAGCGCTGTCTCACCGTGTCGCGCCAGTTGCTTCTCAAGACAGGAGACGCTGCGCGTAGCTTGCTTCCCCGTAGGGGTACAAGTCGGGGAACCGCAAGGGCGCACTGGCTTCTCTGTGTCTCTGTGGTTCGTTCTTTCATAACCCGTGCGTAAGTCCTGAAGTAGACAAAAAGACCTAACCCCCTACCCCCTTCCCCCTTGCCTTGTAGGGAACTACGATGTACACACAAGTCGAATTATCCCCCTTAATCCCACGCCACTTGCTACAACGGAGGGAACCTCCGCAACGCAGTGGCTCCCCGATGTATTGGGGGGAAACAAGAGATTCTCGTTCCCTCCCCTTTATAAGGGGAGGGTTAGGGTGGGGTAATTCAAGGACTAGTAATGATTCGATACACTTGTGTATACACCGTTGCTTGTAGGAAAGGGAGAAATTTAAAGCTTCTCTCTTTGAAGGCTAGCGTGGTATACAAGTCTTTTAGAGTTACTACGTAATGTAGGGTGCGTTAATTTTTGCAAGTCGATGCATTGCCATTGTAAGTCGATACATTGCCATTGCAGGTTGATACATTGCCATTGCAAGTCGATACATTGCCATTGCAAGTCGATACATTGCCATTGCAGGTCGATACATTGCCATTGCAGGTCGATACATTGCCATTGCAGGTCGATGCATTGGCATTGCAGAGCAAGATTTAGGGACTTCCAGTTAAAAAAATTGACTTTGGTCTATTCATTTGAAAACTGCATTAAGACAATTAGCAAAATCCACACCTGAAAGTATCCGGTTTTGCTCACCACCTCTGAAGCTAGCTTGTTAGCTTAGAGAAGTACTCAATTGCAAGCTCAATCTTTACTCACAAAAATAATCATCAACAACAGTTGTAAAAACTCTAGCCTTTAGGCTTTGCAGAAAAGTTTAATGCCAAAAAAAAAGTGGTTTTTAACAACGGGACTTGCTCTCCTAATTTTTATCATGGTTGTAGCGGCAAAATTTATGGATAAAACTCATCCCATTACAGAACTCTACGTATTTGGGGACAGTCTTTCGGATACAGGGATGGTATTCCGGGCGACAGGAGGAATGTATCCACCTAATCCAACTTACTATCAGGGGCGTTACTCGAATGGTCGGGTTTGGATTGAGTATCTTGGCGAAAGCCTCCATCTCTCCTCTAAGCAAACTCACAATTTTGCTTACGGAGGAGCAACTACTGGCAGCGTTGGCAACACTTATGTACCTAGCTTGCTAAATCAAGTGCAGTCGTTTACTCAGACACATCAACATACGAATTCAGATGCTTTGTATGTGCTGTGGGCTGGAGCAAATGATTATTTGCAAGGGGTAAGCAGTGCAACTGTTCCTGTTAAAAATCTGACAACGGCAATCAATTCTCTAACTGATGTGGGTGCTAAAAAGATTCTGGTAGGAAATTTACCAGATTTAGGACAGTTACCTGCCACTAGAACCAGTACGAATTCTGTGAATCTTAGTGCATTAACACAAGCACATAATCAAGGCTTGAGGCGATCGCTCAAAATCCTAAGTCAACAGCATTCCGATCTGGAGATTGTGGTATTAGATGCCAACGCCTTGTATCGAGATGCGATAACAAATCCGGCAGCTTTTAACTTTACCAATGTCACTACTCCATGTCTGTCTGGCTCTACCATCTGTAGTAACCCAGACCAGTTTTTGTTCTGGGATGGCATTCATCCGACGGCTGCGGCTCATCGCATCATCGGGGAAACTGCTTTTTCAACAATTCAAGAGGTAGGGATAATTAATCCTCGTTCAATGTTGGTTCCCTAACTTACTCATCAGTGTTTGCCGGGATAAAATTATTTCTGTCAAAAATGCTTTAGATTACAGCGTTTTTCATCTATTTGAACCACAATCCTTGGTAGGGGCGCATAGCTAGCTGTGCGCCCTTACAGTATGTTTAATCAAGTAAAAATAGCTGTAAAATACGGTAAGCCTTACGAATTACCGTTGATTAATCTAACAGAACGCTCAAATAGTATATTACTTGCTTATATAGTTGGAAACTAAAATAACTGCTTATGTCTGAACAATATCGTTTTGAAACCCTGCAAATTCATGCTGGACAAGAGCCGGCTCCGGGAACTAATGCTCGTGCTGTTCCAATTTACCAAACGACTTCCTACGTCTTTGATGACGCCGACCACGGAGCGCGGTTGTTTGCTCTCCAGGAATTTGGTAATATTTACACTCGGATCATGAACCCGACGACGGATGTATTTGAAAAGCGGATTGCTGCCTTAGAAGGGGGTGTAGCAGCATTAGCAACCGCTAGTGGGCAGGCGGCGCAATTCTTGGCAATCACCACCATTGCTCAGGCTGGGGATAATATTGTTTCCACTAGTTTTCTGTATGGGGGAACATATAACCAGTTTAAAGTAGCTTTACCACGACTAGGTATTAATGTCAAGTTTGTCGAGGGAGATGAGCCGGAAAGTTTCCGTCAGGCGATCGACGATCGCACCAAAGCCCTATACGTTGAAACCATTGGTAATCCCCAATTTAACATTCCTGACTTTGCGGCTTTAGCTCACATTGCCCACGAAAACGGCATACCTTTAATTGTGGATAATACCTTTGGTGCTGGTGGGTATCTAGCTCGACCCATTGAACATGGTGCAGACATTGTAGTGGAATCTGCAACTAAATGGATTGGTGGGCATGGTACTTCCATTGGTGGCGTAATTGTCGATTCTGGCAAATTTGACTGGGGTAACGGCAAATTTCCCCTGTTTACTGAGCCAGCACCCGGCTATCATGGGCTGAATTTCCAAGAAGTGTTTGGCCCTAGTGGAACATTTGGCAACATTGCCTTTATTATCCGCGCCAGAGTCGAAGGGTTACGAGATTTTGGCCCGTCTTTGAGTCCATTTAACGCCTTTCTTTTACTGCAAGGATTAGAGACTCTCTCCCTACGTGTAGATCGGCATGTGAGTAATGCCCTAGAATTGGCTCGGTGGTTAGAGCAGCAAGAGCAAGTATTATGGGTTAATTATCCGGGACTTGCCAATCACCCTAATCATGAACGGGCGAAAAAATATCTCCGGCATGGCTTTGGGGGAGTTTTAAACTTTGGTATCAAAGGTGGACTGGAGGCAGGTAAAGCTTTTATTAATCATGTGAAATTAGCGAGTCATTTAGCAAATGTTGGTGATGCTAAAACCCTCGTCATTCATCCGGCTTCCACAACCCATCAACAGCTAAGTGATAACGAACAGGTTTCAGCGGGTGTGACACCCGATTTGGTGCGGGTATCAGTGGGAATTGAACATATCGACGATATCAAAGAGGATTTTGAGCAGGCATTTCGGCAAGTTACAGCTATTTTCAGGTAAATAGACCACGCGATAGGGGCACAGCAATGCTCATGCGTGTCAACTTAAAACCTCGTTTTCAGCCTATGGCTGGAAATGCTCCTTCATTGGGCTGCTGCCGCTAGTCTTGAGGCAGAGCCTCTCATTAGGTATTCCCAGTCGGAGACTGGGAACGAGACAATCTCTAAAAGCTGTTTCTAGACTGGCTTTCACTTTAAGTTGACGCCAATGAGCATTGCTGTGCCCCTACGATAGATGTGGTTCAAATACTTGAATTCTGCTGTAAGATTTAGTTTTCTCTAAATTGGGAATGGGGCATTGGGCATGGAGAAGAGACAAGGCAGAGACTTATTCAATAATTCCCCCTGTTGTCTTCCTTGTCTCCCACCCTGCGGGAAGCTAAAGCTACATCTCCCCATTCCCCATTGCCCCTTATCCCCAAAGGGGGCCCCACCTTCCTCACTCCCCACTCCCAGATATGATTTACTCAGACTTCATCTCACCGCAAACCCAGTTTTACCAATTGACGGTGCCATTTCAAGTGGAAGGGGGCGAAGCATTAACTGGGGTTCAGGTTGCTTATCGCACCTGGGGACAGTTAAATGCTCAAGGCGATAATGCGGTACTAATTTGTCATGCCTTAACTGGTTCGGCTGACGCTGATGATTGGTGGGAACCTTTGTTTGGTTCAGGGAAAGCTTTCAATCCAGAACGCGATTTTATTGTATGCAGCAACATCTTGGGAAGTTGTTATGGCACAACTGGGCCAACTACTATCAACCCCATAACGGGAAAGGCTTATGGTGTATCCTTCCCTAAGATTACAATCCGAGATATGGTTCACCTGCAAGCTGCACTACTAGAATATCTTGGTGTTCAATCTCTGCGGTTAGTAATTGGCGGTTCACTCGGTGGGATGCAAGTATTGGAGTGGGCTTTATTATATCCAGAAAAGGTGAAAGCTATTGCACCCATCGCTGTTTCTGGAAGACATTCCGCTTGGTGTATTGGATTAAGTGAAGCCCAAAGACAGGCAATTTATGCCGATCCAAACTGGCAAGGAGGGAACTACACTCTCGATGCGCCCCCAAATCAAGGATTAGCAGTGGCGCGGATGATGGCGATGAGTACTTACCGTTCCTGGGATAGTTTTACAACCCGCTTTGGGCGGCAGTATGATGCATCTGAGCAGTTTGCTATAGCCAGTTACTTACAACATCAAGGTCAAAAGCTAACAGAACAATTTGATGCCAATACTTATATCACCCTCACCCACGCAATGGATCGCCACGATGTTGCACGCGATCGCACAGTTCCTAATTTATCAGATTATGAATCTGTTCTACAAAGCATCCAGCAACCGACTTTAGTTGTCGCAATTGATTCTGACATCCTCTATCCTCCAGTAGAACAACAAGAATTAGCAAATTTAATCCCTAATGCTCAACTGGCGTGGCTAAAGTCAACCCACGGACATGATGCATTTTTAATTGATATGGATGCATTGAATGAAATACTAATCTCTTTCCAGCAAAGTTTAGATTTATCAGCCTCCTAACTCGGCGTTTCGAGTTCTGAGCATGAAGTTTCGAGATAAAAGGTCGGCCTTCCAAGTTCTGAGCATGAAGTTCTGAGCAAAAAGGTCGGGCTTGCGAGTTCTAAGCTTGAAGTTCTGAGCAAAAAGGTCGGTCTTCCGAGTTCTGAGCATGAAATTCCGAGATAAGAGTTAGACCTTCCGAGTTTTGAGCTTGAACGATGACGTTTAGAGGTGGAATGATCAAGTTGAAAAGGCGATGGCACTGCTCATTTCAAGTGCCGCAGCTACGCCCGTCGTAGACATCGCACAAAATCAGCCCATCAAAGCAGACTTTTGTTGTATAATCGCACCTTTAGGCATTGGGTTTATTTTTACTGTTCTTTGTGTCATTAATATAAATGATTACCAAGCAGTAAATAGCTACAGGAGTTAGTGCGATCGCAACAGGCGGGTAAATCGTGTAGAAAGTAGCCACAACTTCAGCAACACCCAATACCATCAAAATAAATTCAGCTTGTTTGCGTTTCATAAGAATTACTCTTAAAACGTTGACAATTCCATGAAACAATGCACAATCACAAGTTCAGTCCCAAGCTGTCTGAAGTTATTACCGAGTTATTTCCTAGTTATTCCCAATTCCCAAGTTATTCCCAACTTACAACTATTTTCAGGCAATTGAACCACAGATTTTTGTAGGGGCACGGCAATGCCGTGCCCCTACCCCGTGGTTTATTTACTTGAAAACGCTGTAATACCTACCCAGATTGCTAGACTCTAAATAAATGTACTGTCATAAGCCATGCAGAGAGGAACTAAGGTTCGTAAAGACTGTATTAAAAAAGTTAAGCAAGCACTGAGGCAGAATGGTTTCTCGCTACAGAAAGATTTAGCTGAAGAGTTAAATATTTCTAAAAATACTATATGGAACTTTCTCAATGGCAAGCCTGTTTATTATTCCAACTTTGAAGAAATCTGTCGGCGATTATTACTCAATGTTCAAGAAATAGCTGATTTCAGCGATGCTAATGTGGAGGTGGCACGGGAAGAAGAAAAAACTGATTCGACAGTGCAGACTAAATCTGTTACTAAAGTTGAACTGGGTGGGCAAGATGCCTACCCCACAAGAGAAACAAGGGTTGTACTTAATCAAGCTATTCCAGAAGTACCCGTGTGGAAGGGGCGAGATCAACTGCTTGAAGAGTTGCAAACCAAATTACTGCAATCAGAGAATCCGGTTAAGGTATTGGCACTCATTGGGCAAGGGGGTATTGGCAAAACCAGTTTAGCTGTAAAACTGTTAGAGGCACTAGGCGTTAATTGTGGAAGATCCGCCCTAACTCCCGTTGAAAAAGGGGCGAATGTAGAAGAGTGTGCTTATGAATGCGTAATATATTTCAAGGCACAAGAGGGGACAAGTTTTGATGATGTAGCAGAATTTATCCTAATTGATGGCTTGGGTATTCAAACAGCAGAGACGTTGAAAACTGTTGATGAAAAAATAGCGAAAATTATTGAGGGGTTGGCACAAACACGCACTCTTGTAGTGCTGGATAACCTGGAAAGTATTTTACAGCCTGCCAACCATCCCCAAGCGGGACGGTCAATATCACCCGATTGGGGTAAACTGCTAAATGCTTTAGTCTATCAGCAGCATCAATCACAAACTTTATTAACCAGTCGGGAAGTGCCAACAGATTTGGCTGATATCCGCTATGAGGGTGCGGAACCAGATTCAGAATTGGTGTATATCGAAAGAATTTCTGGAGTGGCGACAGTCGCGGGAGTTGAGATTTTGCGACAGCGCCAACTGAAAGATAGTGTAGCAGATTTGCAGTGGATATCTGAGCGAGTTGAGGGACACGTATTTTTGTTAACCCAACTGGCAGCTATTGGTAAAGGTAAGCCTGGTAGCTTATTCTTATGAGGGTTTAGGAAAAAATGAATGCGATCGCGGTAATCTCGAAGCAGCAGAACAGTTTTCTAAACAAGCTTTAGTAATAGCCCAAGAGTTGGGGATGATTCACTTAGTGGCAGAGGTTAACTACGATTTAGCACGGCTAGAGCGTAAGCGCAGCAATACAGAACTTGCCCAACAGCATTACAACACAGCACATCAAATATTTCAGCAATTGGGTACGGCGAAGGATTTGGAGAAAATCGAGCGAGAGTGGGAGCAAGATTAATCTCAATGATCGTGGAGATCCCCCCAACTCCCTCTTAAAAAGCAGGTGGGCTATTTTCCTCCTTTACCCCCTTTTTAAGCTACGGTGCATATCACAAGTTTGAAATAGTTATACTCACGTGGTTTTTTGCGTCAGTTTTACCCCACCCTAACCCTCCCCTTAGAAAGGGGAGGGAACTAGATTCCTGTTTCCCCCCAATCTTCGGGGGGATTAAGGGGGGTAATTTGACTTGTGTATACACGGTAGCTTTTTAAGGGGGTCGCCATAGGCGGAGGGATCTTATCCAAACCATTTGCGATCGCATTAATATTCTAGTTTCATGTTCCCATCTCAAAGCTTCGAGATAAGAGCTCGGCCTTCCAAGTTCTGAACACGAACTTCCGAGATAAAAGCTCGGCCTTCCGAGTTCTGAACACGAACTTCCGAGAGAAAAGCTCGGCCTTCCAAGTTCTGAACATGAACTTCCGAGAGAAAAGCTCGGCCTTCCGAGTTCTGAACACGAACTTCCGAGTTCTGAACACGAACTTCCGAGAGAAAAGCTCGGCCTTCCAAGTTCTGAGCCAATACGCTTGGGTTAAGAAGAATAGTAGGTTGGGTTGAGCGTAAGCGTTACCCAACAAAACCTTGATCATGTTGGGTTTCGTTCCTCAACCCAACCTACACCTAACTCCTGTACAGACGCGATTAATCGCGTCTTATTTAATTTCGTTCTTGCTGCGCCAAGTTTGTACCGTTTGCTGCAAACCCTCTTTGTAACTTAAATAACGCGGTTTCCAACCAAGCTGTTGGCGAATTGAATCGCTTTTAACTGTGGTTCCCAATTTAAGTAACTCTACCTGCTGAGGTGTAATTATCACCAGAAGTGCTACAGGAGTCAGCCACATAGGAATGTGTGCAGGTTGCTTTCTACCTAAAGCGAAGGCAAAGTAATCAATGAAATCCGTAAAGGATACCGGAGTTCCATCAACGATGTTAAATACTGCGCCTGCTGTTTGCTGCTCTCCGGCTTTAACTATGGCTTGAGCAGCATCTTCAAAGTGCAGCCAGTTGCCTAAGTTATTTGCAGGCCCGGCAAAATAAGGGCGTCTGAGGTTGAATGATTTAATATATAGCTTCAGGTCTTCAGATTGGGGGCCATACAGGTATCCCATCCGTAAAAGACTAGAGGGAATCTTGCTGTTGCTCACCTGATTTTCTGTGGCGATCGCGGCGGCAAAAATTGAGTCATCGCCAGGTGCAACTATAGGTGCAGTTTCTGTGCTATCTTTTGCATTGCCATAGAGAAAGGTATAACTGGTATTGACAAGAAACGCAGTCCCTGCATCTTCAATCGCTGTCAATAGTGCATCAGTTGTGGCTTTTAAGGTTTTGTCAAATCCTTTCCAGTCCTGACCATCACTTAATAATGTATTAGCAAACTGTGGCGTGAGGTTGATAACCACGTTAGCATTAGCTGTGGATAAAACATCCTTAAGTTCAGTGGCACTTGTCAAACTGACATCAGCAGCTAGGCCACCTTTTGAACGTATGACCTCAGCACCATCCTTATTTAGCGGTATTCCAGTCACCTGATGTCCACGAGCAATTAGTTGCTGCGTGGTTTCTTGTCCCAGTTCCGTATCAGCGCCTGTAATGACAAAGTTTTGGGTCATATGTTTTGAAGTAGTTCTACCTGCAAACAGCTAATGTTATTCATCTAGACAGGAGATTGGCTATCTTTAAAGTTTTTTACAACGATCGCAATGCTCAGGAATACCCCCTTAAGGTTGAAATTTAGAACGCCTTTTTCAAAGAAGCGATCGCATAACAGCATTTTTCAGTTGATCTAGACTACAGGCTGATTTCTCTCCAAACCTCTGTGTCTTGGTTCCTGCGGACGTTTGCTAATGCTGCGCGATCGTTAACACTTGGCGATCGCTAACTGAGCGCTGGCTTCCGTTACTCAAACTTCTTTGTGCTACTACGCATTCTCTGGAAATATACTTTTTCAGCAACTTACCCACAATCGAAATACCTTGCTCAATCTCCTCTGGCGGGAGACAGAAAGTCAGACGCATCGCTGGATAACCCTGCTTATCGGGGAAAAATAGCGAACTGCACGCCAGGTAGACATTTTGTGCAAAGGCTTCCTTACGAATTGTCCCAACTGCAACTAAAACTAATTAGATTTCTGGCTTTTCAACTTAGCAGAAATTACTGGTACTAAAAAACTTTACCAAATCCGCCTCCTCCAGGAGTTTCGATCACAAAAACATCACCAGGTTTCATCTCTACTGTTGCTGTGCTGTCTAAAATCTCTTCAATTCCATTCTGACGTTGTATCCAGTTGCGTCCGACAATTCCGGCTTCCCCACCATTTAATCCAAAGGGAGGCACAACCCGATGGCCAGAGAGAATATTAGCTGTCATAGGTTCTAAGAAACGGATGCGGCGGACAACTCCATTACCACCGCAATATTTTCCTTTCCCACCGCTATCGGGACGAAGATAAAAGCTTTCTAAAAGTACAGGATAACGGGTTTCTAAAACTTCTGGATCGGTCAACCTGGAGTTAGTCATGTGAGAATGAACACCATCAGTTCCATCAAAATCAATTCCTGCCCCAGAGCCGCCGCAGATAGTTTCATAATATTGATATTGCTCATTACCAAAAGTAAAATTATTCATCGTTCCTTGAGAAGCAGCCATTACACCCAAAGCACCATATAAAGCATCAACAATTGTTTGAGAAGTTTCTACATTACCCGCTACTACTGCTGCTGGATAAATTGGATTCAGCATACAGCCGACCGGTATAATAATTTCTAAAGGGTTAAGACAACCGGCATTAAGAGGAATATTATCATCAACCAAAGTCCGAAAGACATATAAGACAGCTGCTTGAGTTACAGCTTTTGGAGCATTAAAATTACTATTTAGTTGCCCAGATGTGCCAGTAAAATCAATGGTAGCACTGCGACTTTCTTGATGAATTGTAACTTTTACTTGAATGATTGCTCCATTATCCATTTCATAAATAAATGAGCCATTTTTAAGAAGATTGATAGCCTTTCTCACCGACTCTTCAGCATTAGCTTGCACAAAATTCATATAAGCTTGGACAGTCTCAAGTCCATATTGGGAAACCATTTTATGAAGTTCTTGAACTCCCCGTTCATTGGCGGCAATTTGTGCCTTAAAATCAGCTATATTTTGGTCAGGCTTACGCGCAGGATAAATATGATTTGAGAGGTGCTGTCTTACTGCGGTTTCTCGAAAATTGCCCTCTTCAACCAAGAGAAAATTATCAAAAAGAATTCCTTCCTCTTCTACTGTGGTACTGTGGGGAGGCATTGAGCCAGGAGTAATTCCACCAATATCGGCTTGATGTCCACGAGAAGCAACAAAAAAAAGCGGCGTGGAGAATGAAATATTTTCACTATTTTCCCAAAAAACAGGGGTAATTGCAGTTACGTCAGGAAGGTGAGTTCCGCCGTTATAGGGGTTATTAGATAGATATACATTTCCTGGTTTTAGGGTGTCGCCTTTATCGTTAATTAAACTGCGGACACTTTCACTCATTGAGCCTAAATGTACAGGAATATGAGGGGCATTAGCAACTAATAATCCCGAAGAGTCAAAAATAGCACAGGAGAAATCTAGCCTTTCTTTGATATTCACAGATGTTGCCGTATTTTGGAGAACAATTCCCATTTGTTCGGCGATAAATTGATAGAGATTTTTGAATATTTCCAAGCGGACAGGATCAGGTTGAGATGTTGTGTACATTTTTAACTCCTTAAAAAAATTTTGTAGTAATCCCTTAACTCACATCTTGCACCTGGAAATTTTAATGTCAATCCCTTGACTAAGTGTCTGTTCTCTTAGGTGTTCAATGTCTTGTAAAAGAAACAACACCACCAAATGGGGAAATATAGTTTGAAACGTAATTTCTGCGGATTGTCCCCAATCAAAGACGCAAAGCGCTAGAAAAACGGCGTCCTTTTTTTCAATCCCACACTTTTAAGTGTGGGTTTCCTGTTCCCTCTGAAAAACATCTCGGCTCAATGCCCTCACTATTCCACTGTTAATGTCCAAATATTAAAGTTCAGGGACTTATAGTTTTTGAACTCGGCTTCAGATATGTCTAATTTTTGCATTGCAGTTAGCTGATAACTTCCGTCTATTTGTGGAGAGATGCAGCTCCTAAAACCTAAGTGTGAAAAAAAGTCCACAATTTGTTGTTGATTATCAAAGCCTGTTTTGTGCACATCACGCTGCGTTGTGTCTTGGACTCCTTGCGCGATATTCTGCAATTCTGAGTGAGTCTGTAAACGTCCTTCATGCTCAGCATTTGTTAGAAAATCAGGAGTGATCCACGCGCCACCGAAGCGGGAAAGAACCGAATGAATGTTGCGTGCTGCCCTCTCCTTTTCTTCCATTGAAAGGTAATGATAAAGTCCTTCGTGGATGACGGCTACTGGATGATTTTGCTTAAAGTGACGGATGGCTGATTCAATTTCAGGAAACGAAAGAATGTTTACGGCATCAAAGAATAAATTCTTGCGCTCTCTTAGTCCGTGATTAGATATAATTTTTGACAGTATTTGTTGCTTTTCTTGCATTAGCTCAGGAAGATCTGTCTCCACATAAATATACTCTGGATCTTCAGTCATAGCTAGCCCACGAAATGATAGCCCACTGGCTAACTCCAAAACCTGCGTAATGCCCTCTTTCTTTATCGCGCTGACAATACTTTTATAACGTATCTCAGCAGCAAGAGCTGCCCATTTCAAAAATTCTGGTGTGAGGTTCGTTCCTTGTGAGAAATTTTTTAAAACATCTTCTGCACGTATCAGTGTAGCAACATCCCTGCTAAAGGGAATATCTGAAAATTGCCGGAAATAAGCCACCAACTTGGCAGTCGGGCTAATCTTACTATGATCAGGACTAGTCGTTTTCACTGATTTACTCCTATTGTTGTTAGCGAGCGAGGATATTGTCTATGGGAAAGAGATTGTACTCTAAATACTAACCTTATTGTCTTTCATAACTAGCGAATTGGCTTATTTGTAAATAGTGTGTTTGTACTGCATTAATTTCTGTCTCTTTTTTGCTATTACTGATGTTTTTTCACTGGTGCGATATCTGAGTTAAGCACTTTTTTAAACACTTCAGTGTTTACTACTAGCTATCACTATCTACTTGGGCAGGAGCGAAATATGCAAGATTTCGCTTATTGTAGAGAATCCGGCGCGGGTGTAAATTCGCATTTCCTGTAGCGAGGGTGAGTATTTTCGAGAACAACAGCCGATTTATAAACATTCTAAAATTAGATGGTTCTGTTGAGTTAATCTTGCTTGCCAGTTAGGTTCAACTACAATGGTGCTAATTTTTTCGACAACGATCGCAGGCCCATTAATCCTATCTTCTGGTTGTAAATCTTCCCGCCGATAAACAGGAGTATCATACCATCTATCAGTACTAAACATTCTTACTATCTCAACAGATACAGGAGCTTCATCTAGAGAACGAGTCCGAATAATTAAAGGTTCTTGCGGAGTCTCCATCTTCTGAATTACTTCCACTGAGGCAGATTCAACAATTAAAATTTTCTCTAATTGAACGAAACCATAACGAGATTTATGTTCAGTTTCAAATTGTTGCCGCATCACTGTTACTTCATCAGTAAAATTAACAGTCAATGTAGAGTTAGTTCCCTCATATTTTAAGTTGATTTTGCAAACTATTTTTGCTTGGATATTATCTTCATTTATTTCACTTCTAGCTTGAGTTTTTAAATCTTCTATTAACTTGTGTAATTTAGGAATTAATGTTTGAGTTAAAGGCTGTTCTACTCCCCCTTCTCTAATCGTCCGCACATCAGCTAATCCCATTCCATAAGCAGACAGAACACCAGCATAAGGATGTAGAAATATCTTTCTTATTCCCAAGGTATCGGCAATTAAACAAGCAACTTGCCCGCCTGCACCGCCAAAACAACAAAGCACATATTGGCTGACATCATAACCCCGTTGCAGACTTATTTTTTTAATTGCATTCGCCATATTTTCCACTGCGATCGCCATAAATCCAGCGGCTACTTGTTCGGGAGTACAATGATTTAATGTAGCGGCTTGAATCTCTTGGGCTAATTGTGTAAATTGCTGAATTACAGTATCTTTATCTAAAGGTAAATTGCCATCAATTCCAAAAACTGAGGGAAAATATTGCGGGTGGATTTTGCCTAACATCACGTTGGCATCAGTAACCGCTAATGGCCCCCCGCGTCGGTAACAAGCAGGGCCAGGATTTGATCCAGCAGATTTAGGGCCGACACGATAACTAGAACCATCAAAAAAGAGAATTGAACCGCCTCCAGCCGCAATGGTATTAATTGCTAATACAGGAACTCGCATCCGCGCCCCAGCAATTTCCGAATCTAGTTGTCGTTCATACTCTCCTTTAAAGTGGGCGACATCTGTACTTGTTCCTCCCATATCAAAGGTAATAATTAACTCAAAACCTGCCCTTTTACTAGTTTGAACTGCGCCGACAATACCACCAGCCGGGCCACTCAAAATACTATCTTTGCCTTGAAATTGTTGGGCTGCAACTAAACCACCGTCAGATTTCATAAACATTAATTTGACTCCAGGTAACTGACTCGCTACTTGGTTGACATAGCGACGGAGAATAGGAGTTAAATAAGCATCTACTACTGTTGTATCCCCTCGGCTAACCAACTTCATTAAAGGACTAACTTGATGGGATACGGATATTTGGGTAAAGCCAATTTGTTCGGCAATCTTGGCTATTTGTTGTTCGTGTTCAGGATAGCGATCGCTGTGCATAAAAACAATAGCACAACTGCGAATTCCTATGTTGTAAACTGCTTGTAAGTCATTTTTAGCTTGTTGAATATTTATAGGGGTTAATTCATTTCCATAAGCATCATAACGTTCATCAATCTCAATCAACTGCTCATAAAGCATGGTTGGTAAAATGATATTACGAGCAAAGATATTAGGCCGGTTTTGGTAGCCAATTCGCAGCGCATCTTTAAAACCTTTGGTGATGAGAAGGACGACGCGATCGCCTTTCCGTTCTAACAGCGCATTTGTTGCTACTGTTGTCCCCATTTTTATTACTTCTATCGCTTCAGTAGGAATAAGTCCATTGCTTGAAATACCCATGATATCCCGTATACCTTGAATGGCTGCATCTTGATATTGTTCGGGATTTTCTGAAAGCAGTTTGTAGACTATAATCCATTCTTGATTAGGCAGAGTCACAATTAAAAAACGTTCAGGATGTCTTGATAATTTGTTTATGATGTCCTGATTGTCAGTAACAGCAACAATATCTGTGAATGTACCACCTCTGTCAGCAAAAACCTTCAACATTACTCTGTCTCCTGTATAATCATGCTAATCCATTTGGGGCGATCGAAAAATTTCAGATAAACTGGCTTAAAACTAAACAAGCATGGGTGGCAAATTAATTGTATTTGAAGGGGTGGAAGGCTGTGGTAAAACCAGCCAAATGCAGCTTTGTTCTGAGTGGTTGGAAAGTCTGGGTGTTTCTGTGATGCTAACTCGTGAACCAGGAGGAACAGAACTAGGCTTACATCTTCGCCGCTTGCTGCTAGAGAAGGCAGAGGATAAACCAGTTGCACAAGTGACAGAACTTTTGTTGTATGCTGCTGACCGATCGCAACACGTTGAACAACAACTAAAACCGCAACTAAGAGCAGGGAAATATATTTTATGCGATCGCTACACTGACTCTACCATTGCCTACCAAGGATATGGTCGGGGTCAAAACATGAGTTTAATCAATCAGCTTAACTATATTGCTACTGGTGGCTTAGAAAGCGACTTAACTATTTGGCTAGATGTCGATGTCGAAGTAGGACTAGCCCGCAAACTCTTAGATGGAGTAGGACTAGACCGCATTGAACAAGAAACAATCGCTTTTCATCGGCGCGTTCAGCAAGGATACGCACAAATAGCCGCCTCCTATCCTTCACGAATTGTTCAAGTAGATGGCAGCTTGAGTAAAGAAGCTGTACAACAAGTAATTCAAGGAATTTTACGCGTACACCTGCACTTGGTGACGTAGGGCAAAAATAAACCTAAAAGTTTTTAATGAGAGTTTGGGCAAACTAGATATGGAGAAAAATCTAGTTAATACAAGGCAGTAGTAATAAATGATGGATTGTGATCGTCTGGATTATATCAAAAGTGTCACTGACAAAGGTGATGAGACAGAGTGGGCATATCCTGATGAATATATCGGATCTGAATTTAAGTTGAGCTTTAAAAGAGGTAAAGGAGTAGAATCTCACGCCCGTAAACTACCAAAAGGATCTCTTATTGTCTGAGTGGGGTACTATCGATAGATTAAGAGAGCGATTAATAGAACAATTAAATTTGAAAGCCATCGAATAATTTGGAATGCTCAGAACTCAAAACGTCAAAAAATCAAAGCGATCGCTCCCTTAAGTTAAAGAGCGATCGCTAATTTTTAGATGATAAAATAGAACTTAAGCAGCAACAGGTTCCACCAATAATTTGATATCAGAGAAGACAAATTCCTGAATAGATACTTGTCCTGCTGTCTCGGTGCGAATCTCCCGACGATTTAGGATGAAATACTCACCAACTTTTTCATACTCATCAGTAAATTCGCTTCTACCACCCTTTTGTTCCCCAGTTTTAGGGTCATGGTACACAGAATCATAGGTGTGAGAAAGGTAACCTTCCCCGGTATCGTGACTGCTGAAGGTGTCAATTGTCACGTAAGTACCGTGGATGAGACGGTGAACATGGCAGACTTCATTATTGCGGACTTTGTATTTATCGCCCTTAGCCTTACCACCCATTAAAAGCTCAACCGCACCAGTTTCGTCAGTTTTACCATAGCTAAACGTATTGGCGCTGTGGGTATCTTCAAAACTGCGGCGGATGCGGTGAATTGCTATTTCCCAGGCTTGACCATGAATAGCCTGCTTGGCCGACTCGTCATCTACATCCAAAACTTCGGCTTTGAGATTGGCGCTGATGATAACTTTGCCTGTAAATACTTTATCATCTTCCTTAAAGGTGATATTTGCGGTATAACCAGGGAAATTTTTGTTCCAAGTGTAGCGGTTTTCATAAGCAGCCCGGAAAAGTTCCTGAGCAGAGAGTTGTGTAACTGTCATGTGCTTCTCCTAGTCGCTACTGTTATTAGCGTTTTAGTTTTCTTGGTATTAGCATAGAAGTAATTGTTGAGGCTTGGATAGTCCCCAACTGGGTACACTTATGGTTAATTCTCTCTACGCCGTATTTGATGCGATCGCTAATGTCCAAAATGAGCAAGAATTAAGACTAGCTCTCACGGATAAAATTGGTGAGCATTTTTGCGTGCAAAATTGGGGTATTTATTTCCTAAATGAGCAGCCAACGACTGACATTGATATTCAGGGTATTCCAGCAGTATGCTTAGAAAGCAATCCAGTCGGGCGCTACGTGGTTGAGCGTCATGCTCCCGCCCATGAGCAATTATTATTATCACCAGGAGATTGGAAGCATTTTTGTTCGCGTTCTGATCACGAACACGTGATGACTGGGCCAATAGTTTATGATGGTCGTCTTGTAGGAACGCTTAACTTGGCTCGTGACAAGGGATATCCTGCTTTTAATGGCAACGATTTGGCAGATTTGAGTGCCTTATGCATTCATTTATCAGCGAAAATGGCGACTCTACGGACAAAACCAAAAATATTCAATTCCCTTTTAGTAAGTCCTCTAACAGCGCGTGAGTTAGAAATTGCCGAGTTAGTGGCGCAGGGGTTAACGAACGCGGAAATTGGGGAAAAACTTTGGATTACGCAAAATTCCGTCAAACAAGCTTTGAAGAGGATGTTTCGTAAGTTGAAGGTTTCGGCGCGTGCAGAAATGGTGGCAAAACTGCAAGATATACAAGTTTGATAATGGATAATTCACAAAAGCCTAAAACGTGTAGCTGCGGCAACTTAAATATTAGCAATTCTATTTTGGATGCAACACGCAATAGGGGCGTACAGCTAGCTGTGCGCCCCTACTAAAGTCCTATATTTTATGCAACTGAGAAATGCTACAATCTTTAATCAAGAAAGGTAAGCCTATTACCCAAGCATTAGAAAAGTTCGTTAGTTAGACACCAGCGTTCCTATTATTACTCATTTATTGGCGAAAAGTTATTACTACTTGCTGCCAATAGAGGATGGTAAGCTATTTAGGGTATAACTTTCTTTGAGATATTTTTGGCTGTATCTGCCGCACTGTCCCCTACATCACTAGCAGTTTCTTGAGCGCCCTTTACGTATCCAGATCCAAACTCTTTAAGGGCTTCTCCTGACTGTTGCCCAATCTTCTGAAGTCGTTCACCAGGAGAATTTTCAGTTTCACGAGCGTCTTTAAACCAGTCCCCTACTGTTTTCGGTCTTTGAGCATCATTTTGCTCTACCTGTTCGCGAACTCTCTCCTTTAAGCCTTTATCATTTTGCCCATTACTAACATTTGTTGTCAGCACTAGAAAACCAACTACGACAACAGCCAAAAAAGATTTTACCTGAAGTCCTTTAAGCAGAGAACTGATGTGACCAATTGTCCTAGAAATTAAATTTATCATGCCAATTAGCTTGTTTTTGGAGTACAAATTAAAGATTAACGATAAAAAGGTAATTATGCTTCTAACAAAAGGCATATCTGAGTTATCAAAAAGAAATATTTTTTAAATCTTGCTTTGGGAAGATGTGATTTGTTAGATGCATGGATACTTGTAATTCGTCTATGGGCACAAGCAACGAGCAATACTGCCTTTATTTAGAGAGTTTGCATAATCAAAGAGCATTATCCGAAAGCGATTGCGGAATACATCAAACTGTTATTATAAATTAGATAAAGAAGAATTAAAAATTACTAATCAAGACTGACTAAAACAACTTAGTGAAAGCCTTGATATTTACATCAAGACCAACTTCCAAGCTTCTGGCGATCGCATCACTAAAGCATTAAATGCAGAGTTGCTCTCTAAGTAGGAGTTAAAAGGGAAAAATCAGGAATTCAAACTCCTAACTCCTAAAGATACCGTTGCAATAGACCAATGAGAACTTCTGGTATTTCCAAATGAGGTAATATTCCTGCATCTGCGATCGCATAAAAATCTCGAATTGCACTTACATTTAAATTTGCCAAGCGCCGTCCTAGTTTGATGTTGGTAAATTGTGCCTTTTCTCCCCAAAAAATCCTCGTGGGAATTGTCAGTTGTTGAATATATAAACTCAGGTCAAAATAAAGGTCGCCCCGCAAAAATGACAACGCGGCAAACTTAGCATTAGGCTGTTGTGCAGAGGTTAAATAAGCCTCCACCATCTCTTGTGATACTCGTTGTGACTTGGCAAACAGAAAACTTTGTAAAAAATTTCTGACTGCAATTTCATTTTCAGCACCAAGAATATAAATAAAATTGTCCAATAGAGGTGTATTGATCACCGAAAGCGGAAGTCTGCGTCCAGCACCCTCCCCAAAATCATCAAATCCAGAGGGACACACCAAAAACAGTGCTTTGAATAAATTGGGTTGAACAATAGCTAGGCGGATAGCAAAAGCGGCTGTTAGAGATGAGGCCACCACTGTTACCGGCTGGCGACAAGTTTGGATGATAAACTCTGCGATCGTGCTGAGATAATCCCTAATTTTATAATCTCGGACTGGATGAGCCGATTCTCCCCAGCCGATTAGATCGGGGGCTAAAATCTGGTAATTAGAGGCAAAAGCTGGGTAAACTTTAGACCATTCATATGCAGACGCCCCACCACCAAAGTTATGGAGAAACAGTAGTGGGCGTAAATCTTCAGTATCAGCGATCGCACTGCCCGCCGCAGGCATCGCCCAAGGTGCATTCGTTTGGGTATAGTAAACCATTGCCCCCAAGGATGTATGGATAAGTTTATGTCCAAAGCCAGGAGGTTGAAACTGAAGCATAAAATTAAAGAGTTTAGTTTAATCGCACTTTACGCGAAGGCAAAATTACAAGGTATAAAGTAAAGCTTACTCATAGAACTAATTCATCAGTCATAATTACCCCAGGCATAAATGGGGTAGTCTGAATTGTCGATACTGTATGGGTTTTATGTCTTTATTGATCAATCTTTTAGATTGTACCATTAATTACGAATTATTCCGCCACGATGCTTCTTAATAATCAGATTTAATTTTTAAATTTGCATTGCTTATTTTTGCTTTTGGTCACTATCTCCTGTGATCTGAACAAGCTGATGGAGGTGATCACCACTGATGTGATAAGCTCCTCCAAAACCAACTATAAAACGACCTTCACTAGGAGTTAGCTGAAAAATCCGAAAATCAGACAAGCCGCGCAAAACCTCTATAATTTGACCAAACCGCCCTTGAAATTGCTCAACAATTTGATTCCACTTGTCAGTTTCACGCTCTATCAAAGTTGCCGTACAATCAAAACTTAAACGACGACGGGCAAAAATTAGATTACTCTTGGCTTCATCCTCGATAAACAAGACATTAACATGAGGATTGGCATAGAGATTTTTGGTATGAGTTGAAAGACCACTGACGTAAATGTAGATATTCTTGGAATCATCCATAACAAAGGGAGCATAACTAGCATTGGGTATTGCCTGTGCGCTCACAGTGCTAATGATTACACTCTCAAACTCTTCAGGAAACTTTTCATATTCACCTTGAATTTCAAGTTGGCTCATAAGTAAATTACCGTTTGATTAGGAACACCTAATTAAGTATCCTAACGTGATTCAGCGATGTCTACGACGGGCTGTTCGGCATCACATGGAATCCCAAAGATTTGGCTTAATTGTAGCTAAGATCCTGTGGCGTCAGTTTGCCTACCTCTAAGACAAGAGATTTTGCCCCAAGTCTTATTAATTGAGATATTAGCTGGATTTACGCGCCCGCTGTACTAATCTCCTCCATCAGAAGGGAATAGGTTACAGGTATCACCTGTCCCCTTCCCCTAATTAAAGCAAAGTTATGAGTACCGGAGGATTTGGAGAAACAAACATTGGGCTAAACTTAAGAAAGTTGTGAGGACGCAAATGTGACTGACAAAAATCGTTCTCAATGGGATTTAGGCAGGTTTATCGAAACCCTGACTTACTTTGAGGTAATTCCTTTGCTTAACTGGGTACAGCAGTTAATCCAAGGCCGTCCTAAGGATAATCAAGATAGACCCAATGGAGAAAGAAACATGGGTGTAATACTAGTAGCAGGTGCAACAGGTGGTGTAGGTAAACGAGTGGTACAGCGATCGCTCGAACGGGGTTATAATGTTCGGGCGCTTGTTAGAGACATTGACAAAGCGCGGTCAATTCTTGGTAATGATATAGACTTGGTAGTTGCGGATATCACCCAACCTGAAACTTTAACTCCTTTAGTTATGGCTGATATCCAAGCTGTAGTTTGTTGCACAGCAGTGCGTGTGCAACCAGTAGAGGGAGACACAGCAGATAGAGCAAAATATTATCAAGGTGTGAAATTTTACCAGCCAGAAATTGTCGGCGACACCCCAGAAAACGTAGAATATCAAGGTGTCAAAAACTTAATCCAAGCGGTTGCAAAATATTTACCCCAAGCAAACGAAAAACCGATATTTGATTTTACAAAGCCATCAGCAGAATTAAAGGATAACTGGGGGGCACTAGATGATGTAGTCATGGGTGGCGTGAGTGCCAGTAATATCCAATTAGTAGAAAATACAGCTTTGTTTGCTGGTAATGTCTCCACCGATAACTCTGGCGGATTTGCTTCTATCAGAACTAAGAATTTTGATCCCCCCTTCAACTTATCTGGTTACAAAGGTGTAAAATTGCGCGTCAAAGGTGACGGTCAACGTTATAAAATATTCCTACGGACAGATACAAAATGGGATGGCATTGGCTATAGCTATTCTTTCGATACTGTAGCTAATACCTGGATAGATGTTCAGATTCCCTTTGCAGATTTGATTCCCGTCTTTCGGGCAAAAACTGTTAAAGATGCGCCGCCACTTGAGCAGAATAGAATTTCTTCATTCCAACTGATGTTGAGCAAATTTGAACATGATGGTGCTTTAAATCCCAAATTTTATCCCGGTGGTTTTGCTTTGCAGTTGGAATCAATTAAAGCTTATGGCGGTACAACTTTACCACAATTTATTCTAGTCAGTTCAGCAGGCGTGACTCGTCCCGGACGCCCTGGGATTAATTTAGATGAAGAACCGCCAGCTGTGAAATTAAATGACCAATTGGGAGGAATTTTAACTTGGAAATTGAAGGGAGAAGATAGTTTAAGAGAAAGCGGAATTCCTTATACGATTATTAGACCTTGTGCTTTAACTGAGGAACCAGGGGGTAAGGAATTAATCTTTGAGCAAGGCGATAATATTAAGGGCAAAATCAGCCGTGAGGATGTGGCAGAACTTTGTCTGCAAGCGCTAAAACTAGCGAAAGCTTGTAATGTCACGTTTGAGGTAAAACAGGGAGATAATACTCTTAACTCTATCGATTGGCAGAAGATATTTTCTAACTTAGAACAGGATAAATAAGTGAAGTGAATACAGAGTTATCCTCTGTACCCATACAAGTATATCCTGTCTAAATAGACTGTTATGAAAAAAATCCAAGTGCTAATACTTGCTGGGATTTTAGCAACAATTATCTGGGGTGGGTTATTTGGAAACACTGCTTCATCGCAGCAAGTGGAGTCCCGCATCAACAACCTGGAAGCGGATTTTAATCGTGTCGAGTCGCGGTTAAACCAGATAGAGTCTCAACTCGGTCAAAGGCGCCAGTCTCCATCCCGAAGAACAACACTTACCCCACGACAGTCAACTGGTTCTAGAGGGAACTTATCGCAGCAAGATCAGATGTTTGATCGGCTGGCAACTTTGGTGGTTGAATTAAAGCAACAAGTCAATAAATTAGAGGAGCGAGTTTCTAAATTAGAAACTCGCTAAATATTTAAATTACCCGTCAGGTTGTTCCAGAACAAGGGGATTTTGCCCCAAGTCTGACCAAGCTTGATTTTGTGCAGTTTCACAAAGAATTAGTGTAAGTTGGCTTCAACTTCCCCAGGAAGTTAAGCATGGCTGAAACCACAGCATCCGGCGACTCAATTAAGAAGCCATGACCCCCACCATCGAGGACTACAAGTTCAGCCTTGGGAATGCCTTGAGCAAGTTGCTGGGAAAACTTTAGCGGGGTAAGAATATCTTGTTTACCAACTAGAACTAGGGTAGGACAATGAATTTGTTGAAGGCGGTTTGTTGTATCAAAGTCAAGCATGGCTCGGCTGTGATGATAGAGTGAATGAGTCGCAGGCAAGAAAGGATATCTGATTGCAAATTCGATCAGACCTTCGATCATGCCAGGAATCGAGTAGAATGTATCTGTAAATATCCAGGGTAATACGACTTTTTCATAAAGTTTTAGGTCTACATTACCGCAGAGGTCGCCCCAAGTCTCAATGATGCTGTTGAATAATTCATCACCCTTTGCCAACGATGAAAGTAGGATCAGACTCTGCACCTTTTCAGGATGTGCTAACACTAACTCTTGGGCTATCTGACCACCCATTGAATGACCTGCTAGATGCACCTTATCGATCGCAATGTGATCGACCAATGCTGCAACGTCACTAGCCATCTGTTTTAGACTATAGGGGCTATCGGGAGCAGAACTTCGCCCCATCCCTCGGTTGTCCAAGCGAATAACTTGATACTGCGAAACCAATGATGGCATAATCAGCGACCAATAGGCATGATCACAAAGGAAGCCAGCTATTAATAGCAAAGGCTCACCCGTTCCCTTAATGTCGTAGAACAAATCAATCCCGTTAATTTGAACCTTGGGCATAGTCAATAATTCTGCTAAACCTTATTCTTAAGCAGGGATAGAGAGGGTTACACTCTTACGGCTTAAATCTCTCGTCCACCGGAATTTGATAGCCGTTGGCGAGGCGATTGGTCATGTTGGCAGTGGCTGCGATCGCCATTACTTCCCCGAACATGGTATCATTCATCCCCTTGGCACGCGCCGCTGCTGTGTGCGAGGCAATGCAGTACTCACAGCCATTCGTCGCACTCACGGCGATATAAATTAGCTCACGCATCAGTGGATCAATCTCACCAGGGCTAGTCATTACTTCCTTCACCGCTTGCCAAGTTCGTTGCAAGGTAGGGGGATGATTAGCTATAGCTTTCCAAAAGTTATTGATATAGTCATTTTGGCGGGTGGCGCGGATATCATCATATACTGCGCGGACTTCCTCGCTAGCTTCTTCGTATTCAATCAGCTTAGTCATGTTTATAATGTTTTTACCTGCGAACATTAGCGGTGATGAAATTCCACCTCTTTCTCTAGAATCTTAATATCATAGTTGCCAAAAAAATCGTGGCCCAGTAAGCCGATGCTTGCTTTTGGTGCGATCGCTACCTGAAGATTATTGGCTGTAATTCCACCTACTGCAATAGATTTTACCTTACTGGTTGGGAATTCTACTTGGCTACCATCGGCAATTTGAGCTTGCATTGTACCTATAGCCTGGAGTTGAAGTGTATTCGCCATACTTAGAGTGATAATGGTTTCACTGGCACCTGTATCTACAATCATTTCAAAGGTTTTTTTGTCATTGAAGGTGACATCAATCACAGGAGTTCCACCAAAGCGGCGTTTGACTGGGACTCGAAAAACTCTGTTGTCTGAAGGTGGGACTATATTGCCACAAAGGCTTCCCAATCCAACAGTTTTACCAGAGGAGGTTACCATGTAACATACTCCTGGATCGTCAGCTATTGCCCGATAAAAGAATGTTAAAAATATTAGCGTCGGCATTAATCCGAGCGCAGTTAAAGTCATGATTTTTATCTGATTATTCATGTTATATTATTTTCCCAGGTTTTAAATATTTATTAATATTTAAAAAACTTATAGTAAGTTTAAAAATTACTACTATTCTGGCTAACATGGATATTCTCAGGACACTTTTGAAGAATTTATAATTCATAATTATTTATGGAGATATTGTACTTTTTTCATTTATTTTTATCAGATTAAATTATATTTTGCTCAATATATATTAGCTATAATTACTAATTAATAAATTAAAGATTAGGTAAAGACTCCATAAAACTACTGAGAGTTTATAGTGGTTCTCACTTCGGTGCAATACAGTCACAACCTCACCCCACATTTGAGGCACGCAAACATTCCTCTCTCCGATGCTTTGGAGAGGGGTTTGAAGTAAGGCTGAAAAATCTACTTCATGCAAACGAGAACTACTATATTTATGATGTAGATATTAATTAGCTTACTCAAAGGTTGCAGCTGCATGTACAGTAGTTGCGATCGCTCTTAGTAAAACGCGCTATCCTCTTTACAGGTGATAATAACCAAGCAGATCAAGCCGTTTATCGAGGAATTGGCTTTTTGCCTACTGGCGAGAAGTATAGCTTAGTGTTATTTGAAAAGACTTAGGCTTGAGAAATATTGGTTTCAACACAAATATTGTTAGCGCAACACCTTACCGAATTTTCTATTTTGGATTGAATTATTCAATCCAAAATTCTTGATACAAAAAAGAGAATTCATCCGGCGCGCCTCAATCTTTGGTAGTAAAGAAAGCAGCAAATGGCGAACGCAATGACAGAATAGCGATCGCACATTTGCACATTTATAACTCCCAAATTTTGACTTAAGGGACTGACAAAAGTAAATTATCCAAAATTATTTGTACATTTGTAGGGGATCTTGGCCTTGCGCCCCTACGTTCGCGGAGCGTCCCGCAGGGATGGGATGTTTTTTTAACTGGAAGTCCCTAATTTCCCACAAGTTTGCTCTTTTGTGAATTGTCTGTATAGCCTTGAATATTTTCTGGTTCAAATTGACGCAGTACGCGCGTAGCTTCGCGGGTTAAATCCTCGTTTCCAGTAACTACAATCAGATATTTGCCAGCATTCAGACGGTTACGATAGGGTAAAGCATCGCCACTGCCAACTGTTGAGCCGACTCCTCGACCGATTAAAGCAGCGCCCAAGGCACCAGCTATAGCTCCTAAGATCCCAGCAAGAAATTCATTGCCAAATCGAGCAACCTGGGGAAATATTTCAATTTTTGTGAGATAGTTAAAGGCATAGCCTGCAAAAAATCCAAAGGGTACAAGCCACCATAAGAGCCGAGTTGATTGTTTGCGGGCTTGCTTGTCAGGATTAATCAGTCCAAATTCATCAGCACTTAGATAACCATCGCCTAAAATATTCACTTGTGAAGTTGGCAAGCCTGCTTTTTCAAGAGCAGAGTTGGCGGCTTCTGCTTGTATTCGATCTGGTAAAACTGCAACAAGATAATTCATAAGACCTCGCGGAAAATATTTAACATGAAGTAAACAATATGTAGACACATTACTGGCATCTACATCCAAATCTGAGAGCGATTAAAATTTATATTTATAGCAATTGGTTATCCTACAATTGCTCTATCCCGGTAGTGGTTAGGTAAAATTGAGCGAAATGATCGCGCAATGCCTGCATCGGTTGAAAGCCACGGGCGATTGACCTACCATTAATTTTTTGTAATTAAAAACACTGAATTTTTGCCAATTTTGTCCAACAATTACATATCTACAAATAATTCGTAATTAGCAATTTAATCCTTAATTACAAATTACGAATTAGTAATTAGTTAAAGGTGTGATCGTGTCAAAAACTAATTATTTGTGGCTTAAAACTCGATGCACTATCCCAATAATTCACCTGGTTAATATTCACCTGAAGCAAAGCAATATCGGGTTCGTCCAGTCCTTTAGGAAACCAGGTTTGAAGTTCTGGCTTCCATAGTTCTCGCATCTTGTTGCGGTCTTTCACGAGTTGTGATGTACCTGAAATAGAAACGTATCGCTGCTGCTCAGGTGATGAGAAACTAATATTGACCTGCTCATGTTGTTCAATCTCAGTCACCTTATGGGAACCAGCATAGGTAAAAAACCAGAGGATGCTATCAGAGTTAATCTCGCCACTCTTTGACATGGGGTAACTATGCAAACTTCCACCATCATCGACTGTGGTAAACATCCCATAATCAATATCTTTGATTAGTTCACGCAACTTTTGAATTTGTTGATCGCGGTCTGTAGAAGTTGCCATTGTTTGTACTTTTTTCTCTATTTACTTTTTTTTGACTGTAATTTTTGATTACAACCAGGTTTAAGGATGGTAAAGTTCTTTTTTAGTATTAACGTTTTTAGTTTCAATTGCGTGAGCCTAGAGATAGAATTCTACTAAAATTAGCTTTTTTAATTATATCTATAGAGATATTGTTTTGTGCTTTGGCAATATCTAAAATAATATTTATCATATCGGGTTTTGAATTAAAATATAAATTGAAGAAGAATTCAGAAGTCAGAATTCAGGGGTCAGAATAAATCAGAGGGGGATTCAGACCCCCACTGATAAAAGACCACTAAATCTCTGATCTAGTGGGGGTTTTAAACCCATTTATTCATCCGCTCTTATCGTACAGAAAACATTGCTGAATTATGACGACTGACGCCTCTATTCTGTTTTATAAAACAAATTCTGGAACTGTGAAATTTTATATGACACTCAGCAGCGATCGCTATATTCTTACCTGATGTTTAGGCAATATATAAAATAATATTTATTATATTGGTTTTTGAAGTAGAATATAAAATCAAATCAATTCTGCCTCTTCAAATACCTGCCTTGTGTTCAATTTCAAACCTGGAAGTAGTACCCTCGGAATGAGCCTCTTCAACCTATAGCAGGAGTGGAATGTTCCATTAAGGACTTACTATGAAGAACTAGGAAATCAAATTGCAGTATATCTGCCTTTTAAATTATGGACTGGAAGTATAAGTGGAAAAATGGCTCTCACCCAAGCCGAGATCAAGCGGTAAAAAACCCTTATTTGTTAGATGAGAGTCAGTTCGAGAACCAGCAAGACCGAAAGCTAGCTGAAGAATCTGCAAGGAAGCATTTGGGCATACCTGCACCAACTTTAGATCAGGAGCAGTCAATACTACCTCGTGCAGTTTCCCTTGATGAAAGCTTTCTATGATAACACCATTTTCAAAAATCTTTGTAACAAATAAATTGGCTGTGGGGGCATACATCTGTATGCCTCTAAGCATCTATCCTTAGCGGGAACTTTGTGAAATAATATAACGCTTGGGCATTTTGTGCCCGTGTACGCTCCGCACCATTATAAAATTCGACAAGATGCAGATTTATCAACTTTTCAATCGATTAAACAATAGGAAATTCACTAAGTTACTGACTCAAACTGTAGCTTTAGGCGTAGGTGCTATTGTTCTACTCTTAAGTACTAATGCTAATGCTGCCGAGCAAGTTGTTTTAAAGTATGGTACTTTTCAAGGGCAAATATCTGTTCAAGAATTAAGTCAGTTTACAGAAACAGGCAAGACTACCCCGACGTTAAGAGCTTATTTGGAGGCGGCTAAACAAGATCCCGCGGTAGCTCGTAAGGCATTGAAAGCCCCAATCAAAGCCGATCCTGCCTTTTTAAATAATTTACTGTCTAGCTGGGCTGGGCCGATTTTGGTTGACCAAATTGGTGAGGTAGTTCACCCTCCCACAGGACAATTAGATCAGCAGGCTCTACGAAGCGCTTTAAGTGCATCTATTAAACAAAATGGTGAAGTTACACTGCTTGGAGCGATTCAGAATTATCCAAATACTTCTGTTGAACTTGAAGGAGATCGTCTAATCGCTGTTTATGAACGCCTAAGCAATCTTGCAGAACTCTTATGAGGGCTATTTAGAGATAAATATAGGACTTACGCAAAAATTGCCAAAAAGCTTAATTTATCGAACCGCCAAGACGCCAAGAGCGCCGAGAATTCGTAAAGTGTGCGTAAGTCCTAAAATATATAGGACTCATATTTGATTTTTCAAATAAACCTAGTGGCGTGACATAGTGCAATAGTCGTAAGGTGTCTTATGCCCTTGGCTAGCGCACCGTTTTTATGATCTATAGCAATCCTATTTGAGATCCAGTCCTTGGTTGAAGCCTGCATTTTGCAAAGCAATTCCTAATTCATAATACTCGCCTCTGACGAGAAGCAACCTACGTAATTCGTAATCCGTAATTAAGATTCGTCAGATTGCAATCTGGTTTTTTTTCATCGACTGACAATTCAATTGTATCGACCGACAATGCCATCGTATCGACCGACAATGCCATCGTATCGACTGACAATTCAATTGTATCGACTGACAATGCCATCGTATCGACCGACAATGCCATCGTATCGACCGACAATGCCATTGTATCGACTGACAATGCCATCGTATCGACTGACAATTTGATATTTTAAAAAATTAGGGCAGGATAAAACTTACGCCCAAACCCAATTTACAGACTTGCACCCTTTCATTATGAATTACTGTCTTCTCTACGAGACGCTCCGCGAACGTAGCGGGACGTAGCCCATTACAAACTACTTTCTAAGTTACAGCACTCCACTTTTGGTTCAGTTGCAAAATCATTCAAACCAACAGCTTGCAACAGCGCCCTCCAAGAAGGATTTTGCGAATTGGTGTGACGCAGTTCATTAGCAACGCTCAATGCGTCATACCAAATACCATTACTTCCATAAAGTGTTATGCGCTGGCTTGGTGTCGCTTTTTCCAATTGAGTTTTTAAAGTAGGGTTCAGTTGCTCCCGTTTTACGTATCCTTCAACATTAGCGATAATTTGGTTATCCTTCTGACAGTAGATGTTAAGATACCATCGGTATTGCTTACTTATCTCCATCGGTGCTGCTTTTGATGGCAAGCGAAGGTTTACTACTCCAGGTGTCCCCGTTAAAGAAGTTTTATAAATAGTCTGATTTTGTACTTCATCTTCTAGCACAAATTCTCCATAGGCAAAGTCGGATGAATAAGGAACATAAAATAAGAAACTAGGATACTCAGCAATTGTTATTCCAAAGACCAATTCTGGATTTGAATAAACGGGTACTAAAGCTGTGAGTCGCTTTTGAGAAGAAGTCAAGGGCTTGTTTATGTCCTGACTACAGCCACGGCTACCTGCTTCTGTTCGCTTACCCGGTTCCCCGATGTCTTTTGGTGGAGGCGGCGCAGCGAAAATCAATGATTGATTTAATTGTTCCTTGGGGTTTTGAGGCTCTGCCCGTACTTGTATACAGTTAAAGAATATTAAACTAACGGCAAATAAAATTTGAAACTTTTGCACAGACAATTTCATTTTTTTATGCCTTATTTTATAGAAATCAGTTGTTGCTGACTTAATTGTGAAGATAGGTAAATCGTCATTGTCCCGCCGGTAATCACTAAAACCAAGGCTGATGGAACTAGAGGAAGCCAAATCCCTTGATAAAAGAAAATTAAGCAAAGAACGTACAAGACTATAAGTACTCCTCCTCCTGCTAGTACTAAATATAATCCTGAGCGATCGCGCCAAGGCAGTATCTGTAAAACAGCAAAAGCGATCGCACCTCCAACCACAGACCAACCCCAAACCCATAACACTTCACCCCAAACAGGCAAAACTCTGATCAAAGGCCGCCCATCTTTAACCGCACTTACTAACTGACTCACCATTTGCGCTTGCAGAATCACCCCTGGTATTTCTTGGGTAAAACCCTGTTCAGTCATGTACGGAGTAAGACTATAATCACGAAAGCTTTGGGCAGTAGTACCAATGAGCACAATTCGGTCTTTGACTTGTTCAAGGTTGACTTTACCCTTAAGAACATCTGTGAGCGTAACTTTCGGGGCAATTTCTAAGGGAGAACCTTGGTAAGAGCGGTAATTGAGCAATATTTGATAGCCGGCTGTATCCATTTGTTGATAGCCTCCTCGATGCGGGAGCAACCGTTTCAAAACGACGTTACCTAGCTGCAAGTCTCCAGAAGCAGTATATTTAGCAGAAATACCTTCTTTATTTAAATAGTGGAATGCCAGTTGGGCGTTAAAGGCGTAAGGTGCAGTACATAGCGATGTTGGGTCTGCTGGTTTCATTGCTAATAAATGACGACGCAAAACATTGTCTGAGTCTGGGACAATATCACTAAATCCTTGGCGTTCTGGTGGAACTCCCTGTGGAGGGGAAACTCCTGGATAATTTTGTGTGCGATCGCTAACTTTGCAAATTGCAAAAAAATTGTCATCAGTTTTCCAACGAGTGGTTAGAGAAACCTGGTTAGGTTGTACTGGCTCATTACGATAAATATCCAAGCCAACGGTTCGCGCTTGCAACTGTGCAAGTTTGTCCAACAGTCGCGCCAGTGCAAGATTTGACAGTGACCCACTTTTTTGCTTCTGCTCTGGTAGATAAAGATCATCTTCGGTGACAGTGACTATCAACACCCGCGAATCTTGCTTTTCTTGTGGACGCGATCGCATTAATTGATCGGATGAAAGCAACTCCCATGTTTGCAATCCTCCTTGGTGTCTTATCCCTAGTACCCCAGCTGTTATCAGCAGGCTCAAAAGTAATAAACTTTCGAGGCGACGGGTATTAAAAAACCATCCGGACTTTAACCAAGTCATTGGCACTACCGCAGGATGTTCGCTAATCACTGGCAACCAACTTGCACTAGGATATTCCTTTTCTATTCCTTTGAGCCTTTGTCTAGCAGTGCGAACCGCAGCATATATGGATTGTCCTGATGAAAAAACCTCCAGAAAATACTTTAAAAATTTTTGAGCTACTAAGTCTGGCACTGGCTCCCGCATGACAATAATTTGCGGAATCTGCAAATCTTGTAGTTCTCGCGCTAATCCCAATCCATCACAGGAGTTGAAAATCGCTAATTGCAATCCGTTGGCAACAGCATTTGTCAGGGCATATCTGAGTTCATCAATTGTTAATTTATCTGTCTGATTAATATAAATGCAACCAGTGTCACCCTCGCTTTTACTATGACCTGCAAAAAATAGAATATTCCAAGGTTGTTTCCACAACTCATCGTTGATGTTTGAATATTGGGGTTCTACTAAAAAAGTCGTAGTAGCACCGGGTAATTTTTCTAGTAAATGGCGATCTTGTTCCACGTCAATACCGTCACTATCACCCAAAATCGCCAAAATTCTAATTTTTTTCCTAGAGGTGGATGTCTGCAATGCAGTTGTCACTGCTTCTGATTCTGGAATACTAAGAACAATTTCAGCTTTTAAATAATCTCGATCTACCAAATCCCATAAATGCCAAGGAAGTTTTTTTAGTTGCAAACAATGAGTGCGAATCAACACCCGCACTTCTTCATCTGGCATCAGATGTTTGAGCCATTTTTCCCGCAGGGGACGAAAAGATTTTGACAGCAACCAGTTATTCAGATGCTCCCGCACCTCATTAGCTTTTTTGTCACACTCCTTACGCCGCTGGGAGATAGAACCATCGTAAATAATTTTTTTGGCTTTGATCCGGGTAAATTTCCACAAGCTACGATACATCGACTGCCACTGGTCAATTGCTGTTGCCATATCTAGATTGGAGGGCAACTTGCCAGTCATTTCTGTAGTCGGGCGTCTACCCTCTTCTCCAATCTCCAGCGTTACCTGCACGCCTAAGTGCAAATCACCGTCTAGCTTCAGCACAACTAACTTTCTCATTGGCAGTACCCCGGCTATTATTTTCAACAAATAACAAAATTTTCTGTAATGTTGATTTCTCCCAGAGTAAGTTTAACGCTGAAACGTTCTCCTACCTCACAACTAAACTCAAATTGAATATTTTTATTGCTGCTTCTAGTTTGGGCTTCCATTACAGATACTCCCTCAAAATCTAATACCATTAGATGGAGATTTGGTGGTAGATAATGTTCTCCATTTGTCGGATGTACTTCTACAATAATGTCCATTTCTTTTCTTTAAGTTGTACGTCTAGTTGTTTTCTTCGGTCATTAGTCATAAAAGACCTCAAATTAGAAACTACTAAGTTACGAATCGCACTATATCTCATGTATTAATCCTGACTTTTACACAAAGCAGCCACAATTGTTACAAAAGTTTTTGATCAGGCATTAAATCTGATAATTAGCAGTGTTTTGCCAGAACGTGGCTAGACACCTCCGAAAAAGAATCTTAAAACCTTATCCTGTTTAGATAAAAACCTAATTTCTGGAGATGTCTATTGAATTACTACGTATTATCTGGCTAACAATCCCTCCTACTGCTCCCCTCACGGCAACCCGTGCCCCCAACGCTTTTGGATGAACAACATTACTACACCCGACAACTTGTGTGATCACCAGCCAGCAATCTGTTTGCCTGCTGTTAACCACCATCTCTCCATAAATTTAGCTGACCATAAACATTGATATCAAATGTAAATTCAATATTAATGTAGTTCTTGGAATATCCTGTGGGCAAAGGTGCAAAAGGTGCAGATCGCTGTATAGCATTGAGTGCTACTTCATCAGTCACACTAAATCCAGAGGTTTGTGCAATGTTGAGATTACTGACTTGACCTGAACGGTTAATAGTGAAGTTAAGCACTGTTCGCCGATTAGAATCGCTCAGTCCTGGTAGCCACTCCTGCTGAACGCGTTGCTGTAGTTTCTTTAAGTAAAAGGTGAGGTCTATATCTTGACTACGGGCATCAATACCAGGAGTCGCTTGGTGATCACGGTTGGAATTAGGCAGGGCTGCCAGTTCATCACTGCGATAATTCCGACTAGATACACTCAGAGTGCCACCCAACAAACTTGCTGCACCTGTTTTTGGAGATGATCGAGCTTGGGACGGTGTTCGTCCATTTAATCTAGTTCTGGACTGTCCTAAGTTCTTAGGGTTGCTGGGTACAGGTAATGTCGTAGCTCTTTCAAGTGCTGTTTTTTTCAGTGGGGCTGGTGATGATGTAGTTGTTGGTGCTACTGCAATTTTCTTAAAATTAGGCACTTTTACTGTGGTTGTAAGTGCTGGCACTGTTTGCTTGGGGTTAGACACCAAAGGTGTTATCAAAGGCGCTGTTTTTTTCAGTGGGGCTGGTGATGGTGTAGTTGTTGGTGCTACTGCAATTTTCTTAAAATTAGGCACTTTTACTGTGGTTGTAAGTGCTGGCACTGTTTGCTTTGGGTTGGACACCAAAGGTGTTATCAAAGGCGCTGTTTTTTTCAGTGGGGCTGGTGATGGTGTAGTTATTGGTGCTACTGCAATTTTCTTAAAATTAGGCGCTTTTACTGTAGTTGTAAGTGCTGGCACTGTTTGCTTTGGGTTGGACACCAAAGGTGTTATCAAAGGCGCTGTTTTTTCTAGTAAAGCTGGTGATGGTGTAGTTGTTGGTGCTACTGCAATTTTCTTAAAATTAGGCGCTTTTACTGTGGTTGTAGGTGCTAATACCGTTTTTCTAGGTTTGAGTTGCAGTTGTTGACGAGATAGATTTGGTGATGCCGTTTTTTGCTGCTGCCGTTCTGGCTGAAATACCTCTGCTGAAGATGAGGGTGTTAAGTCAAAAGAACTTTCGCTAGAGGCTTTATGTCTTGTGGGATTAGCTGATTTCATTGCAGAAACAGGTCTTTCAGGCAAAGCTTTACCACCGGCAATAGAATCTTTGGTAGCTCGGAGTGAGGTTTGAGGAGGTATATCTGTTTTATTAGGAGGAACTTCAACTACCTCGATTGGAATCTCTTGGCTAATTTCTTGGTTTGGCTCACGCATCAAAGCTCTGTGCCAATATTTGCTCCCCATTAATAAAATAGAGTGCAGCAGGATAGAAGTAACTATACCAAGGAGCATATCGAGAGGACGCACGCTCCGATGGCAGAAAAATTCATCACAAGAAGCCATGTTATTGTACTTTACTTTAATAGCAGCCTCAACAGTCTATTTACAGGATACAAGCTTCTGTTATTTCCGGTTGTCTACAAGACTGTAAGCAACAGTAGACATTTGCTCCAAGCGATCACTCCAATCACAGCAAGATTATCAAGCCATCCGCTCAAGCACCCTTGGCAAACTGAAAATAGGCAGTAAGCAGCAGCAAAGGCAATTGATGCTTTTATTCAAGAACTGGATTTTCATTTCTTCTTCTTAGTTACTCACGCTGAATGAGGCGCAGCAGCATACAGTCCTTTTGCTGGCGAATGATTTTAAGCAAATAGGCGATCGCATACGTCAGAATAAGATCATTTTATCTGGCTGCTGCTGTTATCTGGCTTAATTGATCACACGCCCTAGATATTTTGTATGATTTAATCACAAAATCAGTAGAAAACAATTACACCAGAACTCTTACTGGTAATTTTCTTGCTTTTCATAGAGTATAGAATCACACAAAAGATAGAGGTATTAACCGACTTAATTCATTACTATCAATAAGATATAAAAAAATATTCCAGAAAGGAGTCAGCTATTAGTATCCAATTATCAAAGAATGTCGTCATCCCAAAATGGCATGATTCCAATGTTGCTGTGGATCTAAAACGTGCTGCGGAAATTGCTGATTATTGTGCAAAGAATGCAACTGCAATAGATTATAATGGTGCTTTTCCCAAACATGAATTTGATCTGATTGCTAAAGCTGGGTTATTAGCTGCACCATTGGCGAAAGAATTAGGCGGATGGGGTGCAGGAATTGATGCTAATGTCACTTACGAGCTTTTAATATTATTGAAGCAGATGGGGCATGGGAATCTGGCAGTTGGTCGAATTTATGAAGGACATATCAACGCCCTGCAATTGATTCAGACTTTTGGTACTGTAGAACAAATCACAAGCTACGCTCGTGATGCCCGTGAGCGTCACAAAATATTTGGCGTTTGGAATGCTGAAGCCTCTGATGGTGTCAAGGTAATTCCTTTTGAGAATGGACGTTATCGCCTAGAAGGTTCTAAAACGTTTTGTACTGGTGCAGGCTATGTTGAACGTCCTTTCGTTAATGGAGTATTACCAGACGGCAGTTGGCAAATATGCATTGTGCCGATGGACGAAGTTACAACAGTTAGTGATCCAAGTTGGTGGCAACCTTCTGGGATGCGAGCTACTGCTAGCTACAAAGTGGATTTTAGCGGTGTAGAGTTGAATCAGAGCGCTTTAATCGGACAACCAGGAGATTACCATCGACAGCCCTGGTTGTCTGCTGGGGTGATTCGGTTTGCTGCTGTGCAACTAGGTGGGGCAGAAGCACTGTTTAACCTGACTCGCCAGTATCTCCAGAAGTTGGAATATACAAATGATCCATATCAACAGGAACGGCTTGGTAGAATGGCGATCGCCATTGAAAGTGGTAATCTCTGGCTACGGGGTGCTGCTAATCAGGTAGCAACGTATGCGCCTGTGTTTGGTGGCGATCCCACAGTTACCCACCCGCAAGCAGATCAACTCGTCGCCTATGCAAACATGGTGAGGACAGCAATTGAACAAATTTGCATTGATGTGATGCATTTGTGCCAACGTTCTGTTGGGACTCGCGGCTTACTACCACCAAATCCGATGGAACGCATTATCCGAGATTTGACTCTATATCTGCGTCAACCTGCTTTTGATGCAGCCTTGACAAATGTGGGTCAGTATGCATTGCATGAAAGTAATCCTGCTTATCTGCTTTGGAATGATGAATAAATTCGGCATGATTGGATTACCACTAGACAATCCTAGTGTTTTGCCCTGGCGTTCAGTTAACGAAATCGCATGTAGTGCAGCACTAATCGTCGCACCCCATCCTGATGATGAAACATTAGGTTGTGGGGGTGCGATCGCTCTATTACGGTCTTTGAATTGCGATGTGCAAGTTTTAGTCATCAGTGATGGTACCCTTTCACACCCTCGTTCTCGGAAATATCCCGCAGATAGACTCCTAGCTCTGCGTGAAACTGAAACGCTATCAGCATTAAAATTACTGGGTGTAGAGGCTAATGCTGTCACCTTCTATAGAATGCAGGATGGGTCAATTTCAACACAGTATCAAAGTGCAGTGTCTAGTTGTCGGGACTATATCACAGAAGTCGCTCCACAAATTATCTTTTTACCGTGGCGATATGATCCTCACGCAGACCACCGAGCGACGTGGAAGTTAATCAAAGCAGCACTGCATGATTTGCACTTATCCCCGCGATTGATTGAGTATCCTATTTGGGATTGGGACTGCGAGCAACGGGGAAGTCTGCCAGCATCTCTTGAGGTGACAACCTGGCGGTTGGATATTAGCACGGTAGTGGAAGTGAAACAGCAAGCGATCGCTGCTTATCGTTCCCAAATTACAGACTTAATTGACGATGACCCACAAGGCTTTCGCCTGAGTGCCGAAATGTTAGCAAACTTTACTCGTCCTTGGGAAGTTTATTTAGAGGAAATCCAATGAACCCGTTACAATCCGACTCCTTACCACCCAGCTACTTCGATAAACTTTACAGCGAAGATCCTGACCCGTGGAAGTTTGAAACGAGGGAATACGAAGCTAACAAATATGCTGCCACGATCGCAGCTTTACCCAAAGAGCGCTATCGGTCTGCCTTTGAAATCGGCGGTTCTATTGGTGTTTTAACCCAGAAGCTACAAGAGTGTTGTGACTCACTCCTCTCGGTTGATGTGTCAAAACTAGCGCAGAATAGAGCAAAAGAGCGCTGTCAGCATCTCTCCAATGTCAAGTTCCAGATTATGCGTGTCCCAGAGCAATATCCTGATGAGATGTTTGATTTGACCCTAGTCTCGGAAGTTGGCTATTACTGGAGTTGGGAAGACCTGAAAAAATCTCAACAGTGCATTTTAGAACACCTGGAACCTGGAGGGCATCTACTTTTAGTTCATTGGATACTCTATGCCCGTGATTATCCGTTGAGTGGGGATGAAGTTCATAACTCGTTTTTTGAGTTAGCCCCAAATAAACTGCGGCATTTAAAAGGTCAACGGGAGGAAGAATATCGACTTGATTTATTCGAGCGAGTCTGAGAAATTAAACCTGCTTTATTTTTTGGTGTTTAGCTTTACCTTTTACAAAAAACTGCTTTGGAAGCGTTACCCTAGAGTAGGGTAACGCTTCCCCTTAGCAATTACTGACGTAAACTCTCAAGACGCAAGCGCAAATCCCCAATTGCTTGTTCAATTTCCACAAATTTCCAGCGCGAAGCCCAAATTCCTTCTTCCTGCTGATGTTCTTCGACTAGTTCAAACAACTCACCAAAGGTATAAGGTTGCATTAATTTCTGGACAAACCATTGGGCTGAAACTCCCAGCATCTGAGCCAAAGACACGACACTGGCATGACTTGGCTGATACCCATTGAGAGCGCAGCACCACATCACTCGTAATTGGCGACGTGCAACAAAACGAGTTTCGATAGCCGCTGCTGGCTCGACTACAAATGGTTGCTGTTGGCGTCCCATTTCTATCCATTTACTCAGTTGATTTGCTAAACCAACATTGGTACGTCCGATTTGTCTTGCTGAAGTTACTACCCGCACTAGCGAACTGTGGCGAAAACGGGCATTTACTCGTACCAAGGCCTGGTAAAAAGCTACATCTTCAGGAGTCCGCACTGGTGGTAAGCCTCCTGCTAGGGCATACATTTCCGCTGTTACTGCCAAACTTGCTCCATAGTGTTGATAATGGCGAGGAAAGCTGTCATATGGGTCGGGATCGAGATAAGTTTCTAATTCGGTAATTAAATAACGGTAGCCCACTTCACGCAGATAGCAAGCTTTGGCGTAAGGGTCTAGATTAGCACGACCAGCGCGCTCAACGAAAATTCGCCCACCTACAGCATCAGCACCACAGGTAATTTCGTATAAGTTGGCAGCAATCCAAGTTGGGCTTACCTGCGAATCTCCATCAGTTGAAGCAATTACCCCCCTTGTACGTCCTAAACTACACAAACGGTGGTATGCCTCATCCATCAAAATCTGACGCACTCGACCAACATAGGCTTCCGCAGCAGGCAAAGTTTTTTCAACTACATGCAGTGCTATATCTGGATGTTGTTGAGCAAAACTCCGGGCTATAGCTGCCGAATTATCACTACAATTATTTGCTAACAAAATTATTTCGTAGCGTCTGGGATCTAAAAGTTGTCCTTCTAGATCAACTTGATGTATTAGGGCAGTAAGGGTTGCTGCCAACGTCTGAGCTTCATTGCGAACTGGAACAATTACACAAACTTCACAATGCACAGATGGCGGTATTTGGACTAAAGTTTGAGGAAAGTTTTTATCGAGTTGTACAGATGGAAAGTCAGCAACAAAGGACAAACGCTTACTTTCCATAAAAACCATTTTTCCATTTCCAGGAATAGCGACACAGTATATTCATCTACAGTCGAAAATTCTTAATATTCGTAACTCTATTTTGGATATTTTCTCATTTCGTTGGAATCTACCTACAGTATGATTAGTGCTGATTAAAACTTTCTAAACATCACCTATTAAAGACTTAATCCTTCTGGGCAACTTCTGAAAGGACGAGTATAACAGGGTATTAAGTACTGGGGACTTTTAAGAGGCAGAGGGGATATAGGGAGAAATAACTAATGCCCAATACCCAATGCCCAATACCCAATACAACTCTTGGAGAGGCTGCGCCCTAAGCGTAGGTATGCCGTAGGCTTTACGGCATTAGAGACGCTCTTGCGTTCGCTCAGTACAAGTGCCCAATACCCAAAAATATCCACTGGATTGATTGAAATACTAATATGGCAAACCGCTCACGTAAGCTGACGCCAAAAGCTTCTAAACTAAATAAACCTCATGCAGGTGCGATGAAACGCATTGCCAAAAAACCCCAGAAAAAGCTAAAACGGCGAAGTTGGTTGTCGTCAATGCTAGCGATATCTACGACGGGCTGCGCCTACGCAATTCTGTTGAGTAGTGCTAGTCTAATTATGGCTTTTGCCTGGATTAGCGTTCTCTTCATCTTCAATCCAGACCAGGTAAGCTGGCTAAATAAAATTTTACCCACATGGGCACAAATCCCCCTTGGTAAGCACGAACGTCCTCAAACTCTCAAACAAATTCAACTCAATTTGAGTAAAGAAAACAAAATATTTGGGGAAACTCTGCCTTTACATCAGGATGCAAAAGACTCATTTTTACTGCCAGTCTTTCAACAGCGTGCTAATTGTCAATCTGATTGTAGACAACTTGTGGAACTCAGGGTTTACCAGCCTTCAGAAGAGTTAGAGTTTAAATCTCAGTTAGAAAATTACTACTATTTAGTAACTCAATTATCTGTAACTGAAGCAGAAGAATCCTTCATAATTTCTCCCTTACTTGATGGGACATCAGAACCCGAAGATATCAGCATTTCCCTACCTTTAACTAAAGTGCAGCGCTTTGACGGTGGGACAACATTATCAGGGGTTTGGTTTAATTTGCAGGGTCAACGCCAACAAGGAACTGGTGCGATCGCCTACGGTGACATTGTATACTACAATCCAGAACGCACCAATTTACTACAAATGTTGTCTTGGACTAGTCCTAACGGACAATTGCCCAAATGGCAGCAGGTAACTGGTGATGGTACAAAAGAGTTAGTTGTTGATCAAACTATAGGTTTAGAACCATACTTACAGGTTTACCAAGTCAAGCCTCTGAAGTTATTCCTCAAACCAATTCAATTGGAGGCAATTACTCTCCAATCACCAGCCCTCAAGGATTCTGCATACCAAAATGCCTTGTCAATTGCCCGTAGTGGACTGTGGACACCAGCCTTTAAATGGTTGAAATTCATCAAAAAACAGCGCAAAGGAGTTTTGCCAGCAGCGGCGCAAGCGCAAATGGATTTGATTCGCTTGCATTCCCAACTTACTAAAACCCAAGCTGATAAAAATTGGGCAAGTCCTAGTCAAGAAGTGCTAGCAGATTTGATTGATGGTCGTTGGGGAAAAGCTTTACAGGTGTTTGAAGCGTCGCCACATAATGCCCAAGAAATTACTACCCTACTCAAAGCTGATAAAAAACGGTTATGGAATCGCACAGCGGCGGCGTTGCGGGTAAACCCAAATAGACTAGAGGTGCAAGCTTGGTTCGCTTTGATTTTAGCAGTTCAGCAGGGAGAAGAACATGCGAATTCCTGGTTAAAGGCGCAACCAAAAATTACAAAAGATAATTTTGCCTATATTCAAAGTCTGTTAGCAAGACTCAATAATCAGGGTACATCGCAAATATCCTCTACTTACCCTAGTCAAATTGTCGGTACAGTGCAACTAATTACTCAAGTTACCAGCACCGAATGGCTGCAACCAAATTCCCCTGCGAACCTGAAACTCACAGATAACCAAGTTTGGTATCAGGTGGAAGTGAGTGCTTTTCATGACGGGAAACGCTGGCTAAATTCCCCCTTTGAGAATTTGAACCCACCTAAAACTGACGCCGCCAAATTTTTCTGGAAAACTTTGGGAATCACTTCTGACCCTGAAATCCAGATTGTGGTCTGGTTGCCAAATGGAGAACAAAAAATTACTATAGCCGCTATCAAAGCGGTGCAACTACGGGGTAAAGTTTTGCGCCTATTAGCTGCTGGCCCAAAAACTCCAGAGAATCAAAACGATGTTCTTCAACCCAAACCTTTAGCCTTAACAAATGCAGCACTGGAATGGGTGCAACCATCTCCAATAACTCTACAAGAACTGCATCAACAAAATCCCCAAGGGGTCAAGGTAATGTTATCAACTGTGTGGCAATCTTTACAACAATCTGGTGAAGTTTCGGCTGGTACTATTCCTAGCTTTGAACAGATGCAGGAAAAGTTGGGTGATTGGCCCGTTCAAGTAATTGATTTAACAAATAACGCTAAACCAGAAATAATACTGACTATCTCAGCAGCAGCGATCGCATCCTTGAATCAGCCTACATCTGGAATTCAGAGGAAAAACACAGAGCAACACCGTGACCGGACTATAATTTTGTCTGATCGCAATGAAGTCATTTACACTGATTTTACAGGAAATTACTTCCAAAGGCTCTCTGCGATCGCCAAGCTTTCAGGGGTGCAATCCTTAGCTTTATTAGTAGAAAATGCTCATAACTACAGTTTGAGACGCTGGTCAGAGAAAAATCAGCGCTTTGAATAGCACACCTTTTACTCAAATTTACCCTTTCTCAAATTTAAATTAGAGAGGGGAAAAGCGTAGGCGTAGCCCGTCGTAGACATCGCTTTTCTACTCAACTGATTTATTCTTTTTGGTTATTTTCGGCTAGACGTTGGTGCTTCAGGTTTTCCAACTGCTGCAACAGGGAGTCTACCTCTGCTTGTAAATGCATAAACTTAGCTTGCTGATCGTCTTGATAATAAGACTTGGTTAACTTACTGACCCAGTTAATCTGAGACTCGCGATCGGAAACACTAGATAAACAAGTAGGCATCGCTAATTAAATCCACAACTTCACTCACACCATTAGAAATATTATAATAATCCTCTTTTAAGCTTTATTACAATATTAGATATTTTCAATCAATTACTCTAATAGATTTTAGGTTCAATCATAAGAGACGGTGATCATAACGGCTGTGTTCCAAAGAAAACATTGCCCCAAGTATTGCTAAGTACCGTCGAGTGGACGGTACTTAGCAATACTTAATTCATAACCTGTCAATTCATAGGACTTACGCAAAAATTGCCAACTTCGCTTAATTTATCGAACCGCCAAGACGAGGCAGTGCGTTGGGCGGCTCTGCCGACTTGAAGCAACTGCCGTGCCAAGAGCGCCGAGAATTCGTAGAGTGTGCGTAAGTCCTAAATTCAATCATGCTTGGATGAATTATTATCGCCGATTTATGGTGATTTACGTAAGAATTTAGATGTGGATTGTATCAAGAATCAGTCCAAATTATGAAAAGATGTAAGGTGCAGCATTTGCCATACCCCTTTTATTAAAGCTTGCTATACACAGCGTCCCGTAAAGCCTGCGGCATAGCTACGCCCTAAGCGCAGCCTCTGGTAGAGAAGGCAAAAAGAAGGCTATTGCAAAGGAAAGGCAGCCTGTTATGTATTTTCCCCGGCAGTTGGAGCGAATAACATGGGAAAATACACATAGAGATGTTCGCGGAGCATCTCGCATATAGGAATAAGAATTTCAGAGACTTACGTTATAAGTCTCATACATTTGCCGATCATTTTTCACCCCGTCAGCATCCCCAGGCTAATTCGTTAAACCGAAGGTCGCCGTGGCGGTCTATGATAAACTGACATTCAAAATAAAATAAAAATGGTAAGTCAAACGCCTGCACCAAAAAAATAATATTTTTACATATTCTTTTGGAATTAGGGGACTCTTAACTCTTAACTGGCAACGAAAAATTCACTTTCTTCCTCTTTCCCATTCTGCCCTTCCCTATGCCATTCTCTCTAAATATCCAATCCTTACATTAAGAAATATTAAATACTGTGACTTTGAGCCTGTCTGTTGCTAAATCTCATCGCCAACCCTGGCCCGGACTGATAGAAGCCTATCGCGAATACTTGCCTGTCAGCGAAAAAACACCGATTGTGACTCTGTTGGAGGGAAACACACCCTTAATACCAGTGCCAGCGATCGCAGAACGTATTGGCAGACAAGTGCGGGTTTTTGTAAAATATGACGGTCTGAATCCCACCGGCAGCTTCAAAGACCGGGGGATGACTCTGGCAATTTCCAAAGCCAAAGAAGCAGGGGCAAAAGCAGTAATTTGTGCCAGCACCGGCAATACATCAGCCGCCGCCGCCGCTTACGCAAGACGTGCGGGCATGAATACCTTCGTACTAATTCCCGACGGTTATGTGGCGTTGGGCAAGTTAGCCCAAGCATTAGTGTACGGTGCAGAAGTATTGGCAATTAAAGGTAATTTTGACCAAGCCCTAGAAATTGTCCGCGAGATGGCCGAAAGCTATCCGGTCACTTTGGTAAATTCGGTCAATCCCTACCGTATAGAAGGGCAGAAAACAGCAGCCTTTGAAATTGTCGATGTGCTGGGTGATGCGCCAGACTGGCTGTGTATCCCCGTGGGCAATGCAGGGAATATAACAGCATATTGGATGGGATTTTGTCAATATCATCAAGATGGGAAGTGCGATCGCCTACCCCGGATGATGGGATTCCAAGCCGCAGGTGCAGCCCCCTTAGTACACGGCCAGCCAGTGGCAGATCCTGAAACCCTAGCCACAGCAATTCGCATTGGCAACCCTGCTAGTTGGGAGTTAGCTGTTGCAGCGCAAACCGCAAGTCAGGGAAATTTTCACGCCGTTACCGATGCAGAAATTCTCGACGCTTATCGACTTTTGGCAGGATCAGAAGGTATCTTCTGCGAACCTGCTAGCGCCGCTTCTGTAGCCGGATTGTTGCAGGTGAAAGACCAAATTCCAACAGGGGCGACAGTGGTTTGCGTCCTCACAGGCAATGGTCTAAAAGACCCAGATACAGCCATTAAACACAATCACAGTCAATTTAAACAGGGTATTGCAGCAAAAGTGGGCGCAGTAGCGGAGGCAATGGGATTTTAAGCACTCTGGAACTAAAAGCGATCGTAATATCTAATTGAAAAATTGCGTAGGCATTCGCGCAGCGTCTTCAAGAGTTGCCCACCGTACCCTTCCCTACAGGATGCCATTGCTACGCCTAGCGGATGCACCAGATGCGATCGCAGCCAGGATTTTCAGTCTGGTAAGTGTCAAAATAATCTTAGATAATTTTTAAGCAACTACTTGATCATTTTGTAATGACTCATTCTACTGATATCGCCGCCTTAGCCCGCTTGATGGCAGCTGACTTTAGCAACCAAGAACAAGCTTTTGAAAATCCGCCTTTTTATGCCCACATTCGCGTGTGTATCCGTCCCCTTCCCTTGGAATTGTTCTCAGGAGTAAGTTTGTTTCTCGAACAAGCTTACGATTTTATGCTCAATCAACCCTACCGGATGCGGGTAATGAAGTTGATTCCGGCAGAAAACCACATTGTTATTGAACACTACACGGTTAAAGAAGAACAAAAATTTTATGGCGCATCTCGCGATCCGGAACGTTTAAAAGTTTTATCCCTTGACCAATTAGAAAAAATGTCAGGTTGCAACATGGTTGTAGAGTGGACAGGTCATAGCTTTAAAGGCAGGGTTGAACCTGGTAAAGGCTGCATTATAGTTCGTGACGGCAAAAATACTTATCTGGATAACGAATTTGAGATTGACGCTAAAGAATTCTTTAGCCTCGACCGGGGAAGGGATTTAGATACTGATGAACGTCTGTGGGGTTCTATCGCCGGGCCATTTCACTTTGTTCGCTGGGGTAATTTTGCCGATGAAGTAAAGGTGTAAATGACCTTGAAGAGTGAATTAAAACTTATAACTCATTTGTTATTGGTATAAGGTAGGAGAAAAGATGATTTTAGCCTAGTCAATATACACATAGTTTGGTTTTATTTGCTGATAACTATTTGTGTATACTATGTATCTGCCATAACATATTACAGCAGAATTCAAGTATTTGAACCACATCTATCGTAGGGGCACAGCAATGCTGTGCCCCTACCGCGTGGTCTATTTACCTGAAAATAGCTGTAATGCTATTAAGGGAAGCTTAGGAAGAACCTGGAAACAACCCAGGATGTTACAAATAACCTTGGTGATTTGTTTTCATAAGTAAATAAATATACATCATCAGAAATCCAGGCAGACTCCAGAGCTTCCATTAATTTGCTAAGGGTTGTTGTGCTATGGTCAACCTCCTTAGCGATCGCCTAAAGACTACCAGAAACATCCAGTTAACCCACTATCTCTACCTCAGAATCCTATGCTATTATGGGTTAACTAGCGCCCTATAGCTACTGAATGGCTACTAAGATAGCTTAGGAACATTAAAGTAGTTCAGGGAATCCTGCTGTGGCGGCATAGCCAAGTGGTAAGGCAGAGGTGTGCAAAACCTCCATAATACTACCTCTCAACCCCTTACCAGTACTAAGCTTCAACCTACTACTAATAACCTAATAATAGCCATGATGGTAGCTTAATGGTAGCTAACCATTAATAAAGGTAGCTACCTATCATAATAGCTACCTCTTTTTATACCTATATTTAGTTCTGTATACTGGGTTTAAGCTGGTTTAAGTTGCCTTGCCCATTCTTCTCTTGTAGCATCAACTGGCAACCAGGCATAACCCTCAATATCTCTCGCGCTAGTCCAGGTAGTGCAAGTTTTTTCCTTCATATCATTCAGTACTAATGGAAGGTCAGCAATAACTCTGTCCTTAGCTTTAGCGCTCTTAGCATTACTAAGCTCTAAATGTTTAGGAGCTAACCTCGCTGCTAGGGCATCTTTGGTTAGTGTGGATGGAACCCCATCTACTGTGCTGACAGGTTGCACCTCAGCAATAGGCAGGTTATTAAGGTATTGTGCGGCTATTGCTGTCAATAGTTGTTCCATCTCATCACTCTTCAGTCTCACCCATTCATACTGCCATCCGCGCTGTAGTGCCTCAGCAACCTTTGGTATCTGCTCAAACTTGATACTCCGGTCTAGACAGCCTTGATACACTCTGAGAGTGTCTAAGGGCAAGCTATGGTAGTCTCTATCCTTGCTTGCCGCTACCCATACTGACTCAGGATACTCTACTGCAACCTCTAACCATGACTTAGCCCCATTAGCTGACTTGTTTTTGACTGCTACTATTCTAGCCTCTGAGAAAATATACCACTGTCTTTTCAGGACTATCTCGGTTAGATGTGGTTTAAGTTCATATTCTGTGGTTAGTTTGGCTCCCTTGGCTAACACACACACAGGTTGGCTAACCTGGTGTGAAGGTTGGCTACCGAGTGCCAAGTCCTTGAGGAAAGTAGAAACTGACTTGCCTACTGCCTTAGCCATAGCCTCAATGACTGTCTTCTCGGACTCAGAAACTACTACTCTCAATGTTGGGTTTTTACTTGGCATTTAGTGCGACTCCTTTAGGGTATTAACCGGGTATGAACCGGGTATTGACTATTTATAGAGGTTGGCTAACCGGGTGTGTAGGTTAGCCAACTTAATGAGGCTAATCAACCCTAAACCTATTGCTATACAACCATTATAGCCAAGGTTAGCTAACCTGTGTGTGTGTTAAAAATATGCTATAATAGTGCTATAGAAAGAAACTAAACCAGGATATTGAATATGCTTGCTACCCATACTACTAACTTAAATGACCTACTAGTTGCATTAAATACAGCTAATAGTTGGGTACAGTTAGATAAGCAGTTCCTAGTAGTTAATAGTGGTATTCCTAGTCTCTATATCTGGGTAGGCGAGGTAACAGAGGCAGACCTACAACCAGTACAGTACAGCCCCCCCAGGATAGCAGGGCTAATACTAGACTTAACAGGGTCTAGAAGGAAAAATAAACTTAGAGACATCTATCGGGTTGCTGTTCACTGGCAACTCTTTTAGTATCAGTAAGTCACTAACGTTGGTAATATAACATTCAGTATGGTACTGAGATGTTTTAGCTACCTCTGATACTGCAATAACCTCTGGAGTGGCTGCTAGCAAAGTACCATCAGCTAGTTGATAGACTACTAAGGCAGGGTTTTTCAGTAAATAGTCATTAACCTGAATACCCAGTATGGTTGTATATGAAGTCCAGCTACCTTCTCTCTGTACTGATACAGTTTTACCATTACTATCGGTATTTAAATGGGCTAGTGTAGGTCTTGGCACTACACAAATGGTTCCAATAGCGCTTTGATACTGTCTTTCTCTATTAGCTCCGAACATTGTTCTCTTTCTTGATAATGGGTTATCGAGCCGGATAATAGAGTTCTGACATATGAAGCTAGCGGTATACCTTGCTCGGTGGCATCATACTGCAACTGGGCTAACATTTGCTTTGTGATGCGGAAAGTACACTTAACTAGTGGTACTTCAGGTTTAGGTCGCGGCATTTGTCTCTGTCTATCCTCTTAATAGCGGCTCTTACAAATACTTTGTAGATGTTTTTTGTTTAACCATAGAATAGGCATCTCAGCCGCTTAAGCGGGTATAAATGGTACTAGATGTCAAAGATGCACCCATTGATATAAGACAAAACATATAGGGTAGGGGGGGCTGGTAGGCTAGGTAAATGAACTAACAACACCAATAAGCAAGACAAAGCCCTCTCATGGGCTTTCTGAGAGGGCTAAATAGTGGTTAGTAGCTATAGGTAGTATTGTAGGTAGTAGTGTGTGGCTAGAATGCTAGCTAGCCTGCATTACCCATAGCTGTCTACTTTCATCGGTAGGTTGCCAGGTGTAGCCATTAGGGTCTACCTTAGCTGTCATTGCTGCTAACCTATTGAGCTTGGTTCTATTCAGAGTCTCTGGGTAGGCATTTATCACAGCTAACCTACCTTTATCTGTCTTAGCGCTTGACTGAGCTAATATATTATCCTTTAACCTATCTACTAGTTGCTCAGTGGTTAGTATAGTACCTGGCTCTAAGGCAGTAGTAGCTAGAGTAGTAACTAAGGTATTAACCTCCTCTCTAATGGTCAGGTATTCTTTAGTCAGGTTATTAACAGCCTCCCACAGTTTGCTGTACTCATTAGCAGCATCCAGGGTAGTAACATAGGTAGTATCTAAGGTAGTAGCTTGAGTAGTATCTATAGGTAGTAGCTGGGTAGTATCCTCTGGCTGGTTAATAGCAGCAAGGATAAGCTGCTTACAGAAACCTGATAATGATAGGTTAGCGCTATCAGCTAGCTGCTTAATGCGCTTGCCCTCATCAGGAGTTACTACCACTTGGATGCGGTCAGAATATTGCTTAGGTTTAGCCATTGTCTTATCTCTCTAGCTTAACTACTATTTATATACTACTTATAGCTACTACCTATTATCAAGGGTAGCTATTACTTATAAATACTACCATTTAAAGTCTTGCTGTACAGTCAGTCTAGCGGTTATATACTATCCAAATACTACTCAAGCTACTACCTTAGATACTACCTATTAAAATACCTATAGTGTAGTACTAAGAGGGTGGTATCATAAAACTGTATACTTTTATACATTATCTCAAAACTACTTACAGTTCAGGTAAGTCCTGAACTATGATGTTACCAGCATAATGCTGTAGGGTTACTGCTGGACTATTGCCCACTAGTTTGGCTACTTGGCTGACTGTATACCCCTCAGCTAACATTAGGGTGATAAAAGTGTGCCTAGTGTTGTATGGACATCTGTAGCGGTCAATAGTGCCTGAGTCTATTAAACCTTGCATTATCCCTCTGTATGTCTTAGTGCCTGACTTACACCCTTGCCAGGCTTGAGTGCTAAACTTACTTGCATTTATTAAGCCACCCTTTGGACTAGTAAATACTGAGGTATCCTTAGTCGCACCCATAGGCTTGATAGATAGAAGTAAACCCCTTAGTTTGGCATTACAAGGAAACTTCCGACTCTTACCAGTTTTAGTCCCCTTTCTAACCTTTAGCCCGCTATCATAAGACTCACAGAAGGTTATCTGGGTACATTCTGGGTTTATGTGCCCCCATGTTAGCCCTATTGCCTCCCCCGGTCTGCACCCAGTCCAGAATAAGAACTTGACATAGGGTGCATAATGTGGTTTAGTCACCTCAAATGCCTTAATGATGCTATTCATCTCATCCCTGGTGAAAGGGTCAATGCTATCTAAGTCATGTTTAGGTAGCTTAATGTCCTCTGACATCCCCATAAATGGGTTTGTCTTGACCATACCAGAGGCTACAGCCCATTTACAGCAGGCTGCTAGATGAACAATAACTCTCTTAGCTGCATTAGGTGATAGGGTAGCTAATAAGTGGTCGCGGATAGCTATTGACTGGCTTAAGTCCTTAGTAGGTAAAGCTTTTATATGGTTAGTATACTTTCTCCTATAGTCTCTTAGGTAAGTAGTACTGGCTAGCTGTGGCTGCATATACTCACAGTATTTATCCCATAGCACCCCTAAGTCTTGCTGAGGTAGCTGTGGCTTAACTATGGTTAGCTGAGGTCTGCTGTAGCCCTCTATCTTAGCTTTATAGCACTCTAGAGTGCAGTCAAACTGTCCTGTAGCTATTTCTTCCTCCATTAGCGCTGCTAGACTTCTTAGCTGCTTTCTGTTATATTCAGAAGCATCTAGCCCAGTCATCATATACCTGCTTTGACCTTCCTTAGTTAGCATGGTAGGCAACCTAAGCCTTAGTTTACCCCTGTGGTCTTCTATGCCTACTGTGCCTCTGGCTTGTCTAGTTCTTATGGACTGTACCATGTTAAGCTACCCTATAACCTTTACCCTACCAAATGGTAGCTAAATGGTAGCTAAGAGTCAAGAGGATAGCTCAAAATAAGTCTACATAAGCTGTGGCGGCATAGCCAAGTGGTAAGGCAGAGGTCTGCAAAACCTCCATCCCCGGTTCAAATCCGGGTGCCGCCTTTAAAAGAATACAAGCATTACAGGGCTTCTAAGTCCTTTTTTAATGGGAGTTGTAGGGTTTATTTGCAGAGCCTTTCGAGATTTTTGGGGTAATTTTGTCTAGATATAGAATTATATCGCCCTGCCAACGGTAGATTATTTATGAAAGGAGTTTACTGCAATGTCTACAACACCAACTACCCGACTAATTTTGGAGACTTTACTTCCCCATCTCAAAGTAGCAGCAACTTATGCCAAATTTCTTCAACCAAAAATTGCTGCACTTCCGGCTAAAGAACAAGGCAAAAACTTTTTTGCTGCTGCCCTTACTGATGCAGATGTGGCTATTCAAAATCTAATAGAAGTAGTATTACTGGCCACTTTTCCAGAGATTCGCTTTTATGGTGAAGAGTATGAAAGTTCTAACAACACCAAGTATTTTCGCGCTATCGAACTCGGTTCTGAAGGTGATTATTTAGTCACACTCGACCCGATTGATGGCACGAAGTTTTATATGGATGGACATTCTAATTATCAAATTATTCTCAGTATTCTAAATTCGGATGACTTTGAAGCAGTACTCGCCATTTCCCCTGCCGAAAATGTTTATTTTTATGCTTTTCGAGGCGAAGGTGCTTTTAAAGGGACGCTAGAGATGAGCTTAGAAGCCTGTGCCCCATTACACATAACATCTGCCAAACCTTCTATTTTGTTGGGATGGGGAATGAATTCTGTCGCACCTTTACTAAAAGATCAATATCAAATAATCGATATAGCAACTGATTACTCTAGTGATATTCAAATTCCCAATCTTAATGGTATTCTCAGTGGTGACTTGAGTGGAGCAGTCATCAAGTCGGGCAAATTTATTGATAGTGCTGCACTCGCTTTTATTGCCAAAGAGGCTGGCTGGATTGTAACTACTCTGGACGGTTCGCCTTTACCGCCACTGCACACTTGTAAAAACTATAGCCTGCCTGGATTGATAATAGCTGTCTCAAAATCTGTTCATCAAGATTTACTGAAAGCGATGCAAAGCGTAGCTATTTAATGTAAAAGCAACTGGATACCGTCTTCCACGACTCATATTCTTTTGACAAAATGAAAATCTGTATTGTTGGCGCGGGTGCGATTGGTGGATATTTAGGGGCAAAACTGGCACTGGCAGGTGAAGCAGTAACGCTAATTGCGCGTGGTTCTCATTTGGAGGCAATTCAAACAAATGGGCTGAAGTTGGTTATGGCAGATGGTTCCAGCCAAATTGCTACTCCGACATTGGCAACTAGCGATATCCAGTCAGCAGGGACACAAGATGTAGTAATTTTAACTGTCAAGGCTCACAGTGTACCTGCGATCGCACCCTCTCTCCCTACACTCTACAATCCTCATACAATTGTGGTAACAGCCCAAAATGGCGTTCCTTGGTGGTACTTTCGCAAGTATGGCGGTGAGTATGAAGGTACACGCATTCAATCTGTTGATCCAGATGGGATTATTGAAGCTAATATCGGTGCTGACCGCGCCATCGGTTGTGTTGTTTACCCGGCAACTGAGATAATTGAACCAAGCGTGATCAAACATATTGAAGGCGATCGCTTTACTTTGGGTGAAATCGACGGTGCTAAAACAGAACGCATCCAATTATTGGCACAGACTTTAAAACAGGCAGGATTCAAAGCACCAATCCGCAATCAGATTCGCACGGAGATTTGGATCAAATTGTGGGGTAATGTCGCGTTTAATCCCATCAGTGCCCTTACTGGTGCTACTCTAGAGGATATTTGCCGTTATCCCCTCACCCGTGAACTAGCGCGGCAAATGATGACCGAAACTCAAGCGATCGCGGAAAATTTGGGTATAAAGTTTGGCATCACTTTGGAACAACGAATTAATGGCGCAGAAAATGTTGGCGCTCATAAAACCTCAATGCTACAAGATATTGAAGCCGGACGCCCTACGGAAATAGATGCTATTGTTGGCGCGGTGGCAGAATTGGGAAAACTCACTCAAATTCCCACACCTTATATTGATGCTATTTATGCCAGCGTCAAGCTGCTGGAGGCGACCAAAGCCAGAATTTGACAGCCGTTGGTAAAGCCTTTCGTAGAGAAGGACGACTTGTACTGAGCGTAGTCGTTCGCGCAGCGTCTCGCAGAGAAGTGTGGGCTACGCCAACGCATTTGTTATTTCGGCGAACCCATTTGTTATTTCGGCGAACCCATTTGTTATTTCGGCGTACTCATTTGTTATTTCGGCGAACCCATTTGTTATTTCGGCGAACCCATTTGTTATTTCGGCGAACCCATTTGTTATTTCGGCGTACTCATTTGTTATTTCGGCGTACTCATTTGTTATTTCGGCGAACTCATTTGTTATTTCGGCGAACCCATTTGTTATTTCGGCGTACTCATTTGTTATTTCGGCGTACTCATTTGTTATTTCGGCGATGCCTGCGGTGGTCACTGAGCTTATTGCCTTGAGCGTACTCCTACGGGGATCTTGCTACGCGTAGCGTCTCCAAGAGTTGGCGAAAGGTGTCGAAGTGCGGGCTACGCCAACGCATTTGTTATTTCGGCGTGTCCATAACGCACCCTACGAAACTACTAGAATTGAAACCTATGCTAGTTATACTTCTATGTACACCGTAAAATCTGGTAGATAAGGACGCAAAGAGAAGGAAGAAATACTTAACCGAACTGTATTGAATTATATAATTATCAAGTCTATGAAGAAAAAGAAAGTATGGCTATTAACGATACTGGTTGTAGCAGTAATAGGAATCAGCATCATCACAGGACATAGTAATTCTCTAAAAGCTGCCTCATCTTTAGGTAAAGACACGCTGACGATAATTACTTCCCCAGATTATCCCCCTTATGAGTTTTATGATACGAAAGGAGGCGATCGCCAAATCGTTGGCTTTGATATAGATATTGCCAAAACCCTTGCTGAAAAACTAGGGTTTAAACTTCAAATAATGGAATCCGATTTTAATGGATTAATTCCTGCACTCCAAGCAAATCGCGCTGATTTTGTAATGGCTGGGATGACTCCAACTCCAGAACGTCAGAAAAATGTTGATTTTTCAATTATTTATTATGAAGCTAAAGATACGATTGTCGCTCCTAAAGGTAGCAACCTAAAGCAGCCCCAAGACTTATCAGGAAAAAAGGTTGGGGTACAACTAGGAACCATACAAGAACAAAATGCCCAGAAAATTGCTAAAAAAGTTGCGGGGATTCAGCTAAAGCAACTCAACAAAGTGCCGGAAGTAGTTCAAGAAATCAAATCTGGGCGAATTGATGCAGCAATTGTTGAGGATACAGTCGCTAAGGGATTCGCTCAAGCTAACCCAGATTTAGAATTTAATATTATTCCCTCAGAGGAGGCAAGTGGATCAGCGATCGCTTTTCCCAAAGGTTCTTCTTTTGTCGAACCGTTTAATAAAGTCCTTCAAAAAATGAAGGACGATGGCACATTGAATAAACTTGTAGCCAAGTGGTTTTCACAGAACGCCACCGCCAATCCTGCATCCTCAACTCCTGCCAAAGGCGGATTAAATCTCGACTTCACCAGAATTCTTCCAGATATTCCCTTTATTCTGCGGGGAATCCCTTTAACTTTGTTGTTTACGCTATTATCTGTATCCTTGGGGTTAATCTGGGGAACAATCCTGTCTCTATTAAAAATTCTTGGCATCAAGCCGCTTACCTGGGTTGCTAACGCCTACACCTCTGTTTTCCGAGGCACACCTTTGTTATTACAGTTGGCGTTGGTTTATTACGCAACACCCCAGCTTACAGGCTATGACATTTCAGCATTGCAGGCAGGGGTGCTAACTTTTACCCTGAATTCTGGTGCTTATATGTCGGAAACCATCAGGGGTGGGATTCAGGCGGTAGATAAAGGGCAAAGTGAAGCGGCGATGTCTATGGGTGTTCCCTATTGGTTGATGATGTGGGATGTGATTTTACCGCAAGCATTGAAGAATATTCTCCCCGCATTGGTAAATGAAACTATTGGATTGCTCAAAGATTCCGCACTTGTTTCAACAATTGGGGTAGTGGAAATATTACGCAGCGCTCAAATAGTTGGTGCAAATAAGTATATTTATTTTGAACCACTGCTATTTGCCGGATTAATCTACTATGTTTTGGTAATGGGTATGACTTTGGGTGCATCCGCTTTAGAAAGGAGGTTACGAGAAAGTGAGTAATGTAGTAATTCGCACGGAATTCTTATCTAAATCCTTTGGTAAACTTGAGGTACTCAAAGATATTTCCACTGAGTTTTATCAGGGGGAAGTGGTTGCTATACTAGGCCCTTCTGGTTCAGGTAAGTCTACCTTTTTACGATGCATAAACTTGCTAGAACAACCCACTAGAGGAAGAATCTACTTTCACGAGCAAGAAATTACCAAGCCCAAAGCAAACATCGCTAAAGTACGCCAGCATTTGGTGATGGTATTTCAACATTTTAATTTGTTTCCTCACATGAATGTGCTGCAAAATGTCACCTACGCACCCATCAAGGTAAAAGGAATAAACAAGCAAAAAGCAGAAGAACATGGCTTAGAATTGCTTGCTAAGGTAGGTTTAGAGCCAAAAGCATCTGTCTATCCGTCCAAACTATCCGGGGGACAGAAACAGCGAGTAGCGATCGCCCGTGCATTGGCAATGGAACCAGAGATGATTTTGTTTGATGAACCCACCTCTGCCTTAGATCCAGAAATGGTTAAGGATGTGCTGGAAGTGATGAAAGCTTTAGCCCTATCTGGAATGACAATGGCGATCGTTACCCATGAAATGGGCTTTGCAAGAGAAGTTGCCAATCGAATTATGTTCCTCGACCAGGGAAGTTTAGCAGAAGATGCTACTCCTGGCGAATTTTTCCAAAATCCTCAGTGCGATCGCGCTAAACAGTTTTTGGAAAAAATGCTTTAGAACATCAAAAATTTGCCGCTTTTTTTGTATTCTTGAAACTTTTCCAAAACAGGGCGATCGTTTGGCATTAACGTAGGTAAGTCTGCCAAATCAAAAAATTCTAGCGCCACCGATTCTCCATCTAAACAAGCGAGGCTGCCTTGCCATTCAACAGCTGGCAAAATCAAATTGAAGGTTTGGACGCGATCGCCGTTAGGATAAGTTACAGTTTCAAAGGCTGGGTTGGAAGAAAACCCCACAGCTGCAAAACGCTTAACCGTTAAACCAGTTTCTTCAAAAACCTCTCGTGCTGAACATTCTTCGGCAGATTCACCCACTTCTGGATAGCCACCAGGTAGCCCCCAAAGTTTAAAATCACTTCGTTTTTGCAACAGAACGCGCCCCAAGTTATCCTCGATAATCACGTATACGCTAAATAATAGAAGTAGGCGATCGCCTACAACTTGTCGTAACTTGCCGAGATAAGAGTCTGACCAATTCGCCATAATCTTAGAGAAAGTTTATAAAGAAAATCTAAAGGTAGCAAATAGCGATCGCCAGAAAACAGGATAATGCAGCTGAATTAACATTTAACTTAGAACTATGGCATCTACACCCAGAATCCTCGCCTTTGCTGGCAGCACCCGGATTGATTCTTACAACAAAAAATTGGTAAAAATCGCGGCGGCTGGCGCGAAGGCAGCAGGCGCAGAAGTGACTTATATAGACCTCCGCGATTTGCCACTACCTCTGTTTGATGAAAATTTGGAAGCTCAAGAAGGACTACCTGCCAACGCCCGCACTTTTAAGGAGTTGATGATTTCTCATCAAGGATTGCTGATTGCTTCGCCGGAATATAACAGTTCCCTCACAGCAGTTTTGAAGAACGCCATTGACTGGGCATCCCGTCCATATCCAAATGAAGCGCCTTTGGCTTTGACTGCTTTTGCAGGTAAAGTTGCTAGCATTATGAGCGCTTCCCCAGGCGCTCTTGGTGGTTTGCGGGGGTTGGTTCACCTGCGCTCTATCTTGGGAAACATGAAAGTTTTGGTACTTCCTGATCAGGTAGCCGTACCCAAAGCTTATGAAGCCTTTAATGCTGATGACACGTTAAAAGATCCTAAACAGCAGCAATATATTGAAAAGCTAGGCGATGGCTTAACAAAGATATTGCTGAAGCTTAATTAAACTCTTTAACTTGATAGTAAATAACGAATACCTATGATTAACACAAAGATGCCATACAGCTTTTTCATTAACTCGGTGCTAATAAACGGCTGATTTGCAAACAATGCCCCGAAGAAGTTACCCACGATTAAACCAACTGCAATAATTAGGGCATATTTGATATTAAGATTACCGTTGTGGTGGTAAACTAAGGCTGCTAAGATGCCGATTGGCAAAATTTGAGCAGCCACAGAAGTTCCTGTAGCTAATTTCTGATCCAAACCAATTACTAACACCATTGCCGGAATCATAATTGCGCCGCCACCAATACCAAACATCCCGCCAGCAACGCCAGAAACTAAACCGATTAACAACAGTTGAATGAAGATATTAGACATAAAAAATTGTCGCTAGATTGCAAATTATAAATTAATATTTTTGGAAAAAAGTGATTTTGGTAGCATTCCATGCACACCTTTTTGGGGACTGTTCACAACTTGAGTTATGTGAAAATTCACAGCTAAACTACACAATACATAAGCATCTTCTGGCGACAAATTTATGAAGCGTTCCAGAAAATCAATCATGTTTTTTAAAGCCAGTTCTAAGGCTTCATCTAAGGTTTGAGCAAAGCCCATTGTAATGATATGAGTTGGAGTTTCGGCAATTGGTGTTGTCAGTTGCAAATCCTTGCGAAGTTTGAGGGTAATTCTACCGTTCATCGAAGTTTCAATGGCGGTAACATTTACTTCGCCGTCTCCTTGTGCAGAATGCCCATCACCAATAGAAAATAATGCACCTGGGACAAAAATTGGCAAAAATAAACGAGAACCAGCTTGCAGTTCCCGATTGTCAATATTACCACCGTAAGAACCTGGTGGGACAGAAGTTCGAGAGGTTTCTGGGGTAGCGACACCAAGAATTCCAAAAAACGGTTTGAGAGGAATTTTTATGCCAGCACCCGCCGGAAATTCTGCGATATTGTTTGTTAAATCTAGAGGGATGAATCTCAAAGCAGGTTGAGGAAACTGATCTGGTAAAGCTCCCCAACCTGTACGAATGGCATTAAAGCCAACAGGTAATCGAGGTGCGATCGCATCTAATTGTACTTCTAAAACATCCCCTGGTTCGGCATCGCGCACATAAATCGGCCCTGTGAGTAAATGCGGCCCCCCAGCAATTTTGCGTTCTGGTAGAAGATTTTGGCAGATATCGAGAAATTCTGGTGTAACAAACTCAGGTGGTGCTTTGTCGTAAATGTAGTAACCAGTATAAGTTTCTACGTCAACTGTATCGCCAGAATCAATAATAAGTGCTGGTTCTAGCAGATGGGAGAAACCACCTAAATGCACAGTTTCTTTTGAGGCTTTTAAAATGTAATGAGTCATATTATATCCAACTAATTATTCCTACAAAAAACTCTCTGCGTCAGAGTATCTTCCTAAACAATAAGTCTTGAAGCTGTTTTTCAACTTCCGTCATTCCGTCAAACCTCAGATGAAAGGATGCCTACTAATACTCGTACCAAATCTTCTAAACCTTCAGGAACACGATAAAGTTTAATATCTTCTGTAATTAGCTTCTGTTGTCTATTGAGTGTACCAAATTTCCAGTCATCTCCATTAGTAACTGCGCCAAATAAAATTAATGATTTATCATCTAGAGACTGATCCAAAGCGATTAATTCTACTGCTAGCTGTGTAAACCCTCTTCTGATATCTGATTGTTTTGCTTCAATCACCAATAGGGAGTTAGATTTATGTAAGTAATAATCCAAAGTACCTTTGAGCTTTTCATTTACATTAAGTGGATACTCGCTATATAGTTGAGCTTTTGTCTGATCGCAGATTTCAGCAAGAATAGGAGCAATCATAAATTCTCTAATTGATATCTCAGCCGTTGGGTTAAAAAGCTTTATATTGCGCTGTATATAATTGTGTAAAAATTCTAAATAGCTAACCTCAGCAAAGTATCTTGGTAATTTTAGCTCTGTGCGCTCGTAGCTGTACTCAAACTCAGCTACTATATCTATTGTTGGGTTAGGTAACAAAAAGTATTGATTAAAAGTGTAACTTTGCTCAGGTTTTAAAATTTTATATTTGCTCATAATCTTTATCGTGAATAAACCGCATCAAAGATATTACGAATTACAAATTACGTTAGCGTAGTGGGGCGTAACCCATTACGAATTGGTATCATTATCTCAATAATTTGCTAAACTCCAACTTTGGGGATAGCAAATAAAAACAATTTGAGCATCGGGAATTTGGAGGGGGTTGCAGAGTGGCTGATGATCAACGCATAGTCAATACACAACAGATTCATCCAAGAGATTTTTCATGGAGATTATGGCCTGTTGTGCCACTCTACCCTTATGGCAGGCGGCAGACAATCCGCAAAGAAGTGGTTAAGGACACAATCTGGAATTTTGACCAGATTCAGGGCATTTTCTACGTTGTCGTGCCGATTCGCATGACTGTGGTTAAGCTAGAAGCCGGGGGTCTTCTGGTCTATGCGCCTGTTGCACCAACTATAGAGTGCATCCGGCTTGTGAATGAGTTGGTGGCGGAACACGGTAACGTTAAATACATTATTTTGCCAACTATCTCTGCTATAGAACACAAAGTCTTCGTCGGCCCCTTCGCTAAATACTTTGGGACTGCACAGGTGTTTGTGGCTCCCCATCAGTGGAGTTTTCCGCTAAATCTCCCCCTTAGCTGGCTTGGCTTACCCCCAAAACGCACTCAACTACTACCAGAAGATAGTAGTAAAACACCCTTTGCTAACGAGTTTGATTATGCGATGCTAGGCCCCATTGAGCTTGGGCCTGGTCGGTTTGCGGAAGTTGCTTTTTTCCACAAGCGATCGCATACTCTTTTAGTAACAGATTCTGTGCTTTCTATCCCAGAAGATCCACCTGCGATCGTTCTATTAGATCCATATCCCTTACTATTCCATGCCAAGGATGATGCTAGTGATATTGTTGCAGATATTCAAGTAAATCGCCGTAAGGGTTGGCAGCGGATCTCATTATTTGCTTTGTATTTTCAACCAAACGCACTAGATATCCGCCAATGGAGTCAGGTGTTGCAAGATGCCTTGAAAGTACCAGAACGCTCAAAGAAAGCTTATTTTGGATTGTATCCCTTTAAATGGCAGTCAGATTGGGAGCGATCGTTTGATGCGCTGCGAGGTGATGGGCGTTTATTTGTCGCACCAATTTTACAGACGCTGATTCTCAACCGCGCACCCAAAGAAACCATTGACTGGGCTGATAAAGTTGCTAGTTGGGACTTTGAGTGGATTATTCCCTGCCACTTTGATTCACCGATTAAAGCCCAGCCGCATCAGTTTCGCCAAGCTTTCTCTTTTTTGGAAAAGCAGCCTGCTGTCAGTAGGGTTTTGTTCAGCAGTAGCAGCTATCCCTTACCAGAGGAGGATTTTAAAACACTTAAGAACATTGATGCAGGTTTAAATAAGTTTGGGATTGTGCCAGCAGCAAAGGATAAAGTGTAAGAGAATTTTTTGTAACTTTAAGAAAGTGATTAATGATGATTGAAATTTCTCGATCTATGACAAATCGAATAAGACTCAAGTTAGATGATAAAATATCTGAATCAATAAAAATCACTTGCTCAAGAGGAAATATAGTATGTTAAGTACACTTTAGGGTATTGTTGTTGCATAGATTGCTTTTTGAGCATCAAGATTGGTATTTCCTATTGCTGGAAATTTAATTCATGCAGTATTACTTTTAGCTATTGGGGTTGCAATTTATAATGTTTTCAAGGTGCAGGATGTGTAAATCAATAACTCATGACAGTTAAAATCTAGTATTCAGAAGTCAAACGGATTTTCTGGCTGGCTTTTACATTTAATTTGTGTACTTCAGTAACAGGAATTACGCAAAAATCGGTAAAAAACTTAATTTATCGAACCACAACTTAAATAATGATCAACAGAAGAATAAGTGACAGTAATGGCGAATCCTAGAGATACAGACAGTGGATGGTCGCAGTTAACTCGTGGTGCACCATTGGCAGTAATGGTAGCTTTGGTACTCTACATCCTATACCAACTTTTACCAGTATTAGAACTTTTAACTATTGCAGCATTGATTGCTTTAATTTTGCGAACGCTATTAAGGTTTTTGCAAAAGTTAGTCAAATCACAGGATCTTGCTGTTCTGTTATTAATTGGATTAATCGTCGGATTTATTGTAGTATTAGCTACTGTAGTCCTACCTAGTGTAACGTTTGAGTCTCAAAAATTAATAAAAACGTTACCAACTTATCTCAATAGATTGACAGGAGATGTTGAGCAACTACGTCAGAGATTCAGTTTTATTCCAGACATTTCCCAAGCACTAATACAATTACGGAACTTGACCGACCAGTTACTGGCTGGAGTACCAGTTTTCTTAGGTGAAGCTTTGAGTTTAACTGTGGAGTTGGTAGCGACGTTAATTCTAGCGCTTTACATGGCTTACGATCCTAATTCCTTAGTGAAAGGGATTTTAAGATTAGTACCAAGGCGACATCATCCGCGGTTTAAACGAATCCTTAAGGCTTGCGAGACAAGATTGCGGGGCTGGATTTTTGGGACAGGGATAGCAATGATATTTCTGGGTGCTGGAGCAACCTTTGGACTTTTGATTTTGGGGATTCCCTCAGCCCTACCATTTGGGATTATTGCAGGTTTATTTGAAATAATTCCTTACTTTGGTTCGATTATTGGTGCTTTTTTACCAGCATTAATAGCATTGAGTATTTCACCGCTAAAGCTAGTATTTGTGCTGATACTTTTCTTTGTAATGAATCAAGTAGATGCCCATGTTGTTCAGCCTGTGGTGATGGGTCAGCAAGTTAATATTCACCCAGTAATGGTAATTGTGACATTTCTGGTAATGGGTAAGTTATTTGGATTTATTGGTATACTGCTTGCAGTGCCTGCGGCAGCGGTGATAATTACGCTGATTGATGAGTTTACGCTTGAAGAACCGACTTTAGAGCAAGTAGCAATTGAAAGTAGGACAGATGTGAAATTGAACGACTAAATGAGCAATTCTTTAGCTAACTATTAGAAGCCATAGTTGATCAAGGTAAACGTGCATGATTTCCGAAAAGCCAGCTGATAAGGATTATTGAGTCTTAAGGTTTGATTCCCTTAAACCTTTCTTGCGCCGCCTGGAACGCTTCTTGCATTACCAACTGAATTTTTTGGGGATCAGGTTTCTTACCTCCCATTAAATCACCAAAGTAAACGCAGGCTGCTTCCCCTAGTGCCCAGGTATAGGCGGCTGCCCAAGAGGCTGCGATCGCACTACCAAAACCTGGTATAAATTTAATTAACTCTCGAGCAATTGCCTGTGCTAAAAAACCACCTGCGATCGCACTCACAACGCCTCCCGCCTGAGATGGCGTAACTGTCTGCCCATATAATTTACCCAACAGACCCACCATTGATCCTTGCAAGGCAGTGAGTACGGGCATTGTGGCAAATGGTAGAGGTACAGCCGCGACGGTAGCAGACATAATCGAAAATGGCAAAATATAACGGCGGGCAGCGTCTCGGTAAAGGTTGCCAAGTTGCTTACCAGTTTCTTCTTGATCCAATAGTTGATAAATCGCCTGGGCTTCTGCTTCTGGGAGTAATTCTGCCAAGGAATCTCTCAGGGCTTCTAAGCCATAAAATACCGGATTATAGCCATCTTCTTCTAAAGTAAAGTCAATGAGTACAGAGCGATCGCTTATTCCGGCAAAGGCTTGTTGCATTGCGGCAAATGCGCGGTTGACTTCTTGATAATCTGGTGGATAGGCAGGATGATCGACGGTATTGAGAGGATAAACCTCATGCAAGCAAGTAACCACCAGCAAACAGGGAATATTTGGATATTTCTGGCGCAACTGTTGAGCAATTTGTCGTAGCGTGTCAGTTGCAAAATCATTGATTTTGACGGTAAGAAGGAGGATTCTAGCAGAACGAGTTTCCTTTTTTAAATCGCCAACTAACTCCTGAATAATTGCCTGAGTATCTTGTTTAACATCACCCAGTCCCACCGTATCAGTAAAAATCAGCAACGGCAGGTCATTGGAAGGATAAGCATAGCGCTGGGTGTGTTGCGTATGAGGACGAAATCCCTGACCGACAATATCGGCAGATACTCCTGTCAATCCCCGGACAATTGAACTTTTTCCGGCTTGGGGTTTACCAATCACGAGGGCTTCTGTGGTTGGCAGTTCAGCTCGGACTTTCTCTAAAATCTCTGCAACCTGAGTTTCGTTCACACTAAACCATTCAACAACCGTTTGTGCCAGTTGTTCTACGGGTAAGAGTTGCGTTAAGCGTGTTGTTGCGTTGTTCCAGACACCAGCAATGCGGTTTGTCCAGGAATTATCGACCGACTTGGTTGTTGCTCCATCGGTCGGTTTACTCAATTGCTGAGAATCAGTTGACGGTGAGTCAGCATCACGTTGCTCAGTCATTTCTATGCAAACGGTAGATAGCTGTCTTTAATTTAGGACACTTTATGGTGTTTAAGATTGAAATTGTTGATAGATAAGATTCTTTTATTCATTTTATAGCGATTACCCCCCTTAATTCCCCCTTGGAAAGGTGGGAAACAGGAAATCCAGTTCCTTCCCCAATGCATCGGGGAAGGTTAGGGTGGGGTAAAATCTTGGTTAATCATCAGCTATTTCAGACTTGTGTATATACCGTAGCTCCGTTTTGGAGAGGGGAGTTTGGCTTTTCCAACCTTACAAAGGTTGGGGGGTTGGTTTTTGATTACTGAATCGATGTTCTAGACGAACCGTCGCCGTAGAAGAACGGTAGCACCAGCAAATTATTGTATCGACTGACAATGCGATTGTATCGACTGACAATGTGATTGTATCGCCTGACAATGCGATTGTATCGCCTGACAATACGATTGCATCGACTGACAATGCGATTGTATCGACTAACAATGCGATTGTATCGACTGACAATGCGATTGCATCGACTAACAATACGATTGTATCGCCTGACAATGTTAATACAACACTAAAGTTATGGAAAGACTCTCAAACACTTACTTGTATCACCTTGGCTCAATTAAATCAGCGATCGCCTTTACCAATACATCTGGATCTACTGGTTTAGAAATATGCATTTGAAATCCTGCTGCTAGTGCTTGCTGCTGATTCATTTCGCCTGCATAAGCCGTCAGAGCGATCGCTGGTACGCGTCCTCCAAGTTTGGGCGATCGCGCTCTCACTTCCCGCATTAGCATATAACCGTCTGTCTTTGGCATTCCAATATCGCTAATTAAAACATCTGGTATCGACTCAGACAGCGCTTGTAATGCTTCCTGTGCTGAGGATACGGCGGTTACTTGCATACCGTAGTCTTGCAAAATAAAGGTAATTAAGTCACGGATATCGGGTTCATCGTCCACCACCAAAACTTGAGTGTTTGAGAGTAGCGAGGATTCCGGCTCAGAATCTAAAGACTCATTCTCTTCACACCTGACATCTTCACTTCTGACTAAAAGGGGTAACTCAACAGTGAAAGTGGCACCCGATCCTTCTCCAGGACTTTCGGCTTGAACTTTTCCCCCATGCATTTCTACAACCTTACGCACGATCACTAATCCTAAACCTAATCCACCAAATGTTCGAGTAGTTGTGCCATCAGCTTGGCGAAAATAATCGAACACATAAGATAAAAAGTCTGGCGAAATTCCCTTACCTGTATCGCTAACCTGAATTTGAGCTTGGTTAGCAGCTTCCATGAGTCGAATTTCTACCCGTCCTCCTGTTGGTGTAAATTTTACTGCATTGGAGAGCAAGTTCCACACAACTTGCTGAAGCCGATTTGGGTCGCCCATCACTTGTCTTAAAGTGGGATCAAATATGGTCTGAATTTGAATTGATCTAGCTTGTGCCGCTAGTTGTACTGTCTTTAGTGCTGCTTCAACCACCATTACCAAGCTTACCGGACAGATATTTAAGTTTAATTTTCCTTGGAGGATGCGAGACACATCCAACAAATCTTCAATTAGCTGGGTTTGTAACTTGGCGTTGCGTTCAATGGTTTCCAAGGCGTGGTTAGTGGTTTTTTCATCAAACTTGCGACTCCGCAGCATTTTTGACCACCCCAGAAGGGAGTTGAGTGGGGTTCGCAGTTCATGGGAGAGAACCCCCAGAAATTCATTTTTGATTTTGTTGGCGATTTCTGCTTGTTGGCGTGCTGTTTTTTCGCGTTCGAGGAGGCGATCGCATTCTCTCTCTGCTAATTTGCGTAAGCGAAGCTCGTCGGAGACATCGGTAATATCGAGTACAAAAGCAACATAATTATCCTGGGAGTCATTCAGCAAGGCTATCCTCAAAACAATTGGGACTCGTTTCCCGTTGGGGTGGAGGTACTCTTTCTCATAAATTCTGGAAACTCCAGTAGTTTGCACCTCTAAAAGGGCGCGATCGTCTAAATCCTTATACTCGACAGGAGTAAGTTCTCTCCAATTAATTCTATCTAAGGTGGCGAACTGATCACGAGTGTAGCCAGCTAGTTGAAGAAAGGCATCATTGGCATCAATAATAAAGCCATCCACATTCCAGAAAGCGACCCCGATCAGATTAGATTCAAATAAACGCCGAAATCGCGCTTCACTTTCACGTAATGATTTTTCTGCCCGTTTGTGTTCGGTAATATCGCGATAAACACTAATTACGCCTTCAATAGTTTGATTAGAATTCCGTAATGCTGTGAGGATATATTCATAATAATGTACTCCATTAGCGGTAAGATATTCACACTCATCCTTAATCGGCTGCCCAGTTCTCATCACAGCTTGTCGTTGATTATCTACCTGCTCTACAAGGTCTGTAGGTAAATCCAGTTCTGGCAAAGTTTTTCCGATGATATCCTGGGGCTTTAAGCCTAATATAGTAGCTCCATCACGGCTGACATACTGATAGCAACCTCTGCGATTAAAGATATAAATGTGATCGACTGATGCAGTGAGGATAGCATTTAAAATATTTGCCTGTTCTTGGACTTGGGTTGTTAGTTCACGAGTACTTTCTTCTGCCTGCTTGCATACAGTAATTTCCATACAAACTCCGATCATTCGCACCGCTTGTCCCTGATCGTCATAAATAAATTTTCCCTTGGCAGAAATCCAATGTACACTTTGATCTAATCGAACTATACGAAATTCATTGTTATAGTCAGTCTTTTGTCTTAAAGCCTGGGCAATAACTTGCATTACAGATTGCCTGTCTTCACGATAAACGCATTTCAGAAACGCCTCATAAGTGCCCTCAAAACTCCCTGGAAGCAGACCAAAAAGCACTTCATGATTTTCAGACCAGATAACTTGATTGGTAACAATATTCCAATCCCACAAGCCCATCTGGGAAGCATCTAGAGCTAGCCTAAGCCGTTCTTCACTCTCCATCAGGGAGACTTCTACCTGCTGTCGCTGTGCAATTTCTTGTTGGAGTTGCTGTAAACTCACCGCCACATCTGTTGGTAGATTAAAGGCTGTAGATATTCCCTGTTGAAGATGCGATTGAATGCCATACTCAACAACTTTAATTTGGGGATTCTGTATTGCTGTTGCCAGTTCTGTTTCTAGTTTTGTTAGTTGTTCCTCAAGCGCTGCTTGCCTTTGTTGATAAGATATTTCTGATTGCTCTAACTCAGCCACACGCTGCCGCAGAACTGTTAATTCATCAGTGACTTGAAAGTTAGTTTCATCAACATTTGGCATCTTCTACACCGCTCATAACTCAACAATACCGATTTGAAGAGTAGGCATCCTCTAGCTTTAGCAGTATGGATTTTTTCGCTTAAAAATACAATCCATCAAAAGGTACATAGAAATTTTAGCAAAAGACATTCTCTAATATTTAGAGCGATGTCTAGCAACAAGACGCTTGGAATCCAGCAGTGATTTAGTAATCACTCATCTTTTCAATCGCATGAAAGCTGCACCAATCAATAATCCCCCAACCTGCCCCCAGAAAACAACACCCGATTGATTTACACCAGCAGGGGGAATATTTAAACTGCCTATACCATAAAATAATTGTTGCCCAAACCACCAAAATATATAGAAAAAGGCTGGGAGTTCGATGGGGATATACAAGATTATTAGCGGCAAAATTGTGTCAATTTTAGCTTTAGGAAATTTCATAACATATGCTCCTAAAACAGCTGCGATCGCGCCATTTGCCCCAATCAATGGTACTGTCAAACTCGGTTCAGCCAGAATTTGGACTATCCCTGTGATCACGCCAGCAGCCAGATAAAATCCTAGATAGCGTCCATGTCCCAGAATATTTTCTACAGTTTTCCCAAAAACCCACAAAAATAACAGATTTCCCAATATTTGACTAAAACTGCCATGTATAAATATTCCCAAAAGTAGTGATAATGTTTGCCAAATTACAATTATCCAAGCAGCATTGTTGAAGAAGACTGCATTTGTAATTGCGTTACTAATTTGGGCTGGAATCACACCCCAACTATTTACAAAATACCCCAATTCATCACTAAATTCTAGTTTAAGTTCCCATAAAAATATGGCAACATTAATGCCAATCAGCCAGTAATTAATAGTCGGTTTACTCCGACAACGAATATTATCACTAATAGGAATCATACTAATTCGTAATAATGTTTAAAGACTCGCTAACGTAATTTGTAATTAAGAAACACCAAACAAGTCATGATCCAAGCGGTTCCCTATCTTCTCCCTACTCCCTCGTCCCCACTCCCTCACTTCTGCTTAACCTGTGGCAAGATTGAAATCAGATCGCATCGCACTTAACTAGGCAAACGAGATGCTAGGAAACACACTTGTTGGAAGATACCAAATTATTAGTAACTTGGGAGGAGGGGGTTTTGGTGAAACATTTGTGGCTTATGATACTCAATTACCCGGATCACCTCAATGTGTTGTCAAGAAACTTAAGCTTCAGGCAACTGATCCAGTAACTTTGGAGACAGCTAGGCGTTTATTTGATACAGAAGCACAAGTTCTATATAAATTAGGAACTCACGATCGCATTCCCCAACTTTTAGCTTATTTTGAGGAAAATGCCGAATTCTATCTCGTACAGGAATTAATCGAAGGCCACGATTTGAGTCAAGAATTAATACTAGGTAAAACTTTAACTCAAGACCAAGTAATTTCACTTTTGCAAGAAATTTTGACAATCCTAGAATTTGTCCATCAACAGAATGTAATTCACCGTGATGTTAATCCCGGAAATATCCTCAGACGCCACCAGGATGGCAAATTAATCTTAATTGATTTTGGTGCAGTTAAACAAATTACTACCCAGGTGATTACTCCTGAAGGCTCAACTAGAGGTACCGTTGCTATAGGTACGCCTGGATATATTCCTAGTGAACAAGCTCATGGTACACCAAAATTAAGCAGTGATATCTATGCTGCGGGAATAATTGCTATTCAAGCTTTGACTGGATTATCACCAGAGGAAATAGTAAAAGATGCTGATACTAATGAAATCATCTGGCACAATCAAGCCACGGTAACGCCAGAATTCGCTCGATTCTTAGATAAAATGGTGTGCTACGACTTTCGGCAACGCTATCCTTCGGCAACGGTAGCATTACAAGCGTTGAAAGAGTTAACCCAACCACCTGTTCAGACAATAGCGTTAACTCCTATTTCTCCACCAAAGAATATAACCAAACCCCAACCTAAAAAAGGAATATTAGTTAAAATTTTACTAGCAATATTTTTAATTGGGGTTAGTGGAGTAGCATCAATATTTATTTTTAATTACATTAATTCAAATAATGCCATAGAATTATCTAAGCAAGGAAATACATTTTTGGATTTGCAACGCTATCAAGACGCATTAGAAGTATATGAAAAAGCCATTAATATTAGACCAGATTATGCTCAAGGATGGAATGGTCAAGGCAAAACACTGTATAAATTAAAAAATTATAAAAAAGCATTAGCTGCATATGATAAAGCAATTCAAATTCAGCCAGATTATTTTGAAGCTTGGAGCGGACGAGGCTTTGTATTGGTAAGTTTACAGCGATATCAAGAAGCGATCGCCTCTTTTGACAAAGCTTTACAATTAAATGATAAAAACTCAGAAATATGGAATGCTAAGGGTGAAGCTTTAAGTAATTTAAACCAATATGATCAAGCAATTAAATCTTATGAAAAAGCGATTGAATTCAAACCAGATAATTACGAAGCTTGGTATAAAAAAGGATTAGCCTTACAGAATTCTCAACAATATGAGCAAGCGATCGCAGCCTATGAAAAAGTCGTTGATTTCAAACCAGACTACGAGCAAGCTTGGTATAATTGGGGAAACTCCCTAGTCAAGTTGCGACGCTACAGAGATGCGTTCACAGCTTATGATAAAGCAGTGCAATACCAGCCAAATTATTATCAAGCTTGGTTGGCGAGAAGTAATATCCTCATGAATTTACAACGTTATCCAGAAGCGATTGAATCTTTCAATCAAGTAATTAAATACAATGCTAGTAATTATCAAGCATGGTATAATCTGGGCTGGTCGCTGCATCAAACCCAGCGCTATGAAGAAGCAATAAAATCTTATAATAAAGCAGCAACACTTAAGAGAAACGACTATCAACTATGGTATAATTTGGGAAATTCACAATACAGTTTGCAGAAATACGCAGATGCGATCGCATCTTATAATAAGGCAGTTCGTTATAAACCAGACCATTCCGAAAGCTGGTATAACAGAGGTAATGCCCTATTAAATTTGAAACGGTATCAAGATGCGATCGTATCTTACGATCAAGCAATAAAATATAAGCCTAATTACCAACAAGCAATAGACGCCCGCAATCAAGCCCAGATTCAACTGCAAGGCGAGAAACCAAAGCCTATAATTGTGCCGATTATCCCAGTTCCTAATCCTACTAATCCACCGCAGACGACACCTTAGTATACTGTGGTGTCAGTTTGCCGATTTTTAACAAGGGGATTTTACCCCTTGTTTCGAGAAGTGCTATATAAAAGCGGCAGCGTGCAAATGTTGTAAAGTACGAGCTTGTCGAGACTGTAAAATAGGACTTACGCAAAAATTGCCAAAAAGCTTAATTTATCGAACCGCCAAGACGCCAAGAGCGCCGAGAATTCGTAGAGTGTGCGTAAGTCCTATAAAATTACAAAAACAGACCTTTGACACTTATGATATTTACTTTTTCTGCTGATTTTGTTTCTAATTTAGCCTGATTGTTTAAATATTAGGCGATCGCGATTTTATCTCAAAGGCTTGCCTGATTGCACATATCCCATTGATTGGTTTGTTGGTGTGCGATCGCTTATTATCCAAAACTTATGTATTAACAACACTTCTTAGAAGTAAGAATTAGAATTATAGATTTTCAAGAATATTTGTAAATAAAAAATTATAATCCACAGCATTACTATAAATTTCTTGACTATTTTACCAAAAGCTGTGAGCATCGGTAATTTCTTGGGCAATCTAAAGATAACCTAGAATTTTTTCTTACCGAACTATGTGATTAAGGAGCTAACCCTTGATACAACAAAACTCCAGCCTATCATCATCCGACAAAGGAAATCAGCCCTCGCGAAATTTACTGATTCGATTTATTCTTGGCGGCACTACCCTTGTAGTCAGTATTTCTGCTTATTTCAGTTATCAAGCTGCTAGAAATTTGATGCTGAAAGATTTGAGACAAAGCGCTTTTGTAGAGGTACAGAGAGGGGTTACTAAAATTGATCAGTGGTTATACGTTCGCCAAGTGGAGGTAGAAACCCTAGCTAATACTTCAACTGTCCGCTCCTTAAATTGGTCTGTGGCAGACACCTATTTAAAGGCAGAAGTTAAGCGGATCAATGAATTTTTCCTTTTCCAAATAGCTAATCCAGATGGTTCATATTCCAATACACAAGTTGGTCGATCAAATAAAAATATTCAGGATCGAGACTACTTTCAAAAAGCAATTTCAGGAAAGAGAAACATTTCTGACCCCTTCATTAGCCGTTCTACAGGAATTCCTTTAATTGCGATCTCCACCCCGATCTGGTCAAATTCTGCTAGCAGTAGTTCACCGATTGGCGCTTTCCAGGGCAATGTGAGAGTCGATCACATTGCCGAGGTTGTCAACTCCCTGCACTATGAGACGAACAGTTATGCTTTTGCCCTCAATTCCCAAGGACAAGCAATCATCCACCCTAACTCGGCGTTAATGTCAACCTTAGAAAAACCTGCACCCAGCCTGCTGAAAATGGGCGATCGCAATTTAAATGCGATCGCCCGGCGGATGGTAAACAAACAACAGGGAATTGAGTTGATGGAAATTGACGGTACTAAAAAGTATGTAGCTTATCTGCCGTTGCAAGCCGCTAATTGGTCTGTGGCTTTGGTGATTCCCCGCCAAAATATCGAATCTCGATTGCAATTCCTCGATTTGATTGCCTTAATTGTCGGTGGACTGACACTCACCATGATTACTGTCTTGTGGCAGGTGCAAGCATTTGAACAAGCTCAACTGAAAAAGTCTAAAGCTGCATCTGATACAGCCAACCATGCTAAAAGCGAATTTTTAGCCAACATGAGTCATGAACTGCGAACGCCCTTAAATGGCATTCTTGGTTGTGCCCAAATTTTGCTGCGTTCCCCAGCTTTACCTAATCAAGAGCAATATCACGTCAATATTATTGAACAATGCGGCTCTCATCTGCTGACTTTAATTAATGACATTTTGGATCTCTCCAAAATTGAAGCGAAGAAGCTAGAACTGTATCCCCATGATGTGCATTTCCCATCTTTTCTCCAAGGAATTGTCGAAATATGCCACATTCGGACAAAAGAAAAGGGCATTTTGTTTGTCTATGAACCCGCGATCAACTTGCCTACAGGGGTTCATGTTGATGTCAAAAGATTACGTCAGGTGCTATTGAATTTGCTGGGAAATGCCATCAAATTTACAGATGAAGGTCAGGTTACTTTCAATATTGAAGTAATCGATCAACCTCCTAATGATGGGCAGACAGTGAAACATCGCCTTCGCTATACTGTAGAAGATACGGGAATTGGTATAACTCCTACAGAATTGAGCAAAATTTTCTTGCCATTTGAACAAGTAGGTGAGAAAAAGCGCCAAGCTGAAGGCACAGGGCTGGGTTTAGCTATTACTCGGCAGTTAGTGCAGATGATGGGTAGCGATATCCATGTTAAGAGTCAGATCGGTCAAGGCAGTAGCTTCTGGTTTGAGTTGGAGATTCCCAAAGCGAATGACTGGGTACAATCTGCGATCGCTGCATCAGAGAAACAAATCATTGGCTTTGAGGGTAGCCCCTACACGATTCTGATGGTTGATGATCGCTGGGAGAATCGCACAGTGATTACAAACTTACTGCAACCACTGGGTTTTAATGTAGTTGAAGCCAGCAACGGTAAAGATGGTTTAGAAAAAGCGATCGCCCTCAAACCAGACTTAATCATCACAGATTTGCTGATGCCAGAAATGGATGGGTTTGAATTAATTAAACACCTGCGTCACACTCCAGAAATTCAGGATGTCTTGATTATCGTCTCTTCCGCTAGTGTTTTTGAAGCCGACCAACATCGCAGCCTGCAAGCTGGAGGTAACGCCTTCCTCAGCAAACCTATACAGGTAAATGAATTATTGCATCAACTAAAACAATATTTAAATTTGGTATGGATTTACAAGCAATCTCAGCCTGATGGAGAAAAAGCCAAAGAAGCAACGACAGCAAATAGCCAATCCGCTCAATTAACCTCTCCTTCCCCCAAAGTGTTGCAGGAACTAGTCACCTTAGCTAGTAAAGGTAACTTCAATGCCATTCTCAAGTGGACTGATCAACTTGAGGAAACAGACACAACCTTCGCGCCATTTGCTAAGGAACTACGACAACTAGCAAGGCAATTTGATGAAGATTTAATCCTCAGTTTCTTGAGTCAATATGCGGTGGAAACAGTATGAAAACGACTATTGGAGACCAAAATAATTTTATCAATTACGCTCCTTCTAGAGGAGTTGTTTTAATTGTTGATGATAACCCTACCAATTTACAAGTTTTATCCAGCTTTCTGGATCAGTCTAACTTTGAAGTTTGGGCAGCACGCAGCGGTGAAAAAGCCCTTCAGCGATTAGAAAATGATGATTTACCTGATTTAATCTTGCTGGATGTAATGATGCCGGGTATCGATGGTTTTGAAACCTGTAAACAGCTAAAAAGCAATCCTCGTGTCCAAGATATTCCGGTCATTTTCATGACAGCCCTCTCAGAAACTGCTGATAAAGTTAAAGGTTTGCAATTGGGAGCCGTAGACTACATTACCAAACCTTTTCAGCATGAAGAAGTCTTGGTGCGGATCGAAAATCACCTAAGACTGAGGAATTTAACGAAAACCTTAATTGCTAAAAATGTCGAATTACAACAGACTCAAACTCAACTGATTCAAGCAGAAAAGGTAGCAGCTTTAGGTCAACTGACAGCAGGAATTGCTCATGAAGTTAATAATCCTATCAATTTTATAGCTGGCAACTTAAATTTTGTTGAACAGTATGTACATGAGATAGTTAATTTACTGTATCTCTATCAAAAATATCTGCCAGAACCACCAGATGAAATTCAAAATGCAATTCAAAAAAGCGATCTAAACTTTTTGTTAAATGATTTATCTAAAATTATTCAATCCATGCAAGTTGGTACAGATCGCGTTACAGAAATTGTATCATATTTGAACAACTTCTCACGACACAGAGAAGATGGTAAAAAATTAGCTAACTTGCATGAAGGGTTAGAAAGTACATTACTTATTCTCGGACATCGGTTTAAACAAAATGTTAACCAACCAGCTATTCAACTAATCAAAGAATATGGAGATTTGCCACTTGTTGAGTGTTTTGCTGGCGAAATTAATCAGGTTTTTATGAATTTAATTTGTAATGCGATCGATGCAATTGAAGAAAAAAATAAAGACATTAATACAACTTATCAAAATACTGGAATTATTAAAATTAAAACTGAGGCAATTGGAGAGCAAGTTATTTTAAGAATTGCCGACAATGGATCAGGAATAAATAACGCAGATCAAACAAAAATATTTGACGTTTTTTACACAACAAAACCTGTCGGGAAAGGAACAGGGCTTGGTCTATCTATTGCTTATCAAATTGTGGTTAATAATCATCACGGCAAGCTCACATACGATTCCAAACCAGGTGAAGGTATAGAGTTTATCATTGAACTACCCATCCAATAAATGAGAATTTACAAACTAAATAAAATAAAACATCACTTTTTTATGTACTAGAACACCAATTCAGTAATCCTGAAATAACCTCTCCCCCAACCCTGGTAGGGAATAGGTTGGGGGGTTTCTCTCGAAAAGAAGTCCCTGACTGGGAATGCCTAATGGGAGGCTCTGCCTCAAGACTATATGTAACAAGTCCATTCATCTAAAAATTGCTCTAACTACCGAATATTTACCTCTTGCAGGTAATTTACTCCCTGAAGATATTCAATCTTAGTAGCTGAGTTTTTAGAGACAAATGAATTTGTTCTTTTTGCAAAAGCTACCTTTTGATAGTCAGCCAGCAGACGTTGTTTTTGACTATACTCATTGAGTTTTACTTGAGCTTGAGCATAAACTAGAGTATCGTTGGGAATATTTTGGAGAAATTTCAGAGCCAGATCAAAATCACCAATAGATGCTTTTTTGTAAGCGTTCTGCAAAAAGTACGCTGCTCTAATCTGCCGCTTTTTATTGTACTCAGCCAGCTTTTCTTGAACTAAACCACCTGCACGACTTTCTTGAGGAATTTGACGCAGATATTGTAATGCAGTCGAAAAATCTTTTATTTGGGCACTTTCGTAAGCTTTCGCTAATAAATCCTGCGTCTGTGCTTCAATGTTGATGGATGCTTGCTGAACTAATTTATCTGTTTTAGATTGCCAATATAAAATATTTGGAATTTTAGCAACAGCATGAAGAACATCTGACCATCTGCTCTCATGAAAAGCTGTTTGAGCTATTTGGTATTGCTGTGCAGCTACTTGCCATTGTTGTTGCCATTCTTCAACTGTGGCTTGGGCTTCTGGATAAACATTGCTGTGAGAAGGAATTGATTTAACAAGTGCGATCGCCTCTTGCAAATCTCCTGCTTGATATTCTTTTGTGGCTTGAGATAAAGTTTCTGTTTCTGAGTATGCAGGTGCATTATTAATTAAAGAATATACACCAAATCCCATCACTAAAGAATTAGCCGCCAGTCCGACTTTCATTCCTGTTAATAACGGCGATAATTTCCCAGATGTAAGATTTTGAGAATTATTATCTTCAATCGCCACCTCTAGGGGAAATTGTTCATCTACTTCTAATATTTCTGGTGGCTGATCCCATGTTATTTGTTGGAGTACCCGCAGTACCTCACCCGCAGACTGGAAGCGGTTTTGAGAATCGTAGCGGATCATTTGACTGAGAATAGCGGCTAGATAATCGTTAACTGGCGTGTTTTGAGAACGCCAAAAAATTTCATTAGTATAAGGATCAGCCTTTAATTCTAATGGTTCTAGCCCTGTTAAAGCCTGAATGGCAATCATACCCAAAGCATAAATATCACTGTTGGGCTGTGTTTGACCAATAAATTGCTCTGGCGGTATGTATCCCAATGAGGTGACGGGAATCCGAGAAATGGGCAACTCTGCACCTATGCCAAAATTAACAGACTGGATTGAGCCAAAGTCAATCAAAACTAACTTGCGTAGGGCTTCGCCCTTGCCGTAGGCATCGTTAGTACGTCTAATCAAGTTTTCCGGTTTGATGTCACAATGGATCACGCCTTGAGAGTGAACAAATTCCAGAATACCTAAGACATCTATCAGGAATTCTACAACTTCCCTCTCACTCCACAGACAACCCCACTGTTGCTCGATGGGCAATTCCGCAGTCAGCGCATGTCCTTCAATCCACTCTTGCACTAAATAAAATCCCTGGTTTTCTTCAAAGCAGGCGATGAATTCAGGAATTTGGTGATGGCTTCCCAGAAGCTTAAGGGTTTGGGTTTCAGTTAGAAACAGTAACCTCAGCATCTCCAAATAGCCGGATTCGGAACTGCTAACTTTAATCTGTTTAACAACGCATTTGGGATTCTGTGGATAATCTATGTCTACAGCTATGTATGTTTGTCCAAACACCCCTGCACTTAGGCTTTGGACAATTTGGTAACGCCCTTGTAGTAATTTACCGATTATGTGGTTGGTCATGACCTGGTTACTCAGTAAGTCCCTTTATTTAGTTTTTCTGACATTCCCACCTGTTTCCGGAATACTTTGGAAATAAATAACCAGAGTTTCAATACGTTAAATACAAGTTTAATTATTTAAGTATTTTTGCTTAACAAGATAGTATTTTAATTTACTAAAATTTATTATACTTATTAATTTTTAATATGACGATATATGTTTATATGATTATTGAAGAAGAATTCAGGGGTCAGCAATATTTCAGTGGGGGATTCAGACCCCCACTGAAATATTGACCACTAAATCAGAGATTTAGTGGGGGTTTTAAACCAGTTTATTCATCCGCTCTTATCGTACAGAAAACATTGCTGAATTCTGACTCCTGACTCCTGAATTCTGTTTAATAAAAAATTTCAAGTTTCAAAGCTATTTTTTGTCTCTTTGTAAGGGATTAGACATAATTTGAAACCAAAAAAGAAAGAAGCTATAAAAATTGTGTAAATTTTGTAAAAAATTTATAATTAGTGAGATTATTCTCTATTCTCTTGTTCCTCCATCGCCTCACTTTTATCAGTTAACGGCTTCACTACCCGCGCGATCGCTTCTTGAATAAAAGCCTTGATAAATTCATCTCTGCGATTAATCTGAAACTGTCGTTGCACAACTTCCGTCATCCCACCATCACCCCAATCTTGATCATGACGAAAATATTCAATAAAACTTTTACCAGCAATTCGTGTTAAATAAGCTGCTGTCACGCCTTGAATCGCTCTACCAATAATAAAGGTGGCAACATTAAGCTGCAAAGCTGTAGATAATAATTGAATCGCTCCTTTGACAATGCCCAAACTGGCGATGGTTTTCGCTAAAGAAAGGGCTAACTCTCGTCCCCGTTCCATATTCAATTCACAGCCATAGACTCTGCCAATTTCTACCACCATTTGAGCATTAACAGCAGCTGTCGCCAGCAAATCTACAACTGGTATCGGCGTGACTGATACTACACCAGCACCAATCCACTGAAACCGTTCTACGATTTTGTCAGCTTGACGGCGACGCTGGCCATCAATGAGTTTTCGCGCCTCGTCTCCCAATCGCAGAGATTGCAAAAGAATGTTATCTGCTACCAAATCTTCACCCTCAGCCCGTAAAACAGCAGCCGTGCGCCGCAACAAAGGAATAATATCCGGTTCTGGCTGAAAGGTTTCGCCAGTTTCTAGTTGTGCAGGTTGGGGATTAGCAGCGATCGCCACCACATCATTAGTTGCAATAAATCCCAGTACCCGTTGACGCAACCTAGCGAGGATAGCTTCTTTATCTTCATCTGTATAGAGATCAGTTTTGTTAAGTACCAGAAGCGATCGCTTACCAATCTCTGCCAACCCCCGCAACGGCTCATATTCTGAGCGCCGTAAGTCATTATCTACCACAAACAACAATAAATCTGCTTCTGTTGCCAGTTCTCGCGCCATTTGTTCCCGTTCCGTTCCCGCCACCCCTGCTTCTAAAATCCCTGGTGTATCTGTAATTAAAATCTTGCGTTCTAATCCCTTCAACCGTAGACAATAGGTTTCTCCAACCTGGGTTGTACCCATTGGTGCATCCACTTGACCAACCATGCGTCCCATAATCGCATTAACTAGAGAAGTTTTGCCAGCACTCCCCGTACCAAATACCACTACTTGAATTTCACCCCGTGCTAAGTTCGCTTCAATTTCTCGCGATCGACTTAATAAAGCCTGGCGTGCTACTTCATCTTGAATTTGCCCTACCTGTTGTCGCACAGCTTGGAGAGTTGTAGAAGCAGCATCAGATTTAGCAGCAGGAATTTGTGCCGCAGTCACTCGCTTCGGGTTGCGGCGCGATCGCTTTTCCCCAGACTGAATCACCAATACATAATAAACAAAAGCAGCAACCAACGCTCCTATAAGGACAATCAGCAGCAACAGCAGCAAATTGCCTAGCAACGGCGAATAGGACAATTGCCAATAGAGGCGCGATAGGGAATCAATTAGCCATAGGGCTAGCCCCAAAATGACGATCAGACCAACAATCAGCGTTATTATGCGTGACAGAGGCATGGTTGGGAAAGATTAGTGGGTATTCAGTAGGCAGATGCTTCTAATCTTAATAGTTTCAGTATTTTTTACCAGAGTAGTAAGAAGCAGCTTTTGATTAACCAGCAACGCTGACTCCATTTTTTGCGTTTATAAGAGCCAAGTATACAAGTGAGAGTCAAACTTGAGCCTTTGAGGGTGAAACTTGAAGTTCTGAGGGTGAAGCTTGGGGTTCTGAGGGTGGAACTTGAGCCTTTGAGGGTGAAGCTTGAGGTTCTGAGGGTGGAACTTGAGCCTTTGAGGGTGAAGCTTGAGGTTCTGAGGGTGGAACTTGAGCCTTTGAGGGTGAAGCTTGGGGTTCTGAGGGTGAAGCTTGAGCCTTTGAGGGTGGAACTTGAGGTTCTGAGGGTGGAACTTGAGCCTTTGAGAGTGAAGTTTGAGCCTTTGAGAGTGAAGCTTGAGGTTCTGAGGGTGGAACTTGAGCCTTTAGTCGATCATAATTAGACCTCTTGCATAAGTCGAATAGACCCCCCTTAATCCCCCCTTATAAAGGGGGGAAACTTGAAATCTTGCTCCCTCCCCAATACATACGGGGAGGGTTGGGGAGGGGTGATTCAAGGATTTTTGCAAGAGGTCTAAGTAAGGGTTTTCAAGGCTGCCTACATATCTTCAATCAACGTAGCAATAATGATTTAGCATAGTTGATGATAGTTTAGAGACAATAAATAAAATTTTAAAATTTTGAACTTAAACAAGATTTATTATGGTGTAAAATAGCCAGAAGCTATATCTAGCAAATGTTAGGATTTATAAAGATAAAATTTTATATCTTAATCTTTAGGCAATTTAATTTTTGACAGGTATATTATGTTTTGGCGTGTTCTAATCTTTTAGTAGACTTACGATGCGCCTACACAAAAGACTTCAAGCCAGTTTTGACAAACTTTTTGAGAACAAAAGGAAAAACAAACTTATGGGACTTTTCGACCAAATTCTTGGTGCCGTCGCTAATCCTAATCAACAAGGCAGCTTAGGTCAACTGGGAGGTATTATTAACACTGTACAACAGTTGAGCGATCGCACTGGTACAGACCCGTCTACCATCCAATCGGTTTTGTCTATTGTGGGTGGTCAAGTACGTTCTGCTTTACAAGATAAGCAAGCCACAGATGGTAATGAAGCCACACAAACTCTAGTGAATCAATATGCTGGTACTTCACCTAACCCCGAAGCCGTCGATTCGCTGTTTTCTTCTGATATACAGCAGCAGGTAGCTGAAGTTGCTGCCCAGCGCACTGGACTGGATGCTGGTATAGTTCAACAATTGCTACCTTTAGCAGTACCCTTGGTGCTAAAGTTTTTGCAATCAGGTGCCAATGCCACCAATCCCCAAGCTGGCGGCAATCCTGTACTAAATTCTTTCTTGGATGCTGACGGTGATGGTGATGTGGATATCGCTGATGCCATCCAAATGGCTAGTCGGTACATGAGACAATAACACTTTGTAACTCCCCATTTGTTTAGACATCGGCAATTAGGGCTTGCTAGATATTTAGCTAAGACATAGCCTGAGAATATGGGAAATTTGCAAATATAAATCAGACAGTCTATGTCCAAATTTTTTGACTGTATTACTGACGAACTGCAAGACTTTATTGCTGCTCAACACCTTTTCTTTGTTGGCTCTGCACCTTTGAGTCCTACGGGTCATGTTAACCTGTCTCCTAAAGGTTTAGGCTGCTTTTGCATCCTCTCTCCCAACCGAGTAGGTTACGTAGACCTTACAGGCAGTGGGAACGAAACATCAGCCCATTTGCAAGAAAATGGGCGGATAACCTTCATGTTTTGCGCCTTCGAGGAACCTGCGTGTATCCTGCGTCTTTACGGTCAAGGAAAAACGATTTTACCGAGTTCTCCAAATTGGGACTCCCTGTATTCTCTGTTTTTGCCGATACCTGGAGCGCGTCAAATTATCGTCGCTGACATTGAACAAGTACAGACTTCCTGTGGTTTTGGCGTACCACTTTATGAATATCGAGGTGAGCGCCAGACTTTAGTAAACTGGGCCAGTAAAAAAGGCGAAGAGGGAGTTCGAGAATTTCAACAGAAGAGAAATCTTGTCAGCATTGATGGTTTACCGACACCACTGAGTGAAATTACCCCAAATTTGGCAAAGGCGGACTTTGGGGCATGAGTTATGGATTATTCTATTCGCCACTCACACAGGAAGATGAGCCTTTTCTCTGGCAAATTGTCAAGACCCTTTTGGATTGGTATCACCACCAATTATTGCTTGGAACAAGTTTCCTAGTAAAGATAAAAACGCCGAAACTAGCACTACCAGCATCAAACTAGCAAGGGCAGCAAAGGGAGAGATGATGAATAAGAGTAAGAGCGCAAGCATCAAAATCGTTAGTAATGTCTTATTCATCTTTTTTCACCTTTAATAGTTACTATTCTTAAGCTAATCAACTAAGTCATGAACTTGACCACAGTCAATAGAAGGAATTAATCTTAGTTCTCTGGTTAGATTTTGGAACCAAATCGAGTGCGAAAGTTTAATTTATAAATCAAGAATCTGTCACCTGCCCTCTGTTAGACTTCACCTGTCCGCGCTTAGTTTTGTAGTCAAGGCGCTTTCTTTGAGAACTGCGAGTTGGTTTTGTAGGTTTGCGTTTTATCGTCACTACAACTGCGCTTTGAATAAGTTCTTGAAGTCGTCTCAACGCTGACTCCCGATTGTTCTCTTGGCTTCGGTGTTCCTGCGCTTTGATTACGACAACTCCTTCCTCGGTGATGCGTCGATCATTCAGCTTTAAAAGCTGTTGTTTATAATAATCCGGTAATGATGAAGCTGCAATATCGAAGCGCAAGTGAATCGCAGTAGAAACCTTATTCACATTTTGACCTCCCGCTCCTTGCGAACGAATCGCACTAATTTCAATCTCACTCTGTGGGATAATAACTTTGTTGGAAATTTGTAGCATTACTCACAAGACAAAAGAGGAACTTGTAAATTTGAGATAAAAATCCTTTACTCTGTTTGTTCGGCAAAATCTATTACTACGTCTTGGTCTTCATTGTTGTTCAAATTCACTTCTAAAGTCTGCCCTTGTATTGTCACTTTATCACCCGGTACTAGTCGCCGTCCTCGTCGGGTTTCCAGCATACCGTTTACTTGGACATCACCACCTTGAATCATCAGCTTGGCTTGCCCTCCAGTTGGCACTATACCCATCAACTTTAAAAATTGATTTAACTTAATTGTGTTGTCTCTGATTTTCTTCATCGTAAATAAAACTACATCACCTTAATTGTATCGTGGCGTTATCAAGCCAAAGCGTGAATCTCTTGCAGCACATAATCTAGCTAAGTACAGCATTTCATTAATTCTAAGACTTACGCACTAAGAATATAAGAACAAAGTTTGAGATTGCAACTCTTGGAGACGTTACGCGAACGCAATGACATAATTTCGTCACGGTGCGTAAGTTCTAAATTCGTAGTTAATTAAATTCGTCAATACCCTGCAATGCCAATGCGTCCTGTAACAATGCTAATGCGTCCCCTGACAATGCTAATGCATCCTCTGACAATGCCAATGTGTCCCCTGACAATGCCAATGTGTCCCCTGACAATGGCAATGCGTCCCCTGACAATGGCAATGCGTCCCCTGACAATGGCAATGCGTCCCCTGACAATGGCAATGTGTCCTCTGACAATGGCAATGCGTCCTCTGACAATGCCAATGCGTCCTCTAACAATAAACATAGGAGTGAAAACGAATGTAGAGACGTTACATATAACGTCTCTATGCCGCAAGTCAGAGAGGCGGAGCCTCAATGAGGAGCATTCCCAGTCGAAGACTGGGAACGAGATGAGCGAGGTAATGTCTCAAAGCATTTTTGCTTAGTAACTTTCACGTTAAATTGACACCAATGAATATTGCTGTGCCCATAGCGCGTCTTCTATTTACCTGAAAATTGCTGATTTTACTAATTGGCTGTGGTGGAGCGACGCCGAATAGCCCGTCGTAGACATCGCTATGACAACAAAAACAGTAATACCAGTTTATTATCTATAATGTTGATCGACAAAACTACCAGATATAGGTGAACAAACTAGTCTGGAAGGTTCTTTTAGTGCGTTCAGGGGACTGGATCTATGATTAAGCTCGGTTTATTAGTACAGTCCCAGAATAACTCTTTGGGTATAGGAAAAGTTACGGAAATATCTGATGCCAATGCGAACGTTGAGTATTTCTGCTCCATAGGGCAACGTCTCCAAAAAACTTTACCTTTAAATTCGCTCTCTGAAGTCAAGCTTGAACCCCAGGCTCGATGCTATATCAAGTCCCAAAGCCAGGATAAATGGATAGTTGGCAGAGTTTTCATCTGGGATGAAGACACAGAAATGTATCAAATTGATTTACCAGATAAGAAAACTGCGATCGCATCTGTTGAAGACATTTACGTTCGTTGCAATTTACCCAACACAGACCCCATCGAAACTCTGGCGATCAAGGGTCACGAAACGCCTTACTTCCACGACAAAAGATTGGCTTTCGTGAAATCCTTGATTCAGCAACGCGCTGTCAGTCGCGGGATGACGGGACTGATTTCGGCAAATATTAATCTTTATCCTCACCAAGTTGAAGTAGTCAGGCGGGTACTGGAAGACCCAATTCAACGCTACTTGCTAGCAGACGAGGTGGGACTCGGAAAAACCATCGAAGCGGGTGCAATTCTGCGTCAATTCCTTCTGGATGAGCCGAAAAAAGGTGCGGTGGTATTAGTTCCGCAATATTTGCTCAAACAATGGCGCCTGGAGTTAGAAAACAAGTTTTACATCTCCCATTTTGGCAAACGGGTAGCGGTGCTAGCGGTTGAAGATATCCATAAAATCAACCTGAAAGCGAAGATAGGCTGCTTAATTTTAGATGAAGCCCATCATATCGCAGCAATGGCAACCTCTAAGGATGCAACAGTGCGCCAGCGTTTTGAGACTTGCAAAGAACTTGCTCATAAAAGCGATCGCTTACTTTTATTATCTGCCACTCCTGTTCTTAACCATGAGCAGGATTTTCTGGCCATGTTGCACTTGCTCGACCCGACAACCTATAAACTTGGTGATTTAGCAGGTTTTCGTGCCAAAGTTGAAAGTCGTCAGCAAATTGGTAAACTTCTGCTTTCTTTTAATGAAGGTGCAGAGCCTGTTGTTCTCAAAAGCAACTTGCAGCAACTGCGAAATCTCTTTGCTGAGGACAAGTATTTATTGAAGTTGGCGGATGATTTAGAAAACTTACAAACAAATTCTCCTGAGCAAGACCAAATAGTTCAAGCGATTCGCACTCACGTCAGCGATACCTATCGACTACATCGGCGAATGCTTCGCAACCGTCGCGCTGCGGTGGAAGATGTGATATTTGACCGCAATTTTACGCCGAAAGAAGAGTATGATTTAGACGAGCGATCGCTTGATATCCACGAACTGCTCAATCAATGGCGTAGTGTTGCTCCTGGTGAAAAGCAATATCAGCGAATTTTCCTGTTGTTATTTCTAGCTTCTGGTACTTGGTTAGGCATTTTAGGGCAGGTAATTACCGCGCGTTTAACTGGTAAACCTGATTCTAAACTCATCCAGGAGTTTAAAGAAGATGATATTCGCCTATTAACTACAACCCCCAAATTCTCAGGGGAAGAAGAGATTCTGCAATCCTTACTAAAAATTATTCGTCAACCTCAAGAGGACGGAGAACGGACGGAAAATTTGAAAACAGTGCTGCTGAATCAACTAGGTACGTACTTCAAAATTCCCGCAAATGTTCGGAAAAATCAAAAAGAATTCATCACGAGGATACAACAGAGAATCAAGAGACCAATTACTGGCGATATTCTGCCCAAATTTATTGTATTTACCAGTTTTGTACAAACTTGTGGTGAAATTGTCCGGTATTTGTCTGATACCTTTGGTGCGGAGACAATAGCTAAACATCAATTTGGAGAATCACCAGACAAAGTTGAGGAAGACTTAAGTAAGTTCAAGAATAACCTAAACTGCTTCATTTTAGTATGCGATCGCTCTGGAGAAGAAGGACGTAACCTCCAGTTTGCCGATTGGTTAATTCATTTTGACCTTCCTTGGTCGCCTAATCAATTAGAGCAAAGAATTGGCAGACTTGACCGCATTGGCAGCAAAATTGGAGTCCAATCTTGTGCCTTGATTGGCCCCTATTTGCCAGATAGCCCTCACAATGCTTGGTATCAAGTATTGAAAGATGGGTTTGGTATTTTCCAACAGTCAATTGCTAGTCTCCAGTTTTATGTGGATGAGAAACTTGCAGAATTAGAAGCAACTTTGTTTCAATCAAGTGCTGCTGGACTGTTAGAAATGATTTCGCCAATTCAAAAACAAATTGAAGCTGAAATAGCAAAAATTAGTGAACAGAATGCTCTAAATGAAATTGACGCTAACGATGAAATTGCTACCCAGTATTTTCAAGATTTAGATAATTACGATGCTTGTCATCTAGAAATTAAACGAGCAATTGAAGGCTGGATTTGTGATGCGTTGGGATTCAGGGCACTCAATAACCCAGATTCATCAGAGATTCGACGTTATCAACCAACAACGCGGACATTGGTTCCCATAAATGAGTTAAAAAACCGTTTTGCTGATAGTTATCTAGACCAATTTGGTACTTATAATCGCAGGGTAGCAAATCAGAATTCTGGTATTAAACTCTTTCGGGTTGGGGAAGGATTTGTTGAAGCACTCTGGAACTATATAAACTGGGATGACCGAGGTGAAGCCTTTGCGATGTGGCGCACTGATGCATCTTGGGACTCTAAAGAAGGGAAGGAGTGGTTCGGTTTCCAATGCAATTATGTAGTCGAGGCAAATTTAAAAATTGCCAAACAAGTTTTACTAGATAACAAACTAGATAATTCTCAATTCAAAAACTTGCAGCGACGTGTCGATGCTCTATTTCCACCAATTATAGAAACAATCTATGTTGATGGTCGCAAAAAGCCAATACGCGTTGTTGAGGATAAAGCTCTCTTAAGTATTCTGCAACGTCCATATAAAGATAAAAATAATAATCAAGGACGAGATTACAATCTGGCAAAAGAGCGTTTAGAAATTATTGACGATTTTGTTGACCCTAGTAAATGGCAAAATTTTTGCTATCAAGTGCGTAACACGTCTTCTGAATTACTCTCTAATCGTCCCGATTTTATTGACTTGTGCCAAAGTTGTGCCCAGGTTGCTGAAAAGAAATTAGCCAATAGAGTAGAACAATTGCGGCTGCGTCTGAACCAGCAAAGTTGGGATAATGCATTAGCTGAAGAATTGAAGATAGAAACTGCTTTAAATGCAGCCATTTTAGAGGGAATTCGCCAGCCCCAGATTAGACTTGATTCTGTCGGTTTTATTATTGTATCGGGGCGATCGCTTGTGCAATTTGAGTGATATTATCTGCGGTTAAATAGCCATAATATCCCCGTTAAACCTGCCTGCAAAGAGGTTTTTTATTCTCGTTATCGTTCCCATGTTCAGCATGGAAACGACAACGAGTTTAACCTTTTCTGTTACCGAGAAAATAATTTCCTCTGCCCTTGGTAATGTGTCTTACAATTCAGGTTATGTGGAAAAGGCCACGAAAAACCTAAACCCCTAACCCCTTCCCGATGCTCTAAGGAATAAGAATTAAATAACATACAATTTATGTCCCTGACTTACCTCACCCTCAATCCCTCTCCGATATATTGGAGAGGGAAGCAAGATAGAGGATGAAGTTTTGTATTTTATTTAATCCACGTTCCTAAGGGGGAAAATTCAAAGTCTCTCTCCTTATAGGAGAGAGGTTTTCCAGATACCGTGAAAAGTCAGGGAAATGTATCAGCGATCGCCAGGGTTTACAATAGAATTGTACTAGTGTGAAGCAATCGCTTCAGAATGCTTATGCTAATCCAGTTTCGGTTTCATCCTGAGAAAGCCGTTGAAGCCGCAGCGGTATTCTTAAAGTTGCACGGTAAGCCTATGAAGTATTTAGGCTTACTTAAGATGCTTTATATAGCTGACCGTGTTGCATTGAAACGCATGGAACAACCGATTACTGGTGATCATTACGTGTCGATGGATTACGGCCCTGTTCTGAGCGGTGTTTATGACCTAATTAAGGGGAGGCCCGTTGATGATGCCTTACCTCTCTGGTCTAAGTTCATTTCTCCTCGTAATGAAAATCATGTTTCCTTGTTGGATGATCCAGGAGACGAAGACCTTTGTGAAGAGGAAGAGGAAATCATTCAGCAGGTTTATCAAGCTTTTGGGCATCTTGACCCAATTGAAGTTGCTGAGTGGACTCATGACCTTCCAGAATGGAAAAACCCTCATGGCTCTGCCGTCCCGATTTCGGTAGAGGATATTCTCAAAAATTTAGGCAAGAGTGACGAGGAAATCGGGGAAATTCAGCAAGAAGCCATTCGAGAAGCATATCTAGATGGGGTTTTGAATGGCTAGCATCACCATTAATTTGGGAGATGCATTTTTGCTGGATACGCCTCCTAATAGCGAACACCTCTACATCGCAATTGCACAAACATTTGAAAGCAACTATCTGTTCGTCAATGTCACTACCCGCAGACCTAATTCTGAAACTTCCTGTGTTCTCCTACCAGGTTCAGGTATACCAAGCTTTATAGTCCATGAGTCGGTAATAGCTTATCAGTTTGCTCGTGAGATGGATGCTACTCAACTAGCTCTTTTTATTACCATTGGTAGCCCTATTCCGAAAGGGACTTGTTCGATGGCTGTTATTACACAGATTCAGCAAGGTGGTTTAGTCTCCAAGCGGTTGAAGAAGAGGTATAAAACTGCTCTGAAAGCTTTCTTGGGAATACCGTAAGATGTCAGAAATCGCAGTCACATATAGAGAGCGCGTAGTGCTGGGAAACTAAGATAAAATTAATTATATTTTTGACTTTACCTGCAAAATAAGTAAGTATTAACACTAGTGATCCTGAAACGAAGTGATTATAGTGATCGAAAATGAAACGTTCAAATCGCCTTGCTTGGATAGGAGCGATCGCACTAGCTGCGATCGTTTTACTTAGTTTGTTCGCGGCTCCTAATAATACTAAAATCAATAGTGGCTCTACCTATAACCGCGCCTCTGATGGCTATGGTGCTTGGTATGCTTTTATGCAACAGCAGGGAATTTCTATCAAGCGCTGGCAAAAGCCTTTTAGTGACATTCAGCCAGAGAACAGCCCAGTTACCGTACTACAGTTAAGCGGCTATCCAAGGGAGACGATACTGGATAGTCAAGAGCGGGAATGGGTAGAACAAGGGAATACTTTGGTAATTTTGGGTGCGGGTTACAGAAGCGGAGTTTAGCAGTATGCAAAAATCTTCCCAAGGTGATATTAAAATTGATACACGTAGACGATATAAAAAAGTGAACCTCAAGCAAGTTGATTTAGGCGATCGCTTTGGTGCTGTTGTCTGGGAAGAAAATTACAAAAAGGGAAAGTTTTCGTACCAAAGACCAACGCTGTAGAAAGGGCTGGGTGTCGAGACACAAACAATTTCGTTCACCTCAGTTTCTAACTCATGGCAAAGCCAGTTAAGTTGTCTCCCACTTCGCAATGTTTGTTGTTAAATTTATACTGAGTCTTTTTTTTACGAAACCTCAGAAATTACTTAACCAATGGTAGATGTCAAAATCGATGAAAATACAGTGATAATTAAATTGCTAATTCTCCATTTGCTTCCTTTTGCTTGCATTATCTTTTGCTTATATAATTTTGATACAACCTTTACATTAGCCCTTAGTTGTAGGTATGGGATAATACATGTTATACTCCTTCGTTAGACAATGCGTAGTATTATGCTTGGTATTAAACAAAAACCTCATCCAAATTACGGACGTAGCACTTTTGAGTAAAAATTAATAGGGTAGAATAACTGAATCTAGCTCAGATATTTTTAAAATTAAAAGCAGGATTTTTTAATGATCAGCTTAAGTAATTCGGAAAACAGCACAGTTAGCAGCACAGCAGCCACTAATAGGCTGGCAAGGGCGATCATGGTTTCTGGTGGGGAGTTCTCACTGATATTAGCTTGTTGTAACAGTGTCGAAAGGCAGCAGCAAGTGCTGAATGTGTTAATAGAATTTTCATCAGCAGACATCCAAGAAATCCTGCTTTCACCTGCGGCTGACACATTATATACAGCTATTACAACTACAACTGGTGCTACTCAACCCGAAGCTTTGATGGTACGGGGTTTAGAGTCTGTAGTGGAAATTAACCAACTAATCATCAGTACCAACATTATGCGAGATGAGTTTCGGAAACAGTTTCGGTTCCCGTTGGTGTTGTGGGTCAATGACGAAATTCTCTGCAAGCTAGTGTGGCTAGCACCAGATCTCAAAGACTGGGCAGCCAGTACTATTAGATTTGATATACCTCACAATCAGTTAGTTGAATCTGAACAACAAGCCATCAGGGCTTAATATTGCCTGAGATTGCCTTCAAAATCTTGTATCCGCTAGCTTGAGCCGAGCAAAACCTAAGCTATGGTTCTGTCGCATTCTTTTCTAAAATTACTTTTATTGAAGCCTCGCTTGTGAAGCTGCTGACTTTTCGCGTTAAGTCTGTTTTGCAAGCTGCCAACCTTATCTACGAGACGCTACGCGAACACAGAGGTCGTGTAATTTTAACCTACCTCGCCACAGTACCTGGATACCAATTATGGTATTCTACACCCCAGCGATACGTGTATCGGCGTAAAATCATTGAAGCTGTTTGGATATCGGTAACAACTACTGTGGTTAGCAACATCCATTCTACGGGTGTTTCGCTTTCGGGACAATCAACTTCTATCGCATAAACAGCATATACAGGTACAGGATCGCGGAAAATTAGCGATTATTGGCTGTTATTCAGGTGTGGGAAATAATTGGCGCATTTGCCTTTATAGGATACTTGGCTTGGCTGATGTGGCTAGGAGTTCATTTAATATAAGAATTGTAATCTGAATATTACAGGCTGATGCAAGTTAAGACAGCTAATAGTAGCACCTGAATTTGACTCTGTTTAATTATCAGGGGCAAAGGGCGATTCTCCTGTGAAAAGACTGCGCGATCGCGTGCAGAATATTTACAGTGTTGCCTAAAATTATGGATAATTCCCCAGTGGTCGCTCAAGCAGATGCATCCTTAGCAAATTACACTCAGGAAAATATACATTTAGTGGAGTCAGCAGTTGGATCGAATTCACCACCAAAGGAAAAGATCGGAAGTGATTTTGACTCTCGCATGATGCTGCGGTGTTTGGAACTTGCTCGCCGCGCTTTAGGACGGACTTCGCCAAATCCGTTAGTCGGAGCGGTGATTGTCAAGGATGGCGAGATTGTCGGCGAAGGATTTCATCCTCGTGCAGGTGAGCCTCATGCAGAAGTGTTTGCCTTGCAAGCAGCAGGCGATCGCTCTCGTGGTGCAACAATCTATGTGTCACTTGAACCTTGCAATCACTACGGACGGACTCCCCCTTGTTCGGAAGGCTTGATCCAAGCAGGGGTGGCAAAAGTAGTAGTGGGTATGGTTGATCCCAATCCACTGGTAGCTGGAGGTGGGATTGCCCGTTTACGGGCGGCGGGGATCGAAGTGTTGGTAGGAGTAGAAGAAGAAGCTTGTCATCAGCTAAATGAAGCTTTTGTGCATCGCATTCTCTACAAACGACCTTTGGGAATTTTAAAATATGCCATGACTTTAGATGGCAAAATTGCTACTACCTCTGGTCACAGCGCTTGGGTGACAAGCCAAGAGGCCCGTACTGAAGTACATCAATTGCGGGCGGCAAGTGATGCAATAATTGTCGGCGGGAATACAGTCCGACAGGATAATCCTTATTTAACCAGCCATCAGATGGAGGCACATAATCCCCTGCGAGTGGTGATGAGTCGCCATCTCAACTTACCGGAAAGTGCCCATCTCTGGCAAACTGCGGATGCTCCAACTTTGGTGTTGACAGAGGAGGGTGCTAACCCCGATTTTCAAGAACTGTTGCGAAAGCTTGGGGTGGAGGTGGTGGAATTAACATCACTTACACCAGATAAAGCTATGGCGTACTTATATGAGCGAGGTTTTTGTAGCGTGTTGTGGGAATGTGGCGGGACTTTAGCTGCTAGTGCGATCGCTCAAGGAGCAGTGCAAAAAGTTTTAGCATTTATCGCCCCGAAAATCATTGGTGGTAGTATTGCTCCCACACCTGTGGGCGATTTAGGTTTTACTACTATGACTGAGGCGTTGTCTCTAGAACGTGTTCGTTGGCGTGTAGTAGGCTCTGACTGCTTAGTGGAAGGTTATTTCCCTAAAAACCCAATAGTCAATAATAATAACACTTGACTATCAATTAATTCATCGTGATTTTGCTATCATGAACACTGACGTTCATGGGCAATATCACGGATAAGAGCTAGCCGAGATTGAATGTAGTTGCACAGAAAATCAGTTTCGTTAGAATCTAACAACACTTGCGTTTCGGTTTGTTTCACTAACCACTGCACCAAGCTAGCATCATCCAGTTGCAAGAGAAGCTTGGCTTGGGCAGTTTCAACCACTGACCAAAGCTGACGCATAATCGTAGGAGTCATCAGACCTCAATTGAATAATTAGCTTTGTTGTTTTCAGATTACACAATTTTGATTGCACTTGACGACATAAATGTAGAAGCTGAGACAAGTATTATCAAAAACTTAATAATGGTATTTATAACTTTATGAAGATTAAGAATTTAAAACTCAGTTTTAAAAATGGGGATTGAGGCATAGGAAAGACAGATTTTCCTGGATTTAGTCGCAAATCCGAGAAAACAAATCCACTAAATTCTAAAAACTGGTTTTTTGTGTTTGGGAAGACCGAAATTATGTTGATTGTAGCCCAAGAAAGCCAGTTTTTTCACGATTATATTGAATACTAAATCTGTCTTATAGAATACAAGCTCTGCGATCGCCATTTTACTCTGGCTCATCGCCTTGATATTCTGCTCCTGGTAGTCGAATCTGCCAATTGGGGGTGGGGGTCACGAGGGTGAACGAGTCCCAACGCTGATTGCGCCAAGCATAACTCGCTTGAGGTGATTGCTCAAGAACAATATGTTGACAAGCTTCCTGGGTCAATTCTAGTTGCATAAAGTACTTTAAACTTTTGAGAACAATGTTTCTAAAGTAACTAACACCTTTTGGCTGTTGATGGACTCACAAAATCATGTAAATCTGCATCCCAAATGCTGATGTAAATAAAATCACATTTTTGGCGGATAATCTGACCTTTAACTGAGCCATTCTGAAAACTAAAATTATCAGACTGGCGCTGTTGTACCTGTTTAAGTCCCTGCTGAATTTCTTCAGTGGCTTGCCCATCTAACATTCCATTCAAGGTAGCCTCCATTACCTGCGGATCTACCGATTGGGCAAAAGCTACCTCAGTTTGACGCAACACTTTAGAATTACGATCAAATAAGTAGCCAAGGTCAATTTTGTTTGGCACTAGTTTGTAAACAACAGCACGCGTCTTGCCCCATGCGCCTCTTAAATCTTGATTTGGTTTACCGAGGGTAGCTTCTACGATATTTCTTGCTGTACCTGTAGGGAATGCGGGAACGCTTTGTCTGCTGGTAGTGGCAGCTAATTTACTCCGGGGCTTGTTCTGTGGTGTGGAACGCACTTCTGGTGTGGGAACTGCGTTGGCATTGCCCGCCTTCTCTACGAGACGCTTCGCGAATGGTATCGCCTGATTCTCTGGTTCTGGCTGTGGTGTGAATACTGCTACTGGCGCTGGAGTATCTGAAGTTACAGGCTTCTTTTTTGGCAGTGGTATGGATACAACAGGGGGATTAAAAGTTGGCAAAGGATCGGGAATTACTGGCTGTTGTGGTGGTGAGATCGGTACAACTGCAACTGGAGAATGGGAAGAAACAGGTGGTTCGCGAAATGCAGGAGTGGAAGGCAAAGATTCTGGGGATGGGGTGGGACTTGTGGCAATAGTTATTTCTGGTTGTTGTTGACGAGTGATGTTAGCAATTGCGATCGCACTAAGCAAGCCACCTACCAGCAAACTACCAACAATCACAGCAGGTTTTTGCCAGTTTCCACCAGAGTCTGACTCTGCAATCGCAGAATTTTTTTGCGGAGAATATAATGGCTGGGTTTGTCGAGTCGATGTCGCAGTGGGAGAAAAAATGACTGTGGAAGCATTTGCACCAGACTGCAAGGCGTGTAGCATTTTACTAGCAGTGCTGTAGCGATCGCCAGGATGAGGTTTAATTGCCTGATTGAGTACCGCCGCCAATTCGGAAGAGACGTTAGGGGCGTACTGTTGCCAAAGTATTTCCCCAGTTTTGAGATCAGTTAGTAGTTCTTGCGGGTGTTTGCCAGTCAGCAGATAAATCGCCGTTAAACCTAAGCTGTAAATATCAGTGGCGTAAACTGGGCGGCCAACGGCTTGTTCGCTAGGCATATACCCAGGCGTACCAATGACAAGCGATCGCGTCGGGTGTCCTGGAGAATTCACCACGGAACGGATTGTTTCTTTGACTGCACCAAAATCAATCAAAACTGGCTTGCTATCAACAGAACGGAGAATAATATTATCTGGCTTGATATCCCGATGAATAATACCTTTGCTGTGGACATAATCCAAGACTGAAAGCAGACTCAAAAGAATTTGCCGAACAGCAGTTTCACTCTCAAATCCTTTGGCTTCGACAATTTTTGTCAGGGTTTGTCCGTGAATCCATTCTTGGACGAGGTAAAATTGCCCGTTCTCAGAAAAGTAGGCGTAGAGTTTGGGAATTTGGTCACTACTTTCACCCAAATACTCCAAGGTTGCTGCTTCTCGTTCAAAGCGCTGTTGGATAAGTTGGTAGGTTTGCGGATCATTATTGGTTATCGGTTTGAGTTGTTTGATCAGACAGCGACGGCGAGATGGCATGTGGACATCTTCTGCTAGAAAGGTTTCGCCAAAACCACCAGCGCCGATTACTTGGATAACTCGATAGCGATTGTTTAGCAGGGTTAAAGTCATGAAAAATCACAAGCGTAGACACCGGAGACACTTCGCCTCTGGGCTTGTCGTCAGACATCGCCCTTTCCAAATGTACATCACATGAGTTGATGAGTTATGGACACTGAATTGAAAACGCCATCCGTTCCCAATACCAATTTCCCAAAATCTTGATTATAGATTTCTTTTAGGGGCACGGCAATGCCCATTGATGTCAACTTAACGTAAAAGCCTTGTCAAGATACATGATCTTGAATTTACTCATTTACCATGACTCTTCGCGTTACCCCATCCCGGTTTTGTCTAAAGCCAAAACCGCCGTTACCCTTACCAAGGGGAGGCGTTAGGGGTGGGGTAAAACGTATGTTGTGTAAGTGTTTAAGCTTAAGTTAACACCTATGGGTTATGCCGTGCCCCTACCAAGGTATTTGTATCATTATTTAAGTGAAATGGTATGACTTTAAAGTATCTTGTTCTATTTTCGACCCTTTTTTACGGTGACATGTACTAAGTAGAGCATTTGATTAATTTGTAGCGAAATAGATTTGGCAATACTCAGTATTGCCAATGCGTCAACTTGCATTGTTAATGCGTCAGCTTACATTGTTAATGTGTCGGCTTACATTGTTAATGCGTCAGCTTACATTGTTAATGCGTCAGCTTACATTGTTAATGTGTCAGCTTACATTGTTAATGCATCGGCTTACATTGTTAATGTGTCAGCTTACATTGTTAATGTATCGGCTTACATTGTTAATGTATCAGCTTGCATTGTTAATGCGTCGGCTTGCATTGTTAATGCGTCGGCTTGCATTGTTAATGCGTCGGCTTGCATTAAAACGCTACACTTTTACGCAAAGTTGTACTAATTGAACTCTATAGTCTCAATAAACTCTAAAATACTCTCCTTGATGTCTTCCGCCTCTTCTTCAAGGGAATCAGGAGTTTCGCCGTTAATAAAGCTGTGCTGACTACTAACTATATACAAAAATTCACCACTGATAAAGGTGAGCAGCCCCCGGTAAGCGTCTAATCTGATCGCAGTTCCATTATTTTCTTGCTTAGAAATTGTCGAACCTTTGGGCATATCGATTAACACGTAGTAAGCGCCTCGCAAAGTATCTTTAAGATATTCGCTATACTCCACAGAAGCATCTGGTACATTCACAAAAATCGCTTGCGGTACATACTTGTCTACTAAAATTGTTTGTAAATATTCTTCTTGTCCAACAGACTCCAGTTCCTCTAACTGTTCTAGAGGGAAAGGATAATAATCGATTCTCAACAAAGTACCGATGTCATCAGAAAAGCCAACTACTCCTTCCTGGCTTTGAATTCTACCACCCTGCTGCGGATCAACTGGAATCTGCACAGTAAAGTTACCTAAGGGTGATTGATATCTCTGTTGACTAAAATCTTCTATGACTACTGTTTCATCATCGTCGTCTGCATATTCTTCTTCTGTTTCTTTAAAGGCTGCAATTACCTCCTTGATGATTTCCTCTGCTTCTTCATCCTCCAGTTCTAAGGCTGCTTGTAGCTTTTTGAGGTATGCTTGTTTCGGTTTCGGGATGGCAAGTTCATCGTCTAAAAGCACTATCACCCCAGCTGCAAAACCATCCAGCACTAATTCATCAGACAGAGATACTTTGGCGGTATTAAACAGGGGCCCAATTCCCTCTTCTTCGGCAATCCCTATGAGTCTATCAACTATTTCAGCGATTTCATCTTCTGAATATTCCTCGAAGACCTCGAATTCCCAGAGGATACCCGCTAAACTTTCTGCATCTACATCTTCGATGGATGAATCAGCGATCGCAGTCACAGTTGCGATCGCCGCCACCGCTTCCTCTGGACTTAGTGATTCCTCTGATGTCTTTGGTGAGTTAAAAACCAAGTCATATTTTGTCATAATTGCTACCTAAATTAATTCTTTGATAGTAATAGCAGATTGAAAGTGACAATGGTCAGTTTACCAATGCAGCGAATCTTCTAGAGAAAAAGTTGACTAACTAAGTAGGAGGGCGTAGATAAAAAGGTTTGTAGTGTTCCCATAGCGTCTCGTAGAGAGGACTAAAGTCCCGCTACGCCAGCAAAAAAGGGCTGGAGCCGCTGACTACAAAATCAATTACAATAATTTTACATTGCAAAACACATAGTTTGATTTATTCCCACCGACTTAACTTATGTCCTTTACTCGGTATCGCTCAGGGATAACGAAACCTTGTTGAGAGCTAATCTCCAGTGCTAATTAAGCCTTGCTGTAATCAGACTCTGCAAAACGCTGACTTCCTATATCATCAACTCAGTATTTACCGATGGCTACTTTGACTAAATATTGTAAATTTTTATGATCAAGCAATTATTAATAGTAATTGCTATCTATATTAGTTTATTTTTATTCTCTAGCTGATGAATTATATCTATCGATAGAATTAGGAACTAGCTAGCGATAGATACTTACACCCTGGGCCGGATGTCACAATACCGAAATTTGTAGTTACACACAATACTCGAAACGTTGTATTGTTGGTTTTACAAACGTGAAAACGTGAACTTCAGGAAATTTTGAGTTTTTTATATGGTACTAACCCCTCCATCTCAGTTTTCACCAGATCAATACAAAGTTGATTCTGCACACGAAAAAGTACAAGCTATTATAGAAACACCACCATCTGAGACTGAGATTGACCTAGAGTTTCTTTACACCAGAGATATTGAATTTCGTCAAGAAACCATTTACTTTCTTGTGGTCGATCGCTTTTATGATGGCGATCAAGATAACAGCGAAGGTGCAAACTCAGAACTGTACGATCCAAGTAGACAAGAATGGGGTAAGTACTGGGGTGGTGACTTGCAAGGTGTCATCGATAAATTAGATTATCTCAAAAACATGGGAGTGACTGCCCTTTGGCTAACTCCATTGTTTGAGCAGGTTGAAGAATTATTTGTTGGTAATGCAGCGCTACATGGCTATTGGACAAAAGACTTTAAACGGCTCAATCCTCGCTATATTGCTGACGGAGAGAACCCTTCTTTAAATGCCACACAAGAAGAAAAAAATACAACCTTTGATCGGTTAATTGCGGAACTGCACAAGCGCAATATGAAGCTGGTGCTAGATATTGTCTGTAACCATAGCACACCTGATACCAGCGGTAGCAAAGGTGAATTGTATGATGATGGCGTGAAAATTGCTGACTTCAATGATGATGTTGATAATTGGTATCACCACTATGGCGAAGTGCAAAACTGGGAAGACGATTGGCAAGTTCAGAACTGTGAACTATCTGGTTTAGCAACCTTTAATGAAAACAATACTGAATATCGTGAGTATATCAAGTCAGCCATTAAACAATGGCTAGACCGGGGTGTAGATGCACTGCGGGTGGATACTGTCAAGCATATGCCCATTTGGTTTTGGCAAGAATTCACTGGCGATATGAGCAATCACAAACCAGATGTATTTATTTTTGGTGAATGGATTTACAGTAATCCTACTGACGATCTCTCAGTGGAATTTGTTAACCACTCAGGCATGACACTTCTAGACTTTGGGTTGTGTGTGGCAATTCGAGCCGCACTGGGCCAAGGTTCAGAAATGGGATTCCAAACAATTCAATACATTTTTGACCAGGATTATCGCTATAACGGTGCAGCAGAGTTAGTCACTTTCATCGATAACCATGATATGTGCCGCTTCCAATCGCTGAACCCCGATCCAGCGATGCTGAAGGTTGCGATCGCCTTAATTATGACATCTCGCGGCATTCCCTGCATTTACTACGGTACAGAACAGTATCTCTATAACGATACCGACGGTGGTAACGACCCTTATAACCGCCCGATGATGGAAAATTGGGATACTGAGAGTGAGATTTATCGTTGCATCAGGCTGCTGTCTGGTTTACGGCGACTAAATCCCGCAGTGTCAATGGGTAGCCACTGGCAAAAATATCTCACTCCCGACATTTACTGTTATGTGCGTCGTTATCGTGATTCCCTATGTTTTGTCGCTTTAAACCGGGGAGGAGAAGTTACTCTCCCGGAAGTAGAGACAGAATTGCCCGATGGGGAACATACCTGCGTAGTGACTCGCAATAAGTATGAGGTGAAAGATGGTAAAATTTATGACTTAGTACTAGAAGAACGGGGAGTGATTGTTTTCAGCCACGTTGGGGAACGGATAAAAGCACAGACAATTGTGCGCGTCCAACTCAATGGCGTGGATACCCAACCCGGTGAAATCATTGTAGTAACTGGAGATTGCCCAGAGTTGGGTAACTGGGATATCAGCAAAGCATATCCCCTAGAATACATCAACTCCAATACCTGGTCTGCTGAGATTCCCTTTGATGAGAGTACTGGTAAGCTAATTGCTTATAAATATGCCATGTGGCGGGAGGGGCGATCGCCTCTGCGTGAAAATCTTGTAAATCGTCGCTGGGTAATTGCCAAAGAAGGGACTGTAAAATGGCGTGATACCTGGGCATCGGGAAGAGAATCTTAGAAATTTCAGATAAATAATGAAGTGTAAAGGAGCAAAATTTTCATCCTTCGCACTTCATTGGATGTGAATTGATAGCGCTTCTCCTACCCTGTCTTAAGCCGCTACACTCGATGTATGCAATACTCTAATTTCTAAATACTTGTTGAATATATTTTAGTTTACAGTGATCGGGATCACACCATTTTATTAGTAAAAATAGATACTATCAAGCACATAAACACCAAATAACTGTCAAAAGGAGGAGCTAAAAGGCTTTCCTTTTACAGTATAAAGGGATGCATGATACCTTGATAAGCATTAAACTCATCAGTTTTTAATTCTTACCAAGTCATCTAAAAAAATCATAAAAAGGTAAATAGTAATGCTCGACCTCTTACAAAAAAATCAATTAAGTGTTACAAAAACACTAAAAGTTAAAAATGAAATTTTAGCACGAGTTCAAGATCGAAAGCCAGAAACTTTAAATGCCGAAATTAAATTTTACAAAACTGAATTACTTCCCTATTTTATAAAGTTGAGCCAACATAATCCTGTTTTAAGTGTAACTGAGCAATTACGGCTTTTAGTGGGTGTTTGGACACCAATCTGGTCTACCATATCGTTTCATGAAAGTTTACCAAAAAGAATACAAGAGCAGTCCTTCCAAATTTTCCAGCGTGATGGTTACTGTGCTAGTATAGCTCGCTATATACTTGGAAAAGAGTCGTCTTTATCCCATAGTTTTGAATCAAATTTACCAGCTTATGATTTCATGGTGATCCAAAAATATGGAGTTAAAAATGGTAAATGGTGTCTTCAAAACATTGATAGATTTCAGGCTTTTAAAAATAGAGAAATTCCTCTAACTTTAGAATCAGTCTACAGCTGGTTTACTAATGTAGTTAACACTAAAGTAAAACTGAATGCGTCAAAACTGGCTTTGCCTAAAGCTGTAAAATTAGAAAATCTAGAGATAAATCATGCTAATGAATTTCAAAAAACATCCTTAGCAACTTCTCAAGTGTTTGAAAATTTATATATAGATAATGACTGGCGACTTGTGAAAACTCAAACAGATGCCTCACATCTACCTAATTACACAATTGCTGTGAGGAGACGATAAAGATAATAATTTCTGCAAATCCAAAAGTTTTGGGAGATGTCAAGTATAAATGTGCTAAACCGTAGTCTGCGCCATACTAATGTAGTAGTTAGCTGCTTTAGTAATTTTATACTCATGACATTCTTCTCCTACTGCCTACGTTACGATGATGGCTCGGCTCCTAACCCATTCTGGGAAGTTTGCACTCTCGCAATTTGCAAGCCTGTTATCCGACGAGTAGCAAGCATTGGAGATTGGGTTGTAGGACTTGGTTCTACACAGTCACCAATTGGGAATATCGCTGATTACGTTGTGTATGCGATGCAGGTAACGAACAAGATGACATTGCAAGAATACGACGAGTTTTGCCGAGTTCATAGTCCTCACAAAATTCCAAAGTGAGAGAGCGAAAAATTCGAGTATCGTGTTGGCGATTGCATCTATGATTACAGCCAAGGAGAACAATATAGTATTGCGTCCAAGTGTTCATGGCAAGAGTAATCAACAAACAGATTTAGGCGGTGACGGTTGCTGTGCCCGATGCAACTTGCAAGATGACGATGCTGATGAGAGGAGTAATTGCTAGATTACTTTTGTAAGATATCTACTACAGGACTGCATTGGGCGAAAATATGATAAATGTCGTTGAAAGCAGAGGGGTAACTGTTGATGAGTAAAGCAACACTCTACAATCAGGACTTTCTACTGTGGACACAACAACAGGCTGAGTGCCTGAAGAAAGGACGCTGGGCTGAGTTAGACGTTGAACATTTGGTAGAGGAACTAGAGGCTTTGGGTCGGAGTGAACAAAAGGAACTTGGAAGTTATTTGCAGGTGCTTTTAATGCACTTACTCAAATGCCAATATCAACCACAGCGAAAAACCAAAAGTTGGGTTAACACAATCTCTAACAGCCGAAACCAAATTCAAGATTGCTTGGAAGATACTCCCAGTTTGCAGCGCTTTCTTAAGGATTGGGAGTGGATAGAGAAATATTATCGCCGTGCCCGTCGAGACGCAGCGAAGGAGACTCAAATGCCAATAGAAACTTTTCCCCTTGAGTGTCCTTTCACTATGGAACAAGTTCTTAATCCTGACTTACTCTAAGTTAGACTGCTGATCCTAAGCAATATGAATGATATCATGTCCGTTGCTGAATCAGAGTATGAATTGGCATTTTTCGATATGACTAAACAACGGTTCTTTGCGTCTTTGCGTGAGACTAATTCATACTTTCAATCAGCAACGCCATCTCATGTCCGGCTAATCACAAATCAATTAAAATTTCTCCGCGTAAGAGCGTCTCCGTGTCTTTGCGTCAGCCTAAATAATAAGTCTTTTACCGGACATGATATGAGTGGTACAAAGAAGACCTCGCCTCCACGCAAACCAGCATTATAAATACCTGAATCAAATCCTATATCTAATTTTTTTGCTATAGTGATCCCAAAGGAATTATTAAGTACTTACGACGTGTAAATCAAGTAACTAATTAATTAACTTGTATATTAAACTACAAATAGACACAAATATATTCTCTAGAAAGTGGATCTATTTTGTTACTGATTTGGTTTGGCAATACGTATTTCGATATCTTCCAAGGTTTGTAACAATAAACGAGTTGCCTGCAATTTCCAACCCCATTTCTGAATTCTGTAAGCTAATACAGTCCCAACTACAGATGCTAACAAGCCTATGGGTTGATTTAAAGAAATTCCCAATAACAAACCCAATCCAGCAATTCCCCAAAATGGTAAGGCTACCGCTTGTCTTTGTTCTTCGACAATTTGGGTAATTATATTAGATTTTATAGTAGCAAGTAATTCCTCTTTGACTTGCTGCTGTTCTATTGCTGATACTGTTAAACCTATTTTACGGCGCAGTTTTTCAATTTTACGGGCATCAGTGCTGTACTCGGTTAGCTCATCTTCTGCCATTTTCAGCAGTCGTTCTAGTTGCACCATTGTGGATTGCTTCAGGTATTCAGATATAGCCATTATCTCGAATAATTGTTATTTCTAGGCTATAGTTTGCAATTTAATTGCACAATCCAAAATCACCTGGCTGGCTGCAAAATCTAAAATTGAAGATAGGAAAAATATACTAGTGGTTACGCACTGATCGAATTGAGTATAAACTTAAAAGGTAATATTTATGGCTACTGTATCTAAAAGCACTTTATCTGGATCTGCAAAAGAGCGATCGCTGATTCTGTGGTTTGATGAAGTTGGCATTGCTGATATCCCTGTAGTTGGTGGTAAAAATGCCTCACTGGGGGAAATGATTCAACAGCTAGCGCCCAAAGGTATTAACGTTCCCACTGGATTCGCCACCACCGCTTATGCTTATGATCATTTCATTCAATCGGCAGGGTTAGAAGCAAAGTTACGCAAACTTTTTGCTGACTTAGATGTTGAGGATGTCAAAAATTTACGAGAACGGGGAAAAAAAGCGCGATCGCTATTAATCCATACCCCATTTCCTGTAGAATTGCGAGAGGCGATCGCTAAAGCTTATCAGAGTCTCAGTGAACGATACAACGCAGAGACAGATGTTGCAGTCCGTTCCAGCGCCACCGCCGAAGACCTCCCCGATGCTAGTTTTGCTGGACAGCAGGAAACTTACCTCAACGTTGTCGGTGCTGAAGGAGTTTTAGCAGCTTGTCACAAGTGCTTTGCTTCCCTATTTACCGATCGCGCCATATCTTATCGCCACACCAAGGGATTTGACCACTTTAGCATTGCTCTAGCTGTGGGCGTGCAAAAAATGGTGCGCTCTGACTTAGCAACCTCTGGGGTGATGTTCTCCATTGACACAGAAACCGGTTTTAAGGATGCTGCACTGATTACAGCCGCCTACGGTTTAGGGGAAAATGTTGTTCAAGGGTCTGTAAATCCTGATGAATACTATGTTTTTAAACCAACTTTAAAAGCTGGTTTCCGCCCAATTATCGATAAAAAATTGGGCAGTAAAGAACTGAAAATGATTTATGATGACGGCTCTAAATTTACGAAAAATGTGTCTGTTTCGTATAGCGAAAGAGGCAAATTTGCCCTAAGTAATGAAGAGATTTTACAACTAGCAAATTGGGCGTGTTTAATTGAAGACCATTATTCCCAAGTCCACGGTATTTTCACTCCAATGGATATTGAGTGGGCAAAAGATGGAATTACTAACCAACTTTTTATTGTGCAAGCGCGTCCCGAAACCGTCCAGTCGCAGAAGACGGGAAATGTGTTGCAGAGTTATCGGTTGGTATTGGGAAATAGGGAATGGGGAATAGGGAATGGAGAAAAATCTTCCCTCCCTGATTCCCAATCCCCAATCCCTCTTGTTACAGGACGGGCGATTGGGGAAGCTATTAGTCAAGGGAAAGCACGCCTAATTTTAGATGTTCAGAAACTCGAACAGTTCAAACCTGGGGAAGTTTTGGTAACAGAAAGAACTGATCCTGATTGGGAACCGATTATGAAACGCGCCAGTGCAATTGTCACTAATTCTGGTGGCCGCACATGTCATGCAGCGATCATTGCGCGAGAATTGGGTGTACCTGCGATCGTGGGATGCGGCAATGCTACAGAAATTTTGAAACCTGGTCAAGAGGTAACAATTTCTTGCGCTGAAGGAGAAGAAGGAAAAGTTTATGCAGGATTATTACCTTTTGAAGTGAAAGAAGTCCCTTTAGAGAACTTACCCCGTACCCGCACTCAAATTTTAATGAATGTTGGTAATCCTCAAGAAGCATTGAGTTTATCTACAATTCCCAACGATGGAGTCGGTTTAGCGCGGACAGAATTTATCATTGCTAACCAAATCCAAATTCATCCAATGGCGTTAATTCACTATGACTTATTAAAAGATGAATTTGTCAAAGCTAAAATTGCTGAAATTACTGCACTTTACGACAAAAAACCCCAGTATTTTGTTGATAAATTAGCTCAAGGTATAGGTAGGATTGCGGCGGCATTTTATCCCAAACCAGTGATTGTCCGAACCTCAGATTTCAAAAGTAATGAATATGCCAATTTGTTAGGTGGGCGACAGTTTGAACCCCACGAAGAAAACCCAATGCTGGGTTGGCGGGGGGCGGCACGTTATTATGATCAAGGTTACAGGGAAGCTTTTGCCCTAGAATGTCATGCCATCAAGCGGGTAAGGGAAGAAATGGGTTTAACGAATGTTATCCCGATGATTCCCTTTTGTCGTACTCCCGATGAAGGGCGTTTGGTTTTGGCAGAGATGGCAAAAAATGGTTTAAAGCAGGGTGTTAACGACTTGCAGGTTTATGTGATGTGTGAGTTGCCCAGTAATGTTATTCTGGCTGAGGACTTTGCTGAAGTATTTGATGGCTTCTCGATTGGTTCCAATGATTTAACTCAGCTGACACTGGGGATAGACAGGGATTCAGCGTTAGTAGCGAGGTTGTTTGATGAACGCAGTCCTGCTGTCAAGCAAATGGTGAAAATGGCTATAAAAGCTGCAAAAAAATATAACTGCAAAATCGGCATTTGTGGACAAGCACCCAGCGATTACCCAGAATTTGCTCAGTTTTTGGTTGAACAAGGAATTGACTCAATCAGTCTGAATCCAGATTCGGTTTTAAAGACGATGTTGGAAGTGGCAAAAGTCGAGGGTACTAATTCCTAATTCGAGTAATTTATGGCAGTTAAAGACCGTTACCACGAAAACTTGAAGAATGCCTTAATTAAAGATGGCTGGACTGTTACTAACGATCCCTTTCATCTAAAGTGGGGGAAAAAGGATCTTTACGTGGATTTGGCTGCGGAAAAGTTGCTCATAGCAGAAAAAGGAACATAGAAGATTGCTGTAGAAATCAAAACCTTCAGTGGCGACTCAGAAGTAGCAAGCCTAGAACAGGCGATTGGTCAGTACTTTACGTACCTTGATGTCATCAGCCGCAATTATCGAGATCGGGTTTTGTATATCGCTGTTCATGAGGATGTTTTTACTGATATTTTTGAGGAAGAGCCGCTTGGTAAACTTATATTGGAAGACTACAAAATTCCTTTGATCGTTTTTAATCCAAAGCGGGAGATTAGCGATCGCCATATTTTGTTTGTGTAATTGTCTACATAACTTTTGACTGCTCAACCATAAGTATCTTACTATTTTGCAGAATGGCGATTTAGTTTAGTCAAAGGTAAGATGACAATTCTGTTGGAAACCGAACGCCTGATTATTCGCAGTTGGATACCCCGTCGGCGAGTATCAAAAACTCATTCACGAGTATCAAAGACTCGTCGGCGAGTATCAAAGACTCATTCCCTATTCCCAATGCCCAATGACTAATGACTAATGACTAATGAATAAAAAGTGGTTCCGAATTGGCATGGTGAGTATATTTATTCTCTCAGTTGCCTTACGATTTTGGGGACTAGAGAGATTCAACACTCTGGTGTTTGATGAAGTTTACTTTGCGAAATTCGGTAATAATTATCTCACGCATACGCCATTTTTTAATGCCCATCCGCCGCTGAGTCAATATCTGATCGGCATCGGCATTTGGATTGGCAGTCACATTCCTTTTTGGCACGATACTGTCAATGGGCTGACAGGTTCAATGCGATCGCCTTGGACTTATCGTTGGTTAAATGCCCTTACAGGCTCATTTATCCCTTTAGTTGTGGCTGCGATCGCTTATCAATTGAGTTATCGTCGTAGCTTTGCAATCCTAGCAGGTTTGTTCACAGCTTGTGATGGTATCTTTCTAGTTGAGTCTCGCTACGCTTTAAGTAATATTTATATCGTCATCTTTGGTTTGTTAGGGCAATGGTTTTTATTATTGGCATTAGATAACCAAAATCGGCGACGTTCATTTTGGTTAGTTTTTGCTGGTATTACTTTTGGTGCGTCAGTCGGTACTAAGTGGAACGGTTTATGGTTTCTGTCAGGTGCTTATCTCATTTGGATAACAGCTTGGGTAATTCGGGGAATGCATTCTTTTCCTAACTCCAAACTTATTTTTATATCCCCCTCATTGAAAGAGGTAGAAAACAGGAGTCAGGAAGCAGAACTTAGTACTCATTCTCCCTCATCTCAGACACCATTACAAAACTTGACTCAACTAAATATTTTTCAGATGCTATTTTATCTAGGAATTATCCCAGCTTTTATCTACAGCATCATCTGGATTCCCCATCTTCAACTAGATAAAACATATGGATTCATCGCAGTACATCAGCAAATTTTGAAGTTTCACTTACATTTAGGTGGCAATAGTCCTAACGTGCATCCTTACTGTGCTGCCTGGTACAAATGGCCGTTGATGACTCGACCAATGGCATATTATTATCAAACGGCTGAAAGTATCACTGAACCATTACCTGTAATGGGCCCGCCTTTACCTGTCGGTGCTGGGCAAGTTATTTATGATGTCCATGCAATGGGCAATCCATTTTTATGGTGGTTTGGTGTCGCTGCCATATTGTTTTTAGTAGGGATGCTGGTGTCACGATTAGTGATTTTTTGGGTGAAGGAAAAGCGTTTTTCTGCGCCTGCAACTCTTAGTATTGATACTTGGATTGCCTTGTATTTAGTTATAAATTATGCTGCGAACTTATTACCTTGGGTAAAGGTGACGAGGTGTGTTTTTATCTATCACTATATGTGTGCAGTAGTGTTTGTATTTTTAGCGATCGCTTGGTTTGTTGATCAGTGTCTTCGCAGTTATTATCAACAACTCCGGGCGGTAGGTGTCACTATTACTTTTATCATTCTGGTTGCTTTTATTTTCTGGATGCCCGTTTATTTGGGTTTACCTCTCTCCCATAACGGTTATAAGCTGCGAATGTGGTTCAATTCTTGGATTTAATTAAAGGGGCATTGGCCAACTTAACCCAGATTTCTCACAAGTGAGAAAAAAATCATGTACAGAACCTTATTTCACTCTTTCCAACGTGCGAACAATGTTGGAAACATTCGCGATCGCTCAGGTGGTGGGTTGGAACATCTTGCAAGGATTCAATAATCGCACGGACAAGTTCAAGGCGAGTCTCCTTTAAAGAGGCTTCGCCAACGCTCACTGGCAGTTGACGGGCTTGCTCTTTAAGCTTTTGCAGGGACATAGAAAACACTCCGACAAATGCTGTATCTCAATTTTAGTATGAGCGATCAACGCTTAACTAAAGATAAATCCGGTGTCAGCCTTTGCAAAACTTGGTTTAATACCATTACAGCTAAGATCCTAGTATCCTATTTTGGGATTATCCGAAAATAGGTTTATTGTATTCAACGTATACATAGTGCTAAAGCTAAGGCACAATGAAATTTATTTTCAGCCAGGACTATGAAATATTCCGTCGCTGTATGATTGCGGCTCGTAAGGAGGCAAAACTAACTCAACAGACGCTTGCTAAATCCTTGAAAAAGCCACAATCTTTTGTAGCCAAATACGAAAATGGTGAACGGCGGTTAGATGTAATTGAGTTTCTATTAGTTACTCGCGTAATCGGTGTAGATCCTTGCGATATTCTCAGAAAAGTTGAACAAGGAATATTTGAAGCATCTTGTGAGGAAGAAGTATGAATACACAGGATGTAATCAGGCTGGCATCCCAGTATCTAGACAATTTATCGGGTCATATTTTTGACGTTTTAGATATATCTAAGCCTATAACTGTAAATGCGGCACTAAACTTGGCTAGAGTTATTTCAAAGCTTTCACCCTTACTCGGAAATTTAATCGAATTTAACACAGTTGAATTTTTGAATAAACAAAATGAATTTTCTGGCTTTGGAAACTGGCAGAGGCAAGATCCAGGTTTTCCAGATACTATTTTTGTAGGAAAAGTTCAACCGACACCAGGATTAGAAATTAAAGCATGGTTTCCATTAGCCACAGAAATAACAGCACGCTTTAAAGACAGTCAAAATCACTTTAAATACGATCAAACCTATGTTGTTATGCTGGCATGGTTGCCTGATAAAATTATCTATGGCAAGCCTCGTATTCTTGATGTATGTGTTGTCTCTGGTTTGTCGGTAGCTTTAGCTAGAGATACTCATTATCATAATCCGCCAGATTATCTTGTTTTGGAGCCAGAAGATACTACTCAAAGAACAGCAAATTTACAGCAGACAAACACTAGCGGTTATAAATTTCAAGGATCTATCGAAGAGTTTTTAGAAGCTCAAAAAATAGTTGATTCATGGGGTATTGAAGCAAAAATATATAAACCAACTAGAGAATATCAGCATCTTTTACGTGAACTATTGATCCGGTACAAATACAGATTGGATACTAATTTCGCAAAGATGGACAGAATCGTGCATCCAGGTATTGAAAAATTTAAGCAGCGTGTCTATAATATTGAAGTTTCTAGTATTACAGTTGGTCAATGGAATAGGCTTCTATCAAGCCGTAGAGAAGACAGCATTAAGAAATATTTGCAAGATTATCTAGAGATTAGAGAAGAGAGTATTGATGAACTTCTTGATTAAATCTCTGCACTCCATAATAAAAATAATCTGGATCAATTTCGCAAGAGTAAGCTTTTCGTCTCAGTTTACGCGCTGCTAGAGATGCACTGAACAGTCCACCGAAAGGTTCCCATATAACATCGTTTTTATCACTTGACGCTTCAACAATAACGCTCATCAAGTCGAGAGGCTTCTGATTAAGGTGTAATGCTTTTCCAGAAGGAGTCTTAACTCTCTCATCACCCCGGAGAGCTTGGCGATCCCAAACATTTGTAAAACCATAAGGACACTTAAATTTGGAGCGCATCTTACTCCATTCTTGCCCTGTTAAAGATTGGTTGCCATCCAAAGAAAAATAAGGTCTTCCTTCTGGACTACCATGCTCATTTGCATAGTTCACTAACCTCTCAAACATCTCTGGAGGAGGGAAATACCATAAGTGTCCTTGATCGAAATACTTCCTAGTTGCAGCATCAACTACACCACAAGCATCGTTTGCCTGTCGTAGTCGTAATCCAGAACGTTTCCACTCTTTTAGTAACCATTTTTTTAACGTGAGTTCGTTGATTTTAACTTCTCTTACATATTGAACACACACTTCTGTAACTACAGGGAATCTACGAATTTTTTCTGTATTAACATTCCCTGCTATATGACCTTTTCCTTTATTCCAAATATTACAATTTACATAGCGCCAACCGTGCTTTTCTAAAACTGGATGCACAACAGCCCAGCCAATTTCTGAATTCCAAAACCAGAGTGTTGTGCATGGTATAGCTGCTTTTGACCATGCTTTAATATGAGGTTCATACCAATTAGGTAAATCAATATGATCTGAAGTGTCTCCTTCAAAACCAAGAACACCGTAAGCTCCATCTGAAACGATGACTGTAGGCTGCTCCCAATTGTTGTAATGTTCGAGACTATCACCCAGATATAGAGCAACGCTTTCATCATTCCACGCAGAAAAATTTAAATTTGTGTTGAGGTTGACTAATTTTCCACGACCAACTGTACTGGTAGCCTTACGTTTTGAAATTATAGGGGAACTCGGTTCTGGGTTAGATAGACTCATTTATCGGTTTACGTAGCTCTGAAACTTGAGTACCTCTTAAATTTATCCTATTTTGGGATATTCAGACAGTGATAGACACTAAAATTAACCAAAAACACGCTAATACGCAATATTTTCTATCCCGCAGGTACGTAATTTATGAGATTTAATTTAACGCTTAACTAAAGATAAATCCGGTGTCAGCCTTTGCAAAACTTGCTTCAATACCATCGCTGTCCAATCTATATCAGCTTCAGTCGTATCACGCCCCAACGTGATCCGAATTCCGCCCAAGGCAGCTTTTTCAGAATAACCCATCGCTAACAATATTGGGCTAGGGCTAAGTTTACCACTGTGACAGGCAGCACCAGCACTGATGCCGATGCCAGCAAGGTTTAGTTGTCGTACCAAGGCTTTACCGCTGAATTTTTCGCCATCGGCGTGTTCTAGGCACATACTGACATGGTGAGGTAAACGATCGCAGCTATCCCCTGTAGCAATTAAACCAGGAATCTCAGCTAATTGGGCAAAAGCGCGATCGCGTAACTCAATCAACCGTGGTGTTTCTGTAGCCAATTCTTCAGCTGCTAATTCTGCTGCTACACCAAATCCCGCAATTATCGGTACTGCTTGCGTACCAGAACGCAGTCCCATTTCTTGCCCACCACCACCCAGTAGAGGCATCAAATCCACACCAGGATGCACGTACAGCGCCCCTACACCTTGGGGGCCATATATTTTATGACTGGAAAGACTAACTAAGTCTACTGGGAGTTGTTGCACATCTATGGGTAAGCGTCCCGCAGCTTGCACCGCATCTGTATGGAACAAAGCACCATGCGATCGCACAATCTTACCCAGTTCTGCGATCGGTTGCACAGTCCCTACTTCACTTTGACCGTAAATCACGGAAACCAAAACTGTGTTATGTCGTAAGGCTGCCTTTAAATCTAGGGGATTGACTCTACCTTTAACATCTACAGACAAGCGCGTAACTTCCCAACCCCACATCTCTAACAACCGTACTGTCTCAGAAATTGCGGAATGCTCGACGCTGGAAATAATTATATGTTGAGGAACAGCATACAACCGAGCCACACCCATAATTGCTAGATTATTTGCCTCAGTGCCGCCAGAGGTAAAGATTATGGATGCCGGATCGGCGGCGTTAATTAAACCAGCAACTTGGACTCTGGCTTGTTCCACAACCGTTGCAGCCCGTTGTCCCCACTCGTGTAAGCTGGAAGGATTGCCCCACTGTTGGGTGAGGACTGTTTGCATAACTGCGATCGCTTCTTTTCGAGTCGGAGTAGTGGCGCTGTAATCTAGATAAATTTGCATATAACTGAATAATGGTGAGAACACAGGTTGGTAGTAGGCTGCTGCTCTTGTCAGCATATACAGTTTTAGTGGACAAATCCTGAAAAAATCTCTGTAATGCCTCTAGCTGTGGATTTTTCCCTTTACTTGGAAAGCTATTTCTCTACTTAATTTAAAACACAAAATTTTGGGAATGATAAATATGTCCACTCTCAATCCACTTTTAACAGATTACAGTGCAACTTATCTCTAGACAAAGATATTTTTTATATATCTTTTTACTGATATTTCCCCTCGCTGGTTGTCAACGAGTCCAGTCTTACAATCAGCGTCCAGCACCTTTACCACAAGACCCCTTAGTTCAAGTTTACTTTAACCATTCTGAGTCTTCAGAATACAAGGAAGCTTACCGTCAGCAAACTCGCCTGGGGGATGATTTAGAAAAAAAGATTATCGATGCTATTACAAACGCTAAATCTACAGTAGATGTGGCGGTGCAAGAATTACGTTTACCCAAAGTTGCCCAAGCATTGGTTGATAGACAAAAAGCTGGGGTAAAAGTCAGGATAATTTTAGAAAATACCTATAGCCGACCTTGGAGTAGCTTTACATCTGCTGAAATAGGTAAGTTAGATAAAAGAGAACAGGAACGCTATCACGAATTTCGCCAATTTATTGATATTAACCAAGATAATCAACTCAGTCCCACAGAAATAAATCAAAGAGACGCTCTGGTGATTTTGCAGAATGCTAAAATTCCCTGGATAGATGATCAAGCCGATGGTTCAGCAGGTAGCAGTTTGATGCATCACAAATTTGTGATTGTGGACAATCGTCTTGTAATTATCACTTCGGCGAATTTTACTTTGAGTGATACTTCCGGTGATTTTACAAATTCCAGCAGTTTAGGAAATGCCAATAATTTATTGCAGATTGACAGCCCAGAATTAGCATCTTTATTTACACAAGAGTTTAACATCATGTGGGGTGATGGGCCGGGAGGTCAGCCAGATAGTCGATTTGGTTTGCAAAAGCCGACGCGTTTACCAAAACAAATAACTTTAGGTAACACCCAAATTACTGTGCAATTTTCACCTACTTCTCCAACTCAACCTTGGAGTAACAGTGGTAATGGTTTAATTGCTAAAACTTTAGATTCAGCAACCAAATCTATTGATATGGCGTTATTTGTCTTTTCCGAACAGCGTCTTGCGAATATTTTAGAAAAACGCCATCAACAAAGTGTGCAAATTCGCGCTTTAATTGAACCACAATTCGCCTATAGACCTTATAGCGAAGCGTTGGATATGATGGGGGTTGCTCTCAGTAACAAATGTAAATATGAACTTGATAACCATCCTTGGTCAAATCCAATTACTACTGTAGGTGTACCTGTGTTACCCAAAGGCGATTTATTGCATCACAAATTTGGTGTTATTGATAGTAAAACAGTAATTACAGGTTCTCATAATTGGTCAGATGCTGCCAATAAGGGTAATGATGAGACGCTTGTAGTGATTGAAAGTCCTATAGTTGCTGCTCATTATGTGCGAGAATTTGCTCGTCTTTATACCAAAGTTAAACCCGGCTTACCACCAGGAATTCAAGAAAAAATAAAATTAGAACAAACACGCTGTCCCCAGATAAAAACTTCTTTATCAACTGAGGCACAAGCAATTAAAAAAATAAATATCAATACTGCAAGTCTAGAGTAATTAGCAACTCCCCCTGGCGTTGGTAAGAAGTTAACACAGCGGATAATTATTAGCCGTCAACAGCAAAAGTTTATCTTTTTACAAGACTTGGAACGAGTTCCAGGAGTTAGTGCTAATACGTTAGAAAAATGCAGTAATCGGGCGCACAGATATGCGCCCCTACAATGGTTTGTATTCTACTTAGTTAAAAACATGTAAAATTATACAAATGCGGTATTTAAATGCGATCGCTAGCTAAACCAGTCAAACTGCGGGAATGCCCATTCTGAGAAAATCGTTCTGCTATTACTTGTTGATAAACCGCCTCATAGCCATCAGTCATGTGCTTAACGCTGAAAATATTTTCGACATGCTGGCGACAGGCATAGCGATCTAACTCTGTTACTTGGTCAATAGCACTGATGCACTCTTGAATATTATTGCAGAGGAAACCCGTCTTGCCGTGGGAAATTACCTCTTCAGTAGACCCCAATTTGATCGCAATCACTGGCGTACCCGAAGCCATTGATTCAACCATTACTAATCCAAAGGGTTCTCGCCAAGTGATCGGAAATAGAGTTGCGACTGCACCTCCCATCAAAGCATTTTTTTGAGCATGGTTGGCTTCACCCAAATACTCGATTTGCTTCCCGTCAATCTGCGGTTTGATTTCCTTCTCAAAGTATTCCATATCAACGGCATCTATCTTACCTGCCATTTTCAAATGCCAACCAGCAAGTTTCGCAATTTCTATTGCTAAATGCACTCCCTTCTCTGGAGACATCCGACCTAAAAACGCCAGGTAGGGCGGATCTTCTGGTTGGGCGTGAAAATTATAACTGCTGACATTAATCCCGTTGTAGACCGTTGCTATAGAGTTCAACCCTAACCTTGGTTCTCGTTGTGCATCGGAAATATTCACGTAGGGTTGTTTTTTAGCAAAACTAAATATCTTTTCGTTGTCAGGGGTAAAAATACCGTGCAACGTATGAACCGTAGGGGTTGTGACGAGATTCGCGTAAGTCAGTGCCCCATGCCCCACATGGGAGTGAATAATATCAAACTCTTCTGCGCGTTCATATACCGAAGCTAGATTTAGCAATTCGTAAATGCCGTAATCTTTGATAGTAGGATCGAGTCTGAGGGCACGGGGATGAACTGAGGTTAGTGTTCCCAGACTAATAGAATCTCCCGATGCAAATAAAGTTACTTCGTGTCCGCGTCGGACTAATTCATCGGTCAATAACCCCACTACTAACTCTACACCACCATAAGCTGGAGGTGGAACTCTTTCCCACAGTGGAGCTACTTGAGCAATTCGCATCACAAACCTCCTAAAAAATAAAAATTGAATTAGAAGTTTTTTCTTTCTGCTGCTCTAGTGCTTGTAATTGATTTACTCTGCATCAGAAAGTAACTTCAGATACTAAACTTATTAACAATTCCCTTTAAATTTTATGCTCATCTTTCTATATTTTTCATCTATCCTAGTACGGAAATTACCCACTCCTAAAGAGGTAAGTACATTATAAGTTATTAATTATTGGTGATTTGGTGCAATTGAAAATATAGATTTTTTTTTAAATAGGAATTTTATCTAATCGTCAAAATCTAAGTTAAATGATTATAATAGGCGAAAAAGCTGTATTATTGCCTGTTAATTATCTGATTTTCAAATGTTAATTAAAGAATAAAGTGTCTGGACACTCTTTGGGCGGCTTTCCGTACCTAAAGGATAACCCGTAGCCGCCCAAAGGGTAGATTTTTGTGAAGTAGGTAGTTTCAAATCAGAAGCTGCAAAGTTTTATTAAAAATTCTATCCAAGTTCTTAAAGGTAACAATTAACTAATACACAGTGGCAGAAGTTTGCCTACCTTTAACAAGGGATTTTGCCCGTTGTTAGTCTAAGATGCTAGCTGGACTTACACGCCTTCTGTACTAGTTCTGCGGCTTGAAGTTAAGTCTTGCTAACGTTATCTACTAGTTTGGTGGCGGGATCTGTCTTAAAAAATTGCTCCTCTTGGGAAAACCCCTTGGCGCTAGCCTCTCCCAATGTGAGAAGACCACATTTTTCGCTAAATCCCAGTTACAAAACTTAATTACGAATTACATTAGCGAGTATTCCCTCTCCACTAATTGGATTTACCAGGAGGCAAAAGGAAAGAAGAGAGTTAAAATATTGACTTATTACATAAAATATGATGTTTTTTATTGCTATCCACAAAAATCAAATATAAACATGAATATCTCTCCATCTCTCAAAAAACCGCGTGTTTCATGGCAGGCGGTTTTCTCACTGCTAATATTTGTGTTCATGTACCTGCCCATATTGGTACTTGGCTTTTATAGCTTCAATCAGTCGCCATACAGTGCAACTTGGCAAGGATTCACTCTCGATTGGTATGGCAAGTTGTTCAATGACGATCGCATCTTATCAGCTTTGCAAAACAGTATGATAGTTGCTGTTTGTGCAGTGGGAATTTCAGCAGTGCTGGGAACCTTGATGGCGGTTGGGTTGGCGCGTTACCAATTTCCTGGTAAAAAATTGTATCTTGGTATTGCTTACCTACCATTGATTATTCCTGATATTGCGATCGCAGTGGCTACCTTAGTATGCCTAGCGGCGTTTGCAATTCCTTTGAGTTTGTGGACAATAGTTGCAGCCCATGTGGTGTTTTGTCTCGCCTACGTCGGACTTGTAGTTGCTTCACGACTGACTAATTTAGATCCTCACTTAGAAGAAGCAGCACTAGATTTAGGCGCTACACCCACACAAGCTTTCATCAAAGTATTGTTACCTCAATTGATGCCTGGTATTGTAGCTGGTTGTCTCTTGGCTTTTGTTCTCAGCTTAGATGACTTTCTCATTGCCAGTTTTACTGCTGGTAGCGGTTCTAACACCTTACCAATGGAAATTTTTAGCCGCATTAGAACCGGAGTCAAGCCTGATATTAACGCTTTAAGTGTGATGTTGATTTCAGTATCTGCGATCGTTGCTCTTGTAGCTGAATCAATTCGTGCTTCTGGAGAGAATGAAACTTTCAAATAAGAGTCGCAATTGGCAATAAAAATTATAGGTTATTTAGTTCTTTGTGAACTTTTTGGGATAGTGAACAACAGCTATATTAAAATGTCGGGTGCATTAGGCTTGCTATGACTCACCAAATATCATGGTAATATTGCCGGACTTTCTGCTAACATAACGTCCTAGTATAAATAAGTAAATAAATAAAATTTATTCATTCTTCTATCCTCGTGTGAAAGATAGTTTTTAAGCACATATAAAAAATTCCGTGTTCGCTTCTCTACAAAACTGTTTTCAATTAGATAATATTGGGGCTAACTTTGGAGAAGATGCTATTTCCTCCTGATTATGCAAATCTGCCAAAATCCCAATTGCTCAAATCCATTCAACTCTGATGGCAATAGATTTTGCGTGAGTTGCGGACAAAGCAACTTTGGCAAACTTATGAGAAACCGTTACCGCGTATTAAGACTCTTAGGTGAAGGTGGGTTTAGCAGAACCTATGCAACAGAAGATGTAGACAGACTAAATGCGCCTTGTGTCATCAAGCAATTTTTCCCACAATTTCAAGGAACAGGACAACGCACCAAAGCAGCGGAATTTTTCAAAGAAGAAGCTTTTCGGTTGTATGAACTGGGAGAAAATCATACGCAAATTCCCAGATTACTAGCTTATTTTGAACAAGGTACTAGCTTGTATCTCGTACAAGAATTTATTCAAGGAAAAACTCTCTTACAAGAAGTTCAGCAAAAAACCTATGGTGAAAAACAAATTTGGGAACTTTTAACTGATTTATTGCCAGTTCTGGAATTCATTCATACCCATAACGTCATTCATCGGGATATAAAACCAGAAAATATTATCCGCCGTGCAAGTGATGAAAAACCCGTATTAATTGACTTTGGTGGTGCTAAACAGCTAACACAAACCAGTTTAGGAAGACAAGCTACAGTAATTTATACCCTTGGTTATGCCCCAACAGAACAAATGGCTGGATTTGCTTGTCACGCCAGTGATTTGTATGCTTTGGGTGTAACTTGCGTGCGTCTTTTGACTCGATGTTTGCCTTTACAGGATGCTTCTGGACAGATTAATGACCCTATTTATGATGCCATGAATGCTAAGTGGTTGTGGCGTCAACGGTTACAAGAAAAAGGTATTACTATCAGCGACGACTTAGGAAAAATTTTAGATAAACTACTAAAACATCTACCGAGCGAAAGATATCAAACAGCAGTAGAAGTTCTCAACGATTTGAAGTTTACAACATCGAACATTGAACCGATTGCCCTAAAAATTGTTTCGATGTCCCAATCTATATTACCGTTGCTACCACAAAAAGTAATAATACCATTACTCTTTTTAGAAACCTTTGAATTTGATGTAGTGACAGTAGACACAGGTGGTAGAGAAGTAAACCATGTGAACAGCAATGCAAACTTCTTTGCTGAAGAATTGGGTAAGTCTGTCACATTAGAAATGGTGTCAATTCCTGGTGGTACTTACATGATGGGTTCACCAGAGTTTGAAGGGGATGCTGACGAACGTCCTCAACACGAAGTTAGCGTCGAACCATTTTTTATGGGAAAATTTCCTGTAACTCAAGCACAGTGGAGAGTAGTAGCGGCTTTACCCAAAATAAAACAAGCTTTAAATCCCCATCCATCGAAATTCAAAGGTTTAGATAGACCAGTGGAAAATGTATCTTGGTATGAGGCTGTAGAATTCTGTCTCAGACTCTCAGAAAAAACCGGACGCGACTATCGTTTACCGAGTGAAGCTGAATGGGAATATGCTTGTCGGGCTGGAACTACAACATCCTTCCATTTTGGTGAAACGATTACCTCTGAGTTAGTCAGTTGTACTATCGAACCAAAAAGCAAATTCCGTAAAGAAACAACAAACGTTGGTAGTTTTGAAGTAGCTAACGCCTTTGGATTATACGATATGCACGGGCTAGTTTGGGAATGGTGCGCTGATTCTTGGCACAACAATTATAACGATGCACCCTTAGATGGAACAGCTTGGGAAGTTGGCGGTGATATTAATCGCCGAGTCTTACGCGGTGGTTCTTGGAGTTTCAGTGCAGAACTTTGTCGCAGCGCCAGTCGTAGCTGGAATGAGTCAGACGGTGGACTGAGAGTTTGTGGCTTTAGAGTAGTATTTTCTGTAGAGGAGATTATTTAGCAATTTAATTCAGAGGTTGTAGAAATTATGAAGGAAAGAATTGAGAAAGGTGACATAGTACTTATAAATAAAAGTGAAAAATATCATAAACAAGTAGGTGAAGTTAGTGAGGTTGATTACAATATTTTCTTTGTCAAAATAGTAATAGTAAAGTTAGGTGATCAAGAAGAAACATTTGAAGAAAAAGATTTACAATTAAAAGCTAAAAAGCCGAATATTGAAGAAGTAATTGCATCAATAGATAAAATTATAGAACAAGTTGATCAGATTCCCGACTTGCCGACAATAGAGAAAGTAGAGTTACCGAACCGTCTAAAATATCTTAAATTAGATATTCCTAAACTAGATAAGCAGTTGATTCAAAGAAACTTTGACAGTATAGATAAAATACTCACAGCAGCAAGAGAAGCAGACTCATCAGCAAGCTTTTGGCAGCAAATAGCTCCCTAATTTGGAGAAAATAAGCTGGTGGATTAGAACAAGTCTATAAATCAACAAGTAATATCATGTCCGCTTGATTACTCATTAAACCCGAAGAACCCCAAACAGCCAAAGTTACGCTTCGTCTCCCCTAAGGGCAAAATCAGGCTTGGTAAGACAAGGGGCAAAATCCCCTTGTTTTATACAACCTTACAGTTAATTGTTATTAACTTTATTGATACCAAATCTCTATAAATTGTAATACCATTTTTTTGCGGGGCTGCACCAAACATTCTTGGCTTATTATTTCTTTCTTCGTGTCCTTCGCGATCGCAGTCGCTTGGACATAATTAAACGTAACTATATTTTTATCATTTTCTATCCATAATGCCTTATACTTCATGCTCTCCGCTCTATTTTGAGTAGTGATATTTATTTTTACCCACCTACTTAACTTTGCATTTGTAACTGGATGATTTAAATTTTGTTATTAACTTGATGATGACTTAATAGAAAGTTTCAGAAAGTATTATTTTGTCTTTGAATATCAGTTTTTTAGCAAAAATACCTAAATTCTGAGATTAATAAAGAGCGTTTTTTTAGATACAATAAACTACGAAGCTAAGGAGTATCTATGCGTTTTTCTCAATTTGCAGGGGTTCTTGGTTGTACTACAGCAGCTTTTATATCAATTACACCCATACAGGTAGAAGCTGCAACTTTTAAAGTGATATCTGGAGTCACCAGCATTGATCATGATCACGAGGATATTCTTAAAAGTATCGGGCTAACCTTGACAGGCACTAATAATACAGTTGCACCAATTCCTAGCAATTATTTAGTTGGCTTCAACATCGACTCAGCTACTAACTTCACGTTTAGTGACAAGGGCGGTTTTACTCCGCTCTCAGGTACAATCGAGGGTACTGGTACTGTTACCTTCAACGATAATATTACTGTTGGTAACCTATCAATTGGTCTGGCTCCGGGACGTACTGTCACAGGTGGTAGCGGATTTGTTTTAAGAGACACATTTTCTTTAAATACAGTTTTGTTTGATTTGAGTATTACAAAACCTGTGGCATTTGATGGTCAAAATTTAACCATCCCTGATGTTAAATTGCTGGTTTCTCCAGAGTTTGCTAATATATTGCAAAAACCTGAATTGACAGGTTTGTTTGCTGGAACTGCACGAATTGACGCTGAAGTTGCTGCCGTACCTGAAACTGACAGTGTACTAGCAGTTTTGGCAGCAGGTGCGGCTCTGTTGGCAACTAGACTTTATACTCAAAAAATTAAATGCACTTGATATCTTGAAGCATTGCTAAATGTTTACTAACAGGTGCAAGGGTATTGGCAGCAATCAGCCCACTCGCGGCGACTGCTGGTAAACCAATGCCGGGAAATGTCGAGTCGCCACAGCACATCAGTCCTGGTAGAGGTGTGCTGGGGTCAGGAAACATACCAGATCCAGCCGGAATTGCTGGGCCGTAGGAACCTTGGTGACGACGGAGATAACGCTCGTGGGTTAGAGGTGTACCAACAAGTGTGACTTCGCAACGAGAGCGAATATCTGGAATGATTCGCTGTAGCGCTTGCCACATTACTTCTGCACGCGATCGCTTTTGTTCGGTATATTCTTGGTTCCTTCTATCCATTCCCTGCCACAAAGCATACGGCTCATTCCCAGGAGTATACACATGAATTACATGCTTACCTGCTGGCGCTAAGGATGGATCGAGAATTGAAGGGATTGATATCACCACAACATTTTGAGGTGCGCTCACACCCAATTCCCAGTTATTGACTACGATGTAATGACACCGCAAATTTGACTGTAATCCTTGAGCATCAATGCCTAAATGTAAATGCATGAAGCTATCACACTCAGGTGTCGCCTGTCGTTTGCTGCGGTACTGTTTGGGTATTGCCTTTTCTGGTAGCAACTTCAGTGTATCCCAAACCGATGCATTAGAAATCACTGCCCGCCGCGCCCGAATTTCTTGGCGATCGCGCAGACGCACACCCACCGCACGATTACCTTCTACAAGCACTTGCTCCACATGAGCGCCCAACATCAGCTTCCCACCGTGACGCTCCAATCCTTGGACAAGGGTGTCAACTAAAGCACCACTACCACCAATCGGATATTCAAGTACTGCGTCTGGTCGATACCAGTCGGCAAACATAAATGCTACCTCTGCGGCGCTAGTACCATCTGCTGGGAGTCCAGAAAGTAGAAAACACAGCAAATTCAGCCAATTTCGGGTAAACGAGTCTTTAACAACACCATCCATAATCCGGCTGAAGGGACCCGTCAGCTTGATGATATTCGCCACATTTTTTGTCAGAGATGGGACAAACGGGCCTACAGTTCTAGCTGCACCAAAATCAAAGCGTAATGCAGCTGGTGGTATAGAAGTTGCTGCATTAGCGAATGGTTCCATAACACGCTGGAGTTCCTGCCATTCGGCTACAGCATTATCACCACGCAATTTCATCAGCACTTCACAAAATTGCTCGGCACCAACCCCGGTGTCAAAATCACCTTCTGGCAGACAACAACCCCAAGTATCATAGGTTACACATGGTAATTCAGAGCCAATTGCATCTAGTACTTGTCGCAAAGGGTTGGCAGAGGGGCTGTAAGACAGTCCAGAGTAGAGGGACGGGCCCGAGTCAAATTTGAAACCATTGCGCTCAAAAGCATGGGCAGCGCCTCCAGCAATAGAGTGGCTTTCGCAGACTATCACATCAAAGCCATACCGTGCCAAAAGAGCAGCACAACTCAAACCGCCAATACCGCTACCAATGACAACTATATCTGTGTTTTGCATATCCCTTATGTTTGCAACGATGGTTTTCAAGGTGTGCTAACTGAGCCAGAGTTAGCGCGTCTCAAACCCTATTCACAGAGGGATTCTAGCACAAGGGAAGAGTTTGCCAGAGCCGCCATCAACACAGAAACTATGTACTGAATCATTTATTTATAGAATAAATTTTAATATATAGCAATCCTATTTGAGTCATGAAAATTATTTGAACCGCCAAGCCGCCAAGAGCGCCAAGAGGAGAGACAGAAAAGTTCATAAATCATTTAGGACTGCTATAGCAATCCTAAATCATCTGTAAAATCTTTTCTTTCTACACTTTGCGCCCTACCCTTACGGGAAGCCAATTCTCAAGTCTTGGAGAGGCTGCGTCAACGGGACGCTTTGCGAACGTGTCTATGCGTCCTTCGCGGTTCGTTAAACAAAATAATTTTTACAACTCAGATCGGATTGCTATAGAGTAGCCACGGCTTTTTGCGGTTTCGTGCAACTGATATTACCACGGAACAAAGTCCTGAGTCTGAAGATTAAAGACTTGATTCAGACAAACTGATGAGAAACTTAAACTAGTAACTGAGTTTACCCAAGTCAAAGCAAAACTTTTGACTATTTACTACTCTCAGATTTATCCGTACTATTTTACTTAGGACGGGCTAAACCATAGCTATCCGCTAACACGACTCAGCACTCAGATGGAGAGAGGAATTTGAAAAATCAGCAATTGGGAAATTGGCAAACCACAGTTTTAGGAATTGTGTTAGCAATATTAGTGATTCTCGGACTAAATTCCTTTGTGATTATTAACCCTGGACAAGCAGGAGTGATCAGCATCTTGGGTAAAGCTAGAGATGGCGCTTTATTGGAAGGGATTCACGTGAAACCGCCTTTTATCTCCGTGATAGATGTGTATGATTTGACAGTCCAAAAGTTTGAAGTGCCAGCGGAGAGTTCTACTAAGGATTTGCAAAATTTATCTGCGAGATTTGCGATTAACTTTCGCCTCGATCCCATGCAGGTTGTTGAAGTTAGAAGGAAACAAGGAACTTTAGCCAATATTGTATCGAAAATCATTGCACCTCAGACACAAGAAGCATTTAAAATTGCCGCAGCCAGAAGAACTGTAGAAGAGGCAATTACCAAAAGAAGTGAATTGAAGGAAGACTTTGATAATGCCTTAGGCGATCGCTTAGACAAATATGGGATAATTGTGTTAGATACTAGCGTAGTTGACTTAGCGTTCTCACCAGAATTTGCCAAAGCAGTGGAAGAAAAACAAATTGCTGAACAGCGGGCGCAAAGAGCCGTTTATGTAGCACGGGAAGCTGAACAAGAAGCACAAGCGGATGTGAATCGCGCCAAAGGTAAGGCAGAATCTCAAAGACTCTTAGCAGAGACGCTCAAAGCCCAAGGAGGACAGTTGGTTTTACAAAAAGAAGCAATTGAAGCTTGGAAGAGTGGCGGCGCTCAGATGCCAAAAGTCCTCGTTATGGGTAGTGACTCAAAAAGCGGTGTCCCCTTCATGTTTAACCTTGGAAATGTCCAAAATGAATCTGATTTGAGTAAATAATACTTAGTAAGTTAGGCTAGTCCCAACTCAAACACAACAGAAAAACTAACAAGATAATAATCGAAGTTTATGTCAACCCCCAACCCTCAGAATCTCACCGCCGAAGAAGCGAAAAAATTACTGAATAAATTCAACTGTTTAGACATCGCACCTATCCTCAAGCCATCAGAAAAATCAGTAATTCGTAGTGCCTTAATTTTAATCACCAAGCTTGCTGATTATCAAATTTTAGGAATTTGTGCTGATACAGCAGAAGAAGGAATACTGGCAATGAAGACCTATTCTTTGGCTTTGGGTTATGAACCACCAAATAATTTACTTCCACCTGAAGGCCCAGTTTATATCAAATTAAATGGTAAAAATGGCTTGTGTTATCTTGATTCTTATGCGGGTCATCATCGGGGAGTATTAGTATCTTGCCAGTCTTACCATGAAGACGGAATCAACGAAATGTATGGACATCTCCCCTTGGATTTATTCGTATAAAATTCGGACAATGTAAGTAAGGGTATGTGGCTAGCCCGCGTCTTGGTGGTCAAAAGTATGCTGAAACCTTTGTTAGGAAGTTAAATTTGGTTTTGCAAGTCCCCTATGTATCCTTTTCTGACCACCCAAAAACTATTAATCTCTCGTTCCTCTCGTTCTCGTTCCTCTCGTTCCTATGCTCTGCATTCCTCTCATTCCTATGCTCTGCATAGGAATGGATTTGCGGAGGCTCTGCCTCCCTGGACTATAGGCAGCAGCTCCGCTTATAAACATTCCCATGCTATGCATAGGAACGAGATCATCTCACCAAGACGTGGGCTAGGTATGTGCCTTACCTACTAACTAATGACCAATGAAAAATAACTAAATATTATGAGTATTATTACACTCCAGTCAGTAACAAAAGACTTTGGCATCAAGGAAATTTTAAAAGATGCCAGCTTTAGCTTAGATGCTACCGATAAAGTTGGCTTAATTGGTACTAACGGTTCTGGGAAATCAACCTTATTAAAAATGATCGCTGGCTTAGAATCGATAGATAGTGGTCAAGTTTTAGTCAACTCCGGTTCTAAAATCATCTACTTATCCCAGCAGCCAGATTTAGATGAAAATCACACAGTTTTAGAGCAAGTTTTTGCTGATAGCGGCGAACACATGGCTTTGGTGCGTGAGTATGAAGAACTCTCAGATAAATTAGCTCACTATCCAGATGATAACCAACTGATGTCTCGCCTTTCTGTAGTGATGCAACGGATGGATACGAGTGGTGCTTGGGAAATAGAAACTAATGCCAAAATCATCCTCACAAAATTAGGAATTTCTGACTTTGATGCAAAGATAAGCACTTTATCTGGAGGCTATCGCAAGCGCATTGCTTTAGCATCAGCCTTGCTAGCAGAACCAGATATTTTGCTCATGGATGAGCCGACAAACCATCTCGATGCTCTTTCTGTTGAATGGTTACAAAGTTATTTAAATCGCTATCGTGGCGCACTTTTTTTGATCACTCACGATCGCTACTTTTTGGATCGGGTTACCAATCGGATTATCGAAATCGACCGAGGCGACATTTACACCTATACAGGTAACTATTCATATTACCTCGAAAAGAAAGCTTTAGCTGAAGAATCTGCCGTAAGTACTCAACGTAAACATCAAGGCTTGTTGCGCCGCGAGTTGGAATGGCTCAAAAAAGGGCCAAAAGCCAGAAGTACTAAGCAAAAAGCGAGAATTGACCGCGCTCATGCTCTGCGAGATACTGAGTTTAAACAAGTTCAGGGTAAAGTTGATATTTCTACAGTTGGTCGTCGCATCGGCAAAAAAGTTATTGAATTAGATAACATTTCTAAAGCCTATGATGGACGTACCCTGATTAATAATTTTACCTACGAATTTAGTCCAGAAGACCGCATCGGCATCATCGGCGCTAATGGTGCAGGTAAATCCACTTTAATGGATATGATTACTGGGCGGGTTAAACCAGATTCAGGTATTGCAGAAATTGGTACTACAATTCACATCGGTTATTTTGACCAGCATTCTGAAGAATTGCTCACAGCCTTAAACGAAAATCAGCGCGTGATTGACTATATCAAAGAAGAAGGAGAATTTGTCAAAATTACCGATGGTACTCAAATTACTGCTTCGCAAATGTTGGAGCGGTTTTTGTTTCCTGGTAATCAACAGTATGCCCCAATTCATAAACTTTCTGGTGGGGAAAAACGCCGTTTATTTCTGTTGCGCGTTTTGATGAGTGCGCCCAATGTGTTGATTTTAGATGAACCGACAAATGATTTAGATGTGCAGACATTGGCAGTATTAGAGGATTATTTAGAGGATTTTGCCGGGTGTGTAATTGTAGTTTCTCACGATCGCTACTTTCTCGATCGCACCATCGACACAGTATTTTCCTTTGAGGAAGGCGGTAATCTCCGGCAATATCCAGGTAATTACTCGGTTTATCTGGACTTTAAGAAGGCTGAAGAGGCACAGCAACAAGCTGCTAATACTAAAGAGAAGCCTACTAAAAATGTCGAAGCCCAAAATGGTGCGTCTGCACCCAAAGATGTAGAGAATACAAAGCGGCGCAGGTTATCCAATTGGGAAAAAAAAGAATTTGAGCAGTTGGAAGGGAAAATCGCCCAGTTAGAGGTTCAGAAAGCAGAAACCGAGAAAACACTAGCAAATGTCTCACCGGGGAATTATAGCCAGGTGCAGAAACTCTATGAACAGGTGGAATCTCTCAAGCAAGCGATCGATGTGGCGACTGAACGCTGGTTAGAATTAGCAGAGATGGAGTCTTAATTTCTTAACATGACATGAATTCGACGAACCTCTCCCTGGTTTTGTGTAGTAAAACCAGGGAGAGGTCTTTTTATTCAACTGTGTAGGTTGGGTTGAGGAACGTAACCCAATATTAAGCATCAATACGGTTCACTTAAGGCTAAAACTCTTTTTTTAACGAACCGCAGAGGCGCAGAGGACACAGAGAAGAGAGAAAGAGAAGGAAGAAATGCTTAACTCAACTGTATTACTTGATATGTCTAATTCCTCAATATGCCAACTAAAATGTGAGTTAATTCAGTTAATTCTTCAGGAACGCGATATAATTTGAGGTCTAATGAGAACAATAACGTTTGGGTAAAAAGCGATCGCGTTGAAGTTGAGAATCTCAAAACTAATTTTTTCTATAAACATCTTTCCGGTGCTTGCACTGCAAAATTTGTACGAGTTGACTTTGATCATCAATCTCGTAACGAACTCTATAATCACCAATACGGATACGATACTCGTTATCAGAACCTTTTTACTTGACAATTCCATCAGGACGTGGTTCTGAAGCAAGATTTTGGATTTTTTCAATAACACGCTCAACAAGATCATTTGGTAAGTTGTCAATCTGCTTTTGTACCGACTTTGAAATAACGATCGCGTAACTCATTATCCCTGCTATGAGCGGTTAGCAAGATATTTATCTATAGTCACTGACTCACCATCGCTATACTCAGCGCGAACTGCTTGAATTTCTGCTAGTGTTTCTGCATCGTCTTCGTACAATGCTTCTTCCGCTTCAAAAATTTGTTGCTCAATTAGTTCTTGAAGTTGACGTTTTTCTGTTAAATCAAGGGAAGATATTGCTTCTGCTAAAGTTTCTAAGGAGAGTTGTAGTTTAACAATAGCTGGCATTTTTTTCCTATTGGGTGTATTTTTTTGGATTTTGACATCATTATGCTGATTTTAACAGTTATATTTTTGTCAAGCCGAAAGTCTTTGAGTTGTATTTCAGGACAAATGCATCTAAATTTCACGCTTGTGTGGTGCGGCGCAGCAATTGAATTTGCCTAAACTGTGATCGCGATCGCCCACACATCCGATGTTATCGTAAAGAATATAAGGAATTAATTACCAAGGCAGATGATTAGACCTCTTGCAAAAATCCTTGAATCACCCCTCCCCAACCCTCCCCGATATATTGAGGAGGGGGCAAGATTTTAAGTTTCCCCCCAATATATCGGGGAGCCACTGCGTTGCGGTGAGGCAGTCCGATCTTGGGGGTTTCCCCCATGAGGAACTGCTGAACCCGAAGGGAGGTTCCCTCCGTTGTAGCAAGTGGCGTGGGATTAAGGGGGGTCTATTCGACTTATGCAAGAGGTCTATTGAATGAGTAGGTGGCAGAGCCAAGTCTTATATTTTTCTAAAATTACGATTATTCTTAACAGAACTATTGCTTACTCCTGCTTTTAATATATTAAACAACGCAGAGTTGGGCTTACCCTGGCTATAATTTATCTTACCTCTTAAAACAGTTGAGCATCCGTAATGTGGCAGCTGCTGCATAATTGCGCTTTGCCGCAAGATTAGGAGAAAAGGCATTTCCTGTTTCATTCAATGGAGAAGCGACACCGCAGTAAGCAGACATTTCTTTAATCGAATTCTGCGCCCAATGATTAGATATATCATTAAAAGCTACTGCCTGTTGTTTGGCTCCTATAGTTGAACTTCCAGCATTTTGCCCATATTGAGCCGCTTTATGCAATACTGCTATCAACTCAGCACGGGTTACTATTTGGTTAGGACGAAAAGTGCCATCAGAATAGCCGAGTATAATCCCGTTTGATTTTGCCCAGTCAATCATTGCAGCACTCCAACGAGTTACCTTTACATCCCGGTAAGGTTTGCTGGTCACTTTCAATAAGTTTGCTGCTGCTGGTGGTGGGTCGTATGGTACAGTCAAAGGACTGACAGATAGCTTACTGAGCGCGTTTATTACCATCGACACCATCTGTTCTCGTGTTAGTTCTAACGTGGGACGGAATGTATTATTAGAAGTGAAGCCTGCAATAATCCCTGTTTGAACAGCCTCTTGAATCTCTTTGGCATAGACATCATTGCTAACATCAGTAAAGCTTATAGGCACGTTAGCAAGTACTGGTTTAGTGGTAAAAGCGCATAACAATATAATGGCAGTAGTATTTCCAAAAGTTTTGGTAGTTATATTACTCAAAAAAAAGTTAAAAATTGGTTTGAGCATAAGGTCTTATCATAAATTAAATGCTTATTATTCTAGACGTTGCTCTTTTTTAGAAGGTTTCTTAAAGTTATTAGTTATACCTGAAATTGCGATCGCTTTTAGAGGATATTTATAAACTCGCTGAGTGACTAGAAGTCGCGGCTACACAAGACTTCACCCACCGACTTGAGTTTTCAACCCTCAATTTTTCCTTAGAGGTTGTTTGAAAAGTCGTGATTGATGTATTAAATATTTTTTTACCCCTCCCTAACCCTCACCGATATATTGGTGAGGGGACTGGATTTTCTGGTTTCCCCCCAATATATCGGGGGGTGATAAAAATCACAGTCAAACACTTTTCAAACATCCTCTTAGCGCTATTTTATTTTTTAGCCTTCAAATCTCGTTTCCAGCTTTTGGCTGGAAATGCTTTCTCATTGCGACAGAGCCGCAAGTCTTGAGGCGGAGCCTCAAAAATAGGCATTCCCAGTCGGAGACTGGGAACGAGACAACCCTCATGTAGAGACGCGATAAATCGCCTTTTACAACTACTCAGCCCAATTCTCTCTGGTGTTCATGAGTGGGCGATCGCTATTAGTCATAAAATCATCACCAGAAATTGTTTGCCTACACAGCGATATCTAACAAAAAATTGCTTTGCCTCTACTCCCCAACAAACGGGAGCGGTCTGCCTCGTGACGGGAGCGGTCTTCCTCGCGTCGGGAGCGGTCTTCCTCGCGCCGGGAGCGGTTTGCCTCGCGCCGGGAGCGGTCTGCCTCGCGCCGGGAGCGGTCTTCCTCGCGCCGGGAGCGGTCTGCCTCGCGCCGGGAGCGGTCTGCCTCGCGCCGGGAGCGGTCTTCCTCGCGCCGGGAGCGGTCTTCCTCGCGCCGGGAGCAGTCTTCCTTAAAACTTTTATGAAACTTAGACAATTATTTATACAAAAATCAACATCTAATGATTAAATACCGAAAAATTACTGGTATCACCTAAAAATTTTATGAGAAAAATTGCGAGTTATGCTGAACCGGAATGCGGTTTCATTAAGGCAAGCTAGCTATATAAGCATTTGAAAGGAATAAATTTATGTCTCGTCAAAAACGTACATCCCGCGTTTTAGAAAAAGCTCAGTTAAGAGCCGCTGGACTGAAATCGATTGTTCCAAACATCAAATATGATGAAGATTATAGTCTGGAAAAACTGATTGAGTCAATTGACCAGTTACGTAACAAAATTGATGTTTATAATACCGCTCTGTCTATGATTGATTCTTCTATAACTGAAATTGAAGAGATGGAAAAAAACTTGAATCAGCTTTCTGAAAAAATGTTAATGGTGGTTGCTATCAAGTATGGCAAAGACAGCCGTGAATATGAGATGGCGGGTGGTGTTCGCAATAGCGATCGCGCCCGCAAAATCAGGTCGAGCCGCTTGAAAAATGTTGCAGAGCAAGTCTTAGATGAAAATGCTAAAACTGCATAGAAGGTCTTAAAAGTAAGATAGTAGGGTGTGTTATGCCGTTAGGCTAACGCACCGTTTTTATGAGCGATTATGGTGCGTTATAGCGCTAGCCTAACGCACCCTACTACATATAGAAATCCTATCTGAGTTGTAAAAATTATCTTTTTTAACGAACCGCAAAGGAGAGGCAGCGCGTTGCGGGGGTTCCCCCCGTTGTAGCGACTGCCGTCGCAAAGGGCGCAAAGTGTAAGAAGAGAAGATTTCACAAATGATTTAGGATTACTATATACTAAAATCCTAAATCCAAAATGGTATAAACCAATTAAGAAAGACAAATTAGGCGTTAGCACGCTAGCAAGATCATCACATAATACATATAGCCAGTAACAAGCTAGCGTCCACCAAAAGCTACTCATGCCGCAAAATAACCAAACCGCCGTCGAATTCCGTGATGTCACCTTTAGCCGTAATCATCGCCCATTGGTGTCAAATCTCAATTTCACCATTCACCAAGGAGAAGCACTCGTATTACTTGGACGCAGTGGAAGTGGCAAAACCACGACAATGAAGTTAATTAATCGCCTATTTACACCCACACAAGGCGAAGTTTTATTTGATAGTATTCCGACAACTGAATGGGATGAAATTAAACTGCGGCGAAAAATTGGTTACGTAATTCAAGAAATTGGTTTATTTCCCCATTTCACTGTAGAACGCAATGTGGGTTTAGTCCCGGCTTTGGAAGGTTGGCAACCGAAACAAATTAAAACGCGGGTTTATGAATTGTTGCAATTAGTAGGCTTAGAACCAGCACAATTCGCCGGGCGTTACCCGCACGAACTTTCGGGAGGACAAAGGCAAAGAGTCGGTGTAGCGAGGGCTTTAGCAGCAGATCCGCCAGTGTTGTTGATGGATGAACCCTTTGGCGCACTCGATCCAATTACGCGGCTAGAACTTCAACAAGAGTTTCGGCGTTTGCAGCAGGAGTTAGGCAAGACAGTTGTGTTTGTCACCCACGATATTCAAGAAGCCTTGGTTTTGGCATCGAGAATTGGTTTAATGTATGGGGGAGAATTGGTAGTATTGGGGACAACAGATGAATTTATGCGATCGCAACACCCAGAAAGCCTAGCTTTTCTTCAATGTCTGCGTTCCTTCCAAGACAACTTATGAAAAATTTCTTCCTCGTTAAGTATGCCCCAGAAATTCTTCAGCATACTCTAGAACACTTATTTTTAGTAGGAATCGCGATCGGAATTGCCATACTTATAGGCATTCCTTTAGGTATTTTGATTACACGCAAAACCTATCTTCGCCAACCAATTCTCGGCATAGCAAATATCCTGCAAACTATTCCTAGTTTGGCACTGTTTGGCTTACTGATTCCGGTTCCTATAATTGGCGGAATTGGCGCAGTCCCAGCAATTGTTGCCCTGATTGTATATTCCTTGCTGCCGATAATTCGTAACACTTATACAGGGATTACTAGCGTCGATCCGGCTATTCGGGAAGCTGGGAGAGGAATGGGGATGACAGATAAACAATTGTTATTGCAAGTTGAAATTCCCTTAGCAATGGGAGTAATTTTGGCAGGTGTGCGGGTAGCAACGGTAATTGCCATTGGGATTGCAACCATTGCAGCAGCAATTGGTGCTGGTGGTTTAGGAGTGTTTATTTTTCGCGGCATATCAGTAGTGAATGATCAGTTAATTTTAGCTGGTGCAGTTCCGGCGGCGGGAATTGCATTACTGGCTGACTTTGTAATTGGCTGGTTAGAGAATAAATTAAAAATTAAAAATTAAGCAAGTTAGAGGTCATTTATAAAATAAAAATAAAATTACTTTAGGGGAGCCAGCAGGGCCATACGTGTCAACTTAAGATAAAAGCCAGTCTAAAATCAGCTTTTAGAAATTGTCTCTTCATCTCGTTCCCAGTCAGAGACTGGGAATGCCTAATTAGAGGCTCTGCCTCAAAACTAGCGGCACCGCAATGAGAGAGCATTTCCAGCCAGAGGCTCTTAACGAGATTTTAAAGGAGTTTTTGCTTAAGTTGACACCAATGGCAAGATGCCCACCCCATAAGAGATTTATTTTTTGGAGGTCGTTGTTTCATTTTACCTTCATGAAACAGAAGATTTACCATAACTTTTCAGAGCCTTTTTGTCTAAGAATGTTCCTGGTTCAAGATTCACTGACGTAAAAGTATCCAGAATACAAATGATATTATGCGTCTAACGCACCATGTTATATAGCGGTGCATTACAGCTATTTTCAGGTAAATAGACCACGCGGTAGGGGCACAGCAATGCTGTGCCCCTACGATAGATGTGCTTCAAATACATGGAAACTGCTGTAAGCTACTTAAGATTGAATTTATAAATGGTCTCTAATGAAAAGATTTTTAACATTTTGCTTTTTTACTTTTGCTTTTTTACTGCTAATCACTAGCTGCACACCAAATTTAAATAGTAGCAGCAATGGCAATATTATCGTAGCTTCCAAAGATTTTACTGAACAAGATATTTTAGGTGAACTTTTAGCACAGCAAATTGAGACAACAACTAATTTAAAAGTGGATCGTCGTTTCCGTTTGGGTGGTTCTTTTGTTTGTCATAGCGCTATTACTGCTGGCAAAATTGATGCATATATTGAGTATACAGGTACAGCTTTTACTGGAATTTTAAAGCAAAAAGCAGTTAATGATCCTAAAGAAGTTTATGAAAGATTAAAGCAAGCTTATGCCCAACAATTCAATCTGGAAGTAATGCCAAGCTTGGGTTTTGAAAATACTTTTGCGATGATTGTCCGGGGTAATGATGCGAAACGCTACAACATTCAAACTCTCTCTCAAGCTACTCAATATACACCACAGTGGCGTGGCGGTTTCGGCTACGAATTTTTAGAACGGGAAGATGGTTTTCCAGGATTAGCTAAAACTTACAATTTGCGTTTTGCGAAACCACCCCAAATCATGGACTTGGGTTTAATATATCGGGCTTTGATTCAAAAACAGGTGGATATGGTAGCAGGTAATTCCACTGACGGACAAATTTCTCGCTTGGGTTTAGTTGTACTAAAGGACGATAAAAAATATTTTCCACCTTACGAAGCTACACCAATTGTCCGACAAGAAACTTTAAAAAAATATCCTGAATTAAGAAAAGCGATCGCTCAACTTGCCGGAAAGATTTCGGCAGATGAAATGCGGCAATTAAACTATTTAGTTGAGGGTGAATTGCAAGATATTAAAGATGTTGTGCGCGAGTTTCGCAAATCTAAGGGATTAGGTTAATCTCAAGGATAAGTAAGTAGGCGCAAATAGTTAGAAGATAGTGTAGGGTGTGTTACCGCGTTAGCGTAACGCACCGAAAACTTGAAATGGTGCGTTACCGAAGCCATAACACTACAGCTTAACGCCTGTCTACTGTTGTCCACGCAAAAAGTTCTTTAACCACCTAATGACCTCACTTGTTGTTTGCTCGTTTGCTATTTGGAGACATTGCTGCACAATTTCTCTAACGTTAGGAAAGTAGCTGCTTTCTGTAAGCACATAAGTTTCTAAGAGCAATCTATAAATTAATAACTGATTACTCTTTAATATCCAGACCTCTGGCACTCGATAAGGTAAGAAATCATTAATGTCGGTGTAGCTTGTCACATCTATTTCAATTGCTAAATCTGGTGGTGGATCTGATTGCCAATCAATTCTTTTTTTGCCTATTACTGCTTTCCAATTTTCAATGTAAAAGCAATAGTCTGGTTCAATACCACTAATTTCTGGCAAGCTCATGGTAATGGGCGTAAATGAGTCGTATATGCGGTTTAAGTGGTCAAGTATAGCTATTACTATCAATGCCAGCAAGCTCGCATCTCTTCCATGCTCAGGTAACGGTGCCATCAGCAAAATCTCTCCAGGTCGATATTTTATCCGAGGCGAGGAGCGATCGCCTAGTTGCTGACTCAATACTTGATAGTCTTGCCAGTCTCCCAACAGTTTCAACACCGCGCCAGGTGGTAACTCAATTCTTTCTGGGGTAATTACGGTATCCATATTCGGCTGTTTCACCCATTTCAGTTAGCCAGTTGATTACAAGATACTAGGACTTACGCAAAAATTGCCAACTTCGCTTAATTTATCGAACCGCCAAGACGAGGCAGTGCGTTGGGCGGCTCTGCCGACTTGAAGCAACTGCCGTGCCAAGAGCGCCGAGAATTCGTAGAGTGTGCGTAAGTCCTAGATACATTAAAAAGTTATTTGGAATTACTTATGCAAACATTTTTCCGATTGCTTCCATCATCAGAAACAGCCGATAAGGAAAATTAGGAAATTGAATAAAATTATAATGCTCTTACGAATTAATGGTAACAAACATAGAACAAATTTCGACAGAATTTAGCGATCGCTCTGCAACTGCGTAACTAACAAGCAGCGGATAAAATGCCTACCTTAACGCTAGGCTAATAAATATCAAACAAAATGCCATAAAAATGCTTACTGTTGCTAAATCAAAACGGGTTGCCTACGCAATCTTTTCTTTGGGCGTCTTACTTTACAGCCAAGTCGCATCAGCCGCCTTAACTATACCCCTACACAGCAAAAAGGGAATGGTAGTTTCAGCCCATCCCCTAGCAAGTGAAGCGGGAATTTCGATGTTACGCAAAGGTGGTAATGCAGTGGATGCAGCCGTAGCCACAACCTTTGCAATCTCGGTAGTTGAGCCTTTTTCAGCCGGAATCGGCGGCGGCGGATTTTTGCTGATGCATTCTGAGAAAACTGGGGAGATGAAAGCTTTAGATTTTCGGGAACGCGCCCCCCTGAAAGCCACAAAAAATATGTATCTGGATGCAGAAGGAAAGGTGCGTCCGAATGCAAGTATCAATGGTTATTTAGCAGTAGGCACACCAGGAACGGTGGCGGGACTTTATGAAGTGCATCGTCGCTATGGTAAGCTACCTTGGCAAGAGGTAGTGAAGCCTGCGATCGCACTCGCTGCATCTGGCTTTGTTATTGGCGATGTAGCAACTTGGCGTTCTCTGCAAACAAACCAATCCTACAAGCAAGCGCTTCTCAAGAATCCAGCACTGCGGGAAATTTTCACTCACAACGGCGAATTTTACAAATCTGGTGAGAAGCTAGTACAGAGTGATTTGGCACGCACCTTAACAGCAATTGCCCAAAATCCCCAAAGTTTTTACACCGGAAGTATTGCTCAGGCGATCGCCTCTGATATGGTAAAAAATGGCGGTTTAATTACTCTAGAAGACCTGAAAGCCTATAAACCAATCTGGCGCACTCCCGTTTGTGGCAATTTTCGTAAAGCTAAAATTTGCTCAATGCCACCACCTTCATCGGGAGGTGTTCATCTATTGCAGATTTTAAATATTATCGGTGACACCGATTTAAAATCTTTAGGATGGCATCATCCCGATGCTATCCACTTAATGGTAGAAGCAATGAAGATTGCTTACGCCGATCGCTCAGAATATTTAGGCGATCCAGATTTTGTCAAAGTCCCTGTACAAGAACTGCTCAGTCCAGCTTACGCCAAAAAACGCCGTCAAGAAATTAATATGCAAGTGGCTCGACCCTCAACCGAGGTCAAGCCAGTAGATATAAAGATATTACAACGTTTTAGTCAAGCTAATAATCAGAGTTTAGGAGAAAATATCATTCCGTTATCTGCTCAATCTCTGAAAATGCACGCGACTCGGTATGAATCTCCCCAAACCACTCATCTTACTGTTGTGGATGAAGAACGCAACGCCGTAAGTCTGACTTTCACGGTTAACCTGATTTTTGGTGCTGGTGTGGTGACACCGGGAACTGGAATTGTCCTCAACAATGAGATGGATGATTTTGCTTCTGCGCCAGGAGTGCCTAATGCCTTTGGTTTGGTTGGTAACGATGCCAACAGCATTGCCCCCCGTAAAACTCCCCTATCCAGCATGACTCCCACAATTGTCACAGAAAATGGTCATTTCCGTATGGCAGCAGGTGCGCCTGGTGGTAGCACCATTATCACCCAGGTTTTGCAAGTGATCCTGAATGTGCTGGAATACAATATGGATGTTGGTGCGGCTGTTTCTGTTCCACGCATACATCATCAATGGCTTCCCGATGAGTTGCGCGTCGAATCTTGGGGCTTGGATGCTCTAACTGTGCAAGACTTACGCCGTCGGGGGCATAAAATTAAGGAAACTGCTCCTTGGGGTAATGGTAACGCGATCGCGGTTACAGCAGATGGAACTTTAGAAGGGGCGGCTGATCCTCGCGGTGAAGGTTCCCCAAAAGGCTTGTGAGCCAGACGAGGAGAATAATAACTTCTAACTCCTGTACAGACGCGATTAATCGCGTCTCTCTATTGATTTTGAACTGTTGACTCTGCGTAGCTACTGCCGCCAAACTCGTTTGCCCGTGTGCTAGGTACTAGTGTCCAACCTGCTTTGAGAAGTTTTTGATAAGTTGCCCAACCTTTAGAACCACCTGGTATTTGATAATCTGGGACTGAAAAATGTCCAAAAGCTGTGTAGGGACGCCAAGGCTGATTGGGTTCTGCCTGCAAATACAAAATTTTCTCTCCGTCGCCACCAGACTTAGGTAACCAGCACATTTGTCGATGCATTGCAAACTCCTTTGCTTTTAGCTAATAACTAATGCAGAATGGCAGAATTTTGTTAAGCCATATCTCACCTTTGTGGAGTACTTTTTTGCCTAATACTTTAGACAAAATGTAATTAAGTTTTATCCACTACAGGATAATTACTTAACAAGTCATACCCTGATAAAGCTGCTGTAAGACACAAAGATCAACAGCTTTCCTTCACCTTCCTTTTAGGGGAGATTTTTCTAATGTTATCCGCGCTTTTGATGAGTGTGTGTAACAATAACTACTATTTTAGCTAGAGTTTACAATCAGACTATTTGTATTTCTGCTTATACCAATTCTCCGTGAGCTTGCACTTAATGATTACTCCTTCTGCCTTGGCGTACTTGGCGCACTTGGCGGTTCGTTTAATAATTAAGTGCATCTTCATAGAGAATTGGTATTACATAAGCGCAGATTTGAGAAATTACTTATAAAGTTATGCTGATTAAACACTACGAGCAAACAATTTGAAGAAGAATTCAGAAGTCCGAATTCAGGGGTCAGCAATATTTCAGTGGGGGTTTTAAACCCGTTTATTCATCCGCTCTTATCGTACAGAAAACATTGCTGAATTATGACGACTGACGGCTCTATTCTGTTTGATAAAATCTAACAGTAATGCTTGTTGTTTGAATCGTCCGTTTGATGACCAGACATAATCCCGTATTTATCTAAAAGCAAGATTATTTATAAAGTAAAAATAAAATTAACTGTAGGGTAGAATGGCGTTACTTAACCTAGATTTAGATCCCCGACTTCAAGAAGTCGGGGATCTGGGCAGCAAGTTGGGTTATTAGAAAGATGGAGCATACAACTTATCGCCGACAATGCCGCGAATTGTCTCTACTAATTGAGTGTATGCAAAGTCAGACAAAACTGGTTTTGCTCCTTGCAAGTTAATTGGTTGATCTAAATCAATCCATGACTTGCAACCGCCGTATTTAGGATGGTAGGGAATTTCTTGTTGAGGTAGTTGATATGTCCGCAAGAGGAGAATATAAAGCGGCTGGCGTGGTTTCCATTTGAGGCGATCGCTAATACAATGCTCGTTCCAAATATGGAAGGGAAGCAAGGCGTTGACAATAAATTCGTCACTAACTGGCAAAATATCCGTAATTTCGGCCCAACTGCCGATGCGAACTGTTTCTGGATGCCAACATGATGTTACTGGATAAACATGATTGGCATACTCTGCTTTCAGCATGAAAGCTTGTTGATGTTCACAAGTAGGGTAAAGCAAAATTTGTTTGTGGGCAACTTGGAAACGTCCATTTCGTTCATGGATACCGCCTTTGCGGAGCAACATAATTGTTTTGCCATTTTCCAAAGCATTTATGGCGACTGCCCATTCTTTGAGAGCATGAAAAGTTGTGGTCGATTCCATCAGCATCTACTGTAACTCTAATTTAATTTCAACCTAAGACCGATAAAGTGTGAAACTATCCAAGGGAATGAATTAGGAAGCAGTTATGGAAAAGCGATGTCTCCGACGGGCTATGCCTACGCTAGGTACAACTGAAGTCCAAATTACACCTATCTTTACGGGAACTTGGCAAGCTGGTAAAAGAATGTGGGTAGAAATTGAGGATGCTGACTCGATTAAAACGATCCGAGCCGGATTTGAAGCTGGGATCACCAGAATAATTCGTAGAGTCTGCCTAAAGAGATTTAGCCAGTAAAATCTCATCCAACCCACGAAAAATAAGATTGTGGAAGGCTCAGAGATAAGTAATGGATGTCAATGGTAACATTACCCTGATAGCTCAAACACCTACAGTTAATCCTGTGCGTTCTTGGTTATCACTTACCTTTTGTCATGCTTGTGACTAAACCAACTACGATTTTTGGCGCGAATTTTGTAAAAGTTAAAAGGCAAAAGCAGCCAGGGTGTTGGCAGAAAACCACGCTAGCTCGCTTTTTGCGTTTGCCTTTGTACTTCCTAATAGCTTTGCTATGCATCCTTAGTTCACCCGTACTGGCAAAAGTTCCTGGCTCAATTAATTTATCATCCCAACTACCAATTAATAGTCTTATGTCGTTGGCTGTGGCCGCTGACCCCGCCTTACTATTAGAGCAGGGCCAAATTTTATATAAGGCTGGGAACTTTGCCAAGGCGATAGAAGTGTTACAACAGGCTGTCCAAGCATCTAAGCAGCAAAAGAACAGCCTCAGTCTGGCAGTAACACTAAGTAATCTTTCCCTAGCTTACCAGCAACTGGGTGTATGGAGTCAGGCACAGCAGGCAATTACAGAGAGCTTAAATTTGCTCAAACAACAGGATCAAAACCAAAATCTGCAAAAAATATTTGCCCAATCACTGGATATTCAAGGTCGTCTCCAACTAACAATGGGACAGGCTGAGGAGGCTTTAGAAACTTGGCGGCAGACGGAAAAAATTTACAGGCAAGCAGATGATCAAAGCGGTGTGGTGCGATCGCTAATCAATCAAGCACAGGCGTTGCGAAGCCAAGGACTTTACCCTCGGGCTGTGAAAACACTCGAAGAGATAAGTCAGACGTTAAAATCTCAACCAGACTCTAGAGAAAAGACAGTGAGTTTGCGATCGCTCGGTGATGCCCTTTTGGTAGTGGGGAATTTGAAAGACTCATACCAGGCGCTAGAAGAAAGTCTGATGATTGCTCAACGTTTGAAATCAAACACTGATATTGCGGCAAGTCTGTTCAGTCTGGGGAATTATGCTCGTAAAAAACAAGATAACATACAGGCGATCGCTTATTATCAACGAACAGTCACAGCATCTCCTTCACCCCTGACAAAAGTCCAAGCGCAACTCAATCAACTGAGTCTACTCATTGAAGATCAACGATGGGCAGAGGTTCATACTCTCTCACCATTGATTGAGTCCCAACTCGATCAACTCCCCCTCAGCCGTGCTACTATTTACGCTCAAATTAACTACTCACAAAGTATTTTAAAAATCAATAGTGGTGTGTTACCAACATCTAGTCAGAATTACTACTCTGGATTCAGCATAAAAGACTCGACAGTATTACTCACTAGGGCCATCCAGCAATCCCGTAGTTTAGAGGACAAGCGGGCAGAAGCCTATGCTCTGAAAAGTTTAGGCGGTTTGTACGAAGAAACCGGACAGTGGTCAAAAGCGCAAGACCTGACCCTGCAAGGATTAGCTTTGGCACAGAGCAGCAATGCACCAGAAATTATCTATACTTTGGAATGGCAGTTAGGTAGATTGCTCCGGGCACAAACAGATATTAATGGTGCAATTAGGGCATACGATCTTGCTGTGGAAACTCTTGAGTCTGTCCGCAGAGATTTAATAGTCAGTAATGTAGTGAATCAGGATGTGCAATTCACCTTCCGGGACAGCGTAGAACCCGTCTACCGAGAGTCAGTAGAGTTACTACTGAAATCCCAAAAAGAAAAATCAGATGAAAAAATATTGGAGAAAGCACGAGAGCGGATTGAAGCACTCCGACTAGCAGAATTGGACAACTTCTTCCAGGAAGCTTGCCTGCAAGGTCAGAGAGTAGCCCTCGATCAAGTGGTAGAAAAAGAAAATGCCACGGCTGCCATCCTCTATCCGATTATTCTTCAAAAAGAACTCCAGGTAATTGTCAAAATTCCCAAACAACCCCTGCAAAGCTACACTACTCAGATTTCCCGCCCAGAAGTAGAGAAACTCTTAGTAGAACTGCAAAAAAATCTTGTTGATCCCACCGCTACCAAAGCCGTCCAAACCCACTCGCACCAAGTTTATAACTGGCTACTAAAACCGATTGAGTCAGAATTGCAAAAAAGTCGGGTAGATACCTTAGTGTTCGTCTTAGATGGGCCGTTACGCAATTTACCAATGGCAGTTCTCTATGATGGCAAGAAATACTTGGTAGAGAAATATGCAATTGCTCTGAGCGTCGGTCTGCAACTCCTCAGCCCTAAACCACTGGTAAAACAGCAACTAAGAGCGTTAACCGCAGGACTGACTAAGCCGCCACCAGGTTTTTCCAACTTTGCACCGTTGCTTGCGATCGAATCTGAATTCAATGGGATTAGCAAAGCCGGAATCTCGACAACTAGCCTACTAGATAAAGATTTTAAGAAAAAGAATTTAGAGAGTAAAATTGGTGATGCTCCATTCAACATAGTGCATTTAGCAACCCACGGTCAGTTTAGTTCCCGCCTTGAAGAGACTTTTATTTTGGATTTTGATGGTGAGATCAATGTCAAGGATTTTGATACTCTCTTCAGCAGTCAGGGTAAAACCATAGTAGAACTATTAGTTTTGAGTGCTTGCCAAACAGCAACAGGAGACAAGCGTGCAGCGCTGGGGCTTGCAGGAGCAGCTGTCCGAGCTGGGGCACGCAGTACCATAGCCTCGCTGTGGCAGATTGATGATGAATCGACAGCAATGTTTGTTAGCGCCTTCTATCAAAAACTCAACAGTGGCAAAATCACCAAAGCCAAAGCTGTCCAACTTGCCCAGTTACAACTGGTGAAACATCCCAACTACAGAGCGCCAAGCTTTTGGTCTGCCTATGTGTTGATTGGCAATTGGCTGTGATTTGGGGATTGGAAACTGGGAACAAAGAAAATTAGAGACTCATTCATCTCTTTAAGAACTCCCTTCATCCACCTCAGAACCTCAAACCTCTCAATCCCCAATTTTCCAATAATCATTCTCTATTTTGTGGCATAAATTTAGTGAATGCGGGTGATATGTATATAGCAGCATTGGTCACTAGGGATTGACTTATGAATAACTCCACTTATCAGCTAGACGATTTCGCTTTAACATTACCGATTTCCCAATCAGCTAGCATAACTGCCCAGCAATTTGCTAACCAGCAGCCAAATCCTGAAAAAGCAGAACAAGTTCGGCTGAATACGCTGGCTGTGTGGGTGGTGAATGACTACTTGGAAATGATGGATATTCCTACTGACCTGCAAGCTAGTGACAGCTGGAACTGTGTCATGCGCCTCTGTGGGAATATAGCTGACTTAGAGGTGCCCTCAGTTGGTCGCCTGGAGTGTCGCCCTGTGCAGGAACACCAGCAGATATGTTCCATTCCTCCAGAAACCTGGGAAGAACGGGTAGGTTATTTAGTAGTTCAATTTGATGAATCGCTCCAAGAAGCGAGGCTGCTTGGTTTTATGCCTAGTGTCGCAACTGAAACACTGCCTTTAGAACAACTGCAACCATTGGAAGCGTTTATCGACCACCTGAGTCAACTGCGCCAATCCCCAGTTAGTTCACTAGTGAATTTAAATCAGTGGTTTGCTGGTATATTTGAGGCAGGTTGGCAGACTATTGAATCTCTGTGGAACTTGCCGGAACTCAGACCAGCTTATGCCTTTCGCAGTATTGAAACTTTGGAACTAAATACCCTTAACGAACCAGAATCAATTACTAAACGGGCAAAACTGATTGATTTAGGTATCCAAATTCTCAACCAACCCGTCATGTTGATTGTGGAAATCAGCATAGAAGAAGATCAACAAACTAGTGTTCGTCTTCAATTGCACGCCACTGGGAATCAAATCTACTTACCCCCAGGAGTTAATCTCACTGTTCTAGATAGTTCGGGAGCAGTATTTCTAAATGCTCAATCGAGAAAATTAGACAATTATATTCAGTTGCAGTTTCGCGGGGAACCTACAGAGCAATTTAGCGTTAAGGTAGCTATTAATGATATTAGCATTACCGAATATTTTCGGATTTGAAACATATAGCTATCTTCCTTCTTCGTTGGTAATTTATTAAGTAGTAATTGGTTAATTAAAAATTAAAGGTGAAAAATTCAAGCCGACTTTTGGAGATTTTTAAAAAGGTCTGTAAAAGATTGTGGAGCTTGTTATGAGACTTAGAACAGGGCATGATTTTGCACAGGGAGATTAGTCACAGTCATGGGTAAGTTAGTGGTTCTGAAATTCGGAGAGGGTAGTTTTGAGCAGGGGTTTGCTGTTACTCTCCAAATTGGTGAAGAACACGAGCGTGCTGCAACAGAAATCACGGGGAGGCTACCTTCATTCCCTGAAATGCCCCTCTATTACAGTCATTGGCAGTTTAGTTATCGGCAGATAGGCAATCGTTATCGCCTCCATGCTGACCAAATGCAGGTGACGAATGTATCGATGATTCAAGACTGCGAAAACACTTCCCATATTTTGCGGGCACGTTTTAATACCTGGCTGCGAGCAGAGGAGTTTCGCCCTTTGAGGGAAAAATGGTTAGAAAGATTGTCGTCCACCGAAGAAGTGCGGGTGATTCTGCAAACAGAAAATAGCCAATTGCAACTATTACCCTGGCATTTGTGGGATTTGTTAGAACGCTATCCCAAGGCTGAAATCGCCCTTTCTTCACCATCCTACGATCGCATTCACAAGCCACGCACTCCAAATAAATTAGTCAACATTTTAGCAATTGTCGGCAATAGTCAGGGGATTGACACCCAGGCTGATCTAGCTTTACTACAACAGTGTGCTAATGCAGACGTCAGCTTTCTGGTAGAACCACAACGTAAGGAATTGACTGACCATCTCTGGGGAAAAAACTGGGATATTCTCTTCTTCGCTGGGCACAGTTCCAGTAATAAAGATGGAGAAAGCGGACGAATTTACCTGAATAAAACTGATAGCCTTACCATTGGCGAGTTAAAGTACGCTCTTAGGAAAGCCATTGAAAACGGTTTGCAACTAGCTATATTCAACTCCTGTGATGGATTGGGATTGGCGCGAGAATTAGCTGATTTGCAAATTCCTCAAATGATCGTCATGCGCGAACCGGTTCCAGACCAGGTTGCTAAGGAGTTTTTACAGTATTTTCTCAAAGGCTTTGCTAATGGGAAGTCTTTATATCAAGCAGTACGCCAAGGGCGGGAACGATTGCAAGGACTTGAGGATCGATTTCCCTGTGCAACTTGGCTACCAATGATTTGCCAAAATCCAGCCCAGATACCACCCACTTGGCATGAATTAAGGTCTACAAAAACTGAAGATATACCGAATTTAGCTTTATCTCACAAACGCAGATTTACGATAACCTTGTTATCGAGTTTGGCGATTACAGCCTTGGTTTGTGGAGTGAGATGGCTAGGATTGGTGGAAAGTAGCGAGATGCAAGCCTTTGACCAGATGATGCGATCGCGCCCCGCAGAAGAACCAGATTCGCGTCTGCTGGTAATTACAATTGATGATGATGATTTGGCGACTCAAAAACAAAATGGCGATTCCTTGATCGGAGTTTCCATTTCCGAAAAATCACTCAATAAACTACTGGCAAAACTGAATCAATACCAACCTCGCGCGATCGGCTTGGATCTCTATCGTGATTTTAAAGCCACACAACCAGATTTAATTACTCGTCTGCAAAAAACTCAGAACTTGATTGGCGTATGTAAGGGGAGCGATGGCACAGTAAATATCCGAGGTAAAAGGCCACCACCAGAAATCCCCACAACAAATCTAGGATTCAGCGACTTTATTGAAGATCGTGATGGAGTTATGCGTCGGCATCTCCTGTTCATGAACCCAGAGCCTACATCGTTGTGTCTTGCTCCCTATGCATTCAGTGTAGAACTGGCCTTTCGCTATCTGAGACCTTTAGGAATTCAACCAAAGTTGACCCCTCAAGGGAATTTGCAGCTGGGTAAGACTATTTTTTCAAATCTGAAGTTTGGCACTGGCGGCTATCAAAATATTGATACCAATGGTGGTCAAATCTTACTCAACTACCGTTCTTCAAAACAGATAGCCGAGCAGATAAAGCTAACACAATTTTTATCTAACCCGGTTAACCCTACTGCTATCAAAGATCGAATTATTTTGATTGGTGTTACGGCAAAAGAGGATTCTCTAGACACCTGGCGTACACCTTACGGAGTAAACTCGTATGAGCAAATGCCAGGAGTGTTGGTACAAGCGCATATGGTGAGCCAGATCCTCAGTGCTGTCCAGAATGGGCGGCCGTTGCTGCGGGTTTGGTCACTATGGGTTGAGGTGGTCTGGATTTGGGGCTGGTCTTTGGTAGGGGGAGTCCTAGCTTGGCCAAAGCTTTCATTTCGTTGGTTGGCATTGGCAATCAGTATTACCTTTAGTGTTCTGTATATAATTTGCTTTAATCTATTAATTTCGGGTGCTTGGGTGCCGTTTATACCTTCAGCTTTGTCGTTGGTAGCTACGGTTGCCTTGATGTCAATTTATAATTCAAAAACAAAAGTTCGGGTGGCGAATAGGGAATAAAGAAAGATTTTTTTATGAAATTTTTGGATAACCAGCAGCTAAATCTACAAGGTTTACATACTTAAGGGAAGGTTTTTATGAAGTCAAATTCACAACCGATAAAACTATTTGTAGTAGTAGCTTTTAGCTGCACCAGTTTACTAGTTAGCCTGACTCCAGTTTTTGCAAAACCAACTCTTAGTTCTTCACTTAGCGATCGTAATGCTAAAACGACCCTTGAAGCCACAACCTTTAATCTACCTCCACTTCCACCTGGCCCTCCTCCTGGAGGTCGGGTTCGTGGTGGAGCGAAGCGTGGTGAGCCGGCATGTCCACTTACTAAACCCAAGCTGACTGCTTTAGTACCCTTTACTGAGTCAGATGAAGTGATCAATGTCTGGGGACAGACAACCCTAGAACGCCCAAATTGGTTTTTCTATATGCCGTATACCAAAAATTCGCCCTATGAAGTTGAATTTGTGCTGCAAGATCAGGACTCTAACGATATTTACCGCCCACTGATCGCTCTACCTGATAAACCAGGAGTCATCAGCGTTTCTCTACCTTCCACAGTTCCTGCTTTGGCACTAAACAAACAATATCGCTGGTTTTTCACAATTAACTGTAATAAGCAAACGATTTCGCCCCCGACTTTCGTCGAAGGGGTGATTGTCCGCGTCGAACTAAATCCAACCGTAGTCAAAAAGCTACAAACACCAGAACTTCTAAAGCGTTATGCTATCTATGCTGAAAACGGGATATGGTACGACGCACTGACGATACTGGCTCAACTGCGTCAGAAAAATCCTGAAGATGCAACACTGCAAGCAGAGTGGAGGCATTTGTTAGGTCAGATCCATTTAGATGATATTGCACCAGAACCGATTCTCTCAAAGCAACCTTAGAGTAAGAAATACAAAAAATACTACGGTGTACACACAAGTCCTAAAAACCTAGTTTTTTCAAGTGTGTTATTCCTGAGGGTACGGCACTATCCCAGATTTTCGGTTTCCCCCAAGAGTAGGAAAGCGATCGCTAATTAGTGTTATTCCCGAAGGTGGTTAGAACATTAACAGATGATAAAACTTAGACACAAAAAGGCTTTTCACCCAGTCCCCAGTCCCTAGTCTCCAGTCCCTTGCTATAACTAATCTTCTTTTTGCAAGATATCATGATCAATCGGTCGCTCCTTTTTAATATCAGGACTTTCTGATGTCCAATAGTCATCTACTTCAGGAGATTCAGAAACCATCACAAACTCAGTCTCTTTTCTATGGTTATTTCCCCATTGATCCAAAACATCTTTAATTAATACCTCTTGCACCCAAATTTTAGCGACAACAGTTAGAGGTAGTGCTAGAAATAATCCTAAAAAGCCAAAGAAAGTTACGAAAAATAACTGGGAAATTAAGGTTACAGCAGGTAGCAATGAAACTTGATGCGCCATGACAATCGGCGTGATGAAATTACTTTCAATCTGTTGAATAAAAAAGTAGATAATCAAGACAGCAACTGCTTTCCAGGGTTCATCCAACAGAGCGATCGCCATTGCTGGTACTACACTCAGCGTTGGCCCGAGGTTGGGAATTAAGTTCAAAAATCCTGCCAAAACCCCTAAAGCAAGTGCTGCTTTTACACCCAAAACAGATAAGCCAATTACACTCATCAACCCGACTACACCCATAGCAATGAGAGCGCCTATTACCCATCCCCCCAAAGAGACTTCGCATTGATCTAAAATCCCTTCGACTCGTCGCCGATAAAATGAGGGGAAAAGCCGCACAAAGACTTTGCGGTAAGCCACAGGATTGGCTAATGTCATTCCTGTTAAAACTAGCACTAGTAAAACCTTGAGGACAATTTCCAAGGAGCCAGACACAAAGGCGAAGGAGTTTCCTAATACCCGATTGGCGATGGGCTGTGCTTGTTGGATCAGGCTGTTTAAATCTGGGATGTAAGGAACCAATTCAGTAGGAATGCGGCTTCTCAGACCGTCAAGCCAACTATTAAAGCGTCCAAAACCTTGGGGAACCCGATAGGTTAGTTCTTGAAACTGCTGGGCAAAAGGTGGCACAATTAGCCAGAAAAAACCCACGATTCCGGCAAAAAAGATAGCTACTGAGAGAAGGACAGCGAATCCACGCTTCATACCTGAGCGTTGGAAGCGTTTCGCTAGCCGATTTAAGGTGGTGGCTAATACAACTGCGGCAAACACGAGCAAAAGTACTTCCCGAATTTGCCACAGGATGTATAAAGAAAGAACTATGGCGATTAAGCCGATCCATTGACCGAGTTTCACAGGCTGACTCCCAACGGTTGGCGAGATGCAATTTTGTTGTAATTCAGCTAGGTTAGCTGATTTTAGTCACTTGTGTGTAAATGGTTTAAGTTAATTTTGTTTCTGTGCTTGGAATCGCCACAGTAGCGCGATCGCTATAATTACAATCGGCAAGAATATTATAATCAGCGCATTGGTTGCTGTCGGCGGAATTGATAAACTTGGCCCTGCATACTTAATCAATGCTGATAACAAAGCCGAGAGTAAAAGCAGTTTCAGAACCAATCCTAGTTGATTTTCCATAAAAGTACGGCATACAAATTTTTATGGTACATACGAATTTGCGCTGTACCGCCCAGTTTCTACAATAAACCTACAGATACAATCCTTTCTAACTTTCTTTGGGAAATGCGATCGCTTTTTTATGTCAAACTCAACCAGCCAAAAACTTGTTCTACAGTCAGTTCCAACTCGATACCTTCCAGGATAGGTAATTTCTCAGCACCTTCGGATAATTCCAATCGCTGTCCATGAAAAATCCCTAGCACACTTTCGTCTTCTGGGTTGATTAACCAGCCTAGTTCACTACCATTGCGCGAACAATGCAATAATTTACTCAACACTTTTTTTAACCTTTGCTCTGGGGAAAGAATCTCAATACACATCAGGGACGATCGCAGCGCCGCTAAAAGTACAGCGTAGTTCTGGGAAAGCGTAAGCAATTTTTTGGCTTTTAGCTATGCCGTTAATTGTTTGGCAAAGAGTAGTTTGGAGTAAGCTATGTTCACCTTGGGGCATGGGTTTTTGAATGATTTCCCCGTTGATAAAGTCTGATGCTGGTTCAGTTTCTGGCAGTTTGAGGAATTCGTCTAAAGTTAGTTGGGGTTGAATTGCGATCGCCATAGTGAGTGGAATAGATGGGATGATTTAATTATGTGGGTTAGCGATCGCCCAATACGGTTTGGTTAAGGCAAGAGACGCGATAAATCGCCGTCTTTACAATCTAGGACGTGTCATCAAAAAACCTTATCCGAACCGGATTGAGCCATCGCCTACTCTTAAAGCTTGCTACGCCTAGCGTCCTTCGTTTATGACACCGCGCAATAGTTCAATGGGTTGGTCATCAAAGATCCCTGCTTCTATTGCTCGGTGATAACGTTCAATTGTCCATTTATAGGTAGTTACCGTCATAGCCTTTTCTACCGCTTCGACAATAGCTTTAGTTTGATTTTAGTTGATTGCTAACTTACAAAGATTTTGGCAGAGGGTGCGATCGTCAAGTTATAAACACAAGACTTACGTAAAGGTAACGTATATTTTCGTCATTGCGAACGAAGTGAAGCAATCTCGTTAAGACTGGGATTGCTTCGCTTGGCTCGCAATGACCAATCATCGCTGCATAAGTCCTGGGAATTACTAATTAGCCTAGTCTTCAACCTGCCGCAATTTCTCCAATTCCTCTGGCGTGAGGGGATTATTTCCTGACTTCAGTACTTCTATCCAGCGTAGCCGTCGCTGCTTGACATCATTTGAGTAATCATCAAGTGCGCCACTGTCTACAGCAGCTTGAAAGTCTTCTAATGCCCCTGGCAAGTCGCCAGTCAAAACTCTAGCCAGCCCTCGACTGTCTTGATAGCCTTTATTGTCCGGGTCTAAGGTAACGGCTTTTTCACAGATTTTGAAAACACCTTGAGCATAACCGTGTAAACAGCCAACCCAGCAAATGCTATTTTGAAATTCAGCAGAGTTTCTCAAACTAGGGTCAAATATTTGGGCTTGCTTGAAAGCTTCCTGTGCTTCTTTAATTTTGCCTTTTCTCACCCAACTGATGCCCTGACTGAAGGAAAAGGTAGCCCCAAAAGCTGAGTCTTGCGCTAACTCTGGAGATACGTTTACTGCTTCATGCAGCCTTATTGCATTGAGCCATTTTGTGTCACTGTTCCATACAACTTTTTGGAGGTTGACACGGCTGAGGTCGGCACGGCTGAGGTCGGCACGGATGAGGTCGGTACCACTGAGGTCGGCACGGCTGAGGTGGGCATCGCTGAGGTGGGCATCGCTGAGGTCGGCACCGCTGAGGTCAGCACCAGTGAGGTCGGCACCAGTGAGGTTGGCACCAGCGAGGTCGGCACGGCTGAGGTCGGCATCGCTAAGGTTGACACGACTGAGGTTGGCACGACTTAGGTTGGCACAACTGAGGTAGGCATCGCTGAGGTTTGCACCGCTGAGGTTGGCATCGCTGAGGTTAACACGACTGAGGTAGGCATCGCTGAGGTTGGCATTGCTGAGGTTGGCACGACTGAGGTCAGCACCGCTGAGGTTGGCACGACTGAGGTTAGCATGACTGAGAAATAATCTTAAGTTCTGGTAAAAAGCAGAGATACTCAGGCAGTGACTATAGCCGATAATACGGAGCAAGCGTTGTGAGCCAAATTCATTACTATCAAGTTCACCGCAGGGGTGAAAGCTGATTTTGTCTTTGAGGTCGTCTTTTCTTTGGGCATAGCGATGCAAATCTAGAAGCAAAATCATCACATTCAGCCCTGTATACACATCCACCTGACGCAATCCCAAGTGATTTTCTCGCTCTGGTAATTGCTCCCGCAATTGTTTTTTCTTCATCTGGGGCAGGTTTACATCTTCTGCATCAATAAATTCCCCATCGCACCAACGAAAGTAGAAATTCTCTAATCTTTGGAACAGTCTACACAAGGGTTCCACATCGTGAAATTCTGAACTCTCAGCCAACAACCCCATCAAATATTCGACAATCTCAAACGTTAAATTCCCATACCCCAATAAATCGTAAATATGCTCATCCATTGTGCTTGTGCTAACTAAGTCTTCTTCGCGCTGACGCTTGCTTACCTTGGTTATCCAATCCACAAAGCTTTCTAGTAACCGTTCCGCGAATAAAAACTCGCTAAAACTCTTGTGAACAAACTCTACAGAGCCGCCTTTATCACCTGAAGCTGGTTTAATATAAAATGCCGTCAACAGGTTATTGAGTAGCTTATCTTGTTGATTTTTTTCTGAGGCATTCTCCTGTCTGGCATCCTGAATTAACTTTGCAGCTGGGTTGTTGCTGTCTTTGAGCCGTGCTTCTAACATCGTCACTCTCGTAGATTCATTCCCAGACTGCACTACACACAACGCGGCTTCCGTAAGAAATTGTCGCAAATCTTCGCTCTCAAATCCAGTCAAGCGGGAGTTATCATTTTGATTTTCACTATCACGCTGTTTTTCTAGTACCCACTTTACCGATTCATCATAGATGCGGATTTTTGCCTTAATAGCGTCTGCGCCTGCAAACATTTCGACGTTGAGACGGTTATCTCGGTGCATCCGTGCCAGTAAATAGAGCAGTAAAGGTTCTCGTGCTAGTTTATCTTTGACTTCATCAGGGCAAGCCTGCAAAAATTCTTCAAACTCACTCTTGTTAACTTGAGCCGCAATTGCCCATTTTTCCAGCCATGTTTGCCGAAGCGAGTTATTCATTGGCTGAAGTTCGACGCGCTTCAAGCTTTTAGTTTGTGAGAGGAAGCGTTCATTTCCTTGCAGCGCTAGGGGACGACCGGTAACTAAAAACTGATGATGACAAAGGCGGTCTTTTTGATACTGCTCCACCTGTTCTAAAAATTCCTTCAAGCCGCCAGTTGCTCGTCCTTCCAGCAACAACTCATCAAACCCATCCAGTAAAAATAAAAAGCGAGTATTTTTATCTGTCAGCCAGCCGGAATCACTGGTGACAAAATCAAGGTGTTGTAAATAGTTCTCTAAAGTATCAGTTAAGTTATCTTTTAGTACGCGCAAATCTCGCAACCGAATCAAAATTGGGGTAAAGCTGGGATGCAATTCGCGCTGTACCCAATCGGCAAACATCCGACAAAAGACACTTTTCCCCCGTCCGGCTTCACCCTGAATAAACAAAACTTTTTTCTGTTTCGCCTCTGCATGATTCAGTATTGCCTTAACCCACGCTTCCAAGTCAATATTTGCATCGTCTTTGACATCTAGCTCTTTGACTTGCAAAGGTACATATAAATCCCGAAAGGTAATATCGGTTTCATCAAAAATCTTTTCTTCTGGCTTTGGTTTAATTACCTGTTCCAAATAATCTTCAATATCCAGATTTTTCTCTAGCTTTTCTTTTCCTCCGGCGCTATACCACTTCCAAAGTTTGTCCGCTTTCTTTCCGACTTCTACCAATGCGTCTTGCATCTTGTCATCGGTGTGACGCGCTACCCTTTCAGTGAAGGTTTTTGCTTCTGCCTCGGATAATCCGGCTTCTTGCAAGCGTTGCTGTAAAATCTGATTAAATGATTCTGCTAGTTGAGATTCGTGAAAATAGAGGATGGCTTTTTTTACTTCCCGCTCATTAAATTCTTGCTCACCTAATTTCTGAATCTGCAAAGCTAAAGTCTTAGACGCTTCACGGTTTTGATCAATTTTTTGAAGTAATTCCGAATCTTATTTGAGAATATCCTGAAAGCTATCTATGTAGGCAGCCTAACTAACTAGTAGCACACAGTTTTCTAAACTTGGCTCTTTGTGGGTTGCATCAATAATGAACTTTAAGATGGTAATGGCGACTGGTGCAAAGGGAATTACTTCCTTGGTAATTTGACCGAGAGGAGAATTAAATACATCTAATAGTGACGAAATCTGCTCTACGTAGGGTTGGAGGTTTTTAACATTGGGTTTTTGCTCTTTAATTGCTTTTGCCAAATCAAGCACGGCTTTAGCTGCTTCGGCTCCAGTCTTTGTTACCTCTACGCCTTGTGTCCAGTTTAAATCTTGAATGTTTCGCAAAAACTTCCAGAGTTTCGTCATCGCCATAGACTATTCTCCAACATCATTAATTTGGTAAAAATGCACCTGTATAAGGCTTTTCATTTGTATGCAATCGATTTTGACCTCTCTCCAAACCTCTCTCCTAAAAGGAGAGAGGCTTTGAATCTTACTCCCCAATGCTAGTAGGGAAGGGGTTGGGGTTAGGTCTATATTAATAAACTCAATTAAGAACCGCTATATTACTTAACTCATAGTCAACCAGCTAAAAACTTGTTTAACTGTCAGTTCTAACTCGGTATCATTGAGTATAGGCAACTGATAAGCTATTGTATATAATTTCACTGACTACTTGTGAAACGCTGTAAGCACAGTTTTAAGTTTCACGCAAAGGCAAAGAGGCGCAAAGAGTTTTTAGGGTTTGTTGTCCACGAGTATAAAAGACTCTCTGGCGAGTATAAAAGACTCTCTGGCGAGTATCAAAGACTCTCTGGCGAGTATCAAAGACTCTCGCACGAGTATCAAAGACTCTCGCACGAGTATCAAAGACTCTCGCACGAGTATCAAAGACTCTCGCACGAGTATAAAAGACTCTCGCACGAGTATCAAAGACTCTCGCACGAGTATCAAAGACTCTCGCACGAGTATCAAAGACTCTCGCACGAGTATCAAAGACTCTCTCGCGAGTATTAAAGACTCATCAACAGAATTCAAAGACTGGATAATTACGAATTACGAATTACGAATTACCATTAACTGCGTTGCCAAATTTTAATTGTCTTATCCAAACTCCCGCTAACCAACATCTCGCCGGAAGCAGTGAAGGCTAATGCTGTAACTATATTGCCATGACCTGTAAACGTACCCAACAATTCCCCAGTTTGTAGATGCCACAATTTGATAGTTTTATCTGCACTACCGCTAGCGATAATTTGTGCATCGGGACTTAATGCGATCGCATATACTCTATCTCTATGTCCTTTCAGAGTATGCAGTAATTCCCCAGTCTCCAATTGCCAAATTTTAATCGTTTGATCCCAGCTACCACTCACCAGCATTTTACCATCTGCACTAATCGCTAAGGAACGAACGATGTGAGAATGACCCATAAGGGTATGCAGTGGTTCTGCGTCCTTTAAACTTTTTATCCCCGTCTGGGGTAAGGTGCGCCAGACTTTAATTTTGCGGTAGCTACCTGTAACCAGAGTTTCCCCGTCTCGACTCAAAACCAGGGAATGAGCAGCTGTATCATCTAAAGAGAGTGCGATCGCAACCTGACGTTGCATCAAATCCCAAAATAGAATTTTTCTGTCATCTCCACCTGTAGCCAACATTCTGCCATCTGGGGTGAAGGCAGCACACCGCACTACCCCATTATGTTTGTGCAAAATATCAATCAAGTCTAAAGCGCCTACGTGCCAAAGCTTAATTGTCGAATCTGCACCACAACTCACTAAAGTCTGCCCATCTGAACTAAAAGCCAGAGAATTCACTTCATCCACTAGCCCAGATATCACCCAAGGATACTCTGATAATGTCTCTATTAATTCACCCTTGCTTAAATCCCAGAGTTTCGTTTCTCCCCGACTACCACTGGCCAATATGGGTAAGGCTTTACCATTCTTACACCCGGAACTGAAAGCTAGACAATTAATGCCCCTGTTGTGACCTTGCAAAGTCTGCCAGCATTCCCAATCACCGACTATACCTTTAAGGCAATGCTCTGATGGTAGAGTCTGTATTGTATGTGCGATCGCTTTCTCATTAATGACTGGTGACGTGTCTTTTTTGCCAATAAGTGATTCTAAATACCAACTCAACCCCCCCGCATACAACAAGTTACTCGGACTTATATACAGTTTTGGTTCAGTAAGTTCAATTTGATTAGCAGGTAAAAAGCCAGTAATTATACTTTGTCTTTCGTATCCTAACTGACCTGTAGATGGATAAAACAAACATAGAAAAATTAATACTTGGTGATTTTTTAAATCTTCTTGAGTAATCGACCACTTAATTTTGTCTTTCTTAATACCATTAAAACTTTCTCCATCAGCAACATAAACTTGAACACTTAGCTGAGGATTATCTTTTAGTACATAAGAAAATTTGCTTTCGCTACACAAATTTCCCTCATCATCTAAAATCATGTTTTGCAAAGTATCACAAGACACTTTTTTTACCAACTTCCCCAAACGTTCAGCTATCACCAAATCAACGATTTTTTCCCGCAGGAGATAATCTTGGGCTTGTTGCTGGAAGTATTTGGGGAAAGGTATCGTCCAGTCAGGAGGCTCAGGATATTCAGGCGGTATCGGCGGCGGATTTTTGGCGAGAACTTCTGCTTGTTGGCGAGAAAGTTCTTGGAGTCTAGCCAATGGCTCGCCCCAAAAAGCCATAATTTCAGTGTGACAACCTTTGACTTGACTTTCCAGTAAAGATAAATCATAAGTTTTAGGTTTCTTCACACGTTGAAGGAAGTCAGTTTGTTGAGCTTTAAGTAAGCTAATCCAATCCATCTGCATTCCTGCGGCAAACTATTGCATACCTACGGTAAACTATACCAATGCAATTACTCAAGTTTATAACCTTAGTTAATTAAAAATTCAGTAATCTTAGTAGTCTAATAAAACACAGCCATTGGCAGATGTTTCCGGGAAAGATAAAGATGGATAGCACTTAGACATTTCATGAACTGATGCAGTTGAAGTATATAGAATTAAATGATGTCAGTCAATTCTAACGGAGATGGATAAGAAGATACTGTTTCTAAGGAAACACTTCTAGCTGCAAAAGAAAGTTTAATCAGAGAGGCATTTTAAAGGTTGCGACAACGTTAAGTCAATAAATACCTCCATTAGACTGACTTAGTAACAGTGATTTTCGGTGAAATTATCTTAAATTGGCGTAAATGGTAAAGTTCGGCTAATTTTAACCTTTGCGTTTTGGTTGTCTGGGGATAGTACTTAGATCAGAGGAGTCGCCAAAAGTATCTCTTGCCTCAATCTCTTTAATTTTCATTTGCAAATTCAAGTCATCACTGCTAACAATTGTTTCTAAATTCGCTAATCTTCGCTCTAACAGTTCTATTTGCTGCTGTTGCAAATAGTTAGTTTTTGATTTTTGCCCATCAGAACGCCAAACAGCAACTGTACCAACAGCTGCACCGCCAATAGCAACTAAAGGGAGAATAGCACCGCTTCTAGTAACGGCTGACAGTGGAACGCAAACTCCGAGAATGGCGACTGTAAGTACCCAAATTCTGGTGGTAGCAGATAATCTGACATCTTCGTATTGTTCTAGATTATTTTGAGATTTTTTAGCCATAAGTTTATCCAAAGAAAAGTTATTTGCTAGATTGACACAATTACTTGTTAAAATACTTCCTACAATTGGGTTAAGTATAATTGCTTGACGAAAGATGACAGTTCGTGCTTTTTTCCAAGCCGCTAAATAAATACTGCCAAGCCTCTGATAGAATCCTTTGAGCGTAAGTAGTTAACTTTATTATGACAAGTGCATCTTATATTTTTCTGGCTGGAGCAAGTCGCGGTGTTGGTCGAGAAATTGCCAAATACCTAACAACGCAACAGCTAAAGGTCAAAGCACTCCTGAGAACAGCAGCAACTGCTGCTGAACTAGAAAAAATTGGTATTGAGGTAGTTCAGGGAGATGCCTTGAATGTTGGCGATGTAGAACGGGCAATGCTGACAGATGCACCTATTCACACTGTTATCAGTACAATTGGCGGTTTACCATCAGATGTAGAAAGGCCGGATTACCCTGGTAATAGAAATCTGATCGATGCAGCAGTTAAAGCTGGGGTGCAAAAGTTTATTCTTGTATCTTCCATAGGTGCTGGCAATAGTGTTGTTGCTGCGTCCCCCCAAGTTTTAGAGGTACTGGGAAAAGTTTTAGCTGAGAAAGACAAAGCTGAACAACACTTAATTGCCAGTAAACTCACCTATACAATCATCCGTCCTGGTGGACTCAAGTCAGAACCAGCAACAGGTAATGGCGTTTTAACCGAAGATCCGCAGATTATTGGTAGCATCAATCGTGCAGATGTCGCGCAATTAGTTGTTCGCTGTTTAAATAGCCAACACGCCAATAATAAAATTTTGTCCGCAGTAGACCGAAACATGCTGTTTGGGCAAAGAGAATTTGCAGAATTTAGTTTGGGTTAGTGCCCCTAAAGCTTCTTCTCAATGCCCAATGCCTTTTAGATCAACTTCTCAGGTGTAATGGGTAAATCACGGATGCGCTTACCTGTGGCATGGTAAACTGCATTGGCGATCGCAGCTGAAACACCTGTGATCGCAATTTCGCCTACACCTCGTACACCTGCTGGATTGAAGTTGAAATCAGGTTCGCCGACGAAAGCCACCTGAATGCGAGGAATATCTGCATGGGCTGGGAAGTGATAGGTAGCAAGGTCATAAACCACGGGATAGCCGATGTTTGGATCAACCTGGCACTCTTCCATTAAGGCTTGCCCAATACCCATGATCACGCCACCACGGACTTGACTGGCGACTGTCTTAGAGTTGATAATTCGCCCGATATTCATCACTGACACCCAGCGCGTCACCCGCAAACGTCCGATTTCTTCATCCACGCTGACTTCGCAAAAATGTGCGCCCCAAGACTGGAACGCCCATTCCTTGGTTTCATCGCCAGGAGCAGAGGATGCTGTGGCCTCAATTGCTGCCTGGCCGGACTGACTCAGAGTTGCAAACGCCTCTTGTGCAGTCTTAGCATTAGCAGTTTTCAGAACTTGCTCACAAGCTGACATTACCGCCGGCAAAAGAGATGCTGTCATCATGGAACCACCCGCCATGCCTCCATCTGGTAGCAAGGAGTCGCCCAACTCTACGTGTATCTGTTCGACGGCTAGCCCCAATGCGTCTGCTGCTGTGGCTGCAACAACCGTATATGTGCCAGTGCCCATGTCATTCCCAGCGGTAAGAACATGGGCAGTACCATCTGCTAGCAGCCGTACCTTGACTGATGCTTTCCCCCGCCTGCCAGGGTAGGTTGCTGCCGCCATCCCCCAACCAACGAGTTTACCATCGGATGTCAAAGAACGGGGCTGTTTTGGTCTGTCTTTCCAGCCAAATTGCTCCGCACCCAAGAGCAAACAGTCAGCAAAATGTTTGGCTGAAAATGGCTGACCTTCGCGTTGGTGTTCTTTAGTTTGGTTTTTCAGGCGTAGTTCTACCGGGTCAATCTTTAGCATCCAGGCCAACTCGTCCATCGCTGACTCCATCGCCCACATCCCAGGATTCTCTCCTGGCCCGCGCATGAATGTTGGTGTCCCGATGTTCAGCACCGCTAGTTCCTGCTTCAGTTGCAAATTCGGCGCTGTGTACATAACTGGCGTGACCGAAGTACAGGGTTCTGTAAACACATCCACTGGTGAGGTACAGGATTTAACCTCATGGGCGATCGCAGTTAAACTACCATCAGCAGTTGCTCCCAAGCGCATAGTTTGCTCGGTTTCGGAGCGGTGTCCGGCGTTCGCTGTCATTTGCCGTCGGCTGAGGACGACTCTGAGAGGACGCTGAAGTTCACGAGCAGCCGCAGCACAGAGAATTCCGTGGGGCCAGGGAAAGGCTTTGGAGCCGAAACCTCCACCCAGGAATGGTGTGACGATATGAACCTGTTCAGTTGAGAGTTCAAAGAGTTGTGCATAGGTGCGCTGGCTTCCCGACACCCACTGAGACGGCTCGTAAACAGTGAGTGAGTTTGCATCTTGCCAGTGGGCAATGATCGCATGGGGTTCCATCGCCGCGTGCAGTTCGATGGCTGTCTTGTAGGTAGCTGTAAGTTTCGTTGTTGCACTTGCCACCCCTGCCGCAAAATTCCCCTTTTCAAACTTTAGCTCTTGACCCATCTGCGGTGGTGCCTCCTTGAAGGTGGCTTTCGCAGCTTCCACGACTGGCTTTTGGCTTGTGTATTCCACCTTGAGCAAATGCGCCGCATCACGCGCCCGCTCGAAGGTGTCTGCTACTACCAAACCGATAATTTGCCCTGCATAGTGAATTTTGTCATCCGACAACGGCAGACGAGCCTCGTAGATTTTCGAGGTCATAAAGTCGTTGGCTGGCATAAACATTTTCGGCGAGTTTTTATGCGTGAAAACATCTATCACACCTATTGCCTTTTCTGCCACAGTGGTGTCGATGTTTTTAATTTGCCCATTGGCAATGCTGGCGGTGACAAGATAACCGTGAACCAGACCTGGAATTTGATGTTCTGCGGCGTAGGTTGCCGTGCCCGTTACCTTTGCCCGTCCATCCTTGCGGTCGATGGCAGTCCCAATTACTTTGTTCATACTACGCCTCCTCCTTTAGCTGATACCGCAAGTGCGCGACGAATTGCCCGCTTTGCCAAGTCAACTTTGAAACTGTTATAAGTTAATGGTTTCGCTTCTTGAAGTGCAATTTCTGCCGCCTGTTGAAACGTTGCAGTATTGGCACTCTTGCCGATCAAAAACTTTTCTGCTTCCTTTGAGCGCCAAGGTTTATGGGCTACGCCACCCATTGCCAAGCGCACATTCTGAACCTGCTCACCCGCTAAATCAATCGCAGCTGCCACAGAGACTAATGCAAAGGCATAGGAAGTGCGATCGCGTAACTTTAAGTAAACCCCTGATTTGGCAAACGGCACTGGGGGCAAAACCACAGAGCTAATCAATTCACCTGGCTCTAAGTTTGTATCTCGCTGGGGTGTATTCCCTGGTAGTCGGTGAAAGTCTGTCAATGGTATTTCTCGCTTACCGTTGGGGCCTTCCACAACAACAACAGCATCCAGAGCCGCAAGAGGGACACACATATCCGAGGGTTGAACTGCCACGCATTGGTCACTGGCCCCAAGGATGGCGTGCATCCGGTTAATGCCCGTTGCGGCCGGACAGCCGCTTCCCGGTTGCCGTTTGTTGCAAGGGAAGGCGGTATCGTAATAGTAGGGACAGCGAGTGCGTTGCAGTAGGTTGCCCCCTACGGTTGCCATATTGCGGATTTGTTGAGACGCACCAGAAAGAATCGCCCGGGACAGGATTGGATAATCGCGGCGAACATCAGGATGGTCTGCCACTGCTGTGTTAGTTACCAGCGCTCCAAGACTTAGACCACCCTCACTTGTGCGTTCAATGCGCTTCATCTCTAATCGAGAGATGTCGATTAGTTGCGATGGCTCATCTAGAAAGACTTTGAGACGGTCAACCAAATTCGTACCGCCTGCAATCAATATCGCATTTTGGTCATCCGTTGCCCGTTCAACCGCATCTTTCACAGAGGTAGCACGGGTGTAAGTGAAGTTGTTCATCTGAGCATCTCCTGGGGTTCATTGACCATCACATCTGCGGCAGGAGAGGGCGGTTTTTGTCCCATTACCTGCTGAACTGCTGCCACAATGCCGTTGTAAGCGCTACATCGACAAAGATTACCACTCAGTCGCTCCTTGATTTCAGCTTCAGAGAGTTCAGTCAACTGTGGGGGACTAGCCAAATCTGAGGTGATAACGCTAGCACAGCCGCGTTTTACTTCATCAAGTAAGGCAACAGAAGCACAAATCTGTCCTGGGGTACAATAGCCGCACTGGAAACCATCGTTATCAATGAATGCTGCTTGCACTGGATGGAGAGTATCGCCCATCGCTAGCCCTTCAATGGTGACGATCGCCTTGTCTTCCTGCATCACTGCCAAACTCAGGCAGGAATAAACTCGCTCACCATCGATCAGAACAGTACAGGCCCCACACTGTCCGTGATCGCATCCCTTTTTGCTGCCCACTAGCCCCAGGCGATCGCGCAGGGCATCTAAGAGTGTGACACGCGGCTCAAGGTCGAGGGTTTGCTGCTCACCGTTAACAGTAAGTTTCACGTTTATCTCACCTGGATTACTTTGGCTAGCTTCCTTTACTATAGTTGCCTGATTGAGTAATGAGGGAGCGGTTATAGCTGTTCCGGCAGCAGTCAGTACCTGTCCCAAAAAACCGGGTTGGGATGTTTTGTTTTCCATAATTCGTACTTCTAAATTGAATAATGCGGTAATTCTGAGAACTTAGGGACATGCATAGCTATTTAGTATTGTGTACATAAATTAAGGTCGAGTGCAGGTAAAAGTCTGGGTAAATAACGAAAAAATTAGACAAAGTACGCTTTCCGAAATAGCCGGATCGTATTCTCAGCCATTGATTTAGCATAGGGCTTGCTGTTTGTCCCACCTCTGTTAACTAGAGCGATAGTTCACTCAGTATTTCTTAACAAAACGAAATATTTTGTCCTGGGTTCAAATGTCTATTTGAGGCTAAATTCTCAGTTTTGGTTTTTAGGCGATGTCTACGGCGTGGTAAGAGAAGTAAATCTGGCGTTGCAGAACAGTGGGATGAATTTGGGCAAGCAGGAGAGATCAGCCTTAGTTGTTAAATCATCCCGCAAATATGCAACGCCGTAAATCTTAATTTTAAGCACGCCACCGGAGTATTTGACCCTTGACAGGATTGACAAATTCTCGTCTTTCAGTGACAGACCGAGCGTACTCCCGCTTTAACTGGTAATACCACTGCGCCTGCATATCTGAGTCCTTAATCAGTCGCAGCACAGGATTATATTGCAAACCAATCTGCTGCTTTTCCACAACAGTTCGGTCTTGACCAAGGAAAGTCCGTGTCAGCACATGCATCAATGGCTTGAAAAATCCTGCCCAAGGCAGTGTCCAGTAAAGAGCAAAAGTTACCTCGGTTTCTGTGTCTGAAATGGGTGTGACTGCCGTTAAATTAACGACTCGATGGTTGCCAATCGTGGTTTCTTCAATTCTGACTCCAGGTAAACGAAAAGAAATTTCCGTTTCCGGTACACCACCGCCAATCAGCCAGTATAATCGACCCCCATTCGCTGGTAATCGGTGTCGTCGCATCGTGAAGCCGTAGGGCGAAGCGTCGAATTGCTTCACTTCCTCGTGCAGTTGCTCATTTCGCCACCACCAAGCGCGATGAACATAGGGTGAATGAGCAGGATCCATCAGACCTACCACTGCATGATCTACAAAACAGGGGAATTTCATGACCTCTACAAACTGCGGCGAACGCTCATCAAATCCTGGAATGACCGGAATCTCCATGTCAGAAGCAGGCTGAGGGTTATCGGGATCAGTTATATATATCCAGATATTCCCTTGGGCTTCCCGAATTGCATAGGATTGAACGTCGAAGCGACTCAAATCCATCTGCTGTTCTTCTAAAAGAGACGGGATCGCAGTACAGCGCCCACCGGAGTTAAAGCGCCAACCGTGGTAGCAGCATTCCACTTCCTGCCCATCAAATCTACCACAACTTAAGGGCACAGCCCGATGAGGACAAATGTCCCGCATCGCAGAGACTTTGCCATCGCGATCGCGGACTAGCAGCACCGATTCTCCCAAGAAAATCCGGCTGATCATCATACCTGGCTTGATCTGATTACTAGGCAGAGCATAGTACCAAGTATTACGTAATACAAAGTTATCGTTATTTTTCATAGCTAATTGCGTCTGCCTTTGACACAACGAAAGTCCTGGTTTGTGGAAAGGAAGGTTATGCTTGAAAACATTCTTTCAGATTTTTAATTGCTGTAAGTAAATTCAACTGATACACTTGTTGGTCGTGTTCGTAATTCTCTCAGATTTTGGATAATCTGCGATCGCTCCAGGTGTGAAGTTGCATTATTCGCCAGAAATTTGCACAAATACCGTTCTTTTGCGCGGTCCATCCAACTCAAAAAACAACACAGATTGCCAGGTTCCTAAAGCTAATTTACCATCCACAATGGGAATTATCTCACTAGTAGTCAGCATCATTGCCATTAAGTGAGAGTGAGCATTAATCGGCTCATCTTCCGGGACATCTCTTAAATGCAAGTCATTATGCAAATAACTGTCTGATTCTGGTGCTAATTTTTGCAAGAACATTTTTATATCTTCTAACAACCTGACTTCATTTTCATTGATAGCTAAAGCTGTTGTTGTGTGTCGAGAAAATACTAAAATTTGTCCATTTTTAATTGATGTTGAAGCCAGAAAATCTTGAATTCGTGGTGTGATATTATAAATATTAATTTTTGGCTCAGTTTCAATTTCAATTAACTTATTAATAATTGGCATCTGTTCAATAGTATATTTGTAATTGCAAAGAAGGTACGCCAACACAGTTTAACGCCCTCATAAATTAAATATCAACTCCTATACAGACGCGATTAATCGCGTCTTTCCTAACTCCTAACTATAGTTTCCAAACCTTGCACTAATCTTTCTATACCTTCTTTTGCCGTCTCTTTTTGTAGCGCCCCATAGGCAACGCGTAGGTAGCATCCATCACCCATACCAAAGGTTGTACCTGGAATGACTGCTACTTTATGTTCCTGGATTAGTCTTTTAACTAACTCAAAAGCATCCATCTGAGCATTAACCTTGAGGAAAAAATAGAAAGCGCCGTTAGCGGGTGTAATGCTACATAAACCTTGTAAGCGGTTAAGGGAGTCTAATACTAATTGCCGTACTTGAGCGATCGCACCTATATTACTCTTTAAATACTCCTCTTTTGCTTGTAAAGCCCCTAAAGCTGCATATTGAGAAATTACTGGCGGACAAATCAAAATCGTATCCTGGACTTTTTTGATCGCAACAAATAAGTGTTTGGGAATCACCATGTAGCCAATGCGCCAACTGGCAAAACCGTATGCTTTAGAAAGGCTAAAGAGAGAAATGGTGTACTTGCTACTATTCCCAAATGCACCAGGGGAAACGTGTTTTACCCCGTTATAGGTAAAATATTCATAGGCTTCATCGCTAATGTGGTAAATGCCGCGATCGCTACAAATTTGATTTACTTGGCGCAATGCCGCTTGTGAATAGACAACTCCAGTCGGGTTATTTGGCGAAATTGTGACTACAGCCCGTGTTTTAGGAGTAATTGCTTGAGCGATCGCTTCTTTTCGCAATTGATAATTTTCATCCGTCGCCACTAACACTGCACGACAACCACCCATTGCGATCGCCATTTCGTGGTTGAAATAGTAGGGCGTATTCAGAATAATTTCATCGCCTGGGTTAGTGATCGCAAGAATGGCATTCATAAATCCCATATTGCTCCCCGCTGTCACGACGATGCAGTTTTCTTCATTGATTTCAATGTTGTTGAAAGCTTGCAATTTTCCTGCAAGTGCTGTCAACAATGGCGGAATTCCTTCAACTGATTTGTATAAATTATTAGTGGGTTCGGCGAAGAATTTGGGTAAAAATTCTTTGGCTTCCGGTGGCGGGTTGTAATAAACAACACCCTGTCCTAGAGAGATTGTTCCAGGGGAGTTTTTAATCAGTTCCCCAACCACAGGAATAATTGGCGACTGTACCGCCTGCATACGAGAGGTTAGGGATTCCATATTTCCTTGCCTATGTACTTACCTAGCTTTAGTATCTCTTAATATGGAAGACATGGAAAGTTCCTCTGTAACAGACTCCCACACTGTATGCTTGCATCAATGTGAGAGTCTGTCACTAAAATGATTAACCAGATTTGCGACTACCCAAAAATTTAGTCAATCGAAATCTGTTGAGGTCCACTTGCTTTGCCGTTATGTGCGTCTATTGTGATGCTGGTGTAACTATTTGAGCGGATCTGTTTATCCAGCCAGCTTTTAACGGGATCGTCTGCAAGATTCAGCCGAAGCACACCAGAGAATAACCCACCCACAAATGAGACTGGATGCTGGATAAATTCTCTGAATATAGGTGACAATTCATTAATGAACATTAGAAGACTCCTGGCGGTGCCGTAAAAAATTATTACTTCTTAATTGATCGTAACCTGTTGAGCAATATATGGTTAACGGTAATGAAAGATACAAATTTTGTCTGCCATAGGGTCAGATTTTGAAAAAATTGTAGAATTGCGGACAGAAGACTGGTCAACAACATAAATAAATAAATGAAAACGCCAGTAGCCTAATTCACTTGTGACTTTATTACTTTAGGTATAGGCAAATACCCGTGTTTAGCTGATTCATCCCGCATCTATGTAACACCAAAATTCGATGCTTATTCTGTTCAAAGAATGTGGCAATAGTGTTCCAGGAATTCAGCTACATCGTAGTGAATACAGCGATCGCCCATTTGTACCGCCAAGTGCAGTTTGAAACCGAAGCCATCGAAATTTGAATAGATGCTCGATGAGGATTCATAGACGCGCCGAGTAATATACTGAAAAGCCTGTACTTAGGTACAAAATTAAGTGAAAATACGGTACATTTTCGTCTATTGTGCGAAAAAGGATAATATCTAGAAAATTTCTAGATATCCACCCTAAACTAAATATTTACTTAAAACAAGTTTGTATAATATTAGTATAGTATTAGCATCAATAAAAATTCTGAATATGCAGATCAACTTAGTTCCGGTATGTGAATCTGGTGTTTCCTACGGTGGCGAAATGATGAGAGATGCAATCACTCGGTTCAGGAAGCGGCTGCTTGCTGTTATTGTTGTTTGCCCCGAAGAAGGTTTTGAATACACAGGTGAAGAAGCCAGACCTGATAACATCACTCGTGTCCATATTAATGCTGCGATCGCTTTGTTTCGTGAGCCAGGAACTATCGGTCAAGTCACAGGGTTCATTCATGAAAACGGAATGAACATTAATATATCTGGCACAGGTGGTAGATATGGGCAAGAGTTTATGAAATGCTTAACCCAAAATGATATCCAGCCCTGGTTTTATCCAGTGAAACCAGTTTATGAGAGATTCAAAGAATGGTCAGGAAAATCTGAGAATTTTTATGAAGTAGGTTTAGATTTATCAAATCACGAGCGTCTGAAATATTGGGAACAGTTTTTAATAGATGAGATTGTTCCGCATCTCTATACAGAGATGTTAAGCATTTTCGGTGGAAGGCGAACAGGAACTTGGCAAAAATCTTGGCAGACAGATGAGACAGAAGAGGACTATACAGACAAAGATCAATTAGAAGCAATTCTCTCTAATACTGCTTTTTCTCGTACTTTCTTGGATGAGATTGCAAGTTTGCGAGTATTGAATAAACTCAGTGTGCCAGACCTGAAAGCGAAGAGAACTCTGAGAAGACATATTTATGTTGGTGTAATAGCGTGTCTCGAAACTTACCTATCTGATGCGTTTATAAATACGGTTTTGTCGAACAAAGATTATTTAAGCTCCTTTTTTACCTCATTCAAAGACTTCAGAGAACAAAAACTTGGCATGAATGAACTTCTTGACGTTGCTAGCAAAGCAGAAGAAATAGCAAATAAAGCAATGTTAGAAGTCCTTTACCATAACTTACCTAAAGTTAGTAAGATGTACGATACAACACTTAATATTGTATTTCCAAATTTCTCTGAAATTCAAAAAGCTGTATCAATAAGGCACGATTTAGTACATAGGAATGGAAAGACAAAAGAGGGCAAAGAGATTATTATTGATGACATGATGGTTGATGATATTATCTCTAAAGTTGAAAGCTTCATTAGTGAAATTGACCAAAGATTGAAAGAAAAAGATAACCCTTCTGAGTCTTCCAGTGCAAACTAACAAGTCCATGAAGCGGACGGACGAGAGATTTTGATTGTGCTGCCGAGGTTATTTGCCGCTGCTGAAGGGGAACGTTAGCTGGCTTAGGTTATCTGTTGAGGCACGACCGGAAAGTTTTCTGTGAGAAGCGCGATCGCATTCAACATTTGCCAGATAAAATGCTGGGACACTAAACCTAATTAGCGCACCACTAACTTATTCTGTGAAGCAGCTTCCTGAATTACATACTTGTTGCTTGTAAAGACCTGAATACCCGGAACAACACTATAATCAATGTCATCTGTGATAATTTGAATTTGTCCTGCTCCTGCTCTACTAATCGCTTCTAAAAGCAGTAGGTCATAGCCATCAACAGCTTGAGTTTTGAATCGGTTGATGGCTGCATCAGTTGTTGCATCATCTACTGTTAGATCAATAGGAATAGCGATCGCTTTAACCCGACGCCAAGTAAACTGAACTTCAGCAACGACATTCGCCCGTTCTATTGAGTCATTATGCCGATACTCTTTGATTGGTAGCCACCCATGAGATTGGATATAAATCTCATATTCGGTTTTCTCAATGATATGAGCAAGCTCTGCTAAAATAAGCCCAGAGTAGGTTAGAGTAGCTCCGTTTGAAAGTGCTTGATTGAGATAGTTGGGATAATTGTTAAGTTGGTAAGATTTAGCGCTAAACCCAGCATTTGCATAAGCGTACCAAAACCAGACGTTTGTATCTACGAAGAAAATATCACCTTGCTGTGAAGTATCAGTTTTGATGTTGATGACATCAGCTTGGATCTTGAGCTTAATCGCCATACCTCAAGGAGTTACAGCTATATTTTTGATCACTGTATCCACAGCAGTCCGATATTTCTCATCAGAGTAATATCGTTTGGCTTTAGCCATTACATGTTTCAGAACATCATACCCATCAGCGTTGAGAGAAGTGAATTCAACTAGCTGGTTTAGTTTGTCTGCTGGAATGTCCTTCAACAATTGACCAAGGGCGAAGTTCACGAATGGAGACGCAAAAACTTTCACGCCTGTAAAATCCAACTCTACAGGTTCGCCAGCTAGCAAAAGTGGATAAATCTGGTCATATAGTTTCTGTCCACCATCAGGAGTGATGGCATATTCTCCAACAATATCGTAAATTTTGTATACCATTTCTTTATCTCCCGCTCTCTAGAATATTCGCTTCCTGAGTTGAGGAACTTCAGAAGCTAGACAGTAATAGGACTCATCACATCGAAGGGCAATATTAACTAGCGTCCCCGAAAAACTAGTACATTTGTTTTCATATATAATTTCATTATCCCTTATAGTGACGTACCCGTCATTACTGAAAATCATCAGGTTTCCATGATTTTTTTTGACAAATTCTTGTAGTAAATGTAAACCTTCACCCTGTCGAACACCATTCTGCTTTGTACTATTTCCCGGCTGGAATGCCCACTCTAGGGCCTCAGTAGCAGTCATGGCTGAGTTTTCAGGTAAAGTGCGAACTCTACTAGGGATACCAATACCAAAGTCGATAACCGTTAACTGGAGCATACCTGCTTCGGGATAGTTTTGACCGCAGCTAAATACGCCTATTGCAGACTGGCTATGCTCAAAGGCATTGAGATATATTTCTACGACTTTTCCTGTAATTGCTTCCTGTAATCCAGGACTGATATTGACCCAACCTTTGCCTAGCCACTTGTATCGTAGGTAGTCAGCTATAGCTATAGGGTCATGCTGGCGATCGCTCCTAAAGGGGATAGAGTTACCATCCCAAGGTTCCCAATTATAGCCAAAATCGCATAAAAAACCATTCTGAGCCAAGTTAGTACGAATTTTTTCATCGGTTAGGACATTAATACTCGACTATATCCAACCTCGCAATTTTTTATGTACCTGGGCTAGATACCACATATAATCATCAATTTTGTAGTTGTCAGCAGCTTGAACTATATATTCCTGAGCTAAATCAAGATTATTTTGAGCTTCGTAATATAATCCCAAGTAAAGATGACTGTAAAAATTCCCCTTTATCCCTTCTGATTTACCAACATTTAAAACTTCATCTGGTGTACAATCTTCCGCATACAAATCATATACGCACTGCATAACACGTCGAGGGTCATTTTTCACAGTTAGTAAAGAATTACGCGCCTCTTCAATATCTAACGAACGAGCTATGCAGAGATATCGCCATACTGTTTCTTCTACATCTTGAGCATTCACTGTCAAATCTATTTCAAATTGTTGAGCGCCCTCAGCAAATCTTTCTGCATAATAGTACGATAATCCCCGTTGCCAGAGGTAGGGTTTGATACGGATATCTAATTGCTCTGCCATGTCAAAATCTTGAATAGATTCATCAATCTTGGCTAGCTGAAAGTTAACCATGCCTCGGCGAATGTAAGCATTATGATTTTTCGGCTGATTACGAATGGTTTCGTTCCAGCGCTGGAGTTGATTTTCCAGAGAATTTGAGAAAAACATGAGTTGCCAAGCCTATATGGAGGATTAACTAGCATATTTTCAGCTTTCGGGAGAGTACGTCAATCCCTTTATCAATCTTCAAAATATTAGGTGTTGCTGATTTCTTAAAGCGTTAACTTTAAAAAACTGTTTCATGTCATACGCTTTCTTCTCTACGTGGAAATTTATCACATGACTATTGCTTCACAGATTTTCTGGATCAATTCCGCTAGCTTGCAATTTTGCCAACAAATCTTGATAACGCTGTCATTCTTGTTCTAACTTAAGAAGTGCAGTTTCCTTTGTGAAAGTGAGATCCATCCACGAGGTAGAAGAAACTACTTCCATAATTCAGTATTGTAGAGTTGGTGTCTTAAAATCAGGAAAAAACGCTCGTGGTTCCCATTAGAGATAATAATCCGACAAAAATCACGCCTTATGTGACTTATGGACTGATTGCTGCCAATGTCCTTGCTTTTCTTTATGAAGCAAATCTTCCCCCACAAGCATTAAATGGATTTTTACACCTTGCGGCTGTAGTTCCACGAGAACTCACTTTAAGCTTTGCTGGTACTTCTCTACATCAACCAGTGCCAGAGTGGGCAACTTTGATTACCTCACAATTTTTGCACGGTGGTTTCTTGCACTTAGCTGGCAATATGCTGTTTCTCTGGATTTTTGGTAACAACGTTGAAGATAAGTTGGGCCATGCCAAATATTTGCTGTTTTATTTATCTTGTGGAGTTTTGGCATCCTTAACTCAGTGGTTCTTCGCTCAAGATTCTAGCATTCCTTCTTTGGGTGCTAGTGGTGCGATCGCAGGTATTCTGGGAGCGTACATTCTCCGCTTTCCCAACGCCGAAGTTCTCGGTATAGTGCCTTTAGGGTTTTTCTTCCCAACTTTCCGTGTCCCGGCATATTTCTTTTTGGGATTCTGGTTTCTCGAACAAGCCTTCTACGGATTTGCTAGCCTCGAAACACCTACCAACATCGGTATGGAAAGCGGCGGTATTGCCTACTGGGCCCATGCAGGCGGGTTTATCTTTGGGGCAATTCTCGGCCCACTGTTGGGTTTATTTAACGATAAATCCCAGGAAGAATCTTGGTACAACTAATTCTTCATAGTATCGTAGCAACCCTCAATTCTCCTGATTGATTTAATAGGTGAAATTGCTTAACCTTCGCAACTGCTAGCCTTACAAGGTATATTGCAGTTAATCAATAATTTAGGAAAAACACCTGTGTTTCCCCTCTACGACGAAAATCCGACGCGAATCACCCCGTATTTCACCTACGGGTTAATTGGCATGAATATTTTAGTTTTTATTCATGAGGCGAGCCTATCACATGGACAACTGAATCAGTTTTTAAGTCAGTATGCAGTAATACCTCAAGAGTTAACCACCAATTTGAGTGGAGAGTGGATAACGTTATTTACGTCGCAATTCTTACACGGCGGTTGGTGGCACTTAATCTCTAATATGTTGTTTCTCTGGATTTTTGGCAACAATATTGAAGATCGATTAGGTCATGCCAAATATCTGATTTTCTATTTGGCGTGTGGTGCTTTAGCTGCCTTGTGCCAATGGTTCATTGGCATGAATTCTGAGATTCCTTCCTTGGGGGCAAGTGGTGCAATTTCTGGGGTTTTGGGTGCATACATTATCCGCTTCCCCCAGGCTAAAGTCATGACCTTAATATTTTTGGGGATTTTCATCACCACAATCAGAGTTCCAGCAATAGTGATAATTGGACTGTTTATTGTCCAAAATGTGATATCCGGTCTTGCTACCCTGCAAACAGCCGCTAACATGACTGTGCAAACTGGTGGAGTTGCCTACTGGGCCCATATTGGTGGTTTTGTTTTTGGGATAATTCTTGCTCCTTTATTTGGGTTGTTTAGGCGCGACTAAGCAATTCAAAATTCAAATTTTCACTGTGCAACTCCGGAAAAACAATTACTAATTCGCCATCTACCTTTGCATTATTTGGGAAACTATTAGTTTTTGCTGGCACCCGCTGAAACTTCTTCTGATTCTTGTACCTCAGATGCAAATCTTGATGATTGCACGACTTGTTCAGGTACAGAAACGATGATATCAGTACCATTGATAATTACTCCCAATAACCCCAGTTCCGATTCAACCAATTGATCAATAGCTTCACCTAGCATGTTCTCTTGTGTATAGTGTGGTCGCGCCACAAGTACAATACCATCGCTGTAGGGTTGAATTAACAAAGGGTCATTGGATATGCTGAGTGCGCTTGTATCTAAAATAACCAAATCAAACCGCTCACGGACATCTTCTATCAGCCGCCGCATTTCGCTGGATTCAAGAATAGCAGCGGATTGCCGCACAGGTCCAGGGCTAGGAAGAATGTATAAATTTTGTACATCAGGAACTAAACGAATACATTCACTTAAGTTAGCGTAATAACGCAGGGGTTCAATACTAGCGTCGGGGTCAGGAACTACTTTTAGGGATGTACAACGGGAAGGCGATCGCAAATCTGTTTCGATAATCAAGGTTCTTTTACCAGCACGGGCAGAAGCTATACCCAAGTTATAAGCACTTGCCGTCTTACCCTCTAGGCTACTGGTGCTAGTAATTAACACTACCTTTAAGGTTTTACCACCAATCCGGCGCAGATTACTGCGAAATTTCTCATAAAATTCTAAATAAGGAGAATCCGCAGAAAGTACCACTGGCACTGCTGCTTTATCCAAATCATCAACTGGCATTAAAGGCAATTCTCCCAACAGTGCCACTTCCCGTTGCTTGAGGCTCTCGCGGATATCCTCCCTGGTTTTGAAAGTTCCTTCCAGCGCTCCCAGTAAAAATATCACCCCGCCACCAACCAACACACCTAAGAAACCACCCACAGCAAGGGTAATAGGTACACTCTTGGGTGGTTTGGCATCGACAACGACTGTGGGGCGTCTGGCAATGCTAAGGCTGCTGGTAGTTTCTACCTCTGCGGTTTTAGCATCAGTTAGTTTCGCCTGCATTTGGTCATAGATGGCTTTTTTGAGTCCAACCTCTTGTTCTAAACGCGATCGCTCTAATTGTTTATTGGGTATGAGAGAATACTCTCGCCGTAGTAGTGCTTCTTGTTGAATTTCTTGGGCTAGTTGTTGTTGAAGCGTCTCCCCCTGCGTTTGCAACGCCACCATCTGGTTTGCCAATTGCTGCCGGGCTGGATCTAAGCTACTTTGAGTGCGAATACCTGCAACGCTACCCTGAAGTGGAGCCGCCGTCCCATCACCACCTAACACCTCCGCGGCACGTTGTTGCAGCAATTCCTCAGCAGCTTGTTTCTGACGCAGCAATTGAATCATCGTTGGGTGTTCTGGTCGCAAATCTTTTCTGAGTAGAGCGATTTGCGATTCACTTTGATAAATTTGCGTTCGTAAATTACCAATAATTGGATCGGCACTCAAAGCAGAAGAAATATAAGCTTGTCCAACTGTTAAGCCTAACTTACTTTGTATACTGCGAACTTGACCATCAACCCCAGAAATAGTTAATTGAATTTGCCGTTGAAGATTTTGGCTAGCAGTAATGGCGCTTAACAAGCTACCATTCTCTGCTGCCAATATTGCCGTTCGCTCTATGCGATCGTATTGTTCTAACTTCTTTTCAGCAATTTGCAATTCCCGTTTAGTTTGTGGTGTGCGATCGTTAATCTTTTGAATAATTGCTTGTAATCGCCCAGTATTGATATCACTGCTCAACTTGATCATTGCTTGCATCAATTCCGCCAAGACTTGTATACCTCGTTTGGCGTCAGTATCTACATATTTCAATTGCAAGATACTAGATTCCAATTCTCCAGTCTTGGGATTTTTTTTAGGTATAGAAAGAACGACACTAGTACCAAGCTTATTCGGTTTGACATCGACTTTCTCTGCCACTGTTGCAATTATCTGGTTTGATAGTAAAACTTCCTCATTTAGTTCTTTTCCTTGCTGTTGGATTTGAGTACCAGTTGCCGAGAAAGAAACTGGTGGACCACTATAGGTAAGTGCAGCAGATGCTATGTAACTAGTAGGTGGCTCTGGCTGCATAGCCACCACAGTTGACCCTGCTACAATTAGAGCAAAACTAGCTAGTCCAATCCACTTATACTTATCAAAAGCAATAAGATAGCGCTTAACAATTGGTGGGGTCATGGCAGGAGAATATAGAATCAGTTATCAGTTTTTATTTGTCACCCTCATCTCCTCCTCTCTCACACCTGGCAACAATCGGTGAAAAGGTGAGAGTCACTAATTTTATCGATTGCCACCGAAGTCGTCAAAAAACCGGAGAAAGGATTGAACATTGAAGAAAGGTTGGGTAATGGTAGTCAGGAAATTAGTAATTTTACCGATAAGGTTCCGACCAACAACAATAACATCATTATCTTGAAGCGCCACATTTTGAGACGCATCACCTCCTAGAGCTTTTTTGGCATCAAGTTTCTGGGTAACAGCTTTACCTCGTTCCGGATCAAAGCGAACTAAAGCGATATCCCGGAGGTTAGCAGTGTCGAGATTTACTCCTCCCAAAGCATCTACAAATGTACTGCCGTTAGGCAGTGCTTGAATGGAAAGACCTCCTGCTGCGTAATTTAAAACCCGGACTCTAATCTGTGGTACTGCTAAGGATGAACGTGCTACCAAATTGCGATCATAACCGTCATCATTACCAACTTCACGACGGGGGATAAGTATCGCATCTCCGTCTTGTAAGCGTAAATTAGGAATTGAACCGCCATTTTGCAGTGCTGCATATAAGTCAATAGTTTGTGAAATCACAGAACCATCGATTAACTTGCGGCGGACTTGTATTTGTCGCAGGTCTGCATTCAACGTTGAACCACCAGATATTAGCAAGGCATCAGCAACGCGGGGTGTTGATGAATTAATCGGATAAATTCCTGGTCGAAATATTTCCCCGCTAATGGTAACTTGAACTGGTCGCGTTCCTGCCAAGGATACAACTACAATTGGATCTGGTACAATGCGACTTAAACCTAAGCGAATTTTTTCTTGAGCTTCTTCCAAGGTTAAACCTTGTAATGATACCGTTCCCACTTGCGGCACTACGATGTTACCTTCTGGACTAATTACAGCTTGAAAACTTAAGTCTTGACGCTGCGTTGCTAAAGCTAAAACTATTACTGGATCAACTACATAACGATTTAAATCCAAGCGAATTTTTTCTTGAGCTTCTTCCAAAGTTAAACCTTGTAAGGAAACTTTTCCCAGTAGCGGCACTACAATGTTACCTTCTGGATTAATTAAAGCTTGAAAGCTCAAATCTGGAAAGCGCTGAACCGAAACGCTAATTCCATCTCCTATTCCTAAGCGGTATAGGCCAGGAGGACGCTGAAGCACAACACTAATTGTATCTCCTGGTCCCAAGAGGTAGCGGCTGAGTTGGGGCGAAATTTCGTCATTTGTTGCGCCTGGAGGTACAACCTCAGTACCCGGCACAGGCGGGGGGGGTTGTCTTGGTGATTGTCCTTGAGATGGAAAAGGCTGGGCAACAACAAGTTGGATAGGTGTTGTTAAGAAAACTCCTACTTGAAGACTGACAAAACACAGGGCGCTGAATGCACGCATATAAGAATTAGGATCTATGAACGTTAGTGCAGGAAATACTGATATAGGAATTAACCGCGCCGAGTGGTTATTTTACTCTATTAATGTTCTAAATGTCTTTTGTGTCTGCAAGAATTTACCAATCAATAAGAGGAGAATTTTGCAGATTTTAATGTTTTCTTCATATTTTAGCCGAGTTTTAGGCTGAAGGCAATTATAGAGATAGTCATGACAATACCTTCGCCAAAAAAAGAGTATGAAGAGATAGGGCTGATGTAGTAGAGTTATTGTCTTCCAAAACGACAACTCAAAAACCACAAACAGCTGATGTTTGACATCGTAATTTACATTTAATCTCCAAGTTGCGTTGTGCTCCAGCATCATATCTGCTTTATCAAAACCTGGAAGCGCAGCGTCGTCACCGCAAATATGGTGTAACATACTTTACAAAAAACCTGCCATTAATACAGCTTGCACTGTTTCTCCAATAGACTGGGCTAAAGACCAAGATGTTTCTACTTGCCCCAAAGGTTCTATTGGAATCAGAATGCTCACGCCCACCCAAGGAGTGCGTTGCTTACGCCACTGTGCCAATTGATCCGCTAAGAACCAGTGTAAAGGTGATGGATTTCCGCCGTCTGGCATAGCGTACCATTGCAAGACAGCGAAGGTTTGCTGTGGTGTGGAGGCGCGAAAGAACCTAGCTTCTACTTGAGTTTCCACATTAGAAGCCAACTTTGTAGGCGATTTCACAGTAAATTTAGCAGAACGAGATTGAGCTACATCCCACTTTCCCCAGCGTGACCTTCCCCAGCCGTTAACGTCTGTCCACTCTACCTCTGGTTGATCCATAGGCCCATTTTGCGGCAGCAAAAGCAGGATTGCCTGAGATTGGGAACCTTCTTTTTTAACTACCTGCAAAGACCATTTATGTTCGCCAATTTGCTGTTCTGCTTGTTCAATAGTTTGCCAACCAGGAAGGGCTAACCCAGTCTTGCGGATCTGTTTTAACTGGTTGAGGGTACTAACAGGTGGCGGTTGTTTCCATTGCCAGTGTCCTGTCAGGTATCCGGGAACCCCTCCTATTGCCAACAGCACTAGCAATAACAAAAGTGCTGCTACCTGACTCAATTGGTTTTCTTTGAAAAACTTGGAGAAGGAAATCATCAGTAAAATTTATAATACTTAGGCAAAATTTTACTTCATAAAATCACACCGTGAGTTCAGTAATATTTATGAGCACAGAAGAGGCAGGGGAGCAGGGAGCAGGGAGTGGAGAGGAAAGAGGGGAAATAAGTAATTTTAACTCTCCCCCTTGCTGGGGGCAAGAACTGCCCCTCTGCCTTTTATGCCCAATACAACTTTTGGAGAGGCTGGCGCTTAGGGCGTAGCTATGCCGCAGGCTTTACGACGCCGCTCAGGCTAAACTCGGCACAAGTCGGCTACGCTCAGGACAAGCTCAGTAAAAGTGCCCAATGTTTCTAACTTTCTCCTTCTTGCTGAGTTTCTAGAGATGTTGAAAAATAGCTATTAATACCATTCAGTAAGGGCACTAGTGACACCAGCATACAAGCAGAGTAGAGGTCACCACCCCAACCCTCATGCAGCCATTTAAAAGCCGCTTCTTGACCTGTGCCGTGAAAGAAAGTCAGCAAAGTATTACGAATGATATTGGCAGTAGTACTAACGATCGCAGCAATAGATAAAAACGATATAGTTGTGCGGCGTGAAGACAAAGCGTCTGTCCAATAAAGCAGCATCAAGCCTACGTAGAGAGTAGTAAACAACATTTTCAGCCCTGCACAATAGGGGGCAACTTCCACAATCCGTCCTCCCACGTAGAGATTTATCTCATCTACGGTTACTTGCATACCAAATTGATTCAGTATGAAGCCTGCCGTACCAGCGATGAAGCTTTGGAGAGGCATACTATAGGGAGCAATGAGATAGGGCACTGCTGTTGGAGTTGCCAAAAATACTAGTAGCAAGGGGAATCCTTGCGATCGCAAACCTGGTATTCCCTTAAACCACAAGCATAATCCTGCCAGTATAACGGGCAAGGAAAGGTTAACCCACTCTGTAACACCGCTCAGATAAAAGACTGCCCCTAATAACAATAAAACAGCGCCCAAAGGATGGATGGTATCTGGTAAACGTGTCCACTTTTTCCGGTTCATCCAGCCCAGATAAGCAGCAAATGGTAAACCAATGATCCCGTGGCTGAAATATTCGTGTTCTGTACTGATATTTTTGTGCAGCCAACCATCCAACCAGTGGAGCAATATAGGAGCATAAAGCAGCAGCAAAACGCCTAAAATAGCTAGATTTAACAACCCTGACGCGTTTCTGTTTTTAATCTGTTGCTGGAGTGCCATGATTTTCAGTAATTCAAAAACTGTCAGTAGTCAATGGTCAGATTTTTTGCCATTGAATTAACTTTAGGCTACCACGCTGCCAAGGTCAGCAGGGCATGAATTATCTGCCTTAGAACTTGTTGATACTGCATTGGCGATCGCTGCAACAACTTCTTTGACTTGGCTACTGCTCAAACCAGGATACATCGGTAATGATAATATTTGCTTTGACAGTTTTTCTGAAGAAGGAAAATCTCCAGGCTGATAGCCTAAGTTGGTGAATGCTGGCTGGAGATGACAAGGAATTGGGTAGTGAATGCCAGTTTGAATTCCTACTGCTGTTAGTTTTTCCTGGAGTAGCTGGCGTTCTATTGGGCAAGAATCATCAATTTTAATCACATAAAGATGATAAACGTGCCCTGTAGCACTTTGGTTTTCCATAGGGATAATGCCAGCAGTTGCTAAGGGTGCTAGTTCCTGATCATACTGCTGGGCAATAGTCAGGCGATCGCGATTCCACTGTGGCAAATATGGTAGTTTCTCGTGCAATACCGCTGCTTGTAAAGTATCCAGGCGGCTATTTGTACCTGCTTCAGTATGAAAATACTTTTGCGATGCACCATAATTTCGCAAGCGCCTCATCTTTTCGGCTACATCTGAATCTCGTGTCAGCAGCATTCCCCCATCCCCAAATGCTCCCAAATTTTTGCTGGGATAGAAACTAAAAGCTGCTGCTATTCCTAGTGAACCAGCCTGATATCCGTCTCTTTCGGCGAGGTGTGCTTGTGCTGCATCTTCAAAAATTAGTAGTTTGTAGGTATCGGCAAAGTTTAATAGTTCGCGTGGTGATACCATCTGACCATAAAGATGCACAGGGATAATTGCTTTGGTATGAGGCGTAATTGCCTTTGCTGCTTTTCTTAAGTCAATTAAAGCTGTTTGGCGATCGCAATCTACCAAAATTGGCTTCGCACCAGCCCGTTGTACCCCAATCAAAGTTGCTATAAAAGTGTTTGCTGGTAAAATCACTTCATCGCCAGCACCAATATTACACGCTTGCAATCCGAGAGCGATCGCATCTGTTCCTGATGCAACACCAACTCCATATTCTGCCCCAGACACTGCCGCAAATGCTGCTTCAAAATCTGAGAGGGCTTGCCCTAAAATAAAATCTCCCTGTTCCAATACAGATTGGATTGCATATTGCAATTGCGTTTGAATTGGTTCGTGTTGTAACTTCAGGTTTACAAAAGGAACTCTAATAGTCATTTTATTCATTACCAGTTGTCCTTAAAAAAATATTCCTTACATGGAAAAAATAGAAAACCCTGCACAGTTTTCAGGATGAAATTGTAATAGGTTTAATCTATCGGATAGAGACTTATATTAACTATCTAAGATTGTCAGCCATCAATGCTAGCTGTAATCAGTATAAATGGCTATAAAAATTACATAAATATATTCTTTATAAGTAAATTTACTTTTAATGTGCCGGGCAGAATTTTTCCTTATGTACATAAAAAATGACAACCTTTGTATTCTATCCCTAGCATTAGCTTACCCTAGCTGAATCCAAATCTAACGCAGTCTGATTGCAAAATCTCAAGTACTAAAGACTACACTAGTGCTAAAAAAAGAACATTTAGCATCAGTAGCTAGGAAGTTGTAGATACCACGTCGCCGACTTAATGGAAGGGATAAAAAATTTTTGCCCCAAATTTGTTTGTCAGAGGCAAAATTAGGGAATGCTTAAAAATAGCAATTGATAACCCAGAAATAGGGCTTATATCAATTACAGTATCGAGAAATTATTAAGGTAGCAGTGGCAATGATAGAGCCTGAAAACAAATTATTTGCCCTAAAGGATGGTTGGGATTCTCATGAATCAAGAGAACAACAACGCCTCAAAGCTTTGTCAGATTTAGGTTTGCGACAACCAGAAACGATTCCGGTTTTTGAAGAAGCCACACAGACTGCTGCCCACTTTTTGGAAGCACCAATTTCCATATTGGGATTTATAGATCAAGAACGCCACTGGTTCAAGTCGGCAGTGGGCTTATCTAGGCTGGGACTAATGAACCATTTGGCACAAAGCCGCCAACTGTCACCTCGGGAATCCTTTTGTACTCAGGTAGTAGAAAGTTTACAAACGTTTGTAACTAATGATACACATAACCTTGTAGATCCAGCACTTGCTAGCAGTAAGTTGGTGCAGGATTATGGTATTCGTGCTTACTTAGGAGTGCCACTGATTGATGCTGAGGGACATTGTTTGGGTGCACTAGAGGTGATGGATTTAGTGCCGCGCAATTTTACAAACCGAGACATTGAGTTTTTACAAATTATAGCTCGTTGGAGCATGAGTGAATTTGAACGTAACCGACTCCTGCAAAGGAAACTCGAATCAAGCACTTCCAAGAGCGCTCCGATATTTTCACTCAATGACGAACGTAACGCTGAGATTAAAATCACCCCACGCACTAAAGATAGCGACTCTATTTCTACCAAGCAGCTGAAACTGGAACTTTTGGCTCAACTAACTCAGGAGTTACGTACACCCTTAACATCTGTACTTGGTATGGCTAGTGTTTTAGGACGTGAGATTTATGGCCCTTTAATGCCTAAACAGAGAGAATATTTAGAAATTATCCAACACAGTGGTCGCTACTTACTTTCTTTAGTAAACGAAATTACCGAACTAGGAGCTATGGATGAAAACTCAACTGTGCTGAATTTGGCTCCTGTGGATATCGAAATGCTGTGTCAACAAGCTATCAATACCCTAGAAGAAGCGGCTAATCGCCGTGAACAAGATATTCGCCTCTCTATAGAACCGGGACGCAATCGCATTTTGCCTTTAGATAAAGACAAGGTGCGGCAAATCCTTTACCACCTGGTTTTCAGTGTGATTCAACTTTCGGCTACAGGTAGCATTGTTCGCATTCATGTCTCTTACAAGGAAGATACGCTCAACATTACTATTTGGGTTTCCCATCCCTGGCTAGGGGACGGGATAACTGAGGTTGATCCCTATTTCCGTCTCAATTCTTTGTCGTTGCTGGAATTGACAGGTGAAGTAGCAAGTTACAATACTCATGCACAAAGCCAGGAGCAACCAGATATTTCATCAGTAGCAGTGGACAATTCAAAAAACTTGAGTGATTCCCATGCAAATTTATTTGCTGGTAGTTCAGGTATAAATTTAGCTAAATCACATGGAAGTCTTTCTCGTGAAAGCTTGGGTCTATTGCTAAGTTGTCAACTGGCAGAATTGCATAGTGGACATATTTTAATTCAAGGTTCACCAGAATCAGGATATCGTTATGTGCTTTGTTTGCCATTGCAACTGGCGACTTCCTCACAAGCAATTAGCGATGTCTGATTACAGCCAGTAGGGAACATCTTACAGGTGATAGGGGATAGGAAAAGATAAATTCATACTTTAGTTGTGTACTAAGTACGTGAAGGGTTAATTAACAGTAGTTAAAAAGCTAACAATTACTGACATTTATTCACTTTCGCATTAGAGAAAAGCAGGGAGCTTTAGATTATAGGTGGTAGCTGATGGCCATAAGTAAAAAGATCATCACTAAATTGCAATCTACATTATTACCTTTTTATAGCCATACGCATTATGATCAATTCCAAGTTCTGCGTCAGCAGGCTAATTGATCGCAATGTTTTTTATGAATTTAGTCTGGCAACGATTTACTCTATCATCTTTACCGCTCAAAGAATATTTTGCTACCAGTTACGTACACCGTTTTCTGGTGGGACTGTTAAGTTCTTGGCGGCAAACCAGCGTCTTAATTCAGTGGGGAGATGCGATCGCAGCGGCTTTACTGAGTTTAGTATATGCGCTTGCACCTTTTGCTTCGAGTACATTGGTCGGCTTGTTGCTGGTGGCATGTGTGGTATTTTGGCTGTTGTTGACTTTATCTGATGAAGCAACACCAGCAAATGTCTCGTCAGTCACTCCCATTCACCTGCTGGTATTGTTCTACTGGGGAATTGCCGCAGTCGCAACAGCATTATCACCAGTGAAAAAGGCGGCACTTAACGATTTGGCAACGTTGACCTTGTATTTGCTACTATTTGCCCTTTGTGCCAGGGTACTAAGGTCACCTCGCCTCCGGTCTTGGATTATCATCCTTTACCTACACGTATCGTTAATTGTCAGTGTATATGGATTGCGGCAATGGTTTTTTGGAGCCACTGCACTGGCAACTTGGGTTGATCCAGAATCTCCTCTGTCTAAGACTACAAGAGTCTACAGTTATTTAGAGAATCCCAACTTATTGGCTGGATACCTCCTACCAGCAGTAATTTTTAGCTTAGTGGCAATTTTTGCATGGCAAAGCTGGCTTAAAAAAGCTTTAGCATTAACAATGTTGATTGTCAATACTGCCTGCCTGATCCTGACTTTTAGTCGTGGCGGTTGGATTGGACTTGTGGTGGCAGTTTTGGCTGTGATGGCATTGCTAGTTTATTGGAAAAGCGACCAAATGCCTCTTTTTTGGCGTACTTGGTCACTACCGATTGCCTTGGGAGGTTTGATTGGGGTATTAATACTAGCAGTGATATTTGTAGAGCCAGTCCGCCTGCGAGTATTCAGTATTTTTGCCGACCGTCGAGATAGCAGTAATAATTTTCGCCGAAATGTGTGGGATGCTGTCTTTGAGATGATTCGCGATCGCCCGATTTTCGGCATTGGTCCTGGTCACAACTCTTTTAATCAAGTTTATCCCCTCTACCAACGCCCTCGTTACACTGCTTTAAGTGCTTATTCAATTTTGTTTGAAGTGACTGTAGAAACTGGCTTTGTTGGTTTAGCTTGCTTTCTCTGGCTAATAATTGTCACATTTAATACGGCATTACTACAAGTGCGACGATTGCGACGATTGAGAAGTGGAGAGGGATTTTGGTTAATTGGGGCGATCGCTATTTTGTTGGGTATGCTAGCTCACGGCACTGTAGATACTGTTTGGTATCGTCCTGAAGTCAATACTCTCTGGTGGCTCATCGTTGCCTTAATTGCCAGCTATTGGACACCTTTGGCTCAAAAGCAGACAAATTTATCTAATTCAGAACCAGCAATAAACTAACATCAATAAGTTGTCAGTTGTTGTCTTACTGAACAACTGACAACTTTTAAATTTTGAATTATCTAATTGTCTAATCTCTGTATGTAGTGGCACTTGGGGCATTAGGGTCGCGATAAGCAGTCGGTTGAGGATCGCGCTTTTTGCCAGCCAACCCAGCTAGACCAAATAAACCAATCAATCCTAGCCAACCCCAATTAGAATCGTTGCGCTCATTAGTGGTCGTTGTGGGAGCAGTAGTGGCCCCGGAGTCATTAGTTGTCTGAGCTTGTGCAGATAGAGTTAAGGGTAAAATTCCCATACTCAAGCTGAGAACGCCAGCCCCAACAAATGTAATGAAATTACTTTTCATAAATCTGAAAATTCCTGATGCCATCCAAAGTTACTCACCACTGTATCGAGTCTCAACCTTAACAAAATCAATCTGCGGCTATAAACTAGGCATTTTCAGAACTCACGCTGTAGACATACAACATAATTTTCACAGCAATCAGTTTCTCACTCTTACTGTGGTAGTTTAGCAAACCGATCCTCAATAGCTTTTCATAGCCCGTTGAATATCACGCTGGTCTTGGCGTCGTTTCAGGTCTTCTCGCTTATCGTGGAGCTTTTTACCTTTGCCAAGGGCTATACTCACTTTTAGCCAGCCTCGTTTAAGATACATTTTCAAAGGGATTAAAGTTAAACCCTGCTGTTCGACTTTGCCAATTAGCTTACGGAGTTCTTGGCGATGCAATAGTAGCTTGCGTGTACGCCGTGGTTCATGATTAAAATATTGTCCACTAGCGTTGTAAGGTGAGATATGCACATTAATCAACCATGCTTCGCCATTGCGAAGCAAAGCATAGCCATCTTGGAGATTGACTTTACCCGCACGAATCGACTTAACCTCTGTTCCTGTCAATTCAATTCCAGCTTCGTAAGTTTCTAGAATTTCATACAAATAACGGGCTTGACGGTTGTCGCAAATAACTTTGTAACCTTCGTTCTTGTCGCTCATTGATAATTTTGTGTGCTTTAAATGTACCTAAAAAATTATTTGGATTGGCTTATGAATTATAGGGTGTATCTTATAACCGCTATAAATTGTGAACTGTATATCACTAATTTAGCTTTTCTAAGTTCACAATTCAAAATTTTCCGGCAACTTTAAGTTACCTGAGAGCAATAATCATTAGTGATTGGCTAAGTACTAATGAAAAAGGACAAAGGATAAAAAACAAAAGATATTTATACTTACTTAAGTAAGTGAGCAATAAGAAATAAAATTATGTTACGTCCACTTACTTCGCTTTTTGAAAATTATTAATTATATCAATATTAATTTACACTATAGTGAGCATTAGTGAGCATTTGTTCTGCCTTATTGAGGAATTGTTACAAATTACAAAACTTTCTATACCTCCCCAGCACAGGAAGTCAGAGGTGAGTTAGAATTGTTAACCTATACATAAAGATTTAAGATTCCCTTTATAAATCAACCCTGAAGGCATTCATTAGCTGGTAATCCTGTCATAGGATGAAACATAAGAACACTATTCTTGCTTGTGTTCACTGATGGAGTACGTAAAAGCAAATTTCTGAGTAAAAAAATGCTAGGGGTGTATTGTCCATGCCCTTGACGATCCTTGTAGTGGATGATGATTTGGGCACTCGTCTGTATATTAGCGACTATCTTGAACTGTCTGGCTACTCGGTAATTATGGCTAATGACGGTCAAGAGGCTTTGGCTATGGTGGATGAGTATCATCCCGATTTGATTGTCACGGATATCGCCATGCCACAGATGAATGGCTACGAATTAGTGCGCCGGGTGCGTCAACAGCCAGTATTTCGGTTATTGCCTGTAATTTTATTAACAGCCCGAACTAAGACTCAGGAAAGAATTATGGGCTACCAATCAGGGTGCGATTTATACTTACCCAAACCCTTTGAACTGGAAGAGTTAGCAGCAGCAATCCGTAATCTTTTAGAGCGATCGCAAATCATTCAATCAGAGTACCGCTTTTCTCATAAAGATAGTTTGGGTCTTTCCACCTCAACAAAAGCGGTGGACACCTATAATTCTTTGTCCACTCAAATTCAGAAATCCCACTTGCACTCATCCCTAACTCATAGAGAACAGCAAGTCTTAGAGTTATTGACTCATGGTCTTTCTAATGCCGAGATGGGTCATCAGCTATATCTGAGTCCTCGAACAGTGGAAAAGTACGTTAGCAGTTTATTGAGAAAAACTTTAACTAGCAACCGAGCGGAATTAGTACGTTTTGCGATTAAGCATGGTCTGGTGGAATAAAAAAGTGAGGAGTTAGAAGTGAGGAGTGAGGAATTAAAACTCCTAACTCCTAATTCCTAACTCATAACTCATAACTCATAACTTTTGTAAGCAGACCTTCACAAGCATCGATCAGTAAATCAATAACTTGATTAAATCCCTGTTGACCACCGTAATACGGATCTGGAACTTCCTTTAGAGTGTGTCGAGAGCAAAACTCGCACATCAAACGCACTTTATACTGATATTGTTTAGTTTGATCAAGAGCGAGGATGTTCTCATAATTTTCTTGATCCATCGCCAAAATCAAATCAAAATCTTGAAAATCTGACTCTTGAAACTGGCGGGCTTGACCACGCAGTTTAATTCCCAACTTTGTAGCAGCCGCAGCACTCATGCGTCTATCAGGTGGGCTACCAATGTGATAACTAGATGTACCAGCAGAGTCACAAAGGATACGGACACCTTTGGAATCGGCACAGCCATCGCTCAAGCCAGCCTGCTCAATTAGATGATTCATAATGTTTTCTGCCGATGGCGATCGGCAGATGTTACCTAAGCAGACAAATAGCAACTTGTAAGCCATAGATATTTTTTACCTTTAGTCAAAAGTCAAAAGTCAAAAGTCATTAGACCAATGACCAATGACTTTTGACTAAAATCCAGGAAGTTCCAGTCCACTGGTCAATTCTTCCATACGTTCCCGCATTGTTGCAGTGGACTTGGTGTAGGCTTCTTTCATTGCCACTGTCACCAGATCAGAAACTACTTCTGCACCTTCGGCTAAAGCATCTGGAGAAATTTCTACCCGCTTGGGTTCTTGGTTACCACTGACAATCACCTTCACCAGCCCACCGCCAGATTCTCCTTGAATCTCCATTTGCTCCAATTCTTCTTGAAGTCGCTTTGCGCCTTCTTGAACTTGCTGTGCTTTCTTAAAAGCTTCGGCCAGTTCCTTCATTTTTCCTAAGCCAAAGCCGAATCCCTGTCCTTTTCCTGTCATAATTAGTTTTACGCTTGTGCGTTGAATAACAAATCAAATTCAATTATAGATGCGGTAAGTAATTTGCCTCTTTTTTTACCAATAATTAATGCATCCTAGCATTGGGCATTGGTTACACCCTGTCTCTCATCTTTCCAATCCCAAATCTCCAACGCTCCATTTCCGAGATTGAGAGTTTCAACAAGCAGCTTGAAACTCTCCGAGCATTTTGACTTCTGGCTCTAACCGAATAGACCAACGTTCTTGTACCTGATGTTGGATATGACTAATGAGACAGAAGATGTCACTAGCTTTTGCCCCACCACGATTAACGATAAAATTAGCATGGAGTAGTGCTACTTGTGCTCCACCAATTTGGTAGCCTTTGAGACCAGTTTGTTCAATTAACCAGCCTGCGGTGTAAGGTTTGGGATTGCGGAACACACTGCCACAACTGGGGAAGTTGTATGGTTGGGTGCTCAACCGATGCTTTTTGTGTTGTTTGGTGATTGCCACAACTTTTGCTGGCTCGGCACCTGGCGCGAGTTGTAAAGTGGCTTGGGTGACTATGCGATCGCCACCTTGCAATAATGAAGTCCGGTAACTATAACTTAACTGTTCTGGGGTAATAGTTTCCAGCGTCCCATCGGGTGATAGTACCTGGGCACTAACTAACATATCTGCGATACAGCTATTATGTGCCCCTGCATTCATCACTACGGCACCTCCGGCTGTTCCAGGGATACCAACAGCCCACTCCAATCCTTCCCACCCTAATTCTGCTGCCGCCCATGCCAAGCTGGGAATTGATTCTCCGGCAGCAACGGTTAATTGACCTGTATGGGGGTCAAAGTTGCTGAAGCGGAGATGACGAGTAGCAATGACTAAACCTGATATACCGCGATCGCTCACTAGCAAGTTAGAACCTGCTCCCAGTGTTGTCACCTTTAAATCACGTTCTTTTGCGTATTTAAGACTTGCTTGCAGTGCTTCTAAGTTTCGGGGGGCAACGTATAAATCAGCAGCTCCCCCAACCCTATAGGAAGTAAACGCTGACAAGGAAGCCTGGGACTTAATCACACAATCAGTACTGGGTAAGTAAATTACTTCACTCTCCACCGAATTAGTTGTTTGGTGTTTCTTTGTATTCAAAGCAGAAACTGTGCAGACGTTTCCAGCTACCTGGGAAATGGTCATTTTTACTTTGTTTTGGTAAAATTTTTACATTTATTTAGCGCAAAGATCCGGTAATAGAGCTAACCTATGAAACCGTTGCTAGAGGGGCACTTTGCTCAGAAATAAAACTTCGCAAAGTCTCCACTTAAGATGTGGCTTTAGCTGGCTCACAAAGTGTTGTAATTACTTCAGGAATCACCTGGTTCAAGTTCCCAGCCCCCAAAAACAGCGCTAAGTCTCCTGGGCGTAGTGTTTGCAGCAAGTACTTACACACTGAGGGTAAAGTTGGTTGATAAACTACAGGAGAATGCTGTTTAGCAATTTCCGCCGCTAGATGTTCACCACTAATTTGCCCTAAATCGGGTTCGCCTGCACTGTAAATATCAGTCAGCACAACCAAATCAGCATGGGTAAAAGACTCGGCAAATTCTTTTAAAAAGGTCAGTGTCCGGCTATAGCGATGGGGTTGGAAGATGGCAACCACTCTTTGCCCTGGTCTTGCCTGTAAGCGTGCTGCGGCCAGAGTAGCACGAATCTCGCTGGGGTGATGAGCATAGTCATCAATAAAAGTAATACCATCAACTTCACCTCGGAACTCAAAGCGTCGTCTTGCTCCTTCAAAGGTGGCGATGCCTTTGGCAATTGCTCCAAATTCTAAGCCCAAGACTCGGCCAACAGCCACTGCTGCTAGAGCGTTGCTGAGATTGTGCCGACTGAGCAGGCGCAAATTCAATACGCCCAAAGCTTTGCCTCTTTCCCAAACTAAAGCCGTGGTGCCATCAGCACGATAATCAACATTAGTCACGGTGTAGTCAGCGTCGGTATCTGAGTATAAGCTGTAGCTGATTGTGGGTTGCAAGCGATCGCGCACTGTGGCACAGTCAATGCTACCTATTAACGTTTTACAACCCTCAGCAAATGTCTGGAAGATGTCAATGACTTCTTCTAATGTATCGTAATGGTCAGGATGATCGAGTTCAATATTGGTGATGATGCCAATTTCTGGAGCGTGTTTTACCAAAGAACCATCAGATTCATCTGCTTCGGCCACCAAATATTGGCTTTGTCCCAATCGAGCGTTACCGGACCAAGCATTGACTTCGCCACCCACTAAAATTGTTGGATCTAAACCAGCTTGCAGAAGCATATAGCCAATCATGCTACTGGTTGTAGTTTTGCCGTGTGTTCCTGCTACTGCAATACTGTAGTAATCGGAAATTAATGCGGCTAGTACATCTGAACGATGTAAAATTGGACAACCTAATTCCAGCGCTGCTTTGTATTCTAAATTATTCGTGTTAATTGCTGTTGAACAAATAACTTGAGGTAGTTTTGACTTAGTAGCAGTAGGTAATTGTTCTTGTGAATTTAATCCTACTGCATTAGCCAATACCTGAGGGCGAAAGAATTCGAGATTGCTTGCCTCTTGTCTACCAAAAATATGAGCACCAATAGATTCCAATTTGTGCGTAATGTGGTTAGGACGAAGATCCGAACCTGATACTGGAAATTGACGCTTGGTGAGAACGTATGCCAGAGCAGACATACCTATGCCACCGATGCCAATGAAATGAAATGGTCTACCACTAAAATCTACTGAATTAGTCATTTATTGCTCCTCTTACACCACACCACACCATAATCACAAATGACACGCGTATCATAACAGGAATTTGATTTTTACCGTAACTGCTCCTATATCATGTTCATGTTTGATGGCCAGATGATGTTTCTGCTCTGGTTTTGCTTATTCAGAATGATTTTACCTTGGTTGGAGGTTTTTGCTATTTTTGAACTGTTCTTAAGATTATTCTCAAAATTTTGGCTACATCGGGAAAGAAATTCTTGTAATGTCAAATACATATTTTTGGCTACCTTACTGGAATTGGCTACATAATACATTGTTTAGTGAAACTTATTTAAAATTGCATCAAGTCTAGGCCTGAATTGACTACAATAGTACATTGGTAATGAAACTATTTTTCAATTGCATAAAACCCAGGCATAACTGGATGCAGCAACTAGCAATTTTTGGTGGCACATTTGATCCAATTCATTGGGGACACCTGCTCGTAGCTGAGACAGCAATGCAAGAAGTATCCCTTGAAAAGGTAATTTGGGTGCCATCCCTAAATCCTCCTCACAAAGAAGCAGCTTTGTTTGAGCATCGTGTGGAAATGCTGCAATTAGCCATAAAAGACAACCCAGCGTTTACTGTCTCACAAGTGGAGGCAAATCGCTCTGGGACTTCTTATGCCATTAACACCCTGATCGACTTATCTGCTTCTTACCTAAATACTCACTGGTACTGGATTGTAGGCTTGGATACTTTCCAAACCTTACCCCGTTGGTACCGTGGACACGAACTAGCACAAATGTGTGATTGGTTAATCGCACCCCGACTGCTAGGTGGTGAGACTATAACTCAAAGCAAACTAATCTGCAAGCAAGTGGAGCAACAACTGAGGGAGCAGTCATCCACTATTCACTGGCAACTCTTGAATATACCTTTAGTAGGAGTTTCGTCAAGTCTAATTCGCAAATTTTGCCGCGAACGCCAGTCAATTCGTTATTTAGTCCCGGAATCGGTCAGACCATATATTACTAACAACAATCTCTACTCGAACAAATCTGAATAAATTATGTGTTTTTTTATTGATCTAACAGTTTATGGTTATTATTGCTCCCCCCCTTTGCGATATGATTGGGGTCAACGATATCAACATATAAGCATAAATACAGAGGGCAAGACACTGTGATTAGAGTTGCAATCAACGGTTTCGGGCGGATTGGACGTAACTTTGCGCGCTGCTGGGTGGGTAGAGAGAATAGTAAAATCGACCTTGTGGCTATTAATGACACGTCAGACCCTAGAACCAATGCTCATCTGCTGAAGTATGACTCGATGCTAGGGAAGATCAAAGGTGCTGAGATTAGTGCCGATGATAACTCTATCATCGTTAACGGTAAGACCATTAAGTGCGTATCCGATCGCAACCCAGAAAAGTTGCCCTGGAGAGATTGGGGAATTGACCTAGTTATCGAAGCAACGGGGGTGTTTACTAGCAAAGAAGGAGCGCTGAAGCATGTGAATGCTGGAGCTAAGAAAGTTCTGATTACCGCTCCTGGTAAAAACGAGGATGGCACTTTTGTGATTGGTGTGAATCATCACGACTATGATCACAACATACACAATATTATCAGTAATGCTAGCTGTACTACCAACTGCTTGGCGCCGATCGCCAAGGTGTTGAACGATAAGTTCGGTATCATCAAAGGTACGATGACCACCACCCATAGCTATACAGGTGACCAGCGCTTGCTAGACGCTTCTCACCGAGATTTGCGACGGGCGAGGGCAGCAGCGATCAATATTGTACCCACCTCCACTGGTGCAGCAAAAGCAGTGGCGCTGGTTATCCCAGACCTCAAAGGCAAGCTAAATGGTGTTGCCTTGCGTGTACCTACCCCGAACGTCTCAATGGTAGATTTCGTAGTTCAGGTTGAGAAGCGTACTATTACTGAAGAAGTTAACCAAGCTTTCAAAGATGCTGCCGAAGGTTCACTTAAAGGCATTTTGGACTATAGCGATCTCGAACTGGTATCTTCCGATTATCAAGGTAGTGATGCTTCTTCGATTGTTGATGCCAGCTTGACTTTGGTTATGGGCAATGACTTAGTAAAAGTTATGGCGTGGTATGACAACGAGTGGGGTTACAGCCAACGAGTCTTAGATTTGGCTGAATTGGTAGCCCAGAAGTGGGTTTAATTAAAGAGTTAGGAGTGAGGAGTGAGTAAAACTCATAACTTATAACTCATAACTTTTGAAGTGTTGAAATCCCTGGCTAAGACTTAGAACTTGGTCAGGGAATTTTTTTTGTTCGTCGTGAAATAGTACTGTTGATCCGGGTGTAATCTTGCCCACGATCGCAGCCCTCTCACCAAGATGTTGCACCAAGGCTAATGCTGGCTCTTGTGGCAAACACAGCACTAATTCAAAGTCTTCGCCACCGTATAAAGTATATTTTAGCGCTTGCTCTGGTGTCAGCCAATGGTCAAAAGCTGCTGGGAAGGAAATTTGTCTGCGTTCTAGCACAGCGCCAACGCCACTGGCACGGCAAATTTGGATAATCGCATCCGCCAAACCATCGCTGCTATCCATACCAGCAATGGGCATCGGGCATGGGGATGCTAAGATTTTCCAGAGGATTGGTAAGACATCTAACCGTGGCTGTGGGCGTTGATGTGCGCGGATTAGAGCCGTCTTTTCTTCGTTGTTGAGGTTTTCTCCAAATTCGGGATGTAAGAGCAATTCTAAGCCAGCTCTTGAGGCTCCATGAACGCCTGTAACGACGATCGCATCCCCGACAACAGCAGCAGAACGGCGGATAATTTGACTTGGGTTAGCTTGACCAAAAGCGGTAATTGCCAGAGTAATTACAGGCGATCGCACAATATCACCCCCAACAATTGAGGTATTGTATTTTTGCAGGCATTCTGTCATTCCCTGGTATAGTCGCTCAACCCAACTCACCCTAACTTCACCGGGGAGTCCCAACCCGACGGTGATTCCCAATGGCGAAGCACCCATTGCTGCTAAATCTGATAAATTGGCAGCAGCAGCTCGCCAACCAGCATCTTCTGGGGAAGTGGTGACATTGCTGAAATGTACGCCATCAACCAGCACATCTGTAGTCACCACCAAAGATTGCTCTGGTACAGTCACAAGGACTGCTGCATCATCTCCAATAATTTCTGGAGGACAGAAGCGCTGCAATCTTTCTAAAAGACCTTGTTCTCCAATATCTTGTACTTGTAGGGAAGATAACTCACTGTTCACAATCGGTTTTCCGTGTTGCAAAATTACTAAGAAAACTGATGATTTGCTTTACTGTTTAATATAAAAGTATCGTCTAGGAGTCAGTTGGGATGGTAACAACACCAGTAACCAGCATCACATTTGAGGAATACTTAACCTATGATCATGGCAACGATTTTCATTATGAACTGGTGGATGGCAAGCTGGAGCTAATGAACCCACCGACTATTCAACATTTCCTGATTGTCGATTTTTTGGATACTGCCCTGAAAGCAGAAATCAAACGTTGTAACTCTACTTGGCTATGTTTTCGGGAAAGTGGGGTGAGAACGGGTAGAAATAAATCTAGATTGACTGATTTGTGTGTAGTGACACTGGAGCAAGCTAGAGAATTGTTGAATGCCTCAGCAGTATTTGAGTCACCCCCGTTACTAATTGTCGAGGTGGTCAGTCCAGAATCGGTGAAACGGGATTATCGTCATAAACGCTCCGAATATGCAGCTTTAGAGGTTCCTGAATATTGGATTGTAGACCCAATAGAGTCAAAAATTTCACTGTTACTACTGGAAGATGGATTTTACGAAGAAACAGTTTTTACCGCCAGTGAGAAAATTGGATCACGGACTTTTCCAGAATTAGCGATTACAGTTGATCAGGTGTTTAGCGCTGGGAATCTGAGTCAGGGGAGTTAGGAGTTAGAAGTTAAGAGTTAGTAATTATTCTCCCTCATCTGCCTGATCTCCTGCTTCCCCTGCTCTCCTCTTATGCTGCTTGCGGCTCAACCAGATTTTCTATTCCCTGAATCACAGTTGCCGATTCAATTTTGTCACCCGCTTTCAATTTATCCAAGATTTCTCTGCCTTCAGTGAGATAGCCAAAAACGGCATAACGACCATCCAATAGGTTGCGTCCGGCGGGGGTGAGTTCTGGTTCAAACAAAAAGAAGAAAAATTGTGATGAACCACCATTTACTTCACTTTCGGGACGAGCCATCACCACTGCACCAAAAGCAGAAAAAGGCAGAACTGGCATATCGATATAACGACCAGCTTCTTCTAGTGTAATGCCATAGGTAGGTGCTTTATCACCCTGAACTAAGACTTCTAAGGGAATGGCGCGATATTTGCCCGTCTTTGGATCAATAAAACCCACGTCTTTGCCGGCTGGATCTCCAGTTTGCAGAAAGTAAGATTCTTCAGAACGCGTAAACTCTAAACCATTATAAAAACCCCTCTGCACCAAATCTACAAAATTACCAGCAGTGACAGGGGCGCTATAACCGTCCACTACGAGGGTCAAATCGCCTTTATTGGTTTTGAATTCTACAGTGGCACGACCTTTAAGTTGTGGTAGGTTACTGTACTGGGCAGGTACTTCAAAGGGGAATTCTTTCACCATTGACTCTTGTAACTGAGTTATGAGATTCAGAAGTTTGCCTCTGTCTTGCAGAATTTGTTCTTTATCTTTGCTGTCTGCCAATTCTTGCAATTTACCCACCCCAGATTTTAACTCGGTAATCCAAGCTTCAGCTTGGGGTTGGCGTTCTTCGGGAACGCTTGTTAAGATTTGAGAGGGTTTATCGAGAATACGGGATGCTTGGCTGATGTCTTTGGAAATAGCACCCCACCGCCGATTTGCCCGCAGTTGGGCAGAGATGTCCTCTAAACTGGCTTGTAGTTGCCGTACAGGTTTGTTATCTATCGGGAGTGCATACCGCAACAGAGCCTTACCATCGGTAATTGCGTTGCCGGCTGGCAGCGCGGCGCTACTGGAGGGAGTCCACCCAGCTGTAGTTATGCCTAAAAATATTGTCACCAGCAATATTGCCATTAGGCTGTTCTTCAGCCAGGATTTTAATAGGTTAGACATGGGATAACTCAAATGCAGCATTAAATTGTTGACTGGACGTAACCCATCAATCATCTTCCCACAGTAGGAGTGCTGTTAGCGATAGTAGGGCTTTTAGCCCGTGCTGGGTGCTGAGTCAAAATTAAATGCAAAGAGCCAGATTAGCAGATGGGAAGCTAAGAAAGAGTGGGGAGTAGGAGTGAGTAGCGGGACAAGGGGGACAAAAAGAATAACCCACGCCCAAGCCACTTGCTTCTCCTGTCGGAGACGCTGCGCGAACAAGTCGGGAAACCGCAGACGCTCGCAGGCTCGCTACCGCTGCGCTACCGCCCTTGGCGTCTCCCCTTTTCCCATTCGTGAGAGGCTAACGCCAAGGGGGATAGCGCAGTAGCTCCCCGATGCCCAATGACTAAATAATAACTAATTGCCCCGCTTGAAGGGTACAATAAATGCCGATTGTCTTCCAAAATTTGAAAGTTTCATGATCTCCAGTAACGATTTTCGACCTGGTGTTTCAATTGTATTAGACGGGTCTGTATGGCGAGTACTCGAATTCCTCCACGTTAAGCCAGGCAAAGGTTCTGCCTTTGTACGCACCAAACTGAGAAATGTTCAGAGTGGGAACGTGATGGAAAAAACGTTCCGAGCAGGCGAAACATTGCCGCAAGCTACTCTAGAAAAAAGCACGATGCAGCATACCTATAAAGAGGGCAATGAGTTTGTCTTTATGGATATGGAAACATACGAAGAAGGCAGATTGAGCATAACGCAGATTGGCGATCGCATAAAATACCTCAAAGAAGGTATGGAAGTCAGCGTCATCCGTTGGGGCGAGCAAGTGCTTGAAGTAGAACTGCCCAATTCTGTGGTTCTAGAAATAGTGCAAACAGACCCAGGCGTTAAAGGTGACACGGCTACAGGTGGTACAAAACCAGCAATTGTAGAAACTGGGGCAACTGTGATGGTTCCCTTGTTTATCACCCAAGGAGAACGCATCAAGATTGATACGCGTGAGGATAAATACTTAGGCAGGGAATAACTTTCATCTCCACCGAGATGCTTGCTCCTGATTTAAATCCCTACATAGGGATTAAATCCTTGCCACACTTAAGATACTCATTTACGGATAGGTCGAGGTAATAAAAACTGTGCCATTGGACTTTAATGAAATCCGCCAACTACTGGTAACTATCGCACAAACAGATATTGCAGAAGTTACGCTCAAAAGCGATGACTTTGAACTAACAGTTCGTAAGGCTGTGAGTATCAGCAATCAGGTGTTGTCGGCAGGTCAAGCGACCTTAGGCGGTGTGGTAGGTTCGGGATTGACATCGGGTTCATCTGGGGCAAATCAGGTCACCACGAGTCCGGTAACAGAGGTGGCCACAGGTCGCGTATTTGAGAATACTGGATCTGGGACACAATTACAGCTGTCAGTAAATCCTCCCTCAATCATTGATCAGAGATTAGTAGAAGTGCCTTCCCCAATGGTGGGAACGTTTTATCGCGCTCCTGCACCGGGGGAAGCGGCATTTGTGGAAGTGGGCGATCGCATCCGCAAAGGTCAAACAGTCTGTATCATTGAGGCCATGAAGCTGATGAATGAAATCGAAGCCGAAGTCTCCGGACAGGTGATGGAAATTCTCCTCCAAAATGGTGACGCTGTAGAATATGGTCAACCTTTGATGCGAATTAACCCTGATTAAGTATTAATCTATATAGGAAATGAGTCATTTCAAATGAGTCATCGTTAAAACTTTCAGTCCTTGCGGGTTAATCCTGATGAAACAAACGTTGCCTTTACCGCCAGAAGTGATGCAACAAGTAGCTGAATACTTCAGCCTGTTAAGTGAGCCGATGCGCCTGCGGCTGCTCCACTTATTACGGGATGAGGAAAAATGCGTGCAAGAGTTGGTAGAGGCAACCCAGACTTCTCAGGCAAATGTGTCAAAACACCTGAAGGTAATGTGGCAAGCGGGTATCCTTAGCCGCCGCAGTGAAGGAACTTGCGCTTATTACCGGGTGGAAGATCAAATGATTTTTGATTTGTGTAATCGGGTTTGCGATCGCCTCGCCACAAGGTTAGAACAGCAAGCCCGTAATTTTCGTGTGTTAAATGGTAATCGGTAAGCTTAATAGGAGTTATGAGTCATGAGTTAAAACTCTTAACTCCTGCACAAACGCGATTAATCGCGTCTCTAACTTTTTTAAAGCGGATAATTTTTCTGAAAGCTTTCACGAGTTAGTGGCTGTTCTAACTCTAGACCCTCACCACCTAAAACATCCAACGGTTTGCCGTTCACGTCAATGTACACCTTGGCTTTGGGATTTAAAGTTGTCGCAGTATAAACAACTTGTCCCACGCGACCGATCATTGAGGTGCTACCACCACCGCTGGTAAAATCTTCAGATAAATTAACGTGAACCTCGTTATTTTCTGACTTCAAACCTAAGAGTTTGGTTGCTTTAGGGATGGTTGTTGAATCTGTCCCTCCTGTTGGGCCTGCTAACAAACTTTGAAAAGCTGCCTCTAAAGGCTGGTTGGGTAGTATAGAAGCCACCTTAACAGGCTGGGGAACCAAAGCAATATTTTTGTCCTTTGGTCTTAGCCAATAAACGTTAGGCGTTTGCTCATTAACTGGCTGCCTAGTTGATGGATTTGCTGGTTGAGCGATCTGTTGAGAGGGGTTTGACGGTGTGGGAGTATTACTGGAGTGGGAAGTAAACCAAGCTACACTACCACCCACCGCTACAACCACTGCTGACACGGCTGCAATTGCGCCTGAAGAAATACGATTAGATCCTTGTTGGTCTTTCATGTTCAAAACCTTCCTGACTGAGGGCTGATATGGGAGTTATGTGAGGAGCAGCCTGGTTAAAGACGATACTTATAAGTGGAGAGTTTCCCACAACTTAGAGGAGGCTTGATGCATCAAAATACAATTATTTTTAATTCTGCAAGTCCCTTATTCAATTCTAGAATTTTTACTTCTAATCCGTCACCTCCAAATTATGTAAATCTCATTCTTTCTGGAGATGATTGAAAATTAAATTTACGAAGCAAAGGAACACAGAGGAACGTAAAGTAAAGTATTTATTCTTCTGCGTAAACCTTTGCACCCTTACCCTGCGGAAGGTGAAGCACCTATGCGTCTAATTTTTACCCTCTATCGCTGCGGTAATCCACTTATGAAGTGTGGTTGTAACTTCATCAATCACAATTTCTTGAGATTTACGGGTGGCTCTTTCTACAACTTCGACTTTGCCATTAGCGATCGCCCGCCCGGTTACAATCCGATAAGGGATGCCAATCAAGTCAGCATCTTTAAATTTCACTCCCGCCCGTTCATCGCGGTCATCTAGTAGGGTTTCAATTCCCGCTTGATTCAGTTCTATGTAAAGTTTTTGGGCGATTTCAACTTGTTGAGCATCTTTAATGTTAGGAATTGTGACGATCGCGTGATAAGGTGCGATCGCTACTGGCCAAATAATCCCATCTTTATCGTAAGATTGCTCTACGGCGGCTTGTGCTAGTCGTGACACACCGACGCCAAAACAACCCATAACTAGCGGCTTTTCTTCACCCTGTTCATTGGTATAAGTTGCTTCCATCGCTTCGGAATATTTAGTACCTAATTGGAAGATGTGACCTGCTTCAATTCCACGAGCGCTTTGTAAGGTTTGTTCTGGGTTATGGATGGCGCGATCGCCTGGTCTTGCCTTCCGCACATCCACTACTCTTTCTGGTAACTTAAACTGCTCACCCCAATTAGCACCAACTACGTGATAGCCAGCTTCATTCGCGCCTGTCACAAAGTTTTTTAAATCAACGACTGTTTGATCCACCAAGCGCAAAAACTTGGGATGAATCTGTTTATTGGCGGTAATATACTCATCTGCAATGTCTGGCGCAATGTAGCCTAAAGGTAGAGATTTAGCTGTCCATGTTTGCTGCGCTTCAACATTTGGTACATTCAAACTAATAATAGTTTTAGCACCATATTCAGGAGCTAATTTGGTCAATTCATTTTGCAACTTGACCTCATTAACATCTTGATCGCCTCGGATGTTCACCACAACCAACACTGTTATTCCATTATCATAAACTGTCTGATAAAGGACGTTTTTCACTAATTGAGTGGGAGAACAGTTAAGGAGTTGACAAACCTTTTCAATCGTTTCTGTTCCAGGTGTATCGCGTTTCTCGTAGGTTGTAAACCGTGAGGTTTCAGCGTCAATTGGTAAAGAAACAGCCTTTTCTACGTTAGCGGAGTATTTGCCATCCTCAGTGTAGAGAACTTCATCTTCACCAGCTTCCGCCAAAATCATAAATTCTGTGGAACCAGAACCACCAATTGCGCCAGAATCAGCTTCCACTGCCCGAAAAGCTAAACCAGAACGTCGCAGGATATTGCTGTAGGCTTTATACATATCCTGGTAAGTTTCTTTAAGACTGGCTTCATCGGCATGGAAGGAATAGCCATCTTTCATGATAAATTCCCGTCCGCGCATCAAACCAAAGCGGGGACGAATTTCATCGCGGAACTTGGTTTGAATTTGGTAGAGGTGCAGTGGTAGTTGGCGATAAGAGCGAATCATATCACGAGCGATCGCTGTGATTACTTCCTCATGAGTTGGGCCTAATCCTAATTGTTGTTCACGGCGATCGATTAGGGAAAACATGATCCCCTCAGCTTTGGTGTAGGTGTCCCAGCGTCCCGATTCCTTCCATAAATCAGCAGGTTGTAATTGCGGTAAAAGACATTCTTGTGCGCCTGTAGCGTTCATTTCTTCCCGCACAATCTGGGAAACTTTTTGCAGTACCCGCCACATCAGTGGGAGATAAGCATAGAGACCGCTTCCGATGCGACGAATGTAACCAGCACGGAGTAATAATTTATGGCTGGGAATCTCAGCATCAGCCGGATCATCCCGGAGTGTAACGAATAACATTTGTGACAGTCGCATCGTTTATAGCCTTTCTTTGCTCACTAATTTCTATGTCAACTAAAGTATGAAGTATTAAGGATGAAGTACAAAGTATACAGTGTTATTTCTTTTTCATTTTTATTTATAGCTTTCCGTCTTTTTTGATCACAACTTTAGGAGAGAACTACCTTGGCAGATATAATTTATCAAGCACAAGCACCCTTAGAATTTATTCCGCCGGCGTTTAACCCCTTATTACTACGAGTTGTCCATCTGTTGCTACCCAGTTGGATAAACTGGCAAACAGCTATTACCCAAATTGAAGCAGACAATGTAGAGGCTCTGGTAGATGTCTATCGCCAGTTTCAGGAGGGTAAGATCCGTTTTATGCTGGCATTTCGCCATCCTAAAACAGATGATCCACTTTGTTTGGGCTACTTGCTGTCTCAACTGGTGCCAAAGGTAGCACGATCGCAAGGTACAGCGCTAGAATTTCCGATTCACGCTCATTTTATCTACGATCGCGGCATTCCTCTATGGGCAGGTGCCCACGTTGGCTGGATCATGTCTCATTTAGGTGGTACTCCGATTCAGCGGGGTAAGGCTGACTGGACGGGGTTACGTTCGGCGCGTGACTTGTTTGTCAATGGGAAATTCCCGATGGCGGCTGCACCAGAAGGTGCTACCAATGGTTTATCAGAGAATATTAGCCCCCTGGAACCTGGTATCGCCCAATTAGGCTTTTGGTGTGCTGAAGATTTGCACAAAGCTGGACGCGACCAACAGGTTCTAATTGTACCAGTTGGGATTAAATATAGTTACGTTGATGCTCCTTGGGATGCGATCGCCAATCTTTTAAGTGAATTGGAAACGGCTAGTGGTTTACCTGTGAATCCATCAGAACATGCTTCTGTGGAGTCGCTTTATCCTCGATTATTGACTTTAGCAGAACATTTACTTTTGCTAATGGAACAATTTTACACGCGGTTTTATCATCAAAAGCTGCCGGATGCCAAAATAGTCGGAGAAATTGAAGATAGAAATGAATCGCTAGCAGTTCGTTTGCAAGCTTTATTAAATACAGCGCTACAAATATCAGAACAGTATTTTGACTTGCAGCCAAAAGGGAATTTGACTGACCGCTGTCGGCGAGTAGAACAAGCGGGTTGGAATTATATATTTAGAGAAGATTTTAAGGATGTAAAAGGAGTATCCACTGTAGAGAAAGCTTTAGGCGATCGCGTTGCGGAAGAAGCGAATGCGCGGATGTGGCATATGCGTTTAGTAGAAAGTTTTGTGGCTGTTTCTGGTAATTACATTCGGGAAAACCCAACGGTAGAAAGGTTTGCTGAGACAACTTTAATTTTATGGCAGATGATAGCTAAAATCAAAGGTGAGAAAGCTCTCCAGCGTCCGCAATTGGGTAAGCAAAAAGTCAAAATTACTGTGGGTGAACCCATATCTGTTTCTCAGCGCTACCCAGCGTATCAAGAAAATCGTTTGGGTGCTAGGCAAGCTGTTGCTGAAGTAACGAATGATTTACAACACGCGTTGGAAGGGTTGATTTGATTAGCAAGGTTGCATCTTTAGCTAGGAAGCAGAATAAAGGTGTCAGTCGTCAGGAGGCTTATTGATTTCGACCCCTTGGCTCCTGACTTCCTTAACTAGCAAGAGTGCAATGTAAATGCCCAAGTGTTTATCCGAAGCGGATATTACTTTCTAAAGTAGATTAATGCAGACAACAAATTTCTAGCGATCGCGGGTTTAGATGCCCTGTACGGAGATGCTGGCTGGATATGGTTTATTAAACTTACACAAATCCAACAATTTTTCAAAACTATCTAAGTAAAACGGTGCAAAAAATCTTAGGCTACTAGGCCTACTTGGCTTTACTCCTATTTCACATTGAATACAATTAGGTAAAATCAAAGTAATTTCAACTAAATATGTAATTTGTTATTTGAGTTTTATAAAATTACCGTTAACTTTTCCAAATTATATTTTCAGAATAATTACGCTTTTTTGTTTTTGTAATTCCACTTACAAATAGAGAAGTCCAGGAAATTGTGATTCCCTAAATCAATCAAGTTATAAATAATGAAAACTAACAGCTTACTCAATTTACTGAAGATTGGCATTACCACTTTTGGAATCTTCTTTGTGGCTGGTCAAGGAGCATATGCCTCAGACTTAAAAGGAACAGCATTTAGTATATCTTTGGAGTGTTTGAACGACACTACTGGTCTTTTTATGGGTCAAAACCCCACTGATGCTAGCGGCTGGCAGTATGCATTTGATTCAAACACAGATGGAATGAACGGGAACTATTGGGTTGGTGCCGCACCAGGGACAGTAAATCCCTACGATATCTCTGGTATGGCTATCAAAGAAACTGCTACCAGCGTCATTGTGGCAATCAATGGCAATATGAAGTTAACAGGAGAGGCTGAACAGGGTGCAGCAGGTGGTCAGATTGGATATGGTGATTTGTTCTTCAATATGGTGGGTAAGACCTTTGATAATGCAATGAGCAGCGGGGATTTGTTTGGTATTCATTTCTCCTCAGTGAACGCTTCCGGGGTACAACAACTAGGTGTTTACAGTGGTGTTCAGGCAAAGACAGTTACTAATATCAAAGAAGGCTACACTGTTGCTACATATGGTGGTTTGGCAGGAGGAGGGAATTCTTACGAAAGTCAGGTAAAAACAGGTGGTGGCGTTGCCAGTTATGGTGATTTGACCAGTAGTTACTTTACTAATAACGGCAATGACAATACATTTAATCTCAATGTCATTGACTCTGGAAAATATCTTAATGGAATCTCGTTTCTAGCACAGGGTGATATAACGCAGCAGTTGCTAACCACTGGCTACGATGCCAACAAATTCAACGGCACACAAACCATTGCATTTGAATTCAAGAAATCTGGTATTGTCCAATCTACTCCTGAGCCTGCTAGTCTCACTGGTTTAGGAATCGTTGGTCTGGCCTTAGCTGGCAGCAAGCGCCGCCAGAAATTAGCGTAGCAATTGGGTGGGGACTATTCACAATAGGGCTTGATTTATCTTCAGTGATTATGGACATGATAAAAGACTACATTTTTCTTAAAAAATCATCGCTGGAGTAATGGAATTTTGGATAAAGGTTAAGCGAAAAGTATCCCAATATCTATAGATTTCCCCACTCAACATTAAATAATTAAATTTCAATGCTCTTACTAGAAAGTAAGGGCATTTTTTATCTCAGAGAGTTATCAAATATAAAAACTACTCAGGCAATTCTCCAAACAATCTTGGTAAAGCTCATAATATTCGTTAAACAGAAGCAGACGAGCCGCTAGTTATTCTGCAAGATATAGATACACTTCTGTCAAACTATAGACATATCCGAAAAAGAATGTATAGACGTAGCACTGCTACGTCTATACAATAGTTCTGGATAATACATAATTAATTTCCTTTAACTTTTTATCCCACAAAGCATCAATTGGGTAATTCACCAAAACGTTCCCGGTAACGCTGCAAAAGTTGTTCGGCTAATTGTCGTTACTGTCGTTACAGCGTCTACAATTGGGTAAACAAAAAGTCAAAATTACTGTGGGTGAACCCATATCTATTTCTGAGTGTTAAGCTAAAAATCTTTTAATTTGCATCCTCCAAAAAATAAATCTCTTGTGGGGTGGGCAACATGAGCGCCCTAGTTGTACAAATTAAATGTGCGACAGCTTACCCAGCGTATAAAGAAAATCGTTTGGGTGCTAGGCAAGCTGTTACTGAAGTAACGAATGATTTACAGCACGCGTTGGAAGGATTGATTTGAAAAGGATGGTGAGGACAATTGCTTCAGATACTTCAAATCCTATGTTTCTATATATACAATGAGATTTGATGCATCAGAAAACGATACATCTTCTAAACCTTAAAAGGATTATACATGGCTAAAAAAGTTTCTATTATCAATATGAAGGGTGGCGTTGGCAAGTCAACCCTCACTGTTAATCTTGCTTGGCACTTTGCTGCATACAGACATTGGTCACAGAAAGTTTTGGTTGTTGATCTTGACCCACAGTTCAATGCAAGCCAATACTTACTTGGCGTGAGTAAGTATAAGGCAATACTTGATAGCGGGAAGCCAACTACATGGGATATTTTGGAACAGAACACACGCACACCTACAGGACTTAGTAAAATTATTGAGCCACACAAACCTATTCATAATGTTGTGACTTTTGTCACTGACAGCAGAATAGACCTTATTCCCTCAAGACTTGAACTCGCTTTCTCCCTGAAAAACCCTGCACAGAAAGAGAGACAACTTTCCAGAATACTTGCCAAGATAGACAATGAATATGATTTGATACTAATTGACTGTGCTCCAACTGAGTCAGTCTTGACTACAGCTGCGTATCTTGCTAGTGACTATCTGCTAGTTCCAGTAAAGCCAGAGTATCTTTCTGCTATTGGACTCCCTCTTTTGGTAAATTCCATGAATGATTTCAAGAACGAAAATGATGAGCATAATTTGAGCCTTGGGGGAGTGGTTTTTAATGCCGCAGAGAATTATTATCCAGAAGAACAACTATCAAAAAACATGGTGCGAGATTTAGCTTCTAAACAGGGTTGGTATGTATTTCAAGCAGAGGTTCCTTACTCTAAATCATTTCCCAAAGGTGCAAGAGAGGGTAAGCCTATTATTAACACTTCATATGCTCGTACAGTTCAAAAAGAACGTTTTATGAGCTTTGCAGAAGAATTTGCTAAGAGGATTAGTCTGTGACAGATAAACCAGAATTTGAACTAATAATAGAAATTGCTAAACTGCTCAAAAAGCACAGTCCAGAGTTTTCTAAGAGTCTTGCTGAACTTCTATCTTCGCCAAAATTTATAGAACACTTAGTTTCGGCTCTCTCAAGTACGAACACAATAAGTTCAACAGGTATAACTCAGCAAATAAAGTCAACAGCAAGTAATCAAAACTTGAAAACACCTCGCTCATCATTAACCAAAAAAGCTAAAATATCTCAAAAAAAAGAAAGTCAGTTAGCAAAAGGCAGTTTATCTGCAAGTGCCTCTTATCCGTCATTTTTAAAAGAGCTAGAGAAAACAGATCCTGAGAAATCAGCATTGCTGATCAAACTTTATCATAGCCTGATGAACAAAACTCTCTTACCAAATCTGCAAGATATTCGCAATTTTGCATCAGATACAGGCTTATCAATAATAAAGGCAACCTCTCGCAATAAGGCAATCATTCCTCTTCTCAAGGATTTATTATCTTTAAATATTGAGCAATTAAAGACAAAACTTGATGGACTGATGCCAGTTTTGCCCCAAGATGATCGCAGTCTTGAAGCTTGGGCAAATATAATTTTAGATAAAGAGCGGCAAGCAAAACAAGAAGACTGAATTTAGTGAGTTATCTATTCAGGCAATTCTCCAAAACGTTCCTGGTAATGCTGTAAGAGTTGTTCTGCTAATTCTTGCTGCTGTCGTTCCTGTTGGGCATGAATACTTGCTTGTTCTGCTCTTCTGGAGTGGGAAATCTATTACCTTTACCTTGCTCATCAAACCAGTATAGCCACTCGCGTTGCCATCCTTCATGGATACCTTAACCTCTACCAATTCCCAAGCCTATTTCAGGTATCTATGTGGGTTCACCAAGCTGGCGCACATATTTACCTTTTTCTAACCGATAAATTTTAAAAGGTTCATGTTTCTCACACTGATACTAATCAGGGTTGTAAGTAACATAATAAACAAGAATGCTTAGTTATATAAGACGTTATAGCACGTACACTCGCTATAATAAGCTTGACAGAAAAATGCTATCAATTGATTATGAACAATATTACTATATCTAATCTTGATGATGATATCAAATCTCGTTTAAAAAAACGAGCCGAAAAACATGGTCGTTCCCTTGAAGAAGAAGCCAGAGAAATTCTTTGTATGGCTCTAACAGAAAATCACGAACATCCCATAAACTTAGCTACTATACTTGAGGAACGTTTTGCGAATTTAGGAGACTTGGAATTACCGGAAATTCTTAGAGAACCTATTCGCACCGGATCAACATTTGAAGAATGATTATTCTTGATACAAACGTTTTGTCAGAATTAATGAAGCCTAAAAAGTCTGAAATAGTTCGGAGTTGGGCTGCTCAACAACCCTTAATGACTCTATTTACTACAACAATCACTCAAGCAGAAATTCTCTATGGTATCGCCTTACTCACTGCGGGAAAACGGCGAGAAGAACTTAGTCAAGCAGCACAACTGATGTTCTCAGAAGATTTTACTGGGCGTGTTCTTCCTTTTGATCAAGCTGCTGCTATAGCTTTTGCTAATATTGCGTCTCAAAGAAGACACCGTGGTACTCCTATTTCCCAAGCTGATGCTCAGATTGCAGCTATTTGTTACACCCATACTGCAACTATAGCAACACGCAATTTCTCTGACTTTGAAGGGTGTGGTATTTCTATTATTAATCCTTGGGAACTCCCCAGCAGATAGAAGCTACACCCTATAATTGAGGTGGACGATAAACACACAGTAGCTTATCGTTAGACATAGCCTTTTATAAATTAACTGGAAATACCTTAAATAAATTCAAAACTAAATCAGGGAAACAGCGCAGATTAACTGATTCATTTGGCAGATAAATAAACTTGCGACGATAACCAAATTTACCTTGCAAAGCTTGATAAGGTTCGCTATAGCATTCTAGATAATAATCTACTAAATTGAATATCCAATAATTACAAATACCTGGTTCGGCATAAATAGGCAGCTTTTCGTCTTGGTCATATTTTAAGGATGAATCACCAATCTCAATCAAGAGTAAAATATCATATGGGCTAGGATGATTCGCTAGATAGTCATCATCTCTATTTTTTGCAATTACTCTATCTGGTTCAGGCTCACTGTTGTTAGACAAAGTAATTGGTTGTTGTTTTCGCAGGGTTGCGCGATCGCCTACTAGTTTATATAACTCTCGCTCTAGGCGTGTTTCACAAACAGAATGCGGTGTACCTTTTGCTGCCATCTGGATTATTTCACCCTTAATTAGCTCAACTCGCTCATCCTCCTCAAAGAAGCCGAGTTCAGCTAGACGGTGATATTCAGCTATAGTAAAGCGTTTAGCAGTGGTAAGGCTTATAACAACTACGAGAATGCAGAGTTATTTTTATCTTAATTGACAAGGGTGCTACACAGACGATACCAACAACAAATAAGGGTAAAATTTTACCCCTATTTGTTGTTGTGTATTATTTGAAGAATAGCTAGAGAAGATTATTACTCTGTTAAGTGACTTTCTAGCAAAGATGCGATCGCTTCAGGTTGAATATTCTTGTATTTCTTTTTACCAAGTTCTAAAACACAGTTGGGGGCGCTGCTACAGCATTTTTGGCAACCAGTATGTTCAATGGTAACTTTGTCTAACAAACCGTGATCGCCCAAAGTTTTTTCTAATTCTGATAAAAACCCTTTACCACCACGTTTGAGGCAACCTGGTTTTTGGCATACCATAATCCTCGCTTTGGTTTCAGGCGGTAAATCTTGATTTGGACACGCATCAATTGGTGTCACCCGATAGGCTTTGATTTTTATCTTACTTGTGCGTGAGTCTAGCTTACTATGACCACAAACGCGAACTTGCTGGCCAGGAACTAAAGATGAACTTAGAGAACGGCGCAACTCTTTAGGCAGTTTAATTTCCACATTTCCAGATGGAACTGCCAATTGCAAGTATTTATATTTTCCTGGATCACCACCAACAAAACCTAGTAACTGTCCCTCAAGATTCAATTCTGATAACGTCAGATACTTGTTACCCATGATTGATAAAAAGTTAGGAGTGAGGAGTTTAGAGTTAGGAGTTAAAAGTTAGGAGTTAAAAGTTAGGAGTTAATAATCATAAATTATCATTCATAACTCCTAACTTTTTTTACGAGAGGCGTTTAGCTTCTACAGTTTGGGGTAAATTTGCTGCGTCTGGGAAATCACGAAATTCCAATTCCCAACCATTTGCTAGGGTGAGAATCTTGCCATCATTTCCATCGGTTTGTTTGACTACTTCTTCCTCAAGGTCTTTTTTAGCAACGTAGACTACTAAGGTACCGGCGTCATTCATGCGTAGCATTACTTTCATGAGATTCCTCAACAGATTCTAGTTCTTTTTTCATACAGCCGACGACGAACCCTGTTTCTAAGAAATGCACAGCATAAATATATGAACTCTGCAAATATGTGCCTATACTTGCTATGTAACCGATATCTCCTTTGTTCACTAAAACTTGCCCGACTTCTTTACCAGGAAAAGTACCATCGTTCTTGAGCAGTTTGCGAACTCTGACTTTTTCACCAATTTCAAAAGCCGGTGGCAAGTTTAGTTCTAATTCATCACGTTGCATGAGAATACCTCTGTTCTCTGACCAAATTCAATAGTTCTTCTGTTGTCAGGCTGCGTTTTTTCTGTACCGATTGATGACGCACTGCGTCTAAAACAGACTGGGTTTCTTGGGAGTTTAAGAAAATTCCATGCTGCTCTAGCAAGTTTGAAACCAAATGCCGTCCAGAATGTTTTCCTAATACTAAACGCCGTTCCCAACCCACCTCTTCGGGAGCAAATGGTTCGTAGGTGATGGGGTTTTGTAATACTCCGTGAGCATGAATGCCAGATTCGTGAGCAAAGGTATTTTCGCCAACGATCGCTTTCCAGGGTGGTACATCTGCACCTGATGCAGCAGCAACTAGTTGAGACAGTTCCAGCAAACCGGGTGTGTCGATGCCCAAATCAACGCCGTAGATGCGTTTAATCGCCATCACAACTTCTTCTAGCGCTGCATTTCCCGCTCTTTCACCTAATCCATTAACTGTGGTATTCACTGATAAGGCTCCAGCTTTGATACCCGCAAGAGCGTTGGCTGTTGCCATCCCAAAATCATTGTGCGTGTGGATTTCTAGGGGAATCATCAAAGCTGAAACCAGCCGTTTGACCTTGGTGTAGGTGGTGAAAGGGTCGAGAACTCCTACGGTGTCGCAGAAGCGGAACCGGGATGCACCCCATTCTTGGGCATAAAGTGCTACATCTAAAAGGAAGTTTTCATCAGCCCTAGAAGAATCTTCTCCGCCGACTGCTACCCAAAGACCTTGATCGACGGCGAAGCTGATACAATCTTTGAGTTTTTGCAAACTTACTCGCCATTGACCGTGGAATTTGGCGGCGATTTGGATACCAGAGACGGGAATGGCGATATGCACCCGGTTCAGACCGCAAGCGATAGAAGCCTTAATATCTGAGATGACAGCACGGTTCCAGCCCAGGAGTTTTGCTTCTAAACCTAACTCAGAAATTGCTGCGATCGCTCGTATTTCTTCGTCACCCATTGCTGGTATACCAACTTCTAATTCGGGAATACCAATGGCATCGAGAAATTTAGCGATCGCTACTTTTTCTTCTAGGTTAAAAGCAACACCTGCTGCTTGTTCGCCATCACGCAATGTAGTGTCATTAATTATGATTTGATTCATTGCAAATATCCCTCTCTTGGAAGTATTCTTAATATCCTTTCTCTCTACAATCCCCAGCGATGGTAAATGCTAAAAATATCACAATTCATAATGTAGGATACATGATCCTTAATTATTGACCGATTATCAGCATTACATCTGTATGACAGGGAACTAAAACCATGTATATTTTACTAATCGTTTTTACCGATGTCGGTTGAAGTTTGTTCGAGTAGCAATGAACTAATATAGCTATTAGCAAGTCCTGAACAAAGTAAGACACAGAATCCAGCAATTAAAGATGTAATCATCTTGGGAACCTCAGATTTTCTAGAGCATTGGGGTGTAATTTAGGCAGATGATGGGTACAAATTAGCTAACTGTGTTCTGCTAGCCAGTCAAAAATCTTTTCTAGCTGCTCCAAGTTAACTAAACCATACTGCCAGAGGAGCATCGCTAACGGACCATTTTCTGACTCCCGGTGTCGCAAAGCTACAGCAATATCCGCATTTGAAAGTTCAAGTTCCTTGTGCAAAAAATTGAGGAGTTTTATATCTCTGTTCCGATTAGGCATAATTGATTGAACTTTCAATTTATTAATTTGGGAAAGAATTAAAAATCAGAAATTTCCAGTCTTGTTTGGTAATTTCACTCTTGTAATTGTCACTAGATGTCAGGAAAATTTCAGATTTAGGAGACTAAACAAAATCTAAAACTCGGTTAATCCCTCTCAGTCTGCAACAAATTCTGCTAGCGGACAGTAGCTTCAACTTCTAAATATCGAATAGATTTGTGCATCTATGAACAAAAAGTATGAAGTGCAGTGCTTGCGTCATGAATTCAAGATTAATAGTCTCTGAATTAGGTTTAACAAAAACACTTCATTTTTCATCATTGTAATGCCAGCAACGCTCTAGCCACTCCAATAATTCCTGACGAGAAGCTAGAAATTGCATAACTGTACTGCGAATTAGAATTACTTCTAGCAAATTGTTCACTTGCACTCGTAAAGAACCATCGGGGGGACAAGAAGTATTAATTTTTAACTCTTGCAAACGGTGATAGATTCGCCAGCGATCGCTCAAAGGAATCTGCAAAACTTGATCGCCTAAAGGCTCAGAACTAAGTGGTGAGGCATTTAATTCTCTCATATTGGCAAAGTGGGGAAGATCACGGGGATGAAGGAGAATAATTACTTACTACTAATTCCTGTCTGCTGTTTCCTAATTTCTAAGGTTTGCAGTTGTTTTTCGAGTTGCTCAATACGTGAGAGCAAAGAATAAATCACGGTTGCTTCCACATCGGGTAGCTTTCCATGTTCTAAAGGAGAAAGGCTGGCGTTTTCATTTCGGGAAATAATTCGGCCAGGAACTCCCACGACTGTGCAATCGCTGGGGATATTCCGTAAGACAATCGAACCTGCACCAATACGGACGCGATCGCCAATTTCAAGATTACCCAAAACTTTCGCACCCGCCCCGATCACTGCATTTTTACCCACTGTGGGATGACGCTTACCGCTTTGTTTACCAGTTCCGCCAAGGGTGACGCCCTGGTAAATCAGTGTATAGTCACCGACGATCGCAGTTTCGCCAATCACAACGCCCATTCCGTGGTCGATAAACACACCCTGACCAATTTCTGCACCTGGGTGAATTTCAATTCCGGTCAAAAATCGCCCCAAATGAGAAATAAACCGGGGAATAAAACCCACTCCTCGACTATGTAACCAGTGAGCAAGACGATGCAAACAGAGTGCGTGCAATCCAGGATAGCAAAACACCACCTCTAGCCAATTACATGCTGCTGGATCGCGCTTAAAGATAATGCGAAAATCACTCAATAATGGCTCAAAAAAAACGCCAGAAAGGAGATTTTTCAGCAGAGATGTATGTGCAGAATCCTGCGTTTTGATAGTCTGAGGATTCTTGATTCTGTCTAAAGACTGTTGCATCGGTACTGTCTATCTGGTTGAAAGAGCCATGTGCTATTTTTATGCTTATATCAGGCGACTTCCAACTTGATAGGAAACCCAATGCTGATTGGATTTATTGGATTGATTAAGGTTGTACTCAAACGCCGAAACTCCGACTTAAGATAAACTTAAAATAGGTCTTGGGGTAGGGGCGCTAGTATTTAACGATTGGGGTACTAGTATTTTTTGGGCAGGGTTTAAGAATTTATGTACTCGCTACAAGAAACTTTACCTGTAAGCCTTTGCTAAGATTTAATCACGAGATTTTACTATCTATTAAGCTGTACTCAAATGCACTCAAATATGAGTTAAATTAGAATAAAAATAAGTTTTTTGTATATCCTATTACTATTAGTATCTTATTATTTTGTTAGGCGAAAGACAAGTTTCTTTATTTTCTCTTAGGATTTGCTGTCTGTATATATATATACGTTTCAAAATATAGTTATAGCTCATAGTGAATATCTTATTATATAGATGTGTTGAAGGAAAGCATTTCAAGAAGTGCAAATATACCTGCTTGTCGAGTTGCTTCCAACTATCAGCAATACTGTCTCAAAGGTTTTTGAATTAGTTTGGCAACGTATTGAGTCATAGAATAAAACTTTGAGTAAAACAACAGGGTTTTTCTTTGTGCAGCAAATTATCTAATGGAGAAATATACTTACCAAATTGGCGAATTGTGCCAAATTCTTGCTGAAGGTAATCCGAAACTAAGGGGTAAAAACTAACTTTTACTACTTTTATTATTTTTTCAATTGTTCTAAATAAACAGCAATCTTCATCATAATGCTGTTAGATTCTTGTTAAGAATAGTTACGGTTATTAACACAAGGAAATATTTTTATGGTAGCTGCGCTTAATAATAATGCACCACATCAGGTTGTTATCGTTGGTGGTGGTTTTGGTGGACTATATGCAGCAAAGGGTCTGAATGCAGCGAATGTAAATGTTACTCTCATTGATAAACGTAACTTTCACCTATTTCAGCCGCTTTTATATCAAGTTGCCACAGGGACGCTATCACCTTCTGACATTTCCGCACCATTGCGATCTGTATTTAAGAAAAGCAAGAATACAAAGGTGTTGTTAGGAGAAGTAAATAATATTGATCCAAAAGCGCAACAAGTTTTTTTGGGTGATGAAGTAGTACCTTATGATACATTAATTGTCGCCACAGGTGCTAACCATTCCTATTTTGGTAAGGATAACTGGGAAAAAGTTGCTCCTGGTTTGAAAAGTGTGGAAGATGCGATAGAAATGCGTTGCCGGATATTTGGCGCATTTGAAGCAGCAGAAAAAGAAATTAATCCAGAAATTCGCCGTGCTTTCTTGACTTTTGTGATTGTGGGGGGTGGCCCGACTGGTGTAGAATTAGCAGGTGCGATCGCCGAGTTGGCACACAAAACTCTCAAAGAAGATTTCCGCAGCATCGACACTTCAGAAACGAAAATTTTACTATTACAAGGGGGCCCTCGCATCCTCCCACACATGGTGCCAGAGTTATCGGCATCAGCAGCAGTATCTTTGCAAAAGTTGGGTGTCGAACTCCACACTCACACCAGGGTGACAAATATTGAAGGTGATACCGTTACTTTCAAGAAAGGCAATGAATTTACAGAAATTACCTCAAAAACTATATTGTGGGCAGCAGGTGTCCAAGGTTCCCCAATGGGGAAAGTCTTAGCAGAAAGTACAGGTGTAGAGTGCGATTACTCTGGGCGTGTAATTGTAGAACCTGACTTGTCTATCGAGGGTTATGACAACATTTTCGTAATTGGAGATTTAGCTAACTTCTCCCACCAAGATAGTAAAGTCTTACCTGGTGTTGCACCCGTAGCTAAACAACAAGGAGAGTATGTAGGTAAACTAATTAAACGACGGCTTCAAGGTAAGACTTTGCCACAATTTCATTACAACGATGTGGGTAGTTTGGCGATGATTGGGCAAAATTTAGCTGTTGTAGATTTAAGCTTAATCAAACTCACAGGTTTCATTGCTTGGGCATTTTGGCTACTAGTTCACATCTACTTTTTAATCGAGTTTGACACTAAATTCCTAGTTGTATTTCAGTGGGCGTGGAATTACATCACTCGTAATCGTCGCTCTAGATTGATTACAGGTCGAGAACCTATTGTAGAAGCAAAAACTGTTAACAATAGCGTGCAACAGCCTTCTGCGACACCTCTGTAACTTCAGGTATCCACAAGGGGCTATTAGAGTAATGAGTGCCGTGTGGTAGCAAATCTTGGGCGAAGATTAGCTGTTCTACGAAAAGAATATGGGGATGAGATACCGCCCTCAGCAATTTTGGCAATTTGGCATTTCATGACTTCGAGTTGCAGTTTAAATGGAGATATCAACACAACGGGACAGTGAAGAAGTTGTACGAGGGATAGGGCAAAACTTCCCGCTTCTGGTGTCCCAGCTATGCCAGTTGTCAAATGAGTGCTGTAGAATAGCTCTACATAATTGATACAGCGCTCAACAGAGTTCAGTTCCCGCTCTGCAACTGGCTAGAAATCAACAAAACCAAATATATAGCGCTTCTCGTTTGGATAGAATACGCTCTGACCTCTCTCCTAAAAGGAGAGAGGCTTTGAATTTTACTCCCCAACGCTAGTAGGGAAGGGGCTGGGGGTTAGGTTTGTATTCCATACAATTGACCACTTATACCCCTCTGGGGAAACAAGCTACGCGCAGCATCTCTCTCTGGAAGAAGCAACTGGCGCACAAATCAGCTTTACCTGGGCTGAATATTTCAATTTTCGACACTCATTAATGGAGTTCAAAGACTCATTAATGAGTATCAAAGACTCTTTAATGAGTATCAAAGACTCTTTAATGAGTATCAAAGACTCATTAATGAGTATCAAAGACTCATTAATGGAGTTCAAAGACTCTTTAATGAGTATCAAAGACTCATTAATGAGTATCAAAGACTCATTAATGAGTATCAAAGACTCTTTAATGAGTATCAAAGGCTCTTTAATGGAGTTCAAAGACTCATTAATGAGTATCAAAGACTCTTTAATGAGTATCAAAGACTCTTTAATGAGTATCAAAGGCTCATTAATGAGTATTAATTTATTAAGAACCAGATGCAGCTTTTGTCGGTCTACCTTTGATAGCTTTAAAGCGTTCGCCCAACTGTTCAGCGACAGTTTTTAAGCCTGGAGTCTTTTTCGATGCAGTCTTCACGTAATCATAAACTGTCAAACTGCTAGTCATAGCTTCACTACCGACTGCCATTAGGGTATCATCGACTTGTTCTGCGAGTTGTTGCACTGAGATTAAAAGTTCGGTAAGCGCAGTGGCTAATTGATAATCCCGGACAAGTTCTTCAACGTCAAAAGTGGGTGGAAGAATTTCGCGGTTAGACTGAGCAGCAGTGACGCTATTGTTTACAAAGGCTAGGCTTTTATCGCCCATTTTTAGCAACTTCCGCCGTTCTTCAGTGCTGAGAGTAATCAGAAAGGGCATCTTTTTTTGAACTGTCTGTAACGCAGCTTTAATTTCTCGGATATCTTGTGGCGAAAGGGCGGCTGCAATATTTTGATAGGACATCGTATATTTACCTTGGGAGTTCTAATGATGAAGTAGCAAGTCTTGCTAAGTATAGAATTCCCATTAGTGGATGCGATCGCACATTTTCTGATAATTTTTAGTTTAGTAGGGTGTGAAAGCGTTGCGTAACGCACACAATACAACTGCCTAATTGATTATCCCGAACAAATTCTTCAAGCGATGTCTACGACGGGCTATTCGGCGTCGCACATCATAACCTATTTATTTATTAGTTTTAGCGCCGATGCTGAGGGATACTGACTAGATGCAATCAAAGCTTGTCGTTCTATAAGCCTTTCATCACCGTTAAAATCTAGGATGCGTGCGGTAACTTCACCAATGTCTGTTTGATGCTGAATTACAGCCTCATCTAGTCGAAAATGCTCACCCCAAAAGTCTCTGCGTGGGTTAAAAAACCGCACAAGTTCGCCAGTTTGCCAATTAATTGAGCCTAAATCCGTTCCTTTTTGCAGGTTACAGAAGATACAGGCATAGCAGAGATTATCTGCTGTTGTAGCGCCACCGTGTTTGACACTGATTATATGGTCAACTTGACAACCTGATGATCTATCTACTTCAGAGACGAGACAATACTCGCAAATATGCTCGGCGCGATCGGCAACTAAACGCCGCAATTCTGCATTAATATATGGACGAGGCACTTTGAATATTTACTCCGCGCTGATGTACTGACGAGCTTTTGCTTTTGCTAGTAGCATAATATGCTCTAGCGTCAGGAAATGATCTAACTCTCGCTCATCACTTCCTGTAAGCCCTTCAGTTTTTGCACGGTAAACGAGATCCTCTAAACGGTCTTTGGCTGCATCCGAGAGTTTGAAATCGATAACACTTTGGGGAGTGGTTCCAGCAGCAATAAACTCTATAATTTCATCGTAGACCTTGGCTGTATTTACAGATGTAGTCATGAGATTACCTATTTTTATTTAATTTTACTGATTTACAACGCCACTTTTAATGACATTCCTAATGTTTTTGGCTCTGGTAGAGGTTCACCATCAGCCAAAGATGATTCAATCAGCATTTCTAAAACTTCCTGAGCATTTTTCAAAGCTTCATCGTAAGTCTCGCCGTGAGTGCAAGGCTGCATTATATCCGTAAACTCAGGGAAGAAAACCACATAACATTGGTCTTCTTCTGACCATTGAATCACAATTGTATATTTATTCATAAGCTTCTCGTCGATGAGCAATAGTAGTTACGATAACTTGATTTGTCCCATCATCAACTTGATAAATTACTCGATAGTCACCAATGCGATAGCGATAATAACCTGTAAAGTTACCTTTAAGAGGTTTAACATTAGGATGAAACCGAGGATTTTGTTCTAGTTGCTCAGAGGATGTTTGAAAAATCATCATTGATGTATCAAATATTTTTTACCCCACCCTAACCCTCCCCGTATGTATTGGGGAGGGAACTAGATTTTCTGATTTCCCCCCTTTATAAGGGGGGATTAAGGGAGGTAATAATTCAATTAAAATCATAACCAATCACTTTTCAAACAACCTCTCAAAGCACTTAGCAATCTTTTTGGCTAAAACTTGGTTTGCTGTAGCATAAATTTCCTCGGCTTTAGCGGATAACACAACGTTATACATCAGACCGAATTGTTCTCCAGTTTTTTACCCGACCTTCAGCAATATCTTTTTTACCTCTTTCAAAAGATTCAATAAATCTAGGGATATCAAGTAACTCTTGGGTAGCATCTTCACTCTCCTTATCTGCGAAATACGCTTTGAAGATAATCCATCTAGGTATTGGGTGATTTGCTGACGAACTTCTGTGTTATTTATATTTTCATCACTCTTTTACTTCTCTAATTGTGCCAACTTTTTCTGAGCAAATTCCCGCACTTGCTCATCTGGGTCATTCACTGTGCGATCGCGCAACAGTGGTAAAGTCTGGGGATACTGAGAAAATTGCTTGATAATTATCTTCAGTGCTGTTTGACGCGGGTTTGTTTCAATATATTGATGCCCATATTCATCTTTAGTACGTTGAAAGGGATCGTTGAGCGTAATATCATAGAAAAATTCAAACATACCAGGTTGATCCTTCCATCCCTTGTCTAATTCTTCTAAAGCTTGACATCGTACACTCCAGCAATCATCATTTTGAGCGCATTGTTTGAGAAATGGTAAAGTAACAGAGTCTTTTTTAAAATGCTGTGCTAATGCTTCCACTGCTTTGTATCGTGTATAATCATATTCATCCTTAGAAGCTGTAGTCATTAACCAAGGTAGCGTTTCAGGATCTTCTTTAAAATACTGCGCTACTGATTCTATTGCTGCCTGTATATTTATCTCACCTCCATGCTTCATAGCGTCATTCTTTAACCAAGAGAGAGTGTTAGGATCATCTTTGAAATTCTGTGCTAATGTTGACACTGCAACATATTGCACTATATCTTCATCATTAAAAGCAACTTCTTTAAGTGTGGTAAGGATGTTTGGATGTTCTTTCCAAATATCTCCAAGTTTTGATACTGCTTTCGCATTAATATCAATTGTAATATCTCTTTCTTCTTTTCCATATATAACATCATCTAGATTACCTTCAGAGTCATAGATATAGTCATAGCGCTTGTGGGTGTAATTTATTAATTTTTTAATACGTTCATACAATTGAGTATCTACTAAATTTATTTTATTTCTATTTCTGACCTCTGCTAAACAATCAGCAGCCAAAAAGAGATTGAAAAACTTTTCCTCTTCGCCATCTTGCACTATTAAATACTCAAGAATTTCACCAACAAATCTTGGCTCAATCATTCCCGCAATTAGCAGCAACACCTCATGCCAACTTTCATCTTGCCAGTGTTTCCCAAAAACTTTATTCTTAAGTTCCTCAATAGTCAGCGTTTGCGTTTCTTTAAACTGCCAGACAAACTCCCAAGCACAGAAATATTCTAAAAATGTCCGATGCATAAAAGCATAATCATCCGCACCCAGGAAACATAACATAAAGTTGCGAGTCCGCAGTTGATCTTTCATCACCCGCGCAGCTTCTCTGGGTTTATCAAATTCTATGGTTTTGAGATAATCAGTCAAAACTTTGATTAAATCATTTTCATTAATCAAATTACCTGCCAAACCTTTCTCACCAGTTTGCATAAGATAAGCAACCTGACGCAGCATCGCTTGCTTATCTTTATAATCAATCGTCTTAGGATCTAACCTCTTATCTTCTGTCAAAGCGCGTTCCACATCCCATTGATGTAGCAGTACCCGCGATGCTTGATCGTAAAGTGTAGCTCTATCTCTTGGTAGCTCTTGATTCCGATTAAGAATTGCCATCATCGTCAACAGCAGAGGATTTCCCGCCAATTCTGTAATAGATTTGGATGCTTCAATTCCTCTTGTTAGCCGTTCCCGTTTTCTCTCTTTATCTACTGCATCGGTAAAAGTTAACTCATGCCAACGGTTGATAAAATCCTGAATTTGTTCTGAGTCTAAATCTTGTAATATAAACTGGCGAAACTCAGCATTAAGCAATCGTTGCTGTTTATAGCCAATAATCCGAGAAGTGACAATTACCTGCACATCAGGATAGTCATTAGTAAAGCGATGAATATCAGTAATTACATCCTCTCGCTTACCAGGGTCAAATACCTCATCCAAACCATCAAACATTACTAAGGCATTACCAGCTTTTAATTGTTTATCTAGTTCAAGCTGATTGAGATGATGAATTGCACCACTACATTGATGAAAAAATTCAAGAAAATTATTGCACTCTTTATCTTCCCGTCGCCGCATATAAGTGCGTAATTCAATTAGCAAGGTAATTGGTAATGAGATAACATTATCCAGTGGAGACTCAGCCCAATTCAAAGCCAGAAATTGCAACAATGTAGACTTCCCTGAACCAGGATCGCCCAAAATCACAAGATATTTATAATCTTGCTTTTTATTTACAACATCTAAAACTGAACGTATCGGCTGTTCAAAATAAACCCGTTTATGGCGTTCTAATTCTGCTAATTCAACTGCTTCTACTTGGTCACTTTCTCGCAGCCGTCTAAGATGTTCTTTAGGCAGTTCGTGAACTTGTGCTAAAACTTGATGAGTTTCCCGGACATTTTGAGCAGTAAAAATCCGCCATAACTTCAGTTCGTTATAAGCATAGCCACTGGTATCTAAGCTATCTAACTTAAGATTGCCATAGCGTTCGCGGATTCCTTCTTGATAGCGTTTCAAATCAAAGGTGGGAATAATTCCAGCAATCTGTGTTGTGTTTGCTTGGATTTTATCCAGATTTTTGGAATCAAGAATATCTCTGAGTTCAGGAATTACTCGAATAATTTCTTTAACTTTTTGCACATATTTCTTAGCTACCCGTTTCCAGTTAAAATCATCTGGTAATGGATTTGAGACATTAATTTCATGCCAAACTTCTTGTAATTTATTAGTGTCTATAGCTTGATTGTCATTTTTAAAAGCATTTCCCAAAACTTCTTTGACTTCTTTATTTTTGATAAATTGCTTTATTGGCTGTGTATAGTTTTCAATTTCATCATCAGAAAGTTCTCCACCTTTTAAATCTTCCTGCACCAGTTGTAAAAATTCTTTTAACGCTTTACCAGCAGCGATTTCTATGTCTTCTTTCTTAAGTTTCTTTAAAATATTGCCAGGGATGCCTTTTAATAAATCTTTAGCCCAATCTTTAGCAGCATCCTTGGCTAAGTCTTCCAAAATGGGTTTAAAAATCAACCCGGCGGCCTGAGTTACACCCCAAATAGCTAACCAGTCCAGCATAATACTCGTTTTTATTGAGAGTTTGATTACGAGTATATCCACTAGCTTGAGTAATGTTTCCGAATTTCAGGGAATTTGGAAAACCTCTCTCTAAATCTCTCTCCTTTTAGAGACTTTGAATTTCCCCCCCTTCCCGCGTCGGGAAGGGAGTTAGGTTTCGCGTTGGTTTTTCAGATCAATTGGAAACTGCGATGTCTACGACGGGCTGCGCGATCGCAATCCCGACAGCACGCTCACGCTCCATGAGCCGCCGCTAATTCTTGTAAGAGATATGTGCAATCAATCACTGCACGAATTTTACCTGCTTTAATCAATTCTTTGAGAAAAACCAAGCTTTTAGTGTTGCGTTTGTCAAGGATAAATTTAGCTTTTTGACCGGGAAGGAATGCTGTGAAGACCCTTTACACAACGGTTTAATGATTAGGCTGTGGTAATATAAACACCGTTCGATTTGAGGACTTTTTTAGTTTATGAAAGCGATCGCTCTGCCTTTGTTTGTAACCCTCAGTTCACTCATTTTTTGATGAATTGGGAAAAAATCATATTACAAAAGTATGTCTAACGAAGTATTGTAAAAAACATCCACTTATGGGTTAAGCTAGCTCTAACTCCTGACCAGCAAATAGTCAGGTGTAATATAAATCACTACCATATTAGAAGGAAATTCAAAGTTGTTTGATCTAAATCCAACAATATTCGGACGCATACTATCCGCATCGTTAGTTAGTTTGATCGCCTCACTTACTAGTCTGATATCCTTAGAGGTTCTTCCCACCCCAGCGTTCGGTGCCCCGCCAGCTGCATCTGTTCAAGCCAAGCTGAAAGTACCTAGTGCAATGAGTTCTGCGCCCTTCAATGTTAACCGTTACTTGAAAGTGCCACCCAAATTCTCCATCTCTGTTTATGCTCGGATTAACAAGGCTCGCTTTATGGCAGTTGCTCCCAATGGGGATCTTCTAGTGTCACAGCCCAGTACCGGTAAAGTGTTAATTGTCCGGCCAAATGGCAGCAAAGACCCAATTATTTCTGACTTTGTGACGGGTCTACGCCAGCCACACGACATTGTGTTTCATAAGATTGACAACACCACATACATTTATATCTCTGAGACTCATCAAATTAACCGTTTCATCTACAACTCTGGAGACCTAATTGCAAAAAATCGGCAAATAGTTATAACTGGTTTACCAGATAACAGCACATCGGAACTCAAAGGCGCTTATGGTCACGAACTGAAAAATATCGCACTTGATGCCAATCACAAACTGTATGTGTCGATCGCCTCTACGTGCAATGCCTGCACGGCAGATACTGTCAGCAACCCAAAGCGCGGCGCGATTTATCAGTACAACGCTGATGGAACCAATCAACGGCTTTTTGCCCAAGGTTTACGCAATGCCGAAGGATTAGCATTCTTACCTAACACAAATGACCTTTGGGTAGCCGTAAATAATCGAGACAACATCGCCTATCCCTACAACGATGGCAGTGGCAAATATGGTAAGGTTATCCAGTCTTATGTGGACAACCACCCACCGGACGAGTTGACGAAAGTCCGAGATGGCGGTAACTACGGTTGGCCATTTTGCAACCCCAATCCTGACACAGCAAATGGCTTCAACAATATGCCCTTTGATCGCGACTATCAGTTCAATCCTGATGGACATATTTATTGCAATGCATTGGACAGAATTAGCAAGGGTATCCCAGCCCATTCGGCTCCCTTGGGACTAACCTTCTTACAAAATACCAAATTTCCCAGCTTGTACTCAAATGGGGTAGTGGTGGGGCTGCATGGTTCATGGAATCGGGACAAGAGAACGGGCTACAAAATAGCTTACTTTCCCTGGAATAGTACGACAAAGACTCTAGAGGACGAGATAGATTTAGTCAGCGATTGGCTAGTTCCAGCAACGCAAGAAGTCTGGGGGCGACCGGTGGATATGGCAGTCGATCAGCAAGGTAATTTGTTAATTTCGGATGACCAGAGCGGTACTATCTATAAGCTCTCCTACACGCCATGAGTACAGGTTAAGTAACACCAAATTTTCTTTGCAAATTTGGGATGCTCTTCTGCCTCAGTTAAACCAACCACTCACCTTACTGTCCTCCAATCAACTGGAAACCGCGATGTCTACGACGGGCTGCGCCAACGCCATTTTCCCAACTGCACGCTCACTTTCGCTATAACAATGAGCAGTGGCTAGTTCTTCTAAGGGATATGTGCAATCAATCACCACGCCAATTTTACCCGCTTTGATCAATTCTTTAAGATAAACCAAATCTTGAGTGTTGGGTTTCTCAAAGATAAATTTAGCTTTTTGAGCAGGAAGGAACGCTGTTAAGACGCTCTCTAAGAAGACTTCAGGGCTAGGTACTGTGGTGATATAAATTCCGTTGGGTTGGAGGACTTTTTTGGTTTGTGAAAGTGATATATTCGTAGCGAACGTCTTGCTGAGGTTCTCATTCGAGATATTCCTCAACGGTCATTTTTGACGGCTGTCGGAGGATGGCTATCATAACTAAGATTTTTCACGCTTGGTTTGATTGTAGCTAAGTAGTATCAACAACAAAGAGCGATGCCCTACGGCCCGCAACTCTACTAGAGGCTACGCCAACGCCTTTGCCTTTGCGCTAAAGCCATTTAAAGTCCCAGATTTATCACAATATCTGGAAAACCCCACTTCTATTTCTTTCTCCTAAAAGGAGAAAGACTTTAAATTTTCGCCCTAAGAGCGTGGGGAAGGGGGTTAGGGAGTTAGGTTTTTCGCCAAGGTTTGTAGTGAGCAATTAAGAAAATTCATTGCGATCGCTCAATCATGTTAGATTATAGTTTGTTGTTTCTTTCAAACACAAAATCTGAGAGTTTCCTACCCATCTCCTAATTGTGGGAATAAAAAAAAGAACTAGAAAGTTAAACTTTTTGAAAAATATGTGCAGCAAGACATCTATTTCCAAAAGCCTGTATAGCTTGCTAGATATGATTTAGAACCATAATTGAATACCATTGTCAAAACAAAAATTAAAAAAAGATGAAGTGCATTTTTACCCTCAAAAAAATGATATGTTAGATACAGAATTGAATTTCGCTTTTTTTCTGGAGTAGAACGATATAGACTACTCCGGTTTTTCACCCTCAAACCCTTGGCATTTATTGCTTTCGGCGGAATCTGAGGTAAATCTGAGTACATATTGAAATAACCCAAACCCAGCTGTAAGTAGATTAAATTCCTTGCTGGAATTGGGTTCTGGCTGAGTACAAATAAATCCTGAACCCCTGTCTATAAACACTAGAACCCCAACCAAAAAATACTAGAACCCCTACCCGAAAAATAAATTTTTAATTCTTGTAATGCTTGAAGAATTAGGGTTTTTATTAGTTGAGTACAAGCGTAATAAATCCAATAAATTCTATCCTAGAGAGACGCACTATCTGGGTAGAAGACGGCTGATATAACTCTTATATCGCCAATCACTTAACGCCTCAACATAAAACGAAGCGAAGAGTGAGTGGAGGGATGACATAGCACCATGCCTGAAGTGAATAGAAGTCGCACCTTGGGGCACAAATTCTACCCAAGAACCGAACATTGACACACACCAGCCGAACATCAAATATCTATCGCCTGCCGTACTTTAAAACAAGTCGCCCGAATCCAAGGGTTTGCAGGCAGTGTGAAAGACGCGACTTCAATTCCTGGGCATGAAAGAGTAGCAACAGCATCTCCCACAGTGGCAGCCAAGTCCACCGACCTTTTGCGAAACTCAATGACATCACCGTCTACACGACTCCTCAACTCCAACGCTACGGAATCGCCAACCCAAGCAAAATCAGGTGGTTGCGGCTGCGACAGCACCAGTAACGCCACCGTGGAAAGGGATGAAATGCTCCAAGAACGCATTGCGAAACATCCCTGCTACAGCGAAGACGCTCATCACCACTACGCGCGGATGCACGTTGCAGTTGCTCCAGCCTGCAACATTCAATGCAACTATTGCAACCGCAAATATGACTGTGCTAACGAAAGCCGTCCTGGAGTTGTTAGCGAATTGCTAACACCAGAACAAGCAGCACACAAAGCTTTGGTCATTGGCGGTAAGATACCCCAAATGACAGTTGTGGGAATTGCCGGCCCTGGCGACCCACTGGCGAACCCAGATAAGACTTTCCGCACATTTGAGTTGATTGCAGAGCAAGCACCAGATATCAAGCTGTGCTTATCAACCAATGGTTTAATGCTGCCTGACTACGTTGATCGCATTAAAGAATTAAATATAGATCACGTTACGATCACCATTAACATGGTAGATCCAGAGATCGGTGCATTGATTTATCCTTGGGTTCACTACAAGCGCAAGCGTTACAGAGGTCTTGAAGGCGCAAAAATTCTCCACGAAAGACAGATGGAAGGATTGCAAGCCCTGAAAGATGCTGACATCTTATGCAAAGTTAACTCCGTAATGATTCCCGGAATTAATGACCAGCACTTAGTCGAAGTGAATCGAGTCATTCGTGAAAAAGGTGCATTCTTGCACAACATCATGCCATTGATTTCTGCACCAGAACATGGCACACACTTCGGTTTAACCGGTCAACGCGGTCCCACACCCAAAGAACTCAAAGAAGTTCAAGACAATTGCTCTGGTAACATGAAAATGATGCGTCACTGTCGCCAGTGCCGTGCCGATGCAGTCGGATTATTAGGAGAAGACCGCAGCCAGGAATTTTCCAAAGAGAAATTCTTGGAAATGACTCCAGAATACGACATGGACAAACGCCAAGAAGTTCATGACGGCATTGAGAAGTTTAAGGAAGAACTGAAAGTAGCCAAAGACAAGGCGCTAGTCGGCAAGAAATTTGCCAACAATCCTAAAGTCCTAGTTGCAGTAGCAACCAAAGGCGGCGGATTGGTTAACCAGCACTTCGGTCATGCCAAAGAATTCCAAATTTACGAAGTGGATGGAAAGGAAGTTCTCTTTGTCGGTCATCGCAAAATTGACCAATACTGCCAAAGTGGATACGGCGAGGAAGCTTCTTTTGAGCATATTATGAAAGCGATCGCAGATTGCAAAGCAGTTTTAGCCTCCAAGATTGGTAACAGTCCTCAAGAAAAATTGCAAGAAGCTGGAATACAGAGTGTTGAAGCTTACGACGTGATTGAGAAGGTTGCTTTGGAGTTTTACGAGCAATACGTTAAGGAATTAGGGAATAAGGAATAGGGACTGGGGAATAGGGACTGGGGATTAGGAATTAACGAAGAATTTTCCCAATACCCAGTACCCAATACCCAATACCCAGTACCCAGTACCGAGTATCCAATCCCCAATGCCCTTTGCCCAAAAAAGGAGAATAATAATGGCTTACAAAATTCTTACTAGCCAGTGTATTTCCTGCAATCTATGTCTATCTGTATGTCCCACAAATGCAGTTAAAGTGGTTGACGGACAGCACTGGATTGATGCCGAACTTTGTACAAGCTGCGTTGGTAGCGTTCATACCATGCCTCAGTGTAAAGCTGGTTGTCCCACCTGTGACGGTTGCGTTAAACAGCCTAGCGATTATTGGGAAGGCTGGTTTGCCGATTACAACCGCGTAGTTGCTAAATTAACAAATAAACAAAATTATTGGGAACGTTGGTTTAATTGCTATTCCCAGAAATACTCTGAACAGTTGCAAAAGCGCCAACCCCAATCAGTGGGAGCAGAAGTTTAACAAATAATTCGTAGTGACGCTCGTTTTGACGCTTCGTTAACGCTATCGTAATTCGTAATTGAAGACAACAATGCAAAATAACTGCATCTATCTCGATAATAATGCCACCACTAAGGTAGACTCTGAAGTTATAGAGGTAATGCTACCTTACCTGACAGACTTTTACGGCAATCCCTCCAGTATGCATACCTTTGGTGGGCAAGTCGGTAAAGCACTGAAAACAGCAAGAGAACAACTTGCAGCCATTCTGGGAGCCGATCAGTCAGAAATCGTCTACACTAGTTGTGGAACTGAGGGAGATAACGCCGCGATTCGAGCCGCACTATTGGCGCACCCAGAAAAGCGACACATCGTTACCACCCAGGTTGAACACCCGGCAGTACTTAATGTCTGCAAACAATTAGAAACCCAAGGTTACAGTGTTACCTATCTTTCAGTAAATCATCAAGGGCAGCTGGATCTAGATGAACTAGAAGCTTCCTTGACGGGTAACACCGCCCTGGTGACAATTATGTATGCTAATAACGAAACCGGCACGATTTTCCCGATTGAGCAGATTGGGTTGCGGGTGAAAGAATATGGCGCTATCTTCCATGTAGATGCGGTGCAAGTAGTGGGAAAAATCCCCTTGAATATGAAGACTAGCACCGTGGATATGTTAACCGTGTCTGGTCATAAGCTGCACGGGCCGAAAGGAATTGGTGCTTTGTATATCCGGCGCGGGGTTCGGTTCCGTCCCTTCATACTTGGGGGACACCAAGAACGCGGACGTAGGGCGGGAACAGAGAATGTTCCGGGAATTATTGCCTTGGGCAAAGCAGCAGAACTTGAACTGTTACACTTAGAAGAAGCAAACAAAAGACAAACAAGGCTGCGCGATCGCCTAGAACAAGCTTTACTCGCGACAATTCCCGATTGTGTAGTAAATGGTGACCCTACGCAGAGATTGCCCAACACCACCAATATCGGCTTCAAGTATATTGAAGGTGAAGCTATCTTACTATTGTTGAATAAATACGGTATCTGTGCCTCATCCGGTTCTGCTTGTACCTCCGGTTCACTCGAACCTTCCCACGTCCTTCGGGCTATGGGCTTACCCTACACAACTTTGCACGGTTCCATCCGCTTCAGCCTTTCTCGCTACACCACTGAAGCAGAAATCGATCAAGTGATAGAGGTAATGCCCAGTATTGTGGAACGTTTACGCGCCCTGTCACCCTTTAAAAATGATGATGCAGGTTGGCTGCAAGAACAAGAGCAAGCACTGGCACATCGTTAGGGACTAGGGACTGGGGACTAGGGATTAGGGAAGAATTTTCCCAATACCCAATCCCCAATACCTAATACCTCAATCTAAAATCCAAAATCTAAAATCTAAAATTCATTATGTGGGACTACACCGATAAAGTATTAGAACTGTTTTACGATCCCAAAAATCAGGGAGCAATCGAAGAAACGAGCGAACCTGGGGTTAAGCTTGCAATGGGAGAAATCGGTAGCATTGCTTGCGGTGATGCTCTGAGACTACACCTGAAAGTGGAAGTAGAATCTGATAAGATCCTAGATGCTCGTTTTCAAACCTTTGGCTGTACTAGTGCGATCGCATCTTCTAGTGCATTAACCGAAATGGTCAAAGGTTTAACCTTAGATGAAGCCCTGAAAGTGTCCAACAGAGACATTGCAGATTACCTGGGTGGTTTACCAGAAGCAAAGATGCATTGCTCTGTCATGGGACAAGAAGCGCTAGAAGCCGCTATCTATAATTATCGTGGCATACCTCTAGCTACCCATGATGATGATGATGAAGGCGCGTTAGTTTGCAGTTGCTTTGGGATCAGCGAGGCCAAAATTCGCCGCGTCGTTCTAGAAAATAATCTCACTGGTGCCGAAGAGGTAACAAATTATGTGAAAGCTGGTGGTGGATGCGGTTCCTGTTTGGCGAACATTGATGATATAATTAAATCAGTTCAACAGGAATACGCCTCATCTGCTATCAACGATTACGGCGTAAAAGTTGCCACAGAAATTGTTACGTCCAAAGAGCGATCGCTAACTAACGTGCAAAAGATTGCTCTAATTCAAAAAGTTCTGGATGAAGAAGTCAGACCCGTACTCATCGCTGACGGGGGAGATGTAGAACTCTATGATGTAGAAGGCGATCGCGTTAAAGTTGTGCTGCAAGGTGCTTGCGGTTCCTGTTCTAGTAGTACAGCAACCCTAAAAATTGCGATCGAAGCCAGATTACAAGAGCGTGTCAGCAAGAGCCTTGTAGTCGAAGCAGTTTAGGAATTGCTGTAGGACTTAACGTACTCTACAAATACGTCCTAATATGCATTCAGCCAGAAACAGAAAGTAGGATTTGAACCGAATCATTGTCTCCACTCAATGCTTCATACCAATTCGCTAAAAGAAAGTAACACATTAAAATCTAACTTTCTTAATTACGAATTACGAATTACGAATTGGTATCAGTCCTACCACTATTACTGCTAACAGCATATAGGCTTCATAGATTAAGTGCCTAAAAAGCAAATTTCATCATCTAACTCGCTTCAAAGGAACAGGATATGAGCACATTGTACGACAAACTTGGCGGACAACCAGCTATTGAACAAATAGTAGATGAACTCCACAAACGTATTGCAACAGACAGCCTTCTAAATCCCATTTTTGCTGGTACAGATATGGTCAAGCAACGTAATCATCTAGTTGCTTTCTTATCTCAGATTTTTGAGGGGCCAAAGCAATACGCAGGTCGTCCAATGGACAAAACACATGCTGGAATGAATTTACAGCAACAACACTTCGATGAGATCGCAAAACTCCTGAGTGAATCAATGGCTGTGCGTGGAGAGTCGCCAGAAGACACCACCGCTGCACTAGAGCGCGTCTCAAATTTTAAGGGCGCTATTTTGAACAAGTAATAGGACTTCTGCATTGATTGTTGACAAATAGCAACATCAAGTCCTATTTAATTTTTCCAGTTGAAACACATTATGACGTATTTGTAAATTGCGTAATCTCCTAGTCATTAGTCAGGATAAATGATTAATGACTAGGGACAAAAGAAAAAAATTTAGCCAGGAAATATATGTACTTACTTTCAATAATTTTAGCTGTGGAGCGATCGCCCCCAGCAGGCATTTATGCCAACGCTACCAACGATGCTCTACACGCGCTCACTACTGTCGCTCAACTGGCGTGAACGCAACTGACAAACGCGCATACCCACCAACCAACCAATTGCAGAGAAATACAAACCATGACTGAAGAAAAGATTAGACAGATAGCTTTCTACGGTAAGGGCGGTATCGGTAAATCTACCACTTCCCAAAACACCTTGGCAGCTATGGCAGAAATGGGTCAACGCATCCTCATCGTCGGTTGCGACCCTAAAGCTGACTCCACCCGTTTGATGCTACACAGCAAAGCTCAAACAACCGTTCTTCACCTCGCCGCAGAACGTGGTGCAGTAGAAGATATCGAACTCGAAGAAGTAATGCTGAAGGGTTTCCGTGACGTTCTTTGCGTAGAGTCTGGTGGTCCAGAACCCGGTGTAGGTTGTGCAGGTCGTGGTATTATCACCGCCATCAACTTCTTGGAAGAAAACGGTGCTTACCAAAACCTAGACTTCGTATCTTACGACGTATTAGGTGACGTTGTGTGCGGTGGTTTCGCAATGCCTATCCGTGAAGGAAAAGCACAAGAAATCTACATCGTTACATCAGGCGAAATGATGGCGATGTATGCTGCAAACAACATCGCTCGTGGTGTTCTTAAGTATGCTCACACAGGTGGCGTGCGTTTGGGTGGTTTGATTTGTAACAGCCGTAACACTGACCGGGAAATCGATCTGATCGAAACCTTGGCAAAACGGTTGAACACCCAAATGATTCACTACGTACCCCGTGACAACATCGTTCAACACGCAGAATTGCGCCGGATGACTGTTAACGAGTACGCACCTGAAAGCAACCAAGCTAACGAATACCGGACATTAGCTACAAAGATCATCGACAACAAGAATTTAGCTATTCCTACACCCATCGAAATGGAAGAACTAGAAGAATTGTTGATTGAATTCGGTATCCTCGAAAGCGACGAAAATACTGCAATGCTAGTTGGTAAGAGTGCTGCTGAAGCTCCTGTAGTATAAGTTACTGCTAAGAAATAACGCTTTAGCACAAGGAAAAAGGAAGAGTTCCATATCTTACCTTTTGCCTTTGACCCTCTCCTTTACATCTCCCCCCTAACCTTAGAGGGGACTCCTAGTCCCCCTATGCCTGATCCTTACGAGTCACAAAGGTTAAGTATGACACCTCCAGAAAATCAAAACATTATCGAAGAAAGAAAAGAACTAATTAAAGAAGTTCTAGAGGCTTACCCCGATAAAGCTAAGAAAAAACGGGAAAAGCACTTAGGCGTATACGAAGAAGGTAAGTCCGACTGCGGCGTTAAGTCTAACGTTAAATCCCTTCCTGGTGTCATGACCGCTCGTGGTTGTGCTTACGCCGGTTCTAAAGGTGTGGTTTGGGGCCCTATTAAGGACATGATCCACATCAGCCACGGGCCTGTTGGTTGCGGTTATTATTCTTGGGCTGGTCGTCGTAACTACTACATCGGCACCACAGGTATTGACTCCTTTGGTACCATGAACTTCACCTCCGACTTCCAAGAACGAGATATTGTTTTTGGTGGTGACAAGAAACTTACCAAGCTCATCCAAGAACTTGATGTACTTTTCCCCCTCAACCGTGGTGTTTCCATTCAATCTGAATGTCCCATCGGTCTAATTGGGGATGACATCGAAGCTGTTGCTCGGAAGACATCGAAAGAAATTGGCAAGCCAGTTGTACCTGTTCGTTGCGAAGGCTTCCGGGGTGTTTCCCAATCTTTGGGACACCACATTGCTAACGACATGATTCGTGACTGGGTTTTCACCAAATCCGACCAAGCTAAGAAAGACGGTACACTCAAGTTTGAAAGTACCCCTTATGACGTAGCCGTTATCGGTGACTACAACATCGGTGGAGATGCTTGGGCGAGCCGCATCCTGTTAGAAGAAATCGGCTTGCGCATAGTCGCTCAGTGGTCAGGTGATGGCACCATCAACGAAATGTTGATGACCCCCAATGTAAAGATGAACCTCATCCACTGCTATCGGTCGATGAACTACATCAGCCGTCACATGGAAGAAGCTTATGGTATACCCTGGTTAGAATACAACTTCTTCGGCCCCACCAAGATTGCTGAATCTTTACGGGAAATCGCTTCCAAGTTTGACGAGACAATCCAAGCAAACGCTGAGAAGGTAATCGCCAAGTATCAGCCAACAATGGATGCGGTAGTCGGTAAGTATCGCCCCCGCTTGAATGGTAAGACTGTCGCCATCATGGTTGGTGGTCTACGTCCTCGCCACGTTGTCCCAGCCTTCCTAGACTTGGGCATGAAGATGATTGGTACAGGTTATGAGTTCGCTCATAACGATGACTACAAACGTACCGCTGGCTACATCGAAAACGGCACCATCGTTTATGACGACGTTACCGCTTACGAATTCGAGGAATTTATCAAAGCGCTGAAGCCTGACCTAGTAGCTTCTGGTGTGAAAGAGAAGTACGTCTTCCAAAAGATGGGTCTGCCTTTCCGTCAAATGCACTCTTGGGATTACTCCGAACCTAGCGATGCCTGCGGCGCGCTACGCGCCAACGCTCCTCAACATCATAATAATGCAAGGTTTTTTAGCGGTGGGAGAAAAAGGAGCCTGTTTGTAGCCTAAATGCAACTTTCAGGGTTATCTAGAAACAATCTATTTTTAGGCTTTAGATAGTATAACTCTTATGGAGTCTGGTTTTTAGATTTGAAAAGCATTTTGCTCAAAGAAAAACTGTAAAATAAAAGACTATTTAAAATGATGATTTTTTAGATTAAATGGTGCGATCGCATGATTGAAAACACAGTCAATATACTTAAATACACGTTTATAAACTGCACAACCAACGAGAAATAGATACAACTTGGTTCTCTTGATTTAAGTTAGCAGCATTACTGAGAGTGCCGTTTTCCAAATGATTCCAGATTTCGCCTGCCATCCTTCTAGCGATTGCTGATCCTACGAAGAAAGTAAGAGGTGAATGCCCTACTCTAGAAAATGCTTCACGGATACGATTTAGTGCTGCTTGTGCAGTTTTCCAATGCTCATCTGCGCCTGCGGGATCTATACCCCCTTTAAGTTCACCAAGGGCGATAACGTATGGTGCAACTACAGATGGTTCAATGGTGCTAGATTTGTTGGCTACTAATTCTGCTGGGTTAAGGTTAAACAAACATAGATCCACATTACTTCTAACTAGCGGGACAGTCAGGTTATAAATTAGTGTGCGATTACCAATCTCGCTCTGCCAGCTTATTCCCCGTAAAGATAACTCAATTTCTGAGTCATTATTTGTCATAGCTACCCACTTTTTACTCTTTGAGTGTTGCTAGTGGTATCTTGTACCTGCGATCGTGAGAGTGGAGAGAATTGCACGAGTCAGCTTTCGTTGTGCCAACGCGCCTCCAACATTTCGCATTGAGCCACCAAGTGTGTCACCACGAGTCAGCAAAAATCTAAAAACCAATTCCTCTGGAAAGTTTGCACCTGCTGGTTCAAGAAAATTTTTAATCAGACCATTTATAGCTTCTACCTTATCCTCTGACATCAGGTGCGCTAGAGATTTATCAGATAAGCCTGCCGCAGTTAACAGTCCCATCTCGATGCCCTTAATCTTTAATAATTCAACAGGACTCTCAGCTTTAGTAGCAGCTTCTTTAAGTGCCCTTGCTTCTGCAACATAGGGCGTAGCACGTCGATTTTTTTCCAGTGCAAGAGCCACAAAACCTGCACGGATTGCTTCATAAGTTGTTATAAGATCATCAATGGATTGAAGATGATTACGATAGGAAGACATAGGAATTCGAGTTATGGCTTTTTCCACACATAAACGCACTTCCGCAATGGATCGCGTCCATGATTTCCCATTTGCTGGCTACTATTACCTTTATCACTTGGCAAAACAAGGATATTTTCAATAACAAAACCGAGTTGTTGGGCGAAATCAGAGAGAATCATATCTACTGAAATGCTTGCACCTGCATAGCGAACATTGTCATTAACCATGAATAAAAGTGCCCCTGGTTTAAGAACACGAAAACATTCTTGTATTACACACGCCATCTCATAAAAATATCCTCTGACCATTCTTGGTATACCATTGTTATTTAACATACCGTTTGCTTTTTGGTTATTTAGATATTTCAAGATAGCCTGCAATAAATTCTGTGAATCAGCAATAGTTAAGGCTGTTTTCCAGTCTGAGTTGATAGTCAATAAATCTTTGGGGCGATTTTCAACTGTACAACTTAGCATTTCCTGGCGAAGGTTAATTAACTCTTTTTCAGAAATACCAAGTAGAGCTAGTTCTAGTGCATAGGTGCGAGTATAGTCATATCGATTGCAATAGGGCGGGGATGTGATAATTGCATCATATGCGCCATTGGCTAGGCGCGGCATAATCTCAAGACAAGATCCTCCATAAAGATGTATTTGACCTTGAGGATTTTTAATTGGGAAAAGCTCAATTTGTTGTGTAGAAGGCAGGAAGTCATCAATAATTTCAATAATTTTATTGGTGATAGCATTCTCAAACTCTAAAATTTCACCTTTATTGAAAGGTTTCTTGCTCTGTCCACGACCAGAACGATAATCCCAACGAAGGTACTGTCCATCTTTACGTGTATAACTTATGGATTCTAAAACGCATAGCAAGACAAACTTCAAAACTGCTTGAACTCTATTATTTTCTAATTTGCAAGCTTCCAGATACTGCTCAATTGCATTTTTAGTTAGTTCAGTATAAGCTCCTTTTGTGATTCTCAATTCTGGTAAGTGTCTTTTCTGCTCACACTGCTTCCAAACCTGTAACTTTGACCAATTTTTTATTCTCTCGAAATCTTCAGGAGTGAATTCAGAATCTAAAACCTTTTTAGCATTAATTATTTGTTGACCAATGGGCAATAATTCAATGCCATCAGCATCAATCCCAGTTTCCCTAGCAGCAAATAGCGCAGTTCCACTACCTGCAAATGGGTCTAAAACCTTGCCTTGAGTAGTTTTATATTGTTGCAATAAATATTCTATAAGAGATGCAGAAAAAGCTTCTTTATATTTGTACCACCGATAGATAGGTCTAGTTTTATTAGCTTGAAAACTAACTATAAGTCGCGTCAGTGAAGGATGAACCAAAAATTTATTCTGGAAGCGCTGATGCAGTTGCCTATCAAGGTTGTCAATTTTGCCTAAACCATCACTTTCCACTTCGGATACGGTATTGGAGATACTTGCTAGGCTGACCACAGATGAATGTTCCTAGAGAATTAACTAGTCAAGTTAGTATAGTTCTAAATTTTAGGGGTAAATATCTGATTCGTCCAAACTTTACAAAAAGTCACTGTATATTTAGAAATGGTGTGAGATGCACAAGAAGTAGCCTGTCATACACATCTCATCACTCACCGAAAACCTCGAAACTGCGATGTCTCAACCGATAAATTTCTGGGCGATCGCAACATTCATAAATAAGGTTTACACAAACTTTTGGGCTTCTGGCTATATTCAATTATTAGCGAGAAGCTGCAACACAACGTCTGATGTTACTTAATACACTTGAGGGACAAAGAACTGCTCATTGCGGGGGGCGCGAACATAATTCTGTCCCACAGGTCTAGACGGAAGCTCTAAGGGAGGAGGTGTCATATCTTCGTAAGGAACTTTGCTCAACAAATGATGAATGCAGTTGAGCCGCGCCCGTTTTTTATCATCCGCTTCAATCGTAAACCAGGGGGCTTCTGGAATATTCGTGTACGCAAACATGGTATCTTTTGCTTTGGAGAATTCTACCCAGCGATTACGTGATTCCAAATCCATCGGGCTGAGTTTCCAACGCCTTGCTGGATCGTGACTGCGAGAGAGAAAGCGTTGCTCTTGTTCTTCATCGCTGACGGAGAACCAATACTTGATTAAAACAATGCCTGAACGTACCAGCATTCGTTCAAATTCCGGGCAAGATTGCATGAATTCTTGATATTCTGCTTCAGTACAAAAATCCATCACCCGTTCAACTCCAGCTCGGTTGTACCAACTGCGATCGAAGAGGACAATTTCGCCTGCTGTCGGAAGATGTTGCACGTAACGCTGAAAGTACCACTGAGTTTTCTCACGATCAGAGGGGGTTCCCAGGGCAACTACACGACAGCCACGAGGATTGAGTGGCTCGGCAATGCGTTTAATTACTCCTCCTTTGCCGGCAGCATCGCGCCCTTCAAATATTACGACAACCCGATAGCCAACGTGCTTAATCCAGTATTGCATTTTGACTAACTCAATCTGGAGTTGCTCTAGTTCAGTTTCAAAAGTCTTTTTGGGAATTTTTTTGGCAATAGCTTCAGTGCTAACTTCAAAAATTCCTTTTGATTTTTTAGATTTTTTCTTGTCTTTTGCCTTTGCTAGGTTTTCTATTAAATCTGTAGTGGGTTGAGCTAGACCATTATTTTGCTGGTTTTTAATTTCATCAATTGACATCGCAGTTACTCCATGCTATTGAATTTGCATAATTGCTTATCTATTAAGTATATATTTTATTGAGTTTAAATATACACCTTTGCAAGTATTATCAGACTAAAAATGTAAAATTTTTATCCATCTTTCGTTATAGTCAATTTCAATTTTTAGTTTAATTGCACAATGCAGCAAGACCCATCGAAAAGCGATCGCTCACCGGACGAACCTTTAAAATTGCTAATGCGGCGCTTCCCAAGGAGACGGCAGCAAAAAACGACATGGCGCAATGTAGCTTTGCGTGAAATGGTATTATCTGTCACCGTTTTGCCTAATTTCTCGTTCAATGATCTCTTTGATAAATTCAGGTATTTCTTTGTTTAATCTTACGGCCTGTTGTTTTAATTTTTCATAAATTTCAATATTATCCTCTTGCCACATAAGGTCTATCCTCCTAACTTGTTGCATCGCAACATGCGTGTAATTTTCTGGATACGCCCAGTAACATGACAAGCAAATAGATTTGTCTTTTATCCTTTTCCAATTTTCACAATGCTCACATGACCAAGATTTTGCCCGATTAGCTGAACCACAAAGTAACATAAAGCTCTCAGACTCTAGCTCTGGCTCTCCGTCAACTTCAAAAGGAACACGGTGATCGATTTGCAATTCCCGCTTATCAACTTTCTCCAAGTAGATGAAGCACTTACAGCCATATCTCTTGATCAATTCATCTTTCAACTGTGTGGATAAGCCCGTTCTACCAGATAGCCTAGAAAATCTAGCCTTACTGATATCTCCAAATTTATAAGCAGCTATTCTCCTTCCATCAGTTCCTGTAACGCGGAATGTCTCCAGAGGAATTCCATGTTCCCGAACATCTCTAGCTGCTCTGGGAGGATGATTGTAGCCGTACCTTTGTTTCAACTCTTCTGTTGTTACAAAACCATATTGCAAGATATGATCGATAACAGCTTTTGGCCTTTTAGCGGTTACTGACTGACAAAGTTGGATGAAATCATCGGGTAAGTGAGGGTGCTGTTGAGAACTGTCCATGCCGTTCCAGAAGAATAATCTGTTTATGTGCTTCGCTAATATAGCTCTCCAAATCTAAATTGCGCTCACACGATAAATTTGGCGATAAATACAAAGACTCTACTGTAATTTCTTGTCTACCTAATAATGTTGCTTGAGACGAGCGGCCAACTTCAATTTCAATTTTTTTGAGTCCTAATTGTTCAGGTAATTCCTTACCAAAGGTTTTATTTCCTCGTTTGCCATCATAACTAACTGCAAACATTATTTCCTTTCGATTCAACTCTTTGAGAGCTACAACAAAATCATCGAAATTAATCCCAGAATAATATCTTGAATCTCTATTACCGCATACACCTTGATATGGGGGGTCTATATAAACAAAATCACTATTTCTAACTTCAGCTAGAACATCTTTATAATCCAAGTATGTAAATATACACTTTCCCTTAAGAAGCTTAGAAACTCCTTCTATATTTTTCCTCATCTTCTCAGGTTGGGTTCCCTTTCGCCTTTTATCAGGGCTTTGATTAAAGAACCCTTCAGAGTTATACCGTACAGCGCCTTTTACACATCGAGCCAACAAGTATAGAAAATGTTTTGGATTGTTAGTTTTATTGAATTTTTCTCTAGTTTGATAAAAGTGTTCTACAGAATTATCATGCTGCTCATTCCATATATCAGCATAAGCATTTGCTATTTCATCTGGTTTCTCTACAATCAACTCCAATAGCTCAACCAAAGGTTTATTTAGATCGTTAATCCAAAAATTTTGTGAAATTGCTTTATCAGAGACAGCGATACTAATTGCAGCAGTTCCTGAAAATGGCTCTACCAGTCTCTCCACTCTGTTGGGTACAAATCTGAGAATGTCTGAAGCTAGATTTCTCTTACTGCCTTGATATTGAATTGGATGCGGGAGACTAGTCATCTCAAATAGAGAACAAATGATCTAGATAACTCTATCACGAGAATTAAGATGGCTAACGGCTCAACAGATTGTGTGAGATACTAACTTCACAAAAGCAATTACATAAAATCTGTAGGGTGTGTTGTCGCCTAGCGCAACGCACCTCAATAACCGTCATTGCGAGTGAAACGAAGCAATCCCAAAGACCCTCTAATTGCGTCATTTCAAATGACATATTATCGGTAAGCAACCGGACATGATATAATATGTCACTGCCGATTAATACTAATCAAGTCTGTTAAAATACTATCTAAGCTACCGTTAACTTGAATCCGATCAATCTTCTCTGCAATCCGCTCTAATACTTCCAGTTCCTTCAAACGCAATGCAACGGGATTATCCTCCATCACTTTGGCAGTGTTTAGCATACTGCGGGTAGCAGCAGTTTCTTCTCTACGTCTGACTACGTTTGCTTGAGCAGCTTTTTCTGCCTCGACTACTTTGCTCAAGATAGTCTTAATCTCACCAGGTAAAATAATATCTTTCACACCTACAGAATCTACTTCAATCCCATAGTCTGCGGCTTTCTGGCGAATGTATTCAGATATACTTTTATCAATTGCACCTTTATCTTCTAATAAACCATCTAAATTCCGTTCACCGACTGCACCACGCAAAGCAAATTGTAATTCTTTGTATAAGAACCCGGAAATATCTGACAGCCCGTTTTTTGCCCTTAATGGGTCTTGAATGCGGAAGCCAGCCGTCAAATTTAACCGCAGAGGTACTTTATCTTTTGAGAGGATGTCTTGACCGGATACTTCCATATTTTGCAGTCGCAGGTCAATCGTTTCGGTTTGAAAAGAGCGGCCAAATAACCACCAAGCGTGTACCCCTGGCGATCGCTCCCCTTGAAACTCTTGATTAATGTATACTAGTCCAACGTGTTGGGCGGGAACTTGGCAAATATGCAAACTGTTACGACTGAGCAATTTCACTTCTGTTGAACCCTCAACCAACTCAGCCACTAAGGCAGACTGTAACTGAGCATCAGCGCTGATATCGATAATTTCCACTGCAACACCCTGCCAAAACAGCTTGCGACTTGTAGGCGACAAAATAGAAATCACTTTACCTCGATACCGCACAATTGCAACTTGCGAAGCCAGTAATTGCACTGTTTCACAGTAGGCAGCAATAAAGTCGGGATGTTTTTCAATGAGTACATCTTCGAGGGGAAAGTCTGGGTTAGGCACAATCCGGCTGAGAGTCCTGACTGTAACATCTCTATCTACCGACCAAAAAGCATACTCTCCTGGTTCTAGAGGTCGCACAAAATTATTTTGCAGATATAGTAAACCAATCTCAGACTCTGAGATTTGGAACTTCTTCAATCCATTCAACGCAACTGAGCGCAATTGCTGCACAAAGGAACCAGGCAATTCCCAGCTTTCTTCCAAGTTGAAGAGATGAGATTCTACCTCAATAAAACCACGCCAAAAAGCTATCAATTTATTTGGTGCAATGCTTACCCAATTCTGACCGTAGCGGACTAACGCAACTTGGTTGAATCCGGTTCTGATAATCAATAAATGTTGTTGCAGTTCAGTCTGATGATTTCGCAACAACAGTTCTAGGTTTTCAATCTGAGCTTGTGGCTGGTTGAGATCGTAGGTTTTGACTTGCCAATGCCAACCAAAATAAGTATGTGTACCGGGCTGCAAAATTTTCTTAAAGTCACTGCGGTGATATAAGATGCCAATTTCGTTAGGTTTGATATAAAATGTTTCCCACATAGGAATTTGCATAAATAATTTGGGCGATATCTTAGGTAAGCTAGGCGATGCCTGCGGCGGGCGTAGCCATCGCAACCAGCTAAAAAGATTTGATCAAGACATTTATAACCTCGCTTGAACTCAAATACCACCTGCGATGCAAATAGCTGTCTCACAGCTTAAGTATTGGAGTAGACAGAATTTCTCTTGAGGTTCTTGGAGTTTAAAACCCTGTAGACACAGACTAAAGGATTGGTTTTATCTGCTTGTACTACTATATACTACAAAGTATTTTTTTACTCTGCAAGTGCAGGTATTTACAGTTTAAGTGCGGGCAAAAGCTTCTCTAAAGCTGGATTAAGATTGCTGTTAGTTTTACCGGACTGCTCAATGGCAATCTAGAAAAAGAGAACTGCGCTCAAATATGCCGTTCGGTTGCCAATCCAGAATCCCCGAAGGAAAACTAAATGTAGGAAACGAAGGGACATACTCAAGTTAGAGAGAAATGCAGTTGCGCTTGCTCCTTAACTGTGACTATCGAACATCAGCCTTACGAGTAATGATCGACAGCACAACACCTGCACCGCAGAGTTAGGAAAATGACGGACTCGAACCGTTTTGGGATTTCTCCCGTACCATATTGGCTACCGTGACGGGGTAGTGTCTTTTGACCCAGACAGGGTTGGTGGAAAGTATAGGAATCGAACCTACAACACATCGATTATGAGTCGATTGCTCTACCAGTGAGCTAACTTCCTGGGGTTTGATACAGGACTCGAACCTGTGACGCATCGATTATGAGTCGATTGCTCTACCAACTGAGCTAATCAAACGATGGTACAGTTTCAAGCACTCGGCGGTATACACTCATACCAGAGGATGGCGCACCAGTTAGGCATATAGAACCTAAACTATAGCTTTGTAACTTTGTTACTATCCCAGTTCAAAATTTAGCACATGGAAATTGTGAGGTGCTACAACTACGCCCATCGTAGACATCACCTCAATTTGACCTATGCTCACGATTCATTCTTGTGGCTCAGTCTGGGAAAGCTAGACCAGTCATTGGGTCACGAATATACAACCCTAATGTGAGACTACGCATCGCTTCATCCCAAACTGGTGTTAGCTGTTCTGCTTGATCTGCCCAATAATCGAATGTAATCAAGCACTGAACATTTGAACCCAAACCAATGCAAGTTCGCGAAAAAGCTTCTCGTGGTTCTTCCTGAGTGTCAATAAACTTTATCTCTGTCCACACAATCCTGGCAGTTTGGCGTTTGACAGTAAAAATTTCTCCCTTGGCAATGACGTTGCGACTGTCGTCTTCCATGACTTTCTTTAAGGTGGATTTTAGCGGAAACTGACTCCAGTCGTTGGGTGGCAGACGATTAAAAGATACTTCCAGACAGCAATCATCGTTGGGCGGTTTTTTATCGAGGAACTTGAAGGATTTTTCTTGTGGCTCAAAAACCCAATCCTGGGGAACATTGAAGCGAACAGCGCCTCGATCTGCAACAAATATTTTATAGCCTGATGGAGATTCCCAACAATGGTCAGGTTTTAGTTCAAGCGTTTCTTTAATCCACTGGAGATTGCTTTTTTTACGCTTTGCCATAGTGTTTTTGCTTTCTCTGTTGAAGAGGGCGTAAGCGTTAGCCCGTCGTAGACATCGCTTAGATTTGGGTCTTAGGCGATGTTTACGATCGGCTGTTCGGCATCGCTCACTTTGTTAATATTATCAAATTGCTTGAGATCATGGTGCATTGCGCCCTTGCAACAATGCACCCAATAAATAAGAAAATTTAAGCGATACCGTACTCTGTGTACTGTCGTTTATATGGAGGTTGTAAACCCAGCACAATGTCTTCCTTTGAGACTCCCACAGCAACTAACTCCTCGGCTGGATTTTGATCGGTCAAATTCTGCTGAAGCCAAATTTTACCATTTCTAATATCAAAATGCATAATGCAGCGATAAATACGGTTAGACCCTTGCCAACCAACATTCATCCACTGATTATCGTAAAAAGTTTAGTGCATCTGGCTGCTTTAGATGATCGACTTCCCCTATTCTCTGCATCCAGTCTCGTCTAAGTTGGGTACGTTCCATAGTTGTGCCAAACTCATCAATCCAAACATCTGAAGCAACTTCCTGTAAGAAAATCTGCCATTCAGTACGGACACCTTCAGCACGTAATACCCGATCAACAAATTCTTCGACAATAGCGAAACCTGCTTGACTTGGTTCTTTTAAAAGAGTCTTAAGTTCTTTTTCACAGTTGTTAACTGCTTCAGCTTGAGCTTTAAAGAGATTATTTACAATTTTCTCAGCAGGGGAAGATGTATGTATTCCTCCTGCCTTTATATCTTCTATCCATTTGTCTAGAAAACTTCCTTCAAGTCTGTAGGTTGTTCTATTAGGAGTTAAAACATCTAAATGCCTTCTAATTCTATGTTGAACCAGTCCACGATATTGAAGATCGAAAGTTGCAAGCGTCTGAAAACCAAGTTTCAAACCAGCTAAATTCTCTGGAATCTTTTCTGCTAACTCCTTTAAGAATTCACTACCATTACCTTCCGCAATCTTTTCCAATTTTCCATGAGTCTTTAAAACCACTACTACACGAGACTTTGCTTGCTCTAAAGATTCCTTTAATGCAATATCCAAAGAAAGAAATTGTTTTGAAAGATGAGTACGCACTTCATGCAAGGACTCAGCATAAGCAGTCATGTATGCCCCAGCAGCATAACACTTTTGCTGAATCTCCTCCAATTCAGGAATTCCCGTCTTTGAGCGACAAGCTGCGATCGCAGAATCAACGGCGGACTTAAAGTTTTTATCGTCGGTATCTCGTTCAGAGATCATTGATGAACTTAGACGTTCAAGTTCTCTCGTCAAATCATTCCAAAACTTTCCAAAAAGTTCAAGGAATTTAGGAAACCAATCATCTCTTGATGCTTGCCTCCAAGCATCCTTAGCTTTTTCTAACTCAATAGCAACAGTTCTTTGAAGCTGAATCAGTCTGTCTTGACATGCAGAAGCATATTGTCGGTCTAATACTTCAACCCTCTCTGCTAGATAATGTAAGACTCGATCTAATATTTCAGTTTGTGCTTGTTCTGAGTTAGCACAGTCTGCAATTATAAAATCTTGAACATCAATGTGTTTCTCAGATATTGTCGCAGCTAAACTTTCACAATTTCTTCGATTATCAGAACTTCCGCTGATCTGATTCAGTACCATGAAAGACCATTCTTTGATAGGAAGGTCAATTAGGGCACTATTAGCCATATCATAAAGTTCAACGTCCTCTTTTGCCCAGAAATCACCAGTGGATTTGGGCATTCGTACAAATAAAACTAAGTCTATGTCCTGCCCTAATGTTTTTATCATTCGCTCTTCGTCACCAATCCCAGTGTCTCCTAAACCGGGCATATCAACTAAAGCGATTTGTCCGATATCTAAATTTGGGAAAGAACAAACGATTTTTACCTCTCGAACTGCCAAATAATTAAAGTAGATACGTCGTCTGTCTAACGTATCTTGGGCTACGTACTCTCGGATTTCATGTCGTGGGACGCGACGTGGAGAAGGTTCTGACAAAACATTACGATATCTGTGAAGATTTTGGTGATATCTACAAAGATGATCATACTTAGCCGCAGCCTGTCTTTTTTCAGCTAACTCTTTAGGAAGTTCTGGTAGTGGAATATCAGCAAATTCTTGAATGGTTAAGGGATGGGAACCCAGCTTAAGTTGCCAATAGTAAGGGGCAATCACTTCATCTAGGAAGGAACGCTCAGTATGAAACCATACTTCAGCATAAGTTTCTCCTACATCTGAGTTGTGGTGAACGTTACTACGAACTCCCGTACAGTGTTGGTCATCACCATCTGGAATTTCAGCCGTTGATAACCCTGTCAAACTTTGGAGAAGTCGGCTTTTACCTTGTCTAGCGCGTCCTACCACCCCAATGTTAAGGGTATTACGAGAAAACCGAGACTTGAGACTGTTAAGAGCAGCTAACTCAGTATCAATACTTCTCTGAATGGCAGAACAATCAATCTCTCTGAGCCTTCCAATTGTGCCAAGATCACCAACTTTATCAAGTAACTGATCACGCTGCTTTTCAAGTTGACGTAAGGCAGCTGAAAGAGTTTTGAGATTAATCTCTACGGTTTCAATTTTTTGACCTAATGGACGGCGCTTTTGAATTATTTGAGCGATTTGGGTAGTTCTCGCTGTTGCAGCACTATCAATTTGCATAGTTGATGACATAGCTTATTGTCCTTTAGTAAACTTAATTCCAGAAGTATTGAGTAGTTCTATAGCTAAGTATTCCCAACAACACACATATTGCAACAGTCGCCCTACGAAATATAATCCTTGACTCTAACTGGTCATTACAGCGCAAAAATATGGATAAAGTCGAATTTAGTTAGCAAAATGGCATTTTACTTTCTCAAAATGCCTTTTGATATCAAGTCCGGTTAATCATTTATGATTACCAGCTCTGTGCAAAAATCGGAAAAGTCTCTTTCCCCCTGCTAAGAGCACCCTGCAAGAACTGCGGTCTAAATGATAAGTCTTTGACCAGACATGATATGACTTACTCATTTTGGTGTTTTCCACAAGCAAAATCAGCTTTTACTTTCTCAAACCCCAGTTTGCTTTCTCATTTCAGTAGTTCACACATTCATGAGAGCGATCGCGTTTGTAGCAAAAGCCATTGCAGATTTGCCAGAATTCTCTCAGGCTGATATATACGTAAAATTTTAAGGTCAAGAATATTACTCTTGCTGGATTACAAGGTATAGATCATAGCTCGTAGAAAAAGAACCTTTTTAGTGTTAGAAAGAGCAGTGCGTCGTGGTAACATAATTTGCTGATTCTCCGACGAGCGCAAATGAAATAAGTTTTCTTTAAAGAACTAGTATCCAATCCTTTAAAATTAATAAGGGCTGGCGGTGGGGCGCACAATGATTTCGCTAACATCAACGTCGTCAGGTTGTTCGATCGCAAATGCGATCGCTCTAGCAATCGCCTCCGGTGGAATAGCAATCTGCCGAAAATCCTGCATCCCCCGACGCGCTTCGCTATCCGAAATACTATCCGCCAGTTCTGATTCCGTTACTCCAGGGGAAATCACCGTTACCCGGATGTCGCTGACTTCCTGGCGCAGTCCCTCGGAAATAGCACCCACTGCGAACTTCGTAGCACAGTAAACGGCTGCGGTGGGACTTACTGCATGTCCACCGATTGATGATATGTTGATGAACTGACCAAATCCCTGTTCTTTCATAATTGGCAATCCCGCAGCAATACCATGCAGAACGCCTCGAATGTTTACGTCGATCATCCGATTCCATTCTTCAACCTTGAGGGCTTCCAGTTTTGAAAGCGGCATGACACCTGCGTTGTTCACAATTACGTCGATGCGGCCAAACGTCTTTTGAGCGAATCCGACAAATTCCTCCATGTCATTGCGTTGCGTGACATCCAACTGCTTATAGTGCGCTGAACCACCCTCATCACGAATTGCCGTCACAAGAGTTTCCAGGCGATCGGTGCGACGCGCACCTAACACAACATGTGCGCCTCTAGCAGCGAGTAAACGGGCGCTAGCTTCACCAATGCCACTGCTTGCACCTGTAATTAAAACGATTTTATTCTTAATTACTGACATACGTAATTATTTTATTGTTTATGTTACTGAAATTGCCCATATATTACCCTAATTGAGACGGAAGTTTTTTAATGTAAAGAATCTTAAGCTTAATTTTGCCAATTAGTTCAAGCGTTTCTTTAATCTGACAGCAGTTTTCATTTAATCGAACCACATATGTTGTAGGCCTACAACACGGGTCTATTTACCTTAAAATTGCTGTAATTTTGGATAAAGTCGAGCTTAGGCGATCGCACTAATATTTGCATAAAGTACACTTTTATAAGGACTTTATCCGTTCTACGCCACCCCATATTTCAAAAAGCTGCTTAGATTCAGCTTCTATGTCTGAAGTTTTTCTTGGCTGTCCATTCCCAGAACCTGGGAAAACAACATAAACGATGTCTTTAGAAATTCCTCGCCTAACTCTTGAGCGCACGAATGGATCGTTTCCAAGAGCTTGAGACAGAGCTACTGAACCCTTCCCAATCTGATTTTTAGGCCCAATATCAGCATAGATTGCAAAAATGAGTTTTTCATTATTAATGTTGTAAAGAACTGCAAAATCTCCTAATTTAACGCCTGTAACCCTTCTAAAATCAGCGTTTCCCGGAAGAACAATATAGGGGATATTTGTTGAATCAATATACCGACGTGGATCTTGTGTGTATCGGAATACACGATGATTTATGTTATATTTCTTTAATTCTGCCTCAATTTGCTTATTTTCCTCTTGCGAAACTAACGCATCTCTTGTACCAAAAAACGCATAGATAGTACCTTTAATTTCCGAGGTGCGATTAATGGTTGGAGTGTCTTCACCATAACTAGAAGTGGTAATCCCACCACCGTAAAACGAAGCTGTTGCTTTGATATCAGGTAACGTTGCAGCCATGTAAGCAACATGACCCCCAAAACAGAAACCAATGACGCCAATTGCATCATCTTTGACATTGGGTAAAGTTTTTAGGTAGGTAATGGCAGCTTGAATATCGCTGAATATCTCTTGATACTTTACTTGTTGATAGTATTCTAAGCCAAGCCGATAGCTTTCTGGGCTATAGCCAACATCTTCTGGGCTAAAGTCAGCCTCAAAACCAGGAGCAATACGTTGATAGAGCGCGGGTGCTATAGCTACATAACCTTGTTTAGCTATTAGTTCGGTGATATCTCGAATATTACTGTTGATTCCAAAAATTTCTGGAAAAACTATAACTGCCCCAAAGGTTCCCTTTTGTACTGGTTGAGCTAAGTAAGCATCGATTTCTAAGCCATTGTTAGGTACTTTGACATAGCAAGTGTTAATTTCGATGTTTGTTTCTACCATCTTTGTTTCGGCTGATTTTATACCAACTCATTTATTCTGACTGTTTTTCGACATTAGACCTCTTGCATAAGTCGAATAGACCCCCACCCCCCTTATAAAGGGGGGAAACTTGAAATCTTGCGCCCTCCCCTTGTAAAGGGGAGGGTTGGGGAGGGGTGATTCAAGGATTTTTGCAAGAGGTCTACTAATGGGCGATATCCACGACGGGTAAAAACACCAGCGATCGCAATCGCTACACAACTAACTTGCGCGTGTTAATGCCAAATATCTCAGTTGATCAGCTAAATTTCTAACTTTTGAATAGGTGGTATTTCAAACTTCTGGATGATACTAAGGGTTTTCGATTTATGCGACCTTAAGGTAAGCATAAAGACTCAAAATTAAAAAGCACAAGAAAAAACAATGCCTGATGAATCATTTAGAACAAATATTCCAGAAATTGACCCAACGGAGATTGAAGATTCTCGAACTGTAATCCCCGACGAACATCGCTCGTTCCTGGAAAAAGTTCAGGTCAAAGCCGGATTTGCAGACCCCTATGATGCAAGAGACTTTACCGAAGTTGTGTTTCGCGTGATGCGTGACGTGATGACCACAGAAGCCAGCGATCGCGTCGAGGCAGAATTGCATACAGAGGCTATACCTACTGATGAGAAAGCACTCCAATTTGAAGTGTCTGATCTCTGGAAAGACACCAATCCAATTGTGGGATTTTTGAGCCGGGTTCGTCCACCCTGGAAAGGCCCAGGTATCTTTAATATCGATTCCGATCGCTTCCTGTTTCGCGTTGCTAATGAAAGCGGAATGCCACGATCAGTCGAGCGAGAGCAAGCGGTTAAAGCGGTATTTTCTGCCACCAAAGACGAACTTTCCGAAGAGCGGATTCAGGAAATTGCTAGCTGGCTACCTGACTATGTACGTCAGCTTTGGGAGCAGGCTTAATTAGAAAGCTATAAAAAGTCAAGTCTGTTTGTGAGTAATGATCACAAACAGGCTTTTTTATTATAGGTTTACTGATTCACAACCATTAATGTGAGTTTATTCAGATAATCACTCCGCAAGCTTCATCATTTGGTTGACTACTGCGCGTGCTTTGCGTCGATAATCTGACTTGCGTGTTCCACCAGCCATCCCGTACTCATCACTATTTTTGCCATAGCGAGATGCAACACTCAGCAGCATGTGCTCAGAATCCCCACGCGCATCATTCCTCATGAGTACTGCGTTGGTTACGGATTAAATACGCTTTAATCTCAGTTAATAGTTCGCGGAGATGGTCTAACCTCCGTTCGATTTCATCAAATCCAGTAGCAATGCCCTGTGAAATTTGCACTTGGTTGTTACGAAGATGATTAAAATCGCGTTCCTCGTTCAAAGCTTTCTCAGCAGCCGCTACTGCTTTTTGAGTAGCTTGCTGTCTCTCGAATTTCTGTTTGTCGTTCCACCGGAAAAACCAACCTGATGCAGCAACAATCAAAGAAAGTACAAAGCCAGCGAAGCTAAGGTCAAACTTCATATAAAATTATTTGATGATTGCTTCCCAAATTTTTAGGCGACAATTTCCCACAGGAAACGCTAATCTAAACCGCAATGTGAAGGGCGAAATTCCATCAGGGAATATAATCACCCTTGGTATTTTGTTAGGTAAAGCATAACTGCTTGAAGTTTGGGCTATACCACCTACTTGAAATAAATTAACCGTTTGTATTAAATACCCTGCTATATTCCTGGGGTTAATATTAGTGGTGGTTGCGAGTACTGCTACTATCCCTGATGTGAATTCTCTGGGAATGTCAAAGTTTTGATTACCTAAAATAGATTGATCAAATCTGACATTCCACAGATAATTGTTTCTAAGGTCACTGTAACCTTCCGACAATTCCATCTTAGTTATTCTTGATCTCTACGGCGTTGATGTTGCACTCTACGCCGGCTATAACAATTTTTTTAGAATTGATTTTACCGCCGGTAGTTACATCACCTATTTTGTCTGGCTCACAAAACCGTACACATGTTTTACTTGCGCCAGTATTGGCATCTGTGTAAGAAATTCTTACTTTAGCCGGCTTGGGGCTATTGGCCCCAAACATCAGTCCTGTATCGGTATCCTTAGCTTGTTTGACGCCTAAGCCGTCGCCGATATTCTTGTATGAAGTCTTTTTACCTCTCCACGCATATCTCATTGCCCCGATATCGCCGACCGAGCCGCCTAAATTAATGTACCAAATTACCGTTTTCGGTTCAGCAGGCATTTTTTTTTCCTCTTGTTGAAATTTTTAGAAATATTAGTTTTCTGGGAAGTTTCGTCCCAGAAAATTAGGAATTAAGGAAGGTAAGGAGTAGGAGATGCTACCAATGCACCAGCACCAGAGACAGCAAAAGTGGCTGGCGAAGAAAAAGTAATTGAAGCTGTTTGATTCTCGGTGTCCACATTTGTTTGAATGTTATTAGGACGCGTCGCCGATGGTTGCGCTAATTCTGAAACCTGCATGTGGAGTGCAATTTCCCACAATTGACCTTCAAGAGTAGTAGCTACAGTAGTAATGCTAGCGGCCATAAGTATGTACCTAAAGTTTGTTTGCTTTGATACATCCAAACTAGTACCTGAAAACTAACTCTGTCATTAGCAATCGCTTACTCTCCCTATCGAGCCTTAACCCTTGATAGAGTTTCGCTTAACTGCTATTTATTCCACTGCTTGAAAGTTTCCACATCGTCAAAATTTAGCCACCACTTGCCAGCAGCTTTAAATGCTCGTATACGCTTGCGGATAATGTGATAGCGGATAGTACTTCTGTCAAGGTACAAAAGTTTTGTCGCATCAGCCATTGAAATATGTGTAGGCTTTTTATTATTATCAAGCCCATTATTTTTATCACTTTGATGCTGTATTCGCTTTGGGCATCTTTGCACTATAAAAAGTCTACTCTCCAGTCAGGTTTATTATTTTTCTGCCCATTCTTGAAGTATCTTCCGTATTGAGGGTAAACCTGTGTTTCTTTAATTGGTTCTTTAGTTTTTATTTTGCCTCCCTTAAAGTAGGAGTTCTCCAGCATTTTTGAATCTATCCACGGTTTAATAGCATTCAATATTTTTATACATTCAGATTCATTCTGAGCATTTATTGTAACTTTGCTATTATCAGCTAATACTAAAATTCCTTCCCAGTTGCCTTTTTTATATGCTGGTAGTGGTGGTTTATCATTCTGTCCACCTCTCCAGTGAGGGACGGTAATCGGGTATTTGGCACTATCATATTTTGCGGCTTCTTTAGCAGTTGGGGCACTCTTTCTCTCAGCACATTGAATCACCATCTGAGGTTTGTCACCTTCATGTCGTATTTGCCAAAAAAGGGGCACAGCAGCAGTAACATCAAGCTTCTTTACCGCCTCTTCAATCATTGCTTGAATTTTTCTGTAATCAATATCTGGACAACATTGAGCCATACAATCACAATCCTTGGGTGGGTCTGGAGGTGGGTCTGGGGGTGGTGGTGGTTTACCTATTGGGCAATCTTTTGCTGAGGGATTAGAAACATTTAATTTATAAATTTCTGGGGTATAACCACTTTTAGCTAAATCGCCTAATACTCTTGAAATCCCTGCTTTTGTAGAGTCTCCTGATATTTCAACAATGCCACCACCAACATAATAAAAAGGGTAACCGCTACCATAAGGACTTCCATTACCATATACCCCATTACCTATTAGAGAGTGGTATACATACTTAGCTCCATTGCCTACATTAATTTGATTAGCAGCGCCTGTACCACCTCCACTTTCAAGATATTCGATAGCATTAGAATAATATTTTGTATTTTGAGTAGATTCCCAATTAGAATACAAGCCATATATTTCATCTAATGAGCTAGGAACTCTTATAACTTCAAAATACCCTCCGGTATTTTCTGCATTAGGGACAAAATATTCACCTGTTGCTTTGGTGGCATACACCACACCAAAAGAAATGCTACCACAGGGTGATAAGTCCAATTGTTGTAATTGTTCAAGTAAGCTTTTTGGTATTGGCTTTGGAGCGGGTTCTTTTAGACGGGGAATGTCCTTTTCTTTTAGTTCAAGCTGGGGATGAAATTCTGGGATTGTGGGAATATCAAATTTGGGCATCTGTGGGATGTCAAATTTTGGAATTTGAATTTTTGGTATCTCAAAGGTGGGTCTATGATGCCATAAGTCTTCTATATTTTTTTTGGCATCTTTTGATAGTTCTCTTACTTGGTTCCCTGCCTTTTGTCCAACAGTGTAAGATAAATCTTCAAGGGCATCTCTTTTTAATCGTAGTGATTCATTAGGATAGTTTTTACCTTCTATTGCACCATCCCAAAAACCTGATAAAGCCCAACCTCCCTGATAAGCAGCTTGTTCAAAGGCTTGTTCTTGAGCGAAATTATTACCGCTAACTACATTAGTCCCTGCTAATACTGATTGTGTAGTATTTGCTCTTGGTGAAGGTCTAGCCGTGGTTTCTGGAGTAACATCAATCATTTTCCACGTTGCCCCATCGTTTTTGATTTGCTGTTGCACACTTGGCATTGTGTGCGGCTCACCGTGATAATCAATCGGCCTTGCTAATTGTCCCGGTGCTTCTTGGTTGGCTGTAAAACTACTTTTGGTTGGAGCGGTGTTAGTGATTGGGGCTGATTGCTGTATCGGTGGCAATACATCAAAATTTAGCGGCGTTCGTGTAGTTGGTTCGGCGTAAGTTACCTCTGCCATGATTTACGAAAATACTAATGATGGATAATTGCTTTTAATAGTATTTTTTACAGCAGTATCTTTTGTTGAATTGGGAGCAATATACTCCGGATATACCAAGAGTGTTGCAATGTCTCCAGTAAAAACTTTATCATTGACCCCTATCCTAAACCTATCACCAGGTGCAAAAGTACTTTGCTGTTGTCCTTTACTTACCCTATCCACTAATACTTCATAGGTATTGAAATCAGCGTGGATACTAAGTAAATGACTACCAGTATTAGGCATACTTAAAGGATAGCTTTCAAAACGAGAGTTTTTGAATGTTCCAAAATAACCACTGCCTGATACAAATTTCCAATAATCATCTAATCCAGCAGTCCGAACAAGATTGTAATTGTCTGCTTGATAGATAGTGAATACACAATAAAGAGTTGCGCCAATAGAATTGCTTAAAAAAGGTGTGACTTGCAGTTCTTGTGTACCTGAACCGTTCCACCTCAGTACTTGTTTGCCGTCTATAGCAGTTACTATTAATGGAGAGTTACTACCGACCGCTGAGGCGTTTCTAGTATTCCCTGATTTATCGGTTAGACTTCCTTCTAAAAGTAATGCCATTCCAGAAGGATAACCGAAAACAGTTCCCGAAGTTCCACTACCGCTACTAGTGCTGCCTCCACTTGATAAACTGGCTAATAAATCAGCTTTGGTGATTTTATAAAGCAAGCCATCAACATCAATACCAATAAAATAATCACCAGAATCAGCAACAGTTTTTATAACTGTGGGAATGGCAAAACCACCACCTCCTGGGCTTCCATTCGGTGTACTGGACACCAAATCTATAATTGATGCTATAGATGTTTTTCCTAGTCTCGGCTTACCGCTAACTCCACCATCAATATCAAGGGCAGGTAGAATATCATTTAAGCTGAGGTTAACAATGGTTTTAAGCTTTGAAACTTCCATGATTTTACTCTACTCTTAATACTGACTGATCATAAACTGGTGATTCCTCAATAACAGTTCCTAAAACTAGAATTTTATCATCACCAGATAATAAGCCATGACCAACATCTTTGATTTGCGCTGCTATTACCGCATCGGGGGCAACATCAAAAGTATTTGCACTAGTGAAATAAGGCAACAAGCTTAAATAATAAAATGGTCGCTGATTGAATAAATAGATATCTGCTATTTTGATTAATGGTGTAGCAGATGTTTCCATAAAAAATGAAATACACTTTTTAGCATTGTTATTGAAAGTTATTTTGGCATTCTCAGCAATAGTATCATCTGATGCCAGAGTATCATTCTCCACAACTTCTAATTCATCAATGCTAGTAATATCAATTGTCAATCGTAACGAGGTAATAAAACCGCTATATTTTGCATTGCTCACTACATCCAGACTATTAAGCAGTCCTGGCTGGTAAAGCTCAACCATCTCTGTAGCAGTAGAAGCATTTAGCTCATGCAAGATATTAACATTGCGAAAAATCCCAGGATTAGTCATTAGTTATTAGCTCCTACAATCCCAGTTAAAGCTAGCGGTGTTTTGGTAAGGATTTGACCACTGGAAAGTACAAAGCCGTTTACTGCTGTGCCCGTGGATGCTTGGGGGAATGCTGCTAACCGTTCACCAATAGTTTGATTGGCATTGGCTGTTACTTGTGCCCTAGCAGCGCACTCGCGTAATTGATAAAGTGCTTGTACTACTCCAGCAGCAGATTTTGCATTCACAGGAGTGGGAGTGATAGCTGATAATCTCAGCATTAATCCATAAGTAGGGTCTACGACGAATAAATTAGTTAAGCCTGAAGCTGTTTCTAGTTGCTGAAAAGTCAGGTCAGTCATTTGTGCCATGCAACGGATTTTATGAAGTGAATAAATCCGTTGTATGGCTTAATCGAAAAATCGTAAATATGCCACTTTTATGTAAAAGCAGCACAATCACCGAAGACGTGTAAGCCTTGCTATGAATACGATTAAGTCGAATATTTCTAATCTTTAAAGTTAGGAATATTCCGGTTTAACCACTGCGAATGGTTAAACCGGAACAAGCAGAAGTAAAAAACTAAATGAAAAATAATCGAAATGGACAAGCCGCAATTTTGAGCGATGCGGATTATTCCAAAATTCGTAAGCAGATCCGCAGTCAAAAATATAAACTACTTTTGGATCTAGCTTGGTACACCGGGGAAAGGTGGGGTGCATTGGTGAAATTGCAACTTCTCGACGTGTACAACCTTGATGGTACACCAAGGGATTATGTCAACTTTCGCGCCAGGACTCGCAAGGCTACGCCGAACGGAAAACGACTTACTCGCCAGGTACCGGTCCACCATACTTTGGCTGAATTGCTCACCGCATATAAGCCACTGCCAGGTTCAATTTGGTTATTTCCATCAAGAGTTGCAGATAAGCCGATGTCTCTACGGGCGGCTGACCAAATTTTACGCACAGCTGTAGAGAGAGCCGGATTAACAGCAAAGGGCATATCAACTCATTCTACCCGCCGCACTTTTATCACCCGACTAGCAAACCGAGGTGTGAGCTTGGCAATCATTAAAAAAGCCACTGGTCACACCGATTTGAAGGTGCTTTCTCGGTACATCGAGGTTAGTGATGATGACGTAAAAAACGCGATCGCGACTTTATGAACGCCAAATTCCTATTCCTGCAAATTGAGATATTTTTCGAGCGCTTGCAAGGCGGGGAATATGATCATCCCCTGTACTTGGCTATGGCATTGGAGAATCTTGCTAATCAGGCTTGGGATGAAGTTGACCAAATTTACCCAAATCTGTGACAAATCGAAACCAGGGGAATAGGCTGAGAGTTGATAAAGAACCATTATAATTACGCGATCGCACTCGCCATCTCTCTGACCAAGTGCAATCGCATTTTTCATGCAACATCATAGGTGGGTATCACATGGCTACACCAGATTTTATAGACCGATTGGCTGCTCTTCTCCAAAACGCGATCGCGAGCATCCAAGAAAATACTCAACTTCGGGCCGAAAACGCCCAATTGAAGACGGATAACGCCGATTTAACTCTCAAACTTAATACCATTACCTCGTCTTTTGATGAGGATGAGCAACAGAAAGCTGCTACAGCAACAAAATTAGCTGGACTGGAGCAACTTGTGAGTCAGTATGAATCAATTTCACCTCCTGCGGCTACCTGAATTTCTGACAAATCAGAATTGGGCGAATAGTCTGGACAAATCTACATTTTGCGATCGCACTTTTTCTGTACTATAGTGCGATCGCAATTTCTTATAATATTTGCTTGTAACACGCATTTTAAGGCGATAGACATGAGCAAAACGAAGTCCCCCGGCATTCCTTGGCAACCAGGTTGGAACAGTGGAAACACAACTTGCATCCGCGTACCTATTGCCCTGAAGGATGACGTTTTAACCTACGCTAGGTTTGTTGATTCCAAACTGATAACCGATCATGGTCAACAAATCCCCTTATTGCCAGGGGATTTTTTACAGGAGTTCACAGTGCAGCTGATAGACCGCTACATTCAATACAAACGTACTATCTACCACCCTAACCAGAACTCAAGAGTTTTAGACATTGGCACTCGTTCTTGGGATGAGTTACGGAAGTTTCAGAAATTGATTGCTGAAACTCAGGAATTGTTGAGGGATTAAGTAATTAACTGAAGCTTTTGCGGCAGTTTTGACAAAACCAGCGCTGAACAAAAGTTCCATTGGGCAAAGTGTAACCACCGTTTTTATAAACCCGTAGACTATAACACCTTGGGCATTGTGGGCGTAAAATCATTCGACTCTATCTTGAATTAATTTCTTAATCTCAATCGGCAAGGAGCCATCCGCGATCGCAATCTCCACATCTGCTTTTTTCTGTTTAGCCCGAATACTGTCCACACTCCCAATGTAGCGGCGGTTTTTCTTCCTGCCTACCATCCAGCAATAGCGGTAATACCAGTATTTATTACCAGACCGCTCTACCCAGTATTTCTCTACCCAGTGGGTATCGTGTTGGGGCGCAACTTTTTTGGTATGTAATGCTACGTGTGCCCCAACAGGTGTTGCTACTGTGGTTGTCGGAGTGCTAAAAGATTCTTGCGCCCCAACACGTGTTCTCCACTCGGCCCAGGCACGATGATAATCATTCACACATTTGTAATCGTCTGGGTCTGGTGGCTCGTCGCTATCGTCGGAGAAAATTGTCAGTTGACCGTCTGAGTCTGACTTGCGGGGTACTTCTCCAAAGTCAGCCGGATTCCAGTGGTTATCCTCTTGGTGTTGGGGCGCAAGTACTTCATCCCAGTAAGGATCATGAACGGTAGTCCGAGGTTCAAATGTTGGTGCAATAGCAAATAGTGCTAATTGTCCTGGCACATCAGAGTTATGTTTCATAATGTTTTTGAAGTAATAGAATTCATGGCCGTGACAGCGGCCTTTTTTTGTATCAACAAGTGGGTTGATAATTAAAAGCAAGTAGTTGTAAATTTACTGTTTCATTGATACTTGAAGCGTTTTTTATTACAAAGTCTATTGCTTTATCAAATGTTCTAGGAGCGCTCATACCGTCATTTTGGTATACGTATTTGAATTTCTCAAAGAATGAAAGCCTACATTCCTTAGTGAGTTGAATAAGTTTTTGAAATCTCTCATCATCGATTTTCCATTTGTATCTGCTAATAAATAATTCCCTAAAAAACTGTTCGGGTTCTTCACCTCTGGCTCTTTTTAAACACCGCTCCATAACAGTTGCTAATTCATCTGCGATTTTTGTGCCACGAGAACGAACTTTCTCAAGAAGTTCGTTCGTCGGGGTTACTTCTTCAGGAACTTCATTGAGAAGTTCCTGAGAAGATAATGAAGAGTTACTGAGGGACTCTGGAACCCTAGTATTTGCAATGCTTTCACTACAGATAGACCGTGAATTCGTGGCGGATATCGGTAAATCTGTGGCGGATATTGGTAAATCTGTGGCGGCTATCGGTAAATCTGTAGCGGCTATCGGTGAATCTGTAGCGGCTATCGGTAAATCTGTAGCGGCTATCGGTGAATCTGTGGCGGATATCGGTTCAGAATTCCAAAACTCTTTTATTCGCCTAGCACCATGCAGATTGATTACTGACCATGACTCTGTTTTACGTGAGTCAGAACAGGAAGTGTCGCGTTTAAACTCGAACAATCCAGCAGCGTACAAAGCACGTCTAGCTAATCTAAATGATGATTCTTTTAATGTGGTTGTTAGCTTGACCCATCGACTACCAAAGGGGTCTGATTGCCAACATTGATTCCACAAACTTTGTATGCTTTTAGCTTGATTTAACACCCATGTCATATCCTCTACTGGGATGATGCAATGGGGTTTGTTGTATTTGGGTTGCTCTTTAATATGAGTCTTACTAGAAATAGAGACAACTTTGGTTGGTGGATAAAAAGCTTGATTTTGTATGCTATTTTCTGGCATAATATTATTAGTTTGTTTTCAAGGAGCCACCTGGACTGCTAAATCTTTAGGTGGCTTTTTGGCTTTTTTTAAGACTGCTTTGTATTCAATGGGTGGTCATCTGGGAAACAAGTTATTGCTTGATAATCGGCATGATTGCACCCGAAAACTCCCCAAAAGGATACCCCATCCTGAATGGACAGAGCTTCTCCAACTTCACCGGCTCTCTGTTTAGAGGTGTGCCAGCACACGGGCATCAGTCCTTCCCCGTCGCTGGTCACGGCATAAGCAACGTAAATTGGTTCTCCGTTCATTAGTTATTAGTTATTAGTTATTAGTTGTTAGTCACTGCGATGCCTACGGCGGCAAGCTACGCACCCCACCCCCCATACACCCCCCGATCGCTAAAACAAAACCGCCCTAGCCACAGTGGGCAGAACGGTTTTATTCTTGATTTTCCTCGTTAGTGTCAGATGTTAAATGATAAATTTCCTGTTTAAGCGCTTGTACCTCTTCCTTGAAAGTAGTCTCTACACTCTTACTCTCGTCTAGACGCGTCTCAAGACGGTGCTGATGTCCACGCACGTATGAAAGAAAAGTTCTTTCTATTAGTTCGAGACGCTCAAGGATTTTCCCAGGATTAGGGTTTCTTTCTCTATTTGACCGAGAGGTATCTTCTCCTGTGCTATCAGTCGGAGCATTTCCGATCTGGTTATTCCCCTCGCCTGGGCTATCTTGTCCATGTTTTCCCAGTCCAGTTGACTCATTCTTATATTGACTAGTTTTGCGTCGTCCGCTAACGTCTTGTGTCTGGCCATTCTTGGTTTTCATTTAAACTTAGCTCCATTCTATCTTTACAGAATTATTTTGTATCTACAGAATTCTTGACACGTTATGTCTTTACGTTATACTACCATTAGAACAGTAAAGACAAAATTAATCTTACCTTAGCTCCCTCCTCACATTGCCACTGTGCCCGTGGGGACAACAGATAAACCGGAGCAAATCACCCGCGCCTAGTCCTTGCGCGGAACCACCCTAACCAATCACCCACCAAGCGAGCGCGGCGAGCGAGTTTCCCGCGCGGTGATTTATTTTGATGTCTGCATACTTACCCAGGAAACCACATGACAACCACAGTTAAAGAATTGATTGATGTCCTGAAAGACTACTCCGACCAGATGGAGATCACCATAAAACACGACGTTGACAATCAAAAATTCGCGATCGTTGATTTCCAGTCGATAGGCAACACCCTAAACTTCATCATTAGCGAAAAGGTTGAGGAGTCAGAGGAGGCAGAAGCAGCATAACCATTGAAATTGAAAAGGCGATCGCCTACCTGGGGTGCCGAGAGGAGCGATCGCCAAATGCAAATACTTAATATCAGGGAATTATACCAATGTCAAAACCAGTGGGTCATTTTACCAGTTATATACTAGGCGACGGTTCCTTGCTCGAATCACTCCAAGAGGAGTACGGTTCCACATTTGAGCGAATGACTAAGCGCGAAAAGCTATTTTTAATTTCCGCTCTTGCGGCTCAATCGTGCGATCAAGCTTCCGGAAGATGCCGTGAGGAAATTTATGTAGTTGGGCATCAAATAAACAGTTCTTTACCACCCTCTGACAGAGAAGGATTGATCGAAGCGTTGATCAATCAAGTCCGCTGGGGTCGCAGTCTTTTAGATACGGAGTTGTCGCCTATGGAATAACCGCTCCAAGTTTACTTTTTCAGGATTATAAGGAACAACACCAGCATGGGCGGGTATTGCTCGTGCTGGTGTTTTTTACACACTCTACAATTGAAAATTGAAAATTATGGATTACCGCGACCAACTAAGACCTTGGGCAATTTTTCAACGTCTGCCCGATGGACACAACACGTGCGTTTGCCGACTTCGTACCCGCACTGATGCCGATGCTTACGTGAGCCTTTTGCGCCAAGGAGGGGGGAGCTTTGAAGTAACGTTTGATAAACAGCCCCAAGAAATTCAAGGATAGCTCAAAATTTATGTAGCGATGCCTGCGGCGGGCTGCGCCTACGCACTCTGGTTGAAAAGTGCGTAGGCAACACTGATTCAAACGCTTCAAACGTTAACAAGTCAAAAATATCACACAAATATGGCAATCAAAAATATTACTTACCAACGGGCAATAAACCTGGGGAATTATGAATCCAAGCGTCTAGAACTGTCTGCTGAAGTTCTAGAGGGAGACGATCCAAACGAGGAAACCTCCCGCTTGATGGAGATGGTAGAGCGAAAAATTAGGGAAGATGTTTCCACAAAAATGGAGGAGGAAATCAGACAACTTAGAATGTGTTTGCGTGAACTTCAAAAGGAATATCAAACCGTTAAATCATCATTAGAAAAATCAGAAACTGAGGAGGAGCCTAACCCGGACGAGATCCCTTTTGATCCTCAACAGCCTCAGTTAGAGGATCTAAACAAATATTTTTAAATTTTGCCTGATGAGCCGGAATGACTCCCCGGCGAAACGCGATCGCACGATTGCGATCGCGTCGCGGACTGGAGTCCAACCCAGACGTACAGCACATACAACAGCAGTTTAGGGCTTTTGCTCAGAAACAAGCTGTAATGGCTTTCACTTATTCATAAGCTCGGCCGCTGTGACTGTGCTGTTAACAACCCTATGTCATTAGAAGTTACCGCTTCTGATTTTGCCTTGAGAGTGAATTAGGCTGTTGTGGCCTTCGGGTGATTCGTAGGCATGGCATCAGGGACATAAACACAACCACCCAGGAGGAACTGAATGATTAGAATTTTGGGACTTGATGTTAGCAAGTCCTCTGTTTCCGCTTGCCTGCTTGTTGAAAAACCCTCAGACCCACGTCAATTCTATTATGAATGTCCGTTTTTTTGTTTAAGCGCCAACGCCAAGGGTATTCAAGAATTGCTGGCGCTCAAACCGGACATTGCACTTTTAGAACCCACTGGCAATAACTACAGCAAGCTGTGGGGTACTCACTTGGCTCGTGCTGGGGTTGAGGTGAGGTTGGTAGGTCATAAAGAACTAAGGAATTATCGAGCCAATCACCTAGCATTACCAGACAAAGATGATGATGCCGATGCTCTAGCACTGGCCTGCTACTACTTTGACTACTATACCCAGCCGCGCCGATTTGTCCAAATTCGCTCTAGCGCCATTGTCAGAATTAGAGAGTTAGTGCTGAGACTTGCTCACCTTAACCGGGTGCAGTCCCCGATCATGAATCGGGCGCGGCAGGATTTAGCCTGGCAGTTTCCAGAGGTGGCGCTAGTAAAGTCACGGCGGAGTGAATCAGGTGAAGTCCCGCTACTGTGGGGGTGGCTTGCTGGAGTTCGCAAAAGCAACCGCTATGACCGGCTTTACTCCCAAACTGTGGGCTTGGGCATCACTGACACCGTTCGCCAACACGCAAAACGCATCTGTGACCTGCAACGCGAGGAACACGCCATCGAGGCAGAGTTGCGAGAATTGCTTGCTGATTCTCGGTTTGACCATTACCGCACAGTTTTTAAAAAGTTTGGCTTTGGCGATCGCCTGTCGGCGGTGATTATTTCTCAGATTTACCCAATTGAGAATTTCCTCAATGCGGACGGTAAACCAGAAGTAAAGATACGCCAGGGGCGAAACTCTAAAAAACCAACTAAACGCCACCTTTCACTGAGAAGATTTCAGAAAGCTTTGGGCGCTGCTCCCTCACTTGAAGCATCCGGCGATAGCCGTAAAGCCAAAGTAGTAGGCGGTTCAGATTTATGTCGTAAGTCTTTGTGGCAGTGGGTGTTTACCAGAATTGAGCCAAAGCGATCGCGCCTCAAGAATGAGATTGGTAAAATCTTGGGGGAACAGTTAGATACTGAAAAAGCAGCTGGTCGCCCAGTGAAACTGGTTAGAAATCGCGTTGCGGCCAAAGGAGCAAAGTTGTTATTCAGAGAACTAGTAAAAGTCCACTACTCACCTAAAATTCTAGAGTGAATAAGTATTCAACGCACGTTCTGCTTCTTCTAATGCATTCTGCGTCTTATCCATCATTGTTCGTGTTTGATTATGGGCAGCTAGCTTCTCTCGTAACTCATGAATCATAGTGTTGTAAGTAGCGATTGACAACCCATTGCTAAAGTCTAAATCAGGGTTAATTGTCTGCAATCCTTCAATGCGTCGTTCAGCTTTAGTCAGTGCGATCGAGTTTCGTCTCCGTTGCGCCATAAAATTTTCCTTTTTGGATTAATTTAATATGTAGAACTCTGATATGGTTTTACACTGAGTTCCTTATATAACATTGTTTTACGCAATAAGGGGATGCACTAGCCTGAGTGAAGCTACAGAACTTTTAGAGTATTGGTACACAGGATAAATGCGAGTATATTTACTGAAATTTTTTGAGATTAACAGATTTAGAAGTTCAAAACTCGATTTAGAAGTTCAAAACTCGATTTAGAAGTTCAAAACTCGATTTAGAAGTTCAAAACTTGATTTAGAAGTTCAAAACTTGATTTAGAAGTTCAAAACTTGATTTAGAAGTTCAAAACTTGATTTAGAAGTTCAAAACTTGATTTACGAGTTTAAAACCAGCTGCTAGGGTGGGATGTCGCGCAGCGCAATGCACTAAATTAATCATCGCAGCACGATATCACCTCACAACCAAATCTGTGACAAAATAATATTGTTGCTTTATGGCTAATCCGATTGCCTACGACCTATGATTTCTACCATCTCGCGCCGCTACAGCTTGGATGAATATCGTGCGATCGCCTACTGATATGATGAAGGTGCATTGCGATTGGCGACAACGCACCTTATATTAGAGATGCGATCGCTTCTCTTTCTACCGCAGATTACGACGACAAAGTAAATTTTGCATGTATCGAACAATTGGGAGTTTTAGCGAATATTTATTAGTTGAGCAGGATGAACCTTTTGTAGAACGCTATCGTAAACAAGCAGAAGATTGGTTGCTCAATGATTTTAGCGGCTTAGAGCTATTTATTTCTTTGGATTTAGTTGCGATCGCATTATCGATGGCGGAAATTTATCGTGGCGTTGTTTTTGAGTAAATATTTTCGTTATATCTCTGCATAACATATATGTTTGTGTAGCCCCAGTATCTAGTATAGGTAGGGTGTGTTGTCGCGTAGCGCAACGCACCACATCAATTATGGGCATCCTAAAAACAAACGCCATTTCCTCACGCCCATGCCCAACTACCGTAGACCCCATATTCTTGGTGGCACTTACTTTATCACTCAAGTTACCTACCAACGACAACCTTGGCTTTGCTCTGATATCGGGCGCACTGCTCTCCGTGCCGCGCTTAATCATGTCCGCAAGAATTACCCTTTTTCTATTGATGCCTTTGTTTTACTACCAGATCACTTTCACAGTCTATGGACTTTGCCTGAAGGAGATAGGAATATATCGATACGAATGCTCTTAATCAAACGCTTTGTGACCAAATACTATGGGCATCAGCTAGGGCTTGATATAGGTATCTCCCGTTCACGAAAAAAGCGAAAAGAAGGAAACTTATGGCAACGCCGTTTTTGGGAGCATTTAATTCGAGATAATGTTGATTTTACTAATCATTGTGACTACATCCACTATAATCCTGTGCGGCATCAGCTTTGTCAATCACCGCAGCAATGGACTTTTTCGAGTATTCATCGTTTTATTCAACAAAAGATTTACCCGTTAGATTGGGGCGGTGATGGTCAGGTTCAGCTTTCGTCAGATATTTGGGATGTTTGAAACGGTGGTGCGTTGCGCTTTGCGACAACGCACCCTACATTGGGAATGCGCTTATTATTGAATTGCATTGTTATGTGCGTGATCCAAGTGTTGTACGCATCCCTCTATAAGGTACTCCCAGATCACGCCAGATTCGTACTGCTTACGCTGAAAATCTGTGGTCGGTAACTCTAGAATAATGTTCCCAAATCCCGACCAATATCCTCTCCACAAACTGTCTATGTCTTGAAGTGCTAATACACGATACGCATGGCGCGCCAATGAAACGTGCTCCATGTTTACACGTACAACTCTATTTAGGGGGTTGTCGATCAGCCGAAACCGCTTCACAGAATTGAGAGACCAGCCGTCTCCGTATTTCCTATTCACTGCTTGGCAAGACTCAATATTCCCAAATGCGTAGATGGCGGAAAGACGTGAGGGGAAGAACTGGTAGTAGCGCTTCCGAAATATTTCAGCATCGTACTCAACGCGATAGTCATTGATTACAGTCAGAAAGTAAGGGGAGAGAGCCATGCTATCCATCTCGCAAGGCTTATACGGAAGGTAGTGAACACTACCTTTTTGGTATTTAGAAAGAAACTCTGGGTTCATATCCAGGCTTCCAAAAGCTCCTGATAAGAAGACACCTGTGAAATGGAAATTGTGATATGTTAAGGGATTTAATTCATTGACAAAGATATAGAACTCGTTTGGCACATTTTCGTCAACGTTCATGAGTTTGGTCATACGCCGATATATTTGAATACATAAAATTTATTATACACACAGAGTATGTATAGTTATTTAGTTAAATTTGTTATCTGAGTTATGAGTATAAGTAGGGTGCGTTGTCGCGCAGCGCAACGCACCACATCATTTTTATCAACAAATTTAACTACGCTTATAAACAAACTCCATCCTCAACTTCTCAATCTCCAATCTCAAGTTATCATTCTCCATCCTCAACTTAGCATTCTCTTCCCTAATCAACTCAACTTCATTCCTTTTACTCAACGCCTGATTAATTGCCAACTTCCGCATATCTAACGAAAACCAACGCTGATAAGTTTGGGTATGAACCTGCACACTATGACCCAAATTATCCGCCGCCGCTTTAATTGGTATTCCCAAAATATGCGCCCTAATTGCCCAAGCATGGCGTAAATCGTATGGTTTAAAATCCAATCCTATTTTGCGGAACCACCAACTAACTCGCTGTGTTAACGCTGTTATCTCTGCATGATTAGTGTTATCTTTTTTAGCGATCGCACTTCCTAACATCTCTAAATATTTAGGATTTCTCAAATCAAAGTCCGAAATCCATTGCCTATATAATGGTAATGCTTCTCTTTCCCCAGTCTTACAATCCTTATGAACTTTCCATGTCAAATCTGCATTTTCTTGGCTTAACCACCAATCGATATCAGGATTAATAAAAAGTTCCCGTGGACGTAAACCAAAAACTGCTAACATTCCATAAGTCCAGCGCCAAAGCTGCCAGCTATCTTGAACATTTTGATTAACTTGATTCCCTCTGCTATTCCGGTAATCTTCAAACTTGATAATTCCCTCAGATATTTCCGCATCGCTCGGTATATTTCGTGAATTATTCTCCGGCATTTTGGAATATTTAGATAAATCGATTTCGATTTTGAATGTCAAGCAAAATGCTGATATGGCTCTAGCTGCATTATATTTAGCCCATTCTTTATCGATTTGTTCAATTGAACTTATTAAATTTTCAGCAGTTGCTAAATCTTTAAGATTAGTGAATCGTTTAGTTCGGGAAAAGTAATAAAAAAAAGTATGTTCGCTTTTGGTAGTCCGTTGATGAGTTTTGAAATACTCTTCTTCAAATTGTTCGACTAATTCTCCTATGGTTTTAAAATCTTTTTTAATTGCCTCATTCCCTAAATATTTATCATTCCATTCAAAAGTTTTCCGAGCGATTAACTTCCCTAATTCATAAGCTTCTTCCTCAGCTGTCTTGAGTCCATCCAAGTTAGCAGGAATATTCAAGCTGAGATTATATTGCTTTCTCCCAGTACCGCTGCTATCTTTGTCTCCCGGTTTAATTGGTAACGTCGCCCGTAACTGCAAACTTCCATTTGATTCTCTAATTGTCACCTTTGCCTTTGCAGACTTCAAACGCAGATTAACTTTCTCTAATTCTAGTAGCACTTTCGTTCTGATCATGCGCTCTTTGTTGCTGTGATTGCAGAGATAAACACAAACACTCTGGCTCAGGACAACATTTAAATGATGCGTGAGTCCTGAACCTGATTATGCATCGCTGTATTTTTAGCCTATATTTAGCCTAAAAATAAATGTGTTATTAATGAACAATGTTTAGCACAGACATTGCTTACTGCAAACATTAGCCTGTTTAGAGCTATCGAACCACAAAAAGGATTACTCCGGTCCTTATCACGGTTACGATGGCTTCGCCATCTTTGCTCGCGACATGGACTTGGCACTCAACAGCCCAACCTGGGGATTAATTGGCGCTCCTTGGAATGTAAAAGCTAACGCTAAGAAGGCTGTAGCAAAAGCTGAAGCTGAAGCTAAAGCTAAGGTTGCCGTCTAGGGAAATGGGAGCTAGATAAGTAGGGATAGCCTGGGGCTAAAACCCCAGGGGGGAGTTGGGAATCCAAAATTCAAAATTAAAAATGAAAATTAATTTTGGTTTTTGCATTTTGAATTTTGAATCATATTCCCACTTCCTAGTAGAGACGCGATTAATCGCGTCTCTCCCGCCTCAAATCCTCATTCCTCGATAAGTAAAGAATTCAGTAAGCTTGGAGATCCAGAAATGCCTCAGAATCCAGAAAAAATTCAAGACCACGTAGAGTTATTCCACCAACCAGAGTACAAAGAGCTATTTCAAAACAAAAAGCAGTTTGAAAATGGTCACGAACCCGAAGAAGTAGAACGGGTTGCAGAGTGGACGAAGGGTTGGGATTATCGTGAAAAGAACTTCGCTCGTGAAGCTTTAACCGTTAACCCTGCTAAAGGTTGTCAACCATTGGGAGCAATCTTTGCTGCTGTTGGTTTTGAAGGCACTCTACCTTTCGTTCAAGGTTCTCAAGGTTGCGTTGCTTACTTCCGCACCCACTTAACCCGTCACTACAAAGAACCATTCTCTGGTGTATCTTCTTCAATGACTGAAGATGCAGCCGTGTTTGGTGGTCTGCAAAACATGATTGACGGGTTGGCGAACTCTTACCAACTCTACAAGCCGAAGATGATCGCTGTCTGCACCACCTGTATGGCAGAAGTAATTGGTGATGACTTGCAGTCTTTCATCAACAACGCCAAGGAAGCTGGTTCAGTTCCTCAAGATTTCCCAGTACCCTACGCTCACACCCCTAGCTTTGTTGGCTCCCACATCACTGGTTACGACAACATGATGAAGGGAATTCTTTCCAACCTGACCGCAGGTCATAAGAAAGAAACCAGCAATGGTAAGATCAACTTCATCCCAGGTTTCGACACCTACGTAGGCAACAACCGCGAAATCAAGCGGATTGCTTCTTTGTTCGGCTTTGACTACACAATTCTAGCCGACAACAGCGACTACCTGGATTCACCAAACACAGGTGAGTTCAATATGTACCCAGGTGGTACAAAGCTAGAAGATGCAGAAGATTCAATCAATGCGAAAGCTACGATCGCTCTGCAAGCACACTCTACCCTCAAAACCCGCGAATACATCGAGAAAGAGTGGAAGCAACCAACCGCAGTTTCCCGTCCTTGGGGCATTAAGGGTACTGACGAGTTCTTGATGAAACTCAGCGAACTGAGTGGTATCCCCATTCCCGAACAATTGGAAATTGAACGTGGTCAGGCAGTTGATGCCATGACTGACTCTCACTCATGGATTCACGGCAAGCGCTTCGCTATTTACGGCGAACCAGATTTAGTATACAGCGTAGTTGGCTTTATGCTAGAAATGGGTGCTGAACCTGTGCATATCTTGGTTCACAACACCAACGACGTATTTGAAGCAGAAATGAAAGAACTGCTTGCTTCTAGCCCCTTTGGTAGCAATGCAACTGTTTGGGGTGGTAAAGACCTGTGGCACATGCGTTCTTTGATGTTCACCGAACCCGTAGACTTGCTCATCGGTAACAGCTACGGTAAGTACCTGTGGCGCGACACCAAGACTCCCTTAGTGAGAATTGGCTATCCTATCATAGATCGTCACCACTTACACCGCTACACCACCATCGGTTATCAAGGTATAATCAACCTCCTTAACTGGGTTGTAAATACCTTGTTTGAAGAAATCGATCGCAACACCAACATTCCTTCTAAGACAGATATTTCCTACGATTTGATTCGTTAGAAATTGCGTAGAAACACAACGCGTTAATTAAGGGCGGAAATAATTCGTAATTCGTAATTCGTAATTACGAATTATTTCCGCCTTTTTCTTTCTAGCATTTACCCAAGGTATCTATAAATGGAAACCATCAATCACACTCACGAACACACTCACACTCATCCGAATTACCATCCACCTAACTATAAAAAACCAGGGAAGTTCAACAATCTTCTTAATCCCTTGCGTCGTGTGGTGGATGAAATTCAGGTTAAAAATAATCGCTTCGCTCATCTAATTTGCCAAACAATTCCTTGTTGCTGTCCCTTTGAGCGACAAATTAAATTATTTGGACGGTCTATTGATATCCCACCACTGTGTAAACTCAATCCTTTATATGACGAATTTGTAGGATTGCGTTTCCGTGCTTTATCTTACCTTGCCGATGTATGTGGAGAGGATGTCAAAAAATACATTTGTTAGTCATTAGTCATTAGTCATTAGTCATTAGTTATTCAAATAACAAAGGGCAAATGACAAAGAACAACTGCCATCCAGCACAAAAAGAGAGATGAAAATCACCCAAGGCAAAATCAACGAGCTGCTCACTGAGTCAGGATGCGAGCATAATCAGCACAAACAATCCGAAAAGAAAAACAAGTCTTGCGCCCAACAGGCACAACCTGGCGCAGCTCAAGGGGGCTGCGCCTTTGATGGTGCAATGATTGCCCTAGTGCCGATCGCAGATGCTGCTCATTTAGTCCACGGTCCTATAGCCTGTGCTGGTAATTCCTGGGGCAGTCGTGGTAGTCTTTCTTCTGGCCCTCAACTCTACAAAATGGGCTTTACCACTGACTTGGGTGAAAATGATGTCATCTTCGGTGGCGAAAAGAAGCTCTATAAAGCGATTCTGGAACTCAAGGAGCGCTACCAACCAGCAGCTGTATTCGTCTATGCTACTTGCGTTACTGCCTTAATTGGTGATGATATTGATGCTGTCTGCAAAGCGGCAGCTGAAAAAATCGGTACTCCTGTTATTCCCGTCATTGCACCAGGATTCATTGGCAGTAAAAATCTCGGCAACCGTTTCGGCGGTGAATCTTTATTGGAATATGTTGTCGGCACAGCAGAACCGGAACATACAACGCCCTATGATATTAACTTAATCGGTGAATACAATATCGCCGGGGAAATGTGGGGAGTAACACCACTGCTAGAAAAATTAGGCATCCGTATTTTGTCTAAAATTACGGGCGATGCTCGCTACAATGAAATTCGCTACGCCCACCGCGCCAAGCTCAACGTCATGATCTGCTCACGAGCGCTGGTCAATATGGCGAGAAAGATGGAGGAGCGTTACAACATCCCTTACATTGAAGAGTCTTTCTACGGCATCGATGATATGAATCGCTGTCTGCGAAATATTGCTGCTAGATTAGGCGACACTGATTTACAGGAACGTACAGAAAAGCTAATTGCAGAAGAAACGGCTGCTTTAGATTTGGCACTGGCTCCTTATCGCGCTCGACTCAAAGGTAAGCGGGTTGTTTTGTATACTGGTGGTGTCAAGAGTTGGTCGATTATCTCGGCGGCTAGGGACTTGGGCATTGAAGTTGTTGCTACCAGTACTCGCAAAAGTACTGAAGAAGATAAAGCCAAAATCAAGAACTTGCTTGGCAACGATGGCATCATGTTGGAAAAGGGCAACGCTAAAGAATTGCTACAAGTGGTTAAAGACACCAAAGCAGATATGCTGATTGCTGGTGGTCGTAACCAATACACCGCTTTGAAAGCTCGAATTCCTTTCCTTGATATTAACCAAGAACGTCACCATCCTTATGCAGGTTATGTGGGGATGATTGAGATGGCGCGGGAACTGTATGAAGCTCTGTATAGCCCAATTTGGGAGCAAATACGTAAGCCCGCTCCTTGGGACGAGGAGGCAGTTTAATGGCTCTTATACCCTCGTTCCCAGGCGGAACCTGGGAACGCATTCCGGGAGGGCTGCTGCCCTTCGTTTTAAAGCAGATGAGGCAAAGCCTCACTGTCAACATTCCCCGGCAGAGCCAGGGAACGAGAAAGTCCGCCCTGTGGAATGAGGAGGTATTGTAATGGCGATCGTCACTGTTTCTAACAAATCACTGACAGTTAATCCCCTCAAACAAAGTCAAGCTTTGGGTGCAACCTTAGCCTTTTTGGGATTGAAAGGGACGATGCCTTTATTCCACGGTTCTCAAGGTTGTACTGCTTTCGCCAAAGTTGTCCTGGTGCGGCATTTCCGGGAAGCGATTCCCCTAGCTACAACAGCGATGACGGAAGTCACTACTATCTTGGGTGGCGAAGAGAATGTGGAAGAAGCAATTCTCACTTTGGTAGAAAAGGCTAACCCGGAAATTATTGGTTTATGCACCACGGGATTGACTGAAACCAGAGGGGATGACATTGAGGGCTTTATCAAAGCAATTCGCGATCGCCATCCAGAATTGAATGGTTTAGCGATCGTTTTTGCACCTACCCCAGATTTTAAAGGTGCATTGCAAGATGGCTTTGCTGTTGCTGTGGAAAGCATAGTTAAAGAAATTCCTCAACCAGGTGAACTCAGAACTGAACAAGTGACGATTTTGGCGGGTTCTGCCTTCACACCAGGAGATGTACAGGAAATTAAAGAGATAGTCACGTCTTTTGGATTAGTGCCGATCTTTGTACCTGACCTTGGCGCTTCTCTAGATGGACACTTAGAGGATGATTATAGTGCGGTTACAGTCAGTGGGACTACCTTAAAACAGCTACAAGAAGTAGGTAGTTCTGCTTTTACCCTGGCATTGGGTGAAAGTATGCGGGGTGCTGCAAAGATTCTCGAAGAACGGTTTAACACACCTTATGAGGTGTTTAGCGAACTGACTGGATTAGAACCAGTTGATGAATTTATCCAAGCATTGGCGTTTCTGAGTGGTAACAGCGTACCCGAAAAATACCGCCGCCAACGCCGTCAGTTGCAAGATGCAATGTTGGATACGCACTTTTACTTCGGTGCAAAACGAGTTTCTCTAGCGCTGGAACCAGATTTATTGTGGTCAATAGTGCATTTCCTGCAATCGATGGGAGCGCAAATTCATGCGGCGGTGACAACCACGCGATCGCACTTACTAGAAAAACTCTCAGTGAAAAGCATCACCATCGGTGATTTGGAAGACTTTGAGAGTTTAGCAGACGGTTCTGATTTGCTAATTGGTAACTCGAATGTTAGTGCGATCGCTAAACGGCTCTCGATTCCTCTTTATCGTCTAGGATTGCCCATTTATGACCGTTTAGGTAATGGTCAATTTACCAAAGTTGGCTATCGAGGCACGATGGAACTTGTGTATGGCATCGGCAACCTGTTTTTAGAACAAGAAGAGTCATTAGTAAAGACGCGATTAATCGCATCTGTACTGGATTAATTGCGTCTGTACAATAGACGCGATTAATCGCATCTAATAATCATTCGTCAGTAGTCACTAGTCATTAGCAACTGACAACTAACAATTGACAAAGGACAAACCACGATGAAAATTGCTTTTACGACAAGTGACGGAGTTCATATTAATAGTCACTTTGGAGGGTCAGAACAAATTGATGTTTATGAAATTTCAGATGAGGGATATCACTTTCTAGAAAGTATCGTATTTAATTATGAAATTAAAGAAGAGAATAATGAGAGTAAACTCGCCCCAAAAATTGAAGCATTAGGTGATTGTACAATTATCTATGTTTTAGCAATTGGCGGGAGCGCGGCTGCTCGTTTAATTAAGAAAGGTGTTACCCCAGTGAAGGCGCGATCGGAAGAAGAAGAAATTACCGAAGTGCTAAATAAGCTAGTGAAAACTCTCAAAGGTAATCCCCCACCTTGGTTGCGTAAAGCTTTACAGCCAAAACCCGCAAATTTCGCCGATGAAGTTGAAAATGAAGCAACAGTATGACCACAAATAATAGCGTTAACGGAACTGCTACAACTGAAGTCTTGAACTCGCCTTTCCTTAAGGTATTAATTAAACAAATTCGGGGTCAAGACAATTATGGCGTTTATCGTAGTTGGTCGGATGACTTGATTCTCAAACCCTTTATTGTTACCAAACAAAAGAAACGGGAAATCTCCATTGAGGGTGAAGTTGATCCGATAACTCAAGCACGAATTATGGCTTTTTTTCGAGCTGTAGCTGCTGGGATTGAACAGGAAACAGGTTTGATATCGCAGGTTGTAGTTGATTTGAGCCATGAAGGATTTGGCTGGGCGTTAGTTTTTTCTGGTCGTCTTTTGCTAACTGTGAAAACCTTGCGAGATGCTCAACGCTTTGGTTTTGACTCGCTCGATAAATTAGCAGAAGAGGGAGAAAACTACGTCAAAAAAGGCATTGATTTGGCGAAACGCTTTCCGGAAGTTGGCAACCTGTAACAATTTTAGATTTTGGATTTTGGATTCAAGTTTTAATCACTAGTACACTGTGACGGAAGTTTGCCTACCTTTAACAAACAAAGAGCTTAATCTCCTTGTCGGGTTAATTGAGATGGTAGCTAGATTTACGCCGTGCTGTACTAATCTCATCACTATTTGATTAAAACAATATCATCCAATCCAAAATTTAAAATCTAAAATCCAAAATCCAATGTGGAGTGGCTGATTGTGCAAGCAGAAGAAACCAGTATTGAGGAACTACAAGGACAAATCAGACGGCTTAACAGCAAAGCAGGTCAAATGAAAATGGATCTGCATGATTTAGCTGAAGGTCTGCCAACAGATTACAAACAAATTATGGATGTTGCAGCCGCAACTTATGAAATTTATCACAAGTTAGATGAACTTAAGCAACATCTGAAACAACTGGAGAATGCTAAATGACTGGAACTATTGATGAATTCAAGAAGCTCGTAGATGCAGAAGAATTTTTTCAGTTCTTTAACCTGTCCTACGATTTACAAGTGGTGAATGTAAATCGTCTACATATTCTGAAAAAGTTCTCTCAATACATCCGGGAAATTGATGATCAGTCTCCTGACTTGAGTCAAGAAGAGAAATTAAATCAATATTCTTTGGCTTTGCAAAAAGCTTATCAGGTCTTTATCGAATCAACACCCCACGAACAAAAGCTGTTCAAAGTGTTTAACGACAAGCCGAAAAATGTAGTCACACTGACAGAAATCACTTCTGATTAGGAGGTATAAATTGGTTAACCTAACGCCTACCGAATTAGAACGCTATCGTCGCCAAATGATGCTTCCGAATTTTGGCGAAACAGCACAGAAGCGCTTGAAGTCAGCGACGGTTCTGGTTACAGGTGTGGGGGGATTAGGCGGTACAGCGGCGCTTTACTTAGCAGTAGCGGGCGTTGGGCGGCTAATCCTAGTGCGGGGTGGTGACTTGCGGCTAGATGATATGAATCGTCAGGTTCTCATGACTGATGATTGGGTAGGTAAGCCAAGGGTATTCAAAGCTAAAGAAACTCTGGATGCGATTAATCCTGATGTCCAAGTGGAAGCTGTTCATGATTACATCACCCCAGAAAATGTAGATTCGTTAGTGCAATCCGCTGATATGGCTCTTGATTGTGCCCACAATTTTACAGAGCGCAATTTGTTAAATGAAGCCTGTGTGCGATCGCGTAAGCCAATGGTGGAAGCTGCAATGAATGGGATGGAGGCTTACCTGACAACGATTATTCCTGGTGTGACTCCTTGCTTGTCTTGTCTGTTTCCAGAAAAGCCTGATTGGGATCAGCGCGGCTTTTCTGTTATAGGCGCTGTTTCTGGAACACTGGCTTGTTTAACAGCACTAGAAGCAATCAAGTTGATCACCGGGTTTAGTCAGCCTCTATTGTCACAATTGCTGACAATCGACTTGAATCGGATGGAATTTGCTAAACGCCGTTCTCACCGCGATCGCTCTTGTCCAGTATGCGGTAATAGTGCGCCTTGGAGACACGCGCAATCCAATTCGATGGAACCGACGGGTATTGCACAAAATAGTTGATTTCCGTCCCCACCTGAAATCAGAACAACTAATCGCTATAAATCAGGAGACGTAATGGGCGTTATTTTATCAGAAAAAGCAGAATTACATCTGCGGGGATTGCTCCAAGGTTCCGCACCCAACGCTAATGGCGCAACTAAAGGTATCCGCATCTCAGTAAAAGATGGTGGTTGCAGTGGCCATGAATATGCAATGGATATCACCAGCAAGCCCCAACCAGATGATTTGGTAAGCCAGCAAGGCAAAGTGCTAGTTTACGTTGATGCCAAAAGTGCGTCGTTATTAGAAGGAATTGTGGTTGACTTCGTTGAGGGAGTGATAGAAAGCGGTTTTAAGTTCACCAACCCCAATGCAACTGATAAATGCGGTGGTTGTGGAAAGTCCCTCAAAGCAGGTGACAGTCAACCTACTGGTGTACCTTGCAAGTAACATCATTCTGTTAGCGCCAAGTCAATTGTAGAGGCTTGCCATAGATGCCGTAAGCGTTCGCGGAGCGTCTCTAAGAGTTGCCATGCCGCAGGCTTATCGCCTTGCCTTCAGGTAGCTTCTAGTTCGTGTTGCATCCTTTTCCAATATAGAGAAGCTGACTAAGCGTAGCATCTCCGTAAAAAGAAGGGAAGCAAAAAGTAGGATAGGTTGCTCAAAAACTTCGTAAATTAGACCAACTGTATAACGTTTGAGGAGAATCGGAAAATGGCTTCCTACCAAGTTAGATTAATCAGCAAAAAAGAAAACCTGGACACCACAATTGAAGTTGACGAAGAGACGACAATCTTGGACGCAGCGCACGACAATGATATTGACTTGCCGGCTTCTTGTCAAGCAGGTTCTTGCTCTAGTTGTGTTGGCAAGGTCGTTGAAGGTGAAATTGATCAAGAAGATCAAAACTTCCTAGATGACGAACAGATTTCTAAAGGATTCGCTCTACTTTGTGTCACTTATCCTCGTTCTAATTGCACAATTAAAACACATCAAGAACCCTATCTTGTCTAAACTATTACTTTGGTCGCTACCTTTTGGGACCAAATAAAAGATGAAGGATGAAGGATGAAAATATACTTCCTTCTTCCCTTCACAATTCCTAATTTATAATTATTAAAATTATTGATAACGCGAGAGCGAGGAATCGTTACCTTCTGTAAAATTCAGGATGAAACAATTTTGGAAAAATTTATATCAATGGGCGTAATATCAGGAACTACTATCACTTTATAACAAAACTATCTCTGATTAATTATTAAAGTAGGAAACACATTTTTAGCAGTAGATATAAAAAGTATTCGCGCTATTTATATCCACAATATTGATAATTAAATTAATTAATATCTATAGAATATCCTCTTGACCTCACTCCTTTCCTAATTAATTCCACGAGTGAGGTCACTCAATTTATCGATATGAATGCAATTTCGTATTAGAGATACCGCTTGCAAGAAAAAGGCAACTTGCCTATTTCTTATTCAACAGCAAGCATCACATCTGATGATTTAATCACGGCATAAGCCTGCTTACCTTCTACAAGTCCCAGATTTTCCGCTGATGATTTTGTGATTATTGACACTAACTCTACACCTGATGCCACTTCTAAAGTTATCTCAGTATTAACTGAACCATGTACAATTTTTTTGACAGTGCCTTTAATAGAGTTACGAGCGCTAATTTCCATTTTCTGTCTGTGTTTGACTTCGTACTTAAACAAACTAACATTTTTTTTTGAAAAGAGGAAAAATTTTGATATTTCTTAATAAATGTCAGGAATATAAAGGAAATCTCAGCGTTATATCTCTGTTTTATTAAATACAAGATTCAATGGAAACATCATATCAAATTTGAGCAAGATAAGACAATGGGCAAAATACCATTATTAAAGCTAGGCAAACTTACGCTATAGCGGACTAATAACTATTTACGCAAAAGTTATATTTGCTCTTACTTTAGATAATGAAATAATATTGTAAAAAATACTGCATTTAAATTGTATTTTAATATTTTTATTATATAGGCATCTTTATAAATGATTCATAATTCAAACTTATCATAATGATAATATATAACTAAGCTAAATTTTTGCTAATCAACTTGGTACTCGACCAATCCAAAATTGCTGGATGAGGGCGAGGAGTAGGGAGTGGTAAAATATTTTTTCATTTTACCAAACTTTTGAATACCTGAGAAAGTTGCTTTGGTAAACTACTAGACTTCAGCTACTCGTATAGCATTTTAAAATAATGGTGGGTATTGCCTACCATTAAGTTTTCCAAGCAAATTTATGCTAGAAAATTAGTTATGTTTCTGACATTTAAAGAACAATTATGAGTCAAGTTAGCAGGCAAGATTTGAGTGAAACAACAACCCAATGGCTAATAGCAAAAGGCTATAATCCTGGGAATTTAAATCAGGCAGGTGAAAATGGCGATACAGCTTTGATGAAAGCGACAAGAGAGGGAGTTGATACAGTCGTCAAAGAACTGATTGATGCAGGTGTGGATATTAATGCCCGAAATAGCGATTGCAACAATGCTTTGTGGTTTGCTTGTTTTGGAAATCACTACGATTTAATTAATTTGCTACTAGCTGTCAACATTAACATTGACAACCAAAATGATAACGGTGCGACTGTTTTAATGTATGCGGCATCAGCGGGAAAAACAGAAGTCGTCAAGTTAATTTTACAGCATCATCCTAACTTAGATTTGAAAAACTTAGACGACTATAAAGCTATCGATTTTGCAAGTAACGTCGAAGTTTTAAGGATACTTCAAAATGTCACAAAGTCAGATATCTAGCAAAGGTTATCATGAAGCTACCAAGCATTCTTACTTATCAGTACAAATTGACCCAAATTATGTAGATGCCTCAACACAACCATCTCCATTTAAAGTTTATCCCAAATTTTATCGGAGAGTGAAATTAAATCTCAATAATCCTGTTCATTCTTTTATCTCGTTAACCAGTACGATAACCCTGGAAAAAGTGTATAAAGATGGCCCATATAAATTGCGAGTGAATCCATCAGCAGGCGCTTTGTATCCCACAGAAGTTTATGTACAAGTTCGTGGTATTGAGGGAATAATAGACGGTATATATCATCTAGAAGTTGAGAATAATTATCTAACACTCATCTATGAATTAATTGATGATGGGTTAGAGAGTTATATTATACCGGGTAAAAGTATCAACGGATTCATCTTTTTAATTAGTTGTGTTTATTATAGGTCTAGCTGGAAATATCAAAACAGGAGCATGAGATATTGCTTGTTAGATAGCGGACACCATTTAGGTGCAATCGCTGCTTCAGCTTTTCTCCACAACCGAGATATACAACTAATTTTTGACTTTGACAAACTCACTCTCAATTCAGATTTGGGATTTGAGAATAAGGAGTTTGTTACTGCTTGTGCGGTGTCAGGAGAACTACAAGACAAGAAAATTAGACACTTAAGGCTGAAAGTTCCTTTTGTCTGCGGTACTGATTATTTTGAATCTAATCAATTTATTGAAGATGCCTACCAAGCAACTACTTTACAAAAGAGTCGCCAGCAGAAATTAGAGTATCCTCAATTTGACTTTGACAAGGATAAATTTTATCAAGTTGTTTGGAATAGACGTTCTATTAGACGTTTCCGGAAAGAGTCTATTTCTCAAGAAGATTATTTATATATACTACAGCAACTTGAGCAGTCAATACCGACAGAAAATTATGAGGAAATAGAAATTTACTCAGTGGTACATCGAGTAGAGGGAATGACACCTGGGTTATATAAAGGTACGTATCTGGTTAAGACGGGTAATTTTAGTGAAAAGACGGGTTACTTATGCATTAATCAAGCTATTGCTAAAGATGGCGCTGTAACTTTATTTTTTGTGTCAGATTATTTAAATTATCAAACTGCTATGCAAATAGCTGGTTTTATAGGACAGAGACTTTATTTAACTAGTAATTATTTGGGAATTCAGTGTAGTGGAATAGGTGCTTATTATGATGAGGAAACCCAGGAATTATTAGAAACAAATAAAGATGTACTTTATGGAATGGTAATTGGAATATAAGTAGGAAGCTAAACAGAGATGCCTAGAAAGATGTATTACTGTAATGGTGATGACTCACATCCTATGCAACCGACATCGGCAGATATTATACTGCGACAGCAACTAGAGGATTCTATTAGTAGATACTTTTATGAGGCTTGCGATCGCACCATTCAAAATCTTTTATCTAATTGTCGGTGGTATGTTACAACCCATGCAAATGCTCTGACATTAGTAATTGAATGTCCCGATCAAGTTACTAATTGGCGTATTTTACAAAAAATAGTCCCAATGGGGACATTACTCTACGGAGTTGTCAGCAGTGCTAAAATCCGTGTTTGTCCACCAGAGATTCAAAGCGTACCTTTTGAAATGAGGGTAGATGAACTTTCTGTTTATCGGGATTGGGCGTGATTCAATTTTGGATTTTGCATTTTGGATTAGTTAATATTCTGTTTGATAAGTGCAGCTACCTCTTCAAAAACCAAATCAGCAGAATGTTTGATAGCAGGACTTAACTCTAGTCCTAAAGCCAGATTTGCCGCCTCAATTAAATAAACTGTTACGTCTTCGGGAAAGTCATTTTGAAAGATTTTCCGTCCAGCGGCTAAAGCATTATCCCAGCGAAAATCGTGCAAATTATAACTTGGTTCTGGCAAAGCTTCCAGTTCTTTTCCTGGAACTTTAAATACAGCACCCGGTTCAGAACCAGTTGAACTTGCATCAATAATTACTAATTGTTTACTACCTCTAGCTTGAAACATTACTTCCATCCCTGCGGTGCCACAGTCATACACTTGCACTTTAGGATGAGGGTTTTCAGCGAGATATTTTTGTAAGCGTTGGGCAATGATTACGCCTACTGCGTCATCACTGCGATTTAGATTGCCGCAACCGATAATAGTTAGCATGGGATGAGATTTAATTGTTTAAGCAGTTGCAAATTCAGTTAAAGCGCGTTCACTTGGAGGATGAAAAGCTAACACAATATCACTTTGAGGAACCCCTGCGTTTAATAATTCTGTGGCAATACCTTCTTCAGTCCAATCTTCTTCGATCCAAATTTTGTGATTTTTAATCCGAATATGTACAGTAATGCCTTTAATTCGGCGATTTTTTTGCCAGCCAATCTGAAACCATAGATATTGATCGCGTTCATCATCGAGTGCTAAAAGGCTCTCTACGTCATCATCAGGTGAGCTATTGCAGAGGCGGTCATATTCTATGAGAATATTTTTAATAATATTTCTGTAGTTACTTAGTTTATCCATTGAACTATAACCTCATTTTCGACTGTGAAAATTCTATATCTCTTTCTTCTTTCTTCCCTTTGTGTCCTTGGCGTTCTTGGCGGTTCGTTTCCTTATTTATATTTTTCACGACTCATTTAGGATTGCTATATAACTGTTAATTTGTCTATGGAGCGATCGCAATTCAACAATTAACGGTAAGTAAAGTTTGTATATTAGGTAATCAGTAGTGATTAAAACAGAGGCTCTGACTAATAATATAGGCAAAGCCTCTGAAGAACTAAGTTATCAGTAATAAACTAGAACTCTACACCATGTTTCTTGGCAATTTCAGTAAGTTTCTCAGACTGATGTTGTGATGCTTTAGTCAAGAGTTCTTCAGCCTGTTCTCTAGTACTTCCTTCTTTAGGAATTAAATACTTGACATAAAGAGACACAAAATCGGCTGCGATCGCTAAACCGGATAAAGCATGTTTGTCAGCTTCCTTACCAGCGATCGCTGATACTAGACCTGCTCTAATTGGGTCTGGTTTAACTTTCATGAACTGATCAACAAGTTTCGGAATGTACTCTGCTGGCGGCAAATTATCTAACTTACTTCTATCTGGAGTAAAGTTACATTCTGCGGCTTTCGCTTGCTCTAAAACACACCATTCTATGTATTCTTGCAATCCTGCATCGGGAACGCGAGGGAGATATTCGTGTAGCGCTAAATCAGACACAAGCTTACCCTGTAAATTTCTATTTTGTTGAAGTGAATTAAGGCCAGCCTAACGCACTGTTTCTATAAGTTTTAGTGTGTTACGCTACAAGTTTTGAATAAAAGGGCATTGGGCATTAGGAATTAGGCATAAGGAAATGAGCAATTGATGCAAGACCCTAAAGCGGTTAAAAAGTTTATTGCAACATTTTTACTAAGTTAAAAGAGTTGATGGAGCGATCGCCGAAGTAGCAAATGTAGTCGCTGAAGTAGCAAATGCGAACGCCGAAGTAACAAATGCGAACGCCGAAGTAACAAATGCGAACGCCGAAGTAACAAATGCGAACGCCGAAGTAACAAATGCGAACGCCGAAGTAACAAATGCGAAC
>NZ_JBALDF010000033.1:0-24544 GCF_036917275.1 Nostoc sp.
GCATCCGCAAATGTCTGGATGCCTTTGATTGTTTACGGGACGCCATAGAGCATGTTCTACAACTTTCGTCCTAACAATACTGGCGATTGCTATATTATCAGTTCAAACTGGAGTAGTAGTTGCAGTCATAGTCAAACGAGATATTCCTTTAGTTCGATTCTCACTCAATTTTTTGACAAAATTCTTTGCAACCACAGCATAATGATATTCTGGTGCGAGATTTCCTCTTACATGTTTAACTGATTAATTAGCTTTACTTATGTTGCAAGGTCAGCTAAGGAATTAACACTGATATCTGAAAGCACTGTGATTGGGCTGTAGTTTGGACAGAAGACATTCTTCAATTGAATCTAGCTTAGGTTTATAGTCTAAAAATACATTTATGTGTTAAATCTTTTAACATCAAGTTTTTACAACAATTGAGGCGACATCAAATGCCAGATATTATAGATACTGCAATTAATGCAGGTTCTTTCAACACCTTGGTAACAGCTATTACTACTGCTGGTCTTGATACTGCCCTTAAAGGAGATGGGCCATTCACTGTTTTTGCACCAACAGACGAAGCCTTTTCTAAACTCCCATCAGGAGCCGTAGAAGAACTCCTACAGGATGTAATTAAGTTAAGAAAGGTTTTAGAGTACCATGTGGTTACTGGCAAAATTAATGCGACTGATTTAGTTCAATTACAAAAGCTAACAACAAGTGAGGGAAAAGATATCAAAGTTAATGCTGAGAATAATCTTAAGGTAAATGATGCTTACATTGTGACTTCAGATGTGGAAGCTGACAATGGTATTATCCATGTCATTGATAATGTGTTATTCCCTGAATAACTTTATTCAGACACTTGCTTTCATTAAAATGATAGTCTTTCTGTTTAGCGCCACAATCCCTTGATGTGACGCTTTTGTCATTAGTTAGTCTAAACTAATGTCAGATAATATTTTGGTATTAAAAGAAGTAAATTGTGTCAGTTAGCAAAGAAGAAAACACCAAAAGTTCATAATATTCCTATGACATGGATGAAATATTTTATAGTGAATTAATTAAAAGACTTTCAGAGTGGGAGAATGGAGGAAAACCAGTTAATCAATCAATTGAATTAGAGTGCAAAGCGTTGCTGTTTATGGAAGCACGGTTACTGGATGATGGAAAATTTAATGATTGGTTGGGGTTATTTACTAGCAAATGCCTTTATTGGATTCCCAGCACTCCAGGTGGTGGAGATCCGAGAAAAGAAGTATCCATCGCTTTCGATGACTACAGACGCTTGGAAGATAAGGTATTTTGGTTACAGTGTGGTTTTGCTTATGCTCAAACACCGCGATCGCGTACTAGTCGAATAATTAGTAACATTGAAATATTTTCGTGTGCAAAGGAAGAAGAGGTCAAAATTCGTTCCAACTTTCTCATCCATGAATTTCGCCAAGGGCGGACACAAACCTTTGCTGGCTGGTATGAACACAGGTTGCACCAGCAGCAAGGCAAATGGAAAATAGCTCTCAAGCAAGTGAATTTAATTGATGCGGATCAAGGTCATGAAAACCTTAGTTTCTTGCTTTGATGAGACTTGTTCTAAAAATGGCATTCCACCGTCAGCTGCAAGAGTTTTAAGGGAGACTGCACTCAATAAATCCCGTGGGACGTGGAAGTGACGGCTGTGGTAAGGGGAGATTGCCTTTTGGCGGCTATTGATCAAGTTATAGAATAATGAGGAACAAAAAAATGGATAATTGAGACAGAGATTAGCTTAAAGTTAGCAATATTACATCAAGTTATTTGTCAAATTTTTTTTGAGAAAAGCTAACCATGCTGCATGGAAACGGCGAAATCAAGCAAGGCTATGATTGGGATTATCTAATTCAGCCAGAACGAGTCCACCGTTGTGTTTATACGGATGCGAGAATTTTCCAAGAGGAAATGATTCGGATTTTCGGGGGAACCTGGGTTTACCTTGCTCACGAAAGCGAAATACCTAACCCCAACGATTTTAAAACATCTAATCTAGGGCATCGTCCAATTATTATCCTGCGCGATCGCCAAGATAAAATTCGCGCCTTGTTCAACCGTTGTACCCACAGAGGCGCGACAGTTTGCCGTGAAACTCGTGGTTGTGCGAAAACTTTTACCTGTCCTTATCATGGCTGGACTTATAGCAACACGGGTAAACTCACAGGAGTTCCTTGGGCAAAAGGTTACGCTGCTGACTTCCATCCAAGAGAATTTAACCTGGGACAAGTTCCTTTGGTAGAAAGCTATCGTGGTTTTATCTTTGGGACTTTGAATTGTGAAGCACCAGACTTAATCACTTATCTCGGACGAGCCAAAGATTTATTAGATCAGTGGATTGACCGTTTTCCTAATGCTCAAATCACCGTGCAAAGTAGCGCACATAAAATGATTTATCAAGGTAACTGGAAGTTTACCTACGATAATGCCGCTGATGGTTATCATGTCGCATTTTCACACCGTTCTTTACTAGCTGTGGCAAATCGTTTAGAACCTGAAAAAGACATGCAATATTTTACCCATAATCCTGATGAAGGACCGATGTATGTGCAGTATCTTGGTCATGGGCATATGTTCATTGATCAGCGTCCCAGTTACGAAAAACGAGCTGGCGCTTTCTGGCAACAACAACGACCCCAGCCAGGACGGGAAGCTTATGAAGCAAAGCTTCGAGAAAAGTGGGGTGAGCAGGCTCCTTATTGGTTAGATTTATCCATTGGTTCGCAGATGAATTTAACTATTTTTCCTAATCTGCTAGTTGTTGGGAATCAAATCGAAGTGATTGAACCGCTAGCTGTCGATCGCACTCAACTGACAATATATGCCACCACGATGTCTGGAGTCCCAGATGAAGTTAATGTTCTGCGGATGAGAACTCAAGAAGATTTCCCCAGCTTTGGGGTTCCTGACGATATGATCAATTTTGCCGAATGTCATCGGGGGCTAAGTATTCCAGAAATCGAGTGGGTGGCGATGAATCGCGGATTTGGCATCAGCGATCGCCATCATATAGATGAAGATGGTGTAATCACCGGGCCCGTAACAGATGAGTTAGCAATTCGCGGTTATCACCAAGAATGGAAACGCCTAATGAAGGCTGATTTCAAACTAACCGCCCAAGCAGTTGAACATGATTAGGCAATCCAAATGAAAAGACCCGGGTTTATTGAGCGTCATCACCTGTGGACAGAAATCCAAAAAGAAGTATCTGAAAAGATCAAGGCTGTTATTAAAGAACACGATCTATTGTTGATTCGTACCGCTTGGTCAGACCAGCATGGCATTGTTCGCAGTAAGTCGCTCTTACCCCAAGCCTTTTTAAGCGCCCTGGAAAATGGTATGCAAATCAGCACAGGGACATTCCTGTTTGATACTGGTGGTGCAATAGTATTTAACCCTTTCATTCCCGGCGGTAGCTTGGATATGCCTCTGATGACAGGTGCGCCAAATCTTGTGGCTGTTCCTGACCCTCGTACCTTCAAAATTGTGCCTTGGGCAAAACGTACTGGCTTTATTCTCTGTGATGAGTACTTTCTAAATGGTCAGCTAATGCCCTTTTCCAGTCGCGGTATTTTGAGGCAATCATTGGTAGAGTTACATCAAAAAGGGTTGGAGCATATTGTCGGCTTAGAAGTTGAGTGGTATCTGGCAAAGTTGTTAGATCCAATGTTAGCGATCGCTAATGTTGGTACTTCTGGAAAACCCGGTGAACCTGCCAAAGTTAGCGCCGTAGAGCATAGCTTCCAATACCTTTTAGAATCTCACAATCCAGAGATTCACGATTTGCTACGCGTTTTGGCAGAAAACTTAGTTGAAATGGGATTGCCTTTAAGGAGTGTAGAAAACGAAGGGGGTGCCGGTCAATTTGAATTTACCTTTGACCCGATTCCTGCATTGCAAGCTGCGGATACAATGATGATATTCCGAATGGCGACCAAGCAAATCTGCCGTCAACAAGGTTATATCGCATCATTTATGTGTCGTCCAGGACTACAAGGTTGTTCTTCCAATGGCTGGCATTTGCACCAATCCCTTGTAGACCAAACCACAGGCGAGAACGCTTTCATGTCTGCAAACTCCGAAACCCTCACTTCAGATTTAGGTAAACACTTCGTTGGTGGTCTTCTTAAACACGCCAATGCTGCTTCTGTGTTCACAACCCCGACAATTAACGGCTATAAAAGATTTAGACCTTATTCCCTAGCCCCTGACCGTGCAGGGTGGGGATTGGAAAACCGAGGGGCAATGATTAGATTACAAGGCGGTTTTGATGACCCCACTACCCACATTGAAAACCGAGTTGGAGAACCAGCAGCCAATCCCTATCTCTACATGGCATCGCAATTGATTTCTGGGTTAGATGGTGTAGCTCATAAACTTGACCCTGGCTCTCCAACAGAGTCACCTTACACGACAGAAAATCCAACCTTACCCAAAAGTTTGCCAGAGGCGATTTCATATTTGAGCCAAAGCGAACTTTTTTCTCAAAAAATGGGGCAACAGTTCATAAACTTCATTATTAAGATGAAACAAAGTGAAATTAATCGCTTTTTGCAGTCCGTCGCTGATCAGCCACCAGAAGATTATTTAAAGCAGGTAACTAACTGGGAGCAAAGAGAATATTTTGAATTGTTTTGAGTTGAGTTTGGTTTAAAAAACTTCTAAAAAATAAAATCGCCAGTTAATTATAATTATTACTACTATTTAAAAATCTTCTATTGGCTTAAAAGTGGTCAAGTGAGCAGCAGGCGATCACTAACTAAAAAAATGGCAGCAAACGTTGTTTCAGTTATTGGTTAATTACTGAGATTCTTTGATAGATTTAATTTCTGAATCGATTTATATAGCTAATTCGTAATTATAAATTCCCACAATTAAATTAGACCTTAAGGCAAAACGTCGGTGACGGTTTTGATATCTATAGCAAGGGACTAGGGACTAGGGACTGGGGACTGGGTGAAAAAGCTCTGTTCGGTAACGAGAAATCAAGCCTTTTGAAGGCATCTTGCAGGTTTATTACAGCTATCTCGGTGCAATGACATTATACCTCGGTAAATTTAGTGATTTCTAGACGGTTACCTGCTGGGTCGAATATATAAAAACGCTCACATCCCTTCAGTGGCTGCTTATCAGGGACAATTTCGATGTGGTATGCCAAGAGATATTCCTTGAACTGATCTAAATTGGTTACAACAAAACAAACGTGCTGCTTTGAGCTTGTTCTCTTAACCTGCTCTCTACTAATATGTAATTGCATGTTATCCAAAGCATACCATTTTCCCCTGTTTGCCTTGAGTGAGAGCGGCTTTTCAATTTCTGGGAGGAGCAGAATTTTTGTATAAAATTCTACTATTTTTTCTTCAACTTCTACAGGATAGGTTAGTTGTATATGATCAACCTTGGTCAGCCACATTTTTAATTCCTCATACTTTTAATTCAATTGTGTAAATAAGGCAGGCATTGGGCTGTGTGTTTGCTCATCTTCCTGGTTGCCGATCGCGCTCAAATATCCCCTTTACGATTAAGCTTTTATTCGTTCTTTCGCGCTACAGTTGCGATCGCGTAGCGTGCCGGAGGCATATCTCTGTAGTTTACTGCCAACTCTGCCAAGCCAACGCCCAGACTCACTGTTGAAGGGAGCAACTGTGCAGCTAGCAAGGCTTACAAGTGCGATCGCGCTGGGAAAAGCAAGCCGGGAGCATTCTGACGTTGACGTACCCTGAGTTTATCTGCTGAGGTCGCTATTTAGAGTTTTTATTAGTGCCATTCGGAAATTGGGGATAAAAGTCATTTTTAAACGCCGCCGTCCAGATACGTTAAGGTCAAGCTATAATCAAGACCCTGTTTGACTGTGAGTTCTGCCCAAGAGCCATGCAAAAATAAAGGAGACTTGAAGATGTCGATGTTAAGAAAAACTCTTACCAAATTTGCAGGAAACCGTTTTACACAAGATTTGTTAGAGAAGGCTGTTGCTTGCGCTCAATTCTGGATGGGATTTGGTTGCGGAGCTAGTGTTGAATCTAGTGGTGAGAGTGCAGTGCTGGATTTTGTATATCAAAAGCAAAAAGCCCCTTACTGTATTTTTGATGTAGGTTCCAATCAAGGACAGTATCTAAAACTTATATTAGGAATTTTTCCAGAAGACACCCTTTCGGTTCATTGTTTTGAGCCAAGTTCTTACACATTCGGAATTCTCAAATCTAATGTAGATCCGAAACTAAAGAGTAAGATCAACTTAAACAATTTAGCTCTTGGAAAGATAGAAGGCGAATTGAGATTGCATTATAATAAAGCCGGTTCAGCTTTAGCTTCTCTCACTAAACGCAGACTCGATCATTTCGGTATAACTTTTGACGATTCTGAAGTTGTAAGAGTAGATACAGTTGATAACTATTGTAACAAAAATAATGTTCAGCAGATAGATTTGCTTAAGCTGGATGTTGAAGGGCATGAGCTAGATGTCCTTATAGGTGCATCTGAAATGTTCCTTAAACAAGCAATTAATGTAGTTAGTTTTGAGTTTGGGGGATGTAATATTGATACTCGAACTTTTTTTCAAGACTTCTACTATTTTTTTAATAATATAAACATGAGCTTATTTCGTATTACTCCTGCCGGTTACCTCTATCCTATCAAATCGTATAAGGAAGTATTCGAGCAGTTCAGACCAACTAATTATTTAGCAATAAAGAATGACTGAGAACTGATTTGTAAAAAAAAGCTTAAGCCGCTAATTGCTGGATCGACATCTCAAAAGTGCATAAATTAATTTGGAATGCACTCATATAAAAGAAAGCCAAGCATTTCATTACCTAAGCAACCATATCTTGAGCACAATTAACGAGGCAAATATGAAACTTTACTATCGCGGTCTTAGCTACGAATTGGACTCATCACAGCTTGAAAGGAGGAAAACACAAAAACCACTTCAACCAGTTCGTCGTACTGGTTCAGTTTATAATCTGATTTACCGTGGAGTTAATTATCATATTGATCCCAATTCCCAATCAAAAGAAATTACGACTCCATCAGTAACTAATAAATTGATTTATAGAGAAGTTGTCTATACTGTAAATGGTTCTTTTGCCGCAGAAAATAAGAATTTCGGATAGCGATGTCTGACAACAACCCGCTTTGTGCCTATGCATCTTCTAAAAAGAAAACAGGAAAAGTCAAATTTGTGAATGCTTCACATCTAAAAATGGGTTAGGTTTTACAGATCATGACTGTATAATCGTTTCATATTCAATCAACACTAATTAGGCAGTACAAGAACTGGGAGTAGCAATTATGTCTAAAAAGAGAGCGTTAACATACTACCCAATCCATGAATTCCTTGCAGAACGCTGAAGTCCTTGTAGGAAAGTTTTAATATGACTATGGATCAATTGCTTCCAGTACTTCTTGTAGATGAGGATCAAGACTTTCGCCAGAAATTCTGCACTGGTTATTGCAAGGAAACTCTAATGAAGAAATTGCCAAACGTTTATATATTACAGTAGCAACTGTTAAAGCTCATCTCACAAGTATTTTCAAAAAGTTGCAGGTTACTAGCCGGACTCAAGCTGTTGTCAGTGCTTTCAAGTTTGGTTTAATTCCGGTTTAATAGTAGGAATAAATTTTTGATAATTGGCGTAGCTTTATCAAGCTTGTTGAACGATGTTATTAGGTTTAGTCAAAAAGAGGAGAATATCAAAGTGAATGCTCTAGAGATTGTCAAAAAGGCTTACATATATTTAGGAGAAAAAGATATTTCTAATTATTTTTATCTAATGTCCCCTAATGTTGAATTTTACCAAACTGAAGAACTACCTTGGGGTGGTCAGTATTGTGGTTTTGATCAGATAAAAGTTTTTTTTTCAAAGATTTTTCCGCTGATTGATTCTTCAGTCGAGATATCTCACTACATTCAAGCTGGCGCTCAAATAGTTGCGATCGGCAAGACTAGTGGCGTAGCAAAGCTAACTGGGAAAAAGTTCAGTTGTAATTTGGCTCACATTTGGACAATTAAGGAAGAAAAAATTGTGCGATTAGAGGTTTACATTGACGCTTATGTAATGAATGCGGCACTGACATCAACCTAACAAGTCATTTGAAATAACACATGAAGGCGTGGCTGAACTCAGCTAATCAGGTTTATCAGTGGAAAGAGCAATCGCTATTTCAAGTTTGAAACTCACATTGTCACAACCAGCGATTCTATGCCCGTCTTAATCTATAAATATTTCACAGATTTTAACAGGAGGTTCACAGATGAAAATTTTTGTTGCAGGTGCAACGGGAGCGATCGGTCGTCTGCTGATTGCACAATTGCTGGCACAGGGACACAATGTAGTCGCGTTGACCCGTTCTCTAGAAAAAGCACAAACTTTAGCTGAACAAGGCGTGGAATCTGCGATCGCAGATGTGTTCGATGCAGATGCTGTCAAAGCTGCCATCAACAGCGCTCAACCGGAAGTGGTGATTGAACAACTTACCTCCCTGCCTAAAACTTATACGGGCGAATCGATGGGTGCAGCAGCAGCACTAAACACTCGCATCCGTCGAGAAGGGGGTGCCAATGTGCTGGCGGCAGCGCAAGCGGCAGGTGTGCGCCGTTACTTGAGGCAATCGATCGCATTCTGGGCGGTTCCCGGTACTGGATTGGCAGACGAAGAAACGCCACTAGCTTTTGATGCCTCGCCTGCGGTTGCAGGAGACATTCTCACAGTGACTGAAATTGAGCGTCGCTTACTAGAGAACCCCAATATAGAAGGAATTGCCCTACGTTATGGGTTCTTCTACGGGCCAGGCACTTGGTTTGCCCCCGATGGCGACGTTGCTAAACAGGTGCGACAGCAACAGTTCCCGATTGTTGGGAATGGCAAAGGCGTATGGTCGTGGTTACACATTGAAGATGCGGCGATCGCTACAGTTGCAGCAGTGGAACGGGGCAATCCTGGCATTTATCTGATTACGGACGATCGCCCCTTAGAGGTGCGCGTGTGGCTAAGAGCTTATGCCCAATGGCTCAAAGCTCCACCGCCTCCGCAGGTATCGGTTGAGGATGCTCTACTTCTTAGTGGTGCGGATGCAGTCTATTATGGTACTCAGATGCGAGGCGCATCGAATGCTAAGGCAAAACGCGAATTAAATTTTCAGCCTCGACCCTTGGAATGGATGGTTAACACCCCCGCGGCTCATGCCAGTTAACAATATTAAGGGAGAAGAAATATGAAGATTGCTCAATATGGAACAATAATCGTGGTAATTCATGCGATTATCAACGGACTGCATGGTTTAGCGCATGTGGAAATACCAGTTTCCCTCTCTCTCCTTCAAAGTCTGTTTGTGGGTATTGTGATTTTTCCGATTCCCATGATTGCAGCTGTTTTACTTTGGACCCAGTTCTACCGCATTGGTAGCTGGCTCTTGCTCAGTTCAATAGCAGCATCGCTCCTTTTTGGAATCTACAATCATTTGCTCGTGATTAGTCCCGATCATCTGTCTCAAGTTTCCTTTACAGGTTGGGGTCTGCTTTTCCAAATTACAGCCATCCTGATATTAATTGTGGATGGATTCGGCTGTTGGATTGGCATCTGGGCATTGAAAACGATTCAACAACCAGAAAAGGTTATATGAGTTATCTTGATGATTTTAATCACCATCGTCTGTTGTTCACCTGCTTGCTCTCAATTTAGAGCAGTTTTCTTTCATTAGACACACAGCGAATTATCCAATTTCTCAGCGCTCGGTGTCTAACATAAACCATACACTTGCTATCCAAGCCGACAGTGCCGAAGCCAGTGCGGTAGTCGCCGCTGTTGAGCAGACTGTGGAAAAATTGGGCGGTATCGATATTCTCGTGAATAATGCGGGTGTACTGGCGATTGGGGCGATCAACGATTTTACACTGGCGGACTTTGATCGAACCCTTGCTGTTAACGTGCGTGCCGTGTTTGTAGCCACGCAAGAATTTGTATAAGTCAAGGGGTGACTTCCTGGCTTGGGCATCCAAGTAAGGATTAGCAGAGCATATTTATTAGGCAAATTCCAGGAATCCCGGTTGAGCGTTCACATTTATTTTTCCCAAAGGTTGATAAAATATGTTTGATCTCGACCAAACTATTAAAGATCGGCACTCAACACGCAAATTCTTATCCCAACCAGTGCCACAGGCTTTACTCGATGAAGCCCTTGCTTTAGCGCAGCACGCACCGTCGAATTCAAACATCCAGCCGTGGCGGTTGATGTTTGCCCAAGGCGATCGCCGCGATCGTCTGCAAGAGACTTTGCTAAATCAAGCCAAGCAGCAGCCGCCCTACAGCTTTGGGCTGCCGGAGTCCTTCCAGCATTACCGCCAGGAACTAGGCGCGCAAGTCTACGGGGCTATGGGGATTGCTCGTGACGATAAAGTGAATAGACAGCTAGCCCTTCTGCGTAATTACGAATTTTTTGGCGCACCAGTGGTTGGTATCGTCTGTATGCACGAAGATTTGGGCGTTGCAGATGCTTTGAGTGTGGGGATGTATTTACAAACGCTGGTGTTGTGCCTAACCGCTCGTGGCATTGGCACCTGCGTAGAGGTTTCGCTAGCGGCTTATCCCGAAATTATCCGCAGCGAATTGAACATCCCACCAGAATTATTGATCATTTGTGGTTTAGCCGTTGGTTATTCCGATCCTGATTTTCCTGCTAATAGTCTGCATATAAGCCGTGAGGCTGTTGAGAAAAATGTCTTATTTCTCGACAATTAGAAAAAGACTGTCTTTTGATCGTAGAATTGTCAAAAAGAAATTCATTGTGCCTACGACAGACGGGTTCACCTCTGTAAAACAAATTAATTTAACAGGTTTTTCCACAATTTTCCGTCGCTGTAAGTCAGTTAAGCTAATCGGCATTGCATATTTGCGGTCTGCACTCCCACTGTCATCAATAAAAAATGATGTCTGTTGAAATTTTTGACTCAGGAGAAAGATGAAAATTGCTCAATATGGGACAATAATCGTGGTCATCCATGCGATCGCGCATGGACTGCACGGTTTAGCACATATGGAAATCCCAATTCCTTTCTTTTTGCTCCAAAGTTTGTTTATTGGTGCTGTGATTTTGCTAACTCCGATCATTGCAGCCGTTTTACTAAAGCCGAAAAGCTTGTGAACCTTGTTCCCAGTCTTCAGACTGGGAACGAGTTCCAAGAGGCTCTGCCTCTGGTCAACAAAGAGGAGGCGGAGCCTCTCACAATGGTTTCCCAGCCTCTAGGGTGGGAACGAGGCAACACAAGACTTTGGACTTATCTTAGTGCCATTCCGACCTATCTGCTTCGTACAATATTGGGGCTAGGTACTGGTATTGTCTGATTGTGGGTGATAAAGAATTTTCTAGAGTGAACGCACAGCCAAAGTCCTAACGACACACTGAGAACGCCACTAACTCTGGGAACGCTGAGAAGTCTTCGGACTTGTTAGCGAAAGGATCCCCAACTATAATCTCTGATTTAGTTGGGGTGCGTTCAAACACTTACACTGTCTTGCACTATAAGGAGAAAGAACCATGAGCCAATCTAATCTATCCACTGCTACCCAAGAAACGGCTACCAATACCATCCTGGACACTGCTGCTCAGGAAGCGGCTACTGATACCATCGTAGATATTGATCTTAACGTTCAAGCTCAGAAGGGTCCAGACCTGCGAAAAGACCATCCTAAAAGTCACGGCTTGGTTTGGGGAGAGTTCAAAGTTGAGGAAAATATTCCTGAATCGTTGAAGGTGGGTATCTTTGCCCAGTCCAAAACCTACCCACTTTGGATGAGGCTCTCTAATGCTTCCTCAGTAGAGAAGCGCGGTCAGTTCAAGTCGGATCTCGATCCCGATGTTCGGGCACTCGCTATCAAACTCTTACAGGTAGAGGGTGAAAAAGTGCTGGATGATGAGCAGGGAACCCAAGACTTTTTGCTGATTAATTATCCGGTGTTCTTTGTCCGCGATGCCCAAGGGTTTGCCAATCTGACGAAAGCAAGCGTTGGTCAGGCAAATGAAGAAGAACTGCGATCGCTACAATCCACCTTTGAAGTCCTCAAAGCGGTTACGAGCAAACAAGTTGTAAATCCGCTACTGATCCAATATTGGAGTACGACTCCCTATCGACTAGGCTCTCAGACGATCAAATTTTCGGTCAAACCTCACCAGCAAGATACTCCGGGTGCAACCCCTACTTCGGAGACTTATTTACGTGAGGCAGTTGTCAAATACCTCACAGAAGATGGCAACGATGCAACCTTTGACTTCTTGGTACAACTCTATGTCAACGACGAAAAAACTCCAATTGAAGATCCAATGCAGGAGTGGGAAGAGAAGGACTCACCGTTTATCAAGCTTGCAACCATCACAGTTCCCGCTCAGAAACTTGACTTCGAGGAGCGGAAGCGGTTGGATGAGGGGCTATCGTTCATGGCTTGGCATACCCTGCCCGAACACGAACCTCTGGGTAGCGTCAACTTAGCTCGCAAGAAGGTGTATCAGGAGATCGTCAAGGCTCGACGGAAGTACGCACAACACCGCATCGAAGAGCCGCAAGCTTACAGTTCAATTTTGGACAATCCTCAGTAATTGTTCGCTTTACCTCCTTCTGCTCAATGCAAACCAAAGTGTCTAGAACAGCAGTCCAGTAGAAATAGTTGACAAAAACGCAACTACGTATATATAGGGAGAACGCCTATTATGTCCGAAATATTTAGGTGTGGTTTTTAGCGATTCTCTTTCAAAGACGCTACGTGAGCGCATTAAAACGGAGCATCAAAATCTTCGATTTTAACAACACCCATATTCTGTATTTTACGTCAACTACTTCTAGTGGACCGGCTCTCTAGGCATTGAGAACGATGGCTAAATTCCTTCAAACTTGAGCTAGCTCATAAACGCGATGAAAACACCATCGCATAATCAAAGCAAATGAACAAGGAGAACAATGAAAACACTACTCAAAAGAGCCGCATTGCTTCTGGCTCTATCCATGTGTCTTATAAGTAACTTCGCCTTTTAAGAATGGCGATCGCTTTATTTTAGAAAATAAAACCGTTGACAAAACTCACCAACTATGCACTTTAGCGTTCCAAATCAGTGGCATTGGCGCGAATACTTTGCAGAATTCCTGGGAGCCGCTTTCAATATTTTCATCGGCTTGAGTGCAATCGTCTTTAACTTTGGGCACGGTTTGCCAATAGAACAGCTTGTGCCTGATTCAAGTATTCGGCGGCTGATTACGGGACTAATTTTTGCTGGAAGTGGAGCGATTGTAGCCGTTTCTCCGATTGGGAAACTGAGTGGCTCTCACATCAATCCATCTGTTTCACTTGCATTTTGGATACACGGCAAAATGCACCTCCGAGATTTTGTTGGCTTTGTGATTGGACAGTTTCTTGGAGCAATCGCTGCTGTGCTACTGCTTGTGACCCTGTGGGGAGATTATGCTAGAAGCGTTAGTAACGGCATGACGCTGCCTGGGTTGAATTATCCGCTGTGGATAGTATTTTTATCAGAAGTCACGATTACATTTCTCTTAGTATTGACGATTTTTATCTTTATCAGTCATCATCGGCTGATGCGCTGGACACCTTTGGTTCTTTGGCTTTTAATTGCCGGGATGGTGTGGCAAGAAGCTCCAATTTCGGGAACAAGTTTCAATCCGGCGCGGAGTTTCGCTCCTGCACTGGTGAGTGGAAATTGGCATCATCAGTGGATTTATTGGATTGCCCCACCAATGGGTGCTGCAATCGCGGTGGGGGCGTTTCGACTGCTCACACTAGGCAAACGGGATGTTCTGACTGGAAAACTCTATCACACTTTTAATTACCCCAGTATTTTCAAAAATGTCAAACTGCCTCATTTCCAGCATCACCCTCATTCAAACAGATGAGCTTAGATGGGTATGTCAGTTTATGCTGCTTGGATAGCCATTGTTTTAGATTCTGCCTCTGGTGTAGAACACACCTCTAAGTTCACACTTTTGGCAGAAGGACTATTACAAGAATTCGCAATTTTTTTGAAAGTTTTTCTGGAAGGCATTGCAATTTTAACAGTTGCGATCGCACTTATTCTCACACTCAGAAAAATCTTTCATCTCTGGAGACGCGATCGAGTTCTCCAAGAAACGATCCGTTTAGAACTAGGAGTGGTGTTAGCCTTAGCGCTGGAATTTCTATTAGCTGCCGATATCGTCGGCACAGCTATTTCCCCCTCGTGGGATGCAGTGGCAAAACTTGCAGCGATTACTGGTATCCGTACCTTTCTCAACTTCTTTTTACAACGAGAAGTACGAGAATTACGAGAAACAGCCCACTCTCAAGACTGCAAAGTCAGTAAAGGTCTAAGTAAGTCAGTACAATCAAACCAAACTATGTAAAGAAAGATAAATTAGGCTAAAACTCACTTGCCTCTTGATTTATTCCAACTACAAATTGTAAAGCCGACTTACTTATGTGCAGGAACATGATAAATTCTGGTTGATGGGCACAAGGGCGATCGTTAGACCATTTCAAGTATGAGCTAGCTCATAGAATCGATTGAACTGCTATTGCATGATTAAAGCAGATGAACTTAGGACAATGCAAAATTAAAAATGAAAACCCCATCAGCAGACATTTTTAATTTTTAATTAATTCTCATTCCTTAGGGAGGAAATGATGAAAGGCAAAACGTTGATTTCTCAGAATTCCAAGCTGAAAGCGGCGTTGCTTCAACGTGGAAAAAATATCAGTGCAGTGGGATTGCCAGACTTGAAAACGTGGTTCTTGTTCCGGTGGATTGGTTACTAAGGAATAAGAATTAAATAACATACAATTTATGTCCCTGACTTACCTCACCCTCAATCCCTCTCCTTGTAAAGGAGAGGGAAGCAAGATAGAGGATGAAGTTTTGTATTTTATTTAATCCACGTTCCTAAGTTTAGCCTGATCGGCGTCGTAAAGCCAGCGGCATAGCTACGCTTAGGGCGCAACCTTTCGTAGAGAAGGGCGACGCCTAAGTGTCGAATCCCAACTCTTTTCTATCCCATTTGCTGCCTTACTTCTTTTTCAATGGTTTCACATTCTACTGAAGTAGCAAATCTAATTATTGAAGCAGCAGCAGGGGCTTGAGACTAGAGTTCAGTAGCCTTAATTATTTGTCGGATGAGTTAGCAATACCATAACCTATGTGAGTGTTGGGTTGACGCAAGAAACCAAACCTACGTCTATCGGATCTCAGAATTTGTGAATCAGTAATGTTTTCTGATTTTGGAGGAATATACCATGAAAGTTTTGATTCAATTGATCGTCAGTTTTTTCGTATTCATTATTGATGTCGTGTACGGAAATCGTTCCTACGCTCGCTTTTATATGCTAGAAACCATTGCTCGTGTTCCTTACTTTTCCTATCTATCAGTGCTGCATCTTTACGAGACGCTGGGTTACTGGCGCAAAGCTGACTTGTTGAAAGTTCACTTTGCTGAAACCTGGAACGAATTACATCATCTGTTGATCATGGAATCACTGGGGGGCAGTCAACACTGGATTGATCGCTTCATCGCTCAACACGTTGCTGTGGCTTACTACTGGGTAGTTGTGCCGATTTATATGTTGTTTCCCTCTTACGCCTACTATCTAATGGAACTGATTGAAGGTCATGCCTACCACACCTATGATGAATACTTGAAAACCAATGAAGCCCAACTGAAAGCTCAAAAAGCGCCCCAAGTTGCAATCAATTTCTATCGTGATGGTGATCTCTATATGTTTGATGAAGTTCAGACTGCACCAGGTCATGAATTTCGCCGTCCCAAGGTGGATAATCTATACGACGTGTTCGTGAACATCCGTGATGACGAATGCGAACATGTGAAAACAATGGTGGCACTCCAAAAACCAGAAGCGCGGCTAACTTTTAAAAGTCCCCATACGGTTTTTGAAGCTACAAAAGTTTTATCGAGCGAAGGAGAAACTGACCAAATAATTACTAATTCGTGAGGCAATTCGGGTTGTCCTTACAACCCTTCTCCTAAAGGAGACGCTATGCGTAGCTTGCTTCCCCATAGGGGTACGGGCATCCTACGGTAGGCGCTAGCCTCTCACGAATGCGAGAAGGAGGAGACGCCAAGGGCGAATCTACAAGTGTCTGACGGTTCCCTCTGTATAGGAACTGCTGTTAGCGTTAGCGAGTCCGTGAGTGTCAGTACGAGCGTCTGGTTGATGGCGATCGTTAACGCCTAACAAAAACTTTTTAACTTTATTCGACCTATGATAACTAGCTCCATCCCAAATAGACATCTCCGAAATAGTATATTTTGTGGTAAAAGAACATAAGAATAAGTTTTTTGACACCAAAAGATGAGCGAAATACTGAAATACATTCAAGAAAATCCAAAAGAAACACAGAGGTTAATAGGTCTGGAATATGAACAGTTGAGGAATATTGTCGTGTTCGCCGCTGGGTAAGCTGAAGCGGGCTTATTTGACGGCTTTGGAAGAGAAATTGTTGAAAGTTCTGGAGTCGGAAATTAGAGTTTAGTTATCAATCTCTTAATTTGATCAAACTCATTCTGGATTACACAAACGGTGAGTGATTATTCTTAATTATGAGAATTGCTGTATAGTTTGAGGTATGCCAGATTATACCTCAAGAGTTGCTCTATGATTGCGATTGCTCTACCTGGTATTGCCATCCAAGACAAGATATACGAAAGTTCTAATTCTTTAGTGTATCGTGGCATCAGAGACGATGGAGTAGGGATCGTGGTAAAAATGCTAAAGCTTGACTATCCCTCTGTCCAAGAACTGACCCGCTACAAACAGGAATATAAAATTACCCGTTTGCTCAATCTGGAAGGAGTTGTCAAGGCATACAGCCAGCAGGACTATCAACGCACTCTGGTGATTCTGTTAGAAGATTTTGGGGGAGAGTCCTTAGAGCAATGGATGCACAAGTGTCCAGATATATTCTGCCCCATGCCCTTATCCACTTTTCTAGGTCTTGCGATCGCTATTTGCGACATTTTAGGCAGAATCCATGCAGCCAATGTCATTCATAAAGATATCAACCCTGGAAACATAGTCCTCAATCTGGATACTGGCGTTGTCAAAATTATTGACTTTGGGATTGCCACCCAATTTAACTGCACGAATCCGACTTTCAAAAGCCCTCATATTTTAGAAGGGACACTCGCATATCTATCTCCAGAGCAAACCGGGCGCATGAATCGTTTACTCGATTACCGTACCGATTTTTACTCCCTTGGTGTGACGTTCTACAAACTGCTAACCGGATATTTGCCGTTTCCAACAACGGACATCCTTGAGCTAGTCCATTGTCATATTGCCAAGCAGCCACCTCTGCCTCATGAAAAAAATACAACGATTCACAAGCCAGTTTCAGATATCATTTTCAAACTGATGGCGAAAAATGCAGAAGATCGCTATCAAAGTGCCTGGGGCATCAAAGCAGATTTAGAACTTTGTGCAGCCCAACTTAGAGAAACAGGGCAAATTGGCAATATCCAACTGGGTTTACAAGATGTTTCTGATCAGTTTCACATTCCCCAGAAGTTGTATGGACGAGAAGCAGAGATTGCAGCATTATTAGCAGCATTTGAGAGAGTAGCAGGGATAGGAAATGAGAAAAATGCTCAATGCAATATTGAGATGATGTTGGTATCTGGTTATGCTGGCATTGGTAAATCAGCCTTAGTACAGGAACTCTACAAACCCATCACAGCAAAGCGTGGTTATTTCACCTCAGGTAAGTTTGACCAATTTGGGCGCAATATTCCCTACAGCGCAATTGTGGATGCACTACGAAAACTGGTGCAGCAGTTGTTGGGTGAACCTGATGAGCAGGTGCAACAATGGCGATCGCGCTTGCTTACAGCTTTAGGAAGTAATGGACAACTGATTATTGATGTCATTCCAGAAGTTGAGTGGATTATTGGCAAGCAACCACCCGTAGCAGAAGTTGGAGCAACTGAAGCACAAAATCGGTTTAACCTTGTCTTTCAGAAGTTCATTCGAGCCTGCTGTTCTCCTGAGCATCCTCTGGTGATCTTTCTGGATGATTTGCAATGGGTAGACTCTGCTACACTCAAGCTCATCGAGTTAATTTTAAGCGATCGTGGCATACAAGCCCTGTTTTTAATTGGAGCTTATCGGGATCACGAAGTCACCCAAGCACATTCGCTGATTGCAACCTTAGAGAAGCTAAAACAGGAAACTGTTACTATTAGTCAGATAATGTTAGCTCCGCTAGGACTAGGGGCGGTGGCTCAACTGATTGCTGAAACCTTGCACACGCATACTGAGTCGATTGCACCTTTAGCAGAACTGATATGGCGTAAAGCCAACGGCAATCCCTACTTCACCAATGAATTTTTCAAAGCGCTATACATTGAAGGTCTCATCGTCTTTGACATTAATCAACTACGCTGGCAATGGGACATTACTCATATTAAAGCCAAAAATATTACCGACAATGTAGTGGAGTTGATCATCGGAAAGCTGAAACAATTTCCAGAGCAAACTCAACAGGTTTTATCCTTAGCTGCTTGTGTCGGTGCTGAGTTTGATTTAGCGACACTCTCAGTTATCTGTGAACAACCAGCGGTTGAAATTTTTGCAGAACTCACAATCGTAATTCAGTCAGAGTTGCTTCTTGCAACCTCAGAGTTAGATGAGAATCTGCTGATTCAGAATTACAAGTTTTCCCATGATCGCGTTCAGCAAGCAGCTTATGATCTAATTGATGAGTCAAATAAACAAATAGTGCATCTTCAAATTGGTCGCAATTTGCTTAAAGAAGCGTTGGCAGTTCGGCTATCAGATCGACTGTTTGAAATTGTGGATCATCTTAATCATGGGATTGAACTGATTACTAATCAAGCAGAACGAGATGAAATTGCCAAATTTAACTTGATAGCAGGGCAGAAAGCAAAAGCAGCGATCGCTTATGGTACGGCACAAAACTATTTGGCGATGGCTAGAGCATGGCTGGCAGATTCTAGCTGGCAAACAAACTATAACTTGACCTTAGAGTTATATACCGAAACAACAGAAGTTACATATTTGTGTGGTGAGTTTGAAAATGTAGAACACTGGGCAGAGGCTGTTTTGCAGAACGCTAAAACAGTTCTCGATAGCGTGAAAGTTTACGAAGTCAAAATTCAAACTGCCATTGCACAGGGTCAGCTATTAGATGCAATCCATACAGCATTGCAAGTGTTGCAGCAACTAGGAATCAGGTTTCCCGAAACACCGAATCAATCAGATATAACGCTTGATCTCAATGCCGTCACATCTCGTTTTAATCAGAAACCGATTCAGGATCTATTTCACCTGCCAGAAATGGTTGATCCACAGAAGCTTGCAGCAATGCGAATTATATCAAGAATAACGCTTGTTGCTTATCATTTAACATCTGATCTAGCACCTCTGCTTGTACTTAAACAGGTCAACCTGTCGATTCAGTACGGTAATACGTTTGTGTCTCCCTTTGCCTATGCCAACTTTGGATTAATTTTTTGTGGAATGCTTGGAAGAATTGAGGCTGGCTACGAGTTTGGGCAGCTTGCATTGAGGCTATTATCCGATCTGGATATCTGCTTGCTTAAAGCGAGAACATTGTTTATCGTCACTAACTTCATCATCCATTGGCAGGAGCATATTAGAGAAACATCAAAGCCCTTTCTGGAAGCATATCAGTGTGGCTTAGAAACTGGAGATTTAGAATTCGCTGCTTATAGCGCTTTTACTTACTGCCTCCAATCTTTCTTTGTTGGGAAGGAACTATTGGAAGTTGAACACGAGATGGCGACATACAGTGAAGCAATCCGCCAAATTAATCAGAGAACATCACTTACCTGGATTCAAATATTTCGGCAATCTGTGTTGAATTTAATGGGGCGATCAATCAATCCATTACGTCTTGTTGGGGAATCTTACAATGAGGAAAAAAGACCAGCACACCACGAAACGGATGGAGTCATACTCTTTCTAGTGCATCTCAATAAACTTATTTTGTGCTACTTATTCTCCGAGTACACTCAAGCATCTGAGAATGCAATTGTAGCGGAGCATTATGTGCTCCGTGTTGCTGCGACACCCCACGTTCCGTTGTGCTACTTCTACAGCGCGTTAGCAAGACTCGCAGTGTATTCTGAAAGTGACACTCAAGTACAACAAGAAATTCTCAAAGAAGTTGCGATTAGCCAGGAGAAAATGCGGCTATGGGCACATCACGCGCCTATGAATTATTTGCATAAATACTATTTGGTACAAGCAGAGACTGCACGAGTTTTGGATCAGTTGCTTGAGGCAGAAGAATTTTATGAGCAAGCAATTCAGGGAGCAAAGGAAAATGAATATATCCAAGAAGAAGCATTAGCTTATGAGTTAGCCGCCAAATTTTATCTGGCACGTAGTCGAGAAAAGTTTGCCCAGCTCTACATGAAAGAAGCTCACTACTGCTATCAACGCTGGGGAGCAACGGCAAAGGTCAACGATTTAGAGACTCGTTATCCACAGTTTTTCCCTAACTCGCTGGCTATAGCTAACACACCAATTCGCACCACTACTGGAACTACCTTGAATACCTCATCCATTGCTTTCGATTTAGCAACGGTAATGAAGACATCTCAAGCGATTTCGAGTGAAATTGAACTAGATCAGTTACTCCATTCCTTGATGCAGATATTAATTGAGAATGCGGGTGCCCAAACCGGATGCTTACTTTTGGAAAATGCAGGCGAATGGAAAATCGAGGCTGCTTGTGAATTCAATCAGGATGAGGAGGTTTGTACTACACGAATAATGCGATCAATGCCAATGGCAGATCGTTTACCTGAATCGATCATTCATTATGTGATTCGGACTCATGAGTCGGTCATTCTCAATGATGCTACTCTTGAAGGGAATTTTATCAATGATCCCTATATTCAACGCCACCAAACCCAATCTATCCTTTGCTTGCCACTATTAAACCAAAGTAAGCTCGTCGGTGTATTGTATCTGGATAATCAACTAGCAACTGGGGTATTTACACCCGAGCGATCGCAACTTCTGAATCTTCTATCTACTCAAGCAGCGATCGCGATTGAAAATGCCAAGCTCTACTCAAACCTACAAAAGAACGAAAGTAGAATGGCTCAATTTCTAGAAGCAGTTCCAGTAGCCATTGCAGTATTAGATGCAAGGGGACACCCTTATTATGCCAATCAACGGAGAATTCAGCTAGTGGGCAAAGGTGTTGATCCTGCCGTAACACCAGATCAATATGCAGAGGTTTATCAGTTTTATCGAGCGGGAACAAATGAAAAATATCCAAGTGACCAACTGCCAATTGTCCGTGCATTAAGCGGTGAACGCACGACGGTTGATGACATGGAAATTCGCCGAAACGACATAACTATTCCAATTGAGGCATGGGGAACTCCAGTTTTTGACGAACAGGGTAACGTGGCTTATGCGATCGTAGCTTTTCAAGACATCACAGAGCGCAGACAAGCACAGAAACTGTTAACCGAATACAACCTTACCCTGGAACTTCAGGTGGCAGAACGAACGGCAGCTTTACAGCAAAGCGAAGCAGAACTGCGCGATGTCTTCAACGAGCTTCGCTTACGAGAACAGGAATTACGACTGATTGCCGACGCTCTACCAGTTCTCATCAGCTATGTAGATGCCAATCGGTGTTATCAATTCATCAACCGTACCTATGAGGTTTGGTTTAACCGTAGCCGCAATGAAATTCTGGGCAATCCTGTTCGCCAACTTCTCGGTGAAACGGTTTATCAACGGGTTGAACCGTACATTAATCAGGTGTTTGAAGGACAAACTGTACCTCTAGAAGCAGAAATCCCTTTTCCGCTTGGTAAGCGGTGCATCAGCGCAACCTTGATCCCTGATTTCGATGACAATGCTCAAGTCAGAGGCTTCTACAGTCTGATCACAGACATTAGCGAACAGCGAAACGCTGCACTGCGTGAACGCAAACGAGCTGAGCACGCTTCCATTTTAGAAGAGCGTAACCGGATGGCGCGAGAAATTCATGATACACTTGCTCAATCCTTCACAGGTATTCTGCTTCAGGTTGGAGCAGCAACACAAGTGCTGACGGATGACCCGGAAGCAACCCAAGTACATCTAGAAATGATTGAGGAACTAGCACGCGCTGGGCTGGCAGGGGCACGGCGATCCGTATCAGCACTCCGTCCGCGGCTACTAGAAGAAGGTAATTTAGAGAGTGCCCTGCATCGGATTGTGGCTCAAATGCGATCGACGACCGACACGGCTCTGATTTGCGAAACTCAGGGTATAGCCTATTCCTTACCAACTGAAGTGGAAAATAACTTACTCAGAATTGGGCAGGAAGCATTAACCAACGCGATTAAATACGCAAGTGCTGGCAAAATTCGGGTTGAGTTGGTGTACAACGAGACACAGTGTATCTTACAGATTAAAGACGATGGCAGGGGCTTTGGAGTGGGTAGCATTCCTTTGAGCAGTGGGTTTGGCTTATTAGGAATGAGCGAACGAGCAGAGCACATCGGCGCACAACTAACGATTCAAAGCCAACCGGGACAGGGAACAGAAATTATTGTCACTATCAATCGAGAGTGAGAATTACAATGAGCCAATCCACTACGATTCGGGTGCTGATTGTTGACGACCATGCCGTAGTCAGAAAGGGTCTAGCAACCATCATTAACCGCGATCCAGAAATGACAGTGATTGCTCAAGCGGAAGATGGGCAACAGGCAATCAACGCGTTTCGAGAATACCAACCTGATGTCACACTAATGGATTTACGAATGCCCAAAATGGGAGGTGTTGAAGCCATTATGGCGATTTGTGCTGAATTTAAGCAGGCTCGGATCGCGGTACTCACAACCTATGATGGCGATGAAGATATTTATCGCGGTTTACAGGCGGGTGCTCAAGGCTATCTGCTTAAGGATTCTAAACTTGGCGAGCTTTTGAATGCAATTCGCGCCATTCATAATGGTCAGAAATATATCCCACCAGAAGTGGGGGCAAAATTATTGCAGCGAATGAGCAATCCAGAACTCACTGAACGAGAGTTGGAAGTGCTGCGTTTAATGGCACAAGGAATGGGTAATCAAGAAATTGGGACTGTTTTGAGTATTGGTGAAAGCACTGTCAAATCGCATGTGAATCGCATTTTGAGTAAACTGGGCGTGAGCGATCGCACACAAGCCGTGATTACTGCTGTTAAACGTGGGATTGTCAGTTTGTAAGTGGGGGAAAATTTTCCCTTTAGATTGACTTTAGACTCGAATGGCACTAAGAAAAGCCGAAAAGCTTGTGTAATCTTGTTCCCAGTCTGAAGACTGGGAACAAGTTCCAAGAGGCTCTGCCTCTGGTCAACAAAGAGGAGGCGGAGCCTCTCACAATGGGTTCCCAGCCTCCAGGCTCTTAACGAGGCAACACAAGACTTTGGACTTATCTTAGTGCCATTGGCTTTAGACTCCAACTTTAGTTGGAGACAACCTTCCACTGCGAGATGGACAGGTTCATCCATCACTCGATTATACAAAAATGTCAACCCAGAGTGGACGACAACAGAGGGTCAATTGTCTATATTGAATCCATAGCAAGTTAGCGCAGTAGGGTTGTGAGGCTTAAGTTTGCTTAATACAAACCGAAAGATGACTTACAACCGTGATAATCGTTCTTTATTCATTCCGCCTTCAACCCAGGATCATATCCAAGGTGTACTGAATGCTGCTGTAGTATTCGTCATGTATGGAGATTATGAATGTTTTAAAAGTGCCAACGTCTATCGATTGATTAAAGTTGCCGGGCAGCAATTGCAGGTTTCGTTTGGAGAAAACAATTTAGGTTTTATCTTCCGTCATTTTCCTCAGGTACAGATTCATCCACATGCTCAACGAGCAGCGGAAGCAGCGGAAGCCGCTGCGGCTCAAGGGCAGTTTTGGCAAATGCATGAGATGCTGTTTATCCATCAACAGGAGTTGGGAAATGGCTATCTAGTGGAGTATGCCAATCGTTCAGGACTTGATATTTCTCAATTTTTGCAGGATTTATCCAAGGGAGCGTATGTCAATCGGATCAATGCGGACATCGAAGGTGGACTACGAAGTGGAGTGGAGACTGCACCCGCTTTGTTTATTAATAGAATTCGCTATCTTGATCGCTGGACTGTTGAGCAGATAATGGCAGCCGTTGTTGCTGCAAATGATTAAGGTTTTTGATACTTACAGGACTTACGTACGGGTTATGAAAGAACGAACCACTCCAGACACAGAGAAGCCAGTGCGCCCTTGCGGTTCCCCGACTTGAAGCAACTGGCGCGACACGGTGAGACAGCGCTGTAGGAGGGTTTCCCTCCGTAGGCGACTGCGAACCCGAAGGGAGGAATGAGAGTTTGAGAGGTTTTTTGCGTAAGTCCTAACTTATTTTAACTAATTCGGCGGAATTCCCCATCCGTCTACACGGTGGGGATGGATAGCCGGGTGATGACGAAAACACCTCCGACTAATATCAACCGCAGG
>NZ_JBALDF010000034.1:0-32250 GCF_036917275.1 Nostoc sp.
AACAGGTAGTGGTACAGGCACTGGCACTGGAACTACAGGTAGCGGTACAGGTACAACAGGTAGTGGTACAGGCACTGGCACTGGAACTACAGGTAGCGGTACAGGTACAACAGGTAGTGGTACAGGCACTGGCACTGGAACTACAGGTACAGGCACTGGCACTGGAACTACAGGTACAGGCACTGGCACTGGAACTACAGGTACAGGCACTGGCACTGGCACTGGAACTACAGGTACAGGCACTGGCACTACAGGTACAGGCACTGGTACAGGTACAACAGGTAGCAGTACAGGCGCTGGTACAACAGGTAGCGGTACAGCTGCAGGTGTAACAGGTGGTGGCACAAGCACTGGCACAACAGGTAGTGGTACAGGCACTGACACTACAGGCAATGGCACAACAGGTAGTGGTACAGGCACTGACACTACAGGCAGTGGTACAACAGGCACTGACACTACAGGCAGTGGCACAACAGGTAGTGGTACAGGCACTGACACTACAGGTACTAATAGGAATACAGCCATCACGACTTCTCAACCAACTAGCGATCGCGGTTTTGATTGGGGTTGGCTAGGTTTACTTGGTCTAGCCGGTTTATTTGGTTTTCTGCCTCGTAATCGTGATAAAATCCGGGCTTATAGCGATCCTGATGAAGTAACAGGTTCTCCTCGTTCTAAATAGTATTCACCACACTGTAAAAGACGTACAATCGGCGTTTGTGTAAACTTTAAACTTTAGGCTATTACAGCGGTTAGACCACACGCGTAGGGGCACAATATCAATGTATTGTGCCCCTTCAATCACACACTAGTTCGTTCAAGTCGAGCAACTACCTTGCCCGATGAAGATTACATTTGCCAAAACTTGTACTTTTGTTAACTCGCGCACAAGACGTTGAGCTTGATGTTTATAAAGTGATATTGGCAACACTAGAGGCAAATTATTCATCCATTGCATAGCAGTAGTGGAACTACATCCCGTAATCAAGACTATTTCTTCAGCGCCATACATAATAGCATTTGTAGTCAGAGCTTTTTCAATCTGCACGCTCCATTGGCGAGGCAGCATTTCACCCCATTCAATTCGCTGCAAACTACTGCTTGTGGCTAAAACAATCAAGCGATCGCCAGCATAAAGCTTAACATCATACCAGGGCATTAAAGAATAATTGTCTCGCCGATATTTCTGGTAGAGAATCGGCACAACACTGTAGCCATAGGCTATTTCAGATAGAAGCAACCCATTTAGGGTATCGCCAGGACTTCCCAATGTTCGCGCTGCACATCGTCAATGGCGCTGACTTTAACATCGTACTCCTTTAGGACTGCAACACAATGTTGCCCTAAACTTTGGAGTCCGCATACTAAGAAAAGGTCTTGGGGTTTTTTTGGATTGCTGGTAGGAGGGGGATGCACTTTCTGTTGATGGCAGCATTCGATACCTTGGCTCATAGTAAGCGGCTCCAGCCCATTACTACAAACTTTTAATTATTCACGCCCACTTACTTACTCAAGAAGTATAACAACATTGGGGTAAATTTGCTGACTTCTCACCCGCTTCACTTCCTACTCCCTCACGACAGCAAACTAGCAGAATTTACGTCTAAAAATAACGTTGCTTGAGGTTGTTGACGGAGAATAGAAGCCGGACAATCCGTATTTATAGCTCCTTGTAACATCTCTTTTACCACATTCGCTTTACGTTTTTCTGGAGCCAGACAGATAATTTTTTTAGCTGAACAAATTGTCGAGATGGTGACAGTAAAAGCATATTGTGGGACAGTTTCTAGATTCGGAAAGTGACCTGTGCTTACTTGTTGCTGACGGTTCACTATATCCAGTTTCACTAGTTTCACACTGTAAGGATCTTGAAAATTTGCTACTGCTGGATCGTTAAAAGCCAAATGTCCATTTTCGCCAACACCAAGACAGCATAAGTCAATTGGTTGTGCTTGCAGTAGTTTAGTGTAGCGATCGCACTCTGCCACTGGTTGCAATGTATCACCTTCTATATAGTGAAATCTTTTAGGAATAACCAGCTTCTCTACACGTTCTCGCAGATAGCGCCGGAAACTGGCGGAATGGTCAGCAGTAATTCCCAAATATTCATCTAGATGGAACAGAATAATTCGTGACCAATCTACACCACCCAATGCAATTAAAGCATCAAGAAATTTGAGTTGAGAGTTACCTGTTGCTAACAATACAGCAGCTGTATCCTGTTGTGTAAGAACTTGCTGTAAATGCTTTTGCGCGATTTCTGCAACCTCTTGGGCCATTTCGACTTCAGAGTTGTAAATCTGTACTAGTAAATCATCAACGCGAAAAGAGTTTGTAGCGGCTAACATTTGCTTACACAGAAGGTTATCAATTATACGACAACTTTAAAGGCTCTACCTGTGTGCCCTTACATGCTCAATCCACTATAGATTTTAGGATTTAGCAGATTAATTTATGACTTTTTGCGCTGTATAAAGACAAAGAAACAATGTAAACTATTTAAATTAAGTTAACAATTATTTACATTTTACCAAAAAATCATGCTGGCTGCAATTCTATTTGACCTAGACGGCACTATTGTCAACACTGACCCCATACACTACCGAGCTTGGCAGGAAATGCTGTTAAATTACAGCATTGAAATTGACGAAATATTTTATAAATCCCAAATTAGTGGGCGGCTAAATCCAGAAATTGTCAAAGACATTCTGCCACAATTATCAGTAGCAGAAGGGCAAAAATTTGCAGACGAAAAAGAGGCGCTTTTCCGCAAACTCGCCCCGGATCTCAAACCGCTAAGTGGATTTTCTGAACTACTAGCATGGACAGATACACATCAGTTAAAACGTGCATTAGTAACTAATGCCCCTAGATTAAATGCAGAATTTATGCTAGAAGTTTTGGGAATCAAAGAAGCTTTCCATACAATTGTTTTAGCGGATGATTGTATTGCAGGTAAACCCGACCCTGCGCCCTACCAAGTTGCCCTGAGTAAGTTGGGGATTACAGCAGAAGAAGCGATCGCCTTAGAAGATTCTCCCTCTGGAATTTGGGCGGCGGTGAGCGCAGGTATCCGCACTATTGGCATCGCCTCCACCCATGATCCGCAACTATTGCAGGAAGTCGGCGCATTTATGGCAATACCAGATTTTACTGATTTGCAGTTGTGGACATTCCTGAATTCACTCATTGAGCCAAATTTAAGTGCGATCGCTTCATTAGTTAACAAAACCTTATAGCGATCGTTTGTATACAATACACTCTAACCTTACTTACATTCCTCTCTCCTAAAAGGCTACCGTGTATACACAAGTCAAATTACCCCCCTTAATCCCCCCTTAGAAAGGGGGGAAACAAGAATCTAATTCCCTCCCCAATACATCGGGGAGGGTTAGGGTGGGGTAAAACTGACGCGAAAAACCAGGTGAGTAAACTATTTCAGACTTGTGTATACACCGTAGCTCCTAAAAGGAGGAGCCACTGCGTTGGGTGGCTTTGCCGACGAGCCTTGCATGTGGCGTCAAAGGCTTTGAATCTTGCTCCCCTTCCCTTGCAGGGAAGGGGCTGGGGGTTAGGTCTATCTGTATATATTCTGACTCCTCACTCCCAACTCCCAACTTATTTCTCAGCAAGAATCGCGTAAATTTCCCGTTTAACTTGCTCTAAAAGCTCACGCACCCGATTTATTCGTTCCATATTGCCACTGCGAGCAACCTGTACCACAGCAGCAGCTAATTCTGTTGCGGCATTCCGCAACTCAATAAACTCTTGAGGCTTACCTGTCACAAAACTTTTGAAGGTATCCCAAGGAGAGTCTGAAGTTTCTTGTTGGGCACGTTCTGCCAATAATTGTCTACCCTCACCCGTAATCGTGTAAATCCGCTTGCCACCTTCCTGTGCGCTCTTGAGATAACCACCTTCCTCCAGTAATTGGAGTGTTGGATACACTGAGCCAGGACTGAGGCGACGAAAACCACCGTAACGAGTTTCTGCATCTTTGATCAGATCGTAACCATGACTAGGATGCTCAGATAACAATTCCAGCAGCATGAACTTGATGTCACCCCGACGAGTTCGATATTCATCTCCCCAACCACGACCAAACATTTCATTGCCGAAGTGTTTGCCATGATCTCTACCATGATGCTTGCCATGCCCAAACCAAGACCTAACAAGCAATGAATCATCTTCGCTAACTCCTGCCCATGCAGGTGCGTCAAAACGTGACCGAAAGCGTCTAAACATAAATGAATCTCACATCAACTTTCTCTAATATACGATATATCGGAATATATCGCGATATATCGGAATAGAATTTTGATGAAGATTTTTGAAGTAAGCAATTGTACCAACACCACAAGCGATGTCTGTGGTGGGTTGCACCAACGCAAAGCTAGTTGAATCTGATGAATGCTCAGGAATTCAAATAGCTACTAGCTTGCACTTGTTGCACAAAAGACTCTACCGATTGCAAATATTGCGAACCGGCAACTACTGCTGTGTCGTTATGATCTGCTCCTGGAACCAACAATAGTTGCTTTGGTTCGGGAGCAACAGCATACAGTTTTTGGCTCATGAAAGAGGGTACAGTCGAATCACCAGCGCCATGAATGAATAAAACTGGCATTTTTAACTTTGGCAATTTTTTAATGGAATTAAACCGCTGTGTCAAGATTAAATCCACAGGAAACATCCAAAACATGTTTCGATAAGTTATTAAATCGCGGATGGATGTAAAAGAGCTTTCCACGATTAAACCAGCGGCTTGGGGGTGTTTCACTGCTAAGTCGATCGCTATTGCACCCCCTAGAGAATGTCCATAAAGAAAAATTTGGCTGGGTGGAATCTTTTCTTGCTGCACCAAGTAATTCCAAGCTGTGACTGCATCTTCATAAACCCGCTTTTCGTTGGGAAACATACCCTCACTGCGACCATAACCCCGATAATCAATCAGCAATACTGAAAACCCTAGCTGATGAAACCGATTAGTATGAGCTATGTTTGCGCCAATATTGATACCGTTACCGTGTAAGTATAGTAATACCTTAGCATTGGGTTGCTTGGCTTCTATCCACCAACCGTGAATGTGTTCTACCTTGGCTGTTTTAACTGGTATAGGTAACCAAACCTCTTCGTAAGCAAGATTAAAAAACTCTGGTGTCTTTTCAATCACAGCAGAGGGAAAGAAAATGAACCGAGGTTGCCCAATAAAAAGAAATATACAGATGGCACAGTAGGCGATCGCTGCAATTATCCCAGCCCAGAGTAGCAATTGGGAAAATACTTGTATTAAAAATTGTAGTTTATTAACTTTCATGCCCTAATCTTTTAATTATAAAGTACGTATTTTAACAGAAATATTACTTAGCATGAGCAGCTTTAGTATTTTCAACTCTAGGCTCCAACCATTATAAAAAAAATTATCTAATATCAATTATTCAGTAAAAATACGTATGTCAATTTAAGTCTTTATATGAATAGTAGAATTAGCCCATACAGGAGAAGACTGTGACGCTCTTAAACCAAGCTCAAGTAGAGCAGCTAAAGGAAATAACCACACACTTGCGACAAGTAAGACAAGAAAAATCCATCCGCATAGAAGAAATAGCCGCTCAAACACTGATTCGAGCAGGTATTTTGCAGGCTTTAGAAGAAGAACGATTTGAAGAATTGCCTGAGCCTATTTTTGTTCAAGGATTCATCCGTCGCTATGGAGATGCTTTAGGACTGGATGGAAATGCTTTATCACATACTCTTATAAGCAATGTAGTCTGCCAAGACTTCAATAATGATCATAAGGATTCAGACAACAAACTAAATACATACATCCCTCTTGTTGTTACTTACATTATATTATTAGTAGCTGCATCTGCTGGTCTTTTATATACACTTAATCCATCACAAATTACATCTGAATCCATGACTCCAGAAGTCAATGGTCAACAGTCAATGGTCACTAGTCAGTGAACAGTAATCAGGCTGATAAATGACCAAAAAAGCAGGGGAAGCAGGGGGAAAATAACCAATGCCTAATGACAATTTTCAAGATATTTGCGGTTTACGCAGATGCCAAGTAGTGGATTGCTCATAAGCGTAAGCGACCTGAAACAGTTGGTCTTCTCGCAGCACATTGCCAATTAACTGTAATCCTATCGGTAGCCCCTGATCATCAAAACCACATGGCAAACTTAAACTAGGTAAACCAGCAAGATTCACAGGAATAGTCATCAAGTCAGTTAAATACATACTTAAGGGGTCAGTAGTTTTTTCCCCTGCCTTGAATGCTGTAGTGGGAGATGTAGGACAGACTAACACATCAACCATGCCAAAAGCCTTTTCAAAGTCTTGTTTAATCAGAGTGCGGACTTTTTGCGCTTTTATGTAGTAGGCGTCGTAATAGCCAGCCGAAAGGGCATAAGTGCCGATCATAATCCGGCGTTTAACTTCTGTACCAAAACCAGTAGCACGGGTACGAGTATACATCGATAGCAGATTATCTACATCAGGAGCGCGGTAACCATATTTAACGCCATCGTAACGAGCCAGGTTTGCTGAGGCTTCTGATGGGGCAATAATGTAGTATGTGGGTAAGCCATAGCGAAAGCGGGGACAGGAAACTATATGAATCTCTGCTCCCAAACTTTGTAGTTGATCTACTGCTTTGGTAATAGCTTGTTCTACTACAGAGTCCAATCCTTCACCAAAAGTTTCTTTAATGATACCGATTTTTAGCTGACCTCTGGGTTTTAAATCTGGTATAAAGCTGGCGGCGTAGTTGGGAATGGCAACTTTGAGGCTGGTAGAGTCTTTGGGATCATGACCTGCGATCGCACCTAATAATATTGCGGCATCTTCCACTGTGTTTGCAAATGGCCCAATTTGATCCAAAGACGAAGCGTAAGCCACCAAACCATAACGGGAAACCAAACCATAAGTTGGTTTCATGCCCACCACACCGCAAAAAGATGCGGGTTGCCGAATCGAACCGCCAGTATCAGAACCGAGAGCAACCACACATTCTTGCGACGATACCGCAGCAGCGGAACCCCCGGAAGAACCGCCCGGAACCCGTGACAAATCCCAAGGATTAGCCGTGACTTGATAGGCAGAATTTTCTGTAGAACTACCCATCGCAAACTCATCCAAGTTGGTTTTGCCAACCATTACTGCCCCAGCATCTGCCAATTTTTGCGTCACCGTTGATTCGTAAGGCGGCACGAAATTTTCCAAAATCCGGGAGGCGCAGGTGGTAGGAATTCCCTTAGTACATAAATTGTCCTTGATTCCAACCGGAATTCCTGCTAGCAGCCCAATTTCGTCTCCCGCAGCAATTTTGGCATCCACAGCACCCGCCTGCTCTAATGCCCGTTCTGCGGTGACACATAAAAAGCTGTGCAATTTTGGCTCTAAGGCTTGAATGCGCTCTAAAGCTTCTTGGGTAATTTCAACGGCAGAACGTTCTTTTTTAACCAGCTGTTCGTGCAACTCGCGGATGGATGCCATGATTGCTCTCTTTGTGACTCAAGTCCTTGATTTTAGTACATATTGTAATTTAGTTACAAAATCCTTAGCATTTTCAGCCTTCCACTCTGCTTTTCTGCTTCTTGTTGTAATTTAATTACAAAATCCTTAGTATTTTTATCCTTCCCCTCTGCTTTCCTGCTTCTTGTTGTAATTTAATTACAAAATCCTTAATATTTTCAGCTTTGCCCTCTGCTTGTTCCCCATGCTCTATGCCCCATACCCGATCATTGTAAAAATAAGACTAATATCTCTAAAGAAATAAGTAATTATGGTGATGGAAAAATTGTCAAGCTTAAACAAAATAATATTAGGAATTTAACATCATCCGCAAATAGAAGGACTACAATCAAAACGGACAAATATCTCATGCCCCAACAAAAGAGGATTACAAAGCTGTGTCCGACTTAAATCGAGGAATAATGAAATTTGAGGGTGCAGATTCCCCAAAAGTAGTCACTATCTCTACCGTGTTGCTTCTGGGATCGATCGCTGCTCTGATAATCTGGGCGCTGCAAGCTGCCTATGCGCTAAACTAAAACCATTAGTAGTCTAGAAGGACACTTGTCTTAAACGGTTTCCGTCCTAGCCAAGTGTCCGTTAAGTAACTAGTAAATAAAAACGCCCTATTAACCATCAAAAATTTCAGAAAAACTTTAGATTTGAGATTTGAGGTTTTAGATGGAAAATTTAAATCTAAAATCCAAAATCCAGAATGTTTGAACCTTGGGGTATCTTAGTTATTTTAATTGCCTGCCCCCTCTTGGGCGGATTACCCCTGATTGGATGGATCACTTACGCGCTTACGCACAAGCAATTATCACAAGTTGGTACAGGAAACATTAGTGTATCAGCTGCCTTTTATCACGGCGGTAAGTTTGTAGGAATTCTGGCAGTCTTGTCAGAAGCTTTTAAAGGAGTTGCAGCAGTCTTACTCACCCGCGTTTTCTTCCCAGAGGGATCGCATTGGGAATTGATTGCCCTGATCGCTCTGGTAATAGGTAGATACTGGGTAGGTAGAGGCGCAGGTACGACAAATGTAGTTTGGGGATTTGTCGTACATGATCCACTGGTGGCAATATTTGTATCTTTCTTTGCAATCATTAGCTTTACAATTCTGCAATCGAGACGGGTAGTCAAATTTGGGGTTTTGCTTCTGTTTCCTCTGTTTGTGGCACTTTTGCACATTAGCGATATCCCCAGAATGCTTGCTGCTGTCGCCTTAGCTGGTTTAATGGGCTGGATTTATACAAAAATTCCTGATGATCTAAACCTGCCAGCCCAAGAGGCACAAACAGAATCTCTTGCAATGTTGGAATTTTTACGCGGCGATCGCGTGATGATTTCTCTAGATGAAGAGTTGGATGCTGCAATAGTCGGAGAAAAGGCGGCTACATTATCTCAAATTAAGCGCTGGGGCTATCCAGTCCCAAAGGGGTGGATACTCGCCCCGATTGACGATCCTCAACTGTTGACAGAATTTCTCCAGCCATCAGAATTATCTCCCTTGGTGGTGCGTTCTTCTGCGATTGGGGAAGATTCAGAACAGGCTTCCGCTGCTGGGCAGTATGAAACAGTTTTAAATGTTACCAGCCCCCAGGCATTGCAGTCAGCGATCGCTCAAGTTCAAGCTTCTTACAATCAGCCATCTGCTATTCAATATCGGCGCGATCGCGGCTTGAATGACACAGCAATGGCAGTGCTGATTCAACAACAAGTTCAAAGTATATATTCTGGCGTAGCTTTTAGCCGCGATCCCATTACTCAGCAAGGTGATGCGATTATCATTGAAGCCCTTCCAGGAAGCGCGACGCAAGTCGTTTCGGGAAAAGTCACACCTGAACAATATCGCGCTTTTGTCCTTGAGACAGAAAATTCCTCTTCTGTACAATTAGAGGGACAAGGACGAGTCCCACAAGCATTAATCAAGCAAGTTGCATACTTAGCTTACCGACTCGAAAAACGTTATCATGGCACTCCTCAAGATATAGAGTGGAGTTACGACGGTCAAACACTCTGGGTATTGCAATCTCGACCGATCACCACTCTCCTACCCATCTGGACACGTAAAATCGCTGCTGAAGTGATTCCCGGAGTAATTCACCCTTTAACATGGTCAATTAATCGTCCATTAACTTGTGGAGTTTGGGGAGAACTTTTTACTTTAGTTTTAAGCAATAGCTTTTCTTCCAGAGGCTTCGCCAACGCCAACCGCAAAGCCGAACGCGCCTTGGGGTTAGATTTCACCCAAACAGCAACTCTGCATTATTCCAGAGCCTACTTTAATGCATCCCTCTTAGGAGATATTTTTCTCCGCATGGGACTGCCGTCAGAAAGTTTGGAATTTTTAACCAGAGGAGCTAAATTCAGTAAACCGTCTTGGGAGTCAACTTGGGAAAATTTGCCCGGACTAGGGAAGTTGCTAAAGCGGGAATTAAATTTAGAAAAGGACTTCAAGCGGGATTATCAAAAACGGTTTATTCCTGGGTTGTCGCAGTTGGCGCAGGAAGATATAGATAACTTAAAACCATCCAAGCTGCTAATAAGAATTGACTTAATTCTGGAATTGCTGCGCCAAGGGACGTATTACAGTATTTTAGCTCCCTTAAGTGCTGCCCTGCGGCAGGCGATTTTTCGGGTGAAGGATGGGCAAATTGATAACAGCGTTACCCCAGAGGTAGCGGCATTGCGATCGCTGAGTGCAATAGCTACAGATGCCAAGCAGATATTGCTTGAGTTTGAGCCACAGCAAGTATTTGAGCAGTTAAAGCAAACTCCAGAGGGAGAGAAGATCCTGCAAGAATTTGACGAATTGCTTCAGGATTATGGCTATTTAAGTGAAGTGGGAACTGATATTTCCGTTCCCACTTGGCGGGAAAGTCCCCAGATGATTAAGCAGATGTTTGTGCAGTTAATGCAGGGTAACGAACCACAATCAGGCGCTAAAGACGCAATTAATAGCATTTTTGCTAGTAAACGCAAACGCTCTTTTATACAACGGCGTGTAGATATCAAAGGACGAGTTACCGAAGTTTATTCACGGATTTTGGCTGAATTGCGTTGGAGTTTTGTAGCTTTGGAGAAGATTTGGTTAAAGTCAGGCTTACTTAAGAAAACAGGAGATATCTTTTTTCTAGACTTTGATGAAGTGCGACGTCTAGTTGTGGATGAAGATTCCAGGTTAATTGAGCAGTTGGATGAATTAGTGGAATTGAGGCGATCGCAATTCGTCCAAGATAGCGAGATCATTCAAGTACCCCTTTTAGTCTATGGCAATACACCTCCTCACCCCTTAGCTCCCTCTGCACTCTACTCTGACCAAATCTTACAAGGTATTGGAGCTAGTCAAGGCCAAGCTGAAGGTAGGGTGAAGGTGTTGCGAAATTTACAAGACGTGCCGGAGATTGACCGAGATACGATTCTGGTAGTGCCTTACACAGATTCCGGCTGGGCACCTTTTTTATTAAGGGCTGGAGGATTAATTGCCGAAGTTGGGGGACGACTTTCTCACGGTGCGATCGTTGCTCGTGAATATGGGATTCCCGCTGTGATGGATGTTCGAGGTGCTACATGGCTCCTGCAAGATGGTCAACGGGTAAGGATTGATGGGTCTACGGGTATTGTAGAATTATCTAACGATTTGAGACCCAATTGACACTCTCATAAGACTTACGCAAAAATCGCCAAAAAGCTTAATTTATCGAATATGGAAATTTCCAGATGATTTATAAATATTCAAAAAATACCTCAGGTACTAATTTGAATTCCCCAGATTTCAAGCGAGAGATATCTATCCATAACGCCCTATGTTTATGATTTATTGATTCTGAGAAAACTAAACTTTCCAGTTGATAGAATTTTGAATCAGCAAAGTCACATTGATAAAGCTGAATAATTTCATGACCTTGCCTACCATTAAATGTAAACAGGTTCTCTATACAACCTAAATAATTAATATTCGTTAAGTCTGCTTGAATTTCTTCTTTAAACTCCCGTTGTAGCGCGTCGCGGCTGGTTTCGGCAAATTCAACCCCACCGCCCAAAGCCCGATAAAATGTTTCTTGCTTTACGGGATCGTAGCCTTCAGAAAGAAATATGCGTTCGCCATCCCGAATTAGCCCCAAAGCTATTACCCGAATTTCGCCTGCTTTATTCATTTTTGTCACTAATTATCGTAAATAGACTGAGGACGACTTTCGCTATCCTCAACCGGCCAATCTGAATTTTCGCCACCAATGTATAATTCTTCAAGGGTGACATATTCCTCACTTAGCTGTGTGAGGGCGTTGATTAAGATATCCAGAGCGATCGCATCACTGGTTCCTAAATCAAACCAACAACGTCCCCATTGACCCTGATATTCAAACTCACCGATGTTGTGCATCAGTGCGAGCAGGCTTTTTTCATACCCTTGTTCATCATAATTCATGTAGCTAATATCAAGTCCAGTGTCCTGCACCTGGAGATTCTCGGCATTAAATGCACCCAATTTACCTAGATAAAACCAGGAGTTAAAAACTTCTTCTACATATTGCTTTTCCCGCCCAGAAGGATTTGTGCTGAATTTCAGCCAAATCCACATATCAAAAGGATTAATTTCGCGGAACTGAATCTCCATTTTGGTCTAATATCTCAACTACTCTTCTGGAAATAAGCATATCAAAGTAAACAATAGGGAATAGAGGAAAAATTTTCTCCTTTGCACCCAATGCCCAATTACCCAGGATTATTCAGGCTAACAGTCCTACTGCGTTCACGCTCAATTTGTTTGACTAAATCGCTTGGGAGTTGAGATTTTTTAGTCAATGCTTTGTCAAAATTAGCGATCGCTTCCTGGATCATCTGCTGGCTTTTTTCTTTTTGCCCCAGTTGTTTCAAGATTTGGGCTTTGAGATAATAAATTTCTGGATTATCGGATGTAGTTTTGATCGCCCGGTTGACATACTCTAAGGCTTGGGGATACCGTTTTAAATCTCGGTAAGCAAGAGCAATACCCCGATCCACGAGATACTGAGGAGCTGCATTTTGTTCTAACCGTCCAATTGCCTGATCTGGGCTAGCAAAAGGTAAATTAACCGCCAACAGTAAATCCATATAACCCTTGATTAAACTCAGTTCTGGATCATTGGCAGAAATTGCTTCAGCTTTGTCTAAATATTCATAAACTTGCCGTAACCGACTAAAGGCTTGCGGCACACCGTTGACTGTACCCTCACGGGTGATAACTACTGCACCCTCTAAAAAATAACCAACAGCAGTATATAAATTACCACGCAATGGATCGCTAGCAATGAGTTTTTGTCCGGTTTCTAAAGTTTTCTGACTGTAAGTGTTTAGTTTAGCCCAATCCTTATTTCCGTATGCTAAAGATGCATTCATCGCATAAGCTAGAGGTTCATTTGGCTCTTTTGATAGTGCTTGTTGCAGATAACGCTCTGCTGCTGGATAGTTGCCCTGTTGGAAAATCGCTTTAAAAGCTGCTTCTGTTTGATCGCCAATTTGATGAGGTTCGCGATTGCGAAATGGATCGCCAGCCACGGAGGGATTTACCCAGAGATTAAGTGCGAACGCAGCGCCAAAAGCAGTCTGAGCAAAGGTAGTGAGTCTAGCAAACACTACTAATCGAGGCGAAGAAAACCTTTTAGTCATTTTAACCCTCAGAAGAATTGCGGTTGAAATAGTTGTATGTGTTACTTAGAATGCAAAAAATGGTCAGTTTTAACTTGCCTCTGCTTCAACCAAAATTTTTTTATATAAAGGTTGACTTTGGTAATTTTTCCATGTTCCCAGGCTTGTTGTAGCCATTGTTTAAGGGTGAGTCTGCCACAATGGAGAAAAAGTGGATTATTCTTGCTGCTAAATTAAGGTGTTAATCCGGGTAATGCGCTAGAAGTTTTTCCAGAATTTTCCAGATGCTCTCAGTGTAGCTAATCAGTAATTTGCTGACTTTTTGGTAATTTTAACAAATGCTCTATCTCCGAAATCTAATTTATCACCCGACAGCGTGCCCAACAGCGATTCTCAAATCGATCAACTTGGAATTAGCACCCCAGCAGTTAGGTCTGATTATTGGCCCGAGTGGTTCGGGAAAAAGTACCTTACTAGAAATTTTGTCGGGACTAGCCGAACCTACTACTGGCGCACTCTTCTGGCGGGAACAAGAACTTATAGCCGAACAGCTACAACAATTGGCTGGGTTGGTATTTCAGTTTCCAGAGCGGCACTTTTGCGGTGGTTCAATTTTAGAAGAATTGCGTTTAGGACATCCTGAGTTAGGGTCAGAACGAGTTAGACAGGCGCTGAGTGAGGTGGGATTAGAGCATTTATCGCTTTCCGCTGCCCCTCATGCCTTAAGCGGTGGTCAGCAACGGCGTTTAGCTTTGGCAGTCCAATTGATTCGCCAGCCAAATTTACTGTTATTGGATGAACCCACAGCTGGGTTAGATTGGTCAATGCGTCGGCAACTAGTAAATTTATTGGCGAAACTGAAACAAGATTGGACACTGTTAGTAGTGACACACGATGCTGGGGATTTGTTAGCGATCGCAGATCGTTGCTGGACACTCAACCACGGTGAACTACAATCAGTAGACCCAAAGACACTGGAAGGCAAAGTAAAAGAACCCCTACCAGCAGGATAAAAGAAAAGCAGGGAAAATGATACAAATAAGGGAGATCATGGAGATGGGTAGATAAGTAGATAAAGAAAATAATTCCTAACTAATGACTTACTTATTGCCTGAGATGGCAGAAATCTGGCAGCAAACTCTCAATTGGCAACCAACAGCCCAACAGCAAGCCCAATTCCAAAGGCTTTATGAGTTAATCCTAGAAGGTAACCGCCAACTAAATTTAACTCGAATCACTGACCCCCAAGAGTTTTGGGAAAAACATGTGTGGGATTCTCTGCGAGGAATTGCGCCACAGGGGCAATTTATCCCGTCTCTTCAAGAAGGTGCGTTTGTAATTGATATTGGCACGGGTGCGGGTTTTCCAGGTATTCCAGTGATAATTACTGCGCCTAATTGCCAAATTACTCTAATGGATTCAACCCAGAAAAAAATTACTTTCATCGAAAAAATATTAACTGAACTTGCCCTGACCAATGCCAAAACTCTCGTTGGTAGGACTGAAGAAATCGGTCAGCAACCCCAGCACCGACAAGCTTACGATATTGCCCTAATCCGCGCTGTTGGTACAGCTTCTGTTTGTGCAGAATATGCCTTACCATTACTCAAACAAAGTGGTTTAGCCGTAATTTATCGTGGTAATTGGACAGAGGAAGAAACCACAGTTTTGCAAAATGCTGTTAACCAGCTAGGTGGGGTGATTGAATTAATTGAAAAATTTACCACTCCTCTAAGTGATAGCATCCGTCATTGCCTTTATGTGCGTAAGGTAGCAAACACACCAGCTAATTTTCCCCGTGCTGTAGGTGTACCTTCTCAAAAACCGCTTTGAGTGGGCACTGCGATAAAAAGGGCGTTGCTGAGTGAAAGGATGAATTAGCCACACAAAATAGACCTCTTGCATAAGTCGAATAGACCCCCCTTAATCCCCCCGATATATTGGGGGGAAACTTTAAATCTTGCCCCCTCCCCTTATGAAGGGGAGCCACTGCGTTGGGCGGCTCTGCCGACTTGAAGCAAGTGGCGTGAGGGTTGGGGAGGGGTGATTCAAGGATTTTTGCAAGAGGTCTAATGATTCCTCCCCGCAAGGGGGAAATGAGCAAATATCAAACTTTGTCAGAGCAGGGTTAGTAAAGATATTGTTTGGAGGAAATTAACCAGACAAAATATTAACCCTAATTTCTAAGAATATACTAAGTGCCATTACTCGATCGCCATACTGCGAAGTCACTCCCAATAGAGAAATTATAATCGCCGGAAACGGGAATATCGCCACGTGTTCCCCATTGTCTATAAAAAAATAACTGCAAGGGTTGAACGAAGCTATTTTTTAATCTCAGCCAGAAACGCAGAGGAGGACACTTACGTGGTGAGGAAAGTTTTCACGCCACATTTGGTATCACATCAAAAAACTGGCAACATAATGTTATTTCTGTTGCCAATTTTTAAGTGTTTATAAATCTAAATTATCGTCTCGCCTCAAGCAAATTTACTTGCTGCTGCGAACCGATTGTTAATCTCATCCCAATTAACCACATTCCACCAAGCATCTAAATAATCGGCGCGGCGATTCTGGTAATTGAGATAATATGCGTGTTCCCATACGTCATTACCCAGGATGGGATATTTACCTTCACTTAAGGGACTATCTTGATTAGCTGTAGTTGTCACTTCCAACTTGCCAGCTTTGTTACGTACTAGCCAAACCCAACCACTACCAAAACGACCAGCACCAGCTTCGTTAAATTGTTTTTTGAAAGCTGCAAAAGAGCCAAAATTTTGCTTAATAGCAGAGGCTATATTTCCCGTTGGTTCTCCTCCACCTTTTGGCTTCATAATTTTCCAGAACATTGAGTGGTTTAGATGACCACCGCCATTATTGCGTACTGTTTTGCGAATATCTTGTGGTACTTTGTCAAGTTTCTGCAACAGTTCTTCAACACTTTTACCTTTAAGTTCTGGATGTTTGGCTAACGCTGCATTCAGATTTTTCACATAAGTTGCGTGGTGTTTATCGTGGTGAAACTGCATCGTTTTGGCATCGATGTGTGGTTCCAGTGCTTCGTAAGCGTAAGGTAAAGGCGGTACTTGGATAGCCCCTGTTGTATTTAGTGTTACATTTGGTGTTGTATTTGGTGTTGTCTTTGATATTGCAGTGTTTCCTTCAGAAGATTTCTCTGCCAATGCACAAGCATCTAATGCAAAAGCACCTGCACCTGCTGTGACTAAAAACAAGAAATGGCGTCGATTAATAGTCATATAAGTTTTTGCAGCTAATCGATTAAGTCTGTATTGCAGTTTTTATTTTCTTAGATTTTGGCTACAAAAAATTGGGAATTGGTGATTATTTTTGGCAGCTTAAAAAACTATTTATAATATTCTGTCCCCAGTTTTGGGATCAAATACAAACAATTGATTTAAATCGAGTTGTAGAGAAAGGCGATCGCCTGGACGCGGACGCACATCCCCACCCACCTGAATATTCAACACCACCGCCGAACCAGGTAAACCAGCACGAATCAAAGTTTCCCTTCCCAAAGGTTCCACCACTTTAACTTCTACAATCAGCTGACTCTCATTTCCTTCTTGGCGTTCTTGGCGACTTGGCGGTTCGCTAATAAAAATATGCTCTGGACGAATCCCCAAATTATAACTGTGTCCCTCACGCAAATGTAATTTTTCTTTCACATCTGCTGGAATCGTTAATACTTGTCCACTCACATCAAAACCGTTATTTTGGTAGATTGCAGGTAAAATATTCATTGGCGGACTGCCTAAAAAACTTGCCACCATCTGATTAGCAGGATTTGCATAAATAGTTTGGGGATCGCCGATTTGTTGAATCCGCCCTCGATTTAGGACGACAATTTTATCAGCCAAAGTCATCGCTTCAACTTGATCATGGGTGACGTAGATTGTTGTAATGCCTAATTCTTGATGTAACTGTTTCAATTCTGCCCTTGTATCATCGCGCAATTGGGCATCTAAATTAGATAAAGGTTCATCAAGTAAAAACACTTGTGGTTCACGAGCGATCGCTCTCCCTAATGCTACCCGTTGTTGCTGTCCCCCAGAAAGTTGTTTGGGTTTACGATCCAGCAGGTGATCAAGAGAAAGCGATCGCGCCACATTCATCACCCGTTCTTGAATGATTTTCCGGTCAACCTTCCGCATCTGCAAGCCAAAGCCGATGTTTTGCGCCACACTCATGTGAGGATAGAGAGCGTAGTTTTGGAATACCATCGCCACATCCCGTTGTCTGGCTGGGATATTATTCACCAAGCGATCGCCAATAAAGAGTTTGCCAGATGTGGCAGTTTCTAAACCAGCGATCGTTCGCAAAATTGTAGACTTACCACAACCCGATGGCCCGACTAAAACCCAAAATTCGCCATCAGGAATTTCAAAGGTAATATCCTCGATAGCAGTGACGTTATTAAATCTACGTTTAATTTCTTCTAGACGAACATTTGCCATTATCCAATTTGATATTTTCAGTTTGGGATCTGCTAAGTAACCTCTAACTCAGCACTAGGGGCTTTTATCCGTCCCCTCCAAGGAACTGTGAGGCTGCTTTATAAGTGCAGAAACTTGGTTGTCTTGCACAACTCTAATCAGAAATCTTAAAGCCTCATTGACGGCATCAGCATCGGGAAAAACCTGTGCAACATCAGGTTCTAAACGAATTGTTGTCTTACCAAAGCTCTTTCGTTCAGGGCCGAACTTTCTCACCCTTAGACTTTTTAAGTCATACTCTGATCGCAGATCGTCTTCCATTTCTGGCTTACCCTTCTTTATATGCTTCTCGTTCAAATCGCGTTACTTCTCTTGCACTAATGAGACGAATCAAATTTCCTCTCTCTGTATACGACATGATTAGTAAGCGTCCCCGACTTGATTCTCCAATAATAAGGTAACGCTCCTCATCATCAGAGTGGTCTGGGTCGTAGAAGTCAACATAAAGCGGATCGTCGAAAACAGTTTTGGCTTCTTCAAACGAAACCTGATGTTTTAAAAGATTTATTGCCGCTTTATTTTCATCCCACTCAAACTTCATGGAATTATTAAGTTACCCTTTGTACATAGGCTCAAAATTATTTTTCTGGATTCTTCGACCAAGCTGGGTGAGAAAGTAAAGAGGCAAAGACTCGTACCCCCCGTAGTTGATTAGAAAGGGGTAAGTGACCTCTAGGCGCACTCAAATTCCAGGTAAAGCTGTTGGGGTATCGTGTCCAGTTGTTACCTTCTTTCCAGCCGATTTTAGGCCAGAAATTCTCCCAATTTTTACCTAAACTCAACCAGATTTCTCGCTGCACTGAAAAGCCAAATTTACCTTCGGAGTGGACTAACCAGAGGTTGTTAATAGTTTGCAAGTCAATAGCCGGGGAATTTTCTACCTCACTAAAATACAACCATTTTCGTTGTACAGCCGTTGGCCCTGATAGTTCACACATTTTCTCTATAGTCACGCGATCAGCAGCTTGGAAGTCTTGAACTGCCAGTTGTTGTTGCAAAGAATTATAATTAATGCCGCACTCTGATTTTAGAGGTACAATTCCCTCAGGAAAACAGGAGCGCAAAAATTCTTTAACTTGAGGTGCATCAGAGTTATAAAGGACTTGGTAAGCCTTGCCATCAACCCAAGTCGCTGGGTTCTCACGTCGTTTCAGTAAAAATTCCATCAACACGTCTAATCCCTCATTACCCAACTCAGCTAACTGTGGGATTATCTGTTGTTGGACTTTTTCAGACCCAGTGATTAATGGTCGTCGCAGGGAATCGATGTCATTAGCAGGGCCTGATAAAATCATTGGGTCTGTCATGCCATTCTCGTTTTAGCGGTCAGTGAAAGAGTGGTAAGCTATTAGGCTTCTTTAAGGCGAAGTACTGATAGCGAAAAGTAGTTTACTATTTTTGATCGTACAAAATTGCGATCGCTTCACTGAAATTCCACACTTAATCCCCAAATAATGTACAAGGGGAATAGGGGGAAAATCTGCGCCTTATGGCTTGGTAAACAAAAGACACAGCAAAATATACAAGCCTGCCACATAGGGTTTTTTAACTAGCAGCGTATCGATTAGGAGTGTGTGAACTATGTACGACAAGATTACCCCCCCCGCAACCGGAGCAAAAATCACCTTCAAAAATGGTGAACCGATCGTACCTGACAATCCAATTATCCCTTTTATTCGGGGCGATGGTACAGGTATAGATATCTGGCCTGCTACCCAAAAAGTGCTAGATGCTGCGGTAGCCAAAGCATATAAGGATCAGCGTCAAATTAGTTGGTTCAAGGTTTACGCTGGGGATGAAGCCTGCGATTTATACGGCACATATCAGTATTTACCTCAAGACACTCTAACAGCAATTGAAGAATATGGTGTAGCTATTAAAGGGCCTTTGACTACTCCCATTGGGGGGGGAATTCGTTCTTTAAATGTAGCGTTGCGGCAAATTTTTGACTTGTATGCCTGTGTGCGTCCTTGCCGTTACTATGCAGGTACGCCCTCACCCCACAAAAATCCCGAAAAACTGGATGTAATTGTTTATCGGGAGAATACGGAAGATATTTATTTAGGCATTGAGTGGCGACAAGGTAGCGAAATCGGCGATCGCTTAATTAAAATTATCAACGAAGAACTGATCCCCGCCACTCCAGAACATGGGAAAAAACGAATTCCTCTTGATTCTGGTATTGGCATCAAACCCATCAGCAAAACTGGTTCCCAGCGTTTAGTCAGACGTGCCATTAAACACGCCTTGCTATTGCCCAAACACAAGCAACAAGTGACTTTGGTGCATAAAGGCAACATTATGAAGTACACCGAAGGGGCTTTCCGCGATTGGGGTTATGAATTAGCAACCAGTGAATTTCGCCAAGAGACTGTCACTGAACAAGAATCTTGGATTTTGAGTAACAAGGAAAATAACCTCAATATTTCCTTGGAAGAAAACGCCCGCCAAATTGAGCCTGGGTTTGATGCTCTCACTCCAGATAAGAAAGCGCAAGTTGTCAAGGAAGTTGAAACTGTTCTTAACACAATTTGGGCAACCCACGGCGAGGGCAAATGGAAAGATAAAGTTTTGGTGAATGACCGGATTGCTGACAGCATTTTTCAACAAATCCAAACTAGACCGGATGAGTATTCGATTTTGGCGACAATGAACTTAAACGGCGATTACTTGTCTGATGCCGCCGCCGCCATTGTTGGGGGATTGGGAATGGGGCCAGGGGCAAATATTGGTGATGCTAGTGCCATATTTGAAGCCACCCACGGCACCGCACCCAAACACGCAGGCTTAGATCGGATTAATCCTGGTTCAGTGATTTTGTCTGGTGTAATGATGCTGGAATTTATGGGTTGGCAAGAAGCCGCAGACCTAGTTAAGAAAGGTTTAAGCGATGCGATCGCGAGTAGTGAAGTCACTTACGATTTAGCTCGGTTACTAGAACCGCCAGTTGAACCATTAAAATGTTCTGAATTTGCCGACGCAATTATTCAGCATTTTGGTTGATTCTATTAGGATTAAGTTGAATTACCCCACCCTAACCCTCCCCTTATAAAGGGGAGGGAACTGGATTTATTTCTTATTTCCCCCCTTGTAAAGGGGGGATTAAGGGGGGTAATTTGACTTGTGTATACAACCCTAGCTTTTTTAAGGGGGTTAGGGGGGATCAACAAATTATTTAATACTTCTCAGACATCTTCTGATAAATCAACGATTTTAAAAAGCGAAATGGCATTTTACTTGCGGAAAACACCAAAATCAGAAAGTCAAAGCTTCTTTTGAGAAAGCAAAAGCTTCTTTTACTTGCGGAAAACACCAAAATCAGAAAGCAAAAGCTTCTTTTGAGTAAGTCAAAGCTTCTTTTACTTGTGGAAAACACCAAAATCACAAAGTCAAAGCTTCTTTTACTTGTGGAAAACACCAAAATCACAAAGTCAAAGCTTCTTTTGAGTAAGTAATTGCGGATTTTGCTTATTGAATTTAGTCAAAACATGAAGTTTAAATAAAATTTTTTAAAAAATTACTGATAAATTTTGAGCCGTCAGATTTTAATTGAATAAGTAGTAAAAAAATAAAGTCCCCGGCTTTTTAGAAAAGTCGGGGATTTTTTTGGGGCAATCCCCTATAAAGTTTCCGTTATTCAGATTTAGAGTTATCGAGAACTCGGCGCAAGTTCTCCATTAATTCGGATTTAACCCAATTGGTAATTGCTTTACCTGTGATTTTGCTAATTGATGAGGTGCGATCGCTCCATTTTCTGTAATGATGGCTGTAATCAACTCAGCTGGAGTCACATCAAAAGCTGGGTTGTAAAAATCTACACCCGCAGCAGTGAGAATGGTATCGCCAACTTGATAGATTTCTGTTGGTTCGCGTTCTTCAATGGGAATTTTGCTACCATCGGCTAATTCAAAATCAACGGTAGAAAGGGGTGCAGCTACAAAGAAGGGGATATTATGGGCAATAGCAGCGATCGCTACACTATATGTACCAATTTTATTAGCAGTGTCGCCATTAGCAGCAATGCGATCGGCACCCACAACTACAGCATGAATCAAACCTTGTTTCATGCAATGGGCTGCCATATTATCAGTAATTAATGTAACTGGAATCCCTTCTTGCACACATTCCCAAGTGGTGAGTTTTGCGCCTTGCAAACGGGGACGGGTTTCGTCGGCAAATAAACGTTCTAAACGTCCTTCCCTCCAAGCGGAACGCACAACACCCAAAGCAGTGCCATAACCAGCAGTAGCTAATGCTCCAGCGTTGCAGTGAGTAAGTAACCTTAGTTTTTCTGGGGTAGAGGGTAAAACTGCCAAACCATTGTCACCGATCACTTGACAGGTTTGCAAATCTTCAGCGTTAATTGCTAGGGCTGTTTGCAAAAGGGTTTGCTTGATCTCTTCTACCGTTCCCAGCGTTTCATAGGCGGCTTTCAGCATCCGGCTGATTGCCCAAAATAAATTTACTGCCGTTGGACGAGTAGAACGCAACAACTGGGCTACTTTATCTAAGTGTTGCAGAAATTCGTGGCGATCGCTTGTTTCAATTTCCCTTGCACCAAGATACATTCCGTATGCCGCAGCCACACCAATTGCAGGCGCACCTCGGACAATCATGGTTTTAATCGCCCGCGCCATATCTTCACTGCGGTGAATTTCCACAAATGTATATTCGTTGGGTAAGCGCGTTTGATCAATTAGTGACACTGAGTCATTGTGCCAAATAACGGGATAAACCTGATTTGTGGAAGGTGTCATAGCAATAGGTTGTTAGTAGATAAGCAACATTTTTTACTTTAATGCATACTGATAATTTTATTTTAAAAACCAAATTTAATTAATTAGAGTATTTCTACTTAATTATTCTTGTTATAGCAATTATCGTTTACGTGAGGTACACCCGTAGGGGCACGGCATTGCCGTGCCCCTACACCTCGTGATGTAACGTTGTACTGCATCTGAATGGGAACCGCTATAAGTAATTTATTTAACTAATAATATACGTATGATATATAGTCATGACTTACGCAGCAATGGTTAGTCATTGCTGCGTAAGTCAGTGTAGGGAAGCAATCTCGTCAATACTGGGGTTGCTTCGCTCCGCTCGCAATGACGAAAATACGTTGCTTTTGCGTAAGTCCTAATAGTAAAAAGATTAAAGAGAAATTCCTTAACTAAAAATTTTACTTACCTTGAAAGGGCTATTTATGACATTTTTTTATTGACAAAAACAAAAACATATGTGTTTATCTTTAGAAATTTTAATTAAAGGTTAAATATATGACATTTATGTTCTTGTTTTTAAAACACTAAAATAAGTAAAATCTTATCTTAAACTAGGTTTTAATTTTTTGATGATATTGAAAATTATTATCTTTTTCAAGTGTAAAATTCTTTAGTTTCAACCAAAATAAAAAAAGCATGACTAAGCAGGCAAGCTTTATATTTACTGGTGATTTAGTTATCGTTATTGATACTAGTCCTTGGATGAAGGATGAAGCCCAGGCTTTGAGCGATGCTGCTGCTAGTGCGATCGCCTTAATTTATCTTAACTTAACGCTGCGATCGCTGTCATAAAATTTTATTTTACTTAGTTAGTAAAAAGTGTTATAAAACCAAAAACATCGTTTATTTAATGACTCAAAGCCTTTGAAATAGAACTATGAAACGTCTTGTTATGTGCTGTGATGGAACCTGGCAACAATTAATAAGTCCTTACCCAAGCAATGTGGTTAAGTTAGCTCAATCCGTGAAACCGATTGCCAGTGACGGGGTTACACAAATCATATTTTATGACGCGGGCATTGGAACCGAGAGTCAAAAGATTTTAGGAGGAGCTACCGGACTAGGAATCGATAAAAATATAGAAGATTGCTACCGATTTCTTAGTCTCAATTATGTTACTGGTGATGAAATCTATCTGTTCGGCTTCAGTCGCGGTGCTTACACAGTTAGAAGTCTAGCAGGGATGATCTATTGTTCCGGTCTTCTAGATCGCCCCCATGTCACCAAAGCACATGAAGCTTACGACCTTTACCGTGACCGAGGTATTAAACCCAAGGATAAGACAGCAGTCGAATACCGTAAAGACTACGGGGAGCGCGTTCCTATCACCTTGATCGGTTGTTTTGACACCGTTGGTGCCCTTGGCATTCCTGGGATGCCCGCATTCAGCAAGTTGAACGAGCAGCTAAATAAGCGGTACAGATTCCATGATACTACTTTAAACAAATGTATTGAGAATGCATTGCACGCTGTGGCGATCGACGAAATCCGCGAAGTCTTTGATGTAACTCCGATGAAAAAGCATCCTGAGGCTGAAAACCAGCGGGTAATTCAAAAGTGGTTTCCTGGTGGGCATGGTTGCGTTGGCGGTGGAACCGAAGAATACAGCGGGTTATCAGATGCTGCCTTACAGTGGATGATTGATTCCGTCGGTGTCCTGGGATTGGGGCTTGACTTAGATCCAAGTGTGATTCCGACAGGCATTAACCCCAATTATGAATGTGACTTTAAGAACGATGTTGGATTCTTTAAATTGGCTGGAATCAAGTTTCGTGAGGTGGGGGATGTCATTGAAGATATTCATGAAAGCACGATCAATCGGTTGAAAAGTCGCAAGGACTATCGACCCAAGAATCTACAAAAGATTATCGATAAACTGAATTAATTTTTTAAATAATGTTGTTTCAAGAAGTGCCTACTGCCTTAGCCCTACTACTGATGTTTTTGTCTTGCCAAAACCATCAGCAGTAATTAGCGTTCTTTTCAAACATAAGCAAGCGATTAAGTCAACAAGCAATTCTAAAGGAGAAATTATGACCGCAAAAAGAGACACATCAAGAGATGGATTTAGAAACAAACTTGAGACTGCTATTTTAACTGGCTTTAAACCAATTTGGAACTTTATTCAAAGCAACCCAGGTCTTGCTAAAAAAGTAAACAAAACTCTCACTAACAATGCCATCTTAAAAATTCCGACTCGTCCATATCCGTTTAGTACAATGTCTCCCTATACATCCTGGGATTCGTTGATTGATCGAACATATTCGGGACTTCAACTACCACCGCTAGATTGGAAACCCTTGACCAATAAAAACTATATCGGTATTAATTTAACGCCTGCGGAAAAGTTTGAGAAAAATCTGCCGCCGATTCAAGATTTGGAGATTTTGTATCGCAAAACTGAGGAAACGAAATACTCCCCTAAATCCTCTCTAATTTTCCCCTATTTTGTTCAATGGTTTACAGATAGCTTTCTTAGAACCGACCGCCACGATCCACGCAGGAATAGTTCTAACCACCACATCGATATGTGCAATGTCTATGGTTTAAATCCAAAGATTACACATTTGCTGCGATCGTATAAAGGCGGTAAGCTAAAAAGCCAAATTATTAATGGGGAAGAATATCCTCTCTTTTATTATGACGAAGATGGAAAACCCAAAGAAGAATTTAGAGGGTTGCCCCATCTTTACACCGGCGACACCCCAAAAGCAGAAACGTTTCCTCCAGAAAAGAAACAGAAGTTGTTTGCGATGGGGTTGGAAGTAGAACGAGCAAACGTGCAAATAGGCTATGTCATGCTGAATGTTCTTTCCTTAAGGGAACATAATCGCGTGTGCGAACTCTTGACAAAAAATTATCCAACTTGGGACGATGAACGCCTTTTTCAAACGGCAAGAAATATTGTCATGGCTGAATTTCTCAAGATTGTTTTAGAAGATTACATCAACCACATAACTCCCTATCACTTTCAATTTTTCACCGATCCCCCCGCGTTCACTAATGAAAAGTGGTATCGCCATAATTGGATGTCGGTGGAATTTAGTTTAGTTTATCGTTGGCATAGTATGCTACCCGATACTTTAATGTATAACGGACAAAAGCTTCCCATGCCTGCTTCGATGTGGAACAACGACATGATTATCAACAAGGGATTAGGAGCCATCTTTGAAGAAAGTTGTTCCCAACCCGCAGCACAACTGAGTTTATTCAACACACCTGAATTTCTCATTCCCACCGAAATAGCTAGTATTCGCATGGGTCGTGAGGCAAAATTAAGAAGCTATAACGACTACCGTGATTTATGCAGCTATCCCCGCGTGACCGACTTCGATCAGATTAGTAGCAATGAAAAAGTCCAAAAAGAACTGCAACGATTGTACGGTCATGTAGATAACATTGAGCTGTACGTCGGACTCTACGCAGAAGACTTACGACAAAATTCAGCTTTACCACCCTTAGTCGGACGACTAATAGGAATTGATGCCTTTTCTCAAGCATTTACCAATCCTCTACTAGCGGAAAATATCTTCAATCCAGAAACTTTTTCACCAGTAGGTTGGGAGGAAATTCAGAATACAAAAACCCTCTCCCAAGTGGTGCATCGTAATATTCCTCAAGGTAAAAACTATAGAATTTCTTTTTATCGCCAAGATTGGCAGCCAGTTTGATTACCTAATGAATGTGGGTGTGTGACGAATGATAAAACACACCCTACTTGTTAAAGACACATAAAGTATTTTCTAATTAATCCTCCCTTTAAAAAAATGAAACTATTTACCGAATATCCAGAAAAAGACGAAGCAAAATATTGCGCTCTTATGAGTGAGCTAGTCAAAAAGAACATGGAAAATCTTTACGGAGGTGAGAAGAGAAAAACTGCAAAGAGAGATACCCACTCTAAAACTAACGCTGCTGTACAAGGAACTCTAGAAATCTTTGACTTTGATGAAGCAGCAATTAAGCAGGAATTGAGCAAACGCACCTCATTAACTGAAGCTCAACTTCAAGCCATTTCCCTAAAACATGGTTTATTTGCAAAACCGAAACAATATCCGGTTTGGCTACGATTTGCAAATGGTGCGTTTTCTGTAAAGAATGATTATGAAGGAGATACGCGCTCGATGTCTGTAAAAGTGGTAGGGGTAGAAGGAGAACGACTACCGCAAAGTCATGAGTTAAAAACCCAAGATATTATTACCCACAATACCGAATTCTTTTTTGTTAGAACCATCAAAGACTTCCACAGCTTTTTCTTGACGGTTTATCGAGCAGGGCTATTTCCGCTTTTTAAGCTGTTGGTGCTTTTATGGCTAAAGTCGCATCCCTACGAAGCTACACTTCTAAAAAACAGTTTCAAACGGTTTCCCAAGAGTTTGCTCACAGAACGCTATTGGAGTGCTTCAGCATATTCTTTGGGACTCAAATCTGATTTCGATTCATCTCAACCAGGGCGAATTCCTGTGGAATATCCGGTTGTGATTAAATATGGATTTACTCCAATTTCCAATCAACCACCTCATCAACAACTTCCTTTAGAGTCTAGACCAGAAAGTGAGCTTCGGCGTGCCAAAGCCTCAGGTTCAGAGGACAATTACTACCGAGAGGATATCATTCAAGCTTTAGCAAAGCCCGATGCTGAATATCATTGGGACTTTCAAATCCAATTTCAAACTAGCCCAGAAATGTCCATTGATGATACCACCATTGTTTGGAACGAAGAGGAATCACCCTTCTTTACAGTTGGTCGCCTAACAGTTAAGCATCAAAAGGTTAATTCTCCTAAAGAAAGTGACTTTGGGGAAAATCTCAGTTTTTCTCCTGCGAATGGTTTAGCAGTACATCGTCCGGTTGGTGCAATCAATCGGTTACGCAGCATTGTTTATCATATCGTTGCTGATAACCGTCACGAAAAACGAGGAGTTAAATACCAGGAACCAACTGTCTGACTTTTCACAAGTAAATCACCCACACCTGAGTCACAAGTGTGGGCGATTCATTCTACAAAGAATTAACTAAACAACAGCAGATAGTTGCTGTTGAAAGAAAGCTTGCAACACTCTCTCTGCTATTTGATGGCTAGTTAAACCTAATTCTGTTTTAGATTCATTAGGTTCAGCATGATCTACTAATACATCTGGTACACCGAACCGCTTGACAGGAACGAGAATATCTGCATCTAGTAAAGCTTCAGCGATCGCACTACCAAAGCCACCTATGATACAACCTTCCTCTAAGGTGATGACGCGACCGATTTTTTTAGCCAAAGGCAAAATCAACTCGGTATCCAAAGGCTTAACAAAACGCGCATTAATTACAGTTGCTTCAATGCCGTGTTCGCTGAGAATTTCCGCGGCTTGCATTCCTGGATAGACCATTGTGCCATAAGCGACGATTAACACATCGTCGCCTGTACGCAAAATCTCGCCTTTGCCGATTTCCAAAGGTTCCCAACCTTCCTCCATCAAGGGGACGCCGTAGCCATTGCCACGAGGGTAGCGCATAGCGATCGGGCCGCTGGTATGGTTAACGCCAGTTACTACCATGCGTTGCAATTCTGCTTCGTCTTTGGGTGCCATCATTACCATGTTAGGAATGCAACGCAGATAGGCAATATCATACATACCTTGGTGGGTGGGGCCATCGGAACCGACAATTCCTGCCCTATCCAAGCAGAAAAATACTGGCAGGTTTTGGATGCAGACATCGTGAATTATCTGGTCGTAAGCGCGTTGCAGGAAGGTAGAATAAATGGCGGCAACGGGGCGCATACCCTGAGTTGCAAGTCCCGCAGCTAGAGTAATAGCGTGTTGTTCAGCAATGCCGACATCAATATATTGATTGGGCAGTTTTGCTTGAAGTTTATCTAAGCCTGTCCCCGTTGCCATCGCCGCAGTAATCCCGATGATTTTCGGGTTTTGTTCAGCAAGTTTCACCAGAGTGTGAGAAAAGACTTTGGCATAAGCCGGAGGTTTGGGTTTACTAGAAGGAATGGCTTTGCCAGTTGCTACGCTGAAGGGGCTTTGGGCGTGGTAGCCAACTTGATCTAGTTCGGCAATTTCATAGCCTTTGCCCTTGACTGTTGCTACATGTACCAAAACTGGGCCTGGTATCTGATGTGCCTGTTGGAAAGTGGCAATCAATTCTTCTAGATTATGCCCATCCACTGGTCCAATATAGGTAAAGCCGAGTTCTTCAAAAACTGCACCTACCTTGGGAACAGCCAAGCGTTTCATACCTTCTTTGATGCGTCCGAGTTCGGGAGACAGGGATTCGCCAACAAAGGGAATTTGCTTAAACTGTTCCTCAAGATTATCTTTAATAAATTGCACCGGTTGGCTGAGGCGCATTTTATTCAGATAGCGGGGAATCGCGCCGACGTTGGGAGATATAGACATGTCGTTGTCGTTGAGAACAACCAACAGGTTAGTTTTCGGCAAGTGTCCAGCGTGGTTGATGGCTTCTAAAGCCATACCCCCAGTCAGCGCCCCATCGCCAATAACAGCAACGGCTTTAAATTTTTCTCCTTTCAAGTCTCGCGCTAAAGCCATGCCCAATGCAGCTGAAATACTTGTAGAAGCATGTCCAGCCCCAAAGTGGTCAAACTTGTTTTCACAGCGTTTGAGATAACCCGCAACTCCGTCTTTTTGTCTAAGGGTATGGAAGCGATCGTAGCGTCCTGTAAGCAGTTTGTGGGGATAAGCCTGATGTCCTACATCCCAAATGACTTTATCCCGATCTAAGTCCAGTGTCTGGTAAAGTCCTAGTGTTAATTCTACAACACCCAACCCTGGCCCCAAGTGTCCACCATTAACTGCTACGGTTTGGAGATGCTTATCTCGAATCTGACGGGCAATCTGTTGCAGTTGGCGAACAGATAAACCGTGCAACTGGTTAGGATGGGTGATTTCGCTCAGATGCATATTATAGGGTTTTCCTCTCTAAATTCAGGTTTTCGGTATTTTGATTTTCCCACGGTCGGGCTATCCACATAATCAGACTCTTATATTGTTACTAAGTTGTAGTGGAAAGTATAACTTCGTAATTGATAATCGTGAAAAATTTGTTACCCATTAACAATTCGTCAAAATAAGGTTGCAATCAGCTAAATCTATAGCACATTTGTCAATTAGTAATGCTACTTATAAAGAACTTTATTTTGTATAAAAAACCAAGTGTTTTCAGAGCAGTCTGCGGAAATTCCTTAACTATATTATTCATTTTTGTCTTTTCAATTTAGTACAAAAGAAAGCTAAATATCTCATTTATAACTTTATAGTCAGCATAATTGCTGCTAAATGTTTAACAATTATTTCTTCTCTTCTTCGGTAACAGCAGCTAATTTTATCAGCGTTAGCGAAGCTTAACGAAGTTATCGCCAGTTCATCTGAGTAAAAAGTATGTATATAAAATTACTTAACTAATTTTACTTAATTCAGTATTTGTTTAGTAAAATAATCTTCCTAAATTAATTATAAAATTTTGTCTTACTTCTTGCATAACTAGCAAATAAAATGACGATAGCTATCACAGCACAGAGTGTATAAATTAATTTGTGAAATAAATTTAGACTTTCCTGAATTATTTGTGAACAACAAGATTTCCGACTTCTTTAAGAAGTCGGAAATCTTAGCCTTTTGATTTGAACGAAATCAAATAAGATTGCTATATCTATTGTCTATTTACCGAAAGCATCTTTGATATTCTCAACAGCACGTTCAACAACATTCTTTGTGTTGTCTACTGCTTCTTTAGTCCGAGATGCATCTTCGTCTGCTCTTTTCTGAATTGTAGCCGCATCTTTCTTTGCTTTGCGCTCAACAAAACTACCATTGTCTGTTGCTTGATCAACCTTACTGGCATTGCTCTTTGCAGCTTCCTTAACTTTATCTTTTGTATCATCGATGAAATTTTTGGCTCGTCCAGCATCTTTACTGGTTTTGTCTTTAACTTCATCGCCTGCATCGGCCGATGCAATCAAGGTTCCAGCAGGATCAGCCATTGCTGAGGTGTTTGAGAAAAACGCACCTTGCCAAACAAAAGCGATCGCTAACATACAAAACAGTGTTGTAGCCATCCAGCGTTTTACTGTGGAAACCTGTTTTGTGAAATAATTCAGTTTCATAGAATGCAATTTTCATCTGATTTAGTATCCTATTTCTACTTCATTTAGTTTATTAGCCATATCCTTCCTTAGATAGAGGTTTTTGCGTCATAAGTGATTAGACCAATTCACTATTTTGATAGATTGAATTTTGAGTCAAGATTTTTTCGCTGAGAATCAAGGATTGAATTAAGCAGTTTAGAGATTTTGGACATGGATCATCGCGTTTAGCTCGACTTTATCCAAAATTAAGAACTCGGTTTTCTTTATCCGGCCAAAACCCTGGCTTTTTGGCAAATACTTTTTCCACGTCACAGATTATCGATGAAGTTAAAAAACTAAAACTTCTGTCTCACAAAGGTTTTAGCGATAGTGAGCCAGAGTCAGTGGCGAAAAAAATGGATAAAGTCGAGCTAAGAGAAAAGTCAGCGATCGCTGTTCAGTTAATTAACTTGCGATCGCTTCCAGCAGGCGGTTACGCCATCGCAACTGACTTTTTCCGGTTGGGACGCTTGCGGTTTGATTTCACTCTAAAATTTTAGGTGAGTAGTGGACTTTTACTAGTTCTCTGAATAACAACTTTGCTCCTTTGGCTGCAACGCGATTTCTAACTAACTTTACCGGGCGACCGGCTGCTTTTTCAATATCTAACTGTTCCCCCAAGATTTTACCAATTTCATTTTTGAGGCGCGACGATCGCGGCTCAATTCTAGTAAACACCCACTGCCAGAGAGATTTACGACATAAGTCTGACCCGCCTACTACTTTGCTTTTGCGGCTATCGCCGGATGCTTCAAGTGATGGAGCAGCGCCCAAAGCTTTTTGGAATCTTCTCAATGAAAGGTGGCGTTTAGTCGGTTTTTTGGAGTTTCGCCCCTAGCGTATCTTTACTTCTGGTTTACCATCTGCACCCAGGAATCCTTCAATGGGGTAAATCTGAGAGATAATCACCGCCGAGAGGCGATCGCCAAAGCCAAACCGTTTAAAAACTGTGCGGTAATGGTCAAACCGAGAATCAGCAAGCAATTCTCGCAACTCTGCCTCGATGGCGTGTTCCTCGCGTTGGAGGTCACAAATGCGTTTTGCATGTTGGCGAACGGTGTCAGTAATTCCCAACCCAAATCTTGCCGCGCCCGATTCATGATCGGGGATTGTACTCGGTTGAGGTGAGCAAGTCTCAGCACTAACTCTTTGATTCTGACAATGGCGCGATCGCGTTTCGCCGGGGAGTCATTCCGGCTCATCAGGCAAAATTTAAAAATATTTGTTTACATCCTCTAACTGAGGCTGTTGAGGATCAAAAGGGATATCGTCCGGGTTAGGCTCCTCCTCAGTTTGTGATTTTTCTAATGATGATTTAACGGTTTCATATTCCTTTTGAAGTTCACGCAAACACATTCTAAGTTGTCTGATTTCCTCCTCAATTTTTGTGGAAACATCTTCCCTAATTTTTCGCTCTACCATCTCCATCAAGCGGGAGGTTTCCTCGTTTGAATCGTCTCCCTCCAAAACTTCAGCAGACAGTTCTAGACGCTTGGATTCATAATTCCCCAGGTTTATTACCCGTTGGTAAGTAATATTTTTGATTGCCATATTTGTGTCAATACGGTTCAGTTAAGGCTCAAAGTCATGTAAATTAGGCATTGTTCCCAAAAATGGAAATTAAGTGTGGTGCATCTGAGGGATTTTTCATTGG
>NZ_JBALDF010000035.1:0-177704 GCF_036917275.1 Nostoc sp.
TACTCGTGAACGAGTCTTTGATACTCGTGAATGAGTCTTTGATACTCGTGAACGAGTCTTTGATACTCGTGAATGAGTCTTTGATACTCGTGAACAAGTCTTTGATACTCGTGAACAAGTCTTTAAGCTAGATAAATATTAAATTAGGGGCTGTATCCGCAGCAAATCTGGTAAATCTAGAGAGGCGAGGTGTTGATAAGCTTGATTGATGACACGCTTGCCTCTGAGAAAGCCTGTATTAGCTCCTGGACAAATGTAGCTGAGAGTTTCTGGTGTAAAATCTTCTAATAATAACCGAAGACTGTTAATTTGTCGGGGCCAATGAAAGGTTTTTGCTGTCCGTAATGGTACTGCTTCACCCTTATGATTAGGAACTAAATGACGCCCAGAAAACAATATACCTCCAAGCTCACTGTAGTATAGGCAAGATGAGCCGGGAGAATGACCTGGTGTCCAAATAACTTGGACTACTGGATCAAGAGAAAATTCCTGTCTAAAAGTAGTTACAGTTAAGCCTGGTAATAAATAAGCTTCTTGTTCTTGAATCAGAACTTCGCAGCCAAAGGTTTGCTGAATTTCAGAGGTCTTGCCAATAGCGCCTCGATGGGTGAGAAATAACCAACGTATGCCTCCATGCGATCGCAAAAAATCTTCATTTGTTTGATCTAAAGCAGGGCAGTCTATAAGGATATTGCCTTCATTTCTTACAATGAAATAAGACGTTCCCCCTAATGTGTCCCGATTGGGTGCAAAAGCAAAAATACTTTCCTGTGCGAAGTCCGATTGTAGAGAACTTCCGCTAGGAACTTTGTCAAGAAACACAGGCCGTGGTGGCTTAGTTGTATGACTTGGCACTTGAGGTAAAGGGCACATGATAAAAGAGCCGAAACTGAGGAGTTGTAGACAATCTGCTTACAGTGTGGAAATTCTCAAGAATTGAAACTTAAGCGTTTAACTAGTACAGCACAACGTAAATTCAGCCACCATCTCAGATTAACTAGATTTGGGGCAAACCCTTGTTAAAGGTAGGCAAACTGACGCTACAGTGTACTAACACTGTTAACCGTTCGTAAATAAAATTGGGATTTGAGGTCTGCCTTGTAGTTAATGCTATGGTGCTGAAGCTACTGGTGGGGCGTTTTGTCAAAATTACTGAAGATAACATGGCATTTTGGTTTCTATTTATCCTCTTACTGGGGCTAGCTACTTATCTAATGGTGCAGCACAGTGTTGCTCACATCACCCGGACGCCAGTATGGTTGTTGTGGCTGGTTTTAATGACACCAGCATTTCTGTTGAGTGGATGGACGCTGGTGTATGGGGCGAAACAATCTCCGCCGCCAACGCTGATCATCTCGTCGTTATTTGTCTGCACATTGTTGTACTGGATGTTGTTTCAATGGGGGCGTGGAGTGCCAACAGATACACAAACCCAAACCCAAGCCCAAGCCTCAGAATCACAGCGGACTATCCAGGCTACCGCAGAACCAGCAGTGCGTCCTATTGAGCTAAAGGAAGAAACCCAACTACGAAATTGTTTTCCTTGGTCTGTATACTACGTTCAAAATATTGAGTATCGACCACAAGCGGTGATTTGCCGGGGTCAGTTGCGAACTCAAGCCAGCAACGCCTACCAGCAGATTAAAACTAATATTGAAGCACAATTTGGCGATCGCTTCCTACTGATTTTTCAAGAAGGTGTCAATGGAAAACCTTTCTTTGTGCTGGTTCCCAACACTCAAGCTAAAGAGAGAAATACACCACGACGCGACCAGGAACGCTTAACTCGACCAGGATTAGCACTTTTACTACTAGTAGCTACTTTCCTAACTACTACCTTGGTGGGAATCCAAAATGCTGGTGTTTCTCTTCCACCTCTATGGGAAATTAGCTCTTTGCTAAAAGTTCTATTTAACCCAGATGTCCTATTTAAAGGATTACCCTATGCTTTAGGATTAATGACTATTTTGGGTATTCACGAACTTGGGCATTATTTGACAGCTAAATTCTACAAGATTCGCTCGACGTTGCCTTACTTTATTCCCATACCTTTCTTCTTGGGAACTTTTGGTGCATTTATTCAGATGCGTAGTCCCATTCCCAACCGCAAAGCTTTATTTGACATTAGTATCGCTGGTCCAATTGCAGGCTTTGTCGCGACTTTACCATTACTAATATGGGGCTTGGCTCATTCTGACGTGGTTTCCCTGACTGAAAAAACCCGACTTTTGAATCCTCATGCCCTTAATCCCAAGTATTCCATCTTACTAGCGCTACTCTCGAAGCTAGCCTTGGGTAGTCAGTTAACAGAAAAATCCGCTCTTGACCTTCATCCACTTGCAGTGGCTGGTCTTCTAGGACTAATTGTCACAGCCTTAAATTTAATGCCTGTGGGACAATTAGATGGAGGTCACATTGTCCATGCAATGTTTGGGCAACGAACTGCGATCGTAATTGGTCAAATTGCTCGCCTGCTATTGCTATTACTTTCTTTAGTTCGGGAAGAATTGTTGCTGTGGGCGATTATCTTATTATTTATGCCGTTGATTGATGAACCTGCACTGAATGATGTTACTGAATTGGATAATGGACGTGATATTTTGGGATTACTGGCAATGGCTTTGTTGATTGTAATTGTCTTGCCACTACCGCAGGCGATCGCTAACTTTTTGCAAATTTAAAAAGGATCAAGGCAAAGAAAGAAATATATCTGAATTTTTTCCAAACTATGGTATTAACCACAGTTTGATATTTTGTGATTGAGATTATATCCAATATTAAATAACAGCCCTCTTTTAAAAGTGCTTTTTGCAGTTTTGTCAGCAGAGGGTAAATAACAAATATATCCCTTGCCCCATTGCTCAATACTAGGGCTTATGCCCTGTACAAATTAGTCATGGTATGCATTTCAAAAATAGGTCGTTTCAGGCTTTTATTAATTCTATAAAACGCGACACTAGTTACACACAAGTCTCATTAGCAATTCTATGGTTTATCAAATAGCCCAATCAAACCTCATCTTGGTTGTGCTACGTAAAACTATCCCTCTCCATGAGTTTGGAGAGGGATTTCAATTAGGACAGGGTGAGGTTTTATTTACCTTAATCTTGTAAAAAAGGACTTTTGGGTAATCAGATAACTTGTGTATACACCGTAGCAAGGGAAAGGGAGATTATTTCGTATTACAACTAACTTGATACTGAATTAGCCGCTTTGTCAGCCTTCGCAGCTGGTGGAAAGCCACCCATGCGAATCTCAGAAGTGAAAGAAGTGATACTAAATCCACCAAAACTCTTGAGGACATTTACCCGCATTCGCAAATTGGGACTAGCAAACCACACGCGCTCCTCTAACCACATGGTTTCATCTTCTGTAGTTAGGATCAAGGCACCATCACTGTCAAATTTATAGTCTCCAGCTACTGGGCTTTTATCAGGATCAAGTATTTCCCGCAGTAACTTACCTTGGGCCGGATTATCTGCATCAGGTATCGAAACTAACACAGTTGAACCACTGTGTTTTGCTTGATCCTTTTCCATTGTGCCATTCCAGGTAATTTTGATCGCACAAGAGGCGGAACTAGGATTAATTTTGTCCTGTTGACATAGTTTGATCACTTCTGGATGATCTACTGCCAGCGTCTCAATTATGATGTCTGACTTGCTATTTTCAGATTGGTTAAAAGCCAAATGTTGACTAGTCCGATGAGAAAACCATTTGCCAGCGCTTAACTGAAAAAATTCTTCAATATTCATGAATGAAATTACCCTGCATCAAAATGCTAAAATTCCCACTTAATTATTATTAAAAGGTAGCAGGAGGCTTTAATATTAAGCTTGATTGTCTATTTCCTCAAGCTTCTTGAGGCCAATTCTGGCTGCCTCAGCAACGTTGAAATGATTGTCTTTTTCCAGGTATCTTAAAGCTGAGACACTCTTAGGAGTAGGAAGATTTCCCAAGGCTTCTGCCAAACGCTGCCTTACTATCCAATCATCTGATTGGGCGAAGCGCAGGATATTATCAACAGACTCAATATCTTTAATTTCTCCCAGTGCAGAAATTGCAGCTTGTTGCAACACAACTTCTTTGCTATCCAATGCCTGAAGAAGAACCTGATGGGCCCGAGGGTCTTTAATGTTACCTAGAGAAACGGCTGCACTAAAGCGTACTAGCCAATCAGTATCTTCATAAAACGCCCGTGAAAGCACCTCAAAGGCTCTGGCATCACCCAAATATCCCAAGGCACCAGCGGCATCAGCGCGTATACCATAATCTGGGTCATTTTCGAGAATTCTTACCAAAATTGAATAACATTCTGGCGTCGGCTTGATTCCCAGAGCAAATATTGCCATCGAGCGCAGTTGCAAAGATTCGTCATCTAGTACCTTTTTAATCAAAGGGACTGCATCCTCAGCGGAAACATGACGCAGATTGGCAAGGGCTACCATGCGATCGCGCAAATTCGGACTTTCTAACTGAGTAGAAATTTCTTGTAAGCTTAGATCTGCCATTTAGTTCAAAGCGTTTTCTTTACTTATCTTAATTTACCTGATCTGTTCATCAGGCTGTCACCATAATGAAGTAGGAGTTTGGCGACTTTACAAAATGCCTCAATTATGAGTGAAAAGTAAACAAATGTTACTTCCCGCTAAAACGTTTGAATTTAGCAATCAGATTTAACACTTGATCACCCTTTCAAAGCAATTTTAAGAATATATTTAGCAATATCGTACTATTACTAAACCCGACGATTTGTATAAGTCAAGTTGAAACTATATATTTATACTAGGTTTGAGAACGGAGAGGGAGGGATTCGAACCCTCGTTAAGTTTCCCTAAACAGACTTTCCAGGTCTGCGCCTTAAACCGCTCGGCCACCTCTCCAGGTGCCACAAGTCACGATTCTACTATAGAATCCCAGAAAATGCAAAGATAAACAAAGATATTTTTAGGTTGAATTTGAAAGTCCCAATCCCAAAACGCAAATTTAGATGTCCCGTACATACACAATTAGAGTTCGCGATCGCGCCACTGGCAAAATATACACCTTACAAGTGCCAGAAGACCGCTACATCCTGCACACTGCCGAAAAACAAGGGGTGGAACTGCCGTTTTCCTGCCGCAACGGGGCTTGCACCACTTGTGCGGTGAGGGTATTGTCAGGAGAAATTTACCAACCAGAAGCGATCGGATTGTCGCCAAATTTACGTCGGCAAGGTTATGCCTTGTTGTGTGTGAGTTACCCCCGTTCTGACTTGGAGGTGGAGACACAAGACGAAGATGAAGTCTACGAACTCCAGTTTGGACGCTATTTTGCTAGGGGGAGAGTTAAAGCGGGTTTACCCTTAGATGAGGAATAAACAATTCAAAATCACCGTACCCCTACTCAACCAAATAGCAAGAGTTGCGACCAGAGGAGAAGTTCTAATATCTGTGCGTCTTGGTGACTGGGTGCGAAAAATAGCCATTTTGGCTTGCTTATTGCTTTTAGTGAGTTGCCAAGGTAAAAACCAGCTGCCAAACAATCAGGCTGAGGTGAAAGTAGCGCGAGTAGTTAGTGGGCAAAGTTTGGAAGTGTTAGGCATGGCTGAACAACCAAATTTGATTTCCCAAGTGCGGTTAGTTGGTATTGATGCACCAGATTTGCGACAGCGACCTTGGGGGGAAGAAGCAAAAGAACAGTTAGAAAATCTAATTGGTGGTGCAGAACAATCGGTAACCCTGGAGTTTGATTTAGAAGCAAAAGACAAAATCGGGCGAACTCTAGCTTATGTGTGGAAAAATAAGGTGTTGTTAAATGAAGAATTAGTCAAACAAGGGAATGCAATGTTTACTGGGCGATCGCCTAACCACAAATATGATCAGCGTTTAGAACGTGCCCAACAATGGGCTAGACTTATGGGCCAAGGAATCTGGAACCCTGAAAAACCCATGCGCCTTACTCCCGCCGAGTTTCGCCGCCAAAATCTTTAAAGAGTGGGCACAAAGGAGACTACTAAACCCAATGACAAATCTACAAATTTTTCTAGATATTGCTACAGAAGCGGCCTTAGCTGCTGGTGCCATTTTGCAAGGTTACTTGGGTAAGTTAGAAGACGCAATTGTTGAAAAAGGACGCCCTGGTGATTTAGTCACTGCTGCTGATAAAGCCTCAGAAGAGTTGATTTTAGAAATTTTGCGTCGCCACTTTCCCCAACATTCTATCCTCGCAGAAGAATCAGGAAAATTAGGTAATCAAGAGAATGAATACCTTTGGGCAATAGATCCTCTAGATGGCACAACCAACTACGCTCATCAATACCCATTTTTTGCCGTTTCCATCGGGCTATTAATTAATGGGGTTCCGCAAGTTGGTGTAATTTATGACCCCTTTCACAATGAGTTGTTCCGTGCTGCTGCTGGCTTGGGAGCAACGCGTAACCGTCATCCCATCAAGGTTTCGGCAACCTCGAAACTGAGTAAAAGCCTTCTGGTAACTGGATTTGCCTATGATCGCCGCGAAACCTCTGATAACAACTATGCAGAATTTAGTCACCTCACCCATCTTACCCAAGGAGTCAGACGTAGCGGTTCTGCATCGCTAGATTTGGCGTATGTTGCCTGTGGACGTGTCGATGGTTACTGGGAACGGGGACTTTCTCCTTGGGATATTGCCGCCGGGATAATTTTGGTACAAGAAGCCGGGGGCAAAGTCACCGCCTACGATGGTACTCCCGTCAAAATCGAGTCAGGTAGAATTATTGCAACAAATGGTTATATTCACGACTCTCTGAGTAGCGAACTTTTACAAGTTCCACCACTGTCAGCATGGGTGTAGCAGATGGGGGCTTTCCCCCCGACTTTGGGTAAACTAAAAAGAATCTAACTGCTCCTTTGGTGCAAAACCTGTATATGTCTTTCAAAATAGATCGTGGATTATTTAAATATGATTTCATAGATCATCACGCAGTATTATGCGTTCCAGTTGATGCGGATGTTAAAGAGATTCGCAAACGCTATCTCAAAATTGCTCGCCGCTTACACCCGGATAGTAGTTTTACTGAAAGTGATGCACAAAAACAGCTAGGAAACGAATTGTTATCAAAGTTAGTTAACCCAGCTTACGAAAAACTTTCTGGCGATCGCACTCGCGTTGAATATATTCTAATTTTGTCGCAAATTGGCAAGCGCCTGGTACAAGAGTCTACTTCGGTTATTCTAAACACTGACTTGGGGAAACAGTTAGCTGATACCGCCAATATCGATCATTTCTATAAAAGTGCGATCGCTAAACTAGCCCAAACCCAATATGATTCTTTAGAGCAAGCGCTGCAAGTCATTGCCCAAGTTAGTGAGTTGAATTTAGTCTATTTAATGCGGAGTGGGGGCAAAGCATCCGCACCGCCGCCACCATCTGCTCAACCCAAAGTCCAATCAGGTACGTCTGAGCCAAATACACCAAAGAATACACCACCAGCGCCAGCAAAAGAAGACTCGATTGTAGAACAGTATGTTCGTCGCGCTCAATCTTTAATTGACAAAAACCAATTTACCCAAGCCAAAGTAGAGTTGCAAGATGCCCTAAAGCTAGAACCTAAAAATAGTCGCTGCCATAGCTTAATTGCAATGGTGTATTTGAGGCAAAATCAGCTAAAAATGGCAAAAATCCACTTTGACAATGCTCTAAAATTAGACCCCAATGACGAAATAGCTCTGCAATGGAAACCTAAAATAGATAAAGCTCTAGGACAACAACCTAGTGATCATAAGGTGACTTCATCCCCCAATAATAGAGATAAGCAACCAGATAAATCTGGTAGTGGCGGTTTGTTCGGTGGTTTGTTTGGTGGGAAGAAAAAATAATGGTGTATCAACCAGCAGCGGGAGCCAGGGATTTATTGCCCTTGGATGTGGAGAAAAAACGCTGGATTGAAGAGCGGTTACAGCAGGTGTTTCACCGTTGGGGATATCACAGGATTATCACCTCGACTTTAGAGCGCATGGATACTCTGATGGCGGGGGAAGCAATCCAGCGTCAGATGGTGATTCAACTACAACAAAATGGCGAAGATGATGAATTAGGGCTACGTCCAGAATTAACAGCATCCATTGCTCGGACTGTTGTCACTCGGATGGCAAGTCTGCGTTATCCGCAACGGTTGTACTACAACGCCAATGTGTTTCGCCGCACTTGGGAAAGTAGACACAATCGCCAACAGGAGTTTTATCAAGCTGGGGTGGAGTTGTTAGGTGCTGGCGGATTGCTGGCAAATGCAGAAGTACTACTATTAGTAGCAGATTGTTTGGCAGCACTGGGTTTGCAGGAATGGCATTTAATTTTAGGTGAGGCGGGAATTACCCGATCGCTTCTGAGTGCCTTTCCAGCTAATTTACAGGATAAAGTTCGCAGTGCGATCGCTCATCTTGACCGGATTACTATAGATAATTTACCCATAAGTGACAAACTACGCGATCGCGCTAGAATCATCCTGGATCTACGTGGCTCTAGTGCAGATGTGTTGCAAAAAGTTAGTAGTTTGGATCTAGATGAAGAACAGCGAGAGGCAGTAAATAACCTCAAATCCTTAGTAGAATTACTGGAATCAGAGAAAAAACTTCCGTTAATCCTTGACCTCAGCCTCATTCAGACCATAGATTACTACACTGGTATTGTATTTGAAGTTGTCACAGATACCGAATCGCAAGCCAGAGTTTTAGGGCGGGGTGGTCGCTATGACCAGCTTTTGGGGCTATATCATCCTCAAGGAGAAAACATCCCCGGAATTGGTTTTGGACTCAATATCGAAGATTTATACCAAGTTTTGTTGTCTACTCAGCAATTACCACAGATAATCCCAGCGAGTAACTGGTTGGTAGTATCAGAGACGCCGAATGCTAACGCCTTTGCCTTTGCCTACGCGCAAAAACTCAGAGATTCTACTGATTTGGTGCGGGTAGAAATTGATTTGGGGGGAAGGGATGCAGACGCTATTCGCCAATATGCACGCGATCGCAGTATAGCCCAAATTGCTTGGATCAAAGCTGATGGCTCCCCAACTATTGAATCATTGCGTTAAGTGAGTTGAGCATTGGGCATGGGGGGCATTGGGAAGAGACAAGGGAGACAAGGAAGAAACTTGTTCAATAATTCTCTCTCGTCCCCCTCATCTCCTGCTGCCTCCCTCACTCCTCACTCCCCAGCTACGCGACTCAGATAATACTATAATTTTAGAAACTGCTGTAGCAGCTAATGCCGAAGTTATCGTAACTGGCAATTTAGATTTATTGATGCTGACAAAATTTAACAAAATTCCCATTTTGACATTTTGGCTAATAAGCTAGCTATCCGAATACTTTATTGATTTATCCTAAGCAGCAAAGTCATACACTGGCGTTTCAACAATGCAGACAGGCTCTTGTTGGTTGTAAATAATCTGCTGCAACCGTTCTACTGTAGACGGTGAGAAAAATTGTTCTCCTGTCTCTGGATTTACCCGTGCAGGTACATTTTCAATTAAGTAAAATTTGCCATTCATCTGTAGTGTGTAAGTTACTGTTTGCTCTATTAGTGTCTCATTGAAGTTACTGCTCATCGTTGCTTCTCCTTCGGGTAAAGTCATTGTTCCATAGGTTGGAGTTAGGCTCGTAAACGGTAATAATTTTGATTAAGGAGCGAGAGGGATAGCTACATTGAACGTGAAGAGGTCGGTTTGCTTGCGTCAAGCCACTAATCAAGCAGCTAGATCCATATTTATCATCTGGATAGTCTTCGATAACTTGACTACTAGCAATTGCCTCCTTAATTTCTTGTACGTGAATACCACGCAGAATAGATTGGTCAAGAGCATGTTTGGAGAATTCAAATTGATCATCAGCTATTTTGCGACGAATTTCTGCAAGCATTGTGAGCAACAGAATAATATCGGCTGTGTTTAAATTGTTATTAATTTGCTGATCCCACTCCTCTCCAGGTAGTATCTTGCGATCGTGCCAGCTTGAAATTACACTCTGCCGTGTCAAAGTACTGAGGTGATTAGCTAGTTCATCCAGTAAAGCTTCGTCTTTGTGAGAGTAGGAGAAGAAAAGCTGTAGCGATACTTCTGGCATTTTGCGTTTCAGGAGTAGGATAAATTACGCTTGTAACAAATTATAGTATTTTTGCCTGAATTTCCCTAGAACCTAACGGCGATAGCTAAGACAGCTTGCTTAGTACAGCCCACCATAAATGAGGTACGGAATTCGTTTTTTGAATTAAACGTATCTAGTATAGCAGTGGACAGACAGCTTGGGACATTCGTAAATTCCAAGAGAGTGGCTGTCACAGCTATCCATAGCAGACTTGTCCTAACCATTATGGCAGCCGCTATAACATCACAGTTTTTATTTCCGACCCCTTTTTGGGGTGACATGTACTTAGTACAATTTTGCATAAAAGCGTAGTGTTTTTAATGCAGGAGGATGCATTGGCATTGCAGAGGGACGCATTAACATTGCAAGGTATTGCCAAATTTAATTCGTTACAAATTAATGAAATGCTGTACTTAGGGACTTCCAATTAAAAAAATACTCAACTACTTCTTGTGCGGTGGGCGACACGAGAGGCCGTAGCCAAAGGCGGGCAAGACTTTGTTACTACTAAGGGTAAATTTGAAAATTCCGAGTTCTGAGCTACTAATGAATAGAAATTGCACTCTCATCCAGACTCACCTTAACAGCGGTATCTCCAATCTCCAGTCCCCACTCCCCTGCTAGGCTAGAAATAGCCGATACAGAAAAGAGGGAATCGAGAACATGCCGCACACAATTGTTACAGAAGTCTGTGAAGGCGTAGCTGACTGCGTAGATGCCTGTCCAGTAGCTTGTATTCATGATGGCCCAGGCAAAAATGCCAAGGGAACAGATTGGTACTGGATTGACTTTGCAACTTGCATCGACTGTGGTATATGTCTCCAAGTTTGCCCAGTAGAAGGGGCGATTCTTGCAGAAGAACGACCAGAGTTGCAAAAAACTCCGTAATAGTCCATAGTCAACAGTCAATAGTCAATAGTTATGTTTGACTTGACTGTTGACCAATGACAAATGATAAATGACAAATGATAAATGACTATTTACTAGACATTCAAAATGTCCACGCTGGATACATCAAAGATGTAGATATCCTGCAAGGTGTAAATTTCCGGGTTGCACCAGGGGAATTGGTAACAGTGATTGGCCCTAATGGCGCGGGTAAATCTACTTTAGCAAAAGCAATTTTTGGGCTTTTAATCCCGCACACAGGCACAATTACCTTCAAAGGTGAAAACATCGTGGGGCTAAAATCCAATCAAATCGTCCAACGAGGAATGTGCTACGTACCGCAAATCACCAATGTCTTCCCCTCTCTCAGTGTTGAAGAGAACTTGGAAATGGGTGCTTTTGTGCTTAACGTTCCCCTGAAACCAATCAAAGATAAAATATTTACCATGTTCCCTAGACTGAGCGATCGCCGTCGTCAACGCGCTGGTACTCTCTCTGGAGGAGAACGCCAGATGCTAGCGATGGGCAAAGCTTTGATGTTGGAACCTAGTTTGCTGATTTTGGATGAACCATCTGCTGCTTTATCCCCTATGCTGGTGACACAAGTCTTTGAGCAGATTAAACAAATTAATCAGGCGGGTACTGCGATCGTACTAGTGGAACAAAATGCCCGTAAGGCTTTAGAAATGGCTAATCGTGGCTATGTACTGGAGTCGGGACGCGATGCGATCTCCGGTTTTGGTCAAGAACTGTTGAATGACCCGAAAGTGGGTGAGCTATATCTAGGAGCAGGTAAAAGACATTAAATAGTTGCTAGCTATGGGGAACCAAAAAGCGTATTGACACCAATGAGCTTTTTCTATGCTCCGAAAGTGCGGGTCTATTTACTATCAAAGAATCATTAATAAAAGCCTGAAAGGGCAAGATAAAACAGTGAAGACTATAAAAGCTTCTTTACGAGACGCTGCGCGAACGTTATCAGTATCGCACGCAACGAGATGTCCGGTTGCCCTACGCGCAACTGTAAATCAAACTCAATCAAACACTCCAGTAATGAATTATTAATTAGTATTCATATACCGTGTAATCTGTGAGTAAATTGTGATTTATCTTACCTGTGAGCGCTAAAGTTGTAGTCTTTCAGATAGCAGCAAGCCTTATCATAGTTATCATCAAAGAACATTGCAGCACAAACAGCCATTGTAATAATTTCTGTATTGCTCATCTCGATAAGACAATCTTCTTGATCAGCGACGCCGAATAGCCCGCTGTAGGCATCCCCTTCTCTTCTCTACGAGAGGCTACGCCAACGAGACCTTACGCGAACAAGAGATCATCAGTGATAGCATAGACAGTAATTATTTCATTTAACATATGCCCCTCCTAATTTTCTGAATGGAGAGGTTTTTATTACTTAAGTGACCTGAAGTGATCGCTTGGCAGCATAACTAGCATACTTGGGTTAATGCAAAAGCTATAACAATTCCTGCCACTGCCGCGACCGTCATTTTCGATGCTCAAAGAATTCTCCCCAATAATCCTTGCGTTTCTAATCACATCTACAGCGAGTAAAAAGGTAAAACAGGACATTCATTCAGGAAAAAGTGACCAGAACGTAAATTATCGGGATCTGCCAAAACTCTCATTAAATAGGAATGCATAGTGAGCTTCCTATATATAAATAGGACTTATGCATAAGAGATCCTCTAATCCCCTTAAAAAGTTGGCTTTTAAGATCCCCCCTTTTTAACGGGAGCCACTTACTCAGAGGGGTTTCCTCAAGTGGACGATCGCGTGGGCGGGTCTTTTGACTTAAGCGGACTGGCATCAAGTGGCATGGGTTAGGGAGGAGTGCGCGAACGAGGTTTCAGGTTTTTAATGCGTAAGTCGTGATAAAGCTCTGCATTAGTTTTTGATGTACTGCTGAGTTACAACAACTCCTGCAAAGCTGCGCCAGAGGAAACCTTGGGCGTTTTTGCATGGAATAAAAATGCTTATGTTTCCCCTAATCAAAATTGATTGAGTGCTTTTGGCAATTTGGCACCCAAAATTTTTCTATTGCAGTTTTAATTGAGATATCAGCAGGGTTACTGGGACATTGAGAAAGTTCTACAAGGGATCGATTCCCGTCTCAAAAATCCCACCCAATGGCCAGTTGTTGACTTTTGCGCTCTGTGAACTACCCTTTTAGGGTGGATGCAGTAAACAAGCACGAACGTCAGCGCTTCACCACAACTGGCTAGAAATCAAACAGAAAACACATAGTTAGGCCATCGGATCATACCAAAGCGATCGCCACCATTTATTGAGCCTCAAGCTGCCTTAGTTTATTATTTGCCGACAGTAGTAACTCTTGAGCTTTTAGATAGGCTGTTGTGCCATTTTGGACTTTTCTTAATTGATTAATAATACTCTGCAATTGGCTCAACACCCGATTGCGCTCCAGATCATGAGCATCAGCAGGAATTGAAGCCAGGAACCTTCCGATTTCTCGTTGCGCTGCGTCTATTGCCTCCACAGCATCCGCCTCAGCTTGCCGCCTGACTTTAACTTGACCTAAATTAGCCTGATAAATTGCTAATAACTTTTGTGCTTCGGTATAACCCGCCACATCTTTTGAAGAAATCTCTTTAAGCCGCTCAATTGCCTCTATCCACAAATTTTCTATCTGTTGCCATTCAGTTACGGTGTGCGGCGGATTTTGACCAGCTTTGGCAGCTTGCCAGGAAAACTGCCGGGCTGCGGTGATTAAGGCACTGATGCGATCATTCCCAGCTGCCAATCCAACAACTTCCTGAAACTCATGCTTATAAGTATCTAGTTGATTTTGTACGCTTTTTCCTGCTAGGGTTTGACCAGGAATCTGCTCTAATTGATTAAGCGCCGTCTGCCAAGCAGCTGTTGCAGCCTGTTTATCAGTTGCTGTTGCAGCCTGTTCATATTGCTGTTTTGCATTTAAGAGGGTCTGCATATTATCGGTAAGCAAGGACTGAGCATTTTTTTCCTGAAAAACCTTAGCTTCTAGCTGCCCAACTTTACTCCGAAATGCATTAAAATCATAGATGCTAAAGCGCGAGTCGTACCACCAATATCTGTATTCTGACCAATCGTTGACAAAGGAAGTTGGCAACTGATCTAGATGTTTTTGTGTTTCTTGTAGCTTCTGTTCTCCCAAAGCCAAATCTGCTGGACTAGTAGCTTTTTCAATCAATTGTTCAGCTTGCTCGACTGATACCAACGCCTGTCGATAGTGATTATCCATGCTGATGTAGCTGGGTAGCAACAAAAAAGGCGCATGGAGCATCACCGGACGGCGAATTACCGGGTAAGGCTGGTTCGCCACCCAAATTACACCAACGGGAATGCCTATAAGTATTGCTATCCAAATAAGTCTACTACCTATACCCCGCTTGGCTTTGCTATGCAGTTGCTGAGGGGAGGTTTTGATAACCCGCCTCTCTAACTCAATTTCATGCTCTAATTCAGCAAGGTTTTTGGGGGTTGATGGTGTTGCAGGTTTTTTCTGCACTACAGGTTGAAGGCTTGGGGCAGACGGATCTATGCCAGAGCTATTTTGAGGATTTTTACGTAGAAAGTTCCAGTTTATTTTGTTTAAAAAAGTCATATCTATAGCCAGTACTATGTTAAGTATTCCCAAAAAATATGGGAAATACAAACAATAGATCATTTTGGCTTTTGACACGAATTATACTCTTTTGTAACTAGAAGATAATGTGTTGGAAAAACTATCTTAGTTATGACTCAATACCTTGGATTAATGATACTTTGTCCAGGAAGATCCCCCCAATTACTTGCTCATAAGGGAAACCCCCAAGCCGCAGTGGCTCCTCTTAAAAAGGCTTGCTCTAATTTAAGGAGGGTTAGGGAGGATCAAGCTTTAACTGAGCCATATTAGGTTATGGCTAACTCTAGCTTTAAATTTGACAGATGATATCGAATTTCCTTGATACACATAATAGTCAATCTGTATAGTGTATAAGTTCTAAATTCCAATGCAAGGTGAAGATTAAATGACTCTTAAATCGTGTTAAAGGGTACTCTTACATCTTGCTTGAGTCTGATATATTCCTGATAACAGCTTTGTTGTTGTCAGGTAGATTGATGAGTCGAATTAATGGATTTGTAGGGCGGCGTGATTTCTTAAAATTCGCAAGTGTGGTAGGTATTGCAGCTACTACTTTGGGTAATAGTTTTTGGAATACAGAGCAAACTGCTGTTGCTGATATTCATCCAGTTAACCCTAATCTAATCAGTCCTAATGAAGCTATCAGACGCTTGCTTGATGGTAATCAAAGATTTATCCATCAAAAACGTAAATATCCCGATCAATCATTAGAACATCTACGATTAGTTGCTAAAGCTCAGTATCCTTTTGCCGCCATATTGGGCTGTGCAGATTCCAGAGTACCAGCAGAAATCGTCTTCGATCAAGGGCTTGGAGATTTATTTGTCGTGCGAGTTGCTGGTAATGTCGTCAGTGACACGGTTATAGGTAGTTTGGAATACTCTACAGCAGTATTGGGTTCGCAGTTGATTGTGGTTTTGGGTCATAAAAGATGCGGCGCAGTAGCAGAAGCAATCAAAAATGAACCACTTCCTGGTAGAATTGGTTTAATTATTGAGGGCATCAAACCATCTGTAGAAAGAGTAAAGTTAAAACCGGGTGATAATATGCAAAATGCGATTATAGCTAATATTCAATATCAAACTGAAAAATTGCAGGAAAGCTCAACGATTTTAGCCAAATTGCTCCGTGAAGATAAACTAAAAATTGTTGGCGCTTGTTACGATATTGATACTGGTAAAGTCAACATTATTACTTGAAAATCTCACACTTTAGGCGTAAAATTTTTAGTTTAATGATATTGCAAAAAATTATTATTTATAAAGCTTTTTTCATTAATAATCTTCAAAAATAATAAAATTAATTGCTTAACTTAGAAACCTATTTTTTATACAATTTTACAAAATACCTGTTACATATACATTGGGAAGGGTGTACAACTGTACGCTCCTACAGTTAGGCTACGCCAACGCAAACTCACAAAAATTCAGAAAAATATAAAAGTAAAATACAGATCAAACTTGTAAAAAATAAACCCAGCAGGGGACATATAACAAGCCCGCCTGCCAGGAAGGTATAGTATATTCTGGCCATGTTTGATCAGGTTAACGCTTATTTGTAAAAATAATTGCGTATCCCTAGATACAATAACTAAATACTTTGGAAAACACAGTTAAGAAAAGTTACTAAATAGGTTAATTTTCAATTAAAACCAACAATTTCCCAAATGGGAAGATGAGGGGACAAGGGGTACAAGAGACAATTATTGAATAAGTTTCTTCCTTATCTCTTCGCAATACCCAATGCCCCATAATATAAGAAAGCGCTTCACACTTCTTAAATAATCAGCTTTATTAGAACAATGGCGAGAGACTTGCGGGGATTCATTAAAATTTTAGAAGAAAGAGGACAATTACGGCGAATTTCAGCTTTAGTTGATCCAGATTTAGAAATTGCTGAGATTTCCAACCGAATGCTACAAAAAGGTGGCCCAGGGTTGTTGTTTGAAAACGTCAAAGGCGCTTCCTTTCCGGTGGCGGTGAATTTGATGGGAACTGTGGAACGGATTTGTTGGGCGATGAATATGCAGCATCCAGAGGAGTTGGAAAGTTTGGGGAAAAAACTGGGTATGCTACAACAACCAAAACCGCCGAAGAAGATTTCCCAGGCGATAGATTTTGGAAAAGTACTGTTTGATGTGGTGAAGGCGAAACCAGGACGAGACTTTTTTCCTGCTTGTCAGCAAGTTGTGCTTCAAGGTAATGATTTAGATTTACATAAGTTGCCCTTGATACGTCCCTATTCTGGTGATGCTGGCAAGATTATCACGCTAGGACTGGTAATTACCAAAGATTGTGAGACGGGTACACCCAATGTAGGTGTGTATCGCTTGCAACTACAATCTCAGAATACGATGACAGTTCACTGGTTATCGGTGCGGGGTGGGGCGAGGCATTTGCGAAAAGCGGCCGAACGTGGGAAGAAATTAGAAGTTGCGATCGCACTTGGTGTAGATCCTCTAATTATCATGGCAGCTGCCACACCCATTCCTGTAGATTTATCAGAATGGTTGTTTGCTGGACTGTATGGCGGTTCTGGTGTGCAGTTGGCGAAGTGTAAAACTGTAGACTTGGAAGTTCCCGCAGATTCAGAATTTGTCTTGGAAGGAACGATTACACCTGGGGAAGTTTTGCCAGATGGACCTTTTGGTGACCATATGGGTTATTACGGCGGCGTGGAAGATTCGCCGTTGATACGTTTTGAGTGTATGACACACCGGAAAAATCCGATTTACTTAACAACATTTAGCGGTCGTCCACCTAAAGAAGAAGCGATGATGGCGATCGCACTAAATCGCATTTATACTCCCATTCTGCGGCAACAAGTCTCAGAAATTGTCGATTTCTTCCTACCAATGGAAGCTTTGAGTTACAAAGCGGCGATTATTTCCATAGATAAAGCATATCCAGGACAAGCGCGACGGGCAGCTTTAGCGTTTTGGAGTGCGTTGCCACAATTTACTTACACCAAATTTGTCATTGTTGTGGATAAAGACATAAATATTCGCGATCCGCGTCAAGTGGTGTGGGCAATTAGTTCCAAAGTTGACCCAGTGCGGGATGTATTTATTTTGCCAAATACACCTTTTGATACGTTGGATTTTGCCAGTGAGAAGATTGGCTTAGGTGGACGCATGGGAATTGATGCGACTACAAAAATTCCACCGGAAACAGACCATGAATGGGGTTCGCCTTTGGAATCTGACCCAGATGTGGCGGCGATGGTAGAGAGGCGATGGGCGGAGTATGGTTTGGCAGAGTTGCAGTTAGGAGAAGTAGACCCGAATTTGTTTGGTTATGATATGAGGTAACGTGTTAGATAGAAACTGGTAAAAATCTATGCTGGCTATCAGCTTAACTGATTTTTATCAGTTTAACTTACCCAAAACTAACAAAATATTAGAATGAAAAAGCTGGAGAACATAGCCTGATATAAATATCTCTTTGATTATCAGCAAAAGCTCTTCTACCATGAAGTATTCTTGTATTATCAATCATTAAAATATCCCCTTTTTGCCACGAAATTTCTGTGGTTATTTTTTCAGCAATTTCATTAAGTTCAGAGACAACCTCTTCAGGAATTTCTGAATTATCCTCAAACTTAAGTATTTTTGGGCTTAACTGCTTTGTGGGCAATAGACTATTAATAAATACTTGATACTTTCCACATCTGCTGGGGATAATGGCTGGACAAATATATTCAATCAGAATCGATTGATCATCATTTACTGCTAGATGCGTATTATTCTTCTGACATATCTCTTCTAGTGTATTTAAGTTATCTGTTTGGTGTTTTTTTTGCCACTCCTCTTTAGATATGCTAACAGTAAATTTTAGCTTCTTTTTGTTGAACAATTCTTTAGTTGAACTACTAATTTCATTGAAAAATTGTCTACCATCACATACCGTAGTTTCACCATCTTCTAATGGTGGATTAGCACAAAAAAACCACAGCATAAGTGGGATATTTTGCTGATAATACATTTCTCCGTGCAACTTAATCTCAGACTTAAAATCATTTACACTTAAAAGAGTTTCATCTCCATTAATTACCCTCCTACTGAATGCACCGCCAGCATAATTGATAAAATCGGTACTCAAGATATTAGTAAATTCTTTAAAAATGTCAGTCTCAACATCAAATCCTTTAAAAAGTAAGATTCCATAATGTTTAAACAGACTAATAATTTTTTCTTTGTCTAATTCTAAAATACTGACATGATCGAGATTAATAATCTCTTGACCTATGGCATCTGATATAGGCTGTATCTTGGTATTCATATAACTTAATAAAAGTTTGTCGAAATTTGAACTCAATGTTGGCGTTAACTATACCATATACTGACATTTTAATACTCAATATGTCGTTGTGATGCATCTGCGTAGGCGTAGCCCGTCGTAGACATTGCAGGACTAAATTTTGTAAAATTAAAAGTGTTATTGCAGTACTAAAATTCATTTTAAGGAACTACGTTACAAATTTAACCCTAATTTATTTGGGTAGATTATCAGATACAAATAAGACTATAGCCTTAGTTACTGATGCCAGAAAATTAGAGAAATTATGACAAAAAAAGCGAAAAATCCAGTATCAAAGTTAGTAATAGGATTAACATTCAGTTGTATTAGTATAATACTTAATACAGGTATAGCTCATCAAATAAGTTTAGCAAAATCAACTAATCCTCAAAAGTGCGATATTCTTGCCTACGTCACCGATACAGATCCACAAGGTTTAAATGTGCGGAGTAGTGCAAGTACAAATAATACAATTATAGGGCAAATACCCATCAACGAAACAGTTCAGGTTATTGGTGCTGCTAGAGATTGGGTACAGATTACTAATGCTAGTGATGGTTTTCAAGGAACTGGATGGGTGTTTGTGTCCAAATTAGGCTTAACAACGCGGGGCTACGGTACTAATGGCGTGGATTTATATGCTAGTAGCAGTCAACAAAGCCTAAAAGTGCGAAGAATTCCTGCTAATACGGTTGTTAAGTTGTTAGGTTGTCAGGGAGATAAAGCGCAGGTAGAATATCAAAGTGTTAAAGGTTGGTTAACAAAGGAAGATCAATGTGGTGCAGCCCTTACGAGTTGTTCTTAGAATCACTCCCCACTCTTCAAGAGGGGGCTAATAGCAAGAAATCTTAAAATCCCGAATATAGCTGTAGCTACACCTGCCGTTCAACCTAAAACGGTGATAGTTCCCATACCTGAAATAGTAACAGATATTAAGTAAAATTAATAATGATTACAAAATAATAAGCAATTTTTGGGAATATCACTCAAGCTAATTAAAAGGTTTACGCCGAATATATATTTTAATAGAATAATCTCATCAAAAGATTCGCAGAAACATAAATGGACTGGATTACACTACTGCGATCGCTACAGTCTGATTTTATTAAAAGGTTAACATCTGGTTGTCTGCTTCATTGTGAAATAGAAGGTCAATATAGTGAATTAACTATAATCTCTGGAGAGAGATTAAAGGCACTACGGGAATTTTGCTGGCTGATGGCTGAGAAATATAAGCGTGTTTCGCCAGTGCGTGACGTTTTTATTAGCTATCTCAAAGGGAAGTTGGGTGAGGAGGTTGTCAAAGAACGTTTAGCTGATTTTATTACCGAAGTCGATTATGAAAAGCGATTCGGCGGCGATGGTAATATAGATTTTACCTTGACTTCTGACCCATCTATTGGTATCGAGGTTAAATCTCGTCATGGTCGGATTGATAGAGTTAGATGGTCAATTAGTTCTGAAGAGGTTGAAAAAAATGCAGTTGTAGTTTGCATTTTGATTCAAGAAGATGTGAGTGAAGCACAATCTGAGTATCACCTTTTTTTGGCTGGCTTTCTGCCAACCCGGATGATTAAGTTGAAGACTGGGAAAATTTCCTTTGGGATAGAACAATTACTGTATGGTGGTGGTTTATGGTGCTATCTAGAACAGTTACAATCTTCTATAAATAATTCTTCTAAGCAACAACCATCAATTTACAAATATCTTCCGAAGCAGGAAACTGCACCTAAGCCAACTAATAATCAGTTGCTCAAATCTTCGTTTCAACCTGAATTAGAGAACTCTTTACAATATCGTGAGGAAAATTTAAATATATTTTATGTAAAATTAGGTGATGAATGTTTTGAAAAAGGAGAATATCAGAATGCGATCGCTAACTATAATCAAGCCTTACAAATTAATTCTAGTGATGTTGATTTATATTATAAACGAGGTTTAGCTTATTATAAAATAGGAGATTATGAAGCTGCGATCGCAGATTATTCTCAGGCAATTCAGATGAATCTTCATGATGCTAAATCTTATAATAAACGAGGTTTAGCTCTGTCTCAACTGGGGCGATTAGAAGAAGCAATTAACGATTATACCCAGGCTATCATCATTAATCCTAATGTTGCTGTGGCTTATAAAAACCGGGCTGAAGCTCGTTCTCATGTAGGAGATAACCAAGGAGCAATTGAGGATTATACCCAGGCTATTAAAATTAACCCCGATTATGCTGATGCTTATAAAAACCGTGGAATTGCTCGTTATTTATTAGACTCTCAACCGGGATTGGGATTTCCTCAAGCAATCAAGATTAATCCTAAAGATGCCATCGCTTATAAAAAACGTGGTAATGCGCGTTCTGATTTAGGAGATTTTGAAGGAGCGATTGAAGATTATACTCAAGCAATACAGATTAATCGTAATTATGCCGATGCTTATTACAACTGTGGGAATGCTCGTTCTGATTTAGGAGATTTTGAAGGAGCAATTGAAGATTATACTCAAGCAATACAGATTAATTTAAATTATGCAGATGCTTATTACAATCGTGGCAATATCCGTTTAGAAATAGCAGATAAACAGGGAGCAATTGAAGATTTTCAAAAAGCCGCAGACATCTATCGTCAAGAAGGTAAGCTAGAAGCACTCAAAGATACACGAGAAAGAATATTAGATTTAGAAATAGAAGAATCATTAGATATTTTAAAGTTCTAGAAAATCGATGAATTCAGATAATTAGCAATTTTTAGCTAAACTATAGAACCCCGACTTCGTAAAAGTTGTCGGGGTTCTAACTTTTTAGTTAGATTTAGAAATATTGGTTTGAGTGCCTATTTACTTAGCTCATAAAATCGCTCCACTTTCTTTCAAATAAACCCGTGTAAATGGTTCATCTTCAGTCAAAGTATAATCTTCAATCAACCCTTTGCGACGCACAGAAATGTCGTTACCTTTTCTAATCACCACAGTAGAACCATCGAAGATATCCCGCACTAGGATCATCTCAGTTTCGGTGGGATTATCCAAAACTACGATATTACTACTCCGGTAAAACATGCCCTCTTCATTTAGGATGTCTTCCGCATACTCGGCAATCAGCAAATCAAGTTTTGGATGACGCAGCAAAGTTTGGACATTGCTGTTGTAATTTTTGCTTAATACTTTTTTCGAGCGATTCACAAAAACTGCATCACGACAAACAGCGCCTATTGTCCAGTCGGGATGTTGCAAAAGGATATGGTCAATCGTTGCTTGCAGTTCTTCAACTGAGATTTTATTAAAGGTAATAATCGGTATCCTAGCATCTGTACCTGACTCAAAAAAGGTTTCTAAGATATGGGAAGGTACATCAACGCTTTCACCAACAGAAGGTTTAAGATGCATTAAAACGCCTGGTGCAGCGTTGATTTCCAAAATGGCAAAGTTACTGGACTTCCAAGATTCTGAGAGACTTTTGGTAATCACATCAATACCAAGGCAAGTCAGCTGGAAATGTTGGGCAATATCTTGCGCCAAGATAATATTGTCAGCATGAACTGTCTGGGTTGCATCGATGCTTATACCTCCGGCTGAAAGATTGGCGACTTTACGCAGGTAAACAGTACGTTCCTTCTCAATCACGCTGTCTAATGATAAGCGTTGTTCGTCTAGGTAGAGTTCCATCGCTTCATCAATCTGAATTTTACTCATTGGCGAGGTGGGTGAGTCTAAACGTGCAGGTTTGCGGTTCTCTTGGCGAATTAATTCTGCAAGCGTTAAATACCCATCACCGACAACCGATGCTGGACGGCGTTCTGTGGCGGCGACGAATCTACCATTGACACACAACAAGCGAAAATCTGATCCGGAAATACTTTTCTCAACAATTATCCGAGTTAGCTGGTCTTCGGGAATCGCTGCCAGTGCTCTATTATAAGCAGATAGCAGTTCTTTTGAGTCTTGTATGTCAGCCGTAACACCAATTCCTTTGTGACCTACCACTGGCTTAACTGCCACTGGGTAGCCAATTTGTCTAGCTGCCGCCAAGGCTTCCTTTTCCGAAAAGACGATATTGCCTTCAGGGACTGGGAAACCCAAAGTTTTTAAAAATGCCTTGCAGTCATCTTTGCGGGTGGTAAACTCCGAATCTAGATGACTATCACAGTTAAATGTTGTTGCTACCCCCCGGACATGTTTTTTTCCCAAGCCGTACTGCATCAATCCTTCTTCCCACAGATAAAAGGCGGGAATACCTTTTTCGTAGGCTGTTCGCAATAAGGCGTAAACCGTAGGACCACCATAGGCAGATGCGCGGAATCTATTTTGCAGCTTCACTAACTGTTCATCAAAGGTAAAGTCTTCGTCTTGAGTAATGGCTTCAAACCAATCCCAAACAAAATAAGCTACTTCTCTAATTGTGCGTTCATGTAGTGATTGGACACTAATCCGCACCAAATCTGGATATGGCTTAACACTCCAATGGTTAAGGTGCAAATCCATGTCCAGTTTTCCAACTTCGGACACAACTTGGGCAAATAAATGAGCATAAGATTCATAGGTTTGGCTGCCCAAGTGTGGATAGCGATCGCCAATCCTTGCAATATAATCTTTAATGGGCAAAGGCTCTCTAGAGTCAATTAGAGCAAAGTCAAATACCAGCGCCCCTGTATCTAAATAGGGGTTGGGCCCAATATAATGCTTGAATTTGAAAATATCGAATACATCCGTTCTTCTAGCATTAATGCGGGCTAAATCACTGCTTTTTTGTAGAACCATTGATTACGAACCTTTGGCTAAACACCCTGAAATTTATGATGCTGAGGTATGGTTACTCAGACTTATTGATTGTAGATTGATTCAGATTAATTTTGAAGAGTGATGGCAAAGCCATTGATCTAATCAGAACCCACCTTAACCCTATTAGTAAGTATTTTCAACTATCTCAAGGCATAATTAAACCCCCCTTCCTCAGCAAAGAATAAACAACAGTCTATTCATCCTTATGATTAGTCAAAAATATGACCTTTGAAAGGTGCAACACCCACTAAATTATTTGTATAGTTAAATATACGGTATTGAAAAGACAGCAAAGTATGAATAGCACACAAGCTGCTCTAAGAGATGAAATTCGGGAACTTGCTGAGGAAGCTTTTCACCAAAAGCTGATCTCTGGGCATGGTGATGGCCCAGACGTGAATGAGTATCAAATTGTCTACCAAGGCAAACCCAGGCATCTCCCACTAGAACAAGCACGTTTTTTCTTAACTAACTTGCTTTACAAAAGTCGCATTCATTAGGACTAGTTATTAGATATCTAATTGCATCTAGCTAGAGTTAATACCAATTACTCACGATTGCAGGATAAATTTCCAATCGGCAATTAGCAGAATAGTCAGTAATGCCTCTAGAAGATTTCTATAGAGGCAATTGATGCTGTAAGTTTTATTAAGTTAATGAAAATTAACAAGGATAGTTATTTGTCTGTAATTTTTCAGAGAAATCTTTTGGTTTAACTGCGATGTCTAACGACAAGCCGCTTCTCTAAGAGACGCTTTGCGAATGCGTCTACGCAAATATTAATCCTACTTCTATCAGCTAATCTACCAAAGGGATACTTGTATAATTTTAATTGTCATGGTTTAGTGAGATTTATTAACTCAAATCAGGGGGCATCATGGTACAGACTAATGTCAAACGGCAGTTGGTAATTATTGGGGGAGCTGAAGACAAGGATGGAGATTCCGTAATTCTCCGGGACTTTGTGCGCCGCTCTGGGGGTATCAAGGCGTACATTGTAATTATCACTGCGGCGACAGAATTACCAAAAGAAGTGGGAGAAAATTATATTAGAGTATTTGAGCGCCTGGGAGCCGAGAATGTTCGCATTATTGATACAGAAACGCGCGAAGATGCATCTTCATCTACCGCATTGGAAGCAATTAATAAAGCAACTGGGGTATTTTTTACTGGGGGAGACCAAGCTCGGATTACCAGCATCCTCAAGGACACTGAAATAGATACAGCGATTCACAAACGTTTCTCTGAAGGTGTAGTTATCGCAGGCACCAGTGCGGGTGCTGCTGTGATGCCAGATGTAATGATTGTAGAAGGGGATTCAGAAACACATCCAAGGATTGAAGCTGTTGAAATGGGTCCCGGTCTAGGTTTTTTACCGGGGGTGGTAATCGACCAGCATTTTTCTCAGCGCGGACGCTTGGGACGCTTAATTTCAGCTTTGATACTACAGCCTGCTGTTTTGGGATTTGGTATTGACGAGAATACCGCTATGGTAGTGACAGATAACCAAGTTGAAGTTATTGGCCAAGGCGCTGTCACAATTGTTGATGAATCAGAAGCTACATATAACAATATGGGCGAAATTTTGAAGGATGAGTCTTTGGCGATTTGCGGAGCAAAGCTTCATATTTTGCCACATGGCTTCAAATTTGACTTGAAAACCCGTCAACCTATCCTAAATAATGGCTCTGTGGCAAATGTCTCTGTGCCAGTTGGTGCAACCAATACTTAACTTTTAGCAAGTCCATTTAAATTGAGTAAGTAATTAATACTTGAAGATTAGTTACATTTATCTCTTGAATATCCTCCCAATTACTCTCAGAAATAGCGGACATAGCCCCGCTTTTTCAGGAGGAAAGGGGGGATTAATTATTAATATTCCTTATCTTAACTTCAGCAAACTCCTACAACTAATATCATGTCCGCTTGATTATTTATTAAACCCCAAGAACCCCAAAGAGCCAAAGCGTAGCATAGTTCTTACTCTTCATGAGTGGTAATCTCAAAGCCTCGATCAACGATTCAATAACGAAGCGATCGCTTCATTGATCAACTCTCACCCCTACTTAACCTATGCTGTGCTAAACCAACCTGATGAAAGATACCTTCTGGTTTTGGGAACACTAGATTTACCAGCAGACTTAACAGGAATGGGTTGATGTCTAAAGGCGAATGGAATAACAGAGCGAAAAATACAGTTCCCCTGCAATTACCCATAACACACCTAAAATCAGTGAAGCGTAATACAATTACCCATGAATTTGACTCTGGTTCACAAGCAGAAATACTACCTCCACAGGAAAGTGACGACAATTTATCAGAAGCGTCCAAGCTACTACGGCAAGGAATTCAACAGCAGCAAGCTGGTGAATTCCTTACGGCGATGAAATCTTTACAACAATCCTTGGGGTTGTTTCAGGCAATTGGGGATTTGCAAAAACAGGCACAGGTGCTTTGTTTTTTAGGATTAGTAACTTACAGCGCCGGAGACTACAAGGCTGCTATCTGTCACTCCCAACAGTGTTTGTCTTTGCTCTACAACACCTCAGATTTAGCATTGCAAATGCAAGCACTTTCCCATTTAGGCAATTCATACCGTCATCTAAATGACTATAGTAAGGCTATTGAGTTTCTGGAAAAGTGTTTGAAAATAACCCAGCAGCTGCAAGACAAACGGAGTCAACTGGCTGCACTGAATAATTTGGGATTGGTTTATAAAGCTTTGGGTAACTTTACACAGGCAATTGAGTATCAGCAGCAAAGCCTAGAAATTGTGCGGGAACTCAAAGATAATTGGGGTGAGGAACAGGTACTCAAGAATTTGGGTAATGCTTGGTATGCTTTGGACAATTACCCAAAAGCGATCGCCTACTATGAGCAATGTGTAGTAATAGCACGCTCCTTAAAAAATGTTCGTAGTGCTTCTCAGGTGCTAAAAAATCTAGGTAATGCTTGTTATGCCTTATATGATTATGTCAAAGCCATTAAGTATTATGAAGAGCGGTTGCAATTAGCTAGAGAAATTCAAGACAACCGTAGCGAAGAACAGTCTTTAGGTAGTTTAGGAGTTGCTTGTGAAGCTTTGGGTGACTATAACAAAGCAATTACATATTATGAAGAACGTTTACTTTTAGCTAGGAGTATGAAAGATCGGCGCAGTGAAGAAGAAGCTCTTGCTCGTTTGAAAGCTGCTTGCTATGCCTTGGGCGATTACGCCAAAGCTATGCAATACCCTGGTTGACTGACAAATATGAATGCGTTGCACCTTAACCCGCCCTGCAATAAATTGATTGCTCATAGCTCCAGTCCACTTTAGTGGACTGGATATACTTTTGAGTCTACTTTAGTAGACTTAAGCTATTCACTTGGGAATTGATTCCAAGCTGGATGAAAGCGAAAAAACAAAACTTTGAGGACTTTAGGACTTACGCAAAAATTGCCAAAAAGCTTAATTTATCGAACCGCCAAGACGCCAAGAGCGCCAAGAATTCGTAGAGTGTGCGTAAGTCCTAGACTTTTGTCAGTCAACCAAATGTAATACCAGTAAGGAAAATCTCCAATAATTAAAAAGGTAGAGGGGAAAACAATTTAAAATTTACTCATTCAAAATTTAAAATTACTCGCACAGATCCATTTCCCCCATTGTCTTTTGTTGCTGGAGATATCGGATAACTTCTAATGTATCTACTTGAGGAAATTGGGCATAAAAATTACTCACACTCAAGAAGGGTTCCGGTGTTTGCAAGACAATTGTGCGATCGCCCCACTGTTGTAACCAGGGTAGCAATTTTTGTGGCGCTACTGGAGTACATAGCCAAACTGCTGCTGGAGAAAGCGCTTTGATAGCAATTGCCGCTACCGCTATTGTCATACCTGTGGCAATGCCATCATCAACTAAAATGAGCGTAGCATTCTCGGCATTCACCTGCGGACAAGCAGGAATTAATTGAGCTTCAAGAGATTTAGCTTGGTTGATGGCTTTATTTAAAGCCACTTCCCGCCACCGCGCATCATGTTTAGGGCGAAATAGCTTTTGATCAGTCCAAAGAACATTTCCAGAAGTAGTCACTGCACCAATTGCTAACTCTGGATTTTCTGGATGGCTAATCTTTTTCGCCACAACAATTGTCAACGGACAATCCAAAAGACGGGCTATTGGTGCTGCTAATGGGACACCCCCTCTTGGCAAAGCATAAACAATTGGTACAGGCTTTATCCCAGAATCAATAGTTTGCTGAGTTAAAACATCATGAATCACTCGCGCCAATTGCTCACCCGCATGGGTGCGATCGGCAAAAAGTGGGGTATGTGACATGGTTTCCCCCAGCATCTTAGGACGGCACTACTTTTATCATGACTGAATTTTGTCTCAAATTAACTGATACAATAAGATTTGTATAAATAATAAGTAATCAGCAAAAGTCTATTTATTCTGATAAATCTGCAACAAAAGCGGTATTTAATTCAGATATGACAGGTGCTGATACCAAAATCCTGATTTTCATGAGCAGCGAAACCCAACTCAGCCTTTTCGACGACTCAACCTTTAGCCAACAAGAACTGATTCCCACGGACGCTAAAATTCCGATCGCTCCGGGAACATATTCTGGCATCACGGAGTTAACACAGGATTGCGATCGCTGCCACCGTTGTGCATTGGGAGACACTCGGACTCATGCTGTTGTCGGACGCGGTAATCTCAAAGCACCAATCATGGTTATAGGAGAAGCGCCTGGTCAAAATGAAGATGAAACGGGTTTACCATTTGTAGGCAGATCAGGGCAGTTGCTAGAGAAGATTTTGGCATCTGTAAATCTGACTACTGAGCAGGATGTATACATTGCCAATATAAATAAATGTCGCCCACCAGATAATAGAGTTCCTACTCCAACAGAAGTGGCAGCTTGTCTACCCTACTTACTAGAACAAATTCGCCTAGTTGACCCTAAAATAATTTTGTTAACCGGTGCAACTGCTGTCAAAGGAATCACTGGCGATAAGCGCGGGATTACGAAAATTCGCGGCCAGTGGCTGGAGTGGGAAGGGCGTTTGTGTATGCCAATTTTTCATCCTTCCTATTTGCTGCGTAATCCTTCTAAGGAAAGAGGTGCGCCGAAATGGTTGATGTGGCAGGATATCCAGGCAGTGCGTGCCAAGTTAGACGAAATCCAAAACAACAGCTAATATTTAATTTCCTCCTTTTAAGGCTTGTCATTACCAACATCTTTTCAATTACTTGCTTCGTTGCTATCCCGTTTGGGAATAAATTCCAAAGCTAATAGCTAAAGTCCTCTCAAGAGGACTGAATACAAGATTTTAAGCAATGTAGATGACTAAACTCTGTGAAAGAAAAGAGAAAATTTCAGTCCACTAATTGCGATCGCTATCTTTGACTCATACGGTGCTAGCAGTAGCTGGGTCAACTACCGTGCTGTTGGTTGGTGAGCTGTGTTTTACCACGGTTTTTGTCGCTACTCTTCAATATTTGATGCAAATGTGAGGCTAAGTTCTGCCAGTGTTTCAAGTTGAGCTAACTTGAGGTAATTAATGAGATAATACACGATTTAAAGTTTTAGGAGATTAGTGTTAAAGCAAAGTTTAGGGTAATGCCCATTTAAAATGGCGAATTTTCTTCATCTATATCAGTTTCTATGGCTTCGTATTGTACATCATCCCCAGGTTTAGTAGTCAATAAATTTATTTGTAGTTTCTGTAACCAAGGTAACTTGTAAGATATCTGTCCAGCCTCGGCTATTTTGCGAATCAGAGCATCGTAAGTTCGGATTTGAAGATGATAATTATTTTTATTATGACGTGCTTTTAATCTTCGTTTTTCTTGATTATTTTTAAACTCATGCTCCCTCCCAATGATTAAAATACCTATCGGTTCTGTAAATGTCGTTATTCCATAGGCACTTCTCATTGTTTCTTGATTTGTAGTGCAATAGTCAATGTATCTTGTAAGTTGATTAATTCCTCTATTTGCTGCATCTCCAAACCGGAAATCACCATTCTTATCTTCAATCCAAATAGTCTCGTTTGCTCCTTTTAACTCTAGAACCCACCACGTAATTCCATCCGAGTTCTCTCCTGCAAATAAGTAATCAGGTTTCAAACCTTTTGTTTGTGAGCCAACACGCGGACGAATAAGCTGTTGAGGAATAACCCAGGCATTGTGATGCCCTGTTAAAAAGAAAACAGAAACAAATGCTAGTATTTCAGGGTTTGCTCTCAAAAAAACATCGATTTCTGTCTCATCACATCTTCTGAATACAAGGGAAATAAACTTTTTTAATTGTTCTGGAGTAACGTCAAAGCGATTAACTTGAAATTCATCAGGCGGATAGATGCTCATTACTTAGCAATTTACAATTTCAATTTTAAACAATGCGGTACAGGACTAATTTAGGCTTTGACTTCGCTTCCGTGTTGCCACTAAGTCCTGCTAAAAGACACCTTCTTATGTAATTTATCAATAAGTTACTTCGCAGTCTTTTTCAGTTCTTGCCATCTTTGCCGCAGTCGCTTCAAGTTAGGCGTATGACCACCATAACGCCAACTAACATAGGCTTGGCTAATCTCATCTATTACCTCAGCAGTTGCTGGGGCATGATGGTGGTATGATCCTTTGGCATACTCTAAAGGTGTTTGTGCTGGATGCTTACCTAAACCTTTTTGAGTTGTCCATTGCAGCATTTGTTGATAAAGGCTCTCCATTGCTGGCAATTTCTTTAACCATCGGCGGTTGCGCCACTCTCGCCATTGTCCCCAACCTAGCCAACCGAAGAAAGCTGCTGTAGTTGTCAAAATTGAGCCAGTTAATACACCAAACCAACCTTGAGAGAATAAAGCTAAAAACCAAGCGATCGCTCTAATCACCCACCTAAATATTGTCTCAAATATATTATTCAACAAACCTGTCACCGGAGAAGGTAACCATCCAGCAACCCAGTGCCACAACTGGCGCAATACACTAAAAGTCTGAGTATCTTCTACTGATGGAGGTATAAGGGGATGATTGGGAATGGGGTCAAAGGCAAACCAGCCATATTTCGGAAAATATACTTCCGTCATCGCATAAGCGTCAGTATTACGGACAACATACAGCCCTGTAAATGGATTAAATTCTCCTGAACTAAACCCTGCTACTAACCGCGCTGGAATACCAATGGAACGTAGCATCACCGTAAGAACTGTTGAGAAGTGGTCTGGATAACCACCTTTATATTTGAATAAAAAAGCTTCTACTAAGTCATCTTTTTGTCCCAAATAAGGCAAATCTAAGGGATTTTGGGGAATAGAATAGTGTTGCTTCAGGTATTGAGCTAAGTAGAGAGCCTTTTCATAAGGTGAATCCAAACTTTTAAAAGACTTTGATACCCCTTCTCGATTGTAGTTAGCGAGAATTTCTTCGGTGCGTTGTCGGACTTTTTCGGCAATTTCGGGAGGAATTTGGAGATAATGCTTCTTAATCTGTTGCGGATATTTAGTAGAAGCTTCACCTAACAAAGTGCGATCGCGGTATGGTACTCCAGAAATTACTGTGTAGGTGAGTCCTTCTGATAATTCCACAGGCGATCGCAATCCATTTTCTGTATCAACAGCGATCATTGCTGTCGGAAAATAAATCTCTTTAGGATAAGCCATCGCCGGAATTAGGTTAGGCAAATCCGCCACTACTGTATAAGTTTGTACTATCTCTTGGGTTTTACCTATAATCAGAGGTTGGTTCAGGAAAATTTGGTAAGACCAAGGCGATCGCTTCATGGTCATAACATCTTCATTACGAGAAACTTCCCATCCCTTACCTGTATAACGGTCAAATCCTAGCACTCGCCAAAAACCCTCAGCTTGCGATCGCACCCGCATTACAACTTTAGGTTTCATCTCGCCCCGCAGGTTTTGGTTAATCTGACTATTAAAACCGTAATAAAAGTTATTATCTACTTTCCCTGGTTCACCAGTTTTATTTTGTCCTGTACCACCGCTACCACTACCTTGATTATTACCTTTCCCTTGGCGGGCATAACCGGGATTGATGATACTACGACCTGTAAAATTGTTTTTTAACTCGATAGGAGAACTTACAGGAAAATTCCGTAATTGATAGCCAGGGAATCGGGGTAAAAGAGCAAAAATTGCCAGCCCCAGACCGACAATTAGCAAAAAATTCAGAATTAAAAATTTAAAATTAAGAGTTGAGGAATTCTGATTGAGTTTTTCCTTTTGAGCTTTTAATGGTTGCAAACCCAAGCGTGAGCGATAATCTAATACTAAAGTTGGCAGAGCGATCGCTAAAAATAACAGCAATACAGGTGCAAATGCTAATGTCTGACTTAGGGTTGCCGCTACCCCCAATAAAATCAGTCCTATGACAATCGAATAACCTAAATTTTTGCGGCGGGGTGTATCAAAGCTGTGCAACACCTGGAGTTGAATCAATAACTCCGCCAAACTCAACCGCGTATCATTCAACTCTCCCACTAACCGCGCAAAGAAAGCACCCAGCGCTAGTAACATTCCAATAGCGATGCAAAACTTAACTGCAACATTGGCATCACGGCGACGATAGTAACTCCAAATCCCACCCAATCCACTCAGGGGTAACGCCCAAAAACTGAATGAAGTCTCGGCGGCAATATCCGTCACCACAATTCCCAAAATAACCAACGCTAGCACCAGCACCCGCAAGAAAATTGAATCTTCCACTTCTATTAAAGGCGACCCCTGCATATGCCGCCAGAAATTACCTACAGGGAGACGCCAAAACCGATTCATCCTGGATAAGTTAAACATTTGAGTCTAAGCGAAGCAATGATGTAGATGCAACAGACACAATCGGGGGGATGTAATTAGCTACCTTACTACTTGTCAAAGAAATAATCGATAGCGGAAGATGCAGCCAGAGACGTAAAGACACGGAGAAATTATCAAATACTTTCTCCGTGTCCCCGTGTCTTTGTAATAGCTACTTCTCGTAAACACCCTAATCACCACTTGTTGAAAAATAGGATAAGCTTCAAAACCAGGAAAATCCTCTTAATATATATCGACGTAGTGTGCTAGCGCTGGCAATTTAAACTAAATCGTGGGACTAATCACGAACAACAATGGCTGTTGGTCTATTTCTGGAAACTCAACTTCCAGGGTATAAATTGGGTTAAGTTGTTCGCAGCCTAACTCTACACTTAAGTATCCCGAAGTAGAAGAGGTTGCCATTGCTAAGGTGCCACTTCCGCGAAGTGTCAAAGTTCCTTTAACGGGTAACTCAGCCTGAACAAGTAACCTCGTAAGTTTACCTACAGACTGATACTCTACTCTAATGTTCAAATTACCGACACTGGTTAGCCATTGTCTTTCTACCACTGGACTGGTTGCTGAAAGTGGTAGAGTCAGATTTTCCAGCAGTTGTTTAGCTGCTAGCAACGACAAAGCCATCTGTTGACGTGGTTGTAAATCTGAGTAATCGCTCTGAATATTGGGTATTGTTTCCAGAGTATTTACAGACCGATAGGTGCTTCTTAGCACCAATCCAGCTATATCGTTTAATGCTTGAGACTCGTTGGGAAAAAAGTTCTCCACCACCTGAACTAATTTTGCCCCCAGAGGTACTGAAGATGTCACCAATGCCTGACATTGTTCCAGCAATTGCTGGAAAACTCTCTCCGGCAAGGGACATGGCAGTTTCAGCTTCGACTGTTGTACCATCCACCCCCAGGTAGGAACGAGCGTCATTGACGGCTCATCAACAAAATCGGGATAGTCGATTAATTGTGTTTCCCAGGGAAACAAAGGTGGGTGGTCTTGGACTTGGATTTGTAACCGACGCTTAAGGACGGCTTGGAAACGATCTTGCACAGTAGGAATTTCTCCCAATTGAAGGGCCTGGGGCGTTCCTCCCAATTTTGGCTGACTGCTTTTTGAAGCAGTGGCTTCCTTGAGGAGGTTTTCTACCCCGTCATTTTCCTCACATACCGATTGCTCGTTATTTTTGACATCATCTGTCAATAACCAATCGAGACACTGGTGTTGTAAGGATTCTGAGTCACTATTCATGAGTAGATGCACCTGATCCGGACACTAATGAGTTACGAATTTCCCAAGCTTGCTCAAGAATCTTAAACCATCGTTTTTGAAGTTGTGCCATTGACAGCCCTAAAGTTTTTGCTATTTTTTCATCGGCTTGTCCTTGTTGCTTCAACTCTAGTAAAGACCGTTGCTTATTGTCCAGCTGTGCTGTGTATACTTGCCATTGCTGGGGAGTTAAGCCCAAATTGGTGTGCAAAGAAGCTTCCAGCCACTCGTGAACTAATTCCCAACGGTGTAACAAAGCAAACCGAATCAAATGATACTTAAAGCGCTGCTGCAAGTAATCTCTCTGACGAGGGGTTAAACCTAAAATCGACTCAATTTCCTGTGCTGATAGATCCTGGAGGCGGAGGGAAAAGTAATCAGCGCAGTCAGATTGTTGCCGTTGTTCGAGATAATTCATTAATTCCGTAACCACAACGGAGCGCAAGGTATCTTCTTCGGGTTCAGGTTCGGCTTGCGTTGCCATTGTGGAGCGCAATTGCTGCACTGCTGGCTCTTCCCAAGAACCATCGGCTTCACTATTGCTGCCTTCTGCGGCTTGTTCTATATCTACGCTGGTTTCTGGGGGCTGCTGTTGGGAAAAAGTTTGCGCCCGCAGGATAATTAGCTGCTGCTGACGGCCTGGTAAGGGAATGCGTCGCTTGCCGTAGCGCTCGGTAAATGCCATGTACTCGGACAATTCTAGAAGCGTCTGAGGGCGATAAGTAGGGCCAAGTTGATTTTCTCGCCGGAAAGCGTTTAATGCCTCCAGATAAAAACTCTGTAAGAAATCTTCAATTATAGTCAGCCGCCCTTGATAACTCAATTGCTTCTGAGGAGGATTAATGTATCGATAAATAATTGCACTCAGAGTGCTGTGTAATTCTACCCTGCCCCGATTTGAACCCAACTGATAGTACCTGAGACATTGTTGTAGCCGATGCCGAGCTAGGGTGAGCGCCGAGCTTTCTACAGACCCAGAAGCTTGGATACGTTTGCTTTCATGGCAAATTCGATATACTTCGGTGGTAATACGTGTTGCTACATCGTGGCAATTCTGTTCCGAAGCTTTGGTTGACTGCTGAAACTCCCTGGACAGGAGTTGAAAGATCACCTCCACGCCTTTAGAATTTTCTCCCAGAATAGTTACAGATGGAATAGTTGCGGTTGCGGCTGAATTCATAGTCTCGGTTTTCAAAAGACCCTAACTTACTTAAATACAACCTGTATGACTGTGGGTATTGGTTTTTTCCGTTTTATGTATAAGCTAAACGCAGACCAATCCTACATTCAGGATATGGCTGATTTTATTATTCCCAACTTTGATGGGATTGTTCACACTTTGATAGATGTTATTGCCATTACCCAGGAGCCGTATACAAGTCATTATGGATTTAGAAGCACAAATTCAATTGCTGATTGACAATGCGCCCCGCGATGGGATGACACCACATCTTGTTGCAGCAATTGCTCCTGCCCTTAGAGCGATCGCTCAAAAATTACGTTACTCCCAATACTATATTCTCCAAAATTCAGAGGAAAGCTGGGTTTTAACTACATTGAGCAATCGTGCTAATCCAGGATTGGAAAAACGTGTGATTTACGCTTTTCCTACCATACAGGATGTCTCTCTAATTCCCCCTGCTGGGCTTGACCCTCAAATGCTAGCTAAAATTATTCCTGTCACCCATATTTTGTTCCAATTGGTGGCATTGGAGCCCGTAGATAGTATCGTTTTTTTGGAAACGCCGGGTAAGACCACTCATACCGTTGAAATTCGGCGAGCTGACCTAGAAAAACTCATGCAACAACAGTTGCGACAACAGCGATCGCCTAAACAGATACCCCCTGATATTGCATAGAAAAATTTTGGATGTTGGATTGTTTCTATACAATCCAACATCCAAAATTTTAAATCTCAAATTTGTTTGAAAAAGTTTATGATGAAGAAAAATTAATGCCAGTTACTACCCTTTTAGGCTTTTAAATAACCAGGCGATTGCCTTAACTTTCCCTTTAATCTAAAATTGGTTAACAAACAGTTATCAGTGAACATTTTTTAAATTTGAGTTTACCGTTGAGCCAGATTCCCCCACCTAAAAACAGGTGAAAGGTTTAACTTAAGGTCTAAATTCTCATTCTGTACCTGTTAACTGATAACTAATTTAATAGAGGCGACTCAGTGTGTACTCAGCTATATTAATCAATGCCTGGTGAGATTCTGAGGGTGGGAGAACTGCAAGATGTTCAATTGCTAACTTAGCATGATGAGCAGCTAACTCTCGCGCCTGTTGTATACCTTGACTATCTTGAATCAGTTCCAGTGCTTGCTCTAAATCCCCTTCTTGAGCAAACTCTCTCTCAATCAGCACTTCCAAGGATGGTTTTTCCGTTAAAGCAAATAAAACAGGTGCAGTCAGATTACCACTTTTGAGATCCGACCCCACTGGTTTACCCAAGGTATCTGTTGTACTGGTGAAATCTAGAATGTCGTCAACGATTTGAAATGCTATACCAAAATGACGACCGTAGCTATACAGATGCTCAACAGTTTCTTGCGAAACTTCACTAAGTAACCCAGCAGCTTTAGAACTGTTGGCGATTAACGAAGCTGTTTTGTAATAACTCTTCTGGAGGTAAGTTTCAATAGAGATCCCAGCATCAAAACGATTTAGTCCCTGCTGGATCTCCCCAGTAGCCAGATCCATAATGACTTCTGAGAGGAGTTTCACAACTTCCAAATTGTCTAAGTTTGCTAAATACCAGGACGATTGAGCAAAAAGAAAATCTCCTGCTAATATGGCAATGCGATTACCGAACAAACTATGAACGGTAGGAACGCCTCGCCGCACGTCTGATTCATCTACTACATCGTCATGTACCAAGCTTGCTGTGTGAATCATTTCTGTAATCTCAGCTAGGCGGCGGTGACGCGGCGTAATGTCTTGATCTAACATTGTTGCCCGCGATATTAGCAGGACGATTGCTGGTCTGATACGCTTTCCCCCAGCTCCGAATAAATGTTCGGCTGCTGCAAACAGAATGGGGTGACGATTTCCAACTAGCTGTTTTAGGTTATCTGCTAGTAGTCGCAGGTCTGCTTCCACAGGGGTAAACATGGAGGTGGCTGGGGTCATGGATGGGCGGACTCTGACTTAGGTTACGAAAGTTTACATATCCTCTACTCATTTTAAGATAACCCTGTGCCAGCGCAAAGTTTTCATAAGGTAATCCCAGATTCATGAGTCTATCGGTGATTTTTAGAGTTAGCAATGTATTTGTCAATAAGCAATTATGCTTATTTTTTACAAATTTATGTTTTAAATTAACTTATAACCAGAATTACCAGTATATGGGAATAAATATCAGCTTAAATTGTATTAGGTAGTTTCCCACCACAGATCAAAACACAATTTGAGCAATATTACTTATTGACAAAATTAATGTAATTTAAAATGGTCACCAATAGGTAATAAGGAATTTTTCAGGACTGAAGTGTAGCTATTCAAAAAATTTGAAATTTAGCACTCAAGTGGGCTTAAAATTCAGGATGGTTGTGTTAGGCTAAAATATAGGAATTTTAAATTTTTCAGATATTCACATCCCAAAAGTCAAGTCACGTACTAGTTGATTTTACTAGCTTAGTAATGTGAGTCTAAAATAATTACTCGTAGCCTAGATTAAGGGAATAATTCCTTTGATTTTTCCTGCGAATCCGCGAAACTCCTGGTTTGGAGCTATGTGATATCCCTTAGGGAAGCGGCTACACGTCTTCAGCGCAGGTTGAGCGCGAGCATTGCTCATTTAGCAGCAGTGTGAGCAAAAAGAATGCAGATCAAGTAGATCGCAAAGAATCGTAGTTTTAGATTGCTAAAGGGCAATCTAACTGCTGTGGGATCTATGGTCTGCGAGAAGTCGCATTAGATAATAAATTCTTTGTCCGTAAAGAATTTATTATCTACAGCTAATTTTACCATAGGAAACTATAGCCATCAAGAATGCACTTGGTTGGCTGAGGTTCTACTAATTTTGTGGAATTTTATATTCGTTTAGAAAGGTGCTGGTAGAACAATGATTTACGGAAGTATACCTATGATGATTTTTATTTTAGCGTCTGGATATTTGTTCACAGTCTACCTGTTATTAGCACTGGCAAAGCGAACGGGTGCAAGGACTGTTCTTACAAGTTTCCCTTCATCTGCCGAAGAAAAACACAAGCAGGAGATATCAGTAAGGACAAAGGTGACTCAAGCAGTTAATAGTCAGTAGTTAGGAGTGAGGGGTTAGGAGTTATTAATTCAAAACTTTTAACACCTAATACCGAGTTTTATTGGAGTTGGGAAATAGCGGTATCTGTAAAGCAAACCTCTTCAACCATTGGGGTATAGCCTAGCCACTGCACTCCTGACTGGGAAAACTGTTGCGGACAACCGCTGACGGCGAAGCGAGTTGGCAGTGGGAGGTGAGTATTTCTTAAGCCTAGCAAGTCTAGCTCTTGGGCACAAGCTGCGGCAACATGAACAGCCGGGTCAACCAATTGGACTTGAGAGGGGAGGAGCGATCGCAATACTGGTGTAAGGTGAGGATAATGGGTACAGCCGTGAACTAAGGTGTCAATTTCCTGCTCTAGTAAAGGTTTTAGGTAGGCTCGTGCAACTTCAGCAGTGTAGGGGTCGTGAATGCGGTTTTGCTCGATGAGTGGCACAAACTCTGGACATCCGACTTGCCAGACTTGGACATCAGGAGCAATTTCGAGTATAGCGTGCTTATAAGCATTACTCTTAGCTGTAGCTGGAGTGGCAATCACACCAATCCGCTTTCCTTGCTGCACCGCTGCTTTTGCACCCGGTAGGATCACTCCCAAAATGGGTATGCTGAATTCATGACGCACCGTTTCTAGGGCTAGGGCAGAACTGGTGTTGCAAGCCATAATCACCATTTTTACCCGCTGCTGTTGTAGCCAGGTAATAATTTCCCGCGTAAATTGTAAAATTTCTGCTTGTGAACGAATTCCGTAAGGAAGTCGAGCTGTATCCCCAAAGTAAACAATTGATTCATTGGGGAGTTGCCGATATAGTTGTTGCAGTACCGTCAGTCCACCCACACCACTATCAAAGATGCCAATTGGGGCCCGTTGGGGTTCAAGAGCCGAAAAATCGTCAAGATTCCCTTCAAAGATGGAAGATGAATACACAGGCAGATGTTGATTTAGGTTTTTGGATTTAAAATACAGAATTTAGCAGACAATCTGCAAATTGACTACTAAATTCTGCACGTAAAAGAAGTTTAAATACCACCTCTTTAATTAGTAATTTGTATTATATTACCTCTGCTGTAAGTATTTGAGGATGCCACGAGCGATCGCTTCTGCCATCCGATTTTGATATTCTGGCGTTCCTAATCTGGGATTATCCTCGTAACCAGTCATGTAGCCTGTTTCCACTAAAATCGAGGGCATAGAGCTTTTCCTGAGGACGTAGAATCTAGCTTTGCGGGTTCCTCGGTTTTTGATAGTACCGATATCTTGGAGAATGGTATTGCGAACTACTTCAGCCAGAGCGTAACCGCTGTCGTAATAATATACTTCTAACCCATTCACGTCAGGGCGATTATCAACGGAATTAGCGTGAATGCTGACAAACGCAGTCGCATTAACTCGCTCGGCAATTTCTACCCGTCCTTGAAGTTCTACAAAAAAGTCAGCATCCCGCGTTAATACCGCTTGTACACCATTTTGCTCTAAAATTGCTGCTACCCTTTTACCAATAGGTAGGATTACATCCTTTTCTAAAAGTCCACCCAGACCTGGGGCACCTGAATCTTTTCCACCATGTCCTGGGTCAATAACTACTAGCAATTTCCCTTTGGGAACCGAGGGGTGTGGCCGTGGCTGCGAAATTGTCCGGGGAATATCTGTAGGGTTTGGGAATTGACCTTGGTTCGGCGACGGCAGAGGAGGTAAAGCAATAGGCGCTGTGACGCTACCAGAGCGTTGTAATTCCAGAGCCAAAAGCTCGTCGCCAACCTGGTTGAGTTCCCCAATTTGCACTCCGGCTGCTGGTTGAACCAAGACGATGACAGTATTCGATTCTTGTGGTTGCAGGCGGACTCGCAAGATAGGGCTGTTAGGATTAAAAGTCGGGCCTGTGACTTTGGGAGCTAACCGAGCATTGTTGATAGTTATGCGGAACAGACCAGAACTTCTATCCCAGCCCCCTGTAGCAGATAAAGCTTGGTCGGCTCTAATCAGCAATTGTGTGCCATTATTAGCCAGTTGCACAGACTCAATAGTAGCAGGTGAGGTGTTAGTAGATGGTATAGGACGTGGATTGTTACCTCCAGGCAACTGGGCAACGCCACGACTGGGCAGAACGACAAAACCACCAAGACTACTAGTGGTTGCTCGCCAATTGGGACTATTTTCCTCTACCTGTAAAGTCAGGCGAACAACAGATGGGCTTGTTTGCAGTTGGCTGAATTGAATCCGGCTGACACCATAGCGATTAATCGACAAATCCCGCTGCTTTAGAATTGGTGATAAAGTTGCGCCAGCAATATCGATGTTAATTGCCCTCTGATCGTTGCTACGATTAACCTTAATCTGAGGATTACCACCATTGGTACGGATGAAAAAACCATCGCCTGTGACTTGTAAGTTCTCAATTTGAGTACCCCTGGCGACAAGCATTCCGTTTTTAGGTGGATTGACAGGATTTGTTGTCACCACGTTGTAAATATCTCTTTGGGAGAACACTGGTGGAGATGTTCTCGGTGAAGTTTCTGTTGCTATAGCTTGTTCTTGTTGCCCCACAGTATTTCTTGAGGGGACATTTTCGGCTTCTGGCGTAGGTAATTGCACTGTCCAACGGTCGCCAGTTCTGCCAACAAATTGTACTCGTTTGGGGTCTAAAGTATAACCAGGAGTCACCTCAACGACTATGCGCGTTGTTTGTTCATCAAACTGCCCAACACGGATTGAACGAATTGCACCACCCACCTGTTGGGTTAGCTGCGGACGCCCAAATGTGGTTCCTGGCAAATCAATTACCAAACGAGTTGGGTTAAAAATTAATTGTGCTTGGGGTTGAACATTCCCTAAAGTATTAATTTCTAGCCTGTTTTGATTGGCATCAAAACGCCAAGATTCAAGTTTCGCGGCCATTGCTGGCGACGATAGCATGAAGATAGTTCCAATAGTACTGGATAGTAACCAGTGTAATTTCACAGTCCTTTCTCCTGATTCACATTCATGGGAGCCGTCAACATCTCAACATATTGGCAAATCCTCACACCATCACCGCGCCCACTTGAGTTTTGCGCTGTTATTAAGACACAGCTAATGGGGTAAAATATAGCACGCTCTTCTGAATTTGCCATGCCATTAGCTCAGATAAATTTGACTGTCAATTTTAGATTTTAGATTCCCAATTTTAGATTTTTTGATTTTTGGTTCATGCCAGACTAACGTCTTGCTAGACTAACACCCCTTATGACCTTAAATAATTCAATCATTCTAAATTCAAAATTATTAAGCCCCATCCTTTTATCAGTGGGGTCAATCCCTTCTCCCAAGGGGAGACGCTGCGCCAATGGCTTGGTACAGTCGCTCATTGTGGACGGGTTTCCCGGCATAAAGGAGGCAGTGCGCCCTTACGGTTTCCCGACATAAAGCAAGTGGCGTGGAAACCCTTAATATCGGCTGCACCAAAATCTGAAATCGTTCGACTGAAGCGTTCGCAAGAGCGTCTCTAAGAGTTGCCGTACCACTTCGTGGAAGTAAGCTACGCGTAGCGTTCCGCAGGAAAGTCCAAAATCCAAAATTGCATGGCTTGCAAAGCATCAGATGACAATAATAAAGAAGCTACTTCTGTCCCACCGCAAAAATACTTAAATTGTTTTACTACTAAATTGGATAAAAATGGTAAAGATTAGATGTATTTACTCAATAATTTCGACTAAATTACTTATCTTCTCTTTAGATACTGAAGAACACCACGAGCGATCGCCTCTGCCATTTTATTTTGGTAAGCTGAGGTTCTCAGTCTAGCCATATCCTCTCGACCAGTCATATAACCCGTTTCCACGAGAATGGAGGGCATAGAACTTTTTCTGAGAACATAAAATCTGGCTCGCCGCACTCCCCTGTCTTTGATAGTCCCAATACTTTGGAGAATGCTACTGCGGACAATGCGAGCTAAACCCAGACCGCTGTCGTAATAATAGACTTCCAAGCCATTAACATCGGGACGACTCGCACCTGCTGAATTAGCGTGGATGCTAACAAATACATCAGCATGAGCTCGCTCTGATAATTGCACCCGTCCGGGAAGGGTAACAAAATAGTCAGAATCCCTGGTCATAATTACTTGTACACCATTTTGCTGCAAAATCTCTGCCAGCCTTCTACCGATAGGCAAGATAACATCCTTTTCGCGTGCCCCCCCAATGCCAAGCGCTCCAGAGTCTTTGCCACCATGTCCGGGGTCAATAATGACTACCACTCGCCCATTGGTAATTCGGCGCTGTGGTTGTGATGCGAACTGGGGATTTGGATTGTTTGGGTCTGGGAATGGCCCCCGGTTTGGCGGTGGTAGCCCTGGTAAGGCAAAGGGGGGTCTTCCGGGGAGTGCGACAACCCGATGAGAACTTTGTATTGATACCAAAAGCTGGTCACCAATTTGCTTGGGTTGCCCAAGTTGCACTCCGGCTGCTGGTTGAACTAAAACAACAACTGTATTGGGTGCTTGCGGTTGCAGCCGGACTCTGAGAATGGGGCTATTGGCAGCAAAAGTAGGGCCTGTAACTCTGGCAGCTAACTTGGCATTGGTAATTGTGACGCGGAACACACCTGATGATCTATCCCAGATTCCCCTAGCAGATAAAGTTTGGTCGGCTCTAATTAGCAGTTGTGTACCATTATTAGCCAGTTGTACAGACTCAATTGTTGCTGGTGAGTTGTTAGCAGATAGTCGGCTAGGAAAAGAAACGCGTTCTGACTGATTGTCCGAATTATTACTTCCAGGCAATCTGACAACACGACTAGGTAGAACCACCAAACCACCGCTGTTACTATTAGTTGCTTGCCAGTCTGGACTATTTTTATCTACCCGCAAAGTCAAACGGACACCAGGAGGTCGGGTTTGTAATCGGGTGAATTCGACGCGGCTAACACCATATTTATTAACGGGTATATTATTCTGTTGCGTCAGACGTGGTGATAAGGATGCGTCAGAGATATCCATGAAGATCGTAGCGCGATCGCGGCTGCGAATTATCCGAATCGGAGGATTACCACCACTGGTACGAATGAACAACCCATCGCCTGTTACTTGTAAGCTCTCAAGTTGAGTCGCCCCTTGTATAGTAGTGGCAACCCTTGAAATACCAGGTTGAGGATCAGAGTCTGGGGTAACAACACTGTAAGCACTTCTAGGAGATGAGGCAACTTTATCGACTTCTGGCTTAGGTAATTGCACTGTCCAGCGTTCACCAAGTGTCCCCGCAGGGGATTCGCCAGTTGCGCCCACAAATTGCACTTGCTTAGGGTCTAAAGTATAACCAGGAGTCAGTTCGACAACTATCCGCGTCGTTTTTCCATCAAACTGCCCAACACGGATCGAGCGAATTCCACTGCCCACCTGTTGGGTTAGCTGCGGACGACCAAATGTAGTTCCTGGCAAATCAATTACCAGCCGAGTCGGGTTAAAAATTAGTTGTGCTTGGGGTTGAACTGCTCCCACAGTATTAATTTCCAGCCTGTTTTGATTAGCATCAAAGCGCCAAGATTCAAGTCTCGCAGCCATTGCCGGCGACGATAGCATGAAGATAGTTCCAATAGTGCTGGGTAGTAACCAGTGTAATTTCACAGTCCTTTCTCCTAATTCACGTTCATGGGAGCCGTCAATATCTCAACTCATTGGTAAATCATCACATCGTCACCACCTAAACTTGACCTCTGATGCCTTTTTTGATTTTCTAAGCTGGTATAAAGACGCGCTTAAATCAGTTATCAGGTTTCATATTGAGTTTAAATCCCCATGTAAAATCTTCCACCTTTAGAGGTGGGGGACTCTGACTCCCAAGGAAGCTAAAAAACTAAAAACTGATAACTGTTCACTGATAACTGTTTTTTGTTTGTTGCCATCAATGCACTAAGTAAATAATTCCCATTACTGTGAGATGATCTAGCAAGATTTATGGATGTTACTCCTAATTACCTGGAAAATATTCAGATAAAGGCCTACAAGCCAAGGGAGACTGGAAATAAATAACATTCCGAATGCTGGTAGAAATTAGAAACAAACGATTATTCTACAATCACACGGGACGGAAATTTGGGGAGAGAAGTTTCCACTACACAATCGTAAAATCTTCAAAGCCCGGTGATAGTAGTGAATTCAGAGTCCTGAGTTCCGAGCAAAATCGCTCAGAACTCAGTCAGAATTTACCCAAGACTTTAATTAGCGATCGCCCGATTCTGGAGTTACTTCCAAATTGCCACTATCATTTGATGCTGGCATCCTCGACGCAGGTGGTTCAATTACCAACGAAGTCCCAGAGGAACCATCTAAAATCAGTTGCTCTGAGCCTGCATCCACGGTTTTTGGATCTGGAAATACAAATCGTAACAAAGGAGGAGCTAAAAAGGTTGTCAAGATAACCATCATGATAATTGCTGCTCCTAATGGTTTCGAGAGAGCGCCACTGGCTGCGCCGACACCAGCAAACACTAAACCAACTTCCCCTCTGGGAATCATCCCCACACCGATCGCTAAACGGTTGATTCCTGGCTGACCAAACACGCTTAAGCCTGTGATTACTTTACCGAGAATAGCTACTGTGATCAGGAAAGTTGCCATAATTAGACCTTCCCGATTATCGGGAATTGCTGGGTTTAACACTCCCAAATCAGTCTTTGCCCCAACAGTCACAAAGAAAATTGGCACTAAGATATCAGCAATGGGAAAGACTTGCGTTTGCAGTTCTTTGCGCTTATCTGTCTCTTCCAAAACTAAACCGGCCGCAAAAGCTCCCAAAATTGCTTCTAAGTGGATGACGGCGGCAAAGTATGCCATAGCAAAGGCGAAAATCAATGCTGGGATTACCAGTCCACCGCGTGTTTTGAGTTGATCAGCGATCGCTACAAAGGACTTATTGAAAACATTCCCCAGTAATATTGCTCCCAAAATAAAACCAGTGGCGCTGATAATCAAATAAATGACTTTGTTTACATCCACCACGCCATCTTTAGCTAGGCTAGCTACTACCGCTAAAACGATGATTCCCAGTACGTCGTCAATTACGGCAGCACCGAGAATAATCTGCCCTTCTTTAGAATTGAGTCGTCCTAATTCTGACAGCACTTTGGAAGTAATACCAATACTAGTAGCAGTCAAAGCCGCCCCGGCAAAAATTGCGGGTACAGCCCCAATCCCAAACAAAGTCATTAGTCCCACAGTACCAGCAGCAAAAGGTACTACTACCCCCACTATTGCTACGACGGTAGCTTGGATACCAACTGCCATTAAGTCTTTTAAGTTCGACTCCAAGCCGATTTCAAACAGCAGGATAATCACACCCAATTCTGCCAAAATCGAAATGACCTCAGACTGCGCTGCAAATACGGCTGGAGTGGCTTCAGGCGTTAAACCAGCAGTGATTTGAAGGAAAGACATGATCAAAGAGCTAGAACTGTCTGTGCCGCCTTCTGGAAACACTAAAAGGTGGAAAACAGAGACGCCAACTACCACGCCACCTACAAGTTCGCCTAAAACAGGCGGTAAACCCACTTGGTTTGATAACTCTCCACCAACTTTGCTGGCGAGATAAACGACTACTAAGCTTAGTAGCACTGCTGCTACTACCATTGAACTGTCTGCGGCTTGTGTTGCGCTGGCCAACAGAGGAAAAGAGTAGCTGATTGGATCTAACAAATGCATGGGTTCTGTGAAAATCCTTCTCTTTGATTTTGACGCGTTTCTGAAAAACATCCTATGAAGATGTAATTGGCAGCTGACACAAATTAATTTGTACCATTTGTCAACTCGATCAAGTATTGCCAGTAGACTTCCCAAACCGGGACTACAGAAAGTCTAGGAAGTCGCAGCAAGTCAAAATCTGTGAATTTACCATCCTGTTTTATTTGGGCTAGGGTGACGGGTTGGTATACTCTTTGTAATGCCCGCACATCCACAACTGCCCGTTTGCTGTCATTGAGTGCTGGATCGATATAGGGTTGACTAACTATCTCTGCTAAACCTATGACTTGCCGTTCTTTGCCTGTGTGATAAATTAAGGCCAAGTCACCAAGGAGCATGGTACGTAGATGTTTGAGCGCTAGGGAATTGTTGACTCCATCCCAAACTGTACTGCCGTCCCGTTCCAAATCGAAGTAGGAATAATTTTCCGGTTCAGTTTTCAGCAGCCAATACGCCACGACAAATCTCCAAAAAGGCTAGTGTAATTTTTTTAGTATCCAAAAATGTAACCATTTCAGCTTTTGATTATGGCGGTGTCAAAGTAAGAACATACAAATCGGATCTAGTGATCGCACTTAAGTTGTGAAAAACTTGTGGTGACTGTTAACTTTTAACAGCCACCAGAAGATTGCTACATACGCTTATTAAAAACATCTGTGGATACTTTGAGGAGTGCAAATCTTATGACTAGAACCGCTTTACCTGGTTCTCAGTTTCTTAATGGGAACTTGTGGAAAATACTGCCTTTAGCTTTGCTCTTATGTACAACTTTTGTATTACCTGCGTTAGCACAAGAAAAGGATAAATTGTGGCGAACCCTTAGTGTCACTGGTCGTGGAGTGGAAACAACTCCTGCAACCTTGGCACAAGTCAGTTTAGGAGTGGAAATTCAGGGGAAAACAGCACAGGAGGTACAGCAAGAAGCCGCCCGGAGGTCATCGGCTGTAGTTGCGTTCCTTAAGAGCCAAAATGTCGAAAAATTACAAACTACTGGTATTCAACTTAACCCAGTTTACAGCTACACTAATAATGTGCAGCGGATTACAGGTTATGCTGCCACTAACACCGTGAGTTTTCGCATTCCCACCGAGAAAGCTGGTACATTATTGGATGATGCAGTGAAAGCGGGTGCAACACAAATTAACGGCATTAGTTTTGTTGCGAATGATCAAGCGATCGCGGCTGCTCAAAAACAAGCATTGAAAGAAGCTACCCAAGACGCCCAGCTGCAAGCTGATGCTGTTTTCAGTGCCTTGGGTTTTAAACCCAAAGAAGTAGTGAGCATTCAAGTTAATAATGCCAGTCCACCTCCACCACCCATGTTTTTACGGGCTGAGGCTGCAAAGGTAGCTGATGCTTCCACCCCTGTCGTTGGTGGTGAGCAGCAAGTAGAAGCATCGGTGACGCTGCAAATTAGTTATTAATTATTAGTAATTTGTCCTCTCTTACAAAGTTCTGATCGCCGGAAGCCGGCGCTCAGACTTTGCGCTTTGTCATTTGTAAGGGCAAAGGACTAATAATCAATGCCCAATCCCCAATGTCCAATCCCCAATTAAAAATGTTCTGAAGACATATCTCCTGTACCGCCTTCTCCATCTCGCTTAGAGCCTAATAAATCCAGTTGGTCTACTTGGATAACTGGTGATGATCGGTTTGCTCCTGTTTGACGATCGCTCCATGTGTCAAACTTCAAGGAACCTTTGACGGCAATTTGTTTGCCCTTACGTACATAATTACCTGCTACCTCCGCCGTTTTTCCCCATAGTTCTAAATTAAACCAGTCGGTATGTTCGCCTTCTTTAGTGCGGCGATTAACAGCTAGTGTCAATTTACACTTAACACTACCAGACTCAAAATACTTAATCTCTGGGTCGCCGCCTACGCGACCAATGAGGGTGACAACATTTACACTCATGTGTGTTACCTTTTAGTACATACATACTTAGTAATTCCGACTTTCATCATAGCGAATTGTGAAACTATTGAAAATAATGTGTTAAACAGTTAACAATATAATTGAATTGAAAAATTATACATATTACTTGGAGAAATACATAAAAGTATACGGATATACTAAGTTAACCAAAAAATATCAAAAAATAGAGGACTGAGACATAGTAGATATTCCTGGGAATCAGATAAAAATATAGTCTAGTTTACTCAACTCAGGATATAAACGTAATCTAATTCAGCACGATTAATTCTTACCGTTGTAGTCAAAAAGTATCGCACATAGGGGGCTTAGAGACGCGTGGGTATTTTTAGGAACTTTCGCACATCATGGGATATGGGTATCGACCTCGGTACCGCTAACACTCTCGTTTATGTATCTGGTAAAGGTATTGTACTGCAAGAGCCTTCTGTAGTTGCGATCGATGTCAACCAAAAGGTAGCACTGGCAGTAGGAGAAGAAGCCAAAAAAATGCTCGGTCGCACACCTGGAAATGTGATTGCTCTCCGCCCTTTGCGAGATGGTGTAATCGCTGATTTCGATATAGCCGAGCTAATGCTGAAAAGCTTTATTCAGCGTGTAAATGAAGGTAAGTCTTTGATTTTACCCCGGATTGTCATTGGTATTCCCAGTGGCGTCACAGGAGTAGAAAGGCGAGCTGTGATGGATGCAGCTCATCAAGCAGGAGCAAGAAAAGTATATTTAATCGATGAACCTGTAGCTGCGGCCATTGGTGCAGGACTACCTGTTGCCGAACCCACTGGCAACATGATCATCGATATTGGTGGTGGTACAACAGAAGTTGCAGTGCTGAGTCTTCAGGGTACGGTGATTAGCGAATCAGTACGCATTGCTGGAGATGAACTGACTGAAGCGATCATTCAGTATATTAAGAAAGTTCATAACCTAGTGATTGGTGAACGGACTGCCGAGGACATCAAGATTCGGATTGGTTCTGCCTATCCTACTAATGATGATAATGACGCGATTATGGAAGTCCGAGGCTTACACCTGCTTTCTGGTCTACCGCGAACTGTAACGATCAAAGGCCCAGAAATCCGTGAAAGCATGTTGGAACCACTATCAGTAATTATAGAAGCTGTGAAGCGGACACTGGAACGTACACCTCCAGAACTAGCAGCAGACATTATTGACAGAGGTATTATGTTAGCTGGCGGCGGTGCTTTGCTCAAAGGCATAGATACCCTCATTAGCCATGAAACGGGGATTATAACTCACATTGCCGCCGATCCTCTCTGCTGTGTTGTGCTGGGAACAGGTCGTGTGTTAGAAAACTTCAAACAGTTGGAACGAGTTGTCACAGAAAGCTCTCGCAATATGTAGCAAAAAAAATATCAGACTTGAGTTCTATTTGAGTTCTATTTGGGTTCTATATAAATAGAATCCAAGTAGAACTTAATTTGTATAAGTATGTAAAGGTATATATGGTGACAATACGACGTTGGTGGGATCGTAAAGGGTTACAAATCGGGTTGTTAACTCTAGTAGTTGGTAGTGCTTGCATATTGCGACAAACTCAAGGTGAATTGGTGCTTGAGACATACCAAGCAATTACTCGTCCGTTAGAGATGTTGCAGTCAGGGCCAACTCCAGAAGAACGTCTTAGAGATGCCCGGATATTGGAATTGCAAACCCGTATAGTAGATTTAGAAAGTCAAAAGACAAAGTTACAAGATTTATTAGGCTATATAGAAAAAGAGCCACTGGCATCACGACCAATTCCAGCACGGGTAGTAGGACGTAGTGCTGACCAATGGTGGCAACAAGTATTTCTAAATCGTGGTGCGAATGCAGGGATTCACGAAGGCTTCATAGTCAAGGCAGATGGCGGATTAGTCGGTCTGGTGGAGAGTGTAACTCCTAATACTAGCCGCGTGTTGTTAATCAGTGACCTCAAAAGTCAAGTGGGTGTATCAGTTAGCCGCACGGCAGCTAAAGGCGTTTTGCGAGGAGATTCTTCGGCAGAAGCTGTGCTGGAGTTTTATGAAAAAGTCCCAAATGTCAAGGTAGGAGATTTAGTTTCCACATCTACTTATAGCCAGAAATTTCCATCTGGCTTGGCAGTAGGACGGATAAAGTCACTGGATTTAAAGAAACTTCCCGCATCAGTGGCGAAAATTGAGCTTTTTCCGCCAATCCGCTCTCTCGATTGGGTAGCTGTTTATCCAAAAATAGAAAACCAAGAGTTGGAAACCCAAAAGTCGGTAAATCAAGTGCCGCAAAAGTCTAAGTAAATTCTTTCTTGAAAATCCATAGAAAAATGAAGATTCCTGCATTTGGTGGCAGCAGCCAGAAAAGGCCAAAATCCTCAGGGCGAAAATCGAAATTCCAAATCCAGCCGCTTGCTCGTTGGCATCCCGGTATCCGTCAGTTGTTGGGTTGGATAGTGACGGCTGGATCTGTAGTGTTATGTTTACTATTATTGCCAACCCGCTTGCCAGGTATGGAATTATTAGGAATTGGCCCTAACTGGCTGTTAATTTGGGTGGTAGCTTGGAGTGTGAAGCGCACAGTCATTTCCGGGGCATTGGCAGGTATAGTTCTGGGGCTACTTCAAGATTCCATGACATCACCTAACCCTACTCATGCCCTCAGTTTAGGTATAGTGGGAATTTTAACTGGTCTGCTCCAGAAACAGCGTTTTATCGAAGAAGATTTTATTTCGATTGCTGTAATTGTCTTTGGTATGGCAGTTTTGGCAGAAACTATCTTTGGATTGCAATTAACTTTGATCGGCGATGAGCGCAAAGTAACAGATATTTGGACATATTACCAGCGTGTCGCTCTAGCCTCTGCCATTCTTAGTAGTCTGTGGGCACCTGTGGTCTATTATCCCCTGAATCGTTGGTGGCAGCGGATGAAATTGTTGGAACAATAGTAAAGGAAGTTAGGAGTTAAGAAGGGGATATTACAGGTGAGAGTAAAGAAAATTATCCTCTGTACCCTGTAAAACTTGCCTTTGCTCCAGCTAATAAATTCACCTAAAGTGTTTTGTATTTGACCTGCATTTAATACAGGGTTTTGATATCTACCTTCAACCGAGCAGCGAGATTTTCTGTATGCTCACAGCAATTAAGCGATTGTAAATTGGATACAATTTATTTTTCTGGTAGCGATCGCTCAAAATATTTGTGTTCTATCGCTCCAGAGGACATCTGTCTACTGCTTTTGGTAAATTCTTTGACTTGAAAATGTCAAGTACATATAAAGTTCAGTACTTAATATATACATATATGCAAAGATATTTGTCTAAATCTAAACATGTAAATAAATATTTTGTACTAAGCGTAGTATGATGTGATTTAGATACTTCATATTTTGAAGCCAAATATCTACAGGCAATAGTCCACGGCCCGGGCATAAAGATCCCTTCTCCGATGCTCTATCAAGTGTTCCCTATTTTCAAACTAATAAGACTTCTGCCTTGACAAAAAAACTAAATAATGGTATGCAAATTTGGGGTATCAAGCTCGATTTTTGTGAATTTTTGTCAGCGATGTCTATGGTAGATGGTTGCCTATGCTACTGCTGAAAGATGATTGAAATCAGCCTGAAACTACTATTTTTGTGAATCCACACACTGATGAATTTGTAGAATGCTTAAAACTTAGATAGTCCTCAATACTTGCAAATCAATCAAAAAGAGAATTTTCATTAAAAATTCCTAATCCCCAAGGCTGAGATTTAGCTGTGTCGAAAGCGTCAACTTCCGAGAAATTTTTGTGCCCTAAAACAGCACTGACACTTGAAAACTAAAGTTACTGCAAAAATCGATTCAGGTAGGAAATAGTTATGGCAAACATCATTGGAACCAAAGCAAATGATACCCTACAAGGCACTAATAGTGACGATACGATTAACGGCAAAGCCGGCAATGATACCATCACAGGTTATGAGGGTAAGGACACCCTGACTGGTGGCGGTGGCAACGATACATTTGTTTTCAATGTAGGTGACGGCACTGATACCATCACTGATTTTAGTGGTGTCGGTAAAAAAATAAACCCAACACCAGCAGTCATTGGCGAAATTGATACCATCAAATTCCTTGGTACTGGATTGATTCCCCAAAATCTGCTACTTACGCAGAATGGCACAAGTTTGGAAATTAGCTTTGAAGGGATAGTTCGCACAAAAGTTATCTTGAAAAACTTTAAACTAGAAGACTTGAATAACCTTAAAGCTTCTGGAACAAAACCAGCCATTGGTAATATCCTGTTTGATAGGCAAACTAGTATCACCGATAGTTTTAATGTCTTGGATGCTAACTCTACTAATACAAGCATCGGCATTAAGAACACAGTGACCTTCGCCAATGACCTAAATAACAATATTACGGGTTTAGATGACTCAAATGATGTGGTGAATGGTCAGGGGGGTAACGACATCATCAACGGGTTAAGTGGTGACGATTTGCTGCGGGGTGGTACGGGCAACGATACTCTCATTGGTGGTATCGGCAATGATACTCTTGTTGCTGGTACGAGGAATTACAGCTTTGATAGTACTAATGAGGATAACTCGAATGTTAACTATTCATTAGGTGATAACCTACTTGATGGTGGTGATGGCAATGATTTTCTCTCTGCCTCTGGTTACGTTGACTACTATACAAATGATGTTTATTATACCTCAGGCGATAATACCTTCAATGGTGGTGCTGGTAACGATACTTTGAATCTTGACTCTTCAATAGGCAATAACACCCTTAACGGTGGCGCTGGTGCCGATATTTTGTATGCTCACGGTTCAAAAGGCAAGAACTTACTCTCTGGGGGTGAAGGCAATGATCGTCTTGACACCTCTTACCTTACTATTAACTCGGGACACGGCTTTATTGCTTCTTTAGGCAATAATACGCTCAACGGTGGCACTGGTGACGATACTTTGCTTGCTGAGTCTCCATTGGGCAATAACTTGCTCTCTGGGGACGATGGCAATGATTATCTCTCCAGTTCTGGCGTTGATTATTATAGATCATTTTTCTATTTTAGCTCTTCAGGTAATAACACGCTTAACGGTGGTGTAGGTAACGATACTTTGCGTGCTGAGTATTCAACAGGCAATAACCTACTGTGTGGTGGCAATGGCAATGACTATCTCTCCACCTCTGGGTATTTGATCGGGTACTTCAACGGTGAAATTTTTGATGCCTCCTCAGGCAATAACACGCTCAACGGTGGCGCAGGTAACGATACCTTGCGTGCTGAGTATTCAACAGGTAATAACCTACTCTCTGGTGGCGATGGCAATGACTCCTTCTATGTAAATGCTAAATCTTCAGATACTGCCCCCTCTAATTTAGTGACTCAAACGGTAGATGGGGGTAAGGGTGACGATTTGTTGAGAATCGATTACAGCAATGCTACAGGGGGGATTACAACAACATTCAATCCCACTACTAACATTGGCTCAATTACGGCGGGCATCTCTCGCGTTAGCTACAAGAATATCGAACGATTAAATATCTTAGGTACAGCCTATGATGACAATATTGTGGGCAGCAATGGCAACGATACGCTCTCTGGGGGAGTTAGTGGCAAAGATACGATAGATGGAGGTAAGGGTGACGATTTATTATCCGTCGATTACACTAATGCTACAGGTAGGATTACAACAACATTTAATGCCACTACTAACATTGGCTCAATTACGGCGGGCACGAATCTGGTTAACTACAAGAATATCGAACAATTAAATATCTCAGGTACAGCCTATGATGACAACATTATAGGGAACAATGGCAACGATACGCTCTCCACGGGCAGTGGTGGCAAAGATACGATAGATGGGGGTAAGGGTGACGATTTATTATCCGTCGATTACAGCGGTGCTACGGGGGGGATCACAACGACATTCAATGCCACTACTAATATTGGCTCAATTACGGCGGGCACCTATGGGGTTAGTTATAAGAATATCGAAGGATTAAATATTACAGGTACACGCTACGCTGATAACATTGTGGGGAGCAATGGCAACGATACGATCTCTGGGGGCTATTCTGACAGTGGCGATACGATTATTGGCGGTGCAGGTGACGATCGCTTGAATATTGATGGAAATAATTATTTATCAGGTAATAATCTTCTAGATGGAGGCGATGGCAATGATACTCTCACAGCCTCTCAGGCATATGACGCTAAGAACATACTCATAGGTGGTAATGGCAATGATATCCTCATAGGTGGCAAAGGTAATGATAGTCTCTATGGAGGATCTGGTATTGATACCTTTGTTTTTAATACTTACGATCTACCTCCCAATAGTGGCAATAGAGTTTATGACTTCAACGCCACTAATGACGTGATTGGGATATCGAATTTTGGTGGGGGGTTATCAATCGGTTCACTTTCAGCTAATCAGTTTCAGATCGGAGCATCTGCAACTACTAGCGCTCAGAGATTTATTTACAACAATACTACAGGTGCATTGTTCTTTGATCAAGATGGCACTGGTGAGTCGAATCAGGTAAAATTTGCACAATTATCTCCTGGGTTGCCACTAACCTACAACAACTTCGTAATTATTTAAAACTGAGATCGAAATAAGCGAACGGACAGTCATAACTTCTTACTTTTCACGTCATCTGGAAAACCTCACTTCCTATTCCTCTGAGGCCACATGCTACCCTGCGGGAACGCTAAGAGCGAATCAGTCGAGAAACCGCAGACGCTCGCAGGCTCGCTACCGCTGCGCTATTCGCCCTTGGCGTCTCCCCTTCTCACATTGGGAGAGGCTAACGCCAAGGGAGAAGGGCGCAGTGGCTCCCCTAAAACGGGAGGGGCTTTGATTTTTCCCCCTTCCCTACTAGGGAAGCTTGCTCAAGGGTTAGGTTTGGCGTTGGTTTTTCCACATGAGGTGAAAAGTCAGATCATAACTTTTTATAAAGGAGAGGCAGAGAGTTTTGAATTATAAATAATTAGGCGGACGTAATATAACCTAAATCTTCATGGAATTTGGGCAATCTCTGGCAATATAAATTCAAGCTACATTAAATCAAACAACACCTTATCATAGTAGTTAGTAGTATTCATGTCTGATGTTTTCTTTTTTTGCCTAAAAAAAATATCAGATAAGTCATCTACTGCTTTGCTGACGGCAGAATCTGGAAGCTTGCACTGATTAATCTAATTGGAGAACGCTGATGTCAAAGGAAAGAAAAAGTAATAAAGAAGTTAAAAAACCTAAAAAAGATCCGAAAGACAAAAAGGATAAAAAAGACCCAAATAAATAGGACGATTTAAGTAAATAGATTTAAAGAAGACCAAGAGTTCATTTCCTGAAATTGACAATACTTCGTCCAGTAGAATTGACTAGGATAAATTATTGTCAAAAATTTATTCACTCTTGGTCAAATCTTCAAATCTGATAATTTAGGTTGGCAGCGCGTGCAATGTCTACGACGGGCTACTTCTGGGGAACTAAATTAGGCAGGAGTAAACTTCAGCGAAACACCATTCATGCAATAGCGCTGACCAGTGGGTGCAGGGCCGTCATTAAAAACATGACCCAAATGACCACCACAGCGACTACAATGTACTTCAGTTCTGGTCATAAACAACGACTTATCTTCAGTAATGGCGATCGCACCTTCAATTGGATTAAAAAAGCTAGGCCAGCCAGTACCACTGTTAAATTTGGTATCAGATGTAAACAGTGGCTGTTCACACGCAGCACAATAATAAGTACCGTTGTCGTATTCCTTATCCAATGGGCTGGTGTGAGGGCGTTCAGTCCCATGTTTACGCAATACATTAAACTGTTCTGGCGTTAAAATCGTGCGCCACTCTTGCTCAGGTTTGGTAACTTCAAATCCACTCTTAGAAGTTGTCATCTCTTTTGACCCCCAATTGATATACCTTGATAACAATGCTGTGCCGACTATTAGGGCACTAGCTTGTAAAAAATACCGTTTGTCCATATATCCATTATTTTCTATTTTCCGGTTAACTGGCCAATCAACTCCAGTACGGAATTCCCTACATTAATGACTATAATCACCGATCGCTCTGAATTAGCGCTGATAAACTGATTAAAATTAGCTAAGAAATAACAAATTATTTATGAACTACCCAGACCTACTTCGTTGATATCTCAGGGTAAGCGCATCTTGTCAATAAGAGTAGCTCAATGTCAATAAACCTTAAACCAATTCGCAATTACGTTTTGTAAAGGGGATTTTAATTAGGCATCAAAACGTGATGGCTGTAGAGGCAGGGAAATTAAACTCCCAAACTTTATTAAAAGATTATCAATAAGTAAGCATTATTAATAATCTTTTAGTGATCGCTTTAATCCTTGGGAAACAAACCAAACGAGAAAGTCTGATTATTCCTTTATTTACAAATCAAGATTTTTGTCAATACTAATTTAGATGCGCTTACCCTGTAGTTATAGCCTCTTTTTGTAGAATAGCTCAGATTAACAGATTAGCTATCCGAAAATTTGTGTATTAAAATGATAAATCAAGCCTTTTGAAGGCATCTTGCAGGTTTTTACATACATGAAGGTACAGTACCATCTATATTGAAAAAGTTTATCACCATAAAATCTGGAGACCCCTACATGACAACAAATAGTCACTTAATTTCAGGCGAAACATTTTTTTTCCCAGATAAGTTGGATATTTCTCAAGTCTCTGTTTCAGACGACGAGATTAACGAAAAATACAAGAAGGGAGAGATAAGAATTGTAACGGAACAAGCTCGTTACCCACTTGATAGTATAGAAACTATGCTTGACAGTAAAAAGTATATCCTAAATCCTGAATACCAGCGCAGAAAAAGGTGGGATAATGCTCGAAAATCTCGTTTAATAGAATCATTTATAATGAATGTGCCGATTCCGCCTATCTTTCTTTATGAAGTAGATTACTCTATTTATGAAGTAATGGACGGACTGCAAAGGCTAACAGCTATTTATGATTTTTACAAAGGAAAATTTAACTTAGAAGGATTAGAATATTGGCAGGAACTTAACGGGCGAAATTATAAAAATTTACCCGAACAAATTAAAAGAGGAATAGATAGACGTTATTTATCATCTATTGTATTGTTGCAGGAAACAGCAAAAAGCATAGAAGAAGCTGATTTTCTCAAGCAAATAGTTTTTGAAAGATTAAATAGTGGTGGAGAAAAATTAACTCCACAGGAAACAAGAAATGCCTTACACAATGGCAAATTTAACCAATTATGTATAAAACTTGCTGAAAATGACTCTTTCCGCAAAATGTGGAAACTACCTTTAGAATCCGAAGGAGAAGAAAAATTACTTGAAAGCGAATCTTATCGCCAAATGGTAGATGTTGAATTGGTTTTACGATTCTTTGCTTATCGTCATATAGCTAACTTCAAATCCCCAGTGGATAAATTTTTAGATAACTATTTAAAGCAGGCAAATAGTTATTCAGATAAAACAATACAAAATCTTGGAAACCTTTTTAATGAAACTATTAATTTGATTTATTCCATATTTAAAGATTCAGCTTTTATACCACCAAAAGAAAAACGTGACAATAAAGCGCCATTAAAAACTATTTACGATCCATTGATGCAGGTGTTTGCAAATAATATTTCGCACAAGGAAAGTTTTCTCAACCATAGCAAATCCATACAAAGTACTTTGTATTCAAATAAAGAATTGTTATATGTCAAGGAAGAAAACAACAGACTCCTTTTTGATGGGAGATACAATAACAAAAAAGATGTAGAAGCACGCATAAAGTATTTTCATAACTTTCTGCAAGGTTATATATCTTAGACTTGGGTAGAAAATATGAATACAACGTCATTGGAGAGCTTCCAAAAAGAAATAAATCAAATACGAGAATATTTTAAACATATTCAGTATGTGAATAATATGGTAGATTATACTGTGTCGCAGACTGATAGCGAACAAATTAAATCGTCGCTAAGTATATTGATAGACCATCACAGAAGTTTTGCAACAGATAAAAAAATATTTGAGTACAAAGCGTCTATTATTTCACTTTATGGGCTGCTAGAAAAGTATGTAGAAATTTGGATTAAGGAATATCTTGATTCACTTTCCAGTTTAATAACCGAGTACAATAAAATAGATGAAAAAATTAGAAACAATCATTTTGAACTTTCTTTAAAAGTAATAAATACTATTACAAGTAGAGAAAGTGCCAAATATCAGCACCTTACAAAAGAACAAGTTTTAGAAAAGCTCAATAAATGTATCGTAAATCCTATAAGTTATAAATTCAATACAGAAGCTTTTGTTCTGTCATCAGGGAATTTGAAGCACAAACAAATCGTAAAGCTATTTGAGCTTATAAATGTGAGCTTAAATGAAGCATTAAAAAGAAATCAAACATTAATTGAATATATCACAAATGATAAGCAAATTAAAAATATAGCAAATGTAAAAACAGATGCTTTATACAATACAATCAATGATTTAGTTGAAAGAAGAAATCAAATTGCTCATGGTTCAGAAGTCTTAGATATTTTAAGCATATCTGGATTAGAGCCTTATATAGAATTTTTAGAAAAATATTGCCAAGCTCTTTTAGAAATATTAGTTGAGAAATTTATTAAAAAAGAATCAATGTATACATTTCAAAAAATCGAAAAAGTATTGCAAATTTTTGGTAATCAAGTATTGGCGTTTGAAATCGAAAACTATACGATAAAAGTTGGAGATATGCTTATTATTGAAACAACAGAAGGTAACTTTTACAAAAAGCCTATTTCAACAATTCAATTAAATAACGATTCATATACAGAACTTATAATTACAGAAAAAACAAATATTACTGTCAGTGTTGAGCCTAAAATAAAAGAAAATCAAACATTTTATATAGTAAAGCAATAATCCCAGCTATTAATATTTGTATTGCAGCTATTTTCTTAGGGAACATAAGAGCGTATGGATGTTAGGTTAAAGTTTGATGCTGCCTGAATTGGTGATTCAATGTGGATAGTTGCGTTATTGGGTTCGGGGTCAACTTGATGGCTGGTTTAGCTGCTTACACTTATTTGCCTCAAAAACCCTTACTTGATATTTATCCCAAAGACTTACCTGCCGTTCGTTCTGCCGTTTTTTAGTTGCTCAAACTCACATTAATTTAACCTGCCGCAATGCGTTCAAGAAAATACTGAACGGGAATCCGATGAACTTGACCTGATTTTGGACAGTACACCTTGATGTGTGTTAGATGTCGTGCATAGATGTAAGGGAAGCAGGGGAGAGACGAAGAAATAACTAATACCCAATGCCCAATGCCCAATTTTTTTGATCGCCAGCTTATTGAACACGGCTTAATATACATTGGTTGGATAGGAATACCGTAGTTTTATAAAAAACTTCTTGCTTGGTTAAGTGGAATATGTGATACTCTGAAAACTATAACTAAAGCACGGTATTTCTATCGAATTACCGTAGTTTAAAAGGACAGGACTCATGCAGCTACTATGGTTCATCCCAACCCACGGCGACGGACGTTACCTTGCAACTGCTACAGGCGGACGAGCAATAAGCTTTGCTTATCTGCGACAGATTGCCCAAGCGGTGGATGACCTTGGTTATACAGGGGCATTGTTGCCTACAGGCCGCTCTTGCGAAGATGCTTGGATTGTAGCGTCAACGCTGGTATCACTAACGCGACAGATGCGTTTTTTGGTAGCGATTCGTCCCGGCTTGGTATCAGCTGGGGTGGCAGCGCGGATGGCGGCGACCTTTGATCGCCTTTCTGGTGGACGGTTGCTGATAAATGTCGTGACAGGGGGCGATCCTGTGGAGTTGGCGGGAGATGGCTTGCATTTGAGTCACGATCAGCGCTATGAATTAACAGATGAATTTTTGACAGTATGGCGAGCGATCGCCAGTGGTGAACAAGTTAATCTTCAGGGCGAATATCTCAACATTCAGGATGGTAAGCTCTTGTTTCCACCCGTCCAGAAGCCATATCCGCCCTTGTGGTTTGGCGGTTCCTCTGCGATCGCCCAAAAAATCGCTGCCAAGCATGTAGATGTCTATCTAACTTGGGGCGAACCACCGGCGCAAGTAGCCGAGAAGATTGCATCGGCTCGCAGACTTGCTTTATCAGAAGGCCGGACTTTGCGGTTTGGGATTCGCTTACATGTGATTGTGCGCGAAACCGAGAGTGAAGCTTGGGATGCGGCGAATCAATTGATTAAGTATGTAGATGACGAGGCGATCGCTAAAGCCCAAAAAGCTTATGCTCGGATGGATTCAGTTGGACAACAACGGATGACCCAATTACACCACGGTAATCGTGAGGCATTAGAGATTAGCCCGAACCTGTGGGCAGGAGTCGGTTTGGTACGAGGTGGTGCGGGAACAGCCTTAGTAGGCGATCCTCAAACTGTAGCTGCCAGAATGTTGGAATATGCAGATTTAGGCATTGAGTCCTTTATCCTCTCTGGCTATCCCCATTTAGAGGAAGCTTATCGAGTCGCAGAACTTCTATTTCCCCATTTGCCCTTAGAGAATCTGCCAGCAGTGGAGAAGCAACATGTCTTGAGTCCATTTGGTGAGATTGTCGCAAATGAAGATTTCCCTAAGCAACAGCCTCAGCAAAGAGCAACGTCCATATCCTAGTAGATAAGAATTAGGAAATTACCAACCATGTTGCACCAACAAATTGACCAAAAGATTTCTGAAAAACAAGCGTGGGCATTGCGTCGTCAGTTGGGAATACCTAATAATAAACGCTTGTGGGTGCTAACTTGCATGGACGAACGTTTACCTGTGGATAAAGCATTAGGAATTGGTGAAGGAGATGCTCATATTTTCCGTAATGCCGGGGGGTTAGTTACGGATGATGCTATTCGGTCAGCGATGTTAACTACACAGTTTTTTGGCACAAGAGAAATCATCGTCATTAACCATACCGAATGTGGCATGATGACAGCATCAGGAGACTTTCTCAGTGAGGTATTGCGAAACCAAGGTATTGATGTGGATCAAGTTACGATCGATCCTGCTTTGCCAGAGTTGAAGCTAGCAAAAGGCGTTTTTTCCAAATGGATCAAAACGTTTACCGATGTGGACAAAATCTGCACACAGCAGGTGGAATTGCTGCGTAATTCTCCTTTAATTCCCCAGGATGTAGTTATTCATGGCTACATCTGGGAAGTAGAGAGTATGAGTTTGCGCCGTCCCTACAAACGTCTGAGTGAAAAGGTCAACACAGCAGAAGCTATGAAGACTAAAACCACAAAACACACTGAACCCGTTTTATAAATTGGGAGTTCAATTGAATGACAAATATTTTAGCGATCGCTGGTAGTCCAACTCATCCCTCTAGAACCTATGGTGTTGTCGAATACACTGCCAAGCTTTTACAACAAGAAGGCTTGCATGTAGACATTATTTCAGTTCGGGATTTGCCTGCTGAAGATTTAGTTTTTGGACGATACGACAGCCCTGCTTTGGAACAGCCAAAAGCTTTGCTAGCAAAGGCAAGTGGTGTGATTATTGCCACGCCAATCTATAAAGCTGCTTACACAGGAGTGCTCAAAACGTTTCTAGATTTGCTGCCACAAAAATCATTGACAGGTAAACCCGTGTTACCAATTGCCCTTGGTGGGACGCTGGCTCACTTATTGGCAATTGAATATGCTCTTAAACCTGTTTTATCTGAATTAGGAGCGCGGCATATTCTAGCTACTATTTATGCGGTAGACAAACAAATTCAACGACAAGCTGATAACAGTGTGGTGTTAGATGAGGAAATTGAGCAAAGACTCAAAGATGTTCTCAAAGAGTTTGTTAAAGCTGTAGAATATGATGCCGCAGCGCCTCAAGAATTGGCTCATGCCAATTAACTAATCAAGTTTATACCTCCGTTTACTTGTAGCAGAGGGGTAGTTTTACCCATCTGCTACCTTTCTTTAAAATAACTCTCAAAAATTAAACTTTTATAACGATATTTAAATGAATAGACTACGCCTAAACCTCGCTTCCATTTCTCTCTAGTCTATTCAACTAACACCCCTATAATTTTTGATTTTTCCTATATATAGCGAGTCTCATTTGAATGAGATACAAGGTAGGATCTGGCAATGCAGTATTATACCTTGTATCTATATTTATCTGTGGTTAATTATTTTTTCTATACCTTACCCATGCGGCAACGCCATAGCGGCGGAATGTTCCTCTGGAAAAGTTGGGAGGAATTTGTCTAGGCTATTTTTGAGCAAATAATAACAGCAGTTTTTAACACTCCCACGCAGCCTGAAAAAAGTCGCGTTCGCAAAACATAGCATAACGATAGGTTGAATGCACAACCGAATTAGTAGTGGCATAATTGTCAACCAAACTTTCTAATTGTTGTGTTGGTTGTTGAAAGTCTGCGCTGCTATAAGTACGAATCCAGTCTGCATATTGATGATTAGGAATGCCGTTATGAGCTAATTGTTCTCCCAAAAAGGCATACAAACGCATACACGGAGACATCGCCGCAGCAGTTAAACCCACATCTCTACCCCAAGCAGTTGCTAACAAAAAGTCAGTATAGCGGCGGGTGGTGGCTCCTGGTTCCACAGAATCCAAATTAATTCCCCACCGGGAAGCATAGCTACTATGCATCCGCAGTTCTTCTAAAGCTTCACTAGCTAGGTTATGAAATGTGGTGAAACCTAACCAGTCTGGTGCTTTAGCTGCGGCGATACTATACGCACGGGCAAAAGCTTCTAAGAAAAAAGCATCTTGCCCTACGTAGTAAGCAAATTTCGCCTGCTCAAGAGTACCATCGCCAATGCCTTGAACGAAAGGATGCTTTAGGCAAGCTTGGGCTAAGTCTTGATTTGCTGCCCATAATTCGTTAGATAAAGTCATTTATTATTTGTCCTCTCTTACAAAGTTCTGAGCGGAGGTTTCCTCCGCTCAGACTTTGTGCTTTGTCATTTCTCATCTGTTATTATCCCCCTGTTCTGTGAACTCTCCCCCTCAAAAAGGTAAGAACTGAAGCAAGACTGAGCCAAGACTTCCCAAAAAGTCAACGAAACTGGGCTTACCAGCGCTTACCTTCTCATTTACGGGTGTTTGCAGTTCTTTAATAAAAGCCTGCGCTGTTTGCGTTCCAGCGGTATTGTTTTGCGATGTAAACAATTTTTCAGCAACTTGGGCATCTTTGAATGCACCTTGTCTATCCAGTATTTGGTAACAGGCAACACCACGAGCTAAATAAGCACCCGCATATTCTGGTTTAATAGCGATCGCCTGATTAAAATAACTGATTGCTTGCTGTTGGTTACCTTTTTGTGCTTCTGCTACACCCAAAGCATAAAATTCTTCGGGTGTTGCAATTTGTGATGGTATACCAACTGCGCCTTGGAAGTTAGCGCCATTTAAGTAAGCACCAGTCAATTCTGCATTTGCTAGATAGGTATTTCTTAAATCAGCACCCGCCAAATTTGCGCCAGTAAACTTAGTTTGGCTTAGGTTAACACCAAATAAACTCGCGCCACTCAAGTTTGCACCCCGTAAATCAGCACCGCTCAAGTTTGCCCGGCTGAGGTTAGCACCTGTGAGATTAGCACCACTCAAATTGGCTCCAGATAAGTCAGCCATCACTAAACCTGCACTGGTTAAATCACAGTTTTGACATTGTTTGGTTGCCAATAACTGTCTAACGTGTTCAGAATTTGCTGCTTGTACGGTTGTTGTCAAACTAATCGTGGTTAAAAAGGCAGCTATGACTAAAATTTTGTTTTTCATATTCGCGTAATATTTATTACTCCATATTCAACATTAACTGAGACGGATTTATACCTCAGCCTATGATATGAGCAATCTGAACAGTTTGCCCTCTGTAGTTGCCTATATCACTTGTAAATTTGAGTAAACACTTACTGGTTGTGCAAGTTCACTATCTTCTAATTATTTATGCCTAGCTACTTATTTGTTCTTCAGGGGTCAGATCTTGACGTTGCTGTAATACTTTTTGATAATTAGACATAAAATTTACACTTCTACTTCTTTGGACTTTAAGTCATCTTGATTTTACAAAGAAGTGATCTCTAACGACAAGCCGCTATGCGTCTGTGCCTGGAGCTAATGTGATCTCACTCAGGAGTAAAAACAGAGATTAGCTCGTGTATGCCCTGATTTTAAATAAATATGAGACTATAGAAACATTAAGACAGTCAAAAAAACGTGAGTCAGCAAGACAAACTCTTAGAAAAAATCCTCTCTGGGACTTCTGATACAGACATTCCTTTCGCACAACTGTGGCAACTTTTATATGCACTAGGCTTTGATGAACGGATTCGTGGCGATCATCGGATTTTTGTCAAAGCCGATGTTGAGGAAATATTGAACCTGCAACATAAGAGAGGAAAAGCCAAAAGCTATCAAATCAAACAAGTTCGTGCAGTAATTATCAAGTATAAGCTAGGAAGTAAAAATGATATTTCGTTATGAAATTATTCTCTACTGGAGTGAATTAGATCAAGCCTTTATTGCTGAAGTACCAGAATTATCAGGCTGTACTGCTGACGGCGAGACTTATCAAGAAGCCCTGCACAATGTAGAAGTAGTTGTGCAGGAATGGATAGAAACAGCTAAGGATTTAGGGCGTCCAGTTCCTGAACCTAGACGGCGTTTGATGTACATCTAATTGATACACAAGCTAAGTCCATTAGATATCCGACAACTTTTACGAAGTCGGGGATCTGGACAGCGTTAAATCTAATTGAAAAGGTTAGTTACTGGCAACCTTACAAATTACCATAATATGTGATTTGTATTTGTCAGTATTATATTGAATAAGTTGTAATCCAGAACGTTCTAGTTCTTGCAAAAGTTTAGGAATTTCATACTTGTGATGTCGCCAAATAGTTATCTCTTCACCTTCAGGGATTTGAATTTTCTTATCTATCCCCATCTGACTGAAATTTATAATATGATTATGACGAAATTTCATATTAGCAACTATACTATCTGTTTTTAAATCATACTTTCTCACCAATTCACAATCTTCAGATTTAATCCCAATATTATTTTTAACCCATCCATATATTTCTTCTACATGATAGTTGCAGCCACCTCTGACGTTTCCATCCCATTGAGAGTTAGAACCAGTTTCATTAGTGAACACCAGAAAATCGTTTTTTTCCATGCTATCTCTAAAATTTTTGAGTACCTTATCTCTATTTTGATGATTCCCAATGGTAACACCTAAGTGGAAAAATATTTTTGCTGTGTCATCAATTTCAAGGCTAGCTTTATTTTGAAATAAAATTTTTGGTATGCTACTATTTTCTATATCAATCGTCGAACTGATAAATTCAATGGAAGGAAACCATTTTCTAAAATTATTTTTGGATAAATGAAGCAATTCCTCACTAATATCTAAGGCAATATATTTATTAACCTTTCCCAATTTATTAAGTCTTTGAATAAAATTTTTAACTGGATATGAATTTCCGGCACCAACGTCTACAATATTTACTCTTTCGCCACTTTTAATATTGTCATTAAAGTATTTAAAGTTATTCTTTAAAAGGTCAACTTCTACACTTGATGTCCGATACCATGTAGGAAGAATATATTTTAGATAAAAATTATCCCAGATTTTTGCGCCTCTACCTTTATAAGAATACTTTAGAGGTATTTCTCGTCTGATTTCTAATGCATGAATTATCCCTATAATTTCTTCCTCAGAAAAAAGAGAGTAGAATTCAGAACTTGGCTTTGCTGTGCGACTGATAGCAGTTGAGATATCCGATGGAAGTTGGGAATTGCTAGGAAAATTTTGAGCCATTATTCTTGTTATTTGGTTTTCTTAATTTATTCTCCCAGACCCAATTTACACCAGATGTGTCAACCATATCTGGGACCGACTACAGTACTTCCATCTGGCATAATAGAATCAGATTAGCACCACTCAAGTCGGTTCCTTTCAAGTTGACATTCCTGAGATCAGCCTTCCTCAAGGCAGAACAATTCAAGTTGACACCAGTCAGGTTGACGCCTCTCAAGTTAGCACCTACAAGGTTAATACGAGTCAACTCAGCTTCTCTCAAATCAACACTACTCAAATCAACCCCCAGCAGCATACCTTCTCAACAACTCCTCAGCATTCATACCTTAACTCTTAAATCAATTACTACTTAGAATGGCTATTTTAACGACTTTAGTCAATTTTGCGACCTGAGTTAGACCATTATCAAGCGCGATCGCTTATACCATAAAAAATAGGAGATAATTTTTCAAAGATACAGGGGTAAATACCATTGGTTCAGCAACCAGAACTCCAGGAAACTTCGTCGATACAGTCAATCCAGCGGGTGCTTGAGAGTTTAAGCACTTACCGATGGACTTCGCTGGGAGCATTGGCCAGCCTGTTGCTGTTGACGATCGCAAACGCAATTACCCCGCAACTATTTCGCTGGGGAATTGATCAAGGCATCAGCCCAAAAAACATCCAAATTGTGCTATATAGCGCCGCCTGGATGGTAATCGCCGCGATCGCCCGTGGTTTATTTAACTTTGGACAAAGCTATTTGGCAGAAGCCGTGTCTCAAGGTGTAGCCTATGACCTGCGAAACAAAATTTTCAGCAAGATTCAAAATCTCAGTTTCAGCTATCATGACCAAGCCCAGACTTCCCAACTATTAACTCGTGTCACCAGCGATATTGAGCAGATCCGCACCTTTGTTGGCACTAGCTTAATTCAGGTCATCAGTTCAGTTGTGACATTGGTGAGTATTTCGGTGATTTTGCTGGTGATGAACTGGCGATTAGCACTGATTACGCTGACAGTAGTGCCCCTATCTGGATGGGTGATGGCGCAATTTATTACGCGGAATGATAAACTTTTTCGGCAAGTACAAGAGCAACTGAGCGACCTCAATGCTGTATTGCAAGAAAACTTACTAGGAATACGGGTAGTGAAAGCCTTTGTGCGGGAGTCAACTGAAAGGTCGCGTTACACAACCCTGAATGATGGTCTAGTCAGGGCAAACATGAAGACCATTAGCGCCATCCGTAATACCTTTCCGTTAATATTTTTACTGAGTAATTTGGTCACACTGGCAGTTTTCGGCTACGGAGGAGCGCAGGTAATTGGGCGCAGATTTTCCATTGGCGAACTGGTGGCGTTTAACTCCTACCTAGCGTTAATTCTCCAACCTATTTTGTTGATTGGATTTGCTGCACCTGCGATCGCTCAATCAGCTGCTTCCGCCGAACGGGTTTATGAAGTTGTAGATGCAGAGATAGAAATTCGCGATCGCCCCGGTGCTGTCCCATTTGACACCTGTGGTGGGAGAATCACCTTTGAAAATGTTTCCTTTCGCTATCCAGGAGCGACAACCGAAGCTCTTAAAGAAGTTTCCTTTGAAACAAAGCCTAACGAGTTGATCGCCGTTTTAGGGATGACTGCTTCGGGAAAAAGTACAATTATGAACTTAATTCCCCGCTTTTACGATGTCACAGGGGGAGCAGTTCGCATTGACGGACGAGATGTAAAAAGTTTCACGCTCAAAAGCCTTAGATCGCGTATTGGCATTGTATTTCAGGAAACCACCCTCTTCTCTGGCACAATCCGCGAAAATATTGCCTACGCAAAACCCAATGCAACTCTAGAGCAGGTGATTGAGGTTGCCAAAACTGCACAAATGCACGATTTTATCAGTAGTCTACCCGATGGCTACGAGACGATCGTGGGTGAACGGGGCGTGGGCTTGTCTGGCGGACAAAAACAACGAATTGCGATCGCTCGGACTTTACTGACAGATTACAGCATTCTGATTTTAGATGATAGTACCTCGGCAGTCGATGCCAAGACTGCTGCCCAGATTCAAGCCGAACTGGATAAGTTAATCCACCAAAAAGCTTGTACAACTTTTGTAGTAGCTCAACGTATTAGCACCGTCAAGAATGCCGATCGCATTTTTCTTATGGATAAAGGACGATTGGTGGCACAAGGCACCCATGAGGAATTGATGCAAACCAGCCCGCTCTACGGTGTGATTTTGGAATCTCAGGTTAAGGTGAAGAAACAAATGATCCTAAATTAGCACAAGTAGTCCAATACAGTTCAGTTAAGCATTTCTTCCTTCTCTTCCTTCTCTTCTCTACGAGAGGCTACGCCAACGAGACGCTACGCGAATGCGTTCTTCTCTACCAGACCACAGGCGAATGCCTCCTTCTAGTGCAGACGCTGCGCGTACCCCTACGGGGAAGCAAGCTATGCGTAGTGTCTCGTAGAGATAGCAGTAGCCTGGGCGTCTACGTTAAAAAAATTGACGAGGAGGAATTAAGCCTTAACCCAACCGTATTGATAAATAGTTTTGCTTGAGATTTTTATAACAGCGAATAAAGACAAAGACTTTTAATCCAAAATCCAAAATCTAAAATCCAAAATTGGTATGAGAGGCACAGTTACCGTTGTTGCATCTGAGCAGGCGAGTCAGCAATTTTCCACCCTGCGGCGTTTTTTGCAATACCTGCTACTTTATCGCAAAGAAATTCCCATCGCCTTGACATTAGTATTTATTGGTGCTGTAACCCAGGCAATTGGGCCGTTTTTCATCGGTTGGTCGATTGATCACCTAATTAAACAAGGGAATTTGCAAGGACTGCTGGTGTTATTAGGGCTACTAGCGCTGAACTATGGACTTGGTGTTTTGGCAATCCGGGGTCAAATTATTCGAGTCGGTTGGATTATGCAGCGATTACTGGCTCAACTGAGGCAAGATATTTTCATTAAAATCCAAAGTTTGCCACTCAGCTTTTTCGATCGCAGCGAAGCAGGCGATTTAATGAGCCGCCTGCTAAATGATGTCAATACTGTAAATCAGGCATTTGGACTGACGATCGCCCAAATGCTGGGCAACACTTTCAGTTTGGTGGGCATAATCATTGCTATGCTCTCAATCAACCTGCAACTCGGTTTGTTAAGCAATCTGGTTGTGCCACTGATGATTTTTACCACAAGCTTGTTTGCACGTTGGGCAAGAGCCAGGTTTCGTGTTACGCGACAGACTATTGGGGAGCTTTCCGCCAAGTTAGAAGAAGATATTGGTAGCGTCAGAGAAGCACAGGCATTTAATCGTGTACAGATGAACATCGCAGAATTTGACATTCTCAACGCTGCCAATCGTGATGCTAACGTCGATGCTGTAGCAATTACTTCGGCCTTTTTGCCCTCGATCGATTTTCTCAACACACTAGCAACGGCTGCTGTGCTGGCTTATGGTGGCTATCTTGCGGTCACTGGAGGTGCAACCGTGGGTGTGGTGACATCCTTTTTACTTTATGTCCAGCAATTCTTCCGCCCGATCCAAATTCTCAGCCAGTTTTACACCCAAGCTCAATCTGCCTTCGCCGGATTAGAGCGAATCTTTCTATTGCTAGATGAACCGTCAGAACTCAAAGATGCACCCGATGCGACAGAAATGCTGCCTATTCAGGGTGAGGTGACATTTTCAAATGTCAAGTTTGGCTACAACCCAGATCAATTGGTTCTCAAAGGGGTGAATTTGCACGCCTATCCAGGGCAGATGGTTGCGTTAGTAGGGCCGACAGGTTCGGGAAAAAGTACGATCATTAACTTGATTTTGCGCTTCTACGATGTATCTGGCGGTGCAGTGAAAATTGATAATATTGATGTGCGTAGCGTGACTCAAGCAAGTCTGCGGCGTCAAATTGGTATCGTCCTACAAGACAATATTCTGTTCAGTGGCACCGTCGCCGAAAACATTGCCTTTGGCGCTCCTTACGCCACCCAAGCTGATATCGAAGAGGCTGCACAACTAGCAAATGTGCATGAGTTCATTACCTCACTGTCACAGGGTTATACAACTCAATTGGGTGAACGGGGCGCTCCCCTAAGCCAAGGACAGCGACAACTGATCAGTATTGCGCGTGCGGTGTTGATTAATCCCCAAATTCTGATTCTTGATGAAGCCACCAGCAGCATCGATACCCGCACAGAAGCGCTAGTACAAACTGCGATCGCCCGCTTGCTGCAAGGTCGTACCAGCTTTGTGATTGCTCACCGCCTCAGTACAGTTACTCTGGCAGATCAGGTATTAGTAATTCAGCAGGGAGAAATTGTAGAGCAGGGTACTCACGCCGAACTCATCGATCAGCAAGGTGTATATGCGAATCTCTATGCCCTACAACTGGGTGCAGCAGACACAATGGTTCTTCAAAATGAAAAGTAAAATATATATAAGACCTCTTGCAAAAGTCACTAACACCCCTCCCCTTGGTAAGGGGAGGGGAGACAAAGCGTAGCTTTGGCGAGGTGGGGTTCTTATTTTTGATTTATGCAAGAAGTCTATAGCTCAAATTTCTCAATTGCCAGCAAAGAAATGAAATTACCTGACCTCGATTCACAAACCATCGATCGCATTATTGAAATGGCATGGGAAGATAGAACATCTTTTGATGCTATTGAGGCTCAGTTTGGGCTGCTAGAGAAACAGGTAATTGCCCTAATGAGGCGCGAAATGAAAGAATCTAGTTTCCAGATGTGGCGTAAGCGAGTCACCAAACGCAATACAAAGCATTTATCTAAGCGAGAATTTATTGCAGGTCGGTTTAGATCGTCCAATCAAAAAACGTAAGTAATTGAGTGAAAATTACCACATTCAGAAGCACAATGACGAAAGTTACACTTTACATTGCAGCTAGTTTAGATGGCTACATTGCTCGTAGCGATGGCGGAATTGATTGGCTATCAATCCTTGATACAGAAGGTGAAGACTACGGTTACGCTGCTTTTTACGAATCTATTGATGCTATTGTCTTGGGCAGCAATACATATGAAGTAGGGCTTAGTTTCGATGAATGGCCTTATTCGGGGAAAAAATCCTTCGTTTTCACCCAGCGCCATTTCCAATCTGACCACGAAGACGTTGTGTTTGTTTCGGACACAGTGAAGCACGTCTTAGCAAATATGGAGGCTCAAGGTTTGGAAAATATCTGGTTAGTTGGTGGCGGAGCATTAATCAATTCGTTTCTTCAGCACAGCTTGATTGACGAATATATTATTTCAACTATTCCAATTATGTTAGGTGGTGGTATACACCTTTTCCCACCAGCTAGCGCTGAAGAAAAATTGGAGCTGATTGACTCAAAACAATATCCTAATGGTTTACTCCAATCACATTATAGGCAAAAAGGAAAGGGTTAAAAATTTATAATTGTGTTTCAAGTGGTGAGAAGTCCGAGGGTCGGCTTGCGAGGCTCGGAACTTCGGGGAATTTAAACTCCACCTGAAACGTGACTGCTGTTATTAGGCATCCGGGTATTAAACCTTATTTAATTTATGAATATACCAATTACGTTGAAACACCCTCAAGAAGCTTCTGAACAGCGTTGCTGAAGTCTTCGTAAGGAGAAACTCCCACGATGGTTTCTGCTAAAGTACCATCTTTGAAAATTAAAACTGCTGGAATACTGCGAAGACCGAATTTTTTGAAAATCGGCTTGTTGCTATCAACATCTATTTTAACGACTTTGGCGCGACCTTTGTATTCCTGGGCAAGTTGATCCATTAACGGACTGATCAGGCGACAGGGGCCACACCAAGTAGCAGTAAAATCAACAACAACGACTTTCTCTTCACTTCCAGTTAAAACAGTATCAAATTCACTTTCTTCAACGTAAGCAACTATCTTAATATCAGTAGACATTTTTTAATTCCTTAGTGTGCAAACTAAAATTTCAGCAAAAAGCTAACTATACAAACTATACTCCCTTCTGGGTGTCAGATTTACCAGTCATCTAGATTGGGAAACCCCCGCAACTGACTTTTGCTTGGTAGCGTGGATTTAATAACCTACAATTTTCTTACGTAGGATACGTTAGCGATCGCATAACGCACCCTAACAACTTACTTAATCCAAAAATCTCATACCTTTAAAGGGTGGAGGTATCAATAGTCATCCTGCTGATCAAACAGTTCTAACAACCCAATTGTGCCTACAAAAAAAGTATAAGTAGCATATTTTATTGGCATCTTTTTTCTGGAAGGTGCATAAAAAGCTGCTATAATGCTTTCTATAAAATGGCAGGTCATGGCAAAACGCTCAATCCAAAAAATTGGATTAAGACTGCTTGGTAAATAACTATTAGTTATTACTGCATAAATATTCCACGATTCCAATCCAATTGCGCTTGTTATAAGCACTATAGATATAACTTTTACAAAGGTAAAAAGGTTTCTCTTTATAAACTTTAAGTTCATCCTGTTCACCAAAAAATGTTTAACATATTTACAAGACTCGGTAAAGTAACAGATAAGTTAATGCGTCTTATCTAAAAATTCTCCCGAAATCAACCAATCTTATATCATAATTTACATTTTTGTAAAAGCCTGTCAAAATATCGATATGATGTATTAAGCCAATATTCCCAAACTATTGAGAATGGATTTGTGGAAAAAACTATGCAATTTTGCCGTTTGAGGATTTCTCGTGAAAAGTCGGGAGCATCCCAAATGTGTAAAAACATAATTTGTCGTTGCGAGCAAAACGCAGTGTTCGCAAAGCATCTTGTAAAGTTGGAGTCCGCTTCATTCGCAATTGACTTTTAACGATTTTGGTAAATTTGCTTGCTATTGGAATGCTCCCTAAAAGTCTCCTCCTTTGGAGAATATAGCGGTTCCCACATGGGTAAGGTACAGAAAAAATAATTAACCACAGATGAACACAGATACAAGGTAGGGACACAGCAATGCCGTGTCCCTGATTGCATTAAGCGTCTGATTCAATGCCCTAAAAACCCCGAAAAAATCAACTACTCAGGCAAGGAAAAATGCCATACCCCTAAACACTACTAGTCAAAAGATTAAATCACCAGATATTTAAAAAATCATAAAAGTGTGGAACAATACATAGGTGGTAAATTTAATTGCACTCTATAGATTAATAAGAAATGTAAAGCTATGATTGCTCAACATTACAATAATTCAATTCATGTTGAAAAAAACTTACTTAAACAAATCAAAATTAAAGAAAATCAGCTAAAAATTGCACAAGAATCTAATCTGCTCTATGTAGCAGAAGGATTACAAAATGAATTATTAAAGTTACAGTGTCAATTATCAGAGCCGCAAGACGCTGAAATCCAAGCGTTGATGAGTTTACTAGACGATTAAGATTGTAAATTTGTGTTGCAAAGTTTATTCAAAACACAAAATCTCTGTTAAGAGAAAGCAGAGTATAGTGATTGTGATGCCTGGCGGTGTGGTTTAGGCAAACGTTTTTTAACAGTCAATGCCTTGGGATTAATACTGAGAGTTTTGGTTACTGCTACCAGTATGGTGAGTGTGTTCGTGTTAGCGTCCTCTAGGGAAGGAACATCCACAAAAAATTATCAAGCACCAAGTTATACCAAAGTTACTAAACCTGTATATTAGACCTCTTGCATAAGTTGAATAGACCCCCCTTAATCCCCCCGATATATTGGGGGGAAACTTTAAATCTTGCCCCCTCCCCTTCATAAGGGGAGCCACTGCGTTGGGCGGCTCTGCCGACTTGAAGCAAGTGGCGTGAGGGTTGGGGAGGGGTGATTCAAGGATTTTTGCAAGAGGTCTATTCTTTAAGAATTCCTAAAGAATTACTACTTGAACTGATCAGCGTGTCACAAGCTATATAAGGAACGAACCGCAAAGGGCGCATAGACACGTACTCCTACGGAGAAGCAAGCTACAGCGTCTCCAAGGGTTGTGGCTTTCCGCAGAGTAGCCTCACAAAGAAATGGTATAAGTCCAAATGTAGCCTAAACTGGCGATATTTGCAGTAAATAGTCACGATTAAGAGTCAGCCAATCAAAAAATCGAAAAGACATGGCTGTTCTTTCTTTTGAAGTGGATGGAAAAAGTAGTTTATTCAACACACTACTTTTGATTTCCGCACTCTTCAGATGTAAGGAGTTTTCTCAAAAATCAAATAGAAGTCCTATAGAAGAATGATAATTATCACTTAGATAAGATGTTAGGGTTTTGCTGGATCTGTGGTATTTTTGTCTCTGGTACTAAATCAATCTTAAGAACAGGTTTATTTGAGCGCAGTTGCCTTTGTCTAAGAATTTGAATTTCTCTCTCAATAGAATCTTTTCCTTGCCTAAAAAAGTCTTGAGAATTATATGGAACCAAGTCACGGGATAAATGTTGAGCTTGTGCTGGAGTCAATCTAGGAAGGGGTTGTTGAGCATTGGCAGAAGTTTGTACAACCAGCAAAAAAGCTGTTGAAACTACTAAGGGTTTTATTTTTATAGATCCGGTGAATATCGAATTAAACATGATTGATATTATTTATTGAATGAATGCTGATTCCAACCATCTTGTGTTGATCTGCTTATTAGTAAAGTACACTTATTGGCTTACTAATTACCTCCCACAAATGGGTGAATTAATTATTAGAAACTGAGAAAGGTGCAAATATCAAGCTGATGAAGATTAATTAGCTCAATAGTAAAAATGCTTGCTCGTCTCTTAACATAAACAGATAAAACTTGAGACCATCGGTATAAATCAGTATGATAGAACATTGACGGATATTGTCACTATCTTTGGATTGGTTGTCGGTAGATACATTGGGTTGATCCAACCTCAACGTCTCTGTTATAGAACTGTTATTCATCGAAAGTCGGCAGGAAACTTCATCTCCTTGTGGGTGGAGTTTTTTATAAAGGCGATGCCAACTCTTGGAGACGCTACGGCAGATTACGCCTACGTTAAGACAATAAAGATGTTCGGACAACGGAGGTCTAATACTAATCTGATAGACTATCTTAAATTTGAAATTATAAAAGCTGGTAGCTCAGGGCTAATAACTAACTATGAGTAAAGCCTTATTCTGTATCGAAAATCTGCGAGTTGCTTATCCTCACAGGAATGGAGAAGAAGCAAGCTGGGCGGTTGATGATGTATCTTTGAGCTTGCAACCAGGTGAAAGAATGGGATTGGTGGGAGAATCTGGTTGTGGTAAGTCAACTATAGGACGGGCAGTAATGCGTTTACTACCAGCCTCTAGTCGTATTCAGGGACGGGTGACATTTCAAGAACAGTCAGTGTTTGACTTGACGCCTAACCAGTTGCGGAAATTTCGGGGAGAGGCGATCGCCTTAATTTTTCAAGATCCGATGACACGCCTCGATCCGCTGATGACGATTGGTAAGCATTGTATCGAAACCCTTCAGGCGCACTCACCAGAATTATCAACGCGAGAAGCCAAAAAAAAAGCACTTGCTACCTTGGAAAAGGTGAATATTCCGGCTAGTCGCTGGAATCAGTATCCCCATGAGTTTAGCGGTGGAATGCGCCAACGGGTAGCGATCGCCTTAGCTTTACTCCTCAACCCCAAGTTAATTGTTGCCGATGAACCCACCACCAGTTTAGATGTCACAGTTTCCGCGCAGATTTTGAAAGAATTAACTCGCCTGTGCAGTGAAGAAAACATGGGATTGTTGCTGATTTCTCACGATTTAGCAATGGTGGCTGAGTATTGCGATCGCATTGGCGTTATGTACAACGGCAAGATGGTGGAAATGGGTTCTACAGAAACTGTATTTAGACATCCTCAACATGAATACACGCGATCGCTCTTAAAAGCAGCTTTACATATTCAAGCAGTAAATGATAGTGGAGAATTGATAATTGTCAATGATGAACAAAAGCAATTACCAATTATTAATAAGCAATCCCCAATTTTGAGTCTGACTGAACTCAAGCAATATTACACCATAGAACCTAACTTTATTGAACGACTACTTAACACACAAACGCAAACAATTAAAGCAGTAGATGGTATCAACCTGGATATTTATTCAAAAGAAATTCTCGGCTTAGTCGGGGAATCAGGTTGTGGTAAAAGTACGCTATCACGAACAATCTTGCAACTAATTCGTCCCACCAGTGGCAAAGTTGAGTTTTTAGGACAGGATTTAGCTAGACTGTCGCGCCAAGAAATTCGCTCCTCACGGCGACAAATACAAATGGTTTTTCAAGACCCCCATGCTTGTCTCAATCCAGCGATGACAGTGGGACAAAGTATCGCTGATCCTTTATTTATCCACAATCTAGCCGATCCCCTTAAAGCAAAAGAACAGGTTTTGTGGATGCTAGAGAAAGTCGGGTTAACACCGCCAAAAGTGTATTATGAGCGTTATCCATCAGATTTGTCTGGTGGACAACAGCAAAGAGTTGCGATCGCTCGTGCTTTGATTACTCACCCTAAACTTTTAATCTGCGATGAACCTGTGAGTATGTTAGACGCTAGCGTCCAGTCGCAAGTGCTGGATTTGATGTTGCAATTAAAGGAAGAGTTTGAGTTAACTTATCTGTTCATCACTCATGACCTTTGGTTAGCTCGATTTTTGTGCGATCGGATTGCCGTGATGAATAACGGTAAAATTGTCGAACTCGGTCTGACAAAAAATATTTTTGCTAATCCTCAGCATCCTTATACCAAAACCTTACTAGCTGCTGCTCCATTGCTAGCACGCGCTTAAATAAATTAAGGTGAGGAGTTTTGAAGAAGAATTCAGAAGTCAGAATTCAGGAGTCAGAATAAATCAGTGGGGGTTTTAAACCCGTTTATTCATCCGCTCTTATCGTACAGAAAACATTGCTGAATTCTGACGACTCTATTCTGTTTTATAAGTTTCAAATTCCTAACTCCTAACCGGAGGCGGAGTGTCTCCGGCTCCGCTCCTAACTATTAATTCTCTTCCCTTCCCTCAAGTAATTTAGTTGTTTCTCCACTCGAACCATATAGCTCAACGAATCTTTTAAACAGCAACGCAGTCTCGTGATTTGAAGTCCTGCTTAAGTTGAATAAACGCTCTATCTTTTTCTCACTTAAAGCTCTTAAATATGGCAAATCTTCAAAGAGTGTCAAACAAGAAGCAAAATGCAATATTATTTGTAATAATGGCTTTGGCCACTCTAGGTCACAATAAATATCTATAAATAGTTGATGTTCTGAGTCATTTAAGGGGAAAGCATGAAATATAACAATTATTCTTTTCTGATTATAGACTGGAATACTCAGTTCAATAGTGTAAGGAGTATGTAATATTAAATCTACCTCCACAGTCGGTTGTCGCCAAATTCTTAAAGGATTACCTGGCGAATCTAATATTGTTTTAAACTTGATTATTCCACCGCTATTTGTGGTTTCAAAATGGCTAATCTTAATAACTTTAAGATTATTAAGGCTAAATCTATGAACTGTTTCCAAATGTTTTAAGTTCAAGAGATGGTAGATTTGGCAAATATAAGGAAACGGTAAAATGTACTCCTGGCTAATCATGTGGAGCTTTTTTAATTGAAGCTTGTTAGCTTGCGTCCGAGCAAGATATTCTTGATACTGGCTGGGCGCTAAATCATTGCTATTAAAGCTTTCCTCAGGCTTAAGATATAGCCAACTCAAAAAAAAGAAAGAGGCTGTAAATAGCTGAAATATTTCTAGGGGAGATAAAGAACCATCAGCAAATGCAGCTATGCTTCTATCGGTTATTCCTAAAAGCCAAGATGGAATACCAAATACCCAGATATTACTTTTAATTTTATCAATAAATAGTGCTATATCGACATTTGAGACATTGCTATTTTTATTTATACTTAATTCATCATTTTTTTTCAAACAATTAGTAAACATAATATCGGGATTTTACTTGATACTACTAATACATAAAGTTAAGATTTGTATCAATTCTAAATACCAATCTATAGTTCCAACCTCTATCTTTAGATGTATATACAACTTGGATTTATTCATACCCACTGAAAATAAATTTTTATGAGTCTGGCTAAAAAATTTAAGCCCTTGTTTGATTAATCCTAAATTTTATGTATATCCAGCCATAATAAAATTATTTGGAACTCTTGCTTTTATAAGGATTCGACATTGTATTCTTTAATGAATAAATTCAAAGTAACAACTTTGCTAATATATTTCTGTTAGCTGAGATCAAAAATTGAAATTATTTCACCTTTACAAAAGCGGTATCTAGATATTTAGACAGGACTTACGCAAAAATAGCCAAAAAACTTAATTTATCGTAGACACGCAGTGGCTTACCGCAGGCTACCACCAACGCCAACGCGCAGCATCTCATCGAGTTGAGAAGTATTCGTAGAGTGTGCGTAAGTCCTATTAGAGTGTTCCAAAAAATAAATGATCCAAAACCTGTCATTGCGAGCGCAACGAAGTGTAGCGAAGCAATCCCAAGATATTGCGATTGCTTCATTCCGCTTTGCTCCATTCGCAATGACAATTGGGCACTTTTTTACTTGGAGTACTCTTAGAGAAAAAAGTTTATTTTTCCTGATATGAGAAAATTTTCTAAGTAATTAACATAAAAATATTACCTATATAAGTAAATATACGAATTTACTGAGATATGGGCGCTTTTATATAGCGCTTCCCATTCAGATTATATTGCGATGTGTAGGGGCACGCCAGTGGCGTGCCCCTACGCGTGTATATCACATAAACGAGAACCACTATATCAAAAGGGTATTTCTAACTCATCAGCAAGACAAAATCCTGTTAAACCTCTAGACGGGGGAAATTTTTGTATAACTTCACAGAGAAACGGTATTGAAACACTAACAATAATTATTTGCAATAATTTCTCTGATGTTGTAAGCTTTTCTAAAATATATTGAATATTTTTATCAATAAGTTTTTACAGGAGGTTTGACACGCTGGCAAGCCTGACTGGAAAAATCAGCTGTAATCAGATATAGGAACTTGGGATTATTCGTTACAAAAATTCTTAATTAATGAATTGAGAGTTTATTCTATTTACAGGAAAATCAGGATGTCTAAACTACCGGATGTTCTTTGGTTAAATACAAGCCCTAGTTTGCAATACTTTGCTCAACCACTACTTTGTTACTTATCATCTCAAGTAACAATCAAAGAGTGGAAACATGCTCAAAGTCAAGATGAAGCAAGTTCACTAGATGCTGCTGTTGTTCTGCTTCACGACTACCTCAAATCTTGCAATCAACCTGTTCATTTGATTGGTCATAGTACAGCAGGATTACTAGGTCTACTCTATAGCCGTCGCTATCCAGAAACAGTTAAGTCTTTGACGCTATTAGCAGTGGGTGTTGATCCAGCAGTTGATTGGCAAGCGCATTACTATATTCACCGTCAGTTTTTAAGTCACCAAAAGCTTTTGACTGATATGGTTTATAACTTGTTTGGTTATCAGGATAAATGCACTCTTAAGAGTCTGACACATCTTCTGGAGCAAGACTTAGATTGTTCGCTCTCTCCTCATTCTCTGTTTGAGAACGTGAGTATGACTCCAAACAGAGTTTCAGTACCTTTGATGGTTTGTGGTAGCTTAAACGATATTGTTATCACACCTGATGCACTGCAAGGATGGCGATCGCATTTCAAGGAAGGCGATCGCCTATGGTCATGTTTTGAAGGAGGGCATTTTTTTCATTTTTCCCAGTATCAGCTTGTAGGAGAACAGCTACTCGACTTCTGGAAGTTTATCCGTGTGTCAGATTCGCTGTATGCCTGTTTTCGACTTTAAGTAGTAGATGATAATACATCTCAAGAAAGATGCGCCGAGTCAAACAATTGTGAGAGCTTAATCGTGTCCTAAATTATTTCAGGAAAGTCTAGAAATGGTTGTAGCTTTAGATGATACCAAGCGGAGCGCGATCGCTACAGAGCTAGCAGATTTGAAAGCTATACAAGAGTTGCTAATTGCTAATGAACAAAAAGTAATACCTGCTGTAAGCAACGATCAAGAAATTAGCAAGCGCCTAAACGACTTTCTCAAAGATGATCAAGAAAATCTCACAGTAATCGAGCAAGTCATCTCTAAATTTGGTGGTGGTTCAGCCCAGCCTAGAGACACCATAGGGCAGTACATCGAGCAAGTAAATCGGATAATTGATGGAAATGAGCTAACACTGTACCAAAAGGTTTCTATTCACGAAAGGATTAAGCACCAAGCCGTAATGACTGGTTTAATTATCCATAAGGCTGCACAGGTGGTTGGTGATGATGTTAAAGAAGCTATTGGGCCACTCAATCAAGTGAACTTTGAAAATCGTGCCCATCAAGAACAATTAAAAGGTGTGTTGGAAGTTTTGGGTACAAGAGAACTTACAGGTCAAGACCCAGATCAAGGTGTTTGGGCGCGGACTCAAGATGCTGTTGCAGCTTTGAGAGGTGTGTTTGAGGGTTTGACAAAGTAAATACAACTGAAGACCGCCTCAACTTCTAGTTGGATAAGTGCCAATTGATAAAAATCGTAATAATCTCTTTTGATTTAGGGAATCCGATCGCGATCGCACTCAGTTTGAGATAAAAACTGGAATGCGATCGCTTTTTTTTAGGAGAATATGTCGGAACTCCAATGAGGTTAAGCAATGGTTAATCAGACATACACAGCTGATGTCTTAGTTGTTGGCGGGGGAACGGGAGGCACTGCTGCTGCTATCCAAGCAGCGCGTCGGGGAGCCAAAACGATTCTGGTGAGTGAATTTCTTTGGTTGGGGGGGATGCTAACTTCGGCTGGGGTGTCTGTACCTGATGGCAACGAATTAGAAGCTTTTCAAACGGGATTATGGGGTGCGTTTTTGCAGGAATTGCGACAACGACAGCCCGGAGGATTAGATAACAGCTGGGTAAGCTTTTTTAGTTACGATCCTCAGATTGGGGCAGAGATTTTTGCCGATTGGGTGCAGGAATTGCCAAATCTGGACTGGATTTCTGGACAAGTGCCAATAGAAGTGTTCCGCCAAGGTGATTCTATTACTAGTGTCCGCTTTGCTGATTTTGCTGTCACAGCCAAGATTATTCTCGACGCTACAGAATTAGGAGATTTATTGGCTTTAGCTGAAATACCTTATCGCTGGGGTTGGGAATTGCAATCTGAGTGGGAAGAACCTAGCGCCCCAGTGACTTTTAACTCTTTAACCCAGAAATATCCAGTGCAAGCGCCCACTTATGTAGTGATTATGCAAGACTTTGGTGAAGCCGTCGCCCCAGAAATTCCGCCTGCCCCTAACTACAATCCATCCCAGTTTACAGGTGCTTGGGATGGCTATGGAACAGAGACATTTTTGAATTATGGACGCTTGCCAGATGGCCGATTCATGATGAATTGGCCAATTTGTGGTAATGACTACGGCGAAGGAGTAGGGCGGCTGATAGAGTCAGATGTATCCAGAGGTGAATTCATCCAAGAATCTCGCTGGCACAGCCAAAATTTTGCCCATTATATCCAAAATCAGCTTGGTCATCGCTATGGTTTAGCAAAAAAAGTATTTCCTCACGCCCCTACAGCTTTTGCACTGCATCCCTATTATCGGGAAAGCCGCCGCTTAGTGGGGCTAACTACTGTCCGAGAACAGGATATTTTGCCGATTGCTGGAGGGAGAGTTGCATCTATATTTAATCATGGGAATTTTTGCGATTGCAAAGCGTCTTTGATAGGAGAAGCGATCGCTGTTGGTAACTACGCTAATGACCATCATTATCCTGGTGTTCAATTCCCACTGCAACCTAAATCTATTCGCTGGGGAGGACGTTGGACGGGAACTCCTTTTACAATTCCCTACAGTTCTCTAATTCCAGCCACAACAGATGGTTTCTTGGTTTGTGAAAAAAATATTTCTGTCTCCCACATTGCCAATGGGGCCACCAGATTACAACCTGTGGTTATGGGCATTGGTCAAGCAGCGGGGATGGCAGCGGCGATGTGTGTTGAGTTAAACTGCCAGCCAAGGGATTTACCTGTTAGAGCGCTGCAAACGGCTTTATTATCAGATAATCGCTCAAAAGCAGCAATTATTCCTTTGTTTAATCTTCCACCCAATTATTCGGATTGGCTGCACTGGCAACTGTATTACTTAAATAACCCACAAGCCTATCCAGCTAATGGTTATTGCCCTTGCCTACCAGGGGATGAGTACCCTGACTCTACTTTAGACAAGGCATTAATTCGGGAAAGTAACTGTTTCAAAGGCATTTTCTACCGTTTGGATCAGCAGGAATACAGATTCACTGTCACAGCACCAGCCGCATATCAAGGTCAAAATTGGCAGCTTGTGACTTTGCGATCGCATATCGACGAGCAATTACGCGATTATCCCCACGAACAATTAGTTACATTGTGGGGCCGTCAGAATCACTTTGGTAATTGGTTATTAGTCGAACATTTAAACAGAGGATAAGAAGAGTTTATTTTCAGTAAAACAGAATACTTTTTGATTAATTGTCCGGATATTCATCAAAAAGCTAAGTATCAGTGAAGTGGAGAGTTCCAAAATAGACATCTGCTATGCGTGCTGCCATTTCACTTTTAGTCTCGAGTCTGGTGTTAGGCCCCTTAGCTTTTAACTGCCAAGCAATGGTCAATCACTTATCTTATGCGCTGCCTTCTACGCCTGCTTCGGAACAGTGGCTATCGGCGGCATCTGAACAAAATTCAGATGATGCGCCACGTCATCGCGGTAGTGGGCGCAGAGAAGTGACGCAAAAATTCGGAATATATCTATGCTGTGGTTTAACTACTGTAGGGTAATGCCTCTTTTTCCAAAGCAACCAAAATACCAGAAAACAGGATATTGTGCTAATATCTTTTACACAAGTTTTCTGGCAGAGATATATACAGTTGACACCCGAAAATCTTCAGCGATCGCTTAGTATTTCAACTGCAAGCTTTGTATATCATAAGTTGACCTCAATCCTGCCGATCAAAACGCAAATCAAATTAAGTGCTTTGATCAACAGCATTACCAACTCCTCAAAAGCTAGACAACTGTTGCTGATATTCCTGGGAAACTCTGCGTCTTAATCCTCAACTGCTCTATAAATAGATAGGCTATCACTTAATCTAAAGCACATCTAATTCAGACATTTTGCTTGTTGAGGAAACAGTCTTAAGGCAACTTCACTTTATTCGCCAATAGGTTTTCTCATACATTGAGTAGCTGGCTATCTAGATCAGGAAATAATTGATCTTCGCTCCGACACCTATTTAGCATCCTTTGCCAAAGCATAAAATCCCTTTCGTTTTATCTGAATTTATGTAGGGCATAAATTTGCACAAGTAGTATACGTTTATTACACTTGGCAACAAATCTTACTATTCCTGACCTACTTTTGCACTCTGGATCGTTCTCCTCACAGATGGCTCCCAACGAAATAAATATTAAGAAGGATCTGCTATTTCATCTTAATCATTTAATTATTCTACACCCAAGGTCAGATGCAAAATATTGCATCTGACCTTTTTAGGTAAAGTTTACTTAAAGAAAAGGGATGGCGAGTGGGGAAGATGAGGGTACAAAGGGACGAGACTACTAAATCCAATGCCCCATGCCCGAATGGCACTAAGATAAGTCCAAAGTCTTGTTTTGTCTCGTTAAGAGCCTCCAGGCTGGGAAACTATTTTGGGAGGCTCCGCCTCCTCTTTCTTGACCAGAGGCAGAGCCTCTTGAAACTCGTTCCCAGTCTTCAGACTGGGAACGAGGTTACACAAGCCTTTCGGCTTTTCTTAGTGCCATTCCCCCATGCCCCTTTTACACTGTTGTTTTCTTGCGGTTATTCTCTTTTCCCTGGATGCCGTTGAGGAACATTGGCACAAACTTCTCGATAAACATCTGTGGATCGCGCTGCCAAGCTTTTTGTGCAGCCTGAATCCTAGTAAATTGCAACTCAGGCGCTAGCAAAGTCTGGGGTAAGCGTTCCATTAAGTACTGGGGACGTTGCCAAAGCGGCATGGTATTTGCCACTTCTACCAGGTTGGCAACTCGTCGCAGTTCTGCACCCAAGGTGATATCCATTCCAGATTCAAACGCTGCCTGTTCAATTGCAGCATACTTGAGTTTAGCTTGCTCTACCTTTTGCCGATGTTCTGGACTTTTATCTGCTATTTGTGCCAGCCAACGGTTACCCCAACGGACATGTCCTGCTTCCTCTGGCAGAATTTTTTCAATAGTTTCCCGAATTTTGATGTTTTCTTCTGTCTGCGGCGCTTGTTTCAAGGCGTGAATGTGGGCAGAAAAATACTCACAGCCCCGCTTTTCAGTAATATTAATTGCTGCTAAACCAGCTATCACACTGTCCTCTAAGTTGTGTTTTGGGTCATAGGTGTCTTTGTCAAGCAGCCGATCAAATTCATCGATATAGGAACTTCCAGGAGGAGTTCCTACATTGCTTCCCAGATCGATCAGCAAATCAGTTAGCCACATGGCATGACGAGCTTCATCCGAGATGTGATGAGACAAATCCCGCACCAGTTCCGGTGGCTGTCCATTCAGTTGTTCAATTACCTCAGTCAGGTCTTTGCAACTGCGTTGTTCGCTGTAACGGTAGCGGTTGAGGGTCATTAGATGGATTTCGCGATCGCATACCACCCGTTTCAATATCTCTCTCGCACTTAAAACATTCTGAAATTTACGTGGGTAGGTAACTGTCATAAGATTATGTAAATTTTTGTAAATCTTTATTTGATCGTAATTTAGTTTTTGCAACTGCTATCTTTGTGCCGCATTACCGAAAAAAAGAGTAAAAGTTCCAAAAATTAATCACTTGAGTTGAACTTAAGTGTCATACCTTTTAAATGTAAATAAAAGTAACGAATAAATGTTCCGTCTTGGGGAAGGTGTGTTTTTTGAGGTGAGACAAATCTCAAGCCAGATGATTTTAGTCGTCAAAGGTGACTTATAAAGATTTTCCGCCTTTGAGAGAAAAATAGCTGAGATTGTCAGCAAAGGCAAATATAATTTTTAATAAAAAGTAGCTTATGTTACAGAATTTTTGTTATATTAGTTTGTAGGAAAACCAAAAATTATATATTCACAAAATAAAGAGGACTATGATTATGTCTATCGCAGATAAATCTCGTGCGTTAATGGTGCGTGAACATCAGCAAGTCAAGAATCGCCAACAATCAATACTGATGCGGGCTGCACAAGAACTTGGTCTTCCTGAAGAAGCATCTCACTACTGGAATCCGATTCAAGGCAAGGTAGATGCTAATGCTCGGATGATTTATGGGCCCAGTCATGCTTCCATGAGCTAAGTTTCAAGAGTTTTAAGGTTGATTTTTTGAGTGAATGTCTCAACTGACAAGTCTGGAAAAAAAGCCACCCTCTACTATGGGGTGGCAAAACTTGTCAATTTTAGTTAAATACGACTGTTAATTAAGCATCGTAGTAGAGGTAAAACTCGTAAGGATGAGGACGCAGCTGCAACTGCTTGACTTCGTTACTTAGTTTGTAATCAATCCAATTTCCGATAAAGTCTTCCGTGAAGACGCCCGATTCGGTCAAGAAAGCGTGATCTTTTTCCAGTGCTTGCAACGCCAATTCTAAAGAACCTGGAGTTGAAGGAACCTTTGCCAGTTCTTCTGGAGAGAGTTCATAGATATTCTTATCTAAGGGTTCACCAGGATGGATTTTGTTCTTAATGCCATCAAGACCAGCACAAAGCATCGCAGCAAATGCCAAGTATGGGTTAGAAGTAGCATCTGGACAACGGAATTCTAAACGCTTGGCTTTGGGGTTAGTTCCAGATAGAGGAATACGGATAGAAGCAGAACGGTTTCCTTGGGAGTAAGCCAAGTTTACTGGTGCTTCATAACCAGGTACTAGGCGCTTGTATGAGTTGGTGCTGGGGTTGGTAATTGCCAACAGCGCTGGTGCGTGCTTGAGAAGACCACCAATGTAGTACAACGCCATATCGCTCAAACCAGCATACTTATCACCTGCAAACAGAGGTTGGCCGTCTCTCCAGATGGATTGGTGACAGTGCATTCCCGAACCGTTATCGCCAAAAATCGGTTTTGGCATGAAGGTGACGGTTTTACCGTATTTCTTAGCAACATTCTTGATGACATATTTATAAATCATCAACCAGTCAGCCGCTTCGATTAACTTCCCAAATTTGAAACCAAGTTCGCACTGACCACCAGTGGCAACTTCGTGGTGATGCTTTTCAATGGGTACACCTAATTCTGCCATTATCAACAGCATTTCTGTACGGATATCTTGGAAAGAATCCGTCGGTGCGACTGGGAAGTAACCTTCTTTGAAGCGTGGTTTATAACCCAAGTTGGGTTTTCCTTTTTCAAATTTACCGGAATTCCAAGCACCTTCTTCGGAGTCTAAGAAGTAGTAGCCTTCGTTGGCGGTTTGGGCAAATCTAGCACTGTCAAAGATAAAGAATTCAGCTTCAGGACCAAAGAAAGCTGTGTCACCAAGACCAGTAGAAACCAGGTAATCTATTGCTTTTTGGGCAATAACCCGTGGGCAACGGTTGTACCATTCGCCCGTGCGGGGTTCTTTGATACTACAAATTATACTTAGCGTTGGCACTTCCATGAATGGGTCGATCCAAGCAGTGTTGGGGTCGAGTACCATCGTCATGTCCGATTCGTTGATCGCTTTCCAACCTCGGATGCTGGAACCATCAAAAGGCACGCCATCAGTGAATGCAGTTTCATCGATTTGGTTTTGGTACAGTGTGAGGTGCTGCCAAGTCCCTACTGTATCGATGAATTTGAGATCAATCAGCTGAATTTTTTCGTCTTGAATTCTCTTCAAGAGTTCTTGTGGTGTTGTCATTGTTACTCCTTCTTTACCAATTTTCTAAAGTAATACCAGAATCTTCCAAAGCATCCTAACCCTGCTGATCTCAATCAAGCCGTGACACACCAGAAATATCTTAAATACTAGCCATTCGCGGATTATGTAGCTTATGTTACAGATGTCTGGATTCTCAGGTTATATTAACCTTTCGGTGATCATCTGTACAAAACTGGAAAGTTCATCACATAGGGGTCAACTTTGGCATAGAATCCTTAAATAGTCGATAGATTGTTTTTGTGCCGAATCTATTTTTAATAGCACAAAAATTTAATGGTGCATAAGTGCAGCCAAATAAATATCAAACCATAAATAGCAATGATTGGGAGAAAAAGGAATGCGCGATGCGGTAACAAGTTTAATTAAGAATTATGACTTAGCTGGTCGATATTTTGACCGGAATGCGATCGATAGCCTAAAGTCTTACTTTGACAGTGGTACAGCACGAGTACAAGCGGCGGCGGCGATAAACTCTAATGCAGCTGCACTTGTGAAGCAAGCTGGTTTACAGTTATTTGAAGAACTGCCAGAATTGATTCGCCCTGGTGGAAATGCTTATACGACTCGTCGTTATGCAGCTTGTCTGCGGGATATGGACTACTATCTGCGCTATGCCACCTATGCGCTGGTTGCTGGAAACACGAATGTATTGGATGAGCGTGTGCTACAAGGGCTACGGGAAACTTACAATTCTCTAGGAGTGCCTATTGGGCCTACGGTTCGCGGTATCCAAATTCTCAAGGATCTGATTAAAGAACAGGTGACAGCCGCAGGTGTGATTAATTCTAACTTTGTGGATGAGCCATTTGATCACATCACACGCGAGTTGAGCGAACAGGATATTTAGCATCTAGCTCTGGTGACTAGAAATCGCGGAACTATACAAACAAAGTTTGCATAAGTAGGCTTAATATATATCGCACTTTGGCTTGATTGGCAAGGTGCGTTTACTTTTATTAATGCAAAACTTTTTGTCTGACAAATTAATTAATAGTACTGAAAAAATTTTATACCTGCTATAAAGAAACTGCTATTGAAATTGTCCAAAATTGTGTCAGAGTTTATTCAGAGAATTTTGGTAATGGTGATGTAGGGAAAAATAGTACAGGTTTAGTGAGTCAACCTTATAAGGGAACAGATGCTATTCCTAATGGGACAACTGGACTTATTTATGGTCGAGTTCAAAGTGGTAAAACTAACACAACTATTGCAACTTTAGCACTAGCTCATGAAAATAACTTTCGTTGTTTTATTATTTTAACCTCTGATAATACATGGTTAGGAAAACAAACAGCTAATCGTTTTAATAATCAAGTTCAAGCAGGGCCTGTTTTCTTTGATTGGGAAGCATGGAAAAAAGACCCCACTGGTTTTGCAGATACTAAAGTTGCACCCTATATCAAAGATACAGGTGTTGTTTTAATTTCTACAAAAAACGGTCATCATTTAGATAATTTATTAAAGCTATTAATAGCAGCAAAAATAAAATATGTTCCTACTTTGATTTTTGATGATGAAGCGGATAACGCTAGTTTAAATACGAATGAATCTAAACAAGCTAAGAAAGGAAAAGATGCAATTGATGATAGTAAAATTTTTGAGACGATAGGTAAAATTCGTCAAGAGGTTATTAATCATATTTATATTCAAATCACAGCAACTCCTCAAAGTTTATTATTACAAAAGCTCTCTCAGCCTTGTAAGCCACAATTTTGTGCTGCATTACCAGAGCCTGGAGATAGTTATATGGGAGGTGAGTTATTTTTTGCTGAGAAAAGCAACTACTCTTGTATTGTAGATGCTGGAGAAATTAACGAACTTAAGAAACAAAAAGGTGCAATAAATCCTGGGAATAAATGGATAATTCCTGAAGGATTACGACTTGCACTTTGTTGCTTCTTCTTAGGTTCAATCTACAAAATGTTGTCTTCTGGAAGAGAAGATGATAAATATTCTTTTCTTGCTCATGTTTGTTATAAGCAAGATATTCATAGTATATTAGAAAAAGTTATTAGTCAATTTGTAATTAATTTAGATCAAGCAATTAGAGAAAAGAGTTCAGATACAGAAAATAAGCAAGCTCGCAAATGGTTAGATCAAGCTTACAAGGAGCTAAACAAAACTGCTAATAATTTACCTCCAATTACTGAACTTATAGAGGAGTTAAAGATTCAATTAAGACGTGCAATTCCTAAAATAATTAATGCAAATAACCCTGAAAAAGAGCCTAATTATAATCCTGGTATGAACATATTAATCGGGGGTAATAGATTAGGAAGAGGTGTGACCATTGATGGTTTAATGGTAACTTATTATGGGCGAGATACAAAACAAAAAATAATGGATACAGTTCATCAACACGCTCGAATGTATGGTTATCGTTCACAATTAAAAGATGTGACTCGCCTCTTTTTGCCAGAACATATACTAGACGCTTTTCGTTCTATTCACGAAGCAGATGAAGCGATGCGGCAAGCAATTGGAGATGATATTAATAATATAAAACTACAACCTGTTTGGATAGGAGGAAATCTTAAACCAACTCGTTCTAATGTTTTAGATCCTTCAGTAATTGATGTATTAGTACCAGGTTCATTAGTTTTTCCTCAAAACCCAGCCTATAAAAAAGATGAAATTGAGGATAATTTCAAAGAAATTGAGAACCTTTTAACAAATTACCAAGACAATAATCAATATTATGAAGTTGATATAGAATTTATTATTAAAATACTCAATTATACAAAAAGTCATTATGTCCTCTCGGAAAAATGGGAAGATAAACGTATTATCAAAGGATTAACAGATATAAAATCAAAGGGTATGACAAAGGGTCGTTTAAATGTTCGTAGAGGTGAAAGAAATAATAATCAGGGATTAGATATGACGAGAAAAGACCCTTTTGAGTGGATGTTTGGCTTCGGCTCAGGTAGGTGGTCATTAGAGGCTAAAGAAAAATATCCCGATGTCCCAACATTAATTATGTGCTATCAAAAAGGTGAAAAAAGCAAGAAATGGGATGGTCATCCTATATATCTACCTATGTTAGTTTTACCTAAACAAAAATTTGTTTTAATATTTAATTATGATGAGCATGAATAAGTGATATTTTGAATTAGCGAACACTAGATTAAACGCATTAGCTTATGTTATCTGAACCAGAACCGTCATCAGCCACAATTGAAGTTGCCGATGTTTGAAGTACTGATTATGGAAGAATTATTAACCCTAAAAGATTTGCTTGTTAAGAGCGATGTTCAAGGAGTATTGATTATCATGCTTTGGTTTTAATCTTACCAGGAGAGTCTAGTTAATTGGCTAAACAGCGACTCGACACACTATTAGTAGAGTTAAATTTATGTTCTTCTCGCGCCTTAGCACAACGGTTAATTCAGGCGGGGGAAGTTACTGTTAATCAGCAGTTAGTTGATAAAGCTGGTACAGAAGTTGATATTACTGCTCAAATAAATATTAAGGAGCGATCGCCTTTTGTTTCTAGAGGCGGTGAAAAACTCTCCAAAGCTTTGTCAGTATTTACCATTCCCGTAGCAGAGCGCATTTGTTTAGATGGTGGGATTTCTACTGGTGGTTTTACTGATTGTCTCTTGCAAGCTGGAGCAAAACAAGTTTACGGAATTGATGTTGGTTACGGACAAGTTGACTGGCGATTGCGAAATGATTCGCGGGTAATTTTGCGAGAACGCACCAATTTACGGCAACTAGAACCGGATGACTTATATGGGGAAGATGACCCGATTCCTGATTTGGCTGTGGTTGATGTATCGTTTATTTCTTTAACTAAGATTTTGCCTGCTTTGTGGCAACTAACTCAAGCTAACCGAGAAGCTGTATTGTTAGTCAAGCCACAGTTTGAAGTCGGCAGATCCCGTGTAGGTAAAAAAGGCGTTGTGCGTGATCCAAACGACCAAGCTGATGCCATTTTCCAGGTGTTGCAAACAGCCCACCCATTAGGATGGAAATACAAAGGCTTAACTTGGTCGCCGATCACTGGTCCTGCTGGGAATATCGAATATCTTTTGTGGTTGGGAATGGAAAGTGAAACACGATCGCCTGATTTAGAGGCAATTAAGCAAATAACGCAATCAGCAACAACTGATTTACGGAAGAGTTAAACGTCGTATATTAGACACTCTACAGAATCAGGATGGGTATCGCAATAATTTTCTAGAGAGGTTTTCTTTTGTTTTGCTTGGTGTTGATCAGCTTTCTCAGCTTGTAATTCTTCCACAATGTCCCAGGCTACGGCACAACCAGTAGAATCACTGCCATCTTGCTCACAGGTTGTCCGAGCTTCAGTAATCGCTTCAGTAATCGCTTCTTCAATATTTGCTTTCCCAGCAGTTTCAAATGAGTTTAGGCTAGTTGTCATGATCCTTTTACCTTTAATTTACAGAGTATAGATATTAACTGCAAGCATTTCAATGATCTCAAAAAGCTCACCCTGCGGGTGACGCTCCTGCGTCGCTAACGCCAGTCCAACGTCAGTCGCTCCTGGGGGAGACCCCCATGACCGCGCTGGCTCCTCTTTGTTGGAGCAACAAGACTGGGCTGGCTCACATTTACAGTTTAGATAGGCTGACTACAAGAAGCGGTAGTAAACACCGTCATCTTTTTTGTAAAATTGAGTGGGAATTACCCTATTGTCATCTTTGATTCAAAAAGGTAAGAAAATTCCACTAGTTGTGGTCAGTAATAGAGATGGTCATGTTTTCAATCTTGCATCCAAAATTGGGAATGTCAGTCAATTGTCATAAGAGCTTGATAGAAGTTGATAAACACTTATAAACGGCAACAAACGGGAAACAATTTTTATTTATTCTCAATACTTTATGCCTAATTCTTGTCGCAGACGATACAGAATTGTGTTCTGGTCAACTTGAGAGAGAATTTCTTGAATGACGCTGCTAGCGCCCAACTGTCCCCAGGTGCAGCCTTTTTCGAGATACACTTGAGCAGCTTTGCCAACAGAGTATGCACCATAACCGGCGATACCAGCTTGGGCGATCGCACTGCCAGCAAAGGCAGTAATATTGCTGGGATTGTCACCACTGGTGATTGCAGCCGTACTTTTACCCAAACCCAAAAGAAAACTACTACCTAATTCTCCCAGCAACAAACCACCGGAACTAAATAAAATTGTTTTTAAAATTTTTCCAGCTTCATAGCTAGTCATAGGCAAACCATACAACCTAGCTAAAGCGCGAATTAAAGCTAAATCGGCAACAGTTCCGCCAAGGATATCTAAGAAGGCAATGGGATTGAGCATTACTGCCAAAGCTTTGTATTTGGTAAATTGCCAAATGATATCTTCGGCTTCTTGTTGGCGTAAGTCGATGGTTTTTTGAGCGATCGCGGCTTCTGCATCCCGTGCTTGGATCAGTGCATTTAAAGCCAGAAGCGATCGCCCTTCTCGATTAAGAATATTCAGAATTATCTCTTTTAGTTCGTCTACTTGCGGTGGTGGTGTCTCCCATTCATAACTGACACGTCCATCAGCCCACTCAACCCTTACTTCCATTGGTGCTGGTTCTGCCGCCACCATCACAATTTCATCAGGTAGTAGAGGCTTTGCTTGAGGATGTCCTGCACCGAGTTGTTGTAAATTTTGGTAAATCGCTCCCTGGTCTGTATCTGGATAAAGGTCTATCTTGTTAAATACCAAAATCAAGGGTTTTTGTGCTTGACGCAATTCCAGCAGTGCCTGATACTCAGTGCGCGTGATATCACCAGACACAACAAACAGAATCAAATCCGCCTGATGTACCACAACTCGCGCCATGTCTGCCCGTGACTCACCCTCAATTTCATCTAATCCAGGGGTATCAATTAACTCTACTAGTACCTTACCTCCTGGCTGCCAACGCACGGAACGCGGCCATTGAGTGACACCGTTCAAGGGCCCAGTTTGCAGAATCTTGTCTCCCAACAAGGCATTTAAAACTGCTGACTTACCACGACTCACCAAACCAAAAGCCGCAATTCTAATAATGCTAGAGTCCAGCTTGTTGAGTGTGGAGTTCAAAGCTTCCAATTCCGGTTTCACTAAACCTGCCAATTCTGGGTTAGATGAAAGCTGTCCTGACTTGCGAAGATATCCATACCAAGACAGCACTTGCCTGAGACTGGCGCGGGCACGATTTAAGTGAGTTTCTTGCAGATTACGCACGAAGTTAAGTTGATTCAAGGTTGGACAAACAACAGGCTACATATCCATTTTGATCTAATTCCATCAGATGCTCAAAAAATGCTTAAACTGATCAGGAAGCCTTTAAACAAGGTGAGGTTAAAGGTAAACTAAAAGCAGTACCATTAATGTTGGTTGGCAGCAGGGTTGAGGATAAAACAAGTAGCATCGGCTTTAGATTTGAGTGTCGAAGAAGTCAGACAAGTTATACAAAGTCAGCCTTGAAAAGGATGCGGTAAGTTTTATGCGTGAGGAAAGCGAAATTTTGTTTTCGCCTTTGAGACTTGACTCACGACGAAATTTATAGTTAATTTTTGTTAATATTGGAAGCGGTGTTAGTACTTCGTCCTCAACCACCCACTCCCTACCTGAGAGAAACTTAATGCTGCGATTAGAACATATAAGTAAAATTTATCCCACAGGCGAAGTTCTCAAAGATATCAACTGGGAAGTGAAACCAGGCGATCGCATTGGCTTAGTCGGTGTCAACGGTGCGGGAAAATCTACCCAACTCAAAATCATCTCTGGGGAAATTGAACCTACCGCCGGCGAAATCATTCGTCCCAACAGCTTACACATAGCCTACCTCAACCAAGAGTTTGAAGTAGACCCCAGCCGCACGGTTAGAGAAGAATTTTGGACTGTCTTCAAAGAAGCCAACGAAGTACAGTTGTCTCTGGCGCATGTGCCACAAGAGATGGAAACGGCTAACCCAGAGGAACTGGATCGACTGATCGACAAGTTGGATCGCTTGCAGCGCAAATTTGAAGCCTTGGATGGCTACAACTTAGATGCACGCATCGGGAAAATCTTACCAGAGATGGGGTTTGGGCTAGAAGATGGCGATCGCCTCGTCAGTGCCTTCAGTGGTGGTTGGCAGATGCGGATGAGTTTAGGTAAAATTCTTCTGCAAAAACCCGACTTGTTGCTGCTGGATGAACCGACTAACCACCTGGATTTAGAAACCATTGAGTGGTTGGAAAATTACCTCAAAGGGCTGATTACGCCGATGGTAATAGTCTCCCATGACCGGGAGTTCCTTGACCGCCTTTGCACCCAAATTGTGGAAACTGAACGTGGCGTTTCCGCAACCTACCTTGGTAACTACTCAGCATATTTAGAACAAAAAGCTGAAAGTCAATCAGCACAACTGAGTGCTTACGAACGCCAACAGAAAGAATTAGAGAAACAGCAAACCTTTGTTGATAGATTTCGCGCCAGTGCTACCCGCAGTACCCAGGCAAAAAGCCGGGAAAAGCAACTGGATAAAATTGAGCGCATTGAAGCACCCATTGCGGGAGTCAGAACTCTCCACTTCCGTTTTCCGCCTGCACCCCGCAGTGGACGCGAGGTAGTAGAAATTAAAGACTTAACTCATATCTATGATGATAAGATTTTGTTTTTGGGAACGAATCTCCTAATTGAAAGAGGCGATCGCATTGCATTTCTAGGCCCCAACGGTGCTGGGAAATCTACCCTTCTGCGCGTGATTATGGGTATGGAACCACCCACAGAAGGTAGCGTAAATTTAGGCGATCACAACGTTCTTCCTGGTTACTTTGAGCAAAATCAAGCTGAAGCCTTGGACTTGAAAAGAACTGTCATGGAAACTATCCATGATGAAGTTCCCGATTGGGATAATCAAGAAGTCCGCACGCTTTTGGGACGATTTTTATTCACTGGTGACACTGTATTTAAGGCAGTTGGAGCGTTAAGTGGAGGAGAAAAAGCTCGTCTGGCGTTAGCAAAAATGCTCTTACGTCCCGCGAACTTATTAATTTTAGATGAGCCGACAAACCACTTAGATATTCCAGCTAAAGAAATGCTGGAAGAAGCGCTCAAAAATTATGATGGGACGGCAATTGTAGTTTCCCATGATCGCTACTTTATTTCTCAGGTAGCAAACAAAATCGTCGAAATTCGTGATGGTGAATTCCGGGTTTACTTAGGAGATTATCATTACTATCTCCAGAAAATTGCCGAAGAAAAAGAACAAGCGAAGTTAGCTGCAATAGAAGCCGAAAAAGCTGCTAAGAAAGCTGCGAAAGCTTCCACGAAAAGGAAATGAGGGACTGGATAATGCCTTAGTAGTAGTCTGAAACACTACTACTAAGTAATCACTCCTTATTAGCGTTCCAAAACATCACAGAAAAATTACTAAAATTTAAAAAACATTTCAAAGAACTGCAAGTCCTTCATAAAAAAAGTTAATAAACAAAAATTCTCTTGCGGCGTGGATTAGCAGTGGTATCATTCGGGTATTACAAAAAGTAAAGGGCAATTTTACTATGACCAAAGCACCTGTTTCTCCTGTGGTGCTAGTCATTTTAGACGGATGGGGCTACTGCGAGGAAACGCGAGGAAACGCTATTACTGCTGCTAAAACTCCCATCGTGGACAGTTTATGGGCAGCTTACCCGCATACCCTCATCCACACTTCAGGAAAAGCCGTAGGGTTGCCAGAAGGTCAAATGGGCAACTCAGAAGTTGGTCATTTGAACATTGGTGCTGGGCGAGTGGTACCGCAAGAACTTGTACGCATCTCCGATGCAGTCGAAGACGGTTCTATTGCTTTAAACCCAGCACTCGTCAAAATTTGCCAGGAAGTTCGCTCTCGGAATAGCAAGCTGCATCTAGTAGGCCTTTGTTCTGAGGGAGGGGTACATTCGCATATCACCCATCTATTCGGACTACTTGACTTAGCCAAAGACCAACGAATTCCAGAAGTTTGTATTCACGCCATCACTGATGGTCGTGACACCGCCCCAACTGACGGTGTAAGAGCAATCACACTGCTGCAAGATTATATAGATCGCACAGGAATTGGGCGCATAGTCACCCTCAGCGGTCGCTACTACGCGATGGATCGCGATCACCGCTGGGATCGGGTCAAACGCGCCTACGACGTGATGACCCAAGATAGTGTTGGTAATGGTCTCAAGGCTGTGGAAATCTTGCAAGCATCTTACGCCTTAGGGATAAAAGACGAATTTGTCAACCCAATCCGAATTGCTCCCGGCGCAATAGAACCAGGGGATGGGGTGATATTTTTTAACTTCCGCCCCGATCGCTCCAGACAACTGACTCAAGCTTTAGTCAGTCCCACGTTTAACGGTTTTGAAAGACAGCAAATCACACCGTTGTCTTTTGTCACCTTTACGCAGTACGATTCAGACTTGCCCGTGGCTGTAGCCTTTGAGCCTCAAAATCTCAGTAACATTCTGGGAGAAGTGATAGCCAATCATAGTCTGAAGCAATTCCGCACCGCCGAAACAGAAAAATACGCCCACGTCACGTATTTCTTTAATGGCGGTTTGGAGGAACCTTTTGCTGGAGAAGACCGAGAACTGGTAAGCAGCCCGATGGTAGCGACTTACGATCATGCCCCAGCCATGTCAGCAGCAGCAGTTACAGATGTAGCGATCGCTGCGATTCAAAAGGGTACGTATTCTCTAGTTGTGATTAACTATGCCAACCCAGACATGGTAGGGCATACTGGTCAAATCGAAGCTACCATTACAGCAGTTGAAACAGTTGATCGCTGTTTGGGACGCCTACTAGAGAGTGTTATCAAAGCCGGCGGTACAACAATGATTACTGCCGACCACGGCAACGCTGAGTATATGCTAGATAATGGGGGTAATCCCTGGACAGCTCATACCACTAACCCAGTCCCCTTTATCTTGGTGGAAGGAGAGAAAGTCAAAATCCCTGGATATGGTACAAATGTCGAACTGCGAAGCGATGGCAAGCTATCCGACATCGCCCCCACAATTCTAGAGATTTTGCAGCTGCCTCAGCCACCAGAAATGACAGGGCGATCACTGCTGAAAACAGCAGAATATGAGCTGCAACGCACTCGCACCCCTGTGCAAGTAGGGCTGTAAAAGAGTTAGGAGTTAAGAGTTAAGAATGATGAATTAGGTCTTTTCCAACTCCTGACTCCTAACTCTACCGATTTTGAATTTTGGATGAAAGAAAAAATCTAAAATCCAAAATTGAATGAATTCTGTTTTTTGAAATTTTTTATAAATGAGATTCCTACCATGATAGTTACTAATATTGTGCAAGGCATTTGGGCATTTTCCGCCACTGGTTTGATTATCTTGGTTTTACTGCATAGCCCCAAAGGTGATGGCATTGGAGCCATTGGCGGACAAGCCCAGCTATTTAGCAGTACCAAAAGTGCAGAAAACACCTTAAACCGAATTACTTGGGCATTGACAGTAATTTTTCTCGGTTTAACAGTAGTTTTAAGTGCTGGTTGGCTGCCTAAATAAGGATAGGTCAGCCTCTTCGGGAAGTCAAAAGGAGCCAGTGCGTTGTGCGGCTCTGCCGACTTGAAGCAACTGGCGTTCAAAAGTCAAAAGTCAATGGGGAGAAGAACCCAATACGCGATACTTAATCACCCTAATAAATTTAATTTCACGGCGGTTAATTACAGCTCTTGCCTTGTTTACTGGCACAGGGCTGTTAATCATTTTTACAAATTTCCAGTCGAGCGATGGGTTTACAATAATACCAAAATCTGTATATTCAGGCTTAATAATCTCTCTCCCTCCCTCATCCCCAAAACCCCATCCCTTACCGCCCACACTTATACAGTGGCAAGATAGTACTAACAGTGGTGACTACTTTTCCCAAGTCACAACAACCCAAGTTGGTTATTTAGTCTGGTCACAATTTCCCGTTCGAGTTTACGTAGAACCACCAAAAGCCATCAGTGAAAAACAAGCTCAAGCATGGGTTAACGGTGTTTTGCAGGGTGTGCAAGAATGGAGTACTTATTTGCCTTTGACAATAGTCGAACAACCAGAAATTGCTGATATTACAATTGTGCGAAAAGCGCCACCTCTACAAATTTCCCCTGGTAGTAATATACCCCGGGCGCGATCGGCCCAAACTACTTACGAGTTATACACCAGCAACAAAGTTTTATCCCACCGCTTCACCATCTTTTTAAGCCCCAGTCAAACAGGCGAGTATCTCATTGCAGCCGCCCGCCACGAATTCGGTCATGCATTGGGAATTTGGGGCCATAGTCCGCTACAAACCGATGCACTATATTTTTCTCAAGTTCGTAACCCGTCGCCTATTTCTGCCAGAGATGTAAATACTTTAAAGCGGGTTTATGAACAGCCAACCACTTTAGGATGGTCTTTAGTGGATAATTCAGCGACTTAATTTTTTGGTGTTATACCAATTCTGTATGAAGATGCACAGAATATTAAACGAACCGCCAAGTACGCATTAATTAAGGACTTACGCACAAGTGACGAAAGAATCAAACCGCTCCAGGCACAGAGAACACGAACTAATGAGAGTTGGAAGAGATATTTATCAACTTTATCTGACTTGCGTCATACTTCGTTTCGTTAACTCTAGATGGTCTTGTAAAACTGGTAAGAGAATTCTTAGTCAGGTATCTGTATTTTACCCGATCGCACTCATTGCCATCTTAAGATTTACAGTGCGATCGCACTTTTTCCCTTTCACTAGGCTCTACGACTTAATGGTAGAGGTCGTTGTGCTAAAACTTCTTTATAAAGTTCTTCCAGTAGAGTAATATTTTTACTAAGGGTATAGCGGTCTAATACACGCTGTCTGGCTTTTTGCCCCAGTAAGGTTGTTAACTCAGGATGATCTTGTAACACTGGCAAGAGTGTTCTTAATTGCGATCGCGCTGTTTTGGTACTAATAACTACACCTGCGCCCTTTTCCAATACTTCTCCATCTGCACCCACGTCTGTTGCTAAACAAGCCAACCCACATGCCATTCCTTCTAACAGAGATAGGGACAAACCCTCTACCAATGAAGGCAAAACAAATACATCTGCGCCCCGCAAAATTTCGATGCGTCGGTATTCATCAGCGACAAATCCCAACCAGATAATGCCGTACTCTGAGCCAAAAAACGACTCTAAGGAAGACTTCAAAGGGCCGTCGCCAACAATTAGCAACTTACTACCAAGCCCCATTGCAGACTGCTTCCAAGCCCGGAGGAGCGCTTCGACATTTTTCTCTGGCGCTATTCGACCCTGATAGACAAACAAGCGTTCGGCTTTAAATTCTGCTTTGACTTTAGAAAGTCCTGGAGAATACTTGGCGGTATCAACACCGTTTGGAATCACGGCAATATTTTCTTCCCTCACGCCCATCCGTGCCAATAATTCTCGCTGAATTTGGGAAAATACAATCACGCGATCATAATTAACTAAAAAAGGCGCGTAGAGCTGATAAGCCAAAAGTTGTGTTCCCGATATCAGCTTTGCCCCTTTGCCAGCAAACGGTGTGTGAAAAGTGGCAATTAGGGGCAACCTCAGTTCCTCACAGATTTCTGGTAAAAGAAAGTCTAAAGGAGATAGCGTCAAGGAAGCATGAACTATATCTGGCTTGATTTCCCTCAGCGACTCCGTTAAAACTTTAGTGGCTTTAAAAGTGGGAATTGTATAAACCTGGGACTTGTAAATGAAAGGGAGGGAAACCTCTCGAAGATTTGGCCAATTGTCAGGTTCAGACTCTTCCTGGGCGAAGTGAAGAAAGCTAACTTGATGTCCCCTATCTAGCAAGGCATTTGTAATTTCTCGACTGTAGGTGACATTCCCGCAAAAGGGCGATTTTTTTCCAATCCAGGCTATACGCATTCTTTATTTAGCTGTAAGAAAAGCGGGTTTAATCTATTACTTGTGTGTCCTTTGTGATTTTTATTTTATCTAGCTATACTTGCTGGTTTTTTATTTATTACAGATTTCCACCACAATATAGTTTAAACAGCCTATTTTAAGCTGATTAAACCAGTGGATTTATGGCTTTATTTATTTTACTTATAAGTTGTTAATTTATGATATTTAAACAACTTATTCTGACTAATGTGAGATTGATATCCCGCAAGTATGTGATAAATTTTCACTGGACACAGTTTACCATGAACACAAAAGCTTTAAGGAAATTAGTAATTACTTCAAGGTAATGAATAATAACTCCTGTTAGCTGATAACTACTTATGTGAGTTATACCAGGTTAATATACCTCCTGAAAAGACGATCGCTGCTAATCCCAAAAAAACTACCTGTAATCCCAGAAAGGTTTCTGCTACACCTGCTAATGCCAGAGGTAAGGAAAGAGCAATATTAATTACATTGTTTTGCAAGCCAAAGACTTTACCACGCATTTCTGGAGGTGTTTCTGTTTGGATCGCTGTTTGCATGGGAATACCCACTAGCGCCCCAAAGATACCTAATAGCGCTACTAGTAACAATACTAGCCAAAGTTGGGTTGTAAATACTGACAGACCAATCAGGGATGCTGCCATGCCCATACAACCGTACAGACTTAGTTGCGTATAGGAGAAGCGTTGACCAAATTGACCGAGAATTGTTGCTCCAGCAGCGATGCCAACACCGCCAGATGCTAGTAAAAAGCCGAACTGGGAGGCTTTCATGTTAGGAATTATTTCTGCCATGCGAACGGCTAGAACAGTTAATGCTGCAAAGACAGAAAACAAGATAATCAGCTGAAGCAAAGCATTGCGGACGCGATGATTTGCTTTGAGATAGGTAAAACCATCCCGCAAGTCAGAGAATACGTGAGGGAATTCTGTATCGGGGTCGTGGTGTTTTTCCTTAGTTGCCAAGAGGAATAATATTAGTCCAGCGATCGCATAACTACCACCTACTAAAAGTTCTTTGCCCAAACTACTATTACCACCAATTTGCAGCCAAAGTCCATCAGCGATCGCTAACAATGGTTCCCCGACGGCAAACCCAACAATCACCGATGCCATCATCGTTGTCGTGTAAAGCGAATTTGCCGAGAGCAAATGCTGTTCTTCTACTATCAAAGGAATTGCCGCCTGTTCTGCCGGTGCAAAAAACTGCGTCAGTGTGGAAACTAAAAAAGTCACACCCAGGATGATCAAAAAACCCACTGGCAATGCTCCTATCGGTTTCCAATCATGAGTTAACCACAGCAGGAAGGGAATTGACAAAACCAGGATACCGCGCCAAATATTCGTTGCCACCAGCACAGCCTTTTTAGACCAGCGATCGACAAACACACCAGCAATGGAACCAAACAATACGGCTGGAATAGTAAAAGCCATCATCAAGACTGACACCCAACCACTAATACTTTGATTGCTTGCTTGAAACTGAGTATTAATCAAAGCAATCATCAGCACCAAATAAACTTTATCTGCTAGTTGGGAGAAAACTTGACCACCCCAAAGCGCTAGGAAATTAAGGTTTTTTAATACGGGCAAAAACCCTTTCTGTTTGATATTTCCTGAAACAGCTTCTGGACTTAAACCAGAACCATCAAATTTCGGTGGTTCTTTTTCTGGGGGAGAAGCTGCTGGCAAACTTTGCCCGTTGCTATCTACCTCAGCAGTGGTTAATTTTTCCTCAAATTGTGTTTTTGGTTGACTTGGAACATCAGTTTTTGGAATGTCCTCTGTCCAACTTTGCTCGTTTTTAGAAACGTCTTTTGGGGACATTTCTTGGCTATTGATTTGACTAGGTGTACAGTTGGAAACGGCACTCAAGTGATTCTTGACTGGAGGATCTGATGCCCCATTCTGTTTTTTGACAAGGCTTGGTGACAAAGGCGGGATTTTTTTATCCAAATCAGACGGTTGCATCATGGTTGGCAGCAAAATAAGAGTCTATCAAGGTAGCAGAGCGAATAGGGCGACCTAATTGATACTGAGCATACTGGCGCAAAATCTGCTCAACAGATAACCAGTTATAATCTCTAGCACCATCAATTTGCATTATCTCTGGTTGTGACAGATGTTGAAGCAAAGCTAATTCCACAGCACCAAGACGACTAGAAATCACAGGTATTTCTTGCCGATGCACAACAACTGTTTGGGAGCCAGGTTTTGGAGGTGATGGGATAATAGGGTGATTGGGTGATGGAGAAAAAGATGAATTTCTTTGTATCCCCCTCTCCCTCTCTCCCTCTGTTCGTAAACGCTCCCAAGCTTCTAAGCAAACCGCTCCACCCGCAGGAATGCTAAATCCTACCTCCCAGTTGGGGTCTGTAAAGTCTGGCTTGAGGGAGCGCCCAGATAGACAACAGATTTGCACTTGCGGTGTTAGTCCTGCTAAGGCTAAAAGATGAAACACCCCATGAGCCAGATGAGCCAAAACACCAGATGCATTTGCACTAGACAACGCCTCCAACCGATGGAGATGTTCATTGAACAACTCATAAAGTTCTTCTTGGGGTTGTTCGCTCAAAGCTTGACACAGGACTATTTCTGCTAAATACTGACTAGCAGCCAATTTTCCCAAATTTTTAGCTAAACCAGGATAAGTTTTCAACGTCTGTGCTTGAGTAATTTTATCAAGCGATCGCCCTTTCGCGATCAATAGTTCATTGACAACAAACATACCACTCCTACCGCCCAGGCTGGAGTTGTGCTTACGTGCCCCTGGAGCCACTGCTCGAATCAGTCCCAACTCCGGTGTCAAAATCGTCACTATTTTATCTGATTCTCCCAGCACCTGGGTTTTAAGATTAATTCCGGTTGCTTTGTAAGTTCTACTCATTAGTAATTAGTCATTAGCTAATCAATTTTGGATTTGGGATTTTAGATTAACCCCATACCTCAAGGTAGGGGCTTGGGAAAGGAATGCAAGGATTTTAGATTTTAAATTTTTCCATAGTTGAAACTAGTTGCTCTCAAACCAAGTTTAAATTTTGAATCCTCAATCCCTTCGACGCTCCTACAGACGCTCGTTCCGACGCTCCTACGTCGCTACCGCTTCGCTAACAGCACTCATGGGGGAAACCCCCAGACGTTCACAGGTTCGCTACCGCTGCGCTATCGCCAAGGGAGAAGACTGCGCTGCTTCACCAAAATCCAAAATTTAAAATCTAAAATTGGTCATTAGTCATTAGGTTAGGACAAAGTACAAATGACTATTCACCCTTTCCCAGGTTATCGCGCTGGCGGATCAAATCGATACCGCGAGATGTGCCTAATCTAGTAGCACCAGCTACGATTAAGTCTAGGGCTTGATTGATAGTGTGGATACCACCCGAAGCCTTAATTCCCACCCTTTCTTTGGCCAATTCCTGCAAAAGTCGCACATCTGCCACTGTTGCACCACCATTCCAACCTGTACTAGTTTTTAAGAAAGCTGCCCCCGCCTCCATAGCTATTTCAGCAGCTATTTTTTTCTCCGCATCTGTCAACAGGTTGGTTTCCAAAATTACCTTGACAGTTTGCCCAGTTTCTTCACAAATTTCGGCAATTTCTCGGTGGACTTCTTCAGTTTTACCAGCTTTCAACCAGCCCAAGTTCATTGCCACATCCAACTCAGTGGCCCCATTTTCTGCTGCTTCTTGAGCCTCGTACAGCTTGACTGCTGAAGTCGTTGCACCAGAGGGAAAACCAATCACCGTACAAACTTTAGGGTTCTTGCCGTGGAGGAGTTCGACTGCTTGCTTGACATAGGCGGGATACAAGCAAACCGCCGCAAAATTGAATCTGTATGCTTCTTCACACCACTGCTTAACCTGCTCTGGAGTAGCCGTTGGCGTTAACAGGGCGTGATCGATAAATGGCGCAATATCAATATCTGCATAGTCTGCTGCCATCGTGTCTTCTGCCAGTAATTGATTATTAAACTTTATAAAAAATTAAAATATTTCTTATATATATATTAAACCACATTTATTACGAGTTTATCCTGAAAACAAACTGCTGACTTATTTTTGATGTCCGCTTTGGAGATTTCCCGGAATTACTGTAAGTGTTTAAGTTGACATTAGGCATAGTAAGGTTAGAAATATTAACAGCATTTTTACCGCCAGTTCCTAAGAAGTCAATAATAGTTTTAGCTAAAGCCTTCGATGCCAAATATGGTACGCCATTACCAATAGTTTTAAACATATTCGTCAGTGACATATTCTCTGGAAGGACAAAATTTGCAGGCAAAGATTGTATGGCTAAAGCTTCTGCCACAGATATTCGCCGGATTTTATAAGGATGCAAATGTACTTCATTATTTCCATAGCAGGCTGTCGGAGAGTAACGCCATCTGTGCAGACGCTTAAAAGACTTTTTAGAATCATCTCCTTCATCAATAGCAGCAAATCTTGTGATCCCTGCCCTTGGTTGAAAACAGTTTTTAGCATTGGGATGCTTCAGCACGTTATTTTTTCTAAACCAGTACTCAACTGTTAATTCTTGAGGGATGCCGTCAGGACAAGGCATGATGGAATTTTCTTGAAATGGTTCGCACTTACGCCAAGGATAAGCAAAAACCTTTTTTTGAGGATATAAAATGTGATTTTTCCAAGGAAAATATCCCTCAGGTAGTAACTTTTCACTACCGAGTTTTATTCCTATATCCTTGATAAAACTATTTCTGAAACCAATGAGAATAATTCTTTCTCTATCCTGGGGTACACCATATTCGATAGCATTAATTAACCGCTCTGTTAATATATAGCCTGCTTCCAGTAATTGTTGCTTGAGTGATTCAAAAAATAAACGGTGCTCTGTCGTTTTCCACAACCCCTTAACGTTCTCAAATAAAAAGAAATCTGGAAGATTGCGGCAAATTAATTCAACATAAGAAGCGGAAAGCTTGCCATTATCTCCTAAACGTCCTCTATTTTTCCCGCCAATAGAAAAATCAGGACAGGGAGGCCCGCCAATGAAGCCCACAATATTGTTAGATTTGCGGCAGTCTTGTACTAACTCCCGGAGGTGTTGTGTTTGTAAACCTTCGAGAAGTTGCGTGACATCTCCTCCTTCTCGCTCATGATACCCGTATTCTGGCAACGGTAGATTCAGAACCTGCCGTGAATAGCGGTATGCTGCCATGAATGAGGAAAAAATTTCATTGACGTAAACAATATTAAAACCACTGGTTTCAAAACCTAAATCTAGGAATCCTGAACCAGCAAAAAAGGAGAAAATACAAGGGCGATCGCTCATTGAATAACTAATATTGTGAAACTGTCTTAATTAATATCGAAAAATATAGAGTTTCTACTTACGTACCAATTAGAAACTGACACTTCAAATAATGCTCAGGATAGTAAAAAAGATTCACAGATTCCCTAAGTATTTCATATCCAAGTTTACTCAATCTTTAAGGAAAATCCCTGACAAAGAAAGAGTCTGAAGTCACAATTAAATATAGGAGTTTCCAAACTCTAAATGATCTTTAAGACAAATATTTGTCATTAAATAAAAAACCGGGGTACTTCGGACTAATTTTTTATGCGGATTTTAATTTACTCCTACAACTACTATCCAGAGCCAATTGGTATTGCCCCACTGATGACTGAATTAGCAGAGGGACTAGTGAAGCGTGGGCATCAAGTGCGCGTAGTCACCGCTATGCCCAACTACCCTGAGCGTCAAATTTACCAGGAATATCGGGGCAAGTGGTATGTCAACGAATACAAAAATGGCGTTCAAATTCAACGCAGTTACGTTTGGATTCGTCCCCAACCCAACCTATTAGATCGGGTGTTACTAGATGCTAGTTTCGTTGTCACTAGTTTTGTGCCTGCCCTCATCGGTTGGCGCCCAGATGTTATTCTCTCAACATCGCCATCCTTGCCAAGCTGTGTACCAGTCGCTTTTTTAGGATGGTTACGTGCTTGTCCTGTAATCTTAAATCTACAAGATATATTACCAGAAGCAGCAGTCCACGTCGGTCTACTGAAAAATAAATTGCTTATACAGTTATTTACAGTGTTGGAAAAGTTTGCTTACCACACTGCTAGTAAAATTAGCGTCATCGCCGATGGGTTTGTGGACAATTTGCGATCTAAGGGCGTAGAAGCTGACAAAATTGTGCAAATTCCCAACTGGGTTGATGTAAATTTTATCTGCCCTTTGCCTAAAGAAAATAACCCTTTCCGCGCAGCACATAATCTGAATGGCAAATTTGTAGTACTTTATTCTGGTAACATTGCCCTAACCCAAGGCTTAGAAGGCGTTGTTAAAGCTGCTTCTGAGTTGCGCCATATCCCAGATATTGTTTTTGTCATCGTTGGAGAGGCAAAAGGTTTACAGCGATTGCAACAGGAATGTCTAAGCTGCGGCGCAGATAATGTTTTGCTACTGCCATTTCAACCGCGTCAACATTTGCCACAAATGTTAGCAGCTGCTGATGTTGGCTTGGTGGTGCAAAAGAAAAATGTTGTATCCTTCAATATGCCGTCAAAAATTCAAGTGCTACTTGCTAGTGGAAGGGCCTTAGTTGCGTCTGTCCCTGACAATGGTACAGCCGCAAAAGCCATCAGGCAAAGTGGCGGCGGAGTTATCGTTCCTCCAGAAGATCCTCAAGCTTTAGCAATGGCAATTTTAGATTTGTACAAAAACCCCGAAAAAGTCAAAACTCTGGGTTATAAAAGTCGTCAATATGCGGTTGAACACTATGCTTTTGAGCAAGCTTTAAATCAGTATGAGTCGTTGTGTTACTCATTAACGGTAGATAGTAGAGCAATTCAGTCCACAAGAGTTACAGTGTCGAGAGCAGAAAGCCCATGAGGATGTAACCAATTCAGAAAGTCGCAATTCTACCCTCACTATCCAAGATAGCAACAGATTTTGAGGGTGGTTAACTAATTCTGGGGGTTTAAGTCAAGAGCAGTTGTATTGTAATTTTCACTCCTACGTATAGAAGTTTTCTAGGGTACTTACGCTCACTTGTAAGGTTATGAAGTTGTCATCTACAAGAGATTAAAGTGCGAACTCAATCCTAATAAATTACCCTGTAAAAGCCAGTCATCCCCCGATTGCTCGGTTTCGACTGAACGAATCGCACTTGAAAAGCTGCATAATAACCATCCGCAACTGCTGATTGCTGATGTCGAAATATAAACAGCCAATTATCAAACCAGCTTCCATAGACACCTATTTTTTTGTTAATATTCAAAAAAACCTATTGACACATTTTCAGATCAATTGTTTGTTATTTGTAAGTAAATGTAAACAATTGTTTCAAAAGAAAGAAAGCACATGAGGTTTAATGACTGATTATTTCCAAGAAAATTTCCCATTACAATCTGTCCCATTGACGAAAAGTGTGGTAAAGAGCCACGCCCAAACTGAAGAGACGAGCGGAAAATTAGCTGCAATGATAGCAGTTGCTGCATCAGACCGCAAAGCGGGTGAGATTTTATTGCTCAAAGTAGCAGAGGTATCTTACCTGGCTGATTACTTTGTGATGATGACTGGCTATTCTAGGGTACAAGTAAGGGCGATCGCTCAAGCAATTGAAGGAAAAGTCGAAACTGAATTGCAACGGCGTCCCATAAGGACAGAAGGAAAAGTAGAGGGGAGTTGGGTACTACAAGACTACGGTGATGTGATCGTTCACATTATGATGCCTAAGGAACGGGAGTTTTATAATTTAGAAGCGTTCTGGATTCATGCAGAGCGTATTTCCCTTCCAGAATCTGATGAGGGTGAGGGTAAGCCAACATGATTAGGTCTTCGGTTTCAAATTGCCCAGTTCCCACAGACCAACAACCGCTCAATGAGTACGAAGAGTTAAAAACTTCCTGGCTGTTTCGTGATAGCACTTTAAATTGGCGCAAGTATATCACGAAAATTGTTTGGATTTGGAGTTTATCTTGGCTGGTAGCAGGACCAGTAGCTGCGGCAAGTTTTCCTGCCCACAAGTATATTGCACATTTTATCCTTTGTGGTGCAGCAGGAGCGAGTGTCGGAGTAGTGCTCGCACTGGTAAGGTTGTACTTAGGGTGGTTTTACGTGTGCGATCGCCTTTGCAGTCCCACAGTATTTTATGAAGAGTCCGGCTGGTATGACGGCCAAACTTGGACGAAGCCACAGGAAGTCCTCAACCGCGATCGTTTAATTGTGGCATACGAAATCAAACCTATTCTGCGGCGGTTACAATTTACCGTTGCTGGCTTGGCGGGAATGTTCGTTATTGGTACGATAGTTTGGCATTTGTTTTAAAAGTTAGGAGTCAGGAGTTAGGAGTGATTAATGAAGAGTCCTGAGTATGGAGTACTGAGTTAAAAGACTGCACATAAAGAGCGGGACATATACCGAGAGCATCAAAATGAAGTACTTTTTACTTTACTCAGGACTTAAAACTCACCAGTGAGTTTGGTTAATAATTCATAATTCTTAACTCCTAACTCCTAACTAAAAAAAGGTGATAAATATAAACCCATGACAATGGGAAAACGAACTCAAGCCACAGCACTGGAAGTCCGGTTGCTGCGGGAAGGCATTATTGAATCCAAGCACATAGTCCAAGCTGTTGTATGCGACGAACGGGGACGGGTTCTAACCGTAGCTGGAAATTCTGAAACTGCAACATTTATTCGTTCAGCGCTCAAACCATTTCAGGCACTCGCAGTCACCACCACGGGTACACTGGAACGCTATAATCTCAGCGATCGCGATTTAGCAATTATCACAAGTTCCCACAAAGGAAAAATAGATCAAGTCCGACAGGTATTTAATATCCTTTGGCGGGCTGATCTTGACCCAACTATACTCCAGTGTCCAATTCCTGAAGGTAAGCGTAGTCCTCTGGAGTACAATTGCTCTGGTAAACATGCGGGAATGTTAGCCGTTTGTCAGCAGCGCCATTGGCCCTTGAATAACTACTTGGATCGCAAGCACCCAATACAACAGTTGATTTTGGGTAAAGTAGCAGAGTTGCTGCGAATGCCAGCAGCAGAATTTATCAGCGCTCATGATGACTGTGGCGCACCAACTTATTTGATGCAACTCGGTCACATGGCATCTTTATATGCGCTGTTAGCCTCTAGTACCAATTTGGATATGGAGCGCATCGTCCGGGCTATGACTCATCACCCCGCTATGGTAGCAGGAGATGGAGAATTTGATACGGAACTGATGCGCTTAACTCCAGGGGAACTGGTCAGTAAAACTGGTGCCGAAGGAGTGCAGTGCATTGGTAGACTCGGTGAAGGCTTGGGATTGGCAATCAAAGTCATGGATGGGACAAAACGGGCAAAATATGCCGTTGCTATTCACTTACTCCAGCAAATGGGTTGGATTAGTCCCAGCGCCGCCGAAAGCCTCTCAGAAAAGTTTGTGACTTTGGGAAAATACAAGCGTTTAGAAGTAATTGGAGAATTATCATTTTTGTAGTTGCCAAACTCTTGACTATAGGTTATGCTATAAAAGTCAAGAGCGACGCGGGATAGAGCAGCCTGGTAGCTCGTCGGGCTCATAACCCGAAGGTCAGTGGTTCAAATCCACTTCCCGCCACCAAATAAAAAGTAAAGCAAAACCCTACAATCAATAAAGATTGAAGGGTTTTGTTTTATTTTGATCTATTCTGGAAGAAATAGCCATCCAAAAAGCGCGGAGAATCATGGTTGTGAAGTTGCAGCGACCAATTTTAGTGGGAGGATTGGGACTGTCCTTCTCCCTGTGGATGTTACAAAGTTGGCACGATTCTATAGTGCAGGTGGGTGAGTTTGGTTTATTGAGTGCTTTAGCTGTAGGCGGTGGTTTGTGGTTATTTCAGCAAAATCGCCCGAAAGACAGTTTAGAGCAGCTAGATGGTATGCTCGTGGATCGGGTGACTGGGGAAATTGCGATCGCTAAAAGTGAAGCCGTAATAAATCAACTGGCACAAGAAGCAGAAAACCATCTGGCATTAAAGACACTCAGAGAACAAGTTGCCCAATTATTGTTGGAATTAGACAGGCAAGAAATTAAAGTAGCTGTGACTGGCGGTAAATCCGTGGGTAAAAGCACTTTAATGCGAGTGCTACAAAATGTCGAGACACGAAATTTAGTGTCTTTAGAAGAGACAGCACCTTTATTTAGAGAAGTAAGTGACAATTCAGATGCAGCTATTTTGGCAGAAGTGGCAAAATCTGATTTTGTTCTGTTCCTGACAAACGGTGATTTGACAGACTCAGAATTTCAAACTTTACAGCAGATAAAAGCAGCAAATCAGCCCACAATCCTGGTTTTCAACAAACAAGACCAGTATTTAACCAATGAAAGCGCCAGCATTTTACTGTCATTGAAACAGCGGATGCAGGGAAATGTAGTTGCAACTGCGGCCTCTCCCATTGCCATCAAAGTCCGAAAGCATGAGGCTGATGGTTCTGTGCAAGAGTGGATGGAACAACCAGCACCAGCTATCCAGCAGTTGAGGCAGCAGTTGGACGAAGTTTTGGCACAGCAAGGACAACGCCTGGTTTGGCTAACTACCATCAGAAAAGCCGGGTTATTGAAAGCTGAGGCGAAAAACTGGCTGAATGGAACCAGACGCGATCGCGCCACCCCAATTATTGAACAATATCAATGGATAGCTGCCGCTGCTGCCTTTGCTAACCCAGTCCCAGCCCTTGACATCCTAGCGACTGCGGCAATTAATGCTCAGATGGTAATGGATTTGGGTAATATCTATCAGCAGAAGTTTTCCTTAGAACAGGCGCAAACCGTAGCTGGAACAATGGGAAGTTTGATGCTGAAATTGGGTTTAGTTGAACTTTCTACAAAAGCGATTAGTACTGTTCTTAAAAGTAATGCCCTTACCTTTGTTGCTGGTGGTGTGGTGCAGGGAGTAAGTGCAGCTTATCTGACTAGGGTAGCAGGGTTAAGTCTAGTTGAGTATTTCCAACAGCAGGAAATAGCGATAGATTCTGGGACTGGTTTGAATTTGGAGAATTTGCGGCAAACATTGCAAAAGGTGTTTGGGCAAAATCAGCAAATTGGTTTTTTGCAGGGGTTTGTTAAGCAAGGTATGAAGCGATTGTTGCCAGAGGTGCAGCCGATTGAAGTAGTTAGTGTTCAGAAAGCGGTGGGTTAAGTTCACGCAGAGGCGCAGAGTTTTTATAAAACAGAATTCAGGAGTCAGGAGTCAGGAGTCAGAATTCAGCAATATTTTCTGTACGATAAGAGCGGATGAATAAACGGGTTTAAAACCCCCACTAAATCTCTGATTTAGTGGTCAATAAGACAGTGGGGGTCTGAATCCCCCTCTGATTTATTCTGACCCCTGAATTCTGACTTCTGAATTCTTCTTCAATAGCATCTTTGTACCTTTGCATTAGGCTGGAAAATAATTATTTAGGTTTTGAAACCAGCGCTTTTAACATTGTTTATATCAAAGACATCTTCTGACAATTCATGCCAGCATATTGCCATTTACGTGGTAATTCACTTTTTACTCGTTAAGCAGAGGATGACACTTAGGTGCTGTAAACCTAGAATACACCCAAGCCTATTTTAAGCTTGGGTGTATTTAAAAATTCTCGTGATTGGGAGTTACCAAAAAGTTGTGAATAAAGGTAGTTAGCTAAACAGCACCACTGTTTCTCTTAAACAGAATAGCTATAGTTTTGAAAATTAGCTTTAAATCGTACACCAAACTCCAATTTTTTTGATACTGCAAATCCAGGCGAATTACATCTTCAAAACTACGGACTGTAGAACGCCCATTTACTTGCCATTCGCCAGTCATGCCGGGTTTAACATCTAAACGTTGCCACTCTGGTACTTCATAGCGTTCCACTTCATCGGGTGTAGGTGGCCGGGTGCCTACTAAACTCATCTCTCCTTTGAGGACGTTCCAAAATTGGGGTAGTTCATCAAAACTCGTTCGCCGTAAGAAGCGCCCTACCTTGGTAATTCTGGGGTCATTCTCATTTTTAAAAAAGGCACCTTGCACTTGGTTTTTGACTTCAGATTTCTTCGCTTCCGCATCCACACACATGGAGCGGAATTTCCAAATTTCAAACCGCTTCCCCATCCAACCACAGCGGGTTTGACTAAAGAAAATGGGACCGGGATCATTAATTTGAATAGCGATCGCAATCGGAATAAATAAAACTCCTGTAATTAATAAACCGATCACTGACCCTACAATGTCTAATAATCGTTTCATCCAAGATGCCACAGAAGGGTGAGTAGTGGGTAACTGCTCTACTTTCCGGGAAGTTGTCTTCCGAATATCTGCTAAGTCTTCTTGTTCTATTAACGACGCCTCATCCACAAGCTCTAAAGGAAAAACCTGATCCAATCCTGTGAGTTTTAGAACTGCCATTACCTGAGGTGTTACATTCCGCAGTGTTAATGCAATCCCTTTGGACTGGGCGTATTTAAAATTACTTACCAGGGCACCCAAACCACTACTATCTATAAAAGTAGTTTTGTGAAAGTCAATAATGATTTGCTTAAGATGTGAATTGGGTTGGATTAAGCTTTGGCAGGTTTGTTTAAAACCTAAAGCCTCCAGCACACTCAACCGCGTGGGCACCTGCATTATAGCCGTGTCATTTAGGGAATTAACTGGAAAATCGACCTCTGTCGGTTGGCTAGTCATGAAGCTTTGCACTTTCGTTGCCATGTATAATGTAATCTACCAAACATTATTTTGTCCTATAAAATTACTTAATCTAATATTGGAATCAGTAGTAATAAGGACTAATTGCTATTTACCGAGGCTGAGATTGGAGATCGCTAGCGACGATTCACAATAGAACAAGAAGCCAAAAAACATCCTTGCTGTTGTGCCAACGCAGCGCGATCGCGTTGCTCTGATCAAATGATTGCTAAAACTACGGTTACACCTACTGCACGCCTAGTTGAGGTCTTTTCTGCCATTCAAGGGGAAGGACTGAATGTAGGGACGCGTCAGATATTTATTCGTTTTGCTTTGTGTGATTTGCACTGTCAGTTTTGTGATAGTGCCCACACTTGGAATGCACCTGCTACTTGTCGGATAGAGCGATCGCCTGGATTGCGCGACTTTGAAATCCACTCTAACCCTGTCCCATTATCCATATTAATCGAATGGGTGGAACAGCAAAATCTACCTTGTTTACACGATAGCATTAGCTTAACTGGAGGCGAACCACTTCTTCATGCCCCATTTTTAATGCAGTTTCTTCCCCAAGTGCGAGCCATAACTGGTCTACCTATATATTTAGAAACTGGCGGACATCGCCCAGAACAACTGGCGATGATTCTCCCCTACTTAGACTCTGTGGGTATGGATTTCAAATTGCCCAGTGTCAGCGGTGAAAGTCATTGGCAAGAACATGCTAAATTTCTCCAATTATGTCATGATTCATATTTAAATGTTTTTGTCAAGATAATTGTGTCTCAAAACACAGATCCAGCCGAGTTGGAACGTTCAGCTTTGCTGGTGGCAGAGGTTAGTCCAGATATCTCAGTATTTTTACAGCCTGTTACGCCTTTGGCAGCATCTGAACAATTCTCCCCAATACCTGTACTTGCCCCTACGGCTGATCAAGTTTTGACGTGGCAAGCTTTAATGAAGCGGTTTGTCAAGCAAGTGCGTGTGATCCCTCAGACGCATAAAATGCTGAACCAGCTGTAAAATTTGAGTTTGATAAAGATGTAGTCAAGAAAAAAGTAAGATTTTATGAAATGGTCATTGGGGTGCTGCTAATCAGGGAGGCAGCAGCCCCCTTAGTAGGTAGTCTAAGTTATCTCAATCAAAAGACCTCTAAGAGGTTTTTACTGCCTAAAACCGTCCCTCTCCGAATCGGAGAGGGAAAGACTTGAACTAAAGTTCAAGGCAGGGAGAGGTTCCTCGAATTCATGTTGATTTAGGTATTTTGTGGGGTGGGCAATACCCACCCAACCTACTTTTTGGTTTCTACAGTGCGCCCTCATCTGGAGTTTTGGATTTACCTTTTGCCTTATTGGCACTGCGTTTGAGGGCAGAGAGTCTTGCTTCGTATTTTGACCGTTGGCGCTTACTAGGAGTATTATCAATCAAGGTTTTCAAGGCGCTACCGAGACTTTTGTAGGCATTGGGGAGGCTATAACCAAAGCGAGTTGCTAAAGCGATCGCTTTCTCATCAGCATTTAGCAATTCTCTTAGTTGCTTTTCACCACTATTCTTTTGGTACAGTCGCCACCCTGACACACCACACAGCGACAAAGCTAACACCAGCAGCAATCCATCTTGTACCCACAATTCACCCACAGCACCACCTAAACCGATGGCTAGTGCTGCCATTTCCCAACCATCTTTAGGAATTGTGTCATTTTGAACGCGAGCAACTTCATGCCAGAACAGCAGATTACGCTGATCCATTGCGAGGGCATCCCATTTCACCAAGTCAATTTGAATTTCTACCTGGTCTTTACCAATTTCTTCGCAGCGAACCAGGGGTGGATTGACCTCAGTTGTGCCTTCAACCGTGACCCAGCTCTGTAATTCTGGCGGTAATAAGCCTTTCAACCGCCGTAGTTCACTCATTTCCGCTTTGGCAGAGGAGGTTGCATAGGATGTCATAATATCCAGCCCCAGAAAATTTCAGTATATAGTGAGGGTATCACTTTGGAGTATAGCGATTTAAGTGATGATCCGTCTCACTCGCCCTTAAAACTTCCTCGCTTTTTTCGCGCTTCCATTGCTTTTTCCAGTAAATCTAGCAATCCTGGGGCTTCTTCTTGGATACTGAGTAACAGTCTTTCCCCAAGTTCTATATTCCCCGGATCAAAACCTGTTGCCATCACTTCTTTCAGGCGAGGTATTGCTATGCTATCCACAATCTGAATTAACCCACTCAGACAGCGGTGAAATTGCTTTTCTGTGAGAATCGAGTCTTCTAGAGGAAACTCAATAATCGCACGGATTTCGCCATCGGATGGGTCATACTCCCATTGCAACATTTTGGTTTCCCAGGAAATGGCAAGTATTGTTTGTAGAATAGCTGCCTTGTGAAGATGGTGTTGAATTCCTGCCAGAACTTGAGGGGCAAATACCCTGAAAAATTTTCCCTCTTCATCCAACTGGACAACTATTAGGAAATCTTCGAGGTTATCAGCTTCCACACCTGTTATAATTCGGTCTTCTTCATCATCAAAACGGTAGTCCCAACCAAGGTTGTCTAAATAGTTGGCAATCTGTTTGAGGTTAGCTCCCATAAAAGCCTCATAAGGAACGTGGAGCAGTTGTTACCAGACCTAGTTTAACCTGCTTGGGGTAGTTGTTTGGGTTGGTCTGGATACTTCTGATCGCATAGAAGTATGCAATTAGAGCATGGGGGAGGGTTGGGGAGGGGTGATTCAAGGATTTTGCAAGAGGTCTATTGAAGATAGGAAAAACAGATGTTCATTCTGCGCTGTGAATGATATTTTCTAAAGGACTCTTGCTCATTATTAAAGAAGCGATAATCACTTTTTTTAAAATTTTACCCAGTGAAGGATATAGCACTAACTCACCTAAATTTTAATACTCTCTTCTAGGTTTAATGAATGTATTGCTAGATCAAGTATTGTGGCAGTATTTTCAATCTAACTCGAAAGCTGAAGCCAAGTTGAGATAATTTCTACGTAGCATCTGAGGCTTTTGAAAATATAAGTAAAAACTTCAACTACCGCTTTTAAAAGCGAATAAATATAGCACAGAGACTGGTAAAGTTTTATATTACAAGCAATAAATAGTTTTCACGGAATGATTGTAGTGATCAATACATTTTTTATTGTCGAGTATTAATGAAGTTTATGCGTAAATCAGCTTTAATTTTAGCGATCGCACCTCTAGTTTTTGCGATCGCCGCTTGTGGTGAAAATTCAGGACAAACAGCAAGTACACCCGGCACTCCAGGCAGTACTCCAGCTGCACCAGCAACTCGAAATCGTTGGGCTAGTATTAAAAGCCGTGGTCAGGTAATTTGCGGTGTCAGTGGGGAAGTACCAGGGTTTAGCTTTGTAGGAACTGATGGTAAATATAGCGGTATTGATGTGGATATTTGCCGAGCGATCGCCGCAGCTTTATTTGACAACCCAGATGCAGTAGAATTTCGCAATCTCAATTCCAAAGAGCGGTTTACAGCTTTGCAAACTGGCGAAGTAGACATTCTCAGCCGCAATACTACCTGGACACTGAGTCGCGGAACCACAGTCGGTCTGGAATTTGCACCTGTAGTCTTTTACGACGGACAAGCGATAATGGTTCGCAAAAATAGCAATATTAAGTCCCTAGCAGACCTGAAGAATAAAGCAATCTGCGTTCAAACTGGTACAACTACCGAACAGAACTTAGCAGACCAAATGCGAAAAAGGGGCATCATTTACAAACCCGTTGTCTTTGAAGACGTTAACGTTACCTTTGCTACCTATGCCGAAGGTCGTTGCGATGGTATTACAGCTGACCGTTCAGCATTAGTTTCACGGGGCACAATTTTGCCAAAACCAGAAGATAACGTGATTCTTAATGAAGTGATATCTTCAGAACCTCTTGCACCAGCAGTTGCTAAAGGGGATGCTAAATGGGGAGATGCTGTTAAGTGGGTGGTTTATTCCTTAGTAAAAGCTGAAGAATTGGGCATTACTTCCCAGAATCTAGGTCAGTTTGCTGCTAGTACTGATCCAGATGTTAAGCGCTTTTTAGGAACCGAAGGCAACCTTGGCGAAGGACTCGGCTTAACAAACGACTTTGCAGCCAGAATAATTAAGCACGTCGGTAATTACGCCGAAATTTACGATCGCAACCTCGGCCCCAAGACAAAACTTAATCTAGCTCGCGGTCAAAATCAACTCTGGAGCAAGGGTGGACTGCTTTATTCTCCACCGTTCCGGTAGAAGAGGGCAGGGAAGCAGGGGGAACAGGGGAAGAAAGAATGATAATACCCGAATGGCACTAAGAAAAGCCGAAAAGCTTGTGTAACCTTGTTCCCAGTCTTCAGACTGGGAACGAGTTCCAAGAGGCTCTGCCTCTGGTCAACAAAGAGGAGGCTCCGCCTCTCACAATGGTTTCCCAGCCTGGAGGCTCTTAACGAGGCAACACAAGACTTTGGACTTATCTTAGTGCCATTCGATAATGCCCGATGACTAATGACTAATGACTAATGACTAATTCAAAACCACCTATATGGCGTGATAATCGTTTTTGGAACATTGCTTTGCAATTAGTTGCCGTATTTTTACCAGCAATTGTAATAGTAAAACTGTGGGGCAATCTTAACCGCAATTTGCGGCAATTAGGTATTCCGTTTGGTTTTGATTTTCTCAAGCAACAAGCATCTTTTGATATTGGCGAGACTCTGATTACTTACAAACCAACTGATACCTACATTTATGCCTTGTGGGTGGGATTAATTAACTCCTTGCGGGTGGCGGTTGCAGGAATTTTTTTCACAACAATTGTGGGGGTAAGTGCTGGAATTGCCCGACTTTCTGATAACTGGCTAGTGCGGAATATCACTATGCTTTATGTGGAGGTTTTCCGCAATACTCCCTTACTGCTGCAATTACTGTTTTGGTACTTTGCTGTTTTCCTGACTTTTCCCAAAACAGAAAATAAACTATCCCTTTGGGGTTTTATTGGCGTTAGTCAAAATGGCTTAGAACTCCCTTGGTTTACCTTATCCCCAGAGTTTTCAACTTTGCTGTTGGGATTAACTTTTTACACGGGTGCGTTTATCGCTGAAATTGTCCGAGGTGGGATTCAATCAGTAGCTAAGGGACAGTGGGAAGCAGCGCGATCGCTAGGATTAAAACCAGGGTTAGTTATGCGGCTGGTGATTTTTCCCCAAGCCTTGCGGGTAATAATTCCACCATTGACGAGTCAGTATCTTAATTTGACGAAAAATACCAGTTTAGCGATCGCCATCGGCTACCCTGATATTTATTTTGTCGCCTCCACCACTTTTAACCAAACGGGGAAAGCCGTAGAAGTGATATTACTGATTATGCTCACCTATCTCACTCTAAGTTTGATTATCTCTGTAGTTATGAATTTGTTCAATCGCACCGTGCAAATTAAAGAGAGATGAGGGGAATGAGGGAGATGAGGGTGAAGGTTGAGCCTTTAAACTTGGAAGTTGCACCTCTGAACTCGGAAGTTGAGCCTTTGAACTTGGAAATTGCACCTCTGAACTTGGAAGTTGCACCTCTGAACTCGGAAGTTGCACCTTTGAACTCGGAAGTTGAGCCTTTGAACTTGGAAATTGCACCTCTGAACTTGGAAGTCGAGCCTTTGAACTCGGAAGTTGAGCCTTTGAACTCGGAAGTTGAGCCTTTGAACTCGGAAGTTGCACCTCTGAACTCGGAAGTTGCACCTTTGAACTCGGAAGTTGCACCTTTGAACTTGGAAGTTGCACCTCTGAACTCGGAAGTTGCACCTTTGAGGCTAAAGATTGAACCTTTAAGAATGACTAATGACAAATCCTCAATTAACTTGGCTACGTAAAAACCTATTTAGTACTTGGTACAACAGCTTGTTAACTGTTGTTTGTTTGGTATTGCTGTTTTGGATAGTACGAGGAGTTCTAACTTGGGCAACTACTCAAGCACAATGGGCGGTAATTCAAGTTAATTTACGTTTATTTTTAGTTGGTAGGTTTCCGCAAACGCTATATTGGCGAACTTGGATTGTGCTAGCGATCGCTTTGACTTTAGGCGCTATAACTGGGGGTGTATTCTTTGGTAAGCAACAGTTAACAATGCGTGGAATTGCTTTTTTTGCTTTCATCATCGGCGTTTTGTTAATTGTTTTACCACTAAATTTTACATCCCGCCTTTGGTTATTGTTAATTGCAGTTTTACTATTTGCAGGTTTTTGGCTTGGAGGAAAGTTTACTAAGGTACTCACTCCTTGGCTTTCTCTATTATGGTTATTGTCTTTCCCGATAATTTTATGGCTAATTGGCGGTGGATTTGGATTGCAACCTGTATCTACAAATTTGTGGAACGGTTTGCTACTTACCTTACTAATGGCAGCAGTTAGTATTGTGCTTTCCTTTCCCATTGGGGTTTTACTAGCTTTAGGGCGCACAAGCAATTTACCCGTAATCCGTTGGTTTTCTATCCTCTACATTGAAATTGTTAGGGGAGTACCACTGATTGGAATTTTGTTCCTTGCTCAAGTAATGCTGCCGTTATTTCTGCCAGCAGATGTGCGTTTGGATCGGGTACTACGAGCAATTGCTGGACTAGTACTATTTAGTGCCGCTTACATGGCAGAAAACGTGCGCGGTGGACTCCAATCAATTCCTCGCGGACAAATTGAAGCAGCGAAAGCACTAGGATTAAATATACCTTTGGTAGTTCTATTAATTGTTCTACCTCAAGCCTTACGTAGCGTTATTCCTGCGATCGTTGGTCAATTTATCGGCTTATTTAAAGACACTTCACTCTTATCTTTGGTGGGATTAGTGGAACTTACAGGTATTGCTCGTTCCATATTGGCACAACCACAGTTTCTCGGTCGCTATGCAGAAGTATATCTATTTATTGGATTAATTTATTGGATATTTTGTTATTCAATGTCCTTGGCTTCTCGACTATTAGAAAGGCAATTAAGCCAGTAGTCAAATGTCCTCATGAAGACAGTCATTAGTCCTTTGTAAATATAAATGACTAGTAAACGCGATCACTGCGACAAATTAGCCATGCTCTTAAAATCTAACAGTGCTTCACCAAGATTTTCTCATTTTTCTAGACACAGAGAGTCAATGCGCGATCGCAGATTTTTAACTTGCTCTCCTGCTGGCGATCGCTTAAAATTCAAGATTTTTTGGTATTCTCTTAATTAAATAGAACTGTTATAAATTCTGCCAAAGAATTGACAGCGATCGCGACATCCATCAGACTTTCTAATTGTTCCACACTCTGACTCTCCAACCTTACTGCTACCGAAGGTGGAACTTCACCAAAGCGTCGTTGCAATACCCGGATTAATTGCCGTCGCGCACCCTGCTGTACGCCTTGCTCAAGTCCTTGCTCAAGTCCTTGCTCAAGACCAAGTTGCTTACCTTCAGTCAGAATTTCTTGATACCAAGGTGATTCTCGTAACACTGCCATATCCCACCTCATGATTTGTTGCACTAAAGGCGTCTCTAACACAAAGCTAGCAAAAAATGCCAGCAGTGATTCTAACTGGTTGAGCTGGGCATCTGCTCGTAGTACCTGTAATGCACGTTGCACAACAGATGCCTCTCCTCCACCTCGCAATATCGGCACAAAGGGTAATAAGGATGGTAATGGTTGCCCAAACACTATCTCAGCGTCCACCTCCCATAAATTAATCACGCGATAGTCTTGGATGGCACGTAATCCCAAAAATTCTTGCTCGTAGCTATTGACAATCGTTAATGTGGCTGGAGGTGGCAAAATATTGATTAACACTGGGTAAGTTGGCAGTTGGTAACGCTCTTGTGCTAGGGCCGCATAAGCTCTCATGCGTAAAGGCATCTTTGCTGTGTAGCACAACTGCAATTCGTTGAGTACCAGAAAATCCCCATGAGTGGTACTGTATGCCTTTACTAACACATCTGTTTCGCGGCTAATCCACTGAAACTCAGAACCCAAAATTTCTTTTGCCACGACTTCCGGACGCTGAGTCACGCATTTTACCCATGCGTCGGGAGCGAGACTAATTAATCGCTTGCCACCTGTATCTGCTGCTTTTGGCACAGAATTTTTTACATTAATATTAGTCCTTAATAATACATCAACTGCAAGATTTCAGATCAGCAGGTCTGATAGAATTCTCGCAGGATTTTCATTTGCTAGGTATTCTTAAAAATAAAATTCAGAGGTAAAAATCAATGACAACAGAACAAAAACCCATAATTATCGCCGAAGATGTTCAGAAGTGGTATGGCAAATTTCATGCCCTCAAAGGTGTAAGTTTAACAGTAAATCGCAAAGAAGTAGTAGTATTGATGGGCCCTTCTGGTTCAGGAAAATCCACGTTTATCCGCACATTTAATGCTTTAGAAGAATATCAAAAGGGAAAAATTGAAATTGACGGTATTACCCTCAGTCATGACTTAAAAAATATTGAAACGATTCGGCGAGAAGTGGGGATTGTATTTCAGCAATTTAATTTATTTCCTCATCTCACAGTGCTGCAAAATATCTCTTTAGCACCAATTTGGGTACGGCGATCGCCAAAGGCAAAAGCCGAAGAATTAGCAATGCAACTACTAGAAAGAGTAGGAATTTTAGAACAGGCGCAAAAATATCCAGGACAGTTATCTGGTGGACAACAGCAACGAGTAGCGATCGCTCGTGCTTTAGCCATGCAACCCAAAATTATGCTGTTTGACGAACCCACCTCAGCCCTAGATCCAGAAATGGTACGCGAAGTTTTGGATGTAATGCGAAATCTCGCCCGTGATGGGATGACAATGGTAGTCGTCACCCACGAAGTTGGATTCGCTCGTGAAGTCGCCGACAGAGTTATTTTAATGGATAGCGGTTTCCTCGTCGAATCAGCTACCCCTGACGCATTTTTCAGCAATCCCAAAGAAGAAAGAACACGCAAATTTTTGTCACAAATTCTCTAAAACCTCCACGCTACTTTGCGCCCCTCTGCGTTTCACTTCTAACCCTTTTGTCCCACAACTTCACACCAAGCAGCAGCAAAAAATGCATCTGGGTGCTGACTCCATTCTCGCAAAGCATGGCTCATTGCTGTAAGCGATCGCTCATCAGTCCAACCTTTCTCTAGAGCTCCATCCACCTTTGCAGAAGCCTCAATTCGCAGCGCCAAATATTCTGTAGCCTCACTCAGCGGCTCATAACATTGATAAGAAGCCGAAGCTTTGATATTAGTAAACCCACTTTGGCGCAGCAGGGCGCGTAACTCTCTACCTACGTAAGGATTACCAGAATTTTGCTGCTGGAGCCACTTGTAATAAGAAAATGCTTTTTCCAGTTCTGGTGTAGACGGTGCAATCAAAAACCCGCCCCAATCAGGACTACGAAGCCCAACAATTCCCCCCGGTTTCAAAACTCGCCACAATTCCCGTAACGCCTGCGCTGGTTCTTGAAGATGCTCAAACAGCGCATGGGAAAAGATTGCATCAAATGAGCTATCTGGGAAGGGTAAAGCATAAATATTCCCCTCCAAAAAATCAGCATTACTGACACCTTGGGTGAAAGCACTCTCAGCAGCTATCTGGATTTGAGAGGCTTCTCGATCAATACCTGTAAGCGTACCAGGGGCGATCGCTTTTGCTAAACCCAAAGTGATCGTCCCAGGGCCGCAGCCACAATCTAGCAACTTCATCCCTGGGCGTAAATAAGGCGTAAAAAACGCAGCATCAGTATCTACCCTGCGATTTGCCATGAAATTCGTCGCATTACTCGAATAACCTGGAGTATACTTTTCCTGCATTGCTCTGATTCCCTGCGATATTTGTATAAGTATCATAAGCAGGTAGTTTTCAGATGTCCAATATATATTTAAATAAAATTGAAACTTATAAAATATCAAAAAAATGGAATTGCGACACCTGCGCTACTTTATTGCTGTGGCTGAAGAACTGCACTTCAGTAGAGCCGCCGAGCGACTGCACATCGCTCAACCGCCCTTAAGCCAGCAAATTCAACAGCTAGAGGCACAATTAGGAGTAGAACTGTTTCAGCGTAAAACCAAGCGACAGGTGCAACTAACGGAAGCTGGGCAAGTTTTTTTGCAAGAAGCTTATCAACTTTTAGCTCAACTCCAAAAAGCAATTGAGCTAACTCAAAAAACGGGAAGAGGTGAAAAGGGACTATTACGAATTGGGTTTACTAGTTTGGTAACTTATGATTTGCTTCCTGTAATTTTGCGGCGGTTTCGAGAACAGTTTCCAGAAGTAGAGTTAGTATTGCAGGAATTAACCACAACTCAGCAAGAGCAAGCGCTACAGAAACGCCGCATTCATGTAGGCTTTGCCCATCCACCCTTAGAAGACAACACACTCAATCAAGAGTGCATTCAGCAGGAAGCTTTAATTGTGGCTATGTTGGAAACTCATCCCTTAGCTGAACAAGAGTGTATCTCAGTGCGATCGCTAATAAACGAAAACTTTATCATGTTCCCTCGCCACCTGGGCTTTGGACTTTACGATCAAATCGTCAGCCTTTGCCAGCAAGGAAATTTCAGCCCCAAAGTGACTCAAGAAGCGATTCAGATGCAGACAATTATTGGATTGGTTTCAGCCGGAATGGGAATTGCGATCGCACCGTCTTCATTACAAAATCTTCAGAGGGTTGGTGTGGTGTATCGCGCTGTAGAGGAGAAAACACCATTAGTAGAAACGGCTGTATTGTGGCAACAAGAGGATATGACACCTCTACTAAGGGAATTTCTGCAAGTTGTCAGAAGTATCTGTGGTTAATTGATTAGTTGTCTGCACGCCATGTAAAAATAATTTGTTCATCAGCTTGCCTAAACTCAATATTAAATTTATCAAATACAACTTCTCTTCCTAAAAGTAATATCTGCGATCGCTCTGCATCTTCTGGTTAAAAAGAGCGATCTTTTAAAGCTGGGCTTTATACGCAAAACTCAAGTTCTTATTAATACTTCTTTCCTTTTGCTGCACTCTTTTTCTTCTGAGTGTCTTGGTAGTAGCTTTTTTTATAGTTAAAACTGGAAGTAGAGAAATTCACTGTGCTCACTACTGAAACCTACTCCAACGAAAAATAAGATTGTTGCTAGCACAGCATAGAATGTTGTCGGCTTCCAGCCCCACCAAGGACGAGATTTACCCTCTAGATGGTGGTAAACATCCAGCACCACAGGTTCGCCTTTCATAAACTCATAAATGTTCGGTAACAGGAAGACTGCTGTAAGCACTCCCAAGATGACAACGCTCCCATTAATACCGCCGAAGTTATCGACCTTACCAAACTCGACGCCGAAACGGCTGAGTAGCCCTACTTTGGTGACATAAGTCTCCGGCAAGATCAAGCCCTCCAACCCAGCCATACCACGTAGGATATTTCTTGCACCATCTAATGTCTCAGCCCGGAACAGCACCCAAGAAATGACTACAGCCAGGAATGTTAGCGCCCGTGCTGCGAAATCGCTCAATCGACTAGAGGGTGCTTTCCAACCGCGCTGACGGAGAAACTGCTGCCAACCGTGATCGATGCAAAGATAGGTGCCATGCAAACAGCCCCAGAGCAGAAACGTCCAGTTGGCTCCGTGCCAGAAGCCCCCTAAGAGCATTGTCATAATTAAGTTAAGGTAGCGGCGTACTTCACCTTTACGGCTTCCGCCTAGGGGGATATAGAGGTAGTCACGCAAAAAGCGTGAGAGGCTAATGTGCCAACGCTGCCAGAAGTCACCAATACTGATTGCCTTGTAGGGTGAGAAAAAGTTCATCGGCAGCTTAATATTAAACAGCTTGGCTAACCCTACCGCCATGTCTGAGTAACCGGAGAAGTCGAAGTAAAGTTGCAGAGTATAGGCAATTGCAGCCTGCCAAGCAAGAAGAAAGCTAATAACTTGACCATTATCAGCCATTTCAAAGATCGGCGTGGCATAGCCACTAATAGAATCAGCGATGACGGTCTTCTTGAACAAACCGATGCTGAAAACTGTGAAGCCTAGTGCCAGATTGCGGGCATCGAAGCGATAGTTGAGCGAGCGAAACTGTGGGATCAACTCGTGGGCGCTCAGAATTGGACCAGCAATCAGATGAGGGAAAAAGGTGACAGAAGAGCATAAACCGAGGCAAATTATAGTGTCGCCCCTTGCCAAGCGCGACGCCCACTAGATAGCTGATCTGCTCAAAGGTGTAAAAAGAGATCCCCAAGGGCAGGATGATATCGTTGATCTTCCCCAGGGAAGTACCAAGACCGTTGATAGTGTCGATAAAGAAGTTAATGTACTTGAAATAGCCAATTAGACCAAGGTTGAAGGCGATACCAAGGAACAGAAGCACTCGGATGGCATTTGTCATCGACCGACCATCAAGTAGTTTGGTTCGTAGCCGCGCCATGACTTGGCTGACTAGCCAGTTGACAGCTATGCTGACCAGCAGTAACAGTAAGAATTTTGCGTTCCAATATCCGTAAAAGATTAGTGATACAAAAAGCAGCCAGCCTGTCACAAGCGAACGGATACCCACCCAACAAAACAAAAAGAAACCACCGAGTGCAAGGGGTAAAAAGAGAAATATAAATTCATAAGAGTTAAAAAGCATACTTCAAAATTTGCCTACATTAAGTTCTTAAAAATGGTTCTTCAGGAGATTTATGACATTTTCGGTTCGCAAAGTCCTACCTTTATCATTAGGATGGTAAATTGTGTTAAACATCATTTTTTGTTCGAGAAAGCTTTGACTAGGAGAGTCTTGAAAAAGAAAACCTTGCTCTAACCAAAATGTCTTGATTTGGGAAAAATAATTTTTATAGTTATTAGAATCATAATTTAAATTAAAGAGTAATACTGGATAAAGAGGTATAACAGTAATTTTATGTTTTTTTGCATATATACAAAAATCTCTGATAGAACCAGATGTATCGATAGGTTTGTTCAGAACAGGATCAATTAGTTTTTTATTATTAATATCTTCAGTTGGTGATTTACCTATGTTGCATGTCTCATCACCATTCCTATTTAGGGATATTCCTGTATAACATTTTCCTGTGTGAGCTCTTTCTAAAATTTTACTGTAAACCCTGTTCTTGTCAAAAGGTGATTCATTTTTGAGGATTGCTATAATGGCATCTATATCTTCTTGACTGATACCAGAGGGATATAGAATGACTTTTAATTTTCCAATTAAATCAAGCTGATTCAGGTAATCATGATCGTAAGAAATGATATATTTTCTTAGTAATGTGCTTGATAATAATTGATCATCTTTGCTCTGATGATAAAGTGAAAATTCCAGAGGAAGTAAAACAATATCGCCAGGTTTTAATGTTTTCTTTGCCTGATACAAAATATAATCAATCCCCAGCCCTGCGTGAACTCCAAGATTTACTGTTGGCACGCCAGTAGAAGATTCTATTTGCTTGGCATCCATACCAAAGAGTGCATTACTACCAGAAACAATTAATATTTTTTTTTTCAGAATTTGCGATTCATACATTTGTTTGTTTTTATATGCATAGAAAATCCAATCTTCCGTCTTATACTTTCTGTAGTCTCCTGAAATTGTTAGTAGATTAATTACTGGTTCTTTTGCATAACAAATAAGCGTACTTAGTGTTACTATCCGCAGAAAGTGATAATAACTAGTTAATTTATTTTGATTTTTTATTGACTTTTTATTCATTTAATTTTTTTACCCACTTTTTGTACTTCATTTTGTAACATACAAAAATTACCAAAGATAGCGATCACTAGGTTGGGCTACACCTACGCTATGTAACCACAATTATAGCAAAGTGACTAATAGTGATCAGTATTAATACTTAATCATGTAACTACTACTGATGTTTGAATTATTAATATATTACATTTTGAAGTTTAGAATCTGGGGTGTATTATTCCATCCAAACCTTTAGAGTTACAGCCTTCCATCTAAATTAAGTTCTCTCTCTTCCTTTGCGTCTTTTGCGGTTCGTTAAAAAGAGCGATCGCTATTGCATAAACTACAACTCAAATTGGGAATACTGAGTAAAGCGTAGGTATTTGCTATCCAGAATCGAAGCGACTACCTCCCAGACATCACGCTGCTGAAATTTTAGCAACTAGGAGAAAATTGTGATACCAGTTACAGTCATCTTTAGCAAGTTCTAAAAATTTGTTGTCATCTGGATCTCTACAGGTGTTTATTTGAGATTTTATTTCTATAAATTGACAGTACTTTTTGAGTATATCCAAAAAATCTTGTCGGTCTTCATCTGAGATATATTTATCGAACTTACGTTTGTAAATTCGTGTGTTTAATTCTTGATAAGTTTCATCGCTTTGAGCAATTTTGAATTCTTTATAGACTTTATCTAGGGCTTTACGGGCTGTTCCATTAGGACTTAGAGCAGCACTAAGTAAAACATTTGTGTCAATGACAATTAGTTTATGATTCATCGGCAAGTAATTCTTCTAGAATTTCTTCAGTTAATCCTTTGGCTTGAGCATTTCTGCCGATTCTGTCAAAAACACTAAGTAAGTCTTCATCTTTATTATTTGAAGAGGTTTTCTTTATTTCTTGAATAAGTTGTTCTTGTTCTTGTGCGGGAAGTTGTAAGACAAGATTAAGAATTTGCTCGAAGGTTAGGGGGAGTTGATAGGTTTTTTGAGTCATGGTGAGTTCTAGAGTTAGGGAATAGAAACTTGTTAGCTTTTTTAATCAGGTTTAAGCCAGTTTTATACTTTTAAATCACGATTTCTCTATACCTTGGCGAATTGCATTATCCATATCCTCAAGAGTTTTGGGTTTACCTTGATATTTTAAGCAACCTGCTACATCATCTAATTTAGTTACTACAAAAGCTTTCTTAGGCTTTAAAAGAATTCCATCACCTATATTAATAATAATAAATTATTGACCTACTTCCTATTGATGAGCTTCCCGCAAAGATTGGAGAATAATTATTTTTACTTGAAGAGAAAATTTGGTAATTTCCATTATATTTAGAAGTTAAAAACTAAGACTAATATATAAATTTTAGCATTTTTGATTATCCTAATTTTTTCTCTTTCTCTGTGTCCTCTGCGGTTCGTAAAAAAAAGGACGAACTCGAAAGTTCGCCCCCAACATAGTATTATGCTGTTGCTCAATCCAAACCCAAATCTAAATCTTCGCTTCTTCTCTCACCAACTTATCCCAACCCAAATCTTTCAAATTATTATTCCGACGCAACGGACGAGTCACCAACTCTAAAATGTCACGCGCATTTGTAAAGCCGTGAATTTGAGCAAAAGTGAACTCCACCGACCACTTAGTATTAATACCGCGTGCTTCCAACGGGTTAGCGTGAGCCATACCAGTAATTACCAAGTCTGGTTTCAACGCATAAATCCGCTGAAGTTGATTGTAATTATCTGGCTTCTCCACAATCCTTGGCAGGGGTGAATTCATTTCCTGGCAAGTTTTCTCTAACAATGCCAACTCAGCAGCTTGATAGCGCTTATCCATGTAAGGAATACCGATTTCGTGAACCGTCATGCCACAACGGATTAAGAATCTTGCTTGGGAGATTTCCAACAAGTTATCACCCATGAAGAATACAGACTTACCACGAATCAATTTCACATAATCTTCCAAGCCTGCCCAAATTTGGGCTTCCCGTTCATCCAAACCTTTGGGAGTAATACCGAACACCGAGCAGATTTTCTCAATCCAAGCGCGGGTGCCATCGGGGCCAATGGGGAAAGGTGCGCCAATCAGTTTACACTTGCGGCGACGCATTAAGGTGGTGGCAGTGCGGCTGAGGAAAGGGTTGACACCAGCGACATAATACCCTTCTTCCAGTACTGGCAATTCTGTGAAGCGCTTCGCGGGTAGCCAGCCGGAAACTTTGATACCTTGTTTCTTCAGTTCCAAGGTTAACTGAGTAACTACGGGGTCGGGAAGGGAGCCAAAGAGAACTAGTGGTGGATGAGCTACGTACTCAGATTCATCCTGGGCGACATCTTCTTTCTTCTTACCAAAATTGAGCAATTTAGCGATCGCATTTCGTTCAATTTTCTCTGTTTCCGCCACCGGAGCCTTATCAGGACAACGGTTAGCCATTGCAGCTAACACAGTGTCTTCCCCTTGGGTGAAGGCGTAATCTAGACCATTTGCCCGCGCTACAACGATGGGAATTCCGATTTCAGATTCTAGTTTTGGTGCTAAACCTTCCAAATCTGTTTTGATAATTTCGGTGGTGCAAGTGCCAATCCAGACAATTACACTAGGATTGCGATCGCGTTTAATTTGCAAGCACAACCGCTTTAACTCTTCATAATCATTCAACTGTGCCGAAATATCCCCCTCTTCTAACTCTGCCATTGCATAGCGCGGTTCAGCAAAAATCATCACCCCCATCGCGTTTTGCAAGAAGTAGCCACAAGTTTTTGTCCCAATCACCAAAAAGAAGCTATCTTCAATTTTTTGGTATAACCACGCCACGCAGCTAATTGGGCAAAAGGTATGGTAATTCCCAGTTTCGCATTCAAAGTTTAAAGCTTCTGGTTGTTGAGCGACAGTCATTTTGGTTTTTTCTCCCCTTGATATTTAATGGCAGATCGACCAATTTTAGATTTTAGATTGACAATTTTGGATTGAAGACTGGGACAACAAAAGTATCCTCTGTCTGACGACAATTTCCCTAATTTCTAATCCAAAACCCCGAATCTAAAACTTAAAATTGTGAGGAACGGCAATAATTAAGCGTTGGGGAAGAGACGAGCAATTTCTGATTCATCAAAAACTCCTGCTGGCAGTTCTTCCCCTAAAAAATCGTTGTTTTCTTCAGCCTTTTGCAAGGCTGTTTCATCACTCCAGACATCTGACAACACGTCTTTAAACGCATTCTCATCTAGTGGACTATCTTCAAGCGCCTGATCGTCATCCAGCTTTAGTTCGATTACAGCTGTTGTATCGAAGCCAATTTCCCCAAACTCATCTGCTTCTAAACTAGAGGTTTGGAGAGACTCAGCTTTTGAGTCGTGTCCATTGGATAAGGAAATATCGCCAAAGCCATTTTCGGTTTCTTCCAACTCGCTGATTCCCAGGCTTTGCTCATCGGAATCCAGGATTACCAACTCTTGAACTACCACCACCGATTCAAAGCCGTTTGGATGAGAATGTGTCAATGTTTCATCTTCGGGCTTTTTCTCAATGACAACTGCTGAATCATCTCCGTATTTTTCCGGTTCTGGGTTGATCAGGAAGCGGTTACCGAGAGCAAAATCTGGGTCAAAATGCAAATCCAGCACCTCAATCAGCGTATCGGCGTCAGGATTAAGTTTGGCAAAGGGCAACATTAACTGCGCTAGCTTTGGCTCTAGGGCGTTAACTACTCCCAGGATGAGGTAAGAAGGTGGTCGCTTCCCGCCATCAGGGGTATACACTGATTCCACTTGCATGTGCAGGGTAATCCAGTCTCGATTGTTTTGGAAAAATTGCAACCACTTTTGCTTTAATGAATCTGTAAAGCTATGAAAGAATGCCATATTATTGTCCCCCATCCTGAGAACTTGGTGATTTATACAATCATCAAGTCTAGTTCTTCTTCTGAATTAGGAACCTGGGGTTTACCCGGATTTAGATAAAAATCAGACAACAAAGAGAACAACTCACGATCTGGTGTATCGTTAGGTACAACACCTTCGGGACGCGCCAGAATTTGGTCAGCGATGTTGAGATAGTAGTCGCAAACGTAGTCCAGGGAAGGGTCTTGCTCTGCCATTTCAAACAAAGTCTTACCTTTCACACGGGAAACACGGATATCTTCAATCAAAGGTAAAACTTCTAAAACTGGCATTGGCACAGCTTCTATATATTTTTCAATCAAGTCGCGCTTCGAGGTGCGATTACCAATCAACCCAGCTAGACGTAGTGGGTGAGTTCGGGCTTTTTCACGGACTGAAGCAGCAATGCGATTAGCCGCAAACAAAGCATCAAAGCCGTTGTCTGTAACAATCAGGCAGTAATCTGCATAGTTGAGTGGTGCTGCAAAACCACCGCAAACTACGTCACCCAGAACATCAAAGAGAATTACATCGTACTCATCAAAGGCGTTGAGTTCCTTAAGTAATTTCACGGTTTCACCGACTACGTAGCCACCGCATCCAGCACCCGCAGGTGGGCCACCAGCCTCTACGCAATCAACACCACCGTAGCCTTTATAAATCACATCTTCCGGCCACACATCTTCGTAGTGATAGTCCTTTTCTTGAAGGGTGTCGATAATTGTCGGAATTAAAAACCCAGTCAGGGTAAAGGTACTGTCATGTTTGGGGTCGCAACCAATTTGCAGCACTTTCTTGCCACGTTTAGCTAGGGCGACTGATATGTTACAGCTAGTTGTGGATTTACCGATACCACCTTTTCCGTAGACTGCTAGTTTCACTGTTGTTTGCCTCTTATAGCTTTGTGTCAAACTTGTGGCTCAAACATTTGCCTTCACCTTTCCTGAGATGGCGATGCGTGAGGTCTGTTGATGTCATTATTGGGCAAATTACCTAGAAAAGAAAGTGGCTCTTAATTTGGAAAACGGTCTAATATCATGAATTAAAGCTTAATCATACGTATTTGGAGTTTTATTGACCTCAAAGACTTTATTAGGTCTAAAAAAATTCAATAAACAGTTTTTATTATTTCTTATTATAAAAATAGTTACAAAATAAAAAAACTGTAATTAGCCTTTTTGAATGCTTTTCATAGAATTAGCCGATGGAAGTACAATGTGTTTTCAGGGCATTAGGGCGTAGGGTTAAGGGTAAAGAGAGGTATATGCAGCCCTATGCTGGAAATACTACTGGAATTTGCGTTAGCATAGCTCACCGTTCGCGTAGCGTTCCGCAGGAAAGGTATCGCAGATAAATTGCTAGTTTTCAGTCGGTAGGCACAACCATTTAATTGCTGCTTGAGAGTAAGTTAGTCTGGTTTTGTAAAAAATTATTAAATTTCCAAATTTAGGAGGCGGAGCCTCTTGATGGGCATTCCCAGTCAGAGACTGGGAACGAGGCTAACGAGGCTAATTAGGACACCTCAGTTTCAAGTGCGTGGATTTCCTGTAATGTTTGCCAGCCAGCTTGCCACTGGGAGTTATCTTGTAATAATTTGGCATTTATCCAAAAACGGACTTTAGGATCGCAAGCAGCAACCATTTCGGCGTAAACCCACTTACCCTGATTTTTTCGATTGACAACTTGGAAATGCCGCCAGCCATCAACTTTTCGCTGTGCAGTCCACTTAGAACCAACTAGGTAAGGAAATTTTTGTTTTTTAGTCATTTCTTATTAGTCATTTGTCATTCGTCATTTTTAACCCTGACCCGTTTTTCACTGCCATACAACAAAAAAGGTTATCGGAATTGATGAGTTATATGGCGGTTGGCACGAGATGAGCATTTTCAGGTTGATACTCAATCTGGCAAGATTATAGGCATTACTTCCTCTGGAAAAGTCACTATAGAATATTTGGAGATGAACAGTGCTTCTCAAGTGGCAGCCCGACAATTATGGATTCGCTTGAGTTTGTTTCCGTAGTTGTACAGCACAGCAATAGATGGAAAATCGGAACTAGGGGAAAATACCACTTTTACAAGACGTGAACACCGATCTAGGCGATCGCTATCCTGTTCTTACAATATCCATTGAGAACAAAAATTTTCTTTACTTGGTGTTCTGGTGGTAGCCTGTCACCAGTCGCTGCGCCTCTACGTTCCGCAAAAAGCCTATGCAACCTACTAATCCTAACCAATTTACAGAAAAAGCCTGGGAAGCGATCGCCCATACCCCCGATATTGTTAAACAATATCAACAACAGCAAATTGAAAGCGAACACCTGATGAAAGCGCTGCTAGAACAAGATGGTCTAGCAACTGGGATTCTCACCAAAGCGGGTGTTAACCTCCAAAAACTGCGCGATCGCACCGAACAATTTTTCCAACGTCAGCCGAAAGTATCTGGTAATAGTACCTCAGTATACTTAGGACGCAGCTTGGATACACTTCTAGATCGGGCAGACGGATATCGCAAAGAGTTTCAAGACGAATATATTTCAATTGAACACTTATTGTTGGCTTACGCTAAAGATGACCGCTTTGGCAAAGCTTTATTCCAAGAGTTTGGTTTAGACGAAGGCAAACTTAAAAATATTATTAAACAAGTTCGGGGGAGCCAAAAAGTGACCGATCAAAATCCAGAAGGCAAATACGAAGCACTGGAAAAATACGGGCGTGATCTTACAGAAGCCGCGCGTAAAGGTCAACTCGATCCAGTGATTGGGCGAGATGATGAGATTCGCCGCACTGTGCAAATTCTATCTCGCCGTACCAAAAATAACCCTGTGCTAATTGGTGAACCGGGTGTTGGTAAAACTGCGATCGCTGAAGGATTAGCACAGCGCATTATTGCAGGTGATGTACCTCAATCCCTCAAAGACTGCAAGCTAATTGCTTTAGATATGGGTGCTTTGATTGCAGGGGCAAAATTCCGTGGTGAATTTGAAGAACGCTTGAAAGCAGTATTAAAGGAAGTTACTGAATCTAGCGGCAAAATTGTTTTATTTATTGATGAAATTCACACCGTTGTCGGCGCTGGTGCAACCCAAGGGGCGATGGATGCTAGTAACTTGTTAAAACCAATGTTGGCGCGGGGCGAATTGCGCTGTATTGGGGCGACAACTCTGGATGAATACCGCAAACATATCGAAAAAGATGCTGCACTCGAAAGACGCTTCCAACAAGTTTATGTTGATCAGCCTAGTGTAGAAGATAGTATTTCGATTTTGCGCGGGTTGAGAGAACGTTATGAAAACCACCACGGGGTGAAGATTTCTGATAGTGCTTTAGTTGCAGCAGCCGTATTGTCGAGTCGATATATTAGCGATCGCTTCCTCCCTGATAAAGCCATTGACTTGGTAGATGAAGCCGCCGCGAGATTAAAAATGGAGATTACCTCCAAACCAGAAGAACTCGACGAAATTGACCGCAAAATTCTGCAATTGGAAATGGAGAAGCTATCGCTGCAAAAAGAAAGTGATGCCGCTTCTCGTGAACGTCTAGGAAGACTAGAAAAAGAAATTGCCGATCTCAAAGAAGAACAAAAAACACTGAATACTCAATGGCAGTCTGAAAAAGATATCATTGACAAAATTCAGTCCGTTAAAAAAGAGATTGAACAGGTCAATTTAGAGATTCAGCAAGCAGAACGCGACTACGACCTTAACCGCGCTGCGGAGTTGAAATACGGCACTTTAACCAGTTTGCATCGTCAATTGGAAGCAGTAGAAGCTGAATTAGCAAGCGCTCAAAGAAGTGGTAAATCACTATTACGAGAAGAAGTCACCGAAGGTGATATTGCCGAAATTATTTCTAAATGGACAGGAATTCCGATCAGCAAGTTGGTGGAATCTGAGAAAGAAAAACTGCTGCATTTAGAAGATGAACTACATCGGCGCGTGGTTGGACAAGAAGAAGCAGTCACAGCTGTAGCGGATGCAATTCAGCGATCGCGCGCTGGATTAGCCGATCCTAATCGTCCCATTGCTAGCTTTATCTTCCTTGGGCCTACGGGTGTGGGTAAAACTGAGTTGGCAAAAGCGCTGGCGGCGTATATGTTCGATAGCGAAGATGCGCTGGTGCGAATCGATATGTCTGAGTATATGGAGAAACACGCCGTTTCAAGGCTTATCGGTGCGCCTCCAGGATACGTAGGTTATGAAGAAGGCGGACAACTTACAGAAGCGATTCGGCGGCGTCCTTACTCAGTGATTCTCTTCGACGAAATCGAGAAAGCACACCCCGATGTCTTCAATATCTTCTTGCAAATTCTCGATGATGGTCGCGTCACGGATGCCCAAGGTCATAAGGTGGACTTTAAGAACGCTATTATCATCATGACCAGCAACATCGGTTCGCAATACATTCTTGATATTGCCGGGGATAACGCCCATTACGACGAAATGCGCCGTCGGGTGATGGAGGCGATGCGGAATAGCTTCCGTCCAGAGTTTCTGAACCGAATTGACGAAATCATCATCTTCCACGGTTTAGATAAGAAGGAATTGCGGCAAATTGTGCTGTTGCAAGTGGAAAGATTGCGGCAAAGACTGAGCGATCGCAAAATATCCCTGAAGCTCTCGGATGCTGCACTTGACTTTTTAGCAGAAGTAGGCTATGACCCCGTATATGGGGCGCGTCCACTGAAGCGGGCGATTCAGCGAGAGTTAGAAACTCAAATTGCTAAATCCATCTTGCGCGGCGAATTCAACGACGGCAACACTATTTTTGTAGATGTCCAAAATGAGCGTCTTTCTTTTAGTCGCCTACCTGTTGAGGTATTTACTAGCTAATTCAGTAAGTAATAACCTCCCGCAAAGACGCAAAGTTAAACAAATGCGTCTTTGCGTTTTTTGTGACATTACTTTTACTAATTCTTACAAAGCACTTGTCGCATTTTACGCATATTTGCAGGCAACTCTAAATTCATTGCTTGTTGAATAAAAATTGATGGAATCGGTATAAGAGGTGTAGCTTGCACAGTATAAGCAAGTATTGTACCGTTACCCCAATCTTTTAATTCTAAATTGGCGTGGAAGTCCTCAAAAGTCCCTTTTTCCATGCGAAATTGGATTTGCTGCCCCAGCACTTCCATGACGTTGAGGTAAATTTCAACTTGAGCCGTGAAAAAGAAAAAGGCTTTTTGTGCTGCTTGATACAAATGTTTAACTTCACCTCTGTAGATCACTTCGCTTTTAGTGATGTCGGGAAAATATTGCACCCACCGGGGATAATCAGTTAATTGCTGCCAAACTTGCGATCGCACCATCGGCAAATACATCCAGGCTGTGACAGCGCCACCCCACATCTTGTGCGATCGCGTTTCTACCAAAATTTCACCCTGTACCAGTAACCTTTGGTTGTCTTGACTCCAAGCCATATCTGAACCTGCAATAATTGAGTCTGATATATAAGAAGATGCAGACATAATGATTTTAGTTACTCCTCAACTCATCCACCTAACGGAATTGAAACTACAAGCTATAAAACTTGATTTAGATCCAACCCACTAAATTTTAGTTCCAGTTTAATGCTTATGTTTTCCATAAATAGTGAATTTTCAGTAATTATTTCAGTCACTTTACTGTAAAAACTGTAGTTCTTATCACAATTAACACAATTAATACTTAAGTTAATTTTATCAGAGCAATATTTGGAGATGAAAAACTGCGTTGTTAACAGCTAGAATGGCACAAACACAACCTAATATCAAGCACCTTACCCCAGCGTTTGGATAGTATCTCTATATTTTTACGTGTTATTTCTGATGAAACTGCAAATTCATCGTAACTTCATCTCTTATTATCAATATCAAATGTAATCTCTGTTGAGTTGAGAGGAAAACTAAGTGAGTCAATCTTCTTTAAATCGTAGATTAATCCAGATTTTTGGTATTCTTCTTGGCATTAGTGTAGCTGTCTGGGTACTAAGAGGCTTTGGTATTCTCACATTTATTCCAGGTGGAATTATTTGGCTACTACTACTAGGGGCGATCGCGATCGCGATTATCAGTTACGCCCAAAGGAGATGGTGGCGTATTTAATCTGATTTCTTTTGAGGATAGCTAGGATAATCTCGGAAATTATCCCCAAGGGTACACGCCTTTATTTAATGATTTTCATGCCCTAGTCTCCTCTTAAGAATTGTGGCGTGCCTATTTTGACAGACTGCCAAAAGGATTTAATAGGGAAGCAAGGCCAACAATTTACTAGAGGAAACGAACATGGCAAAGTATATATGTACTGTTTGCGCCTATGAATATGACCCAGAACAAGGCGATCCAGATAGCGACATAGCACCGGGTACAGCCTTTGAAGATATACCAGATGATTGGTCATGTCCAGTTTGTGGTGTCACAAAAGACCAATTTGAATTAGTTGAAGAGTGAAGATAACCGCTAGCCTAGTAAGGTACGTGCTATTGAGAAATTTTAAAACTTGCTACCGTTACGAATCGTAGTTATTGGGGGTGGGGCAGCAGGATTTTTTGGCGCGATCGCTTGTGCTAAAGCCAATCCTGATGCCGAAGTTACTTTACTCGAAGCCAGTCGCCAACCTCTAGCGAAAGTGCTAATTTCTGGTGGTGGCCGCTGCAACGTCACTCACGCTTGCTTTGATGCTGAGGAGTTAGTCCAAAATTATCCCAGAGGGGCAAAAGCTTTACGAGGTGCTTTGACTCGTTTTGGCCCTCAAGATACAGTAGCTTGGTTTGCTGCTGGTGGAGTTTATCTAAAAACTGAAGCTGATGGCCGGATGTTTCCTGTCACCAATACTTCAGAAACTATTGTGGAATGTCTGATTAAAGCGATGGCAACATCTAGGGTAAAACTCCGTATCGGTACACCTGTAACTTCGGTGAGAACTTCCACAGATGGGGGGTTTGATATTTTTCTGAAGTCGGGAGATCCGATAAAATGCGATCGCCTACTTATTGCGACCGGCAGCAGCCCTGTGGGTTATAAAATTGTCCGAGAGTTAGGTCATCAAATTGAACCGCCAGTACCCTCGTTATTTACCTTCAACATTCTCGATCAAAAGTTGCGGGAGTTAGCTGGAGTTAGCGTTAATCCTGCCCAATTGCGGTTATCTGTGGGCGAAAAATCCCAATTACAACAAACTGGGCCATTACTAATTACCCACTGGGGTTTGAGTGGCCCCGCAATTCTGAAGCTTTCTGCTTGGGGTGCGAGAGTTCTGCACGAAAGCCGCTATCAAGCCAGATTATTGATTAATTGGCTGCCCGATTTGCGCCAAGAACAAGTGCGAGAAAAAGTTTTAGCAGTTAAGGATGAATGGGGAAAGAAAGCGATCGCATTGCATCGCGGCGTTGATCTACCCCATCGTCTCTGGCAATATATCATCGCCCGTGCAGGCATTACCACAGAAGACCGTTGGGCAGAAATATCTAGTAAAACCTTAAATCAACTGGTGCAAGAACTTACTCAAGGACAATACTTAACTAACGGTAAAGGAGCCTTTAAAGAAGAATTTGTTACCTGTGGCGGCGTCCACCTCAAAGAAGTCAACTTCAAGACGATGGAAAGTAGGTTAGTTCCTGGTCTTTATTTTGCCGGAGAAATCTTAGATATTGATGGCGTTACGGGTGGGTTTAACTTCCAAAGTGCTTGGACAACTGGGTATTTAGCAGGGGTTGCAATGGCGACTTCCACTACAGGGATTATGACAGCTTAAGAGAGTTTGTAGTAAGCATAGTACTTAGATGAGAACTAGAGCCACCCACTACAAACTTATCAAAATTGTCGATCCCAGCACTTGTACTATATGGCTTGCGGTCACGGCTTTGGATCAAGCTCAGTAACGTGGGCAGTGTATAGAATGGGTATCCAGCGATAGCTATTGCCCACTTTTCTAACGTGACCAAGGCCAGGGAATGATATGTGATCTGAACCCACAAGCACGCCGTTTTTCGCCGCGAAGTCGAGCAGTTGTTCGCGAGTCTGGGCAGCTTCGTCAGGCTTCACGTCGTACTGCACTGTTACTTGAGGGTGGCTGAACTGCACATTTGCAGAGTGGATCGTATCGCCCCAGAGAAACAGCTTATGACCTCGACTCTCTACCAGATACGCTGTATGACCTGGAGTGTGTCCTGGCGCACTCCGCGCCATAAAACCGGGAACTAGCTCCAAGCCTGGCTTGATTTCTACTAGCCGCTTGGCTTCCACGTAAGGATTGACAGTGGTCTGCGATTGCTCAAAGGTTTTGCGGGCGGATATCGGTGCTTTTAGTTCCTCCTTTTTACTTAGCCAGTAGGCGACATCCTGACCATCCACATAGACCGTAGCATTGGGAAACTGCCGCTTGCCACCGATCGACAGGCCTCCAGAGTGGTCGGCGTGAATGTGGGTCAGCAAGATCGTATCTACCTGATCTGCACGGTAGCCGGCAGCCACTATGTTAGCCAGCAACAATCCGCTTGAAGATCCAAACAATTCACCGGCTCCGGTATCTACCAGTACTAAATGCGCTCCAGTGTTGATCAGGTAAGCATTGATGGATAACTCCACCGGCTCCACCTCGTGGTCGGCAGTTAGCTCGTCGCTAACTATACGAGGATCGCTGAGGATCTGATCGAGATGACGGGGCGCTGTGCCATCTGATAACACCGTTACCTCGAAATCGCCTAATTGCCCTCGATAGAAACCGGGAGCCTGCTTCATTATCTTTGCCGGAACTTCAGTAGAGGCGGACATTGCAGAGGCGGACATTGCTACCGAGCCAATGATGAAACAAAAAATAAATAGCATCAGGATCAATTGCCTGAATTTCCTCATCAATAATTTCTCCAATTTGTAATTTATCTTATTAGTATCTGGTGAACGATTGGCATTTGTGTTATTGGCAGCTTTTTCAACTTCATCATTAGACCTCTTGCATAAGTCGAATAGACCCCCCTTAATCCCCCCTTATAAAGGGGGGAAACTTGAAATCTTGCCCCCTCCCCTTTATAAGGGGAGGGTTGGGGAGGGGTGATTCAAGGATTTTTGCAAGAGGTCTATTATGGTGAAATGTCGCCACTGGAGATAATCAACGACTCAAGACGCTATTGAGGCAAGATTTAGCGAAAATCGGCTTATCTTTACAAAGAGAGCCATCAACAGAAGAAAGCGAAGTTTGGAACGGTCTAATTAGCCTCACCAACACGCCAGCTCACCTCTATGCCGGATTTCTCACCACATCTGTTAAAACCTTGTGCGGAGGAGACAAGGGAGACAAGGGGAAATTAGTTCAATAATTCCTCCTTGTCCTCCTTGTCCCCATTCCCTCAAGAAGAGTGAGAAATGCGGGTCTATGTGTCTACAAAATTACTGTATTGGATCGTAAAGAGGGAAAATTATTTTGTAATTGTAGATCAATTTTGAACACACCCAACAATGAAATTCAGCGAAATCCTCCGCCAATTTGGTGATGCGTCCACCAATCATAGCCTGACTAGCAACCCAGACCATGACCCAGAAATTACAGGGGTAGCAGCCATTGATGAAGCTAGCAACGGTACGATCAGTTATGTAGAAGGGGCAAAATTTGGGTCTTTTATCGGCAAGACTAATGCTAGTGCTTTAATTTTGCCCCAGGACGAAAAATTACAGGCGCTTGCACAGGAGAACGGTATTGCCTGGCTAGCAACCCCAGATACGCGATTATTATTTGCCAAAGCGATCGCCCTTTTTTATCAACCATATCGCCCCGTCCCAGAAATTCATCCCACCGCTGTAATTCATTCCACCGCAAAAATTGGTAGCGATGTTTACATTGGCCCCCATGCTGTGATTCAACAAGGGGTAGAAATTGGCAATGGCGCAATTATTCATCCGAATGTGGTGATTTATCCAGATGTTAAAATAGGCGATCGCACCACCTTACATGCCAATTGCACCATCCACGAACGCACCCGCATCGGTGCAGATTGCGTCATTCACAGTGGTGCTGTCATTGGTGCAGAAGGCTTTGGTTTTGTTCCTACCCGGACTGGTTGGTTCAAAATGGAACAATCCGGCTATACAGTTTTAGAAGATGGCGTGGAAGTTGGCTGCAACACTGGTATTGACCGCCCATCTGTCGGAGAAACACGGGTAGGTCGCAATACAGTAATTGATAGTTTAGTGCAAATAGGTCACGGTTGCAAAATCGGTTCTGGCTGTGCGATCGCAGGTCAAGTTGGCATGGCGGGAGGTGTTCAACTTGGAAATCGCGTTATCTTAGCTGGACAAACAGGAATAGTTAATCAAGTGAAGATGGGAGATGGGTCGATGACATCTGCTCAAACTGGAATTCACAACGATGTTGCACCAGGAGAAGTTGTCTGCGGAACTCCAGCCCTTCCTTACAAAGTATATCTCAAGGTATGTGCTGTTTATGGTCGCTTGCCAGATATGTATCAATCGTTAAAACAATTGCAACGTAAATTAAAAAATAGCAATGATTAATAGGAGTTAGTAAGTTAAAAGATAAAAGTAAAAAGAGAAGAAAGACTTAATAAGTTCTGTTTTGCTTTTTACTTTTGCCTTCTCGCACTTGATTTGAGAGAAAGATGAAATTAAAACTGTGTAGGCGTAGCCCATCGCAAACATTGCCTACACATTAACTTAGATAATTGCCTACATTCTCATATTAATTTACCAAAATCAGTAATTTTTGTCTTAAATTCAACCACTGAATAGTAGCAATAAGCTACAGGAATCCGATTTGATTTTTGAACAAAATAAACAAAAACAGCAACATTCAAGCTTAGAACTCGGAAGTTGAGCCTTAGAACTCGGAAGTTGAGCCTTAGAACTCGGAAGTTGAGCCTTTGAACTCGGAAGTTGAGCCTTTGAACTCGGAAGTTGAACCTCTGAACTCGGAAGTTAAGCCTCTGAACTCGGAAGTTAAGCCTCTGAACTCGGAAGTTGAGCCTTAGAACTCGGAAGTTGAGCCTTAGAACTCGGAAGTTGAGCCTTATAACTCGGAAGTTAAGCCTTATAACTCGGAAGTTGAGCCTTATAACTCGGAAGTTGAGCCTTTGAACTCGGAAGTTAAGCCTTTGAACTCGGAAGTTAAGCCTCTGAACTCGGAAGTTGAGCCTCTGAACTCGGAATGTCCGGTTCAGAAGTTAAAATCCTAATTTTTCCAACACTGGCTTTGTGGAAACAACGTGGCGTTCTAAACCCAGTTCTTTTGGACTAACCCCAAGTGCCAAAGCAATCAACTGAGGTAAATGCAACACTGGTAAACCTAGCTTCTGTTCAATCACCTTTTCCACCTCAGGCTGACGCGAATCTAAATTTAAGTGGCACAGTGGACAAGGCGTAACTATACAGTCAGCACCAGAAGTCAAGGCATCCTGAATATGCATCCCCGCCATCTTGAAAGATTGGGTAGTGGCATAACTAGCCAGGGGCCAACCACAACATTGCGTCCGGCCTCGGTAATAAATTGGTGTTGCACCCACCGCCCGAAACATATTTTCCATCGCTTCCGGTTGGAAGGGGTCGTCATAGGGCATATATTTTTGGGCGCGGAGGAGATAACAGCCATAAAAAGCCGCGCATTTTAATCCAGTTAACTTCCGGGTGACACGTTTGGTAATTTCCTCTAAACCGTAATCTGTTACCAAGGCGTAGAGGAGATGTTTAACCTCAGTACTGCCGCGATAAGGTGAACAGCCTTCTTTGTGCAGCAAGCCATTAACCTGTTCAATGTAGGTAGGGTCAGAAGTCTGGCATTCTTTCAGGTGTTCGTTGACGTGACCGATAACACCTTGACAAGTGCTGCAATGGGTAAGTAAGGGCAGATTTAATTCTTCTGCTAAGGCAATATTTCTGGCGTTGACTGTATCTTCTAGCAGTTGGGAATCCTCTTTAAATGTGCCAGATCCGCAGCAAGCAGCTTTTTTAAGTTCAACTAGTTCAATACCCAGGGCTTGGGTAAGCGCTTGAGTTGACTGGTAAAGTTCTCGACAGGCCCCTTGGGCAACACAACCGGGGAAGTAAGCGTATTTCAGGGTGTGAGATAGCATAGAAGTATGTTTGGGTTAGAGCGATCGCTCTAAACAATAACTGTTTTATCATTCCTTGTTAGCACCAAAGTTCTGATGTTTGACGTTCAGCGACCCTTTAAGCGTCTAGGTTAAAAGCCGCAGGCTCGACATATCCTTATTGCTAGCAAGGCTGTAAATACTGATCGAGACATTGTAAAAAAATTTAGCAATAATTGATAAGCAAAGCATTTACACGGTATCAGCGAAGGCGTGGCACGCTTCCCTACCCAAGTGTTAAAAGAAAACTTACCCTATTCTTTTTAGAAGAAAGGTTTTCTAACAGAAAAACCCTTGGCAGTATACGGGCGATCGCGCTTGACGATAAGATGTATATGCTCAAAACAATGTCTCCTCTAAAGAGCAGATCCTAGCAAATGGTTAAGGACTTTTATTATTTATGAGCCAAACGGAACTTTTTGAAAAGGTCAAGAAAATCGTCACCGAACAATTGAGTGTTGACGATCCTACCAAAATCACACCCCAGTCCAAGTTTATGGACGATCTAGGAGCAGATTCCTTAGATACTGTTGAACTGGTGATGGCCTTGGAAGAAGAATTTGATATCGAAATTCCCGACGAAGCTGCCGAGCAGATTATATCGGTTCAAGACGCAGTAGATTACATCAATAACAAAGTTACCGCATCAGCTTAAAAAAAGTTTTGAGTCACCCTTGGGCCTTGGCGTCTCCCCTTCTCACATTGGGAGAGGTTAACGCCAAGGGATAAGACCGCAGTGGCTCCCCTTCTCACATTGGGAGAGGCTAGCGCCAAGGGAGAAGTTGAGATAGCTTTGTCTTGCCCCCTCTGGGCATCTACGGCAAAAACCGCTGCTTTGACTTTTAACTGAGTGCTGAGTAGTTAAAAGTTTAGAAGTTAGAGTTTTAGGAGGCAAAAGTTCGGAGTTTTCTCCATCTTCGGCTGCTTCCAAAACTCAGAACTCAGGACTTGAAACTCAGCACTGTTTAATGCCTGCTGCTTTTTCGCCATTTTTAACTGAATCATGACAGATTATACACGTAAACGCGTTGTTGTAACTGGTGTTGGCGCGATTACACCTATAGGTAACACAGCAACAGAATATTGGAACGGATTATTAAGTGGACGCAATGGCATTGACTACATCACACTTTTTGATGCGTCTCGCCATGATTGCCGGATTGCTGGTGAGGTGAAAAACTTCGATCCACATGATTACTTGGAGCGCAAAGAGGCCAAGCGCATGGATCGATTTGCTCAATTTGGGGTTGCGACAGCAAAACAGGCTCTATCTAACGCCAAGTTAGTTATTAATGAACTGAATGCAGAACAGGTAGGTGTGATGATCGGTTCTGGCGTTGGTGGCATTAAGGTATTAGAAGACCAGCAAACTATCTACCTCAACCGTGGCCCCGATCGCTGTAGTCCATTCATGATCCCGATGATGATTGCCAATATGGCAGCAGGATTAACGGCAATTCACACGGGTGCTAAAGGGCCAAACTCTTGTCCTGTAACTGCCTGCGCTGCTGGCTCCAACGCCATAGGAGATGCTTTTCGTCTCATCCAAGGGGGATACGCCCAAGCGATGATTTGTGGGGGAACGGAGTCAGCTGTCACACCATTATCGATAGCTGGGTTCGCCGCCTGCAAAGCCCTCTCTTTTAGCAATGACGATCCGACTAAAGCTTGCCGTCCTTTTGACCGCGATCGCAACGGATTTGTCTTGGGTGAAGGTTCAGGAATTTTAATTCTAGAAGAACTGCAACACGCCATCAGTCGCGGCGCTCACATTTATGCGGAAATGATCGGTTATGGCATGACCTGTGACGCTTACCATATCACCTCCCCCGTCCCTGGTGGACTTGGAGCAGCTAGAGCAATCGAACTAGCGCTCAAAGATGCCGCCATAACTCCCGAACAGATCAGCTATATTAATGCTCACGGCACTAGCACCCCAGCTAATGATTCAACTGAAACTTCAGCAATCAAAAAAGCTTTGGGAGAACATGCTTATAAGGTGGCAATTAGCTCCACCAAATCGATGACAGGTCATTTATTGGGCGGTTCTGGAGGTATTGAAGCAGTTGCAACAGTAATGGCGATCGCTAATGACCAAATTCCACCGACAATCAATCTGGAAAATCCCGATCCAGAGTGTGACTTAGATTATGTGCCTAACTCTAGCCGCGCTCAAAAAGTCGAGGTGGCAATATCCAATTCTTTTGGGTTTGGCGGTCATAATGTCACACTGGCCTTTAAGAAATACGTCTAAAAATTTCCCATTTTATTGCTAGTCGGCTCTCCTGAGATGACTGTGCCAAAAGTATGATAGATATCATTCCGCTATAACTTAAGCGTTCAGCATGACCCAATTATCAGCTTGATTTATCACCACAAACTCAGGAGATCCCGCTTGTCCATCGACAAGCGGGAGTGGGATGATGAGGATACTGTGGGGAATCTAAAATAACCCCAGCAAGAGAAGCTACCAAGAGTGCTAACCCGTCGTTAAAAACAAGAGATTATGACTGTTGCAACCCAATCCGCCAAAGAATTGTCCGTCGAAGAACTGGCCATTAACTCGATCCGCTTCTTGGCTATTGATGCCGTAGAGAAGGCAAAATCGGGACACCCAGGACTACCAATGGGCGCGGCTCCGATGGCTTTTGTCCTCTGGGATCGCTTTTTGAAGTTTAATCCCAAGAATCCCAAATGGTTCAATCGCGATCGCTTTGTCTTGTCTGCCGGTCATGGCTCGATGTTGCAGTACGCCCTGCTGTTCCTGACAGGCTACGATAGCGTCAGCATTGAAGATATCAAACAATTTCGTCAATGGGAGTCTAAAACTCCTGGACACCCCGAAAACTTCATGACCCCAGGCGTGGAAGTCACCACTGGCCCACTAGGTCAAGGAATTGCCAATGGAGTCGGTTTAGCGATCGCCGAAGCCCACCTGGCCGCTAAATTTAACAAACCTGATAGCAAGATTGTTGACCATTACACCTACGTGATTGTGGGTGACGGTTGCAACATGGAAGGAATTTCTGGTGAAGCTTGTTCTTTTGCAGGACACTTGGGATTAGGCAAACTCATCGCTCTGTACGACGACAACCACATCTCCATTGACGGTTCCACAGATGTGGCATTCACTGAAGATGTTTCTAAGCGCTTTGAAGCTTACGGCTGGCACGTCCAACACGTCGAAGATGGTAACACTGATTTAGAAGCGATCGCCAAAGCAATTGAAGCAGCCAAAGCTGTTACCGATAAGCCTTCTTTCATCAAGGTAACAACCATTATTGGTTACGGTTCCCCCAATAAAGCAAACACTGCTGGCGTTCACGGCGCTGCCCTTGGCGGAGACGAAATTGCCTTGACTCGGAAAAATTTGGGTTGGGAATATGAACCTTTCGTAGTACCCGAAGAAGCCCTAAACCACACCCGCAAAGCAGTTGAGCGCGGTGCAGGCTACGAAGACGAATGGAACAACACCTTTGGCGACTACAAAGCTAAGTATGCCCAAGAAGCGGCTGAATTTGAACGCTACATTAGCGGCAAACTGCCCGACGGCTGGGATAAGGTACTACCCACCTACACACCCGAAGACAAAGGACTGCCCACCCGCAAACACTCAGAAACTTGCCTCAACAAACTGGCGGCAGTTTTACCTGAATTAATTGGTGGTTCGGCTGACTTAACCCACTCCAACCTTACCGAAGTCAAAGGCAAAGGCGACTTTCAAAAAGGACACTACGAAAACCCCAACATCCACTTTGGTGTACGGGAACATGCTATGGGCGCAATCTGTAATGGGATAGCGCTGCACAGTTCGGGATTAATTCCCTACGGTGCTACTTTCTTGATCTTCACAGATTATATGCGTGCTGCCATCCGCTTATCCGCCCTTTCCCAAGCTGGCGTAATTTGGGTGATGACTCACGATTCCATTGGACAAGGTGAAGATGGCCCCACGCACCAACCCATTGAAACTGTGGCTTCCTTGCGAGCCATTCCTAATTTAACGGTGTTTCGTCCCGCAGACGGTAACGAAACCTCTGGCGCTTATAAAATAGCGATCGAGAAAGCGAAGCAAAATGCTCCTACCCTGTTGGCATTCACCCGTCAAAATGTCCCGAACTTGGCAGGTACATCGGTTGAGGGCGTGGCAAAGGGTGGATACACAGTGGTGGATAGCGAAGGTACACCTGATATCATTTTGATTGCCACTGGTTCAGAATTGAGCCTCGCCGTCAGCGCAGCCGAAAAACTCACGGCTGAAGGTAAGAAAGCCCGTGTTGTGTCGCTACCTTCATGGGAACTTTTTGAAGCACAGGATGCGGCTTATAGAGAGTCCATTTTGCCGAAAGCTGTTACCAAGCGTTTGTCTGTAGAAGCTGCTAGCAGTTTCGGTTGGCACAAGTACGTAGGTACTGAAGGCGATTGCGTTAGTATTGATCGCTTTGGTGCTTCGGCTCCAGGCAATGTTTGTCTAGAGAAGTTTGGCTTTAGTGTTGATAATGTGTTCGCTAAGGCTAAACAATTGTTGGGTTAATAGCAACAGAATATTCTCAAAATTTTGTGGGGTGGGCATTTTGTCCACCTTTTTTTTACGCAGAGGAGCGCTGAGGATGATTGTTTATAATATAAGATAATTATTTTATAAATAGAGAGAATTATGCCATAAGTTGCTAATTATCATCAAGAACTGAGTAAGTATATATCACCAATCGTTGAAAAGCTAATTAAAGGTTATAGCTTATATCAAGTTAAGTTAAACCAACAGGAAATGATAGAAATATTGGTAGAACTCTTTAGGCAGTTATCACAAAAAGAAATGAGAGCTATTACCGAGCATGAACTGACACGCAGAATTGATAAGATTCTTGTCTTAGAGGCTGTTTCTGGTACGTTAAATGATTTGACCCCAGAGCAAATCAAAATGTACGATGAAGCAGTAAAGCGAAAATAACAAAGTGACTTATTTTCTAGACACAAATTTGGATCATACAGGGAGGTTGCTACTCTATTTTCTTGTAGCCACCACCCTACACTACTAAGTTGCTACGCTATAAACTCATTTAAGACTTCTAAAGTTGTTACTAATTTCTCTTCTTCCCTTCTAAGTTGCTCTGTCTCCATCCTAACTTTGTGCAGCCTTTGCATAAGGTTATATTGAACGCTTGGTTCCTGCTCAACAAAAGTTAGAACAGTTGGTTCACTAATTGGTAACTCTATATTATAAATATATTTTGCAGCACGAGAATTAAAATATACTATCTTTCTAACTAGTCTCTTCTTTTCAAGAACAGAAAGGGAGCAGCTCACAGACTCATCACGGCGATTCAAGCGTAGAGCAATTTCCTTATAATCCCATCCCTGATCAGGGTGTTGGGTTAAAAATTCTATAATTTTGTACTGAAGAGTTCCTGGTTTTAAATTAGCGTTCATTATAATTACCTAATTCTATAGGTTTGGACTTTATCTATTATATATATAAACAAAGTTTAGAAAGTAAGTCAAGTATCTATATTATTTTTTTCTAGATTTAGTTGAGCTTCCAATACTTCTATTGCTGATTTGAGCTTTACTTGACGCTCTTCTAGCTCTTCTAGCTCTTTCTTTAGTTTATTTAGTATGTTCACTAAGGCTAAATTTGGTCTTTCCTGATCTGTGATGCTCTCCTGAACACTTTCATTGTCTAGCTTAACCTCGGATGAGTTAGCTTCTATATCTATAGTATAGGAGTACTTTGCTGGATGGTCGTTAGTCTTCTGAATAGAACCATTTTTACAGAGAACTGATAGAGTACCACTGGTAGAACCAGCAGTTGCGGCAAGTTCATCAGCTATCTCGTGAAAAGTGAACTTTTTATCAGGATTGTCTCTAAATAGATTAAGTATACGCGCTTGGAAACTTCCTCTCTTTGCTCTTTTCTGTTCCAATTGTCTACTCTATTTATTAATTACAAACCTATTATACTATATTATAGTTCCCTTCTATGGCATTTATGAAGTGAAGAAAGTTAGTGTCCAGGTGTATCAATTGCTTAGGGGTGAATATCAGCTAATACCTGCCAATGAACGCGGACATTATCCTATTGAACCGATGGGTGTAGAATTAGGAATTTGGCAAGGCCGCTATTAAAATCTAGAATTACCCTGGTTGCGCTGGTGGGATAATCAGGGTAATTTGCTACCAACAGGATGGGAGCGATCGCAACAAGCAGAAGTACAAGCAGAACGCTTGGCTACTAAACTAAGAGAATTAAATATTAACCTTGATGAGTTAGTTTAATTATTTTGGCAACTATCTTTAGATAGATAGGGTAAATACTATGCGGTAGATCATCAGAAATCCCTTGCTAGTAATGAAAAAATGCAACTTTCATCCCGAAAAGCCTTAATTGCATCTTTGATTGATTTTGTCAATATGTAATCTCCGGCATTGCTGAAGAAATCAGCAAGGCCTTCTCTAGACTGAATCTATATTCATGCTTTCAGTGGATGCAGTTATGGCTTTGCAAATGCGATTATATATATGTACTCGAACAATAAGTAGTTGCTGTTGCTCAGATAAGAAAATTCAGATTTTATTCGACTTTAGTAACTTTGGTTTTTAGCCAATTGTTTGATGTTTTCAAAAGGTAACACAATGAATAATATCCTCAAGCGCACACTTCTCCCTAGCCTCATGGCTGCAAGTTTAGCTGGTGTCACCCTAGTTCCAGCAAAACCAGCTGCTGCTGATGACCAAGTACTAAGAGATGTAGGTATCGGGGCTGTTACCAATGTAGTAACAGGAGCTGTTAGGGGACATGGTAGTGTATTAGGCAATGCTGCAAAAGGTGGTGTCACTGGTGCAGCTGTCAATGGTGCAAATGGTCTGAGAAGCCGTCACCATCGTCGTAACCGGAACCTTGGTCAAGATGTTGGAGTCGGTGCAGGGGCTAGCGCATTGACTGGCGCAGTTACTGGTGATGGCAGACATACCGTTGGCAATGCTATTGATGGTGCAGCTGTAGGTGGAGCAATCCATCTATTAACCAATCACAAATAATTCCTAAATTCATTGGCTGAAATACTTTCCAACCGTTAACGAACTTATCCCTCCCTAATTCCTCTGCTTCCTAAAAGGAGCAAACCCAACCTCCCTTCCCTACTAGGGAAGGGAGGTTGGGTGGTTGAATTTATATTGAGATAGATGCCACCGTCAATAATGGATGACGTTACACTTAATAGTAAACTCTAGCCCTTCAACGCCTTTCTAAAGTTTCGACGATAGGATTGATTTGTAATAAACAAAGCTGGCCATAGCAAAGCTAAACCAATGCGATTGGTCAAAGTTGGATTAAAATTAGTCCGCCCAAACCCATTCCAAAACTTCCAAACGCCGCCTCCGTAAACTACTATCAATACAAAAAAAATAAAGTTACCCATTCCCATCAACTCCGTTAGTAACTGACAGAATTTAAGTTAAGTTTTACCACACGAGGTAAGCACTTCATAACCAACACCGAGAAAGTATGACAAAACTCCTCACTCTCTGACACCTAAGTCAGTTAAACATACATTCTCTTATTCCAGTGTAGATTAGCCTCCCGCGTTGCAGCTAGTTATCAATGGTGGCAAGCTAGGTCAAAGGACGTAAAAGTGTTATTTCTGGGGTGTTTTGGTGATACATGTTGTTTGTATAACAATCAAGCCTTTAGTTTCTAAGACAGAACAGGGCTGTAAAATGCCAAACAGAAGCTTTAATGAAATATCTTTTGCTATATATTGCCGCAATCTGCCTGAGAACTCCAAAATTCTGTGGCGCATTATCTTTATGCTTCATCTACCCAATAAAGATAATATCGTTCACTATCCACCCAGCCTCTCTTAAAATCTTTAATCGGAACAATCTTCAAGTCATTGCGGTTAACATTTAGTTTTTTATTTAAAATCAGCAAAATTTTCTTTTGGTCATCTTGATTTTTGAGTAGAGAATTAATTTGGCTTAATATCTCAGCCTCTTCAACATCTTGGCGGCCTTTTTTAAATAGGGTAAAGCTACCCATTTTTTGAATCTCAGGATAGTAAAACTTTCGATTGAGATAACCCGATAGAGGAGCCATATTTGCATCTCGACTGGCAACAATAAACTCATTATCTAACCCAGCTTTTTGAAGATATTGAGATATTTCCCGGCTGGCAGAAAATGGTACAACTAAATCTCTTGAAAAACTATAAATGCCTCCTAAAAACTGGACATAAAGAATTAGCATAAAAGCGATATTATGCCATTTTTGAACGAATGTAATTGAATTTGGACGAATAAAAAGCTTATTGAGTAAAACTCTAGAGTCTTGATAATAACTTCCCAACCATAAAGCCGCTATCAGAATTAAATAGAAATGTCCAAAATGCCGAGGCATACCAATAAATCTAAAGTATGTAAAGGCAAATATTACACAATTCCCTATAATGTAGAAAAATAAAGCAATTGGCTTTTTAGATAATTTAATCAGGGTTAAAATTACAATAAAGAGAGCAATTATCGTACAAACAATTAAATCCAGCCATCTTTTGTGTTGAGGAATGATTAATAAATAACTACCAAATATTCTACCTATGCTTTTCAATAAATGACGGATATCTAATTGTATTACCCAACCATTATTTAACCCACCATAAAGATAACTATCTATCGGCGGAGTAATAATATAAAGGGATAAAATAAAAGAAAATATGATAATTAAAATACTTAAAAACAAATCGTATTTTTGGCTTTGACTAAAATACTGCTGGCGATGTTCACTATCAAAACTGAATTCAGCTAGCAAAGTCAATAATAAAGAAAATGATACAAGCAAACCATAAGCACTACTATTTGCTAATAAACCCAATAAAATGGCCAAATAAGCATAAGTTATTTTTCTTGATGAAAAACCTGTACAAAAAGCAAAAATAAACAACATACTAAAGGCATAGTTTCGAGAAATTAAAAGATATTCATAAAAAGGAAAGAAACCAAAGGAAAACAGAAACTTTTGTTGATAGTTAAAAGGGCTATATAGACAAAAAACAGTAACTGAAACAACAGTAATTGCCAAATGAAAAATTTGCATAATAATAGGATTATCCACTATTTTTCTCAGAAGTGCCAAAGAAAAATACCATAAAACAGGATGACCTTCATAATGAATATTTGCAACTAAATCCCCTAAAGATTTACTATCTCTGACAATAAGCCAGGGATTTAGTTCATCTCTCCACATCGAATGGTTGAGAATACCTATTAAACCAAAAGTTGCAAAAATAATGATAATAAACCAAGGAGAATGAAAAGAGAATTTTGAAGTATATTTGATAAGTTTTTCGTTTAACATTGTTAGTTAAAAATAAAATTTGTTTGGATGAAAGTTATATAGCAATATAGCAATCATAAATGAGTTGTGAAAACTATCGTAGACGCGCAGCGGCTTGCCGCAGGCTACGGCTAACGCCTCTGGTCTGGTAGAGAAGTCACCTTCTCTACCAGACACTACGAGACGCTTTGCGTCTCGTAGAAAAGAGAATAAAAGAAACAGATCATTCTCCTGATTTCTACTTATAACTTTCTGGCATACCCACTGGTGACAAACCTGCGATCGCTCGTAAGTTTTGGCAACGAATCAACTCAGTAAAATTTAAACTAGAACGCCCTTCAATTTTGGCTACCGCTTCAATTGCAGATAACAGATGCTGCGCTGCTTCAACTTCTGAATAACCGCGCCGCTGTGCTATCCGAATTGCTGCTGCATCGGCATTTAACTCTGACTCTTGAGATTTGTTAGTACGCCAGATCCGAAAAGCAGCGATCGCACTTAATCCCCCAGCTACGGCTACACCCACCACATCTGACTGTGCTGCTTCCATGAATCCGCCTAACAGCCCCGCCACCACCACACCTTGATAAATGTCGGGTTTAAACCACTTTACCCCCGTCAACCAGCTAACCATGTGCAACAGCAGCAAGTCTCGTTGCGGCTTTGTCAAGCGACGCCACAAATCAAAATTAATGTATATCGGTCGCGCCTGATTCCACGGTTGGGGAAAGGAGGCGTCAATTACTTTTGCCTGCTCTGGTTTACTAACGACTTTTGTCGTCATCCGACCAGAAGCAGGCATCACATCTAACAAACGGCGAATTTCAACATTTGGCTCCATAAATTTAATTATTAGCCATAATGTGCATGGTAACTATTATAGTTACCATTCGTGTTAACCTTTGATTTATGACATCCTTTAGCAGTCTTTAAAAATAGCTGTTCTATTGTTGAAAACCTCTACAAATTGCGATTTGTGAATAGACCAGACAAAGCAATAAAAATATTGATTAAGCAGTTTGATAGTGTGACGGGATTTTATGGTACGGTTTGCCCCCAAGTTAAAAACCTCAAAGTTTTGGATAACCATTGAGACTATACTTGTAAATACATGGACGTTTTTGCTCCCCTCCCGCCTGAATGGACGAATAAGGCAATACATGCCTATGAGTTTTGCTGTCCTAGCTGCCACTCAAGTAGCCGAGAAGCTGAAAAAGTTTGGCTAAATCGGCGATCGCCTGTACTTACAGAAGACCGTCGTCGCAAATGGCAAGAGTTCTACTATTGTCACTGTGGTTCTGTATGGTGGGCTTGGAGTAGCGATCGCCCCCCAATAGATATATCTAATCAGCCAGATTATAATCCCACATAGGAAATATGACTGGCGGATGAATAATCGGCGTTTTTGCACCCCCGCCAAATTTTCAATTTGGTGGTCTTCAATTCCTGCGCGGTCTGAATCCCTGACTTCTGAATTCTTCTTCAATTCTTGGAAATCCCTTATTAATCACTAGACATATCCGCAAATGAGTATCAAAGCCTTGTACAGCAAGAGTCAAAACCTAATTTTCGGATAAGTCTACTGTGAATAACAAACAAAAGCCCACTTTAAAGTGGGCTTTTGCTGACCTAATTCTGAACTTTGTTTACCATCACCAATTTTAGAAGGTGAAGGTAGTACGTAGAGTGCCTACGTATTCAGTGTCGTTAGCATCGTTATGCTCTGGATTGAAGATTACCAACAAGCCAGGGGTAACTTGAATATTATCGGAAACCTTAAACTTGTAAAGACCCTCTAAGTGATAAGATTTATCGTCATCTAAGTTAGTATTGGCGGCGACATTTTTTATGCTACCACCAGTAACTCTGGGTGGTTGACCAAAGATAACACCTAAGACGTTACCTTTTCCACCAAAGTCTCTCAAAGCAAGCGATCCAGCCCAGTACCAAATATCTGCGTCTCTACCTGCATTAGCACCAGTAATAGCATCAGCAGTTGTATAACCTCCCCAACCACTAATAGCCAACTTGCTAAATTGGAAGGTAGCTTCTACACCGTAGTTATTGGATTCGGTACGAGTGTTATTCCCAAAGGGATTGTTGGCAAAAGTACTACCTGTACCTTGGAAAAGGTTGTTGTTAACATTATTGTTAACAAGATTAGTTTGATAAGTGCGGGCGTAGGTTAGACCAATGTTAAAGGCTTTGGTGGGTTGGAAAGATAACTGACCAAATATAGCGTTATCACCATCCAACAGCCCATTATTAAGGGTAGGATCATTAGCAGTCCTAGCTATATAAGCACCAGTCAAGCTGATAGGGCCATTAGGATTGAAGGTAACAGTCAAACCAGCGCCACCTTGACCTTGACGATATATGGGGCTGAAACGTCCATAGCGGGAGAGCGCACCTCTAGCAGAGCTAGCAAAGTCAGGGTTGAAGGTATTAACGTTTTCGTATAACTCAGCATTAGTAGCATCAACTTTGATCCGCACTGCATTATTAAAGTTGAAAGCATAGTTGATTTTATCGATTACAACAGAGTTGTTGTTATTACCGTCAAAGCCCAAGCGGGTCATGTTAGTACCGCTCACACCAGCATTAGAGATGGTGTTGTTAGCATTCAGACGAATTTGCAACTGGTCTTTACCAGTGAAACTGCTCAATAAGTTCAAACGAACGCGGTCAGAAAAGGTGGTGTTAGAATCCAAGTCTTGAGTCGGATTACCACCAGGAACTGCTCTATTGTTACCAAAAACATCAGACACGGCGAAAATTGCTTCTCCAACCAACTTGGTAGTAGTGGAGAACTGATTTGCTTCCAACTCAGAAGTGCGAGCTTCTAGTCCATCTACACGACCGCGCAGGGTTGCTAATTCAGCCGAATATTCTTCTTGCAAACGCTGTAAAGTAGTCAGGTCTTGTTTAGTGACCAAATCGGCAGTAGCTGTAGCAATCAGTTCGTTAACCCGATCTAAACAGGCATTCAAACCTGCGGCAAATTCATAACGGGTCATAGCCCGGTTCCCACGATAGGTACTGTTGGGATAACCTGCAATACAGCCGTAGCGCTCAACTAAGGATTGTAAAGCTTGGAATGCCCAATCTGTGGGCTGCACATCCGAAAATTGCGAAACTGATGTTACCTGACTCATGCTATTAGAGTCTTCAGATAACTGGGCAACATTTGTTACCTCTTCGTTTACTTCAGCGGCCAAAGCACTATTGGCAACGAAAAATGTCGCAGCAAGAATAACCGGACTAACCTTAAAAAGATTCCAGAATCGTTTTGTCATGTTTTTTAGCTCACTCACACCTACTAATCTAATCATCGTAAAATGCTTATAACACTTTACTTTCAGGAATTTCACACACAATCACAGTCAGGATTATACCTTTATACTGTGATAAATACAAGTTATTTAATATAGTCCTGAACTATAATTTTCAATTAATTTATTTGGTAAGCGCAAAATAATGCGGCGTTTGTGACGTAAAACTGTTCCATCTTCCTGCAACTGTTGTAGGAGTCGGGTAACTGTTACTCGTATGGTATTTAACACTCCAGCAATATCTTGATGGTTAACATAATTATCAGGGAATCTCGCTATTTACAATCATTAAGAAACTCTCATGATTTGGATCAAAATTTCCCTGACTATCTGAAGGTGTATTCTTCTTAATCAGAGCTAGGGACTAACTCCAAATCTTTTCATGGCAACAACTTCTGGTAAAAGGTATCTATCAGTGAGATAGACCGAAAATTTTCAGTTATTTATCTGTTACTTTAATTGTGCAAGTTTAAGAAAAGGTAAGCTTTTAGTAAAATATTTAGTTAATTTAATTTTAATAATTTGGTATTTTTTGAAGACTAAGCATGTAGGCGCAAATAATTATGAAGATATAGGGTGAAATGGCGCTTATTTAAGCTAGATTTAGATCCGCGACTTCTTGAAGAAGTAGGGGATCTGGGCAGCACGTCAATTAAGAACGTTGACCGGTGACAATATATGCTACCCTCTGACCGATATTAGTGGCATGATCTGCCATGCGTTCCAGACAACGAATTGCCAGTGCTAGCAGCACAATTGGCTCGACTACTCCTGGCACATCGCGTTGTTGCGCTAAAGTCTGATAAACGCGATCGTAGGCATCGTCTACAGTATCATCTAGGTGCTTTAAACGGCGTCCACCAGCCTCATCGAAATCTCCCAAAGCCTTCAAGCTAGTTGCTAGCATCGCCTGCGCGTGAAGGGACATAGCTTCAATGTCTGGCAAACAGGTATGAGGCGCATAAGGAAAAATTTTAATCGCAATCTCAGCTAAATCCTCAGCATAATCGCCAATGCGCTCTAAGTCTCGCACCAACTGCATAAAAGCACTCAAGCAGCGCAAATCTTGTGCTGTAGGCGCTTGCAGTGTCATAATCGCCGTACAGTCTGATTCTATTTGACGATAAAAGCGATCAATCTTTTTATCTAATCGGGGAAGTTCCTCAGCTGCTGTTAAGTTACGAGCAAATAACGCTTGGTGGCTGAGGCGAAATGATTGTTCTACCAAAGCACCCATGCGTAATACATCCCGTTCTAAGCGCCTAATGGCGCGTGCGAGTTGGGGTCTTTGAGGATTGGGAGTATAATCGACAGCTTTCACACTTGTTGTCTCAAACGTGAAGATATTATTAACTATAGTCTTGGCTTAAAGAGTTTGCCATAACTTCATGAAATTGGAGTTGCATCCACGCACCGCCAGTTTCTGGATGGTTCATAGCTTTGATTGAACCACCGTGGGCGATAAGAATTTGCTCAACGATCGCTAATCCTAAACCATTGCCAACGATCGCCCCGATGGAGTTACTATCTTGTGGCGAATGGGTTCGCGCTTTATCTCCTCGATAAAATCGCTCAAAAACGTGGGGTAAATCTGCCTCAGAAAACCCGACTCCAGAATCAATAAGATTTATTTCAAGAATTGGATAAGCCCCATCATTATCTTTTGTTGATAAGATTTTCGCTTCAACGTAAATACTTGTAGAAGGAGAACTGTATTTAATACTGTTGTCTAGCAAGTTGAGAAAAACCTGGTAAATCCGGGCTTCATCTGCCTTAATCCAAAGATTTTCTAAGCCAGAATAAGCAAGAGACAAATGTTGGCGCCCTGCCAAGGGTTCTAGTGTTTCCCAAACAGATGCAATTAGCGATCGCAATTCTACAGGTTTGGCTTGCAATTGCATATTTGGGTTGGCTTCCATTTGGGTAAGTTCTAACCAGCTTTGCACTAAGTTAATCAGCCGATCAACTTCTTGCATTAGGCGGTTAACCCAGCGATCTAAAGGTGGTTCCAAGCGGATTTGTAGCGTTTCTACAACCAACCGAATCGATGTTAGCGGCGTTCTGAGTTCGTGTGCTAGATCAGAAAAAGAGCGATCGCGTATTTGATTTATATCTAATAGGGGTTGACGATTTTCTAAAAAGACTCCCACTTGTCCATTGGGTAAAGGCAAGCTAGACGCCCGCAAGGCTAGAGATTTTATTGTTGCCATCTCTGCTGCATCATCACAAGATGGATGAAATATCCATTCTCGCGTCTGTGGTTTTTGCCGATCACGAGTTTGCTCAATTAAATGGTCAAGTTCGTAAGACCTTACCAACTCTAGTAACAAGCGCACCTGTTCTGGTTGCCAGCTTTGCAGATACAAAATTTTCTGCGCCTGCTGATTGCACCACAGCAGTTGATTTTCTTCATCCACCTGCAAATATCCCACTGGTGCAAAATCTAGTAGGTTTTGGTAAGTTTGCAACGACTGCTGCAAATCTTGCCCCTGCTGTTTCACCATCGCTATTTCCTGCCGCAACGCAGGAATCAGCAGCAGTCCCATTTTGTCAGAATGCGAGGTTAACGGTCGGAGTAAGCGCCCCAGGTAGCGGTTAAGTTGAACCTGTTGCCAAACCCAAAACCCAATGCCTACCGCTAAACCCAGAAAAAATCCCAATAAAAGCATTTGAGTTGTTAGTTTCTTGGTGACTACTAAAAACTAACAACTATCCAAACTAATTATCCAAACCTATAACCAAAACCTCGGACAGTCACAATATATTCGGGATGACTGGGGTCTTGCTCTAATTTTTCGCGCAACCACCGAATGTGAACGTCTACGGTTTTACTATCGCCGACGAAATCTGGCCCCCAAACCTGGTCGAGCAATTGTTCCCGTGACCATACCCTACGGGCATAACTCATAAACAGTTCCAGCAGCCGGAACTCTTTGGGAGAAAGATTCACCTCTTGACCACGAACCAACACGCGACATTCTTGGGGATTCAAGGTGACATCCTTGAATTTTAATACTGGTAGTTGTGGTAAATTACTTAGACGTTGGCGGCGGAGTAAAGCGCGACAACGAGCCACTAACTCGCGCATACTAAAGGGTTTGGTCAGGTAGTCATCTGCTCCCACCTCTAATCCCAAAACACGGTCAGTTTCACTACCCTTAGCACTAAGCATTAAAATAGGTACTGGGTTTCCTTGATGACGTAGCAAACGGCAAATATCTAGCCCATTGATTTGAGGCAGCATCAAATCAAGAATGATCAGATCAAAGGGAAGTTCCCCTGAGTTGGTTTCAAAACTTTTGAGATACTCTATAGCAGACCGCCCATCGGGGGCAGTTATCACCCGATAACCTTCCTCTTCCAGGGCTACAGCTAGCATTTCCTGGATTAATTCTTCATCTTCTACTACTAGAATACGGCTGGTTTGTCCAATATCCGTTGTGGCAGAATATTTAGTCGATTCACTGGTATACATTGATATCACAAAAGTCTGGGACTGTGCTTGTATCAATTAGAATGATTTAATCTATTATGTCGCCTTAGTGCAACCGTGCTTCTACTAGGGTTTATTCTTTTATATTTTCTTTACAAAAAATAATACATACCACAGCACTCTCTTAAATCATAATCACTGTGGTTGCAAGCTTCTAATAGCTTTTAATTAAAGACTTTGGTTGTCTTGACAAGAGCAGATTAGGTTAGGTATATTTAGCATAGTACTCAAGTACTATATCTCTTGGTGAAAGCTTATATAGCGTTTCTCATTTACGTGAGGTACACGCGTAGGGGCACGGCACTGCCGTGCCCCTACACCTCGCAATATAATGTTGTACTACATCTGAATGGGAACTGCTATAGTGCTTCTCGTTTGTATGGAATACACTCCAACCTCTCTAGTTAAAGGAGAGAAGCTTTGAATCTAATTCCCCTTTGCGATAAGGGAAGGGGCGGTTCTTGTTAGGTTTCATATTAGACTCAACTAATAAACGCTATATACCTGAAAAACAGAAAGACACACGCGTGGAAAATTTCTACCCCACCTAAGTGTCAGAGGTTGATTATTTCAGTATTTCCACTGGGTTAAAAATGTTTATTCAAAGGCTACTCTGATGTCTGCATAGGGTAGTCCTTGGTATGGCTTGCTACCCCATAAATCATTGCTATTGAAGGGAGTTGGAAGATGACTACAGTTGGAGTCAAGGACAGCAAACAACTACTAATGCAAGCATTTCAACAAATTATTATTCAAAGAAAAAAGCTGGAATCTAAAATAGCAACTAAACAAGAGGAAGCAGATAAGGCAAAAAGTCAAGAAATTTTGCAAGCAGCTTCTGCATATACAGTTGATAGTATTGTCAAAGGTTTAGCTGATTTACAATTGGAGTTTGGTAGTATTCTCAACGCATTATCTGAAAAACTAGCTCAGGAAAACTCTAAGTTAGATGAATTAAACCGAGCTATAGAAATTGAAACTCAACGCCTGCAAGAGCTTCAACAAATCAGAGTGGTAGCGGATACTCTAGACATTTTAAGTCAAGAACACCAAGAAAAATTAAAAACCTTAGAACAAGATACTATCAGCAAAAGGGAAGCATTAGAAAAAGAAATTACAATCAGGCGGAAAGAATGGCAAAAAGAACAAGCAGAGTATGAAGAAAAACTTCAAGTATATAATGATTTATTAGCTAAAGATCGCCAGCAAGAACAAGAAGAATCTCAGTATAAGTTAGAAACTACTCGTAAACTTAATGCAGACAGCTACGAAGCGAGAAAACGCCAACAGGAAAGGGAAATACAAGAAAATTTTCAAAAGAAAGAGAAAGATTGGGCAGAACGAGAAAAGATATTCACTGAACGCCAACCACTCTTTGGAGACTATCAACAAAAAGTAGCTACATTTCCTAATGAACTGGAAGAAGCCGTTAAAAAAGCTAGGGAAGAGGCAATTAAAGAAATAAGCCAAAAAGCTAAAATTGAAGCTGATTTATTTGAAAAAGAATGGGAATCTAACAAACAGAGTTATGAACAAAAAATTCTGTCTTTGGAAGAAACAATTAAGAAACAGTCTGAGCAAATAGAAGGTATTTCTGCTCAATTGCAAACTGCATTAAAACAAGCACAGGACTTAGCTATGAGGGCTTTTGGTAATTCTAATTCTAAGTAGTTATAAGTCTGTAATGTAGCATATTAATCATTTTTAATTCCTGAATAGGAGGTTTATTGTGGTGGTAAAAAAACCGACTGATAAGAATACTAAAGTAGAAATTCTTCAGGCATATGAGGAGTTAACTAAAGAAAAAGCAGTACTGAAATCAGAGTTTGATCAAGTTGTCAAAAACCAGTCTGGAACTAAAGAACAGCCTAAATTAGAACAGAAAACAGCTATGAATCAGCTTTCTAGTGTCCAACAAAAGATGAACAATACAATTGAAAGTTTGGCGAAGATTCAATTAGGTTTTGGCAGTGCTGCTAATGAATTATCAGAGCAGCTAACTATAAAAGCTTCTAGATTAGAAGAAATAAGGCAAACTTTAGAAGAGGAAGTCCAACAGTTAACACAGTTGCACAATTTGGAAATTTCTGATGATATCTTGGATACTCTCATCCAAGCTTATGAAGATAATACTAAAGCTTATCAGGAAGAATATAGCCAGCGTTCTGAAGTATTATTCCAAGAAATACTAATGCAAAGGAATACTTGGCAAAAAGAACAAGAGGAACAGCAACGGGCGATAAAAGAACAGAATGACAACTCGAATAAAACTCGACAACGCGATGCATCAGAGTATAAATATAATTTAGAACTCCAGCGACAATTGCAAAGTGACGAATACGAACAAGAGCAGAAAACACTATATAAACAACTGGAAGAATTGCTGCAAGTAACAGAAAAACAGTGGGCTGAACGAGAGAAAGCAATTTCTGAGAGAGAGAAACAATTTGAAGAATTAAAAGCCAAGGTAGAGGCTTTTCCGAAAGACAAAGAAGCAGCTATAAAAAAAGCTACCGAAGAAGGCAAAGGCATCGCCCACTACCAAGCTAAAGTAAAATCAGATTTATATTCTAAGGAAGTAGAAGGGCAAAAGCGTTTCTATGAACAAAGACTGCAATCTTTAGAACAAGCTATTACTAATCAAGAGACTCGGATTGAAAATCTTTCTAAACAACTTGAATCTGCTCTCAAACAAGTTCAGGATTTGGCAGTTAAAGCTATTGAAGGTACTTCAAACGTTAATTCATATCAAGCAATCAAAGAAATAGCTTTAGAACAAGCGAAAACTCAAGCGAAAAACAAATAAGCTGATTTCTTTTTGATGATAATTGTAGAGATTTAATTTAAATTAAGTCTCTACAAGAAACTATAACAGTTCTAAATGATTTATGAAATTTTCTGTTTATTTTCTTCTAAACTTTTGGAGAGGCTGAGTTTTGACAACTCAAATAAAATTGCTATGTAACGCTTTTTATTCGATTTTACTTGGTTTTTTGATATCTGGAGGAGGTTGTGGTTTCTTTTTGTTTGTTACGGTAGCCTGTGTTAGCTTAAATACTTGGTTGGAATTTGGTTCTTGAGTAGACATAAGACTAAATTTTTAAATCTACGACAATATTATCTACACCACAGGTATTGGAGATTACAGAAATATACAGCAGATTGCAAGTTAATGAAGTACAAAAATACCCCTCCCTAACCCTCCCCTTAGAAAGGGGAGGGAACTAGATTGGGAATTTCCCCCCTTGTAAAGGGGGGATTAAGGGGGGTAAGGATGTACTTCATTTAGATGCAAAATGCTGCATAACAGAAAATTTGAGTTTAACCAAAAAAAGTTAGTAGATAATGTTACCCCTGTCGGAACCTTCAGTTTTAACGGGATAAATACAAATCTTAATATATGAGTCAGCGATCGCTTAGTGGCTGGATAAAATAGGTAATGTAAGATGATATCCGGGAATACTGACCATACGGCTTAATCCTTAATACCTAAGTATTTAGGTTTCCCACTAGGAAAGACAATAGAAACTCGTCTATGTGGTGAGGATGCCCAAATACACAGAAAATGTCAAGCAAAAGTAGAAAAACCTAGATTGGGTGGAATATCTTGAATCCGCCCAGGGCCGATCGCTCGTAATGCTTCTTTGAGTAAAATATCCCCAGTATACAAGGCACGTCCGACAATCACACCAGTTACACCTTGAGGTTCTAACGCCAATAAACTCAACAAATTGGTGACAGAACTTACCCCGCCAGAAGCAATTATCGGGATGGAAATTACTGCTGCAAGTTCTTGCAAAGCTTCAAAATTGGGGCCTGTGAGTGTACCATCTCGATGGATATCTGTGTAAATGATGGCGGCTGCGCCCAATTCTTGCATTTGTACAGCCAGTTGGGTTGCTAAAACTTCTGAGGTTTCTAACCAACCGTGAGTTGCTACTCGCCCGTTACGCGCATCAATGCCAATAATAATCTGTCCAGGAAACTCTTCACAGAGTTGTTGCACTAGCTGAGGTTGTTCTACAGCGATGGTTCCAAGAATTGCCCACTGGATGCCTAGATTAAATAATTGTTGCACGCTGGTGCGATCGCGCAATCCTCCACCAATTTCAATGGGTACTGACACCGCATGAGCGATCGCTTCTATTGCCCCCAGGTTTACTACTTTACCTGCCTTAGCACCATCTAAATCAACTATGTGTAATCTAGTAGCACCTTGATCTACCCACTGTTTGGCAACATCAGCAGGATTTTCGCTAAAAACTTGCGAGCGATCGTAGTCTCCCTGATACAGTCGCACACACCGACCTTCTAGTAAATCAATCGCTGGAATTACATCCATTTATTTGTTCCTCATAACTCAATGCAATCAAACCACTAGCTATAGCTGAACTTACTATTTTTCATTTTTCATTTTTAATTGCCTTACAGCTTGCCCAAAACCCACCACAAGCAAGATGTTAGAAAGGGTCAAAAATACTTCTGCACCGCCGTGCAACCAATCTACATTGGCCAAAGACTTGCCATAATGCAATACAGCATAAATCCCCACCGGGATGGTGATGCCAACAAAGACGAGAGTGCCGTAAAATCCATACAGCGCCAAACGCGGCATTTGCGGACTGCGGCTGAGAAACCACAAGAAACCCAAGTAGGGAAACAGTGAAAGCGCAAATAGGGTTTCTTTAGAAATCATTGCTCTGATTTGATAGGTTTTGGTTCAACAGTGTCAGGAGATTTGGTAGAACGCCAAATCAAAAACGCCGCTGCCCAAAGCGTAAAATTACCAACTAATGTCATGGTAGCTTGCAGTGTTACCAGCCATTCTAAAGATTCGGCGTTGTCAAAATAATGCCAGGTACAGGCACACATGGCGCTGACTAAAGCTGGTAACATGGCAAGGGACAAGCCCCACCAATTGCGATTACCAGTAAGTTCGCCATAAGTCCAAATTAACCAAATGGCAACAATCCACTCAATAACGCTAGAAACATGAATAATCCAGGTGGGAATCGAAAGGGCGTGCATACAACAGTAGGGGAGAAATCAATTCAAAATTCAAAATTCAAAATTGTACCCTTGTAGGGAAGCAAGTTACGCGCAGCGTCTCGTAGAGAAGAAAAAAACTAGGGGAGATTTAGCTTTAGCTTCCCGCAGGGTGGGAGATGAGGGAAAGTTAAAACTGAAAGTTTCAAGTTCAGAAGTTCAACGTTCGAGTTCAGAGGTTCAAAGTCCGAGTTCAGAGGTTCAACGTCCGAGTTCAGAGGCTCAACGTTCGAGTTCAGAGGCTCAACGTTCGAGTTCAGAGGCTCAACTTCCGAGTTCAGAGGTTCAACGTCCGAGTTCAGAGGCTCAACGTTCGAGTTCAGAGGCTCAACGTTCGAGTTCAGAGGTTCAACTTCCGAGTTCAGAGGCTCAACGTCCGAGTTCAGAGGCTCAACGTCCGAGTTCAGAGGCTCAACTTCCGAGTTCAGAGGCTCAACTTCCGAGTTCAGAGGGGGTTCTAACTATCTTTTGCACTATTCCAAGTAGAACTTAGGAATGAGTTTACCATCTGTATAGGGGACAGAGATTCATTTAACAATAGCTGATAATCTAAAATCTAAAATCCAAAATCTAAAATGGTCAAGATGCGGGCGTTATTGTCTGGATATTACGGTAAAGGTAATGGTGGTGACGAAGCTTTGTTGGCAACGCTTTTGCAAATGTTACCACCTGATGTTACGCCTGTGGTGCTTTCGGGGAATCCAGAGGAAACGCGCGATCGCTACAATGTAGAAACCTACAATCGCATGGCTCCCTTACCTGTACTGCAAGCTTTACGCTCTTGCGATGCCTTGATTTGGGGCGGCGGAAGTCTGATTCAGGATGTTACCAGTACCATTAGCCCATTTTATTATGGGGGACTGATGGCATTGGCGCAGAAAATGGGTTTGAAAACTGTTGCTTGGGCGCAGGGTATTGGCCCGTTAGTGCGTCCGCAAACTAATTGGTTAGCACGGCAAACCTTTGCTAATTGTACCAAAGTTAGTGTCCGCGATCGCGCCAGTGCTGCTTTATTATCTGATTGGCAAATTCCTTGTATTATAGCTCCTGACCCAGTTTGGGCGTTGGAATCTAAACCAGTTCCAGGACTTTGGGATTTACCTGCGCCGAGAGTTGCTCTAACATTGCGATCGCATCCCCAACTGACTCAAACACGCCTAGCAAACTTGACTCGGGCTTTGGTGGATTTTCAAAAAGCCACGCAGGCTTTTATTTTACTACTGCCGTTTCAAAAAAGTGAAGATTTAAGTATTGCCGAAGCTATTCAACCCCAACTTAAAAATGTTAGCAAAATTTTGTGTCTGGAAGATCCGCAACTTTTGAAAGGTGTGTTTCGCGGTGTCGAGATGGCAATTGGGATGCGCCTACACAGCTTGATTATGGCTGCGGCTGTTGGTTGTCGCTGTTTTGCTCTCAGTTATGATCCTAAGGTGAATCGCCTCATGGAAGACTTGGAAATGCCTGGGTGGGATTTAGCGAGTTTACCTGAAGATCCCAATTTGATTAGTCTGACTTGGATGGAGCATTACGCTAATGGCGATCCGTTATCACCTGAGCAAATACAATCTTTAGTAGATAGAGCATTAATGCACCGCGAGTTATTGAGCGACGCTTTATTTAATAATTAAGACTAAAAAAATATAAAACTTCGTTTAAGTAAGTAAGCGCCAATAATTATAAAATCATGTAGCGTAACGCACCGAAAACATGAAATAGTGCCCTGTGGAAGCCGCAACACACCCTACAGCTACTTCTTTTTCGCTTTACAGCAGAATTCAAGTATTTGAACCACATCTATCGTAGGGGCACAGCAATGCTGTGCCCCTACCGGGTGGTCTATTTACCTGAAAATAGCTGTAAAATCAATTTTGCCTTTAAGTGCTGACAATTCCTGACCACTGAACTTTTTTCTCTTTCTCCCGGCGGTAAGAAAAGAAATGCTTTGGAGTTTGAAAAGTACAATAAGGTGCGATCGCAACTTGTTCTGCACTAATCCCCAAATTTTCCAGTTGTAAGGTATTCACTCGCCGGACATCCAGCCGTACCTTTCCCGGATTGGGATCTTCTAGCAAAGGTGAATTTGGTAGCTCATATAATGCAGTTATAATTTTTTGTTCGTCTTCATGTGGTATAACACTAGCCCCGATTTCGGCAGCTACTTCGATAGAGACTTGGTAAACCTCACCAGCGATCGCCGGGCCCATCGCAATTCTCAAATCATCGAGTTTGCTGCCTTGAGATTGGAGTCGAGCGATCGCTAGGGGCACAATTTTTTTGGCAGTTCCCCGCCAGCCTGCGTGTAATGCTGCCACCTGTCCAGTTACCACATCCCCAATCAGCACGGGTGTACAATCTGCACTAGCTACCCAGACTGCTTGTAGAGGCTGCTCACTAATTAAACCATCCGCTGATGCTAAATCCTCCCCAACAGTGCTTAAGAAGCTCTCAACTTCTTGGGGAGTGAGAACAGTATTGCCATGAACCTGCTTTAAGCGATAGACTGATGCCGCTGGTTGCAATATTTCTGTGATAACTTGTGGCGATCGCGGCCAAAACTGCTGGGTAAAGAAGCCGTGATGCCAATGTTCCAGAATACTACAAGTTAAATAGGGCAGTCCTTCCCAATTGCGCCAGTACCAAGTGTGCATCTTCAACCAAACCTAAACAGAAATCACTCATTAGCCAATCAATGCTAACTTGAACAACGGAATTTGGCTTAACTGCTGTGGAATTTAATCTGCAAAACTTGGAAGCAGCCTTGAAAGCAGGGCGTAAGTATACATATTTACCATTTTCTCTTCACTTTTTTGAAAGCGTCTCCTCAACTAACCAAACTCTCTGGAACTTGCTCAACCAAGGGGCTATTTCAGGAACAGTAGTAATTGCAACTGTGCAATCTGCTGGGCGGGGACAATGGGGACGCCAGTGGATTTCTCCGGTTGGGGGATTATATGTTTCGGTAGCGATTTCTTTGGACTACAAAATAGAGGCTACTGACAGCTACCAGCTAACTTTTGCTAGTGCTTGGGGAATTGCGTCTCAATTGCGCCAATGTGGTGTAGATGTTGGGATAAAATGGCCCAATGATTTAGTTTTAAATGGTCGCAAACTAGGCGGCATTTTGACAGAAACCAAAGTAAACAAAGGACACATCACCCAAGCAGTAATTGGTGTTGGTATTAACTGGACAAACCCAGTACCGGAAACTGGAATCAATCTGCAATCGTGGCAAGGTTCCCAAAATTTCAGACCAATTTCTTGTCTGGAAATGCTAACCTCTACAGTCTTACTGGGAATAGAATCCGGTATGGAGTGCCTTTGTCAAGAAGGAGTAAGCATACTCTTGTCTCGCTATCTAGATTTGCTTACAAACATGGGTGATAAAGTGTACGTCAATAATCTTTCAGGTACTGTAGTTGGGGTGACTCCTCAAGGAAATTTACGAGTTGATTTAGAAACAGATGATACAAAGGAACTAATTACACCGGAAATTTATATTCAACCCGGTACAATCAGTTTGGGGTACCAAAAATCTTCCATTTAAATTTGAGGTTTGTTCAAAATTTCGCTCTTTGGGCAAGACAAACCACTAGCATCATCTCTTTAGGCTAATTACACACAACTGAGAGATACAAATGACGCAGCGCAATAATTCTGCCCATCATCGTTTGCATTACTTATGGCAGCAAGGTTTAACGAAAAAACGTTTTGCCTCAACGCTACCAGCTCAGAGCCTTTGTTGGCTGAGTAGCGTCAGCCTCCTCAGCGGCGGCTTTGTGTTTGCCCAAACGGAAACACAAGTAGACAATATCGTTCCCACTGTTGAAAGTTCCCAACCAACAGCAGTTGCAAATCCAGTTAAAAAACAGGCTGTAGCACCGGAAGCTGCTCAAGCGCAACCGGAATTTTCCCAACGACGAACCAGACTCAGCCAGAGATTACATAAGCCAAAGGTTGCTCAATCAAAAGAGCCAGTTAGGCAATCTACACCCAAAATTGAAGCTGCCCAACCTGTTGTGATTATCAGACAGTCAAAACCCAAGGTAGAAACCTCCCAGGTTATTCCTGCAAGGGTGAGACTGGAAAAACCTAATACCCCAGCCCGCTCTTTACCTGAAAAACTAAGAGAAGTTGCTCAACCACCAAATAACTCGAACAGCACTGTCAGTGCAACGCCGGGGAAAACCAAGGATTATAATAACGCCTATATTGATCCTAATAGTTATGACAGTGGTGCCACAGGTATTTATCAAGCACCAAATTCCGTAATCCTCACAGAACGCTCCAGTGGTTGTCGAGCCATCTTGCCTTCAGGGCAAAGCGTATTAGGCGGTGTTTGTGCCAAAATACCCCAAAGGAGTGTAGCTGATTCTAATGGTACAGCACCTAATTGGCTCAGAAGAAGTCAAAATGCCCAATTACCAGTAGTTTCACCCGTGCGGCAGATTGCAACTACTGGCAACACCAGTAGATGGCATCCTACTCAAAGTGGTTCTAGTGGTAACAACAAGAGCGCATTTCGTCCTAATCGATTTATCCCGAATCCCAGCGAGTTCAGCCCCACAACAGTCAGTGCAACTCCCATCGCACCGAGTGGCGGGACTTTACCTGCACCAATGGCAGATGGCAACATTGCACCCCGCCCCAGCACCGTAGCTTACGACTTCTCGCTGGCATCAGTATTACCGCAAATCCCTTACACTGGGGTAGTTGCTTATAGTGGTACGGGAATGATGTATCCATTATCTATTCCCGCTCCCATTACTTCTTTGTTTGGTTGGCGAGTTCATCCAATCACAGGTAATCAACGCTTCCATGCTGGTACAGACTTGGGTGCGCCTATGGGAACACCAGTTTTGGCAGCAGCTGCTGGTCAAGTGGAAACTGCTAACTGGGTGGGTGGTTATGGTTTAACCGTTATCCTAAATCACAAATCCGCTGAACAAACTCTCTACGGTCACATGTCAGAAATCCTTGTTCAACCTGGTCAGTGGGTACAACCTGGAACTGTCATCGGGCTAGTTGGCAGCACCGGGAACTCCACAGGTCCTCACCTGCACTTTGAAGTTCGCCACCTAACACAAGATGGGTGGGTTGCGACTGACCCTGGCGTGCAATTACAGTCCGCCCTCAGCCAGTTAGTCCGAGGTTCGCAAACCGCCCAGGTAAGCCAACAACCAGGCAGCTAGATTGGAAATTTTGGATTCTGGATTAATTTAAAATCCAAAATCCAAAATCTAAAATTCAGAGATACCCGTGTTCTGCTAAGAATGCGGGTGTAATGCCATCTATACTAGTTTCATCAGGGGCTGTGGTGTGTGGGTTGCCAGAGGAAAGGAATTTTTCCACGTATTTGCCGAGAATATCCCCTTCTAGATTCACCAAACTGTCAGAAACCAAATAGCGAAGATTTGTCTCGGCATAGGTGAGGGGAATTACTGCCACCTTAAATTGGCAGAGTTCTGGCTCATATGAGGCTACTGTGAGGCTGATGCCATTGACAGCAATGCTACCTTTAGGGACAATGTACCGGGCGATCGCCTCCGATGCAATAAAGGTCATTTCCCAAGAATTAGCTGTTTGTTCTGCCACTAGCAATCGACCTATGCCGTCTACATGACCCATCACAAAATGACCGCCAACTTTGCTGCCTACCTTTAGCGACGCTTCTAAATTGACATATTTTTGTTGCGTTTGCTTACCTCCCAACGTCGTGCGACGTAGCGTTTCCGGTGAAGCCGTGGCGATAAACCCGTCGTTTAAAACTTTTTCTACTGTCAGGCAAACGCCATCTACTGCAACACTGTCACCATAAGCCAAATCTTGCATAATTACTTCACCCGGTTGGCTTACACAAGTAATTTGCCAAGAATCACCCCCTAAGGGTTCCATCGTTCCTAATGCCTGGATTAATCCTGTAAACACGGCTTTTTTGTCAAATTAACTCTATTTATTGCCTAATTGTGCCTGAAGTCAATTGGTAATTGTCACAGAAATCTCGAACATCCAAGTATATTTTCTGACTTTTTTAAGTCTAGGAATATTAACACATTAGCATCCTTCACGAGGCATACTTGGGTAAGAAGGTTATTGTCTAAGAAGACCAATTTGACTTACTCTGGTTTTCACCACAAGTTCGGAGTTTAATAGAAGCAATTATAGAGAACAAATGCTTATGTTTATTACTCTCGTTAAACCGCCCAAAAAGGGGTACTATTTGTTACACAGCATCCAAGGCTCTCAAAGGATTGTAGAGGCTTAGGCAATGATTGAAATGAAAGTCGCTGGCATAGCATTAGATGCCATAACCCGCAGCCCGATCGTCCTTTTGAAAGATTCTTCAGATCGGCGGGCTTTGCCAATTTACATCGGTCAGGAACAGGCTAGGGCAATTATGGGTGCATTGGAGAATCAGAAGCCTCCTAGACCCTTAACCCACGACTTGATTGTGAATCTTCTAGAAACCTGGAACATGACTCTAGAAAAGGTGATTATTCATTCCCTGCAAAAGGATACATTTTATGCGGCTTTAATTGTTCAGCAAGGCGATGTTAAAAAAGAAATTGACGCGCGTCCTAGCGATGCGATCGCTATTGCCCTCCGTACAAATACTCCTATATGGGTAATGGAAGAAGTTATTGCCGATGCTTCTATCCCTGTTGATCGCGATGCAGATGAAGCTGAACAGCAAGCCTTCCGTGAATTTATTTCCAATCTCCGTCCTGAAGATTTGATCAAGCGTTTTGGTAATGGCGACAGCTAGGCCAATTTTAGATTTTGAATTTTAGATTTTAGATTGAAGGAAAAATCTAAAATCTAAAATCTAAAATTGAATGGCTCCTAACTTTGTTAAAGATGCAATACCGACGTTTTGGGAAAACGAATCTGCGCCTCTCGGTTTTTTCTCTGGGAACAATGCGCTACCTGGCTTCTTTTGAAAATGCTCACCAGACTATTGAACAAGCCTTAGCGCTAGGAATTAATCATTTAGAAACCGCCAAAGGTTACGGCAAAAGTGAGGAGTATCTTGGTAGGGCGCTAAAAGCTGGGTTGTCAGTACCCCGAACGAGGCTTCACGTTACTACCAAAATCCCAGCCACAGCAGATGCTGACTCCATGCGTCGGTACATCGATGAATCCCTAGAACGATTACAGCTAGATTATTTAGATTGCTTAGGTGTTCATGGCTTGAATACTTGGCAACATTTGGAGTGGGTACAAGCCAAAAATGGCTGTATGCAAGCCGTAGAAGAAGCGATCACTGATGGTCGAGTCCGACACGTTGGTTTTTCCACCCACGGATCATTAGAGCTAATTCAGGCAGCAATCAATACAGATTTTTTTGAATTTGTCTATCTGCATTATTACTATTTTTTCCAACGGCACGCACCAGCGATTCAGTTAGCTGCCGAAAAGGACATGGGTATTTTTATAATTTCCCCTGCTGACAAGGGAGGACGCCTCTATACACCACCCCAAACCCTTACAGACTTGTGTCAGCCGTATTCACCCTTAGAGCTAAGTTATCGTTTTTTACTCGCAGATAGCCGTATTACTACTTTAAGTATTGGGCCAGCAAACCCAGATGAATTAAGGCAACCTTTGCAAATAGCTGACTATGATGGAGAGTTAACATCAGCAGAAATTTCTGCTTTCCAGCAATTAGAAAATCACCAAAAAGTTGCTTTGCAAACTGATAAGTGTAGCCAGTGTTATGCTTGTTTGCCCTGTCCAGAAAATATCAATATTCCCGAAGTGTTACGGTTACGTAATCTTGCAGTAGCATACGACATGAAAGATTATGGACAATATCGTTACGGAATGTTTGAAAATGCTGGTCACTGGTTTCCTGGAATGAAAGCCAACCGCTGTACAGAATGCGGTGACTGTTTGCCTCGGTGTCCAGAAAAATTAGATATTCCAGCATTATTGGAAGATGCTCACCAAAAATTAAGTGGGAAAGCAGGTAGGAGATTGTGGGGATAAAAATGTAAAATTAATAAAGATTAAAAGAATTAGGAAGATCCGCTGCACCTGGGGTATCTCGTCCAAAAAAAGATGAAAATTAAAAAAAAAGAAATGTCCTGCGCCAATCACTGACGGTTTTCCGCTACAGTGGACGGGCTGTAAGCTTAGTATGGACTACTAGCCGATCGCTTACTATTCTTCTGGCTAGTTTAACAATAGTTGCTGGTCTTTTACCAGGGGCGATATCATACATCAGTAAATTAATTGTTGATGGAGTGGTATTTGCATCTCAAGTTAACTCACACAATGGTTTCGTCAATATTTATCCCTCGCTATTTTATGTAGGATTAGAAGCGATCGCTGTAATTTTACTAGCAGGCAGTCAGCGAGGACTCACCATTTGTCAGTCGTTATTGCGGGCGCTAATGGGTCAGCGGGTGAATGTACTGATTTTAGAAAAGGCGCTGACACTGGATCTTAGGCAGTTTGAAGACTCAGAATTTTATGACAAATTGACCAATGCCCGACGAGAAGCATCAGTTCGTCCCCTTTCCCTAGTAAGCCGCACTTTTGGGTTAGTGCAAAATGCTCTTTCCCTGATCACCTACGGGATTTTGCTAGTAAATTTCTCAGTTTGGGCGGTGCTGGTACTGATTTTGGCAGCGATGCCTGTATTTATTGCGGAAACGAAATTTGCTGGAGAAGGCTTTCGCTTGTTTAGTTGGCGTGCGCCAGAAACCCGCCAACAGAACTACTTAGAAAATCTGCTAGCAAGAGAAGATTTTGTCACAGAAGTCAAACTCTACCAGCTGGGAGAGATGTTGTTAGGACGTTACCGCGATCTATTTGATCAACTGTATGGCGAAGACCGTGATTTGACTCTGCGGCGAGGACTGTGGGGGTATCTGCTGAGTTTAATCAGTACTGGTGCTTTTTACCTAGCTTATGCTTGGATTGTGCTGGAAACAGTGCTAGGTAAGATTTCCTTGGGAGATATGACAATGTATCTCACTGTGTTTCGCCAAGGACAGTCTACTTTTTCCAATGCCCTCACTTCTATTGGAGGGATGTATGAAGACAATCTATATCTATCAAATCTTTACGATTTCCTCGAAGAGAAAGTACCACAAACTTGGGGTAAGGCAACCATTGGTTTAAATCCCCAAGATGGTATTCGTTTTGAGAACGTATCATTTACCTATCCAGGAAGTTCCAAGCCAGCCTTGAGAAACATTTCGCTGCATTTGAAACCCAGAGAGAAACTGGCAATTGTAGGTGAAAACGGTTCTGGTAAAACTACCTTAATTAAACTACTTACCCGACTCTACACTCCTGACTCTGGGCGAATTTTCTTAGATGGCTTGGATTTACAGGAATGGGATGTGGATGTGTTGCGGCGTCGCATTGGTGTAATTTTTCAGAACTTTGTCCGCTACCAGTTCACTGTGGGTGAGAATATTGGCGTGGGGGATGTAGAACATCTCGAAAACAAAACCAACTGGCAAACTGCTGCCCAAAAAGGCATGGCCCAATCTTTTATTGACCAATTACCCCAAAGCTTCCAAACTCAGCTTGGTCGTTGGTTTAAGGAAGGACAGGAACTTTCTGGGGGACAGTGGCAGAAAATTGCCCTGTCTCGTGCTTTTATGCGAGCGCAAGCAGATATCTTAGTGTTAGATGAACCAACATCAGCAATAGATGCCCAGGCTGAGTTTGAGATTTTCAATCATTTTCGCGCTATTACTCAAAATCAGATGGTACTTTTGATTTCCCATCGCTTCTCGACAGTACGGATGGCTGACAAAATCTTAGTAATAGAAAACGGGGAAGTTATAGAACACGGAACTCACGAAGAATTATTACAGGTAGGAGGACGTTACGCCAAGTTGTTTCTATTACAAGCAGCTGGTTATCAATAGGAAAGGAAGCTAACAGTTACTTTGTGAATTTAGATAGCGATGCCTACGGCAGGCTGCGCCTACGCTCACTTTTCACAAAGTACATAACACCTCTATTCAACCACGTTAAACCGTTCGGTAAACATGGGTCAAATCTCTTTAATGCCTAGACGCTTCGTATCGTTAAACATTGTTACCCGATAGAACTATGCAAATAACACAACAGCGATACTATACCCCAGAGGAATATTTAGGGGCATCTACCCTCAATCTAAATCGCCATACTGATTGTTGTCTATTAAGCTGAGGAAGCAATTGCTTAATTTACCCCACTTAACAAAGGCGATCCGCTTGATTGAATTGAGCTATGCGTAGCTTATATAAAGTACGTATTACCTCGGAGCATCAACTTGCTGTACAAACTTCACAGTTGAAGTTGAGTAATAGGAACTGTGGTTATTACTTAAACTTTTTCTCTAATATAGAATCAAGTTTGACTTTTAACTAAGTAGAGTTACAATGTGGCATTGCCCATTGCTTCTAGCTAGGGGGCATTGTTTAACCCACTTTTAGATAACACAGCAATGATGGATTGGAAGAAACTCCTGACACCAAAAAGACTTGGTAAGACTAAACCAGAAGACCTCCAGTTTGATCGTACTCCCTTTCAAAGAGACTATGATCGCCTAGTGTTTTCTTCACCTTTTCGTCGTCTAAAAGATAAAACTCAGGTTTTTTCTTTGTCTACAAATGATTATATTCGCACTCGTCTCATTCATAGCCTTGAAGTGTCTTGCGTCGGTCGCTCTCTTGGCAGAATAGTCGGTGAGGCAATTGTAAAAAAATACGACTTTAATCAGGATGGGTTACGGGCTTCAGACTTTGGTGATATCGTATCTGCTGCTTGTCTGGCTCATGATATTGGGAATCCTCCCTTTGGTCATTCTGGAGAGGATGCTATTCGTACAGGATTTGAATCGTGGTACAACACTGTTAATCATGTAGGAGAAGAACTTCTCAGCAAGTCTCAAAAAGCTGACTTTGATTTATTTGAGGGTAATGCACAAGGCTTTCGTATTCTAACCAAGCTTGAAATGCCTCCTCAAAAAGGGGGAATGCAACTCACCTGCCCAACTTTAGCTGCTTTCACAAAGTACCCTAGAGAATCTTCTCTACCAAAATCTATTTTTAACGGTTACTCAGGTAAAAGTGTTAAAAAATATGGTTTCTTCCAGGCAGAAAAAGATTTATTTGCTGAAGTAGCAGAAACGGTTGGTCTAATTCGCCGTCATGATAATGCAGCATGGTGGTCTCGACATCCACTTGCTTTTCTTGTTGAAGCAGCAGATGACATTTGTTACTCAATTGTTGATGTAGAAGATGGTCATCGTATGGGTTACATTCCATTTGACAAAACTAAGGAATTACTTAAGGTAGTTGCAAATAAAGATATTCAAGAACATGGTGAAAGCAATACAGAAATAGTTAAGCGATTGCGGGCTTTAGCTATCAATCAACTCATAAATGAGGCAAGTGATATTTTCCTGAAACACGAAGAAGATATACTCTCTGGAGAGTTTGATAAAGATTTGTTATCTCTAAGCACTTATGCAAACCACCTAGAAGAAATTGGAAAGGAAACTCGCGCGGCTGTTTTCCAACATCCTAATGTTGTTAGTATTCAGATTGCTGGGTATGAAGTTTTAGGGAAACTATTTGCTGAATTTGTTAATGCCGTACTGCACAATAGCAAGAAAGGCAATTTGGTCTATCATATGCTTCCAAAAGAATATAATAATCCGAATTCAGACGAAGATACCTATAATAAAATTCTTAGAGTTACAGACTATATCTCTGGCATGACTGATTCTTACGCTACCAGTTTATTCCAACAATTTAGCGGTATTTCCTTGGGATAAAGTGGCTGCGATCGCACCCTCCGCCACCATCCCCCGCAAACTTCAATAAAATCACTATGGTGCTAGTTAACCCCAAATCTGAATCAAAAGCGATCGCTTCACAACCTTCCCTTCAATATCCTGAACTTCTCGCGCCAGCAGGTAATTTAAATTGTGTTAAAGCTGCTGTGGAAAATGGGGTAGATGCGATTTACTTCGGTTTAACGCAAGAATGCGGGTACAAAATTTTACTAAGTCGGATATCTTTAAAATATTAGTTAAGCTGAAAATATATATTGGATGTAAGTAAAAATCTTTTTTACTGTGATGATCAGCCAGTCATCCACCTCAAACACATGGTTGAAAATTGACAAGCCAACAATCTGTACTTTTACAGTTATGCATAATACTTCCATACCCAATAATTGGAATACTGCCCTTTACCAAGAGAAACACGCCTTTGTCTGGCAGTATGGCGAGGACTTACTCAAATTCCTCAACCCTAAGCCAGGAGAATCGATTTTGGATCTTGGCTGTGGTACTGGACAACTCACAGAAAAAATTGCCCAAGCTGGGGCTGAAGTAATGGGAGTTGATCATGCAGCCACGATGATCGAGAAGGCAAGACGAAACTATCCCCATATCCGCTTTAATGTTGCTGATGCCAGGAACTTTCAAGTAGACAAGCCATTGGATGCTGTATTTTCCAACGCTGTACTACATTGGGTGAAAGAAGCAGATAGTGCGATCGCTTCCATACATCAAGCCTTAAAACCCGGAGGCCGTTTTGTGGCAGAATTTGGTGGTAAAGGAAATGTGCAGGCGATCGTCACAGCTTTGGAAAGCGCCTTAGAACCATTTAATATTTCTGCACAAACCCTAAATCCTTGGTATTACCCTAGTATTGGTGAGTACGCCAGCTTACTGGAACAGCAAGGTTTTGATGTCATTCATGCCATGCTTTTTGCTCGTCCAACTCCTTTAGTAGAGGGAGAAGCAGGCATGGCAAACTGGATTCAGATGTTCGCCAGTGCTTTTTTAACATTGCTCCCTGCTGACCAACAAATACAAGTAATTCGCGCCGTAGAGGAATATCTCAAGCCGACGCTGTATCAACAAGGAACTTGGATAGCAGACTATCGAAGAATTCGCATCGTTGCTATTAAACTTTAAATTGTGCGAATTTTGACTTGTACCTTAATTACGAATTACGAATTAGTTTCAGCTATGCATATACCCAAATTGTGCAATGCCTGCGGCGGGCGCAGCCATCGCCAGATATCGTTTTCATTACTACTAACCATTAGCCTCACCACTTTACTAATCCCGCCCTCACTAGCGCAAACCCCCCCAATACCGTCGCCTTCTAGTGCGCCTCTAGAACTAGACTTATTAACCAAGCCAAAAGACTATGTGATCACAGCTAACACCGTTAACCCAGTACAATTGACCGTTCCCAGTTTATGGTGGGCACAACAAAACTCTGAGAAAAAGCTATTGGACAACTGGATAGCATATCCAGCTTCTGAAAAAGAACCTGCACGGGTAGACTTGATCGTGAATCAGCAAATTTGGAGCTTACTAGAGTATATAGACCGTTACGACTTTGTAAATCGCTTGGGTAGCGCTGCACGGAACTTTGGTTACAATGTCCGGGTATTTAATTATCAAAAAGAACCCTTGGCAACCTACACTTGCAACTTTACTACAAGTCCAGCTTTATGCAGTATCCAAACGACTGTTAAGAACAAGATAGGGTTACAGCGTTCTTTGTAGAAAAGGGAGTGGGGAGTAGTAATGCTAAGTGCTGAGTGCTGAATGGAGAATCTCACTTATTTACTCAGAACTCAAAAAAGAGGAACTGTTTTGCCCCATGCCCCATGCCCAATTCCCAGTTAAACTTTAATTTTGGCGAATAAAGACTCGTATTGTTTTATTGCTGATGGGGGTAAGGGAAGCAAAAATTCACTTTTATCAAAAACTTTGCGTAGGCGTAGCCTGTCGTAGACATCGCTCTGTAACAGGCTCCATAATGGTTCTTGGATATCGTCAGCTGCAATATTTGTAGAAATTGGTGAATTACTCTTGGTCAGCACCGAAATTTGTTTAGCTGTGTTTGGTTGCCAACAAAAATCAATCCATAGATCTGATAATAAAGTATCATTAGTAATACCAGCGGGACGTACCCACAAGTCTGCCCAGATTGCTGTTCCTGACTGGGGTATAACTGCGGCAAGTTGCGGATAACGTCCCAGAACTGGCAGTACATCGCTTGACCAACCAACCGCTAGCCAAGTATCTCCCATAATTAGAGGTTCCAAGTAGTTATCGGAACTGTAGAACTTCACCTGTTGATTTAATCTCTGTAATTCCTTTTCCAAGTCTGGTACTTGATCAAGATTCTCTGTATTGTAAGATTTTCCTAGCTTCTTTAAGACCAGACCAATAACTTCTCGTGGTTGATTAAGTAGGGAAATGCGCTGCTGGATTCCATCTCGCCACAAATCACTCCAATCTTTGGGAGTCCATCCCAATTTTTGCAAGTTGTCACGGTTATAAACAATCACTGTGCTACCCCACCGATAAGGTGCACCCCACACCTTCCCTTGAGTATCCAAGTTCCCTTGGTCGTTACGCGTTACCAGTTTCTTCCACCTTTGATCAGACCACTGCTTTAATTGGTTTCCCTGTACCTCTTGGAGTGGTTGAATCAGTTTCTGCTCAATAGCTGCTTTTAGCCAGTAATCTCCCAATGTCACTAGGTCTACATCAGCGGTTTTTTGACCTTGCCTAAAGGGTATAAAACGTTTCCATCCCTGCTCATCAGTGGCTTTTGGTTTCTGCTGCCAATCTTGTAATTGCCGAAATAAATCCTGTATCTGCTCGACTGGAGCAAACTTTAACTGCACCTGTTGCTGCAAACCTTTGTGGAACTGATTCACCACCTGACCAGGTATAGAACCTTTTAATAACTCTACTTTTAGTTGCATTTGCTTGTTTCCACCACAGCCAAAAAGCAGTTGTGAAAGTGCCAATGTGCTTGTACCTACCAAAAAAGACCGTCGATCCATTGATTTTGAATTTGAGATTTTTGATTATACCTAATATTAAGTAGAGATTCACCAGAGGCTGACTAGCTGAAAAAGTGGAGTTGGAAAATTATCGGTATTTTTCCTTGATAATACGGATAAATCTGAATATTTATAGCAACCGCCAGTTCCATCAAGACGTAAGATAAAGTAATCATAGCCCTGTCTCCTGGTTTTCAGAATGGCTCAACCCTATAGTTACGATC
>NZ_JBALDF010000036.1:0-56263 GCF_036917275.1 Nostoc sp.
AAAGACTCATTAACGGAGTTCAAAGACTCATTCACGAGTATAAAAGACTCGTCAGCGAGTATAAAAGACTCATTAACGGAGTTCAAAGACTCATTAACGGAGTTAAAAGACTCGTTCACGAGTATCAAAGACTCGTCAGCAAGTATTAAACCAATGCCCCCTGCCCCCTTGGTCAGAACAGTCGGATTACACACAACAAAAATCAGAGAAATAAATGATTAAAAAACAGATAATTTTACCAACCCTTTTACTTGCAACTATCCTGATTGCAGGAATGACAGGTTGCACCAGTTCAAAGTCTCCAGATGTGTCTCAAGGAGAGGACTCTGGAACAAAGGTATCTAATACCAACACTTCTGCGACAAACTCTCCTGGGGCGAATACGCCGGAACGCGCCGAGAAACGCGAAGCAGTTCGCAAGCAAGTTGAGGCAGTTCTGACTCCAGATCAGGTAAAGCAATTGTCAGCGAAATTACAACAAGGTGAAAGAATGCGTAAAGCAGTATTGAGCCTGAATCTCACGGCTGAACAAAAGACTAAAATTCAGGATATTTTTAAGACTGCCTATCCCCACCGGAAAGGGCAATCCCAAGAGAAGTCCTAGTGCAAAAAGTCAAAAAAAAGAATACTTATAAGGTAATAGATGCTAAATAGTTAAATTATGTTCAAGCAAAAATTGATCCTCAAGATAGAACTCGCTATTATCACAGCAATCCTGGCAGGAAGTAGTCTCTACGCTTCAAAAGCTCTAGGTAAACCCCAACCTAGCCCCCAAAGACTCGTGGATGAAGTGTGGCAAATCTTAGATAAAAATTATGTTGATGTCAGCTTTAACCATCAAGATTGGAAAGCAATTCGACAGCAGTATCTTAACCGTTCCTATAGTTCCAACAAACAGGCTTATGGGGCGATTCAAGAAATGGTGGCTAAATTAGGCGATCGCTACACAGAGTTTTTCGACCCCCAGGAATTTCTTGCCTTAAATAAAGACCTTTCTGGCAACCTCAGTGGTGTAGGGCTGGAACTGGCACAGAATGAAAAAACTAAAGCTTTAACCGTTGTCGCCCCAATTCAAGGAACGCCTGCTTTTAAAGCAGGTATTTTGCCGGACGATGTAATTGTCCAGATTAACGGTCAAAGAACTCAGGGGATGAAAATTGAGGATGCCGTTAAGCGGATTCTCGGCCCGGTGGGAACCAAGGTAGTACTAACGATTCAACGGGGCAATCAATCGCAAACTTTCAACCTTACCCGCGCAAATATTGCTATCCATCCTGTAACTTACAACACGCAAACAACAGCAGTGGGTAAAATTGGTTATATTCGTTTACCAGAGTTTACGCAAACGGCGGCGGGAGAGATGCATCGAGCAATTCAAGCATTAGAAAAACAGCAGGTGCAGGGCTACGTTTTGGATCTGCGTTCCGATCCAGGTGGACTGCTGGATGCGAGTTTGCAAATTGCCAGTATGTGGTTGAAGCAAGGGGCGATCGTATCTTTGGTAAATCGAGACAAAGTTAAAGAAAGTTACAATGCGTCGGGACACCCCCTCACCAACAAACCTTTAGTGATCCTGGTCGATAAGGGATCTGCTAGCGCTAGCGAAATTCTGTCGGGAGCGCTGCAAGATGACAATCGCGCTAGGTTAGTAGGGACTCGCACCTTCGGTAAAGGTTTAGTTCAATCCGTAGAGCCACTTTCTGATGGTTCGGCGCTGAAACTAACGATCGCTAAATACTACACACCCAAAGGTCGAGATATCAATCATGTCGGCATTGCACCAGATATTAACGTGGAGTTAACTGAGGCACAACAGAAAGCATTGGTGCAAAACCGAACTTTGGGGACATCAGCTGATCCTCAGTATGCTAGCGCCGTTGCTGACCTGAGCAAATTGATTCAGTCACAGGCTAATCATGTAAGTTTACAACGTGGGCAATAAGTATAGGGATACTCTTGAGAATATCTCCTATCGCCACTTTCAATCATGTCAACCCGCAAAGCCCAACGACTTCAAATTTGTGAACCAGTCCCAGGTCTGCAAATCTTGGTTCGACTCAGTAACACTCCCCTAGTGCGGACAGTCATAGCTACTGTTACCCATCATCAGCTAGCGATCGTCGGGCTTGTATTTGTTGCCACCTTGGTTTTTGCTATGCGGGATAACGCCCCCTGGCTGACAGTGCCTAAACAGGTGGCGATTGAATTCTTTTCTGCTGTATCCCAGTCCTTAGCTGCTTTATTGGGGGTGTTAATTGTTTTCCTGACGTTTAATAGTCAGTTGATCGCTCAAAGGCAGCATGAGGACTACTATACACTTCAGATTCAGATTGACCAACTCATTCGTCTAACTCAATCTCTTCCCCCCGAACTCAGTAATTTTGAGGAAACTCTGATAGCGCTGATTAACTATTTAGTTCCCTTGCATTTAAAGGATTTACCAATTTGGGCAACTAGTTCCCAGGTGCTAACTTTGGACAAGCTTTTAGACAATTTCAAGAATGAAGATGAATGGGCGCAAGGGCAGCAACAATACTCCTTAGCTACCCATCTATACCGACAACAAATTTTACTTGTCATCAATAACATCGAAGAAATCGTGGAGGGATTTTCCAGGCTTTACAATCGCATCCTAGAAATGAGCCGTTTCATTCTGGCGATCGTCAAGTTGTCCTTTCTGTTGGGAGTTTCGCTCCTATTTCTGCTGTTATTTGGCATTATCGATTTGCAAAGGAAGTTTCCTGATCTCAGCCTACCTGTAATTGTTTCTCTAGCAATTTGGGTGTTGATTGCTCTTTTGGAGCTAGTGCTTGATACTTGGTTTCTTTACAAAGACCTTTATGGCTCGTTGAGTCATTATCTGCGGTTTTTCCCTAATAAAAAATCCCCTAATTAAGCAGTTAAGTGAACAGGAACTACTTTTGCAGCTAAATCAAAGGAAAAAAGCCAAGCAGAAAATGATCGCGGTTAATGAATTAGTACGGAATAACGAACCGCCAAGGCGCAGAGGACACGGAGAAATGAGAGTTTGAGAGATATTTTGCTTAAGTCCGATCATACTGAATTCTGTTTTTAATAAACTAAAATCCAGTGGAGGTTCTGATGAACCATGAAATTGCTAATGAGAGTTTGACTGAAAACGAGAAGAGTATAAAACCAGAGCTACCGCGATCGCCAAAAAAGATTACTTGGGTAATTTTGGGCGCGATCTTGCTGGCTGGACTAGTTGTTTTTGGTATTCATGCGGGTGCAGCCAAGACAGAGAAAACTGAAAAATCTGGCCGGAATCGGCAGCAAGTAACACCTGTAACCGTTGCAATGGTGACACAAAAAACGGTTCCGGTACAATTGCAGGCGATCGGCAATGTGCAATCGGGGTCTACAGTATCGATTACGCCCGAAGCTAGTGGACGGATCATTGGAGTTTATTTCAAGAAAGGTCAAGATGTGAAGAAGGGACAACTTTTGTTTACCTTGGATGACCGATCGCAAACTGCTGCAATCCAGCAAGCTCAAGGAACTGTAGCCAAAGACCAAGCCTCGGTACAACAAGCAAGAGCTACATTAGCTAGAGATTTGGGTCAAGTAGACCAAGCTAAAGCGACTTTAGTCAAAGACCAAGCCTTGGTGCGACAAGCTCAGGCAAATTTGGCCAAGGATCAAGCCCAAGAAAAATTTGCCAAAGGACAGAGCGATCGCTATGGTACGTTGTACAAAAAGGGCGCTATCAGCTTGGATCAAGCACAGCAATATGTTGCCAACAGTCAGGCAAGTACAGCAACCCTACAAGCAGATCGAGAAGCGATCGCTAATGCTGAGGCAGTTTTGAAAAGCGATCGGGTGGCGTTGACGAATGCCGGTGCAGTTGTCCAGGGCGATCAAGCTGCGATCGCTAATGCTCAAGCCGTTGTCCGTTCCGACCAGGGAGCATTGGACAATACCAAAGTGCAATTATCTTACGCCAAAATTTATGCGCCAATTGATGGTCGCGCTGGCAATATTCTGGTGACTCTGGGCAATGTGGTGCAAGCTAACAGCACAACTCCACTTGTTACCCTGACCCAAATTCGCCCGATTCAAGTTGCTTTTTCCATTCCCGAAACAAATCTGCCTCAAGTACAAAAGTATATGGAGAATGGCAAGCTGAAGGTAGATGTAACGTTCCCCGATAATCAAGCTCATCCTTTACCAGGTGTTTTGGCATTTGTCAATAATACGGTCGATAACACTACGGGGACAATTCAACTGATTGGCGACTTTGACAACACTCAGGGACATTTATTTCCCGGTCAATTTGTGAACGCAACGCTAACGTTAACCGAAGAACCGAATGCAACGGTTGTTCCCTCCCAAGCCGTGCAGAATGGCCCGGATGGACAGTTTGTCTTTGTAGTTAAGCCAGATATGACGGTAGAAAATGTGCCAGTTACAGTTAGCAACAGCATTAATGGACTAGATGTGGTTGAGAAAGGGCCGCAACCAGGCGATAAAATTGTCACCGATGGTCAAGCGAATCTCGTTTCGGGAAGCAAGATCCGCATCAAAACAGCCGGCAATAACTCAAATGCAGATGGAAATTCCTCGAAGTCAAGAAGAAATCATGCCCCGAAATCAGGCGGAGGTGATTCGTGAACCTCTCAGAACCATTTATCCGCCGTCCGATCATGACGACTCTGGTGATGGCGGCGATTTTAATCTTCGGTTTCATGAGTTATCGCTTGCTGCCAATCAGCGATTTACCAAGTGTGGATTATCCCACAATTCAGGTAAGTGCCGCCCGACCGGGAGCCAGCCCCGAAACGATGGCAGCATCGGTTGCCCGTCCCCTAGAGAAGCAATTTTCCAGTATTGCTGGACTCGATTCGCTCAATTCAACTAGCACTCTGGGACAGACTCAAATTACCCTGCAATTTAACCTGAGCCGCAATATTGATGATGCGGCGCAGGATGTGGAAGCAGCGATATCGGGAGCATCGGGGCAAATTGCTACTGATTTACCTAATCCTCCTACCTACAGCAAGGTTAACCCCGCAGATCAACCGATTCTTTACCTTTATCTGGACTCACCCACTCTGCCCCTTTCCCAGGTAGACAATTATGCCGAGACTTATTTGGCGCAAAAGCTATCTACAATCAATGGGGTAGCACAGGTAGCTGTTTACGGTTCCCAAAAGTATGCGGCTCGAATTCAACTTGATCCGCAGCAATTGGCAACGCGGCAAATTGGGTTAGATCAGGTAGCGACGGCGATTCAACAGAATAACGTCGATTTGCCCACTGGTAGTCTTTCGGGAAATCACAAGAATTTTACAGTCCAAACCAACGGGCAACTCCAGGATGCGGCTGCTTATCGCCAGTTGATTGTGTCTTACAAAGATGGAATGCCCATCTATCTCAATCAACTGGGTCGGATAATTGACAGTGTAGAAAATGACAAGGTAGCAAGCTGGTACAACAATACCCGCGCCATTATTCTCACCATTCAAAGACAGCCCGGAACCAATACGGTGCAGGTTGTAGACACGATTAAGAAATTGCTCCCGAATTTGCGAAGCCAGATTCCGGCATCCGTGGAAATTGGGATTCTCTATGATGCGTCTCAGTCAATTCGAGATTCAGTGGATGATGTCAGATTTACGTTGATTCTGACCATTGGTTTAGTTATCTTAGTAATTTTCCTCTTTTTGCGGAACCTCTCGGCGACGGTGATTCCCAGTTTGGCATTACCCGTTTCGCTGATTGGTACCTTTGCCGTGATGTATATGTTGCATTACTCACTAGATAACCTGTCGCTGATGGCGTTGACCCTTTCGGTGGGTTTCGTAGTGGATGATGCGATCGTCATGCTAGAAAATATCGTCCGTCACATGGAAATGGGGGAACGTCCATTAGAAGCAGCGTTGAATGGGTCAAGAGAAATTGGTTTTACAATCCTGTCGATGACCCTTTCTTTGGTTGCAGTCTTCATCCCCATGTTGTTCATGAGTGAAGTGCTGGGACGATTATTTCATGAATTTGCTGTGACGATCGCAGTTGCAATTCTCGTATCTGGTTTTGTGTCTTTGAGTCTGACTCCGATGTTGTGCAGCCGTTTTCTGCGTCCTGTGGATCATGCTAATCAAAGTCGCTTATATCAAGCTTCCGAATATGTGTTTGATCGCTTGCTGGGTTTGTACGATTGGAGTCTCAAAAAAGTCTTAAAATATCACCGCACCACGATGATTTTATCTGTCTTTTTATTCGCGGTGACAGTTGGACTGTTGGTGATAGTTCCTAAAGGCTTTATTCCTAGCCAAGATACCGGACAAATTACAGCCATTACCCAAGCAGCCCAGGATGCATCTTTCGATAATCTTGTCCAGCATCAGCAGACAGTTGCTAACCTGATCCGCCAAGATCCGAATGTAGATGCAGTCAACTCTAATATTGGGGCGGGAGCCAGTGCTAGTGGCAGTGGGGCAGCAGTTGCAGCCAATTCCGGGAGTTTGTTTATTCGCTTAAAACCGCGATCGCAGCGCCAACTAGGTGCTGATGAAATCATTCAAAATTTGCGAACCAAACTCGCCACTGTTCCAGGCATCCAAGTATTCTTACAAAATCCCCCAGCGATTCCCATTGGCGCTCAACAAAGTACAGGACTTTATCAATTAGCACTTCAAAGTTCTGATGTCAAACCCTTACAGGAGTATGTTCCTCAACTTGTTGTCAAGATGAAGACTTTGACAGAACTCCAGGATGTCAACAGCGATTTACAGTTTGCTTCCCAAATTCAAATTGACATTGACCGCGATAAAGCATCAACTTATGGAATCACCGCCGAGCAAATCGAAAATACCTTGAGAAATGCCTACGGCTCCTACCAAATATCAACCATCTATGCAGCGACCAATGAGTATCAGGTAATTCTGGAATTAGCGCCTCAGTATCAGGAGGATATCAATGCTTTGTTGACACTGTACATTAACTCCAGCACAGGAGTGGCAGTTCCTCTGAAGACATTTGCCAAACTATCTCAGGGAGTCAGCCCGTTAATGGTCAATCATAACGGTCGAATGAACGCCGCCACCATTTCCTTTAACCTCGCTCCTGGTGTTTCCTTGGGAAATGCCAACGAAGAGATTGAAAAACTGATTGATCAGGTAATTCCTGCCAGTATTAGCACCAACTTTAAGGGTGCAAGCCAAGTATTTCAAAGTTCACTGCCGAGTTTGGGTTTACTGTTAGCGATCGCTGTCCTAGTAATTTATCTGATTTTGGGTGTTCTTTATGAGGATTTCATTCACCCAATTACGATTCTTTCCGGTTTGCCTTCAGCAGGTTTTGGCGCATTGTTAACGCTGATAATATTCCATGTCGAACTGAATGTTTACTCCTTCATCGGCATAATTCTCTTGGTGGGCATCGTCAAGAAAAACGGGATCATGATGGTGGACTTTGCAATTGTTGCCCAGCGAAATGAAGGCAAAAAGCCATCTGAGGCGATTTATCAAGCCTGCTTGGTGCGTTTCCGCCCGATTATGATGACGACAATGGCAGCGCTAATGGGAACCTTACCCATAGCGATCGGATTTGGGGCTGGTTCAGAATCCCGCCGTCCTCTAGGTATTGCAGTTGTGGGCGGACTGGTATTTTCTCAGATATTGACTCTGTATTTAACTCCCGTATTTTATATCTACATGGAATCGTGGCGGAAAAAGCTCAGTCAAGTTAAGTTCCGTCGGGTATTTTCATTTACAGGCGGGCGATCGTGATTTTCAACAAGCAATATTAGTGTTTTACCTATGCTCGATTTAACATCAATTTTCTAAAGGAAGGCTACAGATTAAAATAATTCATAATTATGAATTACGAATTACGAAATAGCACCACACTAAAATTTAGATCCTAGCGTTTCTGGAATAATGACACTATGACTTTAGCAATAGAACAAGAAATTCCTCCCTTAAGTGAAGATGCAACAGGTGCAATTCGAGTAGGTAATACAAGGGTTTTGCTAGAAATGGTGATTCGTAGCTTTCAAGATGGTGCATCCCCTGAATCTATTGTTGGGCGTTACTCATCCTTGTCATTATCTGATGTATATCTGACTATTGGCTACTACCTTCGACATCGAGATGCTGTGGAAGCATACCTCGTTCAACGTGAACAATTAGCTGAATCTGTTCATCAACGTTTGTCAAGTGTTCAACCTGATTTGAGCCTAATTCGTTCTCGCTTATTAGCCCAGCAATAAGCTTAAAAAATGTCAATGCTGAAGTTATTGAGCGATGAGAATTTCAATGGCGATATTGTGCGAGGACTATTTCTGCGTCAACCGAATCTTAACTTACTTCGGGTTCAGGATGTTGGTTTGCAGGAAGTAGATGACCCAGCAATTTTAAATTGGGCAGCAGCAAGCGATCGCATACTCCTCACTCATGACCGTGCAACAATGCCAGATTTCGCTTACGAGCGATTGTTAAAGGGAGAACAAATGTTGGGTTTGTTTGTAGTGAATGACCGGATGCCGATTAGACAGGCAATTGATGAATTACTGCTGCTGGTTAATTACAGCGATCAGTCGGAGTGGAAAGGGATTGTCCTATATTTGCCCTTATGAAATATAAACCTAAAACAATACAGACTGAGCGATTTAATTGCACATCTCTACCACATTTCTGGGAGAACACAACTCATGAACCTTTCAGAACTCTTCATTCGTCGTCCAGTCATGACCACCTTGGTAATGATGGGTATCCTCATCTTTGGTCTGATGAGTTATTTCCTGTTACCCATCAGTGCGCTGCCTAACGTTGAATATCCTTTTATTTCTGTCTCTGCTAGTCTCCCTGGTGCTACCCCAGAAACAATGTCATCTTCGGTCGCCGCACCCCTAGAAAGACAGTTTACCGAAATTGCCGGACTCAATTCATTCAATTCCACCAGTTCAACTGGCAGCACCAACATTTCCCTACAATTTGACTTTAGCCGCAGAGTGGAGGATGCTGCAAAAGATGTGCAGGCAGCCATCTCAGCCGCAGCCGGACAACTGCCCGCCGGAATGCCTCACCCCCCCACTTACCGCAAAGTTAACCCGTCTGTCTCACCAGTTCTTTTCCTCTATATGTATTCTGAGACACAGCCAATCTCGACAGTAGATGAATACGCAGAGGTAACAGTTGGTCAGCCAATATCGATGATCAATGGTGTTGCTCAAGTACAGGTTTTTGGTCAACAGCAATATGCAGTCCGAGTCCAGCTTGACCCGCGAGAGTTGGCATCCAGGGGAATTGGTCTAACTCAGGTGAAAACTGCAATTCAACAGGGAAATGTCAACTTACCAACCGGCAGTCTCTCTAACACTTATAAAACCTATACGATTCAGGCGAACGGTCAACTCACCGATGCTGCCAGCTATCGCCAACTGATTGTAACTTACAAAAATGGTGCGCCCGTGCGGCTCCAGGATTTGGGACAGGTGATTGACAGTGAACAAAACGTTAAAGTCTCAAATTTGTATAGCGATCGCAAGGTGACAAACCGCCATTCCGTTGTTCTCGCCGTGCAGCCGCAGCCGGGTGCCAATACAGTAAATATCGTTGATGCTATCCAGAAACTTTTACCTACACTCCGCGAACAAGTTCCCAAATCGATTGAAATGGGGATTATGTACGATCGCTCCCAAACAATCCGAGCCTCTGTCAACGATGTGAAGTTTACCTTGGTTCTCTCGGTTTGTCTAGTTGTCTTGGTGATTTTCTTATTTTTACGTGACATAACTGCGACGCTAATTCCTAGTTTGGCGCTACCTGTAGCCATTATTGGCACTTTTGCTGTAATGTATCTGTCGGGCTTCTCCTTAGACAACCTCTCACTAATGGCGTTGACCCTCTCCGTGGGCTTTGTCGTGGATGATGCGATCGTCGTGTTGGAAAATATCGTCCGTTATCGAGAAATGGGCGAATCTCCCCTAGACGCGGCATTGAAGGGATCAAAGGAAATCAGCTTCACAATTTTGTCAATGACGCTTTCCCTAGTAGCGGTGTTCATTCCGATCATGTTTATGAGTGGAATAATCGGTAAATTATTTCATGAATTTGCCGTGACGATCGCTGTGGCAATTTTGGTTTCGGGTTTTGTTTCCCTCAGTCTCACCCCAATGTTGTGCAGTCGATTCTTAACTTCATCTCATCAGCAAAGACCAAATCGGCTCTATCGAGTCTTAGAAGGGGGATTTGATTTACTCCTGCGGGGATATGATTGGACGCTCAAGCCTGTCTTAAAATACCGCCTGATGACGCTGATTGGTTCTGGTATTCTGCTGGTAATGACCGTCTATCTGTTCATCATCGTTCCCAAAGGATTTATTCCCACAGAAGACACCGGACAACTGATGGCGAACACCAAAGGAGCGCAAGATATTTCTTTTGATGATATGCGCCGCCACCAGCAAACGGTTGTTGACATCATTCGTAAAGACCCCAACATTGAAGCAGTTGACTCGATTGTGGGTGCAAGTGGCCCGAACGCATCGGTCAACTCTGGGCGAATTACGATTCGGCTCAAGCCACGTTCTCAACGTCAACTGAGTGCTGACCAAATCATTCAAGAGTTAACCCCGAAGTTGAGACGGACAACTGGGATTAAAACATTCCTCCGCTCTCCGCCAGCGATTCCCATTGGTGGACAACAAACTAATTCTACTTATCAGTTCACGTTGCAAAGCTTAAATTTGCAAGACCTACGCCAATACGTTCCTAAACTTGTAGATAAAGTCAAAACCCTACCAGGACTCCGGGACGTTGATAGCGATTTACAACTCAGCACTCCCCAAATCCAAGTCAAAGTTGACCACAATAAAGCTGCAACTCTTGGGATTACCGCCCAACAAGTTGAACAAACCCTCAGTGCTGCCTATGGTTCCAGCCAGGTATCAACTATCTATACCCCAAATGACCAATTTTATGTAATCTTAGAAGTGAAACCGGAGTTTCAGCGAGATCCCAGTGCCCTATCGATGCTGTATGTGCAATCGAGTACTGGAAAACAGATTCCCCTAAGTGCGATCGCCAATATCACCCAGAATGTCGGCCCCCTCACTGTCACTCACGTTGCTCAACTTCCCTCTGCAACTATCTCTTTTGACACCCTACCAGGAACGTCTCTAAGTCAGGCTACAGATGCCATCAAGCAAGCAGCCAGTGAGATGCTACCCTCAACAATTACCCCCAGCTTTCAGGGTTCAGCCCAAACTTTCCAGCAGTCCTTCAACGATTTAGGCGTGCTGTTGTTGGTATCTATTTTAGTAATCTATCTGATTCTCGGTATCCTCTATGAGGATTTCATTCACCCGATCACCATTCTTTCTGGTCTACCTTCGGCGGGTTTTGGCGCATTACTGACGCTGCTGATTTTTCAGGTTGATTTAAATCTTTACTCTTTCATCGGCATCATCCTGCTAGTGGGCATCGTCAAGAAAAACGGGATTATGCTAGTGGATTTTGCAATTGAGGCGCAGCGAAAGGAAGGGAAAAATTCCTTTGATGCCATCTATGCGGCTTGCTTGATTCGCTTCCGTCCGATTATGATGACGACGATGGCAGCTTTAATTGGCACACTCCCGATTGCTCTGGGGACGGGAGTAGGTTCAGAAGCGCGTCGGCCTTTAGGGATTGCGATCGTTGGTGGATTACTGTTCTCTCAGATATTGACTCTCTATCTGACTCCAGTGTTTTATACTTACATGGAGGCATGGCGAAAAAAGCTTAGTGTACAAAGTAGAAAAGCTGAAAAAAAGCATCTGCCAGCAATTAAAAGTCAATGATAGTTTTTGATAAAATTGGATTCAGGGGGCGACAGGGGAGCTAAAGAGCTTGCTGTATAAGTGGCATAGCTTTCAAACCTTGGCGATAAAACCTCTGCTTATTGCGAATAGAACTTATGAGTTCCTCAACCCATATTTGACACTCATGAAAAGCAGTTATCCAATTTTGTCAGTATAAACCTATCCAAAAATTACTGTGCCGTTTTTTAGTTCTACCTTTTTCTTGAGTCCGACAGACATAGAGTTGTTGTATTTGTAATTTAGTCCTTTGTCGAATGGCACTAAGAAAAGCCGAAAAGCTTGTGTAACCTTGTTCCCAGTCTGAAGACTGGGAACGAGTTCCAAGAGGCTCTGCCTCTCGTTAACAAAGAGGAGGCGGAGCCTCTCACAATGGTTTCCCAGCCTGGAGGCTCTTAACGAGGCAACACAAGACTTTGGACTTATCTTAGTGCCATTCAGTCCTTTGTCCTTGTAACCAAGCAGAAGTCATTGCCAAGGTAATTAACAAAATTAAACGTACAAGTCTATCAGGATTAGCTTTAGAACCCTCCAGATTGTAACCACCAGTTTTACAGTCTTTAAACATCGCCTCTTCAACTGGTCGAATCTCTTGAGGATACATTGAAGTCTGACTCCAGATATAGCAAGGGACTGGGGACTGGGTGAAAAGCCTTTTTGTATCTAATACCAATTCTCTATGAAGATGCACAGAATATTAAACGAACCGCCAAGTACGCCAAGAGCGCCAAGAATGGAGAGTTACTCATTTAATGCAGCTTCACATTAAATTGGTATAAGTTTTATCATGTGTTAATGTCCTAAGCACCTTAGCTATTGCTATACTAGACCGGGAGAAGGTTTCAGATTTGATTTTACAAGTTTGTCCGTTCGCGTTGAAAGCGCTGGGTCGTCGCAAGAGCTTGATGCTGCCGAAACTAGTATGGCAGGCCCAGTCAGGTGCAGCACCTGCTTTAGCAGTATAGTTCTCACCTACAGACCAAATTGGGCTGACTACTGTACAACCGAAATAACGGCTGGTGACTAACTTTTACATTGCTATGGCGCAGATTGAAATCTGTCGGTTGGAGTCGATACTCGGCAAAAAGCCGCAGCAGTTCTGCTTCGTGTTCGACAGCGAACACTAAGAATAGATCCGGTCGGCGATCGCCAGTTAGAATATTGATCGCCTGATACACTGGCTCAGGGATGAAGAACGGGGGATCAACGACAATCACATCAAATTCTCGGTTAATCGGCTGCGGCTCCCGCAAATCATAAGGGAGGAAATCCGCGAATTCGGCAAATTTCGGGTCAATGTCTAGAAGCGTAACCCGACGCCCTCGTCGAAACCATTCAGCTGCAAGCCGAGGTGTACAAAGGCAACAGGGATTTGCATATACATCCAGCGCGCACACGAGCGTGGAAGCGGTTTGTTGTGTGAAGAATATCTGGCTCAACGTGAAGTCAGGAGGTACAAACTGGTCGATGGGATCTACCCTAGACTCAAACCACGGCTGACCAGGACCGATTGCCATCCGCTCCGTCAAAACCCGCTTAAGTTGATCTTTGTCCATACGTAGACCTCTTGCGACATCTGTATAACGTCTCAAATCAGCGGCTACTGAGGTCTTTGATGCACCACTAGGATCTCATGTCAGTCGGCTGCATCGTAATGTTAGCTTGAATTTCTCACAACTGAAAAATAATTTAGATGATTTTTGAAAAAGAAATTACTAGCTAAAGTGGTTGAATCAACATATCCCATTTTGGGAAAAGTGGATTTGGCTGTAATCTAGACTCGACTTGCTGGCTTTCTTAGTCAGGGAAATCTCTTTTTGGTAAATAGTCTTACTTTGAGCAAGTGAGCGAGATACTGACAGGCTTCATCAATAAATAGAACGTCATTGTTAGTTAGATTTAAAAGTTGGGAAAAATGTATTTGGTGAAACTACGCAAGTATAGCCCCTGCCATTCTGCTTAGACAAGTCTGCGATGGATAGCTGTCAGAGCTACTCTCTTCGATTTGCTAATCTCCTAAGCTGTCTGACCACTGCTATAACAGTAATTTACAATATGAGGCTTGAATCCGCATGAGTTCTGATTTTCAACCACCACCTAAGAGTTTGTCCATACTAGCTTCTGTAGGAGGAGTTGTTACCGCTGTAATAGCGATCGCAATTTTAAATTTTTGGTCTAAGCAACTTTCTCAGACTGTTCCCATAGCAAAATCTAAAATATCAACTGCCAGTCTTGATGCAAAATCTATAGTTTTGCAAGGGACACCTATTACTAAGAGCCAACTAACAGAAGCTAAGACTCCCTATGTTGCCCCTGGAGTCGGATCATTAACTCCAGAGGAAACTGCAACTGGCCGTCAGGCTTGGTTATACTTTCAGCGTAACTGGAACAATGAAACTGGCTTAGTTAATTCTGTCGATGGTTTTAAGTCTGTGACGATGTGGGATCAAGCAGCAGCGATCGCAGCCTTAGTCAGTGCTAGAGAACTCAATATTGTGCCTGCGGCTGAGTTTGAAGCAAAAATGAGCAAAATGTTGAAAACACTGGCATCTATGCCCTTATACAAAGGTGAACTGCCCAACAAGGTCTACAATGCAAAAACCCTTATACCAGTTAATTATGGTCAACTTGAAAAACGCGAAGAAATTGGTTGGTCAGCCATCGATTTAGGGCGGATGGCAATCTGGCTAAAAATTGTCGGGGCAAAGTATCCACAGTTGCGATCGCTTTCTACAGACGTTTGGAAACATTGGCAAGTCAACCGTCTTACCAAAAATGGACAAATGTACGGTACTGCCGTTATTAAAGGCAAAGAACAATATAACCAAGAAGGTCGCTTAGGGTATGAAAATTATGCTGCCTATGGTTTGAAGCTTTGGGGCTTGGATGTTAAACAAGCCTTAGATTATCAGTCCCATACTGCCTTTGTTAATCTTTACGGACAGGGAATTCCTTACGATCAACGGGACTATAAAAACTCTGGAGCGAATAACTACGTTCTTAGCGAACCCTATATTTTAGATGGTATCGAAACTGGGTTTCAATCTTTGCCTAAAGCTTATGCTGATCGGATTTTGGCCGCTCAAGCAGCGCGTTATGAAGCGACAAAACAATTAACTGCCGTTACCGAAGACAACTTAGATCGACCTCCATACTTTGTTTACAGCAGTTTGTTTGTTAATGGAGAACCTTGGGTAACCATCACAGATACCCAACAACAGCACAATGATTTGCGATTTCTCAGTGCCAAAGCTGCGATCGGTTGGCATGTGCTTTACAATACTACTTACACTAAGCAGTTATTTGATTTTGTCCAAGTTAACCTTAACTCTAAGGACGGCTGGTACAACGGCTTTTATGAATCCCTGCGTCAACCGAATAAGACTCTCACCGCCAACAATAATGGCGTGATTTTAGAAAGCTTGCTGTATAAGCAAGTCGGACAACCACTTACTGTGTGGGCAGGAGTTACAAGCCAGAAGTTAACCGAAAGGGTTATTACAACACCATAACTTATAGTTAAGATTCTAAAGCAATGAAAAAACTGGCGTTGCATAGAAGTATAAATTCGAGCGACGCCAAATAGCCTGTCTTAGATATCGTTATGCAATGTCCAAGGTGTGCATCAACTTATAACCGCAAGAATAGCAAAAAATGGGGTATACAAAATCACATATGTTTTAACGGCTAAACTCACTTGACGCAGACAACCTTTGCAACTTAACCAACTATTTTGAGGTGTTCTAGTGCAGTGACTTGTTAGGGTGCGGCGATAAATAGGCTTGAGAATTACTCGTAGCGCCCTTTTTTCGATTTAATCACCTCAATTACATCATCGTGCCTTTGCCCTTCAATAACATCCTTGAGATGAATTTGCCCACTAATGTATTGAACGTGGATACGCCAGCCTGAAACTTTATCGATATCAGCACGATAAATTGCTTGCTTTACACCCTTTACTTTGTGCAGTCTCGTTTTTGGAAATTTTCTTGTTCTGTGACACTCGTTATCTTCAAGTTCTGCCAATGCTTCAAGAAAACAAATCTTTAGGTCGTCATCTGGCAAAATCTTCATAGCTTCGTAAATAATGCCATATTCATCACACAGAGTAAGGGTTTGCGCCATAAACAAGCTTACGGAATCTGGGCAATTTCTCGATTGTCATGGAATAGCTCTTGATACAAAGATTCTGCTACATCTTTATATGCTTTATCGAGGTCATCGTGTTTGACTACTCGAAAAAGAGTAAAAATAACTTGCCCAAAAATTGGATCTTCGTCAACTGCCAAAATCACCCTTAGTTTTTGAGAAATCCGTAGCGTATACAGCGAAGATTCGTAACCATTAAGATATGACAGTAGAGGAAGACGACGCAACTTACGATAAACATCAGCTTTTTGAGTTGGGAAGAGGCTAGCGCAATCGTTAATTTTTTGAATCACTGTTGCTTTCTCATCTTCGCTTAACTTAGCAAGATCCTTCTCAAAGCGTCTTGTTGACTCAATTAGAACATCCACGTTACAAACTGCCAATCTAAATTTAGCTACTTGCCCTGATGATTTAAGCATAACAACACTCGTTGCTCAAATAGCCCTGCAAGAACTTAACAATCCTTAAGCTTGTGTGACTAGGCTGTAGGAAATAAATACAATCATTCTAAATTAGCTAGGATATACGATAAAATCAGGCTTTGAGATATTTATTGTTGATAATTAGGCAAACAATTTATATTTCTTCATATACATTGAATTTTTCTTACCGACTTACTTATACAAACTTTTTCCGTATACAGAACCCGTTTAGAAAACAATATAGAAAATTTCCGTATAATTCACCCTGGTATCCAGAATTTTTCCGACTATCATCCTGTAGTCAGATACTATACAGATTTTTTCTGGATATCAAACTATGGAAAAACGCCCGAAGAAGTTGATGGAACAGCTTCAGAATGTAATTGCCTTAAACATGATTCGTACAGTACTGAGAAAACCTATATTCTGAACCGTGGTAGTCGAGGTGTTCGGAGTCCGATTGACTTATAAAAAATCTATTATGAATGCGCGATTTGATGTTGTTCACTGGCTTCTACTCGACTGAATTAATAAAGCCATTATGAAAAGAACAGACCTGGTAAAGCTCGATTTATGAATTATAACTGTACAGACGGGCTATGACGCTCCTAACTCTTTCTTTGAATTATGATATACAAACCCCCTCAACAAAAGCTGTTGAGATGGATTGCATTGTTCCTAGTTGGGACATTTCTGCAATTGTTGTTTTACATCCCGACACCAGTCTTATCCCAAAATTCCAATAGCTGTAGCAATATTACAGCCCCACTCACCCCTGAAGAACAAATTTATGCTCGTGGTGCTTGGCAATATTTTGTCAAAAATTATCAGCCAGCAACAGGATTTACCAATTCTACTGGGGGTTATCCTTCCGGTACACTCTGGGATATGGGTAACTACCTGATGGCATTGAATGCTGCACGATGGTTGAATCTTACTGACCAAGCGGACTTTGATTCCCGCCTCAACAAGTTTTTAACGACTCTCAGTAGCCTGAAGTTATTTGAAGATACCTTGCCCAATAAAGTCTATAACGCAGCCACAGCAGAGATGGTTGATTATGGCAACAATCCCCTTGAGCGGGGTATTGGCTGGTCTGCTTTGGATGTCGGGCGAATACTTGCGGCGTTTGATGTCATCCGTACCTGTCATCCTCAATATAATGAGTGGCTCAAAGGAATTGTAGCGAAATGGCAAGTGGCGCGATCGCTCAAAGATGGACAACTTTTTGGCGCTACTGTTCTCCCAGACAACAAAACGTTATTAGTGCAAGAAGGACGACTTGGTTATGAAGAATACGGCGGTAGGGGTTATCAACTTTGGGGTTTCTCTGCACCAAAAGCTATTGCTTTTGAGCCGTTTAACTTAGTCGAAATTAATGGTGTACAAATTCCCGTTGATACGCGTGACTTTAAAAGCACCAACGCTAATAATTACGTTGTTAGTGAGTCTTATATCCTTGATGGGATTGAGTTTGGCTTGCAAGGTGAGTTAGCTGATTTTGCTGCCAGGGTTTTAGAGGTGCAAAAACGGCGTTACGATAGCACAGGTCAGTTGACTGCGGTAACAGAAGATAATATTGACCAAGCGCCTTATTTTCTTTACAACACCGTCTACGCAAACGGTGCAAACTGGGCAACTATTACCGATGCCAACCAGCCTTATCCACAGTTTCGTAGCATTAGCACAAAAGCTGCTTTTGGCTGGCGTTATCTTTTTCCAGATAATGCCTATGCCCAAAAAGTTTTTGATGCAGTCAAGGATCTCCGTAGTCCTGATGATAGTGGTTATTATGCTGGCATTTATGAAGAATCAAAACAACCCAATAAAGCTTTGACAGGTAATACTAATGGGCTAATTTTGGAGATTTTATACTACAAAGCTAAGGGAAATCACCCTTTAATTGCTTCCACTTCTGCAAATGTGTCTACTGGTAAGCCCAGTGAAAATGCTTCTCCTGCAACAGCCTCAAATCAACCGAATTCTACTGTTACGACTCCGACTGCAACCCCTACTGACACTTCTAAAATTACGGAAGTGACCGTTGCACCTATTCCACCAGTGGATAGTCCTAAGCCATCATCTCAGATGAAGATGGCTCGACCACTGACAGTTATTGAAAGGCGTTATGCGGAAGCCGCTTGGCGATACTTTCAAGCGAATTATCACTCCAAGAGTGGGCTGATCGACGATCGCAGTGATTTCAAAGGCGCAACTCTCTGGGGCTTAGGAGATTATCTCGCAGCACTCCATGCAGCGCGATCGCTTGATATAATTACCCCAAAAGAATTTGACCAATGGACTCGCCATCTTTTAGCAGCCTTGACAAAGTTACCGTTGTTTGGTGGAGAGTTGCCGGGTCGGGGTTACGATACGCGATCGCTCCAACCAGTAGATTATGGTGGAAATCCAGTTCCAGAAGGAAACGGTTGGTCAGCTTTAGATTTAGGCAGGATACTAGCAGCGCTTTACAACTTAAAAACTTGTCATCCAGAATATACGGCTGCCGTAGATAAAATTGTGCTGGATTGGTCATACTTGCGTGTGGTGCGTGAAGGTATTCTCTCCAGTGCTATAACCGCCAAAGCTGAAGATGGGCGATCGCTTACTCGCATCAACCCTGAAACCCGCTTGGGTTATGAGGAATATGCAGCTCGTGCTTTTCAATTATGGGGATTTAATGTTGAGCATTCTGCTATTGGTGGTGAATATCAAACTGCCTCAGTAGAGGGAGTGAAAGTACCAATTCAACGCCGTCGCACAGATACTAACTCCAAAGTTAACCAATACACAGTTAGCAATCCTTTTTTACTCTATGCACTGGAGTTTGGACTAGATCCACAAATGCGATCGCTTTTTGAACCAATTTTTCAGGCGCAAGCTGAACGTTACCGTCGCACCGACACCCTCACAGCCTCAGCCACCACCTTGATTGATCGTAAACCTTACACTGTCCACAGCACAATTACTGGAAAAGGTGAGCCTTGGGCAGCTTTAGCAGATGACGGGCAAACTGTACCAAAGGGGCGATTGGTAAGTACAGCAGTCGCTTTCGCCTATCATGCCCTGCTTCCAGAAAACAAGTATAGTCAAGAGTTATTGCAAGGAACGACCGACTTATACAATCCATTAGCCGGCTTTTATGAGGGTTTCTATGAAGCCACAGGTAAAACAGCAATTGGTTTCACCAGCAGCACCAACAGTATGATTTTGCAATCCTTGCTATACAAAGTGATGAATCGACAACCCCTAATTCGTCCGACTACCACGATGAACTCTCCTTGGTGGGTAGCAGTTAGCAAAAGTGATTCTGGGCGAGGTCTACCCAACACTACCACACAACAAATCAAGTTAATTTCTGATTCTTCTGGAAGTTACTGGGTTTCGGATAGCGAAAATACTCGGCTAGTAACTGGCACAAAAGTTACAGAATAAGTTGACACGCACCTCCATTTAAGCTCATCCCACGCCTTGCAGTTATTTCTTATTAAATCATAAATAAAAACAACAACAACAGCGTAGCTGATATGAAGTTTTATCACTACGCTGTTGTCATATATATACAGATTAATCATTTAAGTCTATAATGTAAACATCGATATTCCGGGTAGGTGAGGATGAAAGTCCAAAAAGGTATCCTCCCAGACACCAACCGTCAGGTTTGGATGGTGCTGGATGACGATTATTTGCCTATTGAGCCAATCCAGAAATACCTGCATTATTTAGACAGCGTAGGGCGTTCTCCAAACACGATTCAGACCTATGCCCATAACCTCAAACTGTTCTGGGAGTTTTTACGGGATTCAAAGTTAAATTGGCTCGAAATTGATTTAGAGCAGCTATCAAACTTTATCCACTGGTTGAGAAACCCCAACTCCGGGGTTTTATCTGTTCAGCCACAGGTTTCTAAACGCTGCGAGAAGACTATTAATCATTGCCTGACAACTGTTTGTGGGTTCTATGAGTTTCAAGAGCGTATAGGGGCAACTGAAGGGGTAGGGGCTTATCGCTATCAATTGCAGCCAGGACGTAAATACAAGTCTTTTTTACACCACATTAGCAAGGGTAAAGAGGTTAAGACACGGCTATTAAAAATCAAAGAACCAAAGACATTCCCTGGATGTTTAACACCTGAGCAAGTTAACACCTTAGTTGAAGCCTGTAACTCATTGCGTGACAAGTTTTTAATTAGGTTGCTATATGAAACAGGATTACGAATAGGTGAAGCGTTAGGACTAAGACATGAAGATATGGTTACTGGTAAAACCAATGAAATTCATGTAGTACCAAGATTAGATAACGTTAATCATGTTAGAGCTAAATCTGGAACAGAGCGAACAGTTCACGTTAGCAAAGAACTGATGCAATGGTACTCAGCTTACTTGATAGATGAGTACCCAGAAGATATTGATTGTGATTTTGTTTTTCTAGTGATTAAAGCTCCAGGCAAGGGTGAAATTGGCACACCATTGGCTTATAAAACTGTTGATAGTTTGTTTAGACGGCTGTCCAAAAAGACAGACATTAAAGTTAGCCCACATCTACTGAGGCATACCCATGCAACAGAATTAATAAAGTCAGGATGGGAAATGACTTATGTACAAAAGCGGTTAGGACATACTGATATTCAAACAACTGTTAACACTTACGTTCATCTTTTGGATGAAGATTTGAAGTCAGCTTACAAGGAATATTTACAACGTAGAGGGAAAGAATAATAAATGCAACCAAAGCCTGAAGTCAATAAACAGATTGATTTACAAATAGTCAAAGATAATACAGAGCCAGTTTGTTATCGATGCGGAAGTAGTGAATATCATAAACGTGGACTGACAAAGGCAGGCAAACAACGTTATTTTTGTTTAGATTGTCGCCGTTATTTTGCTGATGATGTTGACTATACGAACTGTAAACCTAATTATTTAAAATTAGGAGACGATGTTTGGGATGCTTCTGTTCTGGGAGTTAAAACTAGAATTTATAGCCAAGAGACTAAATTAGTTTTTTTGTATTTTAAGCAGAATTGGCTAAAAGATACAGTTAAAAAATTTATTAGATATAAAGCCAGTAATACATCTTTTAGGCAATTACAAAAATATATTCAAAAGTTAGGTGAGTTTTCTAAGTTTCTTGAGATATATTATCCTTTAATTACTTTTGAAAGTTTAACTAGAAAAGTCATGATTGACTTTATAGATTTCTTGAATCAGAAAAAACTTAATAACGAAACAAAAAATCAGTATCTTGGTACTATAAATATATTTTTTGAAACTGGCAAGATGAATTCATGGTTTGATGTACCAGCTTATTTAATTAAACCTGAAGATTATGGAAAACTAACCAAACATCTTCCTAGATATATACCAGAAGAAGTAATGCAACAGCTAAACCAACATTTAGAGGCACTGCCAGAATCAGTGATGCGAATGGTGTTGGTACTTCAGGAGACAGGGCTAAGAATTGGTGAGCTTTTGCAATTACCAATGAATTGTTTAAAGTTTGATGCTAAAGGAGGGGCATATATTCAATATATGAATTGGAAAATGAGCAAGGAAGACACTAAGCCAATTTCTATGGAATTAGCAAAGACTATCAAAGAGCAAGAAAATTACATTAGACAACATTTAGAGCAAGATTTTGAATATTTATTTTGCGCTAGGAAAACTGGTAAGTATCGTGATAGAAATACTTTTTATCCCAAAGCTAAAGTTATGGATGATAAGGCTTTCATTAAATTTTTAAAGCAACTTACTGAAGACTTTGATATTAAAGATAACTCAGGTAAACGTTGGAATTTTGAATCTCACCAGTTTCGTCATACGGTTGGTACAAGAATGGTAAATCTTGGTGTACCGTTCCATATAATTCAGCGATATTTAGGGCATGAATCGCCTCAGATGACGATGACGTATGCCCATATTCATGACGAGACTCTCAGAAAAGAGGTTGAGAAGTATCACGAATCAAGAGTAGTTAATTTCCAAGGTGAAACTTCTGAATTAGATGAAACGATACTGTCTAGTAATGACGACTTGGAATGGTTTAAGAAAAACGTACAAGCTAGAGCATTAGAACATGGTTATTGTGCTAGACCCAAGGTATTGGGTGATTGCGACATCCCTGGTTTTGATGGTTGCTATAACTGCCCTCATTGGAGAACTAATAAAAACTTTATACCGATTTTAAAAGACACTTTAGAGCGTACCAACAACGTTTTAGAAAAAGCTCAAAACTGTGGTTGGCAGCTACAAGTTCATAAAAATACGCCTATTAAAGAGAACTTAGAGAAAGTCATTAAAATCTTGGAGGCAGACAATGACTAACAGGAAGATAGAAGCTTTACAAGAGGCAGCAGCACACAAAGCTAAGGAATCAGCAGAACGTGTAGAGAAAGCACTTGAGAGGATGATAAAACAGGGACAGGTAATTAGTTTTAAATCTGTTGCTCAAACCGCTAATGTGTCTACCGCTTACTTGTATAAGCAGGAAGATTTGAGGAGTAGAATTGAAACTCTGCGTGACCAGCAGAAGCAAAGACCTAAATCTAAACAGGCTCCACCAGCATCGGACAATTCTAAATCTGTAATTATTTCCACCTTGAGGGAAGAGAACAAGAAATTACGAGCAGAAATAGAAGGGCTACGCCGAGTCAATGAAGGGTTAGCAGGTAGAGTTTATCATTTACAAGGTGCTGAGGAGTTAGCAGAAAGACTCAAGAGCGAAAATGCAGAGCTAAAGAAACAACTAGATGAATGTCGCCGTCAGTCTCCACCACCTCAAAAAGATGATCCAAAAGTAACCTCTATAGAAAAGAAGCGAACTAAAAAAAGTGGTGGCAGCGATAGTATTAAATCTGAACTAGATGCACTAAAAATAAAAATAAGTACAACCCTGTCAAAGTTGATAGAACAGGTTCCAGAGGAAACAGTACTAAAAGCGATTGATACGCTCAAAGAAGCTTTATCCACTACCAAGGTACGCAATCCAGCAGGGTTTTTAGCAGAAGCTATCAGAAATACTTGGATACCGAATGAAGGGTATGAGGAGAAAGCAGAACTGGATATTTTTAAAGAATGGTTCCCAGTTGCTAGGTCAAAAAGATTAGTTATAGCCTCAAGAAAAATTGAAGGAGTGCTACACGTTTGCACACCTGAAGGTGAATGGATTTCTTTTGGAGAAATGGTTGTTCAATATCCACTAGAAAGTTTGAAGCTCAAAAAAGTTGATTAACACTATTAAGATAATTAATCTTCTTACGCTGAGGCTCCTTGAGAATAACGGAGCAATTGTCATTCGACGCTCTTTAGATGCTGAAATTTACATTGGGAGGACACTTGATCTTTGCACTTCTACAGCCGTCTCGTGTGATACATCTGATTGGTTATCAAATTTATCTACCTCATTACCCCAAACATCCCATCCTTCTCTTTTTTGTCTTGCAAACATTTCCAATTTTGTTCCATTACATAGATGACTAACTAGCTCATAAAACTCTTCTGGTTTTCTTGAATGTTCTCTTCTAGGTGCTTTTAAAATAGTCGGTTCATTGGTTAATTTTTTAGAGTGTGAAAAGCTGGTTACGTGACCGTGAACTGCCAGAATACAGTGTTCTGTAGAGTTTCTCAACCAGTGTCCTGTACCTATTCTAGTTGTTCCTTTTTTTGAAACTTTTTCCCAAGTCAGAATTGTTTTTAATTCAAAGCCCCAATGTTTAATACATTCTGCCGCTTCTAATAAATGATTATTTGTAAACCATAGCCATAATACAGTTCCTTGTTTATCGCATAGCTCTGGAATTGGTAGTAACAGTATTTCTTCTATTTTCATTGGTGGGTATGGTATTCGGTTTCTATGAGTTGCGTCATCTTTTCTAAGATTATAAAACCAAGGTGGATCGATAACAATACAGTTATATTTTTTATCAGAAATATTGTAAGTTTTAGCTTTTAGTTTTTCTTCTTCTTCCTTAATTTTTTTTAAAAAATCTTCTTTATGACTTTGGGGTATATTTAATGTTTCTATGGTTTCACAAGCTTTTTCGTATTTACCAAGGTATGTGTGATTTTGTCTAGGGGTTTTGACTGAGCTATAACGTTTAGATTCGATTATGTAATAATAGTTCGTCCCGTTTTCTTGCTTAGTTCTGATAAAAGTCATATTTTAGAATATAGATTTATAAAAACTGTAATCAAATTATACATGAAGTTATTTGTAGTGTCAAATTATTTTTGTCACTACAAACAACTCCATGTATAGTTTAAGCTATAAAGTGCTTTTACAGTAACACAATAATTATTATAAATATTCATATTTGTCTAAATCATCAGTTTAAACACTTTCTCATTTGCTTGGCTATTTAGTAAATATTAGTGCTGTAAATCAAGAATAGATCCTATTGCAACGTTCTTACTCTTATACGTATTTACACTTAAAATATTAGTGTAGTGACATTTTATAAAATGATCTTGTCACTACATAACTTTTAGTGTAACAATGTTGCTATTACTTTCCTCGTTAAATATGGATGAATATTTTTTAGAAAATTCAATTAGCTGTGCTAATTGTCTACATTCTGTTGTTATTGAAGACAGCAATAATAAAGAAATATATTACTGTGTAGAACTTAAAGAAAAGATTCCTGAAGGAGAGGATATTGGTGCTAATACTAATTGCCAGTATTGGGCTGTAGAACCTAGTTGCGAGAACAAAACTGTTTCTATTTTAAATGGAGGTAAACGTGCCAATTCTTCAGGGAAATCTTCTGAACACCTTATTGGATGTCTTTTAGAGCAAAGAGGCTTTAAAGTAAGGTATAGATATCCAGTACCTTGTAAGGGTATTTGGGGCAATGATCTAGTTGTCGATATTTTTTGTCAAGGTATTCCTCGTTTTCGTAATGGGTTAATACTTGAATCAAAGTGGCAAGACTCTAGTGGTAGTGCTTACCAAAAGATTCCTTATGCAATTGAAAATATAAAAAGTAAATATCCATGTGAAACAATTTTGATTATTGATGGAGAATGGATGCGTAAAGGTACGGGTAAAAGTGCTTTTGAATGGGCTAAAGCTCAAATTGGTGGAAAGTTGCTTGCAGTTTATACTTTTACAGAATTTGCCTCTTGGGTTATTAAGGAGCTATAAGTTATGGAAAATCAGAATTTTTATATTATTTGGGATTCAAGTTCTTCTGCTGCCTATGGTGGAGCATTAGGAGTTTATAACTCTTATGAACTCGCGCTAAAGGCAATGCAATCTTATGTTAGTAAGGGTGGTGTAGAGTATTTACACTGCTATTTAGTAGAACTCAATTCGCCAGTTTCCGATTGGGAACAAGTAATTGGTTATAGTGAGGGAAATAGTCAAGAAGATAGTGAGGGAGAATGGAGTTTATAGTTATGAAATTTACCGTATAAAAAATAGATGGCTATAAAATTTGTATAGATTAAATTATTGTTTATACATTTATTAAATTTATTTTGTAAGTTATTAAAATATTCAATGTATGCAAAATCAAAAATCTTACCTTGTTTTTGACTTAAGTTCTGAATGTTCTTTTGGTGAAGGTCTTGGAGTTTATACATCTTATGAGCTTGCAATTAAAGCAATGCAAGATCGTATTAATGATTATAATAACGTGGATACGGACATTTATTTACATTGCTTTTCAATAAACCTTGACGACCCTATATGTCAGTATCGTCCAATAGCTAATTACTCTGAAGGAAAATGGGATATTTCTCAACAAAATTGATATGTTCATTCTATAGCTCAGATTACTTTATAGATATATCTATAAAGTCAAGTAATTGCTGGAAAAGAGTTATAAAACTTTAGCTATAGATAATGTGCGTTAGTTAAGTGGTGCGCTAAGAAAATTTTAGGGCTACCGGGGAACTACTCTTCTGCCAGGGCGATTGTTGAAGAAAGGATAGAAGAGTAGGATTAATGAATAACGTTGTAGAAACTGACAACAACGTTGAATATTTACCTAGTCAACGTTGTAGACGTTATAAACGACATAATTTTAGGGGTGGGTTTTCCCGCCGACTTTCTGTAATTACTAGGACTTACGCAAAAACTCTCTGAAACTCTTATTTCTCTGTGTCCTCTGTGTCCTCTGCGGTTCGATTTTCCGTTACCTGTGCGTAAGTCCTGATTACAAAGCTATGTTTGTTATTTATCAGTTGTATTTGGGAATACTTGTAGATGATGCAGTAGCTTTCACAAGCAACACGCATTCAGATTCAAAATCCCTGTTTATTCCTTCAAATCTATGAACAAGGTACGACTGGCGTTGATGATGCTAATTTTACTAGGAAGCATCTTTGCAAATAAAAATCTAATGGCGGTTACTGATGCCTCAGGGCAACTCGAAAACCGGAAATTAAACCAAATTCGCAACCAAACAGCTTCCAATACTCCTGTACTACTGGGACTTTATGCCCCGGATTATTTAGGAGATCAAAGTAAAATTGACAGCGAATTGCGTCAAGTCGATCAATGGGTTGGTAAGCGCCATTCTATTGCTGGATTTTTCTTAGATATCGAAGACTCGAATCCTGCCTACAACATTCCAGTTCCTCTAAAACAACTGAGGCAAAATGGATACACAGCCTTTATTAATCTCAAATCCACTCGTTCAGCAGCGCAGATTGCTAGAGGAGACGTAGATAGTTCTCTGCAAAAAGTGGCAAAAGCCTATGCTGACTGGGCAAATGGAGGCAAGGATCGGATTGCGTTTATTGCGCCGTTGCAAGAGATGAACATTACTGGAGAAGCATACAGCAAAGACCCGCAGAACTTCAAGTTAGCTTATCAACGTATCCAAAAGATATTTAAAGAGGCTGGTGTATCTTCACAGACAATACGTTGGGTATTTGCGCCTAATGGTTGGAGTGAAAACAATGAACATCGCTTTGAAAACTACTATCCTGGGGACAAGTTCGTAGATGTCGTTGCCTTTAGTTCGTATAACTGGGGATATTGCAGTAATTCTTCTTGGAAACATTGGAATAGCCCCAAAGAGGCTTTTGAACCATATATTAAGCGCATGAAGGTTATGGCTCGCAGTAAGCCGATTTTCATCGCTCAAACAGCTAGTACAAGTAATACGCAAAAGGGTTTACAAAAAAATGCCAAAGACCAATGGTTAAGAGACTCTTATACTCAGCTATCTGCAATGGGTGTAAAAGCCATCATTTACTTCAATATTAATAAGGAATGTGATTGGGCAATTAACAGTAATACCGGCAAATCTGCTGGTTATAAAGACGCAGTAAATAATCCGGCTTTTGGCTATTTATCCCCTGCTGAGTTGGCAAAGAAGATATAGATGGCAATAAGCGTCATTAAAAGCATGATTTTGCAATCAGTTTTGTACACAACTACAAATCAACAACTCCTGCTTTGTCCGAGTCTAGCGACGTGGCAATGTTCTCCTACTCCATCTATACTCATTGCTGCCCCTGATAACTTTAACCTTGATGTCGAAACACCACGGCCACAAACCGTTGCAGAACCTACTGCTCCCACAGTCACCCCACTACCACTACCACTAAAACCAAAACCGACACCTACGCCAGAAAAACCTGTTATTCCTTCGCCAATAACTTCTTTACCACGATTGACGCAAGAAACAGATCAAATTGCTGCCAAGGGGGCTTGGAAATATTTTGAGCGTAACTGGAATCCCCAAACAGGTTTAGTAAATTCGGCAGACAATTTGCCCTGGACAACTTGGTGGGATCAGGGTAGCGCCTTATTAGGAATTCATGCAGCTTACCAGTTAGGGTTATTGCCAAAAGATAGGTTTCAACAACGGATGAACACTTTGCTAGAGACGTTGGAAAAACTGCCGCTACCTGCAACAGGTTTGCCCAACAAAGCTTATAGCACCCCTACTGTTGAAATGCGCCAACTCAATGACACTCCCGATCCCAAGGGTATCAGTGGTTGGTCAGTCTTGGATATGGCGCGATTTTTATTAGGATTGCATGTTATGCGATCGCACTATCCAGAATATAGCGATCGCATTAATCGGATCGTGACTCGCTGGAATCTATCGAAACTTGTTAAAGATGGTTGGTTAAATGGTGCTATTCCTAGAGCAGGTGGACTTCAAGAAGTCCAAGAAGGGCGGTTAGGCTATGAGCAATATGCTGCTCATAGTTTAAAGCTATGGAACATTCAAGCTACTAATGCTCTCTCCAATCCACCAGTTAAGATGGTTGAGGTTGATGGTATTACTCTGCAAATCGATCAACGGAATTTAAAAAACTCTGGAGCTACTAACTATCTAACAAATGATCCTTATTTGCTTTGGGGTTTAGAAATGGGTTGGAATGATGCTGTCAAGCCTCAAGTCCAAAATCTTTTAAAAGTGCAACAACAACGATTCAAGCGCACTGGAATTTTAACTGCTATAAATGAAGATTCGTTGGATCGTCCTCCTTATTTTCTATATTACAGTGTCTACGCCAATGGTAAAGCTTGGCAAGCTGTTAACGTTACAGGAAAAGCCTATCCCCAATTCCGGTTTATAAGTACGAAAGCAGCATTTTCTTGGTTTGCTCTCATGCCAGATCAGCCTTACACGAAAAGGCTACGAGACTTTGCTCAAAATTTATCCGATAAAAATCGTGGCTATCTTTCAGGGCGATATGAAAACTCAAAACTAGGTGTTAATGCTTCAGTTGACATTAATACGAATGCGATCATTTTAGAAAGTTTACTTTACCAAGCCAGAGGCAGACATCCACTGGTGCTTGATGCAAGGAGCCAGGAGAAACAGGAGAGACAGTAGAAGTAAATAAAATTTTTAACAATTCATAATTACCAATTTTTAACTCAGCAGTTTTTCTCGTTACACTAGCCTTTTCCATTTATTACCGATACTAAGATGACTTCAATTTCTATTAGTGATAATTCCTCAAATTTTTCCGGCAATAGTCGCTCATCACTCAAAAAAAGAACACTGTTATTTCGTTACCTGGCAGAAATCAATTTAATTTTTGGGTTCTGGTATTTGCAATGGCGCATTACCCATTCAATCAATTTTGATGTGCTGTGGATTTCTATTCCTTTGTTGATAGCAGAAATTTATAGCTATCTCGGTGGTGTAATGTTTGTAATTGGGTTATGGCGTCCTTTAGTGCGGCAGATTAAGTCTCTCGACCAGATGACCCCACCTCTACCCAGATCCGAATGGCCAACAGTAGATGTATTTGTGACCTGCTACAACGAGCCACCAAAAATTGTCGAAGAAACTGCCAAAGCTGCTCTGACAATGGATTATCCGCCAACAAAGTTACGGGTTTTTGTCCTTGATGATGGTAATTCGGCTGATATACGGACTATGACAGAAAGATTGTGTATTGAGGATTTGCAGTCACCACAACTACAACAAGAAGCAGCTCGAATTGATGCAGAACACTCTTGTTTGTTACAGCGCCTGAAGCAACTGGAAAATCTCACACCTAATACTCAAGCCGCTGAACAATGGCTGCAAGCATCATCATCAGAGCCAATAGTTAACCAGTTGGCTACCGAATTTGTGCAAAGTCTGCGACAGTTCATACTTTGGTTACCTCCAGATCATCAAAGTATAAGCGATCGCCTAACCACCGAACGGAAAACCTTAGAAAAAGCTATTCGTAACAAAGAACTGGAACTAGTAGAACTCTCCCGGTTCCGCTACATTGCTCGCCCCAAGACACCTGGCGTAGCGCATCATGCTAAAGCAGGCAACATCAATTACGCAATTTTTTCTGGAGAAACAGCAGGAAATTTTATTGTTACTCTAGATGCAGATCACATTCCCAAACCAAATTTTCTCAAGCGAGTTCTGCCTTATTTCTATACATATAATCTTTCAACAGGAAAATACGACCAGAATAAAATTGCTTTTGTACAGACCCGCCAGGATTTTTACAATATTCCTCCAGGCGATCCTTTTGGACATCGAGCAAATTTATTTTATGGGCCACTTCAACAAGGTAAAGATGGTATGAATGCTGCGTTCTATACGGGCACAAATGCGATATTGAGGCGTGAGGCATTAGTTAGTGTAGGACTGCAAAATTTTGCTGATGAATTTACCAAAGATGAAAAACGTTTAGATGAATTTGATTTAGTTGGTGGAGTATCAAGTAATAGCATTACGGAAGATATGAATACAGCCATGCGTTTGCATAGTGCTGGCTGGAAATCTATTTATCACAATGAACTTTTGGCACAAGGTTTAGCACCAGATGATTTGAGTTCTACTCTTAAACAGCGATTACGCTGGGCACAAGGAACTATCCAAGTGCTAGTTAGGGAAAATCCACTGACAAAATCAGGGCTAACGTTTTGGCAAAGGTTACAATATTTTAAAACGATGTATAGTTATTTCTCTGGTTTTGCAACTCTAGTTTTTATCTCTTGTCCAATTATCTACTTTTTTACAGACATTGTTCCAGTTAAAACCTACGGATCTGACTTTGCCCTTCACTTTTTTCCAGCTTTTATTGTCAACCGCCTCACTTTCCTAGCAGCTACCTGGGGCATTCCAGCTAGAGAAGTTTGGCGCTCTGAACAATATGCGATCGCTTTATTTCCCTTGATGATCCAAGCAGTATGGAGTGTATTTACAGGACAAAAACTTAATTTTCAAGTCACACCTAAACAAAGGCAATCCGGTATTTATCTTCGACTGGTTTGGCCACAGTTAGTTGTCTTTACCCTTACTATCTTAGGAATATTATGGAGTCTTTACTGTTTTGCAATTGGTCATCTAAATAATCCTTTTGTTCACCTACTCAATGGTGCGTGGGCTATCTATAACTTGCTACTTTTGTCAGTTATCATCCGCGCATCTGTTTGGCAGCCTCCAAAAGAAGCCTAAGAGGGACACAAAGGAGAATAACTCTTAACTCCCTTATAAATCCAATCTAGAAAACACAGCTATGAATTCTTATTCAGACTCAAACAACTTTGATCAACAAACTGTCTTAACAATTTATGCTCATGCTGATGATGAAGTTTTACCTGCTGCTGGCACTCTCAGTCTGATGTCCAAGGCAGGATGGAATATTCGTTGCTTAATTTTGACTGATGGCAGTCTTTCTAGTTCAGCTGTTAAGGGTACACGTCATCAAGAAGCAGATGCAGCCGGTAAAATCATCGGTGCAACTTACGAGTTTTATGCACTTGAGGAGTATAATTTTTCTACACAAGCAGTGATTAAAGTTACTGAAGATGCTATTGAGCGTTGGCAACCGGATCTGATTATTACTCATGCACCACAACCTGAAAAATATGGACATAGAGATCATGAAGTATGTGCGATCGCAGTTTCTAATGTTGCTACCCGTAAAAATATAACTTTATGGTATTCAGCACCACCTGTTTTTTTACGTGGTTTTGAACCAAACTTTTTTGTGAATATTACCTCTGTAATTGAGGAAAAGGTTGCAGCTATCGGTTGTTATGAATCAGAGTTAAATAAAACATTTATGCAACTTGATGCCATACTGGTTCTATCTCGTTTTTGGGCACGAGAGTTAGGTCAGAAAGATGGTTATTTTGAAGCTTTTGAAATCTCCCGGCAATGTGTGGATGCTAGCTTTTTTACTACAATAGCAAATAAGAATCACCAATCAATTAAACAAAGCTAATTGCATATAAAACACAAATTTTTTGTAATTGACTACGGGGTGTTTGCAAATAAAAACACAATATATCTCAATGAATTAAGGAGTTACAGGGATTAATCCCAAGGATTCTACCTCATTGAATAAAGGTGAAAAAGTGGATCTGAAAAAGAGGAGTTAAGCAACATTTGTTACTTGTTTACAAGAAGACTGAACTTTTGTAAGTGAAGAAAGAAAAGGTTTACCAATGTATACAACACTCGTTGCTGCTGTCATAAAATCCATGACATTTCATTTTACTTGAGCGTAGTGACAACAGTTAATATCCTTTGCGCAAAATACTTACAATTTGAATTTGAAAGCTAAAACTGTTATGTCGCTTTCCTTACAGGAAGACGAATAGCTCTAACGGGTACGCATTATTAGTTGATTTTACACCCTCAGCTTTCACAAAAAACCATAAAGCTGGTTTAACTTTCAGTAACTGGCAACAAGTACAAATAGTTTTGGCAAGTGCTATTTTTCTTTGGAATCAATCGGTTATAAACTATGCTCTATCTATTGCGGTTTAATTATGTCAATGCCAAAATATAAATATATATTTTTCAAAGCAAAGATTAGGAAAATAAAACCATGAGTTTGAGTGTAGAAGTTTTAGAACTAACTGGAATTTTAGATGGAATTAGAGGTAATGAATTGCGTCGTGAAGTTAGCGCAATTGTTGCAAACGGAACTGAGATATTGTTGCTTGACATGAAAGAAGTAAAGTTTATTGATAGTTCTGGTTTAGGTGCTTTAGTATCAGCAATGCAAATAGTACGAAATGCTAATGGTAAACTTTTTGTCTGTTCCATTAGCGATCAGGTCAGGATGTTGTTTGAACTGACTAAAATGGATAGGATTTTTAAAACCTTTACTGATCAAGATGAATTCAATCGCCAAGTGTTGGCAACACAATAGGCTGCTAAACAATACAACATTTAAATAGACCTGTCCAGAAATTTATAACCCAGTCTTTACAAGGGTTTTTAATCAGTACAGGAATAAGGATTTGGCATAGTTGATAATAGTTTAAAGGTAAAAAATAGTATTTTCAAACTTTGAACTTCAACAATATTTATTATGCTGTATGATACCCAAAATCTATATGAGGCAAATTTTAGGGTTTATAAAGATAAAATTTTATATCTTATCTTTATGCTTATTTGATTTTCGGACGGGTCTATTGTGATTATTTGAATATGTTAACTAAAATTAACTTTTACTAAAGATAAGTCATCATCAAGATTATCTTGAGCGTTTAAGGTAAGAATCTTGGCTAAGAGTTGATTTAGGTTACACGTATCTTTCAGGCTATATTCGGTTAGTAAGTCAATGAAAGCATCAATACCCCAAATTTTACCATCTGGCTGATTAATTTCATAAGCCCCATCACTGAAGATGTATAAAGTGCTATTTTCTTCGATTTCAAGAATAGCATCCTCAAATTTGACATCAGCTAAAAAGCCAATAGGTAAATCCAAAGAACTTAGCTGTTTAACTTGGATGCTGTTCGTAGAGGTATTAGATAACAGTAAAGCTGGTGGATGTCCGGCGTTGGCATAAATGAGTTGGCGTTTAAGGCGGTGATAAACTCCATACCAGATTGTGAAGTATTTATCACCGTGCTTTGTCATTTGGAAGGCGTGATTGAGCGCTTTTAATACTTCACTAGGTTGAGAAAAGTTAGTGTTTGGTAGAGATTGCGATCGCAATACATTCAGCACGGATACTGACAGCAGGGCTGAACCGACCCCATGACCTGATACATCTAACAAATAAATTGCCAAATTATCTTCATCAATCCAATGATGGTCGAAACAATCACCCCCTAGCTGCGCTGAAGGAATAAACAGATTTTCTGTAGTTACTGATCCTACAAGCGGTGATGGTAGAAGCGATCGCACATAAGCAACTGCCTCAGACAATTCTGCTTCTAAAATTTGCTTTTGGGTTTGCAAATCCTGATTAAGTGTCTCTAAAGCTTGCTTTTGACTTTGTAAATCCTGATTTAGCTGGTGTAATCTTAGTCCTGCTCTTACCCGTGCTTTCAATTCATTCATTTCTATTGGTTTAGAGATAAACTCGTCTGCTCCAGCGTCAAGTCCTCTAACTCTATCTTCCTCCTCTCCTCGAGCTGCTCCCCTAGCCGTCAATAGAATAAAAAAAGTAGTCGCCAACTTTGGATCTGTTCTAATTCGACGACAGACTTCTAGCCCATCTACCTGGGACATCATCCAGTCACAGATAATTAGAGCAGGATGTAGCAGTTGTGCTTGTATAATTCCTTCTTCGCCATTGCTGGCTACAGTAGTCTCATAACCCTGCTTTTGGAGTGTGCTTTTCAGTACTGCTCGCACTGTAGGGTCATCATCAATAACCAGAATTTTAAACATAAATTACAGTTTTCTAAATAAATAGCTGCTTTAATTTAACTTAAACCTTGTCTAAGTTGAGACCCGTAGTTTTTCCTAATCGGGTTTGAGATGAGTTGTAACCCACAAACGATCCCTTGATCGCGCTCGCCCGGTATTTCACGCCGCGACTACCAGCGAGCCTGGTTTGCGACAGCTCCTTATTGATGTCGGAGTGATAGTAGCGCTCAATAGCTTCAATGTCGGGGAACTCAACGATGATCAGGGCTGAGGGTTGCAGTCACCCTTGATCGTCTTGTAATTATTGCCGCGCACAATAAAGCGACCACCAGCCGCGACAACATGCTCAGTGGCAGCCCCGCTCATACTTGACCAGCTTTGACGGATGGGTGACTTCTAGTTCGATGATTTAAATAAGCTGGCATAATTTTGTTCTCTATCGACTGAGTTCTGTTGTAGAAAAGCCAGATGGTTTACTACGTGAGCGTTCACGTACCAAGATTTGCACATCCCGCGCTTCGTCGGCTTGGTCAAGACAACGTACGTGCCTTTGCACCCGCACCATGCTTCCTGACAAAATTACCTATACATAAGCCCAAGTTATAGGTGTTGAGGTAAGAGACTGTAATCAAGGCACTTGTTTTACACCACCCGGCGCCCAAATTCAAAACAAGTCCTTTTGGTTCGTTAATAACTGCGTGCCATTCTATTTTATTGCCATCTTCACAGATACTCGTTTTGTTCCATCTGAACTTCAGAAGCCAAATTGGTAATTGATAACAATTGTTTATAATCTTTTGGTGTATCAATATCAATATTACCTAGTGGAAACGGAATGGAAAAGACTTCATTGAGGTTATTATTAATAACTTTTTTTGCTCCTGAAGTTTCTTTTAAAGCAGCAAGTTCTGAAAAAAACATCTGACTAAATAGAGATGGGACACCTAATGTACCCGCATATTCACAAGCAATGATCGGTTTTTTCTCTGAATAATATGCATCAACAAGCTGATTGATAATTTGGTAAGAAACAAATGGCTGGTCGCAAACTGTAATAACTACCGCTTCTATTTTTTGAGGAAGATTATTCAACAATTCTATACCGCTTTTGATTGAAGTACTCATTCCACAAGCCCAATCCAAGTTCTTAATCACTCTAACGGGAAGTTGCTTAATTTGGGGATGAATCTGTTCTGCATTTGCTCCAAGTACTACTACTACAGGTTGGCAAACTGAAGCGATCGCCATTTCTGTAATGTATTGCAAAAAACTATGTCCTTGGTAAAGCAATAGTTGTTTAGGTGTACCCATACGAGTAGATGCACCAGCAGCAAGAATCATAATGGCTATGGTTGATTTTTTATTGTCTATTTGCTCAATGTTAAATACCATGACAGATAAAAACTATGTGGTAACTAGCAAGTTTAAGTTGCTTTCATAGCATTGGTGAATTGGTTGATTGCGATTTCTTAAAAAATTACCACTGCGGTTTGTCAGTACTGCTTGAATTTCAGCAATAATGGCGATCGCTATTCCTTCCGGTGTATCTGCACCGATGTCAATTCCAATAGGACCATGCAATCTTTTTAATTGTTCAGTAGTATAAACTATTCCTTGCAAACGTAAATCTTCAATCAACCTTTCAGTCCGCGCCTTAGGGCCTAAAACCCCTATGTAGCGTGCAGGAGATGGTAGCAACATTTTCAAAATTTCCAAGTCATCAAGATAATTATGTGTCATCACTACAGCAACTGTGTAGGCATCTATAAATACCTGTCTTTTTAGAATTTCTCGCCGACTAAGAATCACATCACAAGCCATAGGAAATCGCGATCTAGTTGCCTCATTAGCTCGGCAATCGACTACAGTAACTTGCCAACCTAATGCTTGAGCAAACTGTGCTACGGGTACAGCGTCATAACCTGCACCAAATATTACTAAAGATGTGGGTGGGTGGATAACTTCGATAAAAACTTCTACACTGCCTAAAGGTAACTGATAGTTGTTTACGCTTGACTTTTGATTAGCAAAGGCTGCTTGAGTATCTGCACTCAAAGATTGAATTAAATGTGGATCTTTAATGTCAGTCAGAATTTTACCGTTTGGATACAACAGTAAGCGCGACCCAAGTTTCACATCTACCCCGCCTTCAAAAGCAAAGATTGTAGCAATAATACCCAAATGTTTTTTATGAAAGCACTCCTGTGTAAAAGCGATCGCATTCAGTGTGCTTTCTATCTCAAGACGTTCGATGAGAACTTGAACCATTCCATTGCACCCTAGACCAAAGCCCCAAAGAATATCTTCAGAGGCGGTATTATCGTAAGTAACAACAATTGGTTTGCCGTCTAACATTCGTTGTTGAGTATGCTCAAATACGTCATTCTCCAAGCAACCAGCGCTGATTGTTCCGATCATCCGACCTGCATTTGTCATCAACATTTTAGCACCCGGTTGGCGATAGGTTGAACCTTGAGTTTTAACTACAGTGGCAAGGAAAGTGATTTCACCATTTTTTTGACTTGACTCGAAGCCTTCTAAAATTGCTTGTAATTCGTTCATTTGATTGCTTATTTTCTGTTTATAGCAGTTTATCAGCTTGAGCAAGCAGTCCCAATGAAAATAATGTGATGACTAGGCCATTCTGCATTACTACTAGTGTCAAATACGAGTCGATTACCACCCATCAACGATTAAAGCATATCCATGAGACTGACTGCGTTGTTTACTGCCGCAGGTATCACAGTGTTCTGCTACCCAAGATAAGTTAAAATCTCGCTGAAATCATACCCCGCAGGATAGTTGTCAATTTGAATTATTTATCTATTATAAGAGTTAGTAGGGAATACTGATTTTTTGTGACTTACAATTTTAGCAAAGTTATTAAACATGGAGTGTAAAGTCACACAAATAGTGACAGTGGAAGGAACCAATAATGTGATGGACTGTGTCGAGTGTTACGATTTCATGTACGTGAAGACCTATACCGCCAAGATTTAGGGATAATAAAGTAATTGAATTGGTCTTTGTATCTGGTCAACAAATTCAACCATTCTTTTTAAGGATTGAGTTCGTACTCCGCTACTTTCGGAACCGTTATCAATTTTAATTTGTATTAGTTCAGTATCCTGTCTTTGTTCTGATGTAATTGTTTTCCACCAATGAATCAGGTTATCAACAATGAAATCGCTGGTTTTATAGGAACTACCAAAGATAATATGTAGTTGCCCATTATCTTCGTCTACAATCCCACAGGGAATATATTTTTCCTTGCATCCCATATCGTGGTCGCTAGCTTGATTGTCCCCTCTAATTTTTCCTCCACGCGAATAATCGCCAATATTTACGGTGGCTTTACAGTCCATGCTTAGTCTCTTAACTGATTCGCTAGTTGCAAGATTTTCAAAGTCTTTGATGTTGTTGAAGATGTCATCTGTTTGTGGTATTTTTTTGGAGGCTTGGCATTTACAACTAGCCGAAGACGATAGCCCATTCGGTTCAATACTTGTGCCATTGTACTAGCTCCTGGCAATTGCTCCGGGCTAAATCCAAGCTCTTTTATCTCTTTCAATGCCGATGCTGTTAGTCTGGTATCGGCTAATGATGTTTTCAATGTCGGGTCTTGTTTAGCATGAGATTCCGCAAGATGCAGCAGTGACAATGCTGCAACTGCAAAGTTTCTCCTCACAAAGGTTTGCTCCGCTAAAAATTGACTGTAATCTTACACAGGTTATCCCTGTTCGTTTTTCTGCCAATCCTACCTCTATATTTTGTCTACCCCAGCTAAATACCGTTTCTGCCTGCCTTGCGCTTCCCTTCAAATATTTCAATGTCATCTGTGCCTGAAAACTCCGACGTTCTACTCCATTCATTTTCGATGCTGCCAACCGCAAGTCTTCTATTTGCAATGCTGTTAATTATTTGGCTGCACCTGCTGTGGCTAACGTATCCAAATGCTTGCTCCTATTTGTTTTGCATCAAGGCTACATTCTACCTCTATTGGTAAATTCTTTCCTATAAATCACCTTAGTTGCGGTGTGACAGTTCTGGATGCGGAATATGGGTAAAAAGCAACCACCCGCAAAAATAATTTGCGCTAGGCAAGCAAATTGGCAATTTCTGTGATAGTCTTTTAATATGGGGAATTAAGAAAGCGAAAGCACAGTCATGTCTGTCGTCAAAGAGAAATGATATAAACTCGTAGACCAGACTTTCGCCTTGGCAGATGCAATATTTAAATCCGCTACGGCTTTTTGAAACTAAGAGACAAAGCCAATGAAGCAGGATAGTGACCTCCGTAATAACTTGAAGTCGATTAGAACTCGTTTAGGCATGAGCCAACAAGATTTGGCTAACATCGCTAATGTGACTCGTCAGACTATTAGTGGTGTAGAGTCGGGACAATATGCCCCCTCAGTAGCCATAACACTTCGTTTGGCCAAAGCGCTTGGCTGTCAAGTTGAGGATCTATTCTGGTTAGAGCGGGATTTACCTAAAATTGAAGCCGTTCTTGCCAAGCCTGTTCCCTATGGTCAGCCGCTACGAGTCAGTCTGGCTCGCGTAGGAGGACAATGGATAGCTTATCCCTTGATTGGCAAGGATGCTTTTCGCCAAGATATGATTCCGGCCGACGGTGAAGCAGTTGCCGGGGTTCCCGCAAGGTATCTGGCGGGTGAGGATAAAAGCCGGATAGGTACAGATAAAGTTCAAGTCCGGCTTTTAGACGATAATCTGGATACCCTTCACAACACAATTGTGATTGCTGGCTGTGCGCCTGTGATTTCATTATGGGCGAGAGCAACTGAACGTTGGCATCCCCAACTGCGAGTCCAATTTAACTTCGCCAACAGCATGGCTGCATTATATAGTCTATGCCAAGGTGAAGCGCACATTGCCGGGATGCACTTGTATGATCCTGAGACTGGTGAGTATAACACTCCCTTTGTTCGAAATGTTCTGGCTGGGAGGGAAGCAGTTCTGATTACCCTTGGTGTCTGGGAGGAGGGACTTTTGGTAAAGTCTGGTAACCCAAGAGGAATCAGAACAGTTGGCGACTTGGTACAAAGGGGAGCGACTATTGTCAACCGCGAAATAGGTTCCGGTAGTCGGATGCTTTTGGAACAAACACTGCAAGAGCAGCAGATACCGTTCCATGCTATCCAAGGCTTTGACCATATTGTCAAAAATCACCAAGATGTTGCCCAAGCTGTAGGATTAGGAGTTGTGGATGCAGGTATTAGTACGGCATCTATAGCTACCGCCTTTGGGCTGGGATTCATTCCCCTGCATCAATCAAGATACGACTTAGTGATTCTCAAGGAATATTTAGAAGAAGCACCAGTACAGCAATTGCTTAGTACTTTGGGACATCGCCTGGTTCACTCACAATTTGAAATTCTCGGCGGTTACGATATCAGCAAAATCGGAGAAGTTGTAGCGACTGTTTAGAGTGGATTGCAATGCTTGGTTGGTTGTGTGTTAAAGGAAAACTTCGCGTAAATTTAAATTCCTGCTGCAACCACTCTTTAGGTATGAGCAACCTTCAGGGGATTACAACAACTGATAATGCTGAAGAAAGGAGATATAAAGTTATGCCAATTCGTAATTCGTAATACTCGCTTCCGGGAGAAGTAAAGTACGTACGCTCTCTACGAGACGCGCAAGGGACGCGGACTCGCTAACGCTACGTTAACGTAATTAAGAAATTTGGATTTAATCTAGGTTTCCAGCTTGGAATCTGTAGCTTTCTTTTTTCCAATTGGTATTACTACCGCCAGAGAAATCATTTGAGTGAGCGGATGGTAATACTTGCAATATTCCTTGAGTGATGTCTTATTGGTGTAGCCATTAGTCAGAAAAAATAATGACTAATAGTCAACGAAAACTGACCAAAACTTGAATATGTTCTTTCTTCAAACTCTTTTTGCTGTAGAACGAGCACCTCCAACGACGTTCTACACATGGTCAATGCTGTAACTTGACAGCACAATCGCCTCATTAACTGACAAATCCACCAAACAATTACAGGATCAATCATCATGTCCGACGAAAAAATTAGACAAATTGCTTTCTACGGTAAAGGCGGTATCGGTAAATCTACCACTTCCCAAAACACCCTTGCTGCAATGGCAGAAGTGGGTAAACGCATCTTGATTGTGGGATGCGACCCGAAAGCTGACTCTACACGTTTGATTCTGCACTGTAAAGCTCAAACCACCGTGTTGCACCTCGCTGCTGAACGTGGTGCTGTGGAAGATATCGAACTTGAAGAAGTTGTTATCAATGGTTTCCGAGATATCAAATGCGTGGAATCTGGTGGTCCTGAACCTGGTGTAGGTTGCGCCGGTCGCGGTATCATCACCGCCATCAACTTCCTCGAAGAAAACGGCGCTTACTCAGATGTAGATTTCGTATCCTACGACGTGTTGGGCGACGTTGTATGCGGTGGTTTCGCTATGCCAATCCGTGAAGGTAAAGCCCAAGAAATCTACATCGTTACCTCCGGTGAGATGATGGCGATGTTTGCTGCTAATAACATCTCTCGCGGTGTTCTCAAGTACGCCCATACTGGTGGCGTGCGCTTAGGAGGTCTAATTTGTAATAGTCGTAATACTGACAGAGAAGACGAACTGATTAGCACATTGGCGGCCAGATTGAGTACTCAGATGATTCACTTTGTTCCCCGCGACAACATCGTGCAACACGCAGAATTGCGCCGGATGACTGTCAACGAGTACGCACCTGATAGCAATCAAGCTAATCAATACCGGACATTAGCGGACAAGATTATCAACAATACAAATTTTGCTGTTCCTACACCTATTGAGATGGACGAGCTAGAAGATTTGTTGATTGAATTTGGTATTCTCGAAAGCGAAGAAAATGCTGCAAAACTGATAGGTGCTGCTAACGCTCAAGCAGATAGTGAGAAGAAGCTAGAAGATGCTCAAGGCGAAGCACTAGAAGCACTGAAAAAAGGAAACGTAGAAATAGTTTCCGGTAGCTAGAAGAAGTAAGGTTCTTTGTCTGACTCAGGTGCTAAAGACAAAGTAAATATTAGGTGGGCGATTCTCGCCCACTCTCTCACCAATCCTTTAAAATGGAGGTAATCGAATTGCTAATCTTAATTTCTGCGTGTTTTTTTCACAGTCATAATGCTAATACACTAACACCTACAGGGCAAGATTAATACTTTAATAGTCTAGTTCGTGTTTTTGTTTTCTCCTTCTCTAATTTAGTTGGTTGTTTATGTTCTAGGGGATGGAAAATTCTTTTTCTCATTCCCTTTTATTCCATGTTTTAGATACACAGTAAATAAATAAAAGTCATATAAAAGCCTTTGGGAATTCAGTTAATACCTAACAACTTCTACCTATTGTCACCAAACAAATGAATCACACTCCAGGAAAAACCAACGATTCACTCAGTAACTCAAATTCCGAAAATGCTCGTCAGCAGCAGATGCAAAACAAAAAAAAGTCTTCCACACAATTACCCCAACCTGGAACTACCCAAGGGAGTTGCGCTTTTGATAGTGCAATGATTACTCTAGTACCAATCACCGATGCTGCTCATGTAGTTCACGGCCCAAGTGGCTGTGCTGCCAGTATTTGGGGAAGTTACAGCAGTCTTTCTTCTGGTTCTATGCTGTACAAGATACGCTTTAGCAGCGACATTGATGAGAACGATATCATCTTTGGTGGAGCCAAAAAGCTGTATAAAGGCATTTTAGAATTACAAAGACGCTACAAACCTGCGGCGGTGTTTGTTTACTCCACTTGCATTACCGCTTTGATTGGAGATGATATAGAGGGAGTTTGCAAAGATGCCACCGAGAAAACAGGAATACCCACTATCCCTGTACACTGCCCAGGGTTTATTGGGAATCAAAATTTAGGCAACCGTGTTGCTGGTGAAGCAATGCTAGAACATGTTATTGGAACAGCTGAACCAGATACTAGTACACCCTATGATATCAACCTAATTGGTGAACACAATATTGCAGGTGCAATATGGAATGTTCTACCGTTATTAGAGAAATTAGGTATTAGAGTTTTGGCAAAAATTACAGGTGATGCTGTCTACAAAGAAGTTTCCTATGCCCATCGCGCCAAACTTAATGTGCTGCTCTCGTCCAAAGCACTAATTAACATGGCAAAAAGCATGGAGAAAAAATATGGTATTCCCTATATTGAAGAGTCTATTTATGGCATAGAGCAAATCAATCAGTGTTTAAGAAATATTGCCGCAAAGTTGGGTAATCCTGATTTGCAAGAAGGTACAGAAAAACTAATTGCAGAAGAAACTGCTGCAATAGATGAAAAACTCGCTCTGTATATTACCCGATTACAAGGTAAGCGGGTTATCCTTTCTACTGGAAATTTCAAGAGTTGGTTGATTATCTTTGCTGCTAAGAAATTGGGGATGGAAGTTATTGCTATTAGTACTAAGAATAATACTGAGGAGGATGGAATTAGAGTCAAAAGTTTACTGGGTCAAGATGGCATAATTCTAGAACAAAATAGTTCTGAAGAAATTTTACAGATAATTAACGAAAATCAAGCTGATATGTTAGTTGCTGATAAACGCCATCAAGACGCCTCTCTCACAGCTAAGATTCCATTCCTGGATATTAATCAAGAACGCAACCATCCCTATGCAGGCTACATAGGAATTTTAGAGGTGGCACGAGAACTGTATGCCGCTTTTTACAACCCTGTGTGGCAGCAAGTATGTCAGCCAGCCCCGTGGTCAGTAGGAAATTCTTCTGAGGAGGATATCTAATGGCGATTATTAGCATTACGAGTACATCAGTTGCAGTTAATCCCCTGAAGCAAAGCCAAACTGTAGGTGCAGTTTTAGCCTTTTTGGGGTTAAAGGGGATGATGCCTTTATTACACGGTTCTCAAGGCTGTACTGCTTTAACTAAGGCAGTATTAGTACAGCATTTCCGTCAGGCGATTCCCCTTTCCAGTACAGCAATGACAGAAGTTGCAACCATTTTGGGTGGTGAGGAAAGAGTTGAACAAGCAATCTTGACTTTGGTGCAGAGGTCTAAACCAGAAATTATCGGTCTTTGTAGCACTGGACTCGTGGAAACCAGAGGAGATGACATGGGGCGCTTTGTTAAGGAGATTCGCTACCGTCACCCAGAACTAGATTATTTACCAATTGTGCTTGTCTCTACACCAGATTTCAAAGGTACATTACAGGATGGCTTTGCTGGTGCAGTTGAGAGTATAGTCAGGGAAATCCCCCAAAAAAGCTCCAAGCAAGATGCTTGTCCTACACAAATCACTATTTTGGCGAGTTCTGCCTTCACACCAGGGGATGTACGGGAAATCAAAGAGATTGTCACTTCCTTTGGACTTGTACCTATTGTTGTACCTGACCTTTCTGGCTCACTAAATGGTCATATAGAAGATTCCTCTAGTGCCATAACAGCTAATGGCACAAATGCAGCACAGTTGCGCTCAATTGGTAATTCTGTATTCACTTTGGCACTAGGCGATAGTATGCGGGGTGGGGCGCAAATTTTGGAGCAAAGATTCAATATACCTTACGAAGTATTTAGTGAATTGACGGGACTCACAGCAGTAGATAAATTCCTCCAAGCATTGGCAGATATCAGTGGTATCAGGGTACCTGAAAAATACCGCCGTCAACGCCGTCAGCTACAACATGTGATGTTGGAGAATCACTTTTACTTTGGTTGCAAGCGAGTTTCTCTAGCGCTGGAACCAGATTTACTTTGGTCAACAGTTTCTTTTTTGCGATCGCTAGGAGTTGAGATTCATGCAGCAGTGACAACAACACGCTTTCCTCTGCTAGAAAAACTTCCCATTAAAAGCATCACTATCGGCGATTTGGAAGACTTTGAGCAACTGGCGGTTGGATCTGATTTACTAATTACCAACTCTCATGGAGCGGCGATCGCTCAACGCTTAAAAATTCCTCTCTATCGTCAAGGGATTCCCATTTTTGACCGCTTAGATCATGGTCATCCCACCAAGGTTGGCTATCGAGGTACTATGCAACTTTTATTTGATATTGGCAACCTGTTTTTAGAGCAAGAAATAAAGGTTAAGCATTAAACAGAGCTAACTCTAACTGTTCATGACATTATTACCAATAATATTGGTAATAATGTAGCACAAGATACAATCTTGCAGATCAACTTCAGCTTTGATAGTTACTATCAAACCGTATATTTCATCTGTGAATATACCAACCGATGCCAGTAACTAGGCACTAGCTTTTGCGTTGACTCAAATTAAGTCTTCTACTGTTGATGAATCCAGCACAACTAAAAAAAACTGCTAAGACGAGTCGTGTTTCAAGAAAGCTTCGCCACCGTTTTGATTTCACACAATCTGCGATGCCTACGGCGGGCTACGCCTACGCACCATCTTTGCTTACCTGGTTCGAGGTTATTGGCTACACAGTTTTGTTAGAGGCAGATATTGCTTTGGGTAAGCATCAGATAGGGCGTAGCAGTTATAGTGATGTGGTTTTGTATCAGCGCCTTTGTAGTGCTTTGCAGAAAATTAACCCCACAAAACCTGATGAGGCGATCGCCGCAGCTATCCATCAGGTTACTTACACAGAAAGTTCTGACTTGCCAAAAAATAACTGTCGCTTTCACAAATTCTTGACTAATGGTGTGGAAGTTGAATATCTGTATAACGAAGAAATAGTTTATGACAAAGTGTGGCTGATTGATCCGTCTAATTTACTGAACAATGATTGGCTAGTCATTCATCCCTTGACTGTAGTTGAGGGGAGTTATGCTCACTGTCCTGATGTAGTTGTTTTTATCAACGGTTTACCCTTGGCGGTTATTGTCTCGATTCAGCCAAGTGATGAACAGTCCACTTTCAAAGAAGGTTATCAACAAATTCAGACCTGCTGTCAACAAATACCAAAGCTGTTTGACTACAACACATTCCTAGTTATTACTTATGGAAGTCGGGCCCGAATCGGTACATTAACCTCGGGCTGGGAGGAGTTTTTACCCTGGCACACGATTGATGGCGAAGACTTTCCTGCCAAGGGCACAACTGAACTAGAAGTGCTAATTCAAGGTATTTTTGACAAACGGCGTTTCTTAGAGCAAGTATTGCACTTGATAGTGTTTGAGGAGAACGGAAGCAGTATTAGTAAAAAATTGCTTCGCCGACCTTTTTGTACTACACAGTACCCCAAAAAATATTCGTGCCAAGGTTGGTAAGTACTGAGTTATCAGTGATTAGTAGAAAAACTAAATCACAATTCAAAATTCCCAATTGCTACTTTCAGCATGAAAGTTATAACTATGAACACAAGTTGGTATGAACAAGAGCTAGTCAAAGAATTCAAAACGGTTATTGCTCATTCTTTCCCACAAGTCGAGGAATTGCTAAAACACTGTCATGTTAAACTTATCGAGTCTTATTGGGGAAGACCTCGTGTTCACTTTCTGCCATACTTCACAATTTATTGCCCTGACAATCTGATTGCTGCTGTCAAAGCCCAGATATCTATACTCAGAGAAGTAGCAGAATATGCGGGATTAGTTGAGGTTGTGTGCCTAAATGCTACGCATCTGCTGCGAGATCCGATGTCGAAGGTAAAGCAGATAGATCCGTGTTTGTGGTTAGAACTACAATGGCTTGTAACACAAAAACAAGAACATTTACTATGATTTCCCGACTTTGGGTGCAACTACAAAAGTGCTTATTATGCCATCTTTGAGTAGATGGCATGATTAAAACACGCAGGATAATTGCATTTTTTGACTAATAATTCTTAATCCATAGTTATTTACATTGTTTGCGTTTGTCCTGGCATATTGCCCGCCAGCATCAACGTGGCACCGAACTCACCCAAAGCACGGGCAAAGGCGAGAGTTGTAGCCGCTACAATTCCAGGTAGTGCTAGAGGTAGACTGATGCGCCAGAAGATTGCCACTTCCGTTGCACCAAGAGTTCTGGCTACCCGCAAGAATGAGGGTTTAAGGGATGTAATCACAAGGTAAGCTCATCTAATTTGGTATAATGCGAACTTGATAAATCAAAGAAAATCAGGATAAATGACCTAATAAAAGACGTACTTTACAACTGAGCAGGATAAATGAGAAGACTTCAATGCTGTTGTCAAAAAAAAAGATTTTTTAGCGCAAAACAAAGAGAACATACTTTAAAAACGTAGGTAGTTATCCACCAAAAAATTAGTAAAATCATCTGTTTAGTGCATGGTATGGGGAGAATCCATGATTTTAGACTATTTAAAAGTACTGGGATAAAATTTGGAGAATTACTTAAAGTTATAGCGGATAAAGGCTATCAAAGGATTAATAAGATTCATCAATTGAGTGAAACACTGATTAAAAAACCAAAAGGTGGAAGGTTGACGAAAGAACAAAATAAATACAATCGAGAACTCAATCGATTAAGAATTGCTGTTGAACATGTAAATCGTCGTCTAAAAATATTTAAAATTTTGTCTGATAGATATCGAAATCGTCACCGACGTTTTGGCTTAAGGTCGAATTTAATTGCGGGAATTTATAATCACGAATTAGCTATGTAAATAGATTGAAAACTTAAATTTATCAAAAAATTTCAGTAATTAATCTATAACTGAAACTGAAGTTCATTTGCTCCCCGCAGCATTTCATCAAAGACAATCGCCTGCCCCGTCCCAACACTGTTTAATAGCTTTAAAAGCTGTAGCGCATATCCTGCATAGCTTAGAGCTTTTCTTAGTGCCATTCAGCTCAGTGACCATCATAGACATCGCTATATTTGCACATAGCTCCCTTAATAGTGCCTGGAATAAATACCAACTTTACAGGTATTAAATTAGAAAAGTGTATAGACAACTACAATACTTGATACCAACTAAGTGATAAATTTTACGACTGATAAAGAGGTAAAAAGTGATGAACTTAACGCCCAGTGAGTTAGAACGCTATCACCGCCAAATGATGCTTCCCAATTTTGGAGAAGCAGCACAAAAGCGCTTGAAGTTTGCAACGGTTTTAGTTACAGGTGTAGGGGGATTGGGCGGTACATCAGCACTTTATTTGGCAGTAGCAGGTGTTGGGCGGCTAATTCTAGTTCGGGGTGGTGACTTACGGCTAGATGATATGAATCGTCAGGTTCTGATGACAAATGATTGGGTAGGTAAGCCAAGAGTATTCAAAGCCAGAGAAACACTGCAAGCTATTAATCCTGATATTCGGGTGGAAGCAGTTCATGATTACGTTACAAAAGAGAATGTAGATTCTTTAGTGCAATCTGCTGATATAGCTGTTGATTGCGCCCACAATTTCACAGAGCGGAACTTGCTCAATGAGGCTTGCGTGCGCTGGCAAAAACCAATGGTGGAAGCTGCGATGGATGGAATGGAAGCTTACCTGACGACGATTATTCCTGGCGTCACTCCTTGTCTATCATGCTTATTTCCAGAAAAGCCGGATTGGGATCAACGTGGGTTCGCGGTTCTCGGTGCTGTTTCTGGGACACTAGCTTGTCTTAGTGCATTAGAGGTAATAAAGCTGATTACTAAGTTTAGTCAACCCCTATTGTCACAACTGCTGACAATTGACTTGATGCGAATGGAATTTGCCAAACGACATTCTTATCGCGATCCTTCATGTCTAGTGTGTGGTAGTAGTTCTTGTTCGGAAAATTCGTAAACAACATCTTTATAAACAACTGAATCTACTCGATGAGCCAAGTCTCTGTTATTTTGACTCTTTAAATACTTCATAATAGCCTCCCATTACAATGACATTAATACTCTCGCAAGCTGATTACTTAAAACTACTATACCAAGCAGAAATAATTCAGAATAATGATATTTCGGAGAGTTTGGACATCACCAGAAAGTATCAATTTGGGGAAGGGTATTGGCGACAGATTCAGCTACGAGATGGCATATCTTTAGACATTTCCAAATATCAGCAGCCCAAATCATTAATTTTAAAATGTCATGAGCGAAAACACCCATTAGAATTTCGATTCTCGGTTTTGCTAGAGAGCGAATTTAAAGACCTTGAGTTCAAGACTGGAGAATACTTTTTGAGTGGTAGTGGGATGGCATCTGAGTGTGATGTATTCGAGGCTAAATCACAGCGAATAGTAGAAGTAGCTGTTCACATACATCCAAATGCATTTCGCTACTTTACAGAAAATACGTCTGGTAAACTTCCCAGAGAATTAGAACATCTTATTAGACATTGGGATCAACCGACTTATGAACGCTATGGAACTCAAACTCCTGCAATGCAAATAGCAGTGCAGCAAATTCTTCAATGTCCCTACCAAGGCTTTACTAAACAAATTTATCTTGAAGGTAAGATTTGGGAATTAGTTGCAATGGTAGTTGATCAAGAAGTACAAATCAAGCAAGGTTGCTTGCAGATTAATCCACTCAAACCATCAAATATTGACTGCATCTATGATGTTAGGGAAATTTTGTTGAAACATTTAGACAACCCACCCTCTCTTATCGAACTAGCACGACAAGTTGGTTTAAATGATTGCACAATGAAGCAAGGCTTTAAGCAGGTTTTTGGGACTACGGTATTTGGCTATCTGCACCACTGCCGGATGGAACTAGCCTATAAGCTGCTTATTGAAGGAAATATGAAAGTCACAGAAGTTGCACAGACAGTAGGCTATGCTAGCCTACCTTCATTTAGTAATGCTTTTCGTAAGAAGTTTGGGGTAACTCCTAAGTCCTGCCAGAAATAAAAATTCCGGATGGAATAAAAAAATTCCGGCTCGAATAAGACGCAAATATTTAAAAGTTGTATATTTTTACAATAACTAGGTTGGTATAAACACATTTTTTTACCAATTTAATTAGTAACAGTACTTGGGAACTAAGAACTGAGAATAAAATTATACTTAATCACCAATTTCAAGACTTAGTACCCGTTGAGGAGTGGATGTCAAGTGTTCATTAAACTACAATATACTGCTGTTTGCTGGTTAATATCTATTGTTTCTCTAACTTTAGCCAATCCAGCATATTCTGAACAACCGTTAGCCAAAAAAACTTTAGTACCCTCAGGTGAAGTCTTCCAAGAAATTCAAACATTGAATCAGCTACAGCTTCCTAAAACTAATGCTTCATATTTATGGAGAGTACCCAGACAGAACAAATTTCTCGAAAGTCAAGCAACTACAGATGTAGTATTAGTTACGGATGTAAAGGTTAACTCTACTAATAAAGGGATAGAGTTAATTTTAGTCACAGCTAATTCTCTTAAATTACAAGTTTTACCGAAAATTGAGGGTAATTCCTATATTGCAGATATCCCTAACGCCAAGTTGCAACTAAGAAGTGGGGATTTTAAACAATCAAAGCCAGTAGCCGGAATTGCATTAATTACAGTTGCAAATTTAGATGCGAACACATTGCGAGTAACGGTGACTGGGGAAATGAGTGCGCCTGCGGTGGAGTTGTTTGATAGTACAAAAGAAGGTTTAGTTTTTGGAGTGACCCCTAGTACTTCTAGTGCTCAACAGCCAACAACAACGCCAGGACAAAAACCATCTACAACAGAGCCAGAAAAGCCCATTGAGTTAAATGTGACTGCTCCACCAGATACAAATTATCGGGTACCAGATGCCACTACTGCAACGAAAACAGATACGCCATTACGTGATGTTCCTGCTTCGGTTCAGGTGATTCCTCAACAAGTTATCGAAGAGCAACAACCGCGTAACTTAATTGGAATACTCTCAAATGCTGGCGTCGTCCAAAATAATTTTTCATCTCGAATTGCAGACACTTTTTCTATTCGAGGTTTTAGAGCCAGAAACGTTTATAGAAACGGTGTCAAAGACCGCTTTGCAGATGTTGCTGCTTTATCAAGTTCGCTGACAAATATAGATAGAGTAGAAGTTGTTAGAGGGCCAAACTCTGTAATTTATGGTCAAGTCAATCCAGGTGGGATCATTAATATAGTTACTAAAAAGCCTTTGAGTCAACCTTACTATGCCTTAGAGGTAAGGCGTGGTGCTTATGAACTTTTTGAACCTTCACTTGACCTTTCTGGTCCTGTGACAAAAGATGGCAGTCTGTCGTATCGTTTAAACACTTCTTACAGAACCACAGAAGACTTTACTGATTTTTATAATGAAAAGCGTTTTTTCGTTTCGCCTGTTGTTAATTGGCGCATAGGGAAAAATACAAATCTAACTTTTGATTCCGAATATGAAGACATACAACAGTCACTAGGTACTGGTGATGATCAGATTGCTAGTGCAACTATACTTCCTAACCCAAATGGCAAAATCCCTATTAACCGTTATTTAGGGGAACCGACTGATTTGTTTAACCGCCACCTTAATAGATATAATTACAATCTAGAACATCACTTTAACGATAACTGGTCTATTAGTAATTCATTTCAAGCTGCATTTTTAACCATTGATTTACGTGAAACAGATGTTTCCAGTCTGCTGGAAGCAGACAACCGCACTATCGAAAGAACACAGATTACTTATTCAAAGCCAACAGAGTATGAAGCTTACACAATAGATACTCATGTTGTTGGTGATTTTAACACTGGTAGTATTAAACATAAACTTTTGGCGGGGTTTGACTTATTCAGACAAACCCGAAGCACTGGTATAATTAGAACAGCTGCGGCCCCTCTTGATGTCTTTAACCCAGTGTATGGTCAACCTTTAGGTGCCATTCTTGGAAGAGTTGATGTCTACTTTAGAGATGATGCTTTAGGCTTTTATCTTCAAGACCAAGTGACACTTGCCAATAACCTCAAACTGCTTGTGGGCGGACGTTATGACCTGGTAGAGAATGAGTTTGCTAATCGGATTGCTTCAACGGCGAGTGTCCAGTCTGATTCTGCCTTTAGTCCAAGGGTAGGCATAGTTTATCAACCCATAGCGCCTGTCTCACTCTACGCCAGCTATAGCCGCTCTTTTGAGCAGGTAACGGGTGCAGGTCGAGATGACAGCCTTTTTGAACCACAGCTGGGTACTCAGTATGAAGTGGGCGTTAAGACTGATTTATTCGATAACAAACTCTCAGCAACACTTGCTTTATATGATTTAACATTAACTAACATTTTGACTTCCGATCCTACCGATCCCGATTATAGTGTGCAAACAGGAGAACAAAGAAGTCGGGGAGTAGAACTGAGTGTCACCGGAGAGATTCTTCCCGGTTGGAATGTGATTGGCTTTTACGGTTATACAGACGCACGCGTTACCAAAGACAATGATATTCCAGTCGGGAATCGAGTAGAAGGAGTACCAGCTCATGTCGCTAGTTTGTGGACAACTTACACCTTTGCTACTGGCTCTCTCAAAGGTTTTGGGGGTGGAATTGGCTTTAACTACGTTGGAGATAATAAGCCAGATAGTTTGAATACATATACGATCCCAAGCTACTTTCTCACCAATGCAGCTCTGTACTATCGGAATAATAACTTTAGCATTGGACTCAATCTCAACAACATATTTAATGTTCGATATTATGAAGCAAGCTTTGACTATCTCCAAAGAATCATTCCTGGTCGTCCGTATACAGCAGAGTTGTCAGTGAAGTGGGAATTTTAATGAGAACAACTCATTGGTTAACCAAGTGTTTTGTCCTATCCCTGCCCCTTTCAGGATTGCTTGCTGTGGTAGTGTGGCTAAACGGTTGTTTCTTTTTTAATTACCCAAAAATTAGCCATGATAAGAGTGTTTCTTCTTTAAGTCAGGTTCGAGTAGTTCAACACTTTATGGGTAAGACAATAGTTCCTGCTCATCCTCAACGAGTTGTTGTACTTAGTGGTAGTTGTTTAGAAAATGCTTTGGCGTTGGGGATCAAACCTATAGCTGCCTCAAAGTCATTTGTCTCACAGTTGCAGCGATTAGTAGGCCCGCTATCAGGTATTGAAGATGTAGATTGGCTCTCTCCTAGTATCGAAAAAGTCTTGTTTCTCAAACCAGACCTAATTCTTGGTATGCATTTTCATCAAGATATTTATCCACTGTTATCACACATTGCACCCACTGTTTTGGCTCCTCCTGGAACCACTGGAGCTTGGAAAGAATCTTTTGCTTTCACAGCCAGGGTTCTCGGTAAAACTAAAATAGCCCAGCAGGTAATGGATAATTATTATGCACGTTTGACACAGTTTAAAGCAAAAATGGGCGATCGCCTGAATACAACTTTAGTCTCGGTTGCCGAATTGCGTACTGATGCACTTTGGCTATGGGCGAAGGCAAGTTTTCCAGGAGTTATTCTCAAAGATGCGGGTGTTGCACGTCCTTACTCTCAAACTTTGGATAGTCAAGCAACCCTAAATCTACGGGGTGGCCCTGCTGGGTACGCTTTATCAAATGAACTCCTGAGTGAGTTAGATGGGGATATTTTATTTCTAGTATCAGAAGACGTACTGGGCACAAGGGATTTACACCCAATGCTTGAGCAACTCAAAGCAGAACCGTTGTGGTCTAAGTTGAAAGTTGTCCAACAGGAAAAAGTTCATGAGGTAGGATTTTACTGGGTTCAGTTTGGCCCCCTTGCAGCCAATCGGATGATAGACGATTTGGAGCGATATTTAGTTAAACAACAATAAACTATTTGAAAGTTTTTTAAGAGGGACTATGTTGAATTTGAGTGCAATTAGTAATGCAACTATGCAGTCAATTCCTTATAAATGGATTGTGTTTGAAAACTTGCTTGACACTTTAGTACAATCTGAACTAGCAAATAGTTTTCCGACTACAAACTATAAAGAATATCATGCTAGAGACTTTGAGCCAGATGAATACCCGGAATATACATATGATGACTACAGGTTTTTTGCACGCTGCATTCTGGATGAAAGTAAGTACAAAGGTCTACAAGATATCAGCGATCTGAGTCTTAGTTGGCAAAAATTAATTGAACAACTTCTCACTCCTGATTATCGAGAGGGGATGGAGCATCTTACTAATTTGGATTTGAAAAACCATTCACTAACAATTTATTTAACACGACATGATTTAGGGTTCTGGAACCGTCCTCATACAGATATCCCGCGTAAACATGTAACTCAACTTTTCTATTTCAATGAAGGATGGAACCCAGAGTGGGGAGGGTATTTTCAAGTTCTTAAAGATAATCAGACTACTTCTGTAATTCAAGAAGTTCCACCATTGCCGCAATATTCAGTTGCTATTGTACGTTGCGATCGCTCTTGGCACATGGTTTCTCCTATTTCCTTGAATGCAACTCAACACCGTTTGCATCTACAGACTTGCTTTTGGCTACCAGAGTCTTAAACCATTTGATAATCAAATTATTAAGATTTCAAGAATCTCAGCAAATCTGAGCATTTTTATCTCACCAGAGACATAGAAGAGCGTTAAACACTCAGGGATTAGCAGATACCAGAGAGTCCTTTATTTTTGCAGTCTGCTACAACTTTTACCAAAATAGTTAGATAATTGTAGCGATCCACTTATAGAGCGATCGCTACAACTTATCTACTCATTTCGAGCTATTCTGTACCAATTATGACATCCGACGCTTTAATTACAGCGATCGCTTGTTTCCCCTCTTGAAGTTGGAGATGCTCTACTGACTCTTTGGTAATAATTGCAGTTATTTCCACCCCAGGCACAATTTCTAATATGACCTCAGAGTTGACTGCTCCTGGGTGAATTTCCTTAATAGTTCCTTTTAAGGAATTACGAGCGCTAACTTCCATACTTTAATACTCCTTAGTTATAAGATAATTCTGAACTAGGTTATAGTAACAATTATCAGATTGTTGGATTATCCTCATTTAGTGAGATGTTATCTTCTGCCTTACAGAAGAACTTAGATATCACACTGGTATTAGAAGATGCTGAAAAAGTTGATAGTGGAATAGTAAAATGGACAGTTAAAGCTTGGCAGAACATTCATTCAAAACTGTTTTTAGTAATGTGTCTACTTAACTATTTTGGTGCATTCTAATAATTATTGCTACATAAGCTAATTGTCATTCATTTTTCTAGAATGATTCACTCGTAGTAAGGGCTATACAAGTGATTGCCGCTGCCAACAATCATTTTCCACTCGCTGCAATTTTGATTCAGTTTATCCAAGATTTTAAACTTGTATTTTTTGCTTTGGATCTACAAATTTTTTATTGAGTACTAAACCCATAGCCTTTTGATAACTGTTAAACCAAATGGTGCTGCAACAGACAAATAATCTGGTAGCTCAACTACTTGCAAGCTCGGATCAATTTTTTGCGATGCGATCACGTCAGTAGATAAATTAAAAAAACGAAGATTAAAGAAACTCGATAAATGGTAATCTCAGCAGTCTTTGGCGACAAATGATAGAAGAACTGTGGACACCTACACCTGCTTACCGTCAAGCTTTAACACAGATGTCTGGGATGGAATTGAAAGACTGTGCAATGGTGATTGGGTTTCGTCGATATAATCTAGATCACTGTCATCGCCCTCATACTGATAAACCATCGAAAGCTTTGACTCATTTGCTATTTTCAATGAACAATGATCTATAGACTATCTTCTTGGATTTACTAATAGCTTGTTTCAAAAATGTTGAGAATGAGAAACTTATCAAGTACATTCTCCATTGTGAGTGACACTCGATGTATGGTGATTGCATAAATAGGATTGCTGGCAAATGTCTCGACTTCCTCAATATTAATGTTTAAATAGTCCTTGATTTGAGCATTTAAACTTTATGAATTATTCAACAGTATTTATGGCATATTTTATTATACGAATTTGTATTTTTGATTGAACGTATAATACCAACTTGCTTGGAAGAAATCAATTCAACTACGTAATTAAACGCTTACTTTATCAAAACTTTAAGTAAAAAGCTTTTTTATTTTGCACGACTTACACACATGACAAGACTTCATGAGTAACTACGACTGTGGTGTTTTTACGATGCCTACGGCGAGTGTACCCCTGAAAACCAGTTATGCAGAGCGTCTCGTAAACCCTGTAGCATACGCTTAGGGTGCAGCTTCTGTCTCCGACACGCTATTGGCGTTGGTAGAGAAGCGATCGCAATGTCTTCGACGGGCTACACTTACGCACATAGCTATTTGATCTCAAAATCAGAGCAACTTCTTGCATAGCTTGGGGATGTGTTTGTTTGCCTTGTGCCTTCTTTCACTATGAAAAAAAGCAAATGTGGAGGCATAACAGCTTATTAATCTTGTCCCTGGACAATTTCTTTTTGGAGAAAACTAATTTGTGCAGCTAATTCTTGCCGAGTAGAAGCTTTGAAGAGATATCGGAAAACAAACCAGATTAAGTAACCAATTCCAGTCAACTCAAAAACTAGATTTAACTGGGGAATATCATTTATTACATCTAATACAGCAAGAATTATCTTAACTGCAACAGTCACTGTAATAATTGTAGTAAAACAAATAATTGGCATCTGGTACTCAGTGGAAAAGCTACCTAAGTATTTAGGCAATTGCTCCAAAAAGGCAAAGAATTCACCTCCAATGTGCTGGCGTTGAGGTAATGGTTGATTATTAGGTATTAGCAATGGTTGAGTATCAACTTTTAAACTTTCAAGTACTGCGAAGTTTACCGCCGTAGGCATCGGTTCGGCAGATGTAATATCAATAGATTTGGATTGTTCTACTTCACTCTCCCCAAGTTTACTATTTTCTTCAGCGATAACAGTTTTCTTTTGGTCATCACGGATATCAATTTGAGCCAACTTCATCAAAGGAGAGTAAATGGCATTGTACATATCCCGTGCCATATTCACCGCACCTTCAAAGCCCATGTATGGACCATTGTGGTAGCCATGACCATTCACATAAGGCAAATG
>NZ_JBALDF010000037.1:0-11846 GCF_036917275.1 Nostoc sp.
CCGTCCGCCACTGTGTCCGAAGACACCGTTCGACTTGCATGTGTTAAGCATACCGCCAGCGTTCATCCTGAGCCAGGATCAAACTCTCCGTTTTGTTGTGTTTCGAGTTTGTGGCTCCGAAAAAAATATTTCCCGGAATCCTAGTTACTAATTTTGATTATATTTTTGGGAAATCCCAAAAGCAAAATCTTTTGACGAGGATTGGTTTTTTCTTAAGCTTTCAAAGTATTATGTTTTTTAGGTTCAGCGGCCGTTTGCGTCTTTTGCTTCCCGACTTAACTAGAGTAACTAGTCATCCCCTAGTTTGTCAAGGGGTAAATTTATTATTTTTCTTAAAAGGGCAAATCGCCTGAGTGGCATTACTTTCAGGTGAATGCCTTAAGCAATGGGAGGGGGGCAAAAACAAAGTGGCTGAACCTGACTGGGTGAATAATTCACGTTGAGTGATTATCGAAAAAGGCAGGAATAGTCTTGCTGGAGGGATTTATCCGGAATTCTTACGCCTGAACTAACCATATACATAATATTAAGAGCATTTAAGACTCCCATCGTACAGGTGACGCTTATATCGGCATCTACCTGATCGCCATGACTACGTTCGTGGAGCGTTTGGAAGAGAAGATAGGAGTTACAGTGAGTCTAGCGCTGTAGAGGGGCTTCAAAATTTATAATGAATTTTTGAGAAAAAGCTAAAAACTAGACTAGGCAATAAATACAGATGATCCGACCGCGTAAGGTCTTTGCTCAACATTGGCTTAAAAGTGAAAAGGCGCTCGACGCAATAATTAAAGCAGCTGAGTGTACAGAAAGCGATCGCTCCCCCAAAGGCGATCGCGTGCTGGAAATTGGACCTGGAACGGGCATTCTGACTCGTCGTTTATTACCCCTGGTGCAATCTTTGGTTGCAGTTGAAATAGACCGCGACTTATGCCAACTGTTGTCAAAGCAGCTTGGTAAGACTGAAAAGTTTTTACTGCTGCAAGGTGATTTTCTGACTCTAGATTTACCATCTTATCTGGCAGCCTTTCCCAGTTTCCAACAGCCAAATAAGGTAGTAGCCAATATTCCCTACAACATTACAGGGCCAATCATCGAGAAACTACTGGGTACGATCGCTAACCCCAATCCCGAACCATTTGACTCGATAGTGTTACTCGTACAAAAAGAAGTAGCAGAAAGGTTGTATGCTAAACCAGGGTCAAAAGCCTTTGGAGCGTTGAGCGTGCGGGTACAGTATTTGGCTGAGTGTGAGTTAATTTGCACTGTTCCAGCGGCCGCATTCCATCCACCGCCAAAAGTTGATTCAGCAGTAGTACGATTATGTCCCCGAAAAATAGAAATAGCAGCACTTGACCCAAGACGGTTAGAGAATTTTTTAAAGTTGGGGTTTGGTGCCAAGCGCAAAATGTTACGAAATAATTTGCAATCTGTTATTGAACGCGATCGCCTGATCCACTTACTGGAACAATTAAAAATAAATCCCCAAGCCAGAGCCGAAGACCTGAGTGTTCAGCAATGGGTAATCCTAGCAAATGAGTTAGGAGTTAAAAGTGAGGAATGAGGACTTAAGAGCGAACATGTAGATGATTGCTTTGATTCAAAACCCAAAATTCACCCATTCCCAACTAGCAACCCATAACCCCTAACTTCTAACTTTCAAAATGCATTCCTACAGCCTAATTGCCCCTGCCAAAATCAACTTGTATCTGGAAATCATTGGCAATCGTCCTGATGGTTATCATGAGTTAGCCATGATACTTCAAAGTATCGGACTTGCAGACCAAATTGATCTGCGTTCCATCAGCATTGACAGCATCCGTGTTCACTGTAACCACCCACAAGTACCAACAGATAAAAGTAATCTGGCATACCGAGCAGCAGAATTAATGGCGAGGCAATTTCCCGAAGCCTTTGCCAAATATGGGGGTGTTGAGATTACCGTTAATAAGCAGATTCCTGTAGCTGCTGGGTTGGCTGGGGGTTCGACGAATGCAGCAGCTGTGTTGGTAGGGATAAATTTACTGTGGAAATTGGGATTAACTCAGTCAGAATTAGAGGAGTTGGGAGGCACACTTGGTTCAGATGTACCATTTTGTGTAGCGGGTGGAACTGCGATCGCAACAGGTAGGGGTGAGCAACTTTCTCCCCTGCCGAGTTTAGATAATATATATGTAGTGTTGGGGAAATACCGCAGCTTGGAAGTTTCCACGGCTTGGGCATACAAAGCCTATCGAGAGCAGTTTGGTAATTCTTATATTAGAGATAGCGATAACTTGGTAGCGCGTGCTAATGCAGTTCATTCAGGAACAATAGTAAAAGCTGTCCTGGATAAAGATGCGGGAGAAATTGCCCAAAAACTGCACAATGATTTAGAGCGTGTGGTATTGCCAGCCTATCCCCAAGTCTTGCAACTGCGAGAAGTATTCGCAAATAAGCAAGGCGTTTTAGGAACAATGATGTCTGGTTCTGGGCCAACAGTATTTGCTCTTTTTGAGTCTCAACAGCAGGCAGAACTAGTTTTGTTGCAAGTAAAGGAAGCAATTCCTGATCAGGACTTAGAATTGTTTGTAACTCGAACAATCACACATGGTATTAAAGTGGCATCGTCTGTTTAAATAATTCTTTTTCGTTAATGAAGTATAAAGAATAGACAAGAATTATTCCTAATGATCCAATCTAAAATATAAAATTTAAAATGGTATGAGTGAGCAAAATTTAACACCACAAACGGATACTAAAACACAGTCGGCAACGAGTCCGTTACGCTGTTTAACTGGGGCGGTGATTTCTGGAGGAATGGCATATGCAGTGTATTCACTGATGATTGCGATCGCCACAAATTTCGCTACTAAACCGATCCATTCAATTAATCCATTGGTGGTGAAGATTTCTTCTGCTGTTCGGACTCTGGTTGTTGGTGTAGTTGCTTTAGGAAGCGGGATATTTGGTATAGTAGCAATTGGTTTGTTGGCTTTGGGTGTGCAATTATTAGTGCAGGAGTTGACCAAGCAAAAAAGTAGTGAAAACTAGTAATTTGCTTTTAATTAGCAACCTAAATACACAAGTTTTTCTAATGAATCACAATTTTTGATCAATTGTAGCTTGGCGCTTCTGAAGACTGAAAAATTTGTTGCTGTTTTCTTCAAGTTTTGGAAGAAAGCCCGTGGTGCTGACTAAACTGGCAAGAGAAATCACACGTATTTTGATCGCCCAGTGCAATAGCAATCTGTGTATAGTATAACCTTTGACCTTAACAGATTTGAGGTTGACGCTTTATAGACTGGCTGATATTCACAAATTTATGCGGAATTGATACCACCAACACTGAAATTAATAGTAGCAATATCACTTGTAAGCAAAGTTTATGAACACAACCAAGAGATATTTTTTACCCATTATTTTTATGGCAATGGTTGTCAGCCTCAGCAGTTGTAGTTCTAACCCCACAGCTGGTAATGTTGATAGCAGAACGCCATCCCCTAGCCCAACACTAACGAATAGCTTATCATCTCAGACTCCCAGCCAAATTCCTAGCGTAGCTCAGTTGAGAGAAAAATCTTCCAATCAAGAATCTCCTAAGGAAAATACGCCTTCCTCACCAACTTCTAAAGCTGCCGCTAACAAAACTACCAAAATCACACTATATACAAGTGATACTCAGTGCCAAAAACTAATTCCAGAAAAGGTTTCAGTACCAGCCGAGGAACCAGTGAAAAATGTAGTGGGTAAAATCTTAGAAAAACGAGATACAAGCGACTTTAGCTTGTCTGGGTATCGTGTCAATATCAAAAATGGCATTGCTACAGTTGATTTGCGAATATCTCCTCAGTCAAAGCGGCAAATAACTTCTCTTTCTAGTTGTGAACAGTTTGCTCTGTTTGGCAGTCTCCGCAAAACTCTAACGAGTAATGCCCAATGGAATATTAAAGAGGTTCGCTTCACTGAGCGAGGTGAGGACATTGTTCTTTAGTTAAATATGGGAGTAAGTGTCGTCATCAGCTAGCTAAAAAATTTCCCAATATGAACAGCCACAGGACTCATACATCAGCAGTTGCCAAAACAGTGTATGTTCTCCAATTGAAAACAGCTGCAAATAATGGTATGATTCATTATAGCCCTAAGTTTATGGCAGCAATTCGCGGGTGTAATTCAGTGGTAGAATCTCACTTTCCCAAGGTGATCGTCGTGGGTTCGAGTCCCATCGCCCGCTTTAAAATCAGAACCTAAGCTACCTATGTGATTGCTGCCGTTAGTACAGCCGATGAGTTTGTTGAGCCAGACTTCATTAGGCGTCTAAGAGGATGTTTGAAAAGTCATGATTGATGTATCAAATATTTTTTACCCCACCCTAACCCTCCCCGATATATTGGGGAGGGAACCGGATTTTCTTATTTCCCCCCTTACAGCAGATTGCAAGTTAATGAAGTACAAAAATACCCCTCCCTAACCCTCCCCGATAGATTGGGGAGGGAACTAGATTGGGAATTTCCCCCCAATACATCGGGGGGATTAAGGGGGGTAAGGATGTACTTCATTTAGATGCAAAATGCTGTATAAAGGGAGGACTAAGGGGGATAATAATTCGATAAAATATTACAACATATCACTTTTCAAACAACCTCTAAAGCCTACGGAGATCATTACTAGACCCCATACACTACAAGTTGCCGATAAAACGCCGAGTTCAATAGACTGATATTTCTATTGGAATAAGGTAGCGACTCCTACCATGCGATCGCTTTTGATATATGTTGTCAAAGTATGGCCATAGATTGCCTCTAGTTGAATATCACCTTAAATATATGCTTCAACCATTACTTAATTTACTAAGTTAGGACTGGGATTCGTAGACAAGAAAGCTTGGGTTTGGGGAATACCCTCAAAGATAATTGTTCTGTATTCCCAATCCCAGAGAGCATCAACAGTTTGGGCGAATCGAAGGCGCCAGTAGAAAGAATCACTTCTTGATTCACAAAAGTTTGGTGTATCGTTCCTTGGTGCAGGTACTCGACTCCAATAGTGCGTGTTCCCTCAAAACCCATTCAAATAGCGCGGACAAATGGAAGAGTCGGTGTTGTCAATCTCTGGCTCTACACCCATTTACCGTTAGTGATTGGGATTGCTGCTGGAGTTAGTGTAGAACAAATCCTGTTGAGTAAGCCGACTTTAGCATTACCCGATTCCCAGCGATGGCTCATCTGTGGTTCAGTAGCATTATGTTCTCTAGCTGTCAGCATTCTCCACAGATTTGGGGTGATCCGTTATTCCAAAATTCGTTTTCAGTATCGACTTGGAGGTGCAGTTGTGCTGCTAGCGATCGCTATCTTAGGCAAAGTGTTACCTGTTGCAATCATTGCCCTTGTAGCTGTAGTTTCTGCTGGGCAAGTAGTTCAAGACTTGCATCAGAGTCGTCCCACTATCCGCTTGGTTGACCCAAAAATCTAGATCATCGCGTAGTGACGCACAGATGTGCGCCACTACGACGGCTCGACGTGATTCAATATAAAGCTTTTTCCGAAATGCATCTATCCTATGGAGGATTTAACCATGAATATAAATAAATATTTATATAGTTATTTAAAGATAATGTAATCTCAACATTCAAACCCAAAGCTGTAACGCTGATAAATCAACACATTGCCATCTATCAGACGTTACAGAACCAAAGGAGGGATGTCAACATTAGGAGATGTACCTTTGAGTAGCGAAGTCAAGTAGCTGAAATATTTATTAATATTATGAGTAGGAAGTGTAAATTCAGCATCAGGAGTCAGAAAAATTCCCAATGGCAGGTATTTCGCATCAATCACTAAATTTCTCACCAACAGAACAGAAGCTCATGAAAGACCAAAAACCATCAGACTCTAAGGAATTCGTCGGAAATCTCAAGAATGGGATTTGGCTGTTTGGACTATCATCCTGGGTATTTGGCATTACTGATCGCAGCATTGCTTCATTTGCAGATGGCTATCTATCTGCTTTGGATTTAACGCAACTATTCACAGCGGCTACGTTCTTTGTAGCGTGGCTATTTTTAAAACCGACATCCAGACTTTAAGATCGGCGATTGGTTGAGTGTCGAGTCACTCTTGACGGTAGTTATGTCAAGATTCGGAAAGTTATCTAAAGGAGAACACTTTTGATCGCTATAAGGGGTGCGCCACAGAATGTATCGATACTTTTGCATTCAGAACAATTGGGGTAATTCTGTAAAATCTCAGAATTACCTTGATTTCTAGTTTTCACTAAATAATCCAAGTTGCTAATTATCAAAGACGGCAACAGGAGATACGGATGTAAATTTTTAATCTACTTAATGATCACTAAATTCTATCTTTTTCTTTTTTAAGTCAGAGTTATAGCTCAATACAGTTAGTTAAGGATAATTGTAGGTTGGGTTGAACATAGATGCCAAAGGCGGCTTAAGGCAGGGTAGTTAGACCCAATAAATGCTTGTGTAGGTTGGGTTTCGCTCCTCAAACGCCACTTGCAAGGCTCGTCAGGAAACCGCTTGGGCGCAGTGGCTCCCCAACCTACGCAATACATTAGACCTCTTGCAAAAATCCTTGAATCACCCCTCCCCAACCCTCCCCTTATAAAGGGGAGGGGGCAAGATTCCAAGTTTCCCCCCTTTATAAGGGGGGATTAAGGGGGGTCTATTCGACTTATGCAAGAGGTCTATTTTATGTGGCTCTAACCCAAGCGTATTGAGTTATAGATTTCTTATTTGGGTGTATCTAGAAAAATTTTTCTAATTTTCCGGAATTGGTTATGCTCAGGTGGTAGTCTCTATCAGACTACGGATTTATACTGAAACTCTATAACTAACCTTCGGGGAATATAACCCCATTTCGGATTAAAAGCCCGGCCATTAAGGCCGGGCTTTTGACAAGGAATTAAAAAAAATTGGGGTAACTCTAGAAAATCCCAGAATTACCGCGAATTTTAAAACTTAGAAGTTGAAAGTTAGGAATTGTTCTTAACTCTTAACTACTCATCAAATTAGGCAAACGCAGCGGTTGTTACATCGTTATTCGATAGAATTTCTTGCAATTCCTCAGCGTCTACCGTTTCTTTATCAACCAACATTTGCGCTATCTGATCTAAAATGTGGCGGTTACGTACCAACACTTCTTTAGCGCGTGTATAGGCTACATCCACAAGTTTGCGGACTTCTTCATCAATGGCGGCAGCGGTTTCTTCAGAGAAATCACGCTCTGACATGATATCCCGTCCAAGGAACATGTTACCTTGCTGACGACCAAGGGCGACTGGTCCCAAGCGATCGCTCATCCCAAATCTGGTGATCATCTGACGCGCAACCCGTGCTACTTGTTGCAAGTCGTTGGAAGCACCAGTGGTCACTTCTTCTTCACCAAAGATTAATTCTTCAGCAATTCGACCGCCCAAAGCCACAGCCATCTGATTTTCTAGATAAGCACGGCTGTACAAACCAGTGTCCATCCGGTCTTCGCTGGGGGTAAACCAAGTTAAACCACCTGCACGACCGCGAGGGATGATGCTAATTTTTTGCACAGGATCGTAGTCTGGCATTAAAGCACCAACTAAAGCGTGACCAGCTTCGTGATATGCCACCAAGGTTTTACGCTTTTCGCTCATTACCCGGTCTTTCTTCTCTGGCCCAGCTAATACGCGATCAATTGCGTCGTTGATTTCATCCATCGAAATTTCAGTCAAATTCCGGCGTGCTGCCAGAATTGCGGCTTCATTCAGCAGGTTGGATAAATCTGCGCCAGTAAAACCAGGGGTACGACGGGCAATTTTATCCAAGTCCACATCTTTCGCCAAGGTTTTGCCACGGGCATGTACCTTGAGAATTTCGCTACGTCCGGCATAATCGGGACGGTCTACCACAACTTGACGGTCAAAGCGACCTGGACGCAACAATGCTGCATCTAAGACATCAGGACGGTTGGTAGCGGCAATAATGATGATGCCTGTGTTGCCTTCAAAGCCGTCCATTTCTGTGAGCAACTGGTTGAGGGTTTGTTCCCGCTCATCGTTACCACCACCTAAACCTGCACCCCGCTGACGACCTACGGCGTCAATTTCATCGATGAAGACGATACAGGGAGCATTAGTTTTAGCTTGTTCAAATAAATCGCGGACGCGGGATGCACCCACACCGACGAACATTTCTACAAATTCCGAACCGGAGATCGAGAAGAAGGGTACACCTGCCTCACCTGCTACAGCACGAGCTAAGAGAGTTTTACCTGTACCAGGAGGGCCAACTAACAGCACACCTTTAGGAATTTTTGCACCAACTGCGGTAAAGCGATCGGCGTTTTTCAGAAAGTCTACGACTTCGTTTAATTCCAACTTGGCTTGGTCAATACCAGCAACATCGCCAAATGTCACCTGAGTTTGTGGTTCCATTTGGACTCTGGCTTTAGATTTGCCAAAGTTCATCGCTTGGCTACCTGGGCCACTTTGAGCGCGACGGAGCAAGAAGAATAAGCCAACCAAAAGCAATACAGGAAAAAATAAGCTGCTTAGTGCCTTAAACCAAAATCCTTCATCGCTTTGGGGCAAAACAGAAATATCAACGCCTTTTGAAGTCAGAGTATTGATCAAGTCTGGATCGTTGACTAAGGTCACAATCCTTTTATTTCCGTCATATTTAGCTGTAACCACTGCTGTAGAGCGATCTGCACTCAAACTGACTTTTTCTACTCTGCCTTGTTGAACTTCTTGAATAAATCGGCTATATCGCCATGTCTCTCTGCTTTGAGGTTGTTTGTCAAAGAATGCTGTTCCCAGCGCAATGACGACAATAAACAGCAACGCGTACAGCCCCGCATTTCTCCATTTTTTATTCACTAAGGTCTATCCTCCGGTATTTTTGGCGCGTTAGCTCTCAGCGGGCGCTTTGCGCCATCGCCTAGCGTCTCTATTGCGAGAGGTCATTATTAAGAATTATGTTAACTTATCTTAAGTGTAACAAAGTGGCGTGGCTATGATGCTACAAAAAGCTCCTTTATTTGCAGAAAACTAGGATGGTAGGGATTATATTGTAGCGACCCTGTGGGCTGATGAACGGTATGAATGGGAATAATTTCTACCATACTATTAGTGTAGGCGATCGCTTCAAATCTCTGGACTAACTTGACCGTCCAAGGTTCCTCTAGCACCGACTGCTGGTGGTTTTGCAACCAGTTTACAAGTTGCAATCGCACAATTCCTGGCAAAATTCCTGCCTTTATTGGCGGCGTCCACCAACTGCGATCGTACCATCCCCAAAGGTTGCCTGTGCTGGTTTCTAGCCAATTTCCTACAGCATCGACTAATATTGCTTCTTGAGCATCTAAGCTAGTTTTTGCTAGCCAAGCACTCAAATAGTTTCCGGTTTTATGAGAGGGGAGAGAGCGATAAAATTCAGAATTAGCAACGGCACACACAACGCCAGTTTTTTGTTTTTCTCTCAAATCCTCTGGCAAGAATCTGCCAGTTATCCATTCCCGGCCATCGGGAAAAAGGGTAATTCTGAGAACGGGGAAGTGGCCGAGGAGAATTTGGGCACCTTGACGCACACGCCTCCAATCGGGTTGCTGCCAACCAAAAGATTGTACTGAGAAAAGTAGGCGATCGCAGTGTGCTTGCCAATTAGTTAAATTACTATCTAGCGAGTTCTGATAAATCCGCAACGTTGTAAAAACAGTGGCCCCATAAAGTAAACCCGGATCATTAATGTCTAACTCTAAAATTCGGGACTCAATTAATTTGCCGCCATACCAAAAAATATCATTTTTCACAACCAGATTGCTTCTTACTACAACTCTATTCCAAAGTGATGACTTGTAATGCTCATGCGCTGCATGAGATAAAACCTGTGAGCTGCAAATCGCTGAACACCAGAATCAAGACTCAGGTGTTCACAGTCATGATTTATTGCATATTCAATTAGCCACTGAAATAACTGTTTACCATAATTCTGTGACCGCTTTAATTCATCAACAACTAAGTCATCAATATATAAAAACTTTCCTGATGCTAAACAGGTATAAATGCGAAATCCAGCCACTGCCACAGCTTGCTGCTCTACTTCCAAGAATACAAGTTGATATCCTTCTTTCATTTGATATCGAACTTGTTCTACAAACTTAGCCGGCTCTTGGTGAGGACGCAACTGGTACGTGACAGGAAAACACTTTAATATTTGAAAGTCCGATTCTCCTAATTGTATTGACATTAGTATTGCTCCTGAAAATATTATGCGTACTCATATTACTTTCTCAATTTATCGAGAACATTACAATCTTGTAAAAGTTTCTCTCGCAAAAAAATGCTATGAATAATTATTTAATCCTTTGGAGGAAATAAGATTTTCTGAGTCCCTTCAGGAGTTATAATTACTTTTCCTCCCAAATTTTCAATTTCCCTAATTACTCGTTTTCGAGTTTTTTCATCAACTTGATTATTTAAAACCATTGACCAGGTAGCAATCTGAGCATATTTACTGTTAGGATTTCGACTTAGAAATTCCGCAGTTTTTTGGGAAGTATTAGCTATAAGCTGACTCTCTGCATCTGAAAAGTTACTAGCCCAGTTTGCCGCCGTTGCAAAAGACTTTTGGGCAGCTTGAGCATTGCCTAAAAATAATAACTCATCAATTCCTTTGTAACGCCACACGTAATAAGACTTTTCGGGAACGAAGGGAGATAGCGATTTTAAGCCTTTCTGTGATAGTGCGATCGCACGTTCTGGCATAGCAGCATACAATGAAGTACTGATAGAAAGACTGCGATACGCTTCTAAAAATCGCGGGTCACGTTCTAGAATAACTTCAAAATATTCGGGACTTAAACTATAACCTGTTTTATCCCGAACTTCATCATCTCCAAAATATTGTAAAAAATTGATATATACCAAATCGGCAATGAAATTATCATAACCAAAACTAGGCATATTTTTGATAAAATTCAGACGGATGTTTTCTGATTTTATTTCTTTATCTAGAGTTTCTAAGGAGGCAGATTGTTTGCTATTTATCAGTTTTTGTAATTGGGGAAATTGAATCAAGCCAACTCCTAAAATACACACACAAATTACAAAAGGTGTAGCAATGGCTTTACGCGACAACAACATATTTTTCTTGTCTTCTCAGGCAAAAGCAACTCATTGTATATAATATACTTCTTGGAAAATTACTCAGCTATATAGTTACAGTCGCTTACACAGGAGAGTATCCATCAAGCCTTACCCTACCCTTTAGTAACGATTGATTAACAGTGAACAAGCCTATCTTTCCTCAAGAGAAACCTAAAACAAGTAGCTCGGCAAACTCGGTAGCAAATATTTGGTATTATATTATATCTTATGTATGTAAATATGCTAAATATAATTTACGCTTCCTTCTTTGCCGCATCGAAGAAATTATTTTCTTTTTTGAAATGAAGTTGGCTCGTAGAAATCTAGCTTTACTTTTCTTGAGCAACAAGTTCTTAACTTATTAAATTCCTTTGATATTACTTAGTTTTGTTAAGTAATTACAGTAATATTTACAACATGATATAAAATAGTGGTTTGTTCGCAATTAGACCTTCCACTCCTTAATCTTATGCTAAATACTGTAGTTACGAACAACTTGGAAAATAATAGTCTATCCATTCAGGCAAAAGATAGTGATTTTAAAACAATAGTTACTAATCTTAATGCTGATAAGGGACTTCCAAGGAATAAAATCACCAATTACAATAATGGTAATCATTATAAGTAGGAAGGAGAAGCAGGAAGGAGAAGCAGCCGCAGGCTGCTTCTCCTTCCCTTTTTGTAGTAAATTCAATAAGGAGTGAAAATTTTGGGTTTTTGGAGTGTCGATAGAA
>NZ_JBALDF010000038.1:0-62183 GCF_036917275.1 Nostoc sp.
AAAGACTCGTTGACGGAGCTAAAAGACTCGTTGACGGAGCTAAAAGACTCGTTGACGGAGCTAAAAGACTCGTTGACGGAGCTAAAAGACTCGTTGACGGAGCTAAAAGACTCGTTAACGGAGCTAAAAGACTCATTAACGGAGCTAAAAGACTCGTTAACGGAGCTAAAAGACTCGTTGACGGAGCTAAAAGACTCATTCACGGAGTTAAAAGACTCATTCACGGAGTTAAAAGACTCATTAACGAGGTTCAAAGACTCGACGACAAAAAATGTAGAGTGAACATCGCTAATTGCTAAATGTTGATTCTTGCACAACTATTAATTAATCATTAACCATTTTTTAGAATGACTTCTATCTCTGATTCCTTTCAAACTTTACGCGATCGCCAACAGTGTGCTTTAATCCCCTTTATCACAGCAGGCGATCCTAACTTAGAAACCACTGCCGAAGCTTTACGCATCTTAGATCGCAATGGTGCTGACTTCATCGAGTTGGGTATTCCCTACTCCGATCCTCTAGCAGATGGGCCTGTAATTCAAGCAGCAGCAACCCGCGCTTTGCAAAGAGGCACGAAATTAGAGCAAGTGCTAGAGATGTTACACATGGTGATTCCTAGCCTAAAAGCACCGATAATTCTATTTACTTATTACAATCCCATTTTGTACCGGGGTATTAAGTCGTTTTTGGCGCAAATTGCTACTGCTGGGGTGCAAGGATTGGTAGTACCAGACTTACCCCTAGAAGAAGCAGAAGAATTAATCCAGACTGCTGCATCTTTCGGAATTGAGGTAATTTTACTCGTAGCTCCTACCAGTTCTAGAGATAGAATTGAAGCGATCGCTCGTCAATCTCACGGTTTTATCTACTTGGTAAGCGTTACAGGTGTTACAGGTGTCCGCGCTCAAATCCAAGACCGTGTAAAGTATTTAATTAGAGATTTGCAAAGCATTACCGATAAACCCATTGGCGTTGGTTTTGGCATTTCAGGGCCAGAACAAGCGCATCAAGTAAAGGAATGGGGAGCAGACGCAGTGATTGTTGGTAGTGCCTTCGTCAAACAATTAGCTGAAGGTAGCCCAACTGAAGGATTGCAAGCAGTAGAAAAGCTTTGTCAAGAACTTAAAACAGCCATTACAGAAAGTCAGCGCCAAAGTCCATCTCTTCAAGAGGTGGGATAAATTCACCCGCACACCAAGAAAGTGGGGAATTATAGCGGTTTGCAGTTGAGTCCAATATAGACCTAACCCCCAACCCCAACCCTACAAGGGTTGGGGAGTAAGATTCAAAGCCTCTCTCATCTTAGGAGCTACGACGGTGTACACAAGTCGAATTACCCCCCTCAATCCCCCCTTTACAAGGGAGGAAGCCGGAAATCAAGTTCCCTCCCCTTTATAAGCGGAGGGTTAGGGTGGGGTAAAACCTTGGGTTTTTCAGCTATTTCAGACTTGTGTGTACACCGTAGCCTCTTAGGAGAGAGGAATGGAAGTGAGGTCAAAACTGTACTGCACCAAAATGAGAAGCGCTATACAATTATTTCTCTTTCTGCCCCCCTGCCCCCGCCCCCTGCTTCCATTAAAATAATGAAACTCCTGCTAAAATCCGTCAAAATATTAATTTATAGCCTACTTCTAGTTAGCGCCTGTGCTATTACAGTCTTTGCCCACGATCGCACTGATCACAGACAATACGAATATCATTGGCATTACAATTTTCCAGAAAAACAGACTCACCTCGCTGTAAGAAAGAACGTAACTGACCTGACATCAGCAGAGAAAACAGCTTTCGTTAAAGCTATCAAAACCTTAAAAACGATAATTCCCGCAGGTAGCAAGCTCAGTATTTACGACCAATTCGTTGCCATACATTTAGGGGCAACACGCTTGATTCATAACCATAAAGGACATTCCGATGGTTCCGTTCACGAACTTGCTCATGAAAATGCCGCGTTTTTCCCTTGGCATCGAGAATATATTCGCAGATTTGAACAAGCTTTGCAAGCAGTAGACCCAACTGTTAGCCTGCCATACTGGGATTGGACTGACGCCAAAGCACTTGATGTAATTTTTAACGATGACTTTCTTGGTTCTAACGGTCAAGGAGTAACCATCAAAATTCCAAATCAGGGGAACTTTACAGGCGGCCTAGTGCCTGGGGCTTTTGCTGCTGCAAATGGCTGGGTTATGAATCCAGCATTAAACATTAACCCAGATACCGGAACATCTTTAGGTACATCACTTGTCCGGTTTCTCCGACTGCCTCCTGCCAGTGATTACCCTTTGCCCAAAAAAGATATTGAGCGTGTCCTTGCTCTTAATGATTATTCTCTATTTCGCCCTGCTTTGGAAGGATTTATCTCTATAGATGAGCAAGGTAAAGTCACGCCAGGAGGATTCATCCACAACTACATTCATGGCTTAGTCGGTGGGTTACAAATAAACGCGACTACGACACCCATAACGTTTAAGAGTCTGGGTACGATGAGCAATATACCAAGTTCGCCCTATGACCCAGTGTTTTGGTTGCATCATGCCAACGCAGACCGCCTCTGGGCTGAATGGCAAGACAACGGTCATAAAGGCAGCGATTTTTATCCTCCCGATGGTCATAGTCAGCCTTATGGACACAATCCTAAAGACCTAATGTGGCCTTGGGACGGCGGTATGTCTAACCCGAAAGCTACGGCGTTAGGAGATTTACTATCGCTATTACCAAATTTTGACTCTGACGATTTGGTGCGCCCTATAGACGTTTTGAATCACAGGGAACTAGGCTATATCTACCAAACCTCTGAAAAGAAAACGCGAAAAGAATCTTATCTCTGGGATAAGTTCTAAAAAGTTAGAACCAGACGCTTGGAACCCCTCTCCAAACCTCTCCCCCGCAGGGAGAGAGGCTTTGATTCTTACTCCCCTTCCCTTGAAGGGAAGGGATTGGAGGTTAGGTTTGAGAGAAAGTTACACACGGCGTAACGAGAATAAAAAACACTTGAACACGAAAGGATTTTGAACTATGGTAAGCATACAAGATATCAAAGCTGCGATTTCATCTACGACCGTGCAACCTGACCTTTTAGGCAGGTTTGGAAAATTCGGCGGTAAATACGTCCCCGAAACCTTAATGCCTGCATTAAGTGAGTTAGAAACCGCGTTTCATCAATATCGCAATGAGCCAAGTTTCCAAGCGGAACTGCAAGACTTACTCCGCGATTATGTTGGACGACCCACCCCATTATATTTTGCTGAACGCCTGACAACAAACTACGCTAGACCAGATGGCACGGGAGCGCAAATCTATTTAAAGCGTGAAGATTTAAATCATACAGGCGCTCACAAAATCAATAATGCTTTGGCTCAAGTGTTACTCGCTAAACGCATGAGCAAGAAGCGGATTATCGCAGAGACAGGTGCAGGTCAACATGGAGTTGCGACTGCAACTGTATGTGCGCGGTTTGGTTTGAAATGTGTAATTTACATGGGCGTCCAAGATATGGAACGCCAAGCCCTCAACGTCTTTCGGATGAAGTTGATGGGAGCAGAAGTACGTCCAGTAGAGGCAGGTACGGGAACTCTCAAGGATGCAACTTCTGAAGCAATCCGTGATTGGGTGACGAATGTGGAAACAACCCATTACATCCTGGGTTCTGTTGCAGGGCCCCATCCCTACCCGCTGATCGTGCGTGATTTCCATGCTGTAATTGGTGTAGAAACTCGCGCTCAGTCACAGGAGAAATGGGGAGGATTACCAGATATTCTACTGGCTTGCGTGGGTGGAGGTTCTAATGCGATCGGCTTATTCAAAGAGTTTGTGCATGAACCTTCAGTTCGCCTAATTGGAGTAGAGGCGGCGGGTGAAGGTGTAGATACAGAAAAACACGCTGCTACCTTGACAAAAGGAAAAATAGGTGTGTTGCACGGTGCAATGAGCTATTTACTGCAAGATGATGATGGTCAAGTTATCGAAGCCCATTCAATTAGCGCCGGATTAGACTATCCCGGTGTTGGCCCTGAGCATAGTTATTTAAAGGATCTTGGTCGCGCCGAATATTACAGCGTAACTGATAAGCAAGCCTTAGAAGCATTTCAAAGACTTTCGCAACTAGAAGGGATTATTCCAGCCTTAGAAACTGCTCATGCGATCGCTTATCTAGAAACCCTTTGTCCTCAGTTAGAAGGCAGTCCCCGCATCGTCATCAATTGTTCTGGTAGAGGTGACAAGGATGTGCAAACCGTCGCAAAAATCCTTAATCACTAATAGTCTGTCTTTTATAGGACTTACGCAAAAATTGCCAAAAAGCTTAATTTATCGAACCGCCAAGACGCCAAGAGCGCCGAGAATTCGTAGAGTGTGCGTAAGTCCTATTTTACTAATGCCCAATGCCCAATACCCAATACCTAATGCCCAATACCCAATGCCCATGCCCATTACGAATATGATGGCTGTAATTCCAACTCCACCCGATAACATTTTCATCCTTCCTGAGTTCTACAACTGGCCAGCTTTATTGCAACAGTTGCTAAATCGGCAATCGTTGACGGTTTCCCAAGCTGCGGATCTGATGCAAGGTTGGCTGATAAATGCCATTCCTCATGTATTATCAGGAGCGATTTTAGCCGCAATTCAAGCCAAAGGCGTATCTGCCGAAGAATTAGTAGGCATGGCTAGCGTCTTACAATCCCAAAGGATAGGGACTAGGGACTGGGGATTAGGGACTGGGCAAGAGTTTTCCCAGTCCCCAACACCTAGTACCCAATCCCCAGTACCCAGTACCCAATTCCCAACTCCCCTAATAGACACCTGTGGAACTGGTGGAGATGGAGCTTCAACCTTTAATATCTCCACTGCTGTGGCCTTTGTTGCCGCAGCCGCAGGGGTAAAAGTTGCCAAACATGGCAATCGTTCGGCATCTAGCAAAACTGGTTCTGCTGATGTGTTGGAAGCTTTGGGTATAAATCTCAACGCCACTCCTGAAAAAGTGCAAGCCGCAGTGGGCGAAATCGGAATCACCTTTTTATTTGCTCCAGGCTGGCATCCTGCACTCAAGGCGATCGCTACTTTGCGAAAAACTTTGAAAGTGCGGACTGTTTTTAACTTGCTCGGCCCGCTAGTAAATCCCATGCGACCGACAGGGCAAATTATTGGTGTCAACGACCCGCTTTTACTAGAGGAGATTGTTCAAGCTTTATCCCAATTGGGATGTCAGCAAGCGATCGCACTCCACGGGCGGGAACGTTTAGATGAAGCTGGTTTGGCAGATGTGACTGACTTAGCTGTACTCCAAGATAAAAAAGTGCGTTGTCTAACGCTCAATCCTCAAGAACTTGGTTTGAGTTTTGCACCAACTGCGGCTTTGCACGGTGGAGATGTCCCAGAAAATGCCGAAATATTGAAGGCAGTTCTCCAAGGGAAAGGCACTCAAGCACAGCAAGATGTAGTCGCTTTAAATACAGCCCTAGCGCTCCAAGTTGGTCAGCCGATTGATGGGGAAACGGATGTTTTAGCAGGTTGTGTTAAAGGTATTGTCCTTGCCAAGAAAATTCTGCAAAGCGGTGCGGCTTGGACAAAACTAGAACAACTTGCGGAATTTTTGCGCTAGACGAACTTTTCTTCTTTTCTTATAAGGAGCTACGGTGTACACGCAAGTTTTCTAAAGCTGCCTTACACCTTGACCTGCAATGCCAATGCGTCGACTCGCAATGCCAATGCATCGACTCGCAATGCCAATGCATCGACTCGCAATGCCAATGCATCGACTCGCAATGCCAATGCGTCGACTCGCAATGCCAATGCGTCGACTCGCAATGCCAATGCATTGACTCGCAATGCCAATGCATCGACTCGCAATGTTAATGCATCGACTCGCAATGCCAATGCATCGACTCGCAATGTTAATGCATCGATTTGTAAAGATTAGCCCATCCAAAATATATACAAGGAAAAACAGATGATTATCATACTTAAGACTGGTACACCTCTTGAAGAAATTACTCGCATCAGTCAAGAACTAAGTGAAACTTGGAAAGTGACAGTAGAAAAAAGTGTTGGCACGCATAAAATTGTCTTGGGGCTAATTGGTGATACCACTAGCATCGATAAATTACAGGTTCAAGAGTTCAGCCCTTGGATTGAGCAAGTAGTACGGGTACAACAACCTTTCAAGCGGGTAAGTCGAGAATTCCGAGATGGACAAGCCAGCGAGGTCGTTGTACCTACACCTAACGGTGATGTCTATTTCGGCGAACACCATCCGATTGTAGTGGTAGCCGGGCCTTGTTCTGTTGAGAATGAAGCGATGATTGTCGAAACGGCAAAGCGGGTGAAAGCAGCAGGAGCACAGTTTCTCCGTGGTGGAGCCTACAAACCCCGTACTTCACCTTATGCCTTTCAAGGTTATGGTGAAAGCGCTTTAGATTTATTAGCAGCAGCGCGGGAAGCTACCGGTTTGGGTATTGTCACAGAACTGATGGATGCTGCCGATTTATCAGCAGTAGCGAGAACAGCTGACATCATCCAAATCGGAGCTAGGAATATGCACAACTTTTCGTTGCTGAAAAAGGTAGGCGCTCAAGATAAACCAGTGCTGCTGAAGCGCGGGATGTCTGCCACAATTGACGAGTGGCTGATGGCGGCAGAATATATTTTGGCATCAGGAAATCCAAATGTAATTCTTTGTGAGCGGGGAATCAGAACTTTTGATGGCAAATATGCCCGTAATACTTTAGATTTATCCGTGCTTCCGGTGTTGCGATCGCTTACCCATTTACCGATTATGATTGATCCCAGTCATGGTACAGGTAGGTCTGAATATGTTCCATCTATGGCAATGGCTGCGATCGCAGCTGGTACAGATGCCTTGATGATTGAAGTTCACCCCAATCCAGCGAAGGCTTTATCTGATGGGCCTCAATCTCTCACCCCTGATAAATTTGACCGCTTAGTTCAAGAAATGTCAATTCTGGGCAAAGTAGTCGATCGCTGGTCTACACCTGCATTTGCTAACATTGGCGAAAACCAGATTCTCCTCACACCAGAACTCTCAAAGTAAATAAAGCGTAATCTTAACCGATTTTTTGCAAACGGCTAAAGCTGATCAACAGATTCTTTTATTTAAAAAATCCGTTGATCAGTTTTTCTTAAACTACCCCACCCTGCTGACACTGAGGGCGGGGTTTTCACCTGGATTTCTCAGTTGTGAGAAATCCGGGCTAGAAGGGTAGTAATTGCAGCATCTGTAACGAATTTTTTTACTTAGTGGAACTTATACAAAAAACACAAAAAAAATAGTCTCAAATCTATATACAGATTAACTTTGACCGAAAACGACTCATGATACAAGCCCCTAAATTTATTTATGGGTATCTTGCTACGCGCAGCGTCTCGTTAGAGAAGCGACGTGACATCGTTTTGCTTCGTTTGTTGATATATTTGCGTTTTGGCCATTTTTGGGTATTTTGTGTATTTGCCTACCCTGTATGAGTTTGAGGCTTATTTTTTCCTCCAAAATGTTTAAGTCCGGTAAGATGATTTTGGGTTAAATAATCTGAATTCTCATAACTTTTCAAACATCCTCTAAAGATTTGACAAATTTATCAAAAAATTATTCATTGCAATATGATATTTAATCAAAATACAATCTTATTACAAAGTTTACTAGTCAAATATTCTATCTTGTCCTTTAAATATATTTAATATTTTGATGTATTTATCAAAATATTTTTCATTGTAATTAGAAGTTAAATTACATATATTCTAAATGTAAGTAGCATTGGATAAAAATTGATTATCTCCACTTTAGAGGATAATAAAATAAACCAAGAGCTACTAACTAGTTTTGCTAATAGAAATACAACATAGAATTCACTTTCAAGATTTAATCTTGTCCATTTTATGTTGCTATGCTAGCAAGATTTTTATTCTAAGAATTAGGAGGATTAGTCCTGATGGCAGATTTGAATAATAGTGGTACTGGGAACTCTTCTACTAGCGTAGACAAGTTGAGAGATTCACCGTTCGGTCGCTTGAGTGAAGTTCTGGGTGATAAAGACCTCTCCCAGATATTCAGTGGTGCTGGTAAAGGAGAAGGTAGCGGTAGTTCACCATTTGGTGGTGGTGGTGGTAGTGGTGGTAGTGGTAGTAAGCCTGATTTAGCCTATGGTGGTAATCCTTTCGCTGGTGACAACTTTTGGAACATCTTTGCAGGTGGTAAAAATCCATCCGCAATCGGTAAAAATCCATCCGTAGGCGGTGTTAACCAGGGTAGTACCACTGACCCTTTGACTGGTGTTGGCAGCAAGGCTAGTACTATTAGCACAACTGAAACACCGGACGGATTCGGTTTGAGGGGTACTATTGATAACCTAGTTAACTCAAAGCTTAAAGAGACACAGGGTGGTAGCGTCATCCCATCATTTGGTGGTGGCGGTGCTGGTGGTGGCATTCCATCATTTGGTGGTGGCGGTGCTGGTGGCGGCATTCCATCATTTGGTGGTGGCGGTGCTGGTGGCGGCATTCCATCATTTGGTAGTGGCGGTGCTGGTGGCGGCATCCCATCATTTGGTGGTGGCGGTGCTGGTGACGGCATCCCATCATTTGGTGGTGGCGGTGCTGGTGGCGGCATCCCATCATTTGGTGGTGGCGGTGCTGGTGGCGGCATCCCATCATTTGGTGGTGGCGGCACTCATTAGAATTTTTGGAACAATGATGAGTTCTTCAGTACATACTATGCAACTTGACTATGTTATGCACTGAAACTCTTTATTAGTAAGGACTTTAGGTAAGATTTTCTGTCAGGTTGACAGTGAAGATGATTAAAGCCTTTATTTAGAGAAATTTTGGTTGAGCAAATTCATACTTGACATAACATGTACTGAAGACCCTAAAATTTTTTAAATAAAAATAGGAGAATTAGTACGAATGGAAGCGTCTGCTGTCAATTCCATTAATGGTAAGGTTAATACCTTTAGTGCCCCTGGCGATCGCAACCTGTATAACAGTAGTTCCTTTGCTACCAATAGCAGTTTGTATACTGAAGGCAGTTTATTGACGGGTGGTAGCAACCCCTTTACTGGTAACAGTGCCATTCCAGGTGGCGGTAGCAACCCCTTTGCTGGTAACAGTACCATTCCAGGTGGCGGTAGCAACCCCTTTGCTGGGGATGCTGGCAGCAAGCTTCAGCAATTAATCTTTGATCGCTTGAAGTTAATTCTGGGTAAAAATTTTTTCCAGGACACTAATAACACATTAGCAAATGGAAGTAACCCATTTCTAAACGGTGGCAATACCACTGCAATTGGCGGTATCAACCCCTTTGCTGGCAACAGTAGCCCTATAGCAGGTGCTGGAAGTTTGCTTCAACAATCGCCTTTCGATCCGTTGAGAGAAGTCCTTGGTAATAATATACCCTTTAGTAACAGTGGCAATACGTTTAATACTGGTAGTAGTAACCCTATTACTAATTCTGGTAGCCCACCCTTTAATAAGGACAACGCACCCGTTGGTAAAAGCAATAGGAACTTTGGTAGTAAGAACGCAACCATTGGTAATTTTAACTCGGACTATGGGAGTAACAGTGCAACCATTGGGAATGGTAACTGGAACTTTAATAATGACAACGCAACTATCGGTAATGGTAACTGGCTATTTGCAAAGGGTAACACAACTCTTGGTAACGGTAACTGGTATTGGGATAACGGAAATAATAATGCAACATTAGGTAATGGTAATTGGCACTTTGGGAGTAACAACACAGCCATTGGAAATGGTAATTGGGACTTCGGTAGTAACAACACAATTATTGGTAATGGTAACTGGGTTTTTACGAGTGGAAATGAAATCATTGGTAATGGCAAATGGTTAGCGGATGGTGATAACACAGCCATTGGAAACATCAATAACCCCAGCCCCAGTAGTTTAGAGTTATTTCCACAAGGAATCAAAACTGGTGCTAACAATCTGATTGACTCTCTTATAGGTAAGATAGGTCAAAATTTTCTTGGATTAACAGGAGATTTTGATGTATCAAGTAGCCAGACGTTTAATCGGCTCATGTCTTCTAGAAGTGTTGGTATTAATGACACTAATATATCTAAAGATATTGAGCAACTTTTGGCATTACTCAGCCCAATTCAAGGGGATGTAATTGATTATCAGTCTCTGCAAAATCTTCAGTCTGTCCCAGAACCTACTTCTTCAGTGTCGCTGATAATAATGGGACTTGTGTGTTTGCTGTTGTCAGTGTTCAAAAAACAACAAAACTCAGTAAACCAAAAAGTTTTATGAGTGTCAAAAAAAAGTAATTTATGATCAAGTTTTGGAAGAGTATAAAAAAGTTTATCACTTTTAATAATTAATTTATTAAGACTTAGGTTACTGGTACAATGTAATCACATTCACATAGTACTTATATACTATGTGACAGTTTTGTATGGTAGCAGTATTCTGGCTTGAGGTCGCATGGCTTGCGGGACATCAATAACACCTCATATTAGATACAAATCTTGTTATTTTACAACCATCCATTGCGTCACAGGCGCCATTGCTCGCCATCCCAAAAATTTACCAATAGGTTCAGCGCGTTGAATCGCAATACGAGTTAAATCGCCACCGACTCGTTCATGCCATTGAAATAAAGTTTGCTCACCTTCTACCGTCACAACATTTGCCACCAAACGTCCACCCGATCGCAGTGCTTCCCAACAAACATCAAAAAGTCCCGTTGTCACTCCACCACCAATAAAAATCGCATCTGGTGCAGGTAAGTCTTTCAGGGCATGGGGCGCTTTACCTTCAATGATTTGCAAATTTGGAGTACCGAGAGTCGCCGCATTATCAGCAATATATAGTAGTCTAGACGAGTTTTGTTCGATCGCGATCGCCCGACACCGAGCATGGCTTCGCATCCATTCGATAGAAATTGAGCCGCAACCCGCGCCCACATCCCACAACAATTCTCCCGGTGTGGGTGCCAAAGCTGCTAAGGTGATTGCCCTAACTTCACGCTTCGTTAACTGTCCATCGTGGTGGTAGGCGTTATCTGGTAATCCTGGTAATCTTGGTAATGGCACAACCCCAGCATCAGCAATACAATAAACTGCGATCGCATTTAATGCAGCAACTTCAGTTTCATTCCAAGATGCAGCCGTACCTTCCACAATTCTTTCATGAATGCCACCCATGCGCTCCAATACGGTGATTTTGCTGCCACAATAGCCGCGATTTGTCAAAATTTCGGCAACAATGGCGGGTGTGTCCTTCCCTTCACTCAAAATCAAGAGCCTAGCTCCCGGATAGATGTAAGACTGGAGTAGGGAGGATGGACGACTATTCAAACTTAAGGTTTCTACCTCAGTCAAAGACCATCCAACCCTGGCACAGACGAGGTTGAAGGCTGAAGGTGCGGGAATAATCGTCATTTCTGAAATGGGAATTCGCCGCATTAAGGTAACACCAATGCCGTAACACATCGGATCGCCGCTTGCGAGTACGCAAATTGATTCACCCCGACGCTGGATAATTTCCTCAACTGAGGCGCTAATAGGGGATGTCCAGACTAGTTTCTCACGTTGATCATCTGTAGGGAGCATTGCCAAATGGCGATCGCCTCCCACAATTACTTTAGCTTGAGTGATTAAGGTAAGAGCGATCGCGCTTAACCCCTGTAATCCATCTTCTCCAATACCGACGATAGAAAGCCATTTCTGTGTCATGCTAATTCATGATTCATACTTTCTCGGCGATTACAAACAAGTAATCTCCTTGATTGTTTTCATATTTATTGACAATCTCTGTGATGCGTCCTGTGTTAATATCTGCTGCTAGCCTTTCACACCCTGCTGCGATTTCATCCGCAGAAGCTAGCAAAGCAAAGGTAGAAATTCCAGAACGCACATTCTCGTCTAAATATATTTCTGGACGATGTTTTCCACTATATAAAAATAGGTCTTCTAAGCTTTCCGAAATAGAATAAGATTTGATATCTATTGAGTTAAAACCTGCCTTATTGAGAGCAGATTTTACCTTTTCTAAACTTGGCATCTGTTCAACAGATTTATATATAGCCTCTGGAAAATATTCGACTAACCAATATTTATTCATTTGCTCAGGTGTGGCAGTAAATAATACAAAACAACCACTACTCAAGACACGGTAAATTTCCCGAAAAGCAGGAGTTAATCCAGCAAAATGATGTATTGCCAATGTGCATAACACACCAGAGAAAGTCTCATCAGCATAAGGTAACGCCTGAGATTCTGCAACTTGCCAAGCTACAGCATTACTCTTATTCGTAGCAGTATCAATCATCTGTTTTGACTGGTCTACTCCATACCAAACACCACCATGTTTTGCCAAAGCTAGTGTGTAATTTCCAGTGCCACACGCCACATCTAGATATGAGTAATCTGATTTTAGCTGAAGATGAATAGCTAATTGGGCAGAAATTTCAGGGTCAGCGCGACGAGTCAAATCATAGCCTTTACCAATTTGCTCATAAATAGCCATTTATTGAATTTCTCACAACTTTTTAAATATAGTGAACAGTAAACAGTTAGGACTTACGCAAAAATTGCCAACTTCGCTTAATTTATCGAACCGCCAAGACGAGGCAGTGCGTTGGGCGGCTCTGCCGACTTGAAGCAACTGCCGTGCCAAGAGCGCCGAGAATTCGTAGAGTGTGCGTAAGTCCTAACAGTTATCAATAACAAACGTTCACTAGTTACTGATAACTGTTATTAATGTAGTGTTTCGCCAAGAGATAAATTAATAACTGATCATTGTTAAACTAGTATTGCTGTTGCTTTCACAGTAAAAATTTTTTTAATCACATCTTCTACCACCTTATCTGGCGTAGAAGCACCAGAAGTAATTCCCACGACAATTTCTCCATCTGGTAACCAGTTTTCTGTAGTTATTAACTGCCCATTTAATTGCCGATGTTCTATCGAATCCTCTGATTTAATCCGTTCAACAGTATCAATATGATAGGAAGGAATTCCCCGCTCAAAAGCAATTTGTTGTAATTGAGTAGTATTCGATGAATTAAACCCGCCAATTACTACCATCAAATCTAAATTATGTTCTACTAGCTCTAACATTGCATCTTGCCGTTCTTGGGTGGCGTCACAGATAGTGTTGAAGCTTTGGAAATGCTGATTTAACCCAGTGGGGCCATACTTTTGCAACATAGTCCGCTCAAAAAGTTTGCCAATTTGCTCAGTTTCGCCTTTAAGCATCGTAGTTTGATTAGCAATGCCAACTCTTTCTAAATCCTGATCGGGATCAAATCCTGCTGAACAAGCTTTAGCAAATTTTGTCAGAAATTCTTCACGGTTTCCACCATTGCTAATATAGTCAGCAACATATTCTGCTTCTGGCAAATTTAACACTATTAAATACTTGCCAGCAAAGGAACTAGTAGCGACTGTTTCTTCATGCTTATATTTACCATGAATAATGGAAGTATAATCAACTCTTTTGTGTTTTTCTACAGTATTCCAAACTTTAGATACCCAAGGACAAGTTGTATCAACAATTTTGCAGCCTTTATCGTGAAGTATCTGCATTTCTTGAACGCTAGCCCCAAAAGCAGGTAATATGACTACATCACCAGTGCCAACAACAGAAAAGTCTTTATTCTTTCCTTCAATAGGGATGAATTCTACCTCCATCTCCTGCATCCGCTGATTTACAGAAGGATTGTGGATAATCTCGTTAGTAATCCAAATGTGTTCTGTGGGGAAGTGCTGACGGGTTTCGTAGGCCATGGCCACAGCTCGTTCTACACCCCAGCAAAAGCCAAAGGCTTGTGCTAGTCGAATCGTCACATCACCTCGTTGCAGGGTGTAATTGCGATCGCGAATTTCTTGAATCAAGTTACTCTGATACTCAGATTGCAACTGGGTGGCAACTTCTGCTTTATGACCAAAGCCCTTGCGATTGTAATTCTCTGAATGTTGCAGGCTGCGCTTAAAAGCTTTTGTATCCATTTGATTTGTCTACTTAAACCACTATTTTTTATTTTCTCGCGCCAAGAGGCGATTTATACACAGTTGTCTTCAAAGATATTACTTCTTTTTGTGCTTTACCCTTTTTCCCTTGAAGGAGGTTAACGCTGGGGTTTTAATTCGATTTCGCTATAAATCTGCAATGCAGAACGCCAAACTATATAGCCTTCAGGGCTTAAATGTAAGCCATCACTAGTAAATTCGCGGCGGAGATTACCTTGCTTGTTGGTAAACAGGGGATATAAATCGAGATATTTGACACCTTTTTTGGTAGAAATACTTTGCAGTTGTTGGTTCAACTGGCGAATGCGACTATTGGCAATAGTCTGGAGTTTCTCTCGTCCTTTCCAGGTTGCTTCCTTTGCCCCGTGTGGCAAAATCGATTGGACAATAATTTGGGCTGTGGGATGCGCCTTTCGTAGGTAATTGATAATTTGCCGCTGATTATCTAAAATTACCCCGTCGCTCATCCCCCCAATTAGGTCATTAATGCCAATCATCACAAAAATTAACTCTGGCTGGGTGCGGTCAAATATCTTCAATCTTTTCAAAAGTCCATTGCTGGTTTCGCCAGAAATTCCTTGATTGAGCCAATTTTTACCTTCGGGTAATAACTCTGGGGGAAACCACAGACTCAAAGAATCTCCCGCCAATATGCTTAAATGCGGAGTCCGTTGGTCAGCAGCTACCTTGGCTTCTTGCTCAAGGATGTTTACCCACTCCTGGTAAGTGAGTTGGTGACGGCGACCTAAATCAGGTGTAACAACTTGGGGTGAGTTGTTCAGGTTGATTGGCTCTGGGGATGTTGTTACCCCAAAGAAAGCGGTCAATTTCTGCTGTTGCCAAATTAGCAGAATGACCGCCAACATGAGGATGCCGTTGGTTAACAGCGAGAAAAATGCCCAGATCGGAAAGGTTTTTGCTGAAGTAGACACGACTAGCGAAATTTACCAATTATTAGAATCAAATTTTAACGCTAGCGATCGCAAATTACACAATCTTACAGCTGGGGACTGGGGAAGCAAACAGAAAGTTCTTCCTTCCAAACTCTTAACTCAGCATCGGCTAAACCATAGCTATCCGCTAACAGCACTCTTTACTAAATGGGGCGATCGCCAAACTCGGAGTTGTAACCTTCTTCACCGTGTTCGTTAATATCCAAACCTTGCAATTCAGCTTCCTCCTTGACTCGCAGCCCGACTGTAGCATCAATAACCTTGAGAATAATCCACGTACCAACACCTGCGATCACGTAGGCAACGGCAATTGCTACTAGTTCAACTCCCAATTCACCAAAATTACCCCGCAGCACTCCGTCTTTACCTCCTCCATTGACTTGAGTCGTGGCAAAGATGGCTGTTAAAATCGCCCCCACTGTACCACCAACCCCATGCACAGGATAGGTATCTAAAGCATCGTCAATTTCTAGCTTGTGCTTGAAACTCACAGCATAGAAGCAAACAAAGGCGGTGACAAAACCAACTAAAATCGCTGATAACGGTGTCACAAATCCGGCGGCGGGAGTGATGCCCACTAAACCAGCAACGGCTCCTGTAGCCGCTCCCACGGCAGTCGGTTTCCCCCGTAAAACTGCTTCCAAAATTAGCCACATTAAAGCCGCCGCCGCCGCCGCTGTATTGGTGGCAACAAAGGCTGTTGTTGCTAAATTTGTGACTACATTACCAGAAGTTCCACTAGCAGCAGATAAGGCACTTCCAGCATTGAAACCGAACCAGCCAAACCACAACAAGGCAGCACCCAGCAAAATGAAAGGAACATTGTGTGGAGGGCTAAGACGATCAGGATGGGTTTTCCGAGGCCCAAGGACGATCGCTGCTACTAGAGCAGAAACGCCAGAACTGATATGAACTACTGTACCGCCTGCAAAGTCGAGGGCACCTAATCCACCATACAAACCCAAGAATCCACCTTTCGCCCATACCATGTGGGCGAGGGGAGCGTAAACAAAGGTTGACCACAGCAGCACAAACAGCGAATAGGCGCGGAAACTCATCCGCTCAACGATCGCCCCAGAAATTAAGGCTGGGGTGATAATGGCAAACATCGCTTGATAAATCATGAACGCCTGGTGGGGAATCGTTCCGGCGTAGGAGACAACATCAGCATATTTGGAGTCTGCTGCTTTGAGCGCATCTTCGTATGGCAGATGCGGCAAGTAGCCTTGAATCTCTAAACCGACACCATTCAACCCCAACCATTGCAATCCACCGATGAACGGTAGACCTGGCGCGAAGGCAAGACTATAGCCCCACAAAATCCAGGTAACTCCCACGATCGCCATCAACACAAAGCTCATCATCAATGTGTTTAGGATATTGCGTGATCGCACAAATCCTCCATAGAAAAACGCTAATCCTGGTGTCATTAGCAGCACGAGTGCTGCTGAAATCAGCATAAATGCCGTATCTCCAGTATCAGCAGTAGGCGGCGCAGCAGCTGGTGTTTGGGCAAAAGCATTGCCCATCAGCGGTACTCCCAAAATCAGTAGGGTCATAGCCCCAATCATTACAACTTTCTTCAACACTTGTTTTTCTTCCTAAGCACCAATTATTTGTATACTTCACTACATTTGATTACTTTTAGTTAGACATTTTTGTCTTGAAAGATACTTAACCTTAATTTTCTGCAAATGTTAACAAAAATATAATTCTGATTGTAGTTGCCAAGATTTAAATAAAAGTATACACATGCAATAATTGCATCTTTTTTGTTTTTGAAGAATAACATTTTATTCAACCGCTACAAAATTCCAAATTTTTAGTTACCTACTGTTACAAACCAATATCCTTCTGAGAATTGATAATTATTGTAAATTATCAGAGAATTTGCCCAAATATCAGCCCTAAAAGGACTGAGAGTGTCAATTAAGTTCTAGGTGCAAACATGATAATTAAAACACCCGCTAAAGCGAAAATTGCTCCTATTAGGTCGTAGCGGTCTGGAGTTACCCCGTCTACCTTCCAACCCCAAAGCATTGCCATTGCGATAAACACGCCACCATAAGCCGCATACACTCTGCCAAAATTTGTCGATTGGAGAGTTGCAATAACCCCATAGAAAGCTAAAGCAATTCCACCCAATATGCCCCACCAGAACGGCTTACCTTCACGCAACCACAACCAGACTAGGTAGCCACCCCCGATTTCAAATAAACCAGCCCACAAAAAATACAGCAAGGACTTAATCATTTAACTGATTTTTTAATCAGGTCGAACTCAGTGAAATTACCCTAACGCTTTTAACTAAACTATTGTCATTAATTGAAGTAAGTTTGTTAACTGGGCATTGGGGAGCAAGTGCGTTGCGGAGGTTCCCGACGCTCAATGACTCGCTAATGCTGCGCTATCCGTTGTACTCCTAGGGGGATCTTGCTAGCAAGAGCGTCTCCGACCGGAGAAGCAACTGGCGTCATTGGGCACTTGCAGTGAGCGGCGTCTAAAGCCTGCGGCATAGCTACGCCCTAAGCGCCAGCCTCTCCAAGAGTTGTATTGGGCATTGGTTTCCCTGCCCCCTGCCCCTCTGCTTCTTCCCCAGTCCCCAGAATGTAGATAAGGCTCAAGGATGAAAGCACCATTACCTGATAACGAAGTACAGAGAATCGAGACGCTTTTGCAGTATAAAATCTTCGATACGCCATCTGAAGGCGTTTTTGAAGATGTTACCCGTTTAGCCTCGTATATTTGTCAGACTCCTATTGCTTTAATTAGCTTAATTGATACAGATCGTCAGTGGTTCAAGTCAAAAGTCGGAATGGAAGCCCAAGAAATACATCGAGATTTGGCATTCTGTGCCCATGCTATTCTACAGCCTGATGTTTTGATTGTGCCTGATGCAACAAATGACGAACGGTTCGCCGCCAACCCACTGGTCACTTCTGACCCAAATATTCGGTTTTATGCTGGTGTCCCTCTGATTAATTCTGAGGGATATGCACTAGGAACACTTTGCGTGATTGACTACGTACCACGAGAACTTACTCCAGATCAGATAGAGGCATTACGAACCTTAGGTCGTCAAGTCATTAAGCAACTAGAATTGCGCCGAAATTTAGCAAGTTTGGTACTTGTGACCAACAAAGGCAAACAGACGCAGAGGGTACGCAAGCAATTTTTCAAAAGGATTGTGGCAGGTTTCAGTTTGGCGTCGGCAATTTTAGTTTTGATTGGTGTGGTTTCCGATCAAAATACCAAATTATATACTAATAATGGCAGTATAGGAAAAAATACTTCTAAAAAAATTAACAGTCTAGAAGAACTACTGTCCCAGATCAAGGATGTGGAGACTGGGCAAAATGGTTATATCCTCACTGGAAAACAAATTTATCTCAAACCTTATCAAACAGCACTTGCTAACGTCGATCAAGAAATTGCCAAACTGAAGATAACAACAGATCAACCGAACCAACGACAGCAGATCACAACGGTTGAATCTCTAATAACGGCTAAAACTCAACTCAAACAGACTATCGACTTGCGTCAGAACAAGGGATTAGAGGCGGCATTGCAAGTAGTAGTGAGAAATAATCAACAAAATCTCATGGATGATAGCCGCAAGGTGAGCAATGAGATGGAAACCGAGGAAGGGGGACGACTCCAACACACGAGTCGCAACACAATTCTGACATTTGCGATCGCTATCTGCGTAAGTTTTATCGTTCTGGCTATAGTCTACTACTTCATCTATCGTCAGGTGATTGAGCGCCAAAGGAAAGAAGAAACCTTAAATCAAGAACGCAACTTTATCTCAGCAGTCCTTAATACAGTTGGCGCTTTAGTAATAGTTTTTGATTCTCAAGGGAAAATCGTTCGCTTGAATCAAGCTTGTGAGCAAACAACAGGTTACTCCTTCGATGAGGTGAGGGGTAGGTATTTCTGGAGCTTGTTCCTAATTCCTGAAGAGGTGGAGTCAGTCAAAGCAGTTTTTGAGCAATTGCTAGCAGGTGGAGGCTTCCTAGAGTACGAAAACTATTGGCTAATGAAGGATGGCAGTCGGCGACTGATTTCCTGGTCGAATACCTTCTTAAAAGACTATAAAGGATCAGTGGAACACATTGTTAGCACTGGCATTGACATCACTGATCGCAAACGATCTGAACAGCATCTAACTGCACAATATGCTGCAACCCGCGTTTTAGCGGAGTCCGCCACGACGAGCGAAGCTACTCACCAAATACTGCAAGGGATCTGCGAGAGTTTGGGATGGGATTTGGGTGAAATTTGGATGGTAGATCAGCAAGCAAATGTGCTGCGTTTTCTCGATATGTGGCATAAAGCATCCCTTGAGGTGCAAGAGTTTGAAGCACTGAATCGCCAAACCACGTTTCCACCGGGAATTGGACTACCTGGTCGGGTTTGGGCTAGTTCTGAACCTGTTTGGATCGCTGATGTTGTTAAAGAACTCAGTTTCTCCCGCTTCAAAATTAACGCTCAAGTAGAATTACAAGCAGCTTTTGGTTTTCCAATTCGCAGCGGTCACAAAATCCTTGGTGTCATTACCTGCTTCAACCGTGAAATCCAGCCACCTGACCAAGATTTAGCAAAAACGATGAATTCGATTGGCGAACAAGTGGGGCAGTTTATTCAGCGTAAACAGGCTGAAGAAGAAGTACAACGCCAAAACTTGCGATCGCAACTATTTACCGAAATCACCCTTAAAATTCGCCAGTCTTTACAAATCGAAGAAATTCTCCAAATCACTGTCGAGGAGGTGCAAAAGATTCTCCAGACTGACCGAGTTTTGATCTATCAGCTTTTGCCAGATGAATCTGCACCCACCGTTATTGAAGCAGTAGTTTCTGGCTTACCAGCAATCAAAGAGCAAAGCATTACTCCTCCCTACTTCCAAGCGGAATATTTACAACAATACTATCTACAGCAGTACCGTCAAGGACACGTTTTAGGGCTGGCTAATTTGGATCTGCTGAAAGTCGAACAAAGCCATCTGGAATTAATGCAACAGTTTGGGGTCAAAGTCAATTTTGTTGTGCCCATTCTTGTCAAAGAAGAACTTCGCGGTTTGCTCATAGTTCATCAGTGTGATGATTCCCGCCACTGGTCTAACTTTGAAACTGATCTTTTGCGGCAAATAGCCGACCAAGTAGGTATTGCCTTAGCCCAAGCCCAACTATTAGCAGCAGAAACTCGTCAGCGACAAGAACTTGAAATTGCCCGTCGCCAAGCCGAATTAGCTTCTCAGACTAAAAGTGCCTTTTTGGCAAATATAAGTCATGAAATTCGGACTCCGATGAATGCTGTATTGGGAATGACGGGTTTAATGTTAGATACTCCCTTAGATGCAGAACAGCGAGATTTTATTGAAACAATTCGGAGTAGTGGAGGCGCCCTTTTAAGTTTAATCAACGAGATTTTGGATCTTTCCAAACTTGAAGCTGGAGAGATGGCTCTTGAAACTTTAGATTTTGACCTATCCGCTTGTGTGGAAGAAGTAGTGGAATTATTGGCTCCCTCAGCTCATAACAAGGGATTAGAAATTGCCGCCATGATTGAGCACAACGTCCCCAGCCACTTCAAAGGAGATAGTGGTAGGCTGCGGCAAATTCTCATGAACTTAATCAGCAACGCAATCAAGTTCACTAGCGCTGGCGAAGTATTAGTGCAAGCCGAATTGCGTTCGCTTTCCTCCACTACAGCCACCATCCATTTTGCCATCACAGATACAGGTCTTGGCATTAGTGCTGAAGACCAACGCAAACTCTTTACGCCATTCACCCAAGTGGATGCTTCTACGACTCGCAAGTATGGTGGTACCGGTTTGGGATTAGCCATCTGTAAACAACTGGTGACCTTGATGGGAGGAGTGATTGGGGTAGAAAGTCAGATGGAAAAAGGATCTAAGTTTTGGTTTGAGGTGCTTTTTACAAAGCTTGCCCTGCCTGTTTTGCCAAAATCCGAACGCGGACTTTTACACAATCGCCGCTTGTTGGTGGTGGATAACAACGCTACTAATTACAAAATTATCTACCATCAAGCTACTTATTGGGGAATGCAGGTAGATCAAGCTGACAGTATTGCTGCGGGACTCAAAGTTATTCAGAAAGCTTGTGAGCAAGGAAAACCCTATGATGTCGCCTTGGTTGATATGCGAATACCCCAAACAAATGGCATGACTTTAGGAGAACAAATTAAAGCCAATTCTGCAATTGCTGAGATACCTTTGATTATGATCATCTCTACTAATCAACGGGATCAAGTGCAGCAGGCGCTCCAAATCGGATTTGTTGCTTATTTGGTCAAACCCATTAAGCCATCACGACTGCGCGATACCATTATGACTATTTTAGAAACTGTGCCGGAATTAGAACAAGGGGCTAGAGGCTTAAGGCTTGAGGCTATTGAAGAAATCCAGAGTACAGAAACTTCAGGCATTCTTACTTTCTTTTCCCCTAACCCCTCTAATAAATCCAAGTTAAGAATTCTGCTAGCTGAAGATAATTTGGTGAATCAGAAAGTAGCCTTGAAGCAACTCCAGAGTTTGGGCTATAAAGCCGATGTTGTTGCTAATGGAAAGGAAGTTTTGCAGCTATTGGAAAAAATTCCTTACGATTTGATTCTAATGGATTGCCAAATGCCAATTCTCGACGGTTTGGAAACCACAAAAGAAATTCATCGTTGGCAAGAGGACGCTTTTGCCCTGCGTCGTCGTCCTGTGGTGATTGCGATGACAGCTAATGCGATGAAAGAAGACGAACAAATGTGTCTAAATGCCGGAATGGACGACTATCTGAGTAAGCCAGTGTTTAAAGAAAAATTGGCTGCAACTTTAGAGCATTGGACAGGCGTGATCTTCTCACAACAAAAGGCAGTTGTGCATGAACAGACAGTTTCCACTGACCTAGCAATTGATTGGGAACACTTGCATCGAATATCGGGAAATGACACAGAATTTGAATTAAATCTATTGCGAATATGCCTTGAAGATATTAAACCCCGTTTAGAAATAATTATTGCAGCGATCGCATCTCATGACTTTGGGCAAATTCTGCGAGAAGCTCATCACCTTAAAGGTGCTAGTGCCAATATTGGAGCCACAGCTATGTATCTAGCAGCTGACAAACTAGAACAATTGGCTTACCATCAAGAGCTTAAAGATACTACTAACTTAATTTTAGAGTTAAAAGAATTTGTCAACTGTATTCAAGACTTTTTAATCAGAAAAAAAGTAACAAATTAAACATTATTACCCATCAAAATGATCGGGCATAAACCCGTAATTAAGATGCAAAAACAGCCTTGATACAGCCGTATACTACATATAAGTATAGATTATTACAGCATTTACCAAAACAAAACCTGCATAAAATCTTCCTACGTCTCCAGCAACTTTAGATGACAGGTTTGCTGATATAGTAGCTGATACCGTCAGTACTTGGCGATTTATGATTATTCAAGAGGTTTTATGAAACGCTTAATCTACATCATCCCCGTTACTGTAATTGGCTTACTGACATTGGTAGGATGTAACAGCGAGCAAAAATCTACTACCCAGACTCCTGCTACCACTCAAACCACTGGGGGGACAACAGCATCCAAAACTCCTGGTACTACCCAGGGAGGTTTTGATCCTTTGGTCAGTGTAGTTTCAAATACAAAAACTGCGGTGCAAGCCGGAAATTTTGACAAAGCTCAACAGGAATTTAATAAGTTTGAAAACTCTTGGTCTAAGGTTGAGGATGGTGTCAAAACTAAATCTTCAAAAACTTATAATGTAATCGAAGACACTGCGACCCAGGTGAATGGTGCGCTGAAAGCAAAAGATAAAGCGAAAGCTCTTAAGGGGTTACAAACACTTGACACAAATATTGCCACTGTTTCTAAAGGGTAAGGGAAAACTAACATACAGCAGAAGTTAAACAATTTTGGATTTTGGACTTTCCTGCGGAACGCTACGCGTAGCTTGCTTCCACGTTCGCGGAGCGTCTCGTAGAGAAGTGGTACGGCTACGGTCAGTTGAACGATTTTAGATTTTAGATTGACCCCATGTTTCGAGGTAGTTGTTCTGAATAAATAATTTTAGATTTTGGATAATAGAATTGTTTTCGTGTTTAAATTCGGGGGAAACTCTTACAAGACGCGTAAGGGACAGACCTTTTCAAATTTTGAATTTTGAATCTTTGAATTCCATTATCCAAAATTTAAAATCTAGAATTCAGTCAAAAGACAGGAAATAGTAGGAAAACAAGCTTTTTATCTGGCTTGAAGATAAATAGTTCTGTACCTGATCAACTTGCAAACTGCTATAGTTTCCACTGGAGATTTTGGATAATGCGTTCATTTCGCAAGTACCACCGGACTCTAGCGATTATTTTGGCTTTACCGCTTGCTGTAACATTGTTAACTGGTATTGCAGCTACGCTGGTAGGTGAGTGGTCAGCTAACCTTGGAGTTGGGCGTAGTCTACTGCTTTCGATTCATCGTGGTGAAATCTTTGGTTTACAGGGAATCTACCCGATTTTGAACGGACTAGGACTATTAGGGTTGTTAGTTACTGGATTAAGTATGACTAGTTTGTTTGGTAGGAAAAGGTCAAAATCTGAGAAGGATTAGAAAAGACATAACTTTACTCAAGAGCGATCGCGTCTTTTAAGATATAAAAATAAGTAGGTTCCCCTGCCAAAGCAATTGTGTAATCAAGGCATAATCCATTGTCTTCAATACCGTAAAACCCATTGCAGAAGCTGTTTATAGAGGTATTTCTACTGCTTCATAACGAACTGGAATGTTGACAGACATAACCTTTTCACTTCTTTGACAAGCTCCTGTAACATCAAGCTCTTAACTTAAAAAATATTAGTTTTGGCGAAATAATTATCCGTACTCATAATGAGAAAAATGTTGACAAATCTTTAAATTTAAATTTTTAAAATCAACCTAAAAACCGATTACAGTCACAAGTAACCTTAGTAACTTAATCATCCAAAATTAATAATTTCATTATAATTTGATTTCTGAATGTTACACTAATTCTCTGGTATTGAAATTTATTTACCTCTAAACCGACAAGTATTTCTGAAGGTTAAAATAACTATGAATAATCTATCTTTCCAGTCTCTAGAAGTAAATGATAAAAATGAAAAATATTTATCTACTGTTGATCCAGTGCGGACTTATCTTCGTGAAATTGGACGTATACCTTTATTAACTAATGAGCAAGAGATTAATTTCGCCAAGCAAGTTCAACAAATGATAGCTTTACTTGCTGCAAAAGAAAAATTAGCTATTCAATTAAAACGTCAACCGACACAACAAGAGTGGGTTGAAAATATAAATATCGGTGAAAAATCACTGCTGCAACAGCTACATCAGGGACATCAAGCCAAGCAGAAAATGATTCAGGCTAACCTGCGACTTGTGGTATCTGTTGCGAAGAAGTATCAAAGACATAACCTAGATTTCCTCGACTTAATTCAAGAAGGAAGTTTAGGTTTAGAGCGAGGAGTTGAGAAATTTGACCCTACTAAAGGGTACAAGTTTTCAACTTATGGCTATTGGTGGATTCGTCAGGCAATTACACGAGCGATCGCCGAACAAGGACGTACTATCCGCTTGCCTATTCATATTACAGAAAAACTGAACAAAATCAAGCGTATTCAACGTGAACTAACTCAAAAACTAGGTCGGACTGCTACCGCAGTTGATATCGCTGAAGAACTATCTTTAGATCCTAAACAAATTCGAGATTATTTCCTCTTAGCACGTCAACCTGTCTCTCTAGAATTGCGAGTTGGCTCAGAAAAAGATACAGAATTACAAGATGTGTTGGAGGATGATGGACTCTCCCCAGAATTATACACTGACCAAAAGTTTCTTCAACAAAACATACAAATTTTATTGTCAACATTGACTCCCCAGCAACGAGAAATATTAACTTTGCGTTTTGGTTTAACAAATGAAAAGGAACTTTCTTTAGCGGAGATTGGTCAACGTATGGGTATTAGTCGAGAACGAGTAAGACAGATAGAGCAACAAGCTTTGGGTAGTCTACGAAAACAGAAGGATAAGATACACAACTATCTAGCTAGTTAATTTGTAATTCGTAATGACGCTCTCTACGAGACGCTGCGCGTAGCGTCTCGTAGAGAAGAGAGTAATTAAGTTTTGTAACGGAGATTTACGCCTCGTCACTTGTTAGTTGCTCTTTACTTAAACCCTGAGAATTTGGTAAATTCTGATGGGCGATGTCTGCGACAAGCCGCTAACTAAGAGCGTCTACGCAATCTACAAAAACAGAGATTGAATAGTCAGAATTAATTAGTCTTATTGTTCACTCTCACTAATGATTGCAAGTCAAAGTCGCGATCGCGTCCACTTAGGCAAATACCAGAACTAACAACAGTCAAATCAGTTTTAGCAATCGCACTACTATGGCGAACACCATCAACAGTTGTCCAATCTACTGTCCAGTAATCGCTGCGATCGTGGAATTGATTTAATTCACCGCCGCCCATTTGCAATGCCTTTCTCAGTTGCTTTTCATCCTGTTGGGGTTGAGTAAATCCCTCAATCTGCCGAGTGGCTAATTCATACACTGTGCGGATTTCTGGAGTAATGCCCTTAAACTGTAATTCCTCAGCAGGAGTGAGTTGCTTGACGGCAGATTGCAGGGTTTCAGAAATTGCCGGATCGGTACGGCGATCAACTTCCTCGAACCAGCAGGATTGTCCATTCCAGCAAGGAATTGGGTTTCACACATCAAATCGGAGTTTTATATGGTATGGTATTTTCAATATTAATTGGTTAACTTTATATACAAAAAACCACTTAAATACTTTGTTTTTTCAAAAAATCTACTTTAACACTAACAATCAATGCAGTCAAAAATAGAGACAAAACCAAGGCTTGCGGGTGTTGATTTATGCCGAGGAATTGCGGCATACGCAGTTGTATTAGTACATTCAGGCGATCCAAGTTGGGGTCGTATAAGTCACTTTTCCCAAGAGATAGAATATCTATTTAGTTTTCCTGTTCCCTTTTTCTTAGCTGCATCTTTTTACTTCATGATTTGTAAGTTCAATGCTGATTTTTCATTAGCTACTTGGAAAGCAAGATGTCGGCGTATTCTAATACCATATATAGTTTGGACAGTTATTTATTTAATTGTCAAAATAATTTTCTTTTCAGCATTAAATCAAAAACAAGAATTAAATCATCTATTACGAAATCCTTTTTTAATTATATTTTATGGAGGAGCATCATTTCAACTATACTATTTACCGCTATTGCTAGTAGGTACTTCGCTCATAATATTTGCAAATTTCTTCACAAAACCGAAAATTGGACTTAAAATATTAGTTAGTTTGTCTCTGTTTAGCCTCATCCTCTACAACCTGCTTTTAATTACTGGAAATACAGTATACTTACATGACGATCTAGCTTTTCAGAATTTATTTAATCTAGTGAGTTACGATGTTTCTAAAAATGAGTTTTTGAGGTTTATATCTATAGAATTAGCATGGTTAGTGAGGTGTTTACCTTACTTTTTTATCGCTATGACTTTAAGGTATTTACTTCTTAAAACCAACTTTTCATTATTGCGTGTGAAATTTGTATCCGCTAACTTACTATTAGGTTTGTTTATCGTTGCTGATATTTATAGTAACCCAATACTTGCTGGTTTTCGGGAAGTTTTTCTGGGATATTCTCTTTTATTATACAGTATTGTTTTATCGAATTACTTAAAACCAAACAGCGTAATAAAAAATTTAGGATTATGTTCTTTTGGAATTTACTTGATCCACCCATTTGCAATTAATATTATGGAAATTTATCTGAAGAAAACTCAACCTCAGTTATTAGAGGAAGTAACTATTTTCTCTCAATTAGCATTTTCTATACCTAGTTTTATCATGAGTTGGTTAGCTGTATTTATTCTGATGAAAAATAAAAGGATTGTTAAGTACCTGTTTGGTGTTTAGCAACAAATTGAATTAGTTAATAGCAAGTTAAATTTACAGATTTTACTATAACTTTGTATGTCAATAAAAGTGAGCATATATAATGGAATAAGATCGGGATGCGTCATGAGTAACCATAAGAGTACTCCAAGTAAAAAAGTGCCCAATTGTCATTGCGAATGGAGCAAAGCGGAATGAAGCAATCACAATATCTTGGGATTGCTTCGCTACACTTCGTTGCGCTCGCAATGACAGGTTTTGGATCATTTATTTTTTGGAACACTCTAACGCACCCTGATGTACTCTACTTATCTTCTCGCGCCGGCAACGGCATATCCAGAATCTCCATCAGCAAATCCAATCGCTTGCTATATAGAAGCTCTAGAATTCAGGAGTGGCAAATGTTTTCGGAGAGTGACAGAACAGGGGTAAGCATAATACCTGGAACTCCAAAGAGCCAAAGCTGTGCTTTAGCTCCCCTAAGAGCAGGCTCTTAGGGGTTGGGTTCTTTTATTATGGGTAATTTGGCGGACATGATATCATTTAGATTCTGTCTTCTTTTAGAAGAGAGGCTTACTCTCGTTCCCTGCAAGGGAAGGGGCTGTTCTTGTTAGGTCTTTTTTTATAGTCTAATCATCTGAAAATCGCGCTTATTGCGAAATTAACTGCGGTTATCTATCTGAGCGCGTTGTAAACTTCCAGAAAAGTCAACATAGACACTTTTCCATTCTGTGAAAACATCCATTGCAGTAGTTCCAGCTTCGCGATGTCCGTTACCTGTTTGTTTGACACCACCAAAGGGCAAGTGTACCTCTGCACCAATAGTAGGGCCGTTAATATAGGTGATACCTGCTTCGATGTCGCGCATGGCAGTAAAAGCCCGGTTGATATCGCGGGTGTAAACTGAAGAAGAAAGACCATAATTGCTATCGTTGAGAATTGCGATCGCTTCCTCAAAAGAACTAACCTCAATCAATGCCACCACTGGCCCAAATATCTCTTCACGGGCAACTCGCATATCGGGAGTGACATCATCCAAAATAGTTGGTTGAAAGAAATAACCGTTTTTCAATAAGCCTTCACTGACAATTTCTCCACCAATTAAAACCTTTGCTCCTTCCTCACGGGCGATATCCAAATACTTGCTCACCTGTTGAAGTTGCTTTTCATTGACTATCGGGCCAATATCTGTATTAGGGTCAGTGCCAGCACCCAAGCGTAACTTACTGGTACGTTCATAGAGCATAGTGGTAAACTTTTCTTTTATATCACGATGCAAAATCAGCCGACTGGTAGCCGTACATCGTTGACCGGTTGTCCCAAATGCTCCCCACACTGCACCATCAAGAGCAAGTTCTAAATCCGCATCTTCCATCACCACTTGGGCGTTTTTACCACCCATTTCCAGACAGACACGCTTGTGAGTGCGTCCGCAAGTAGCGCCGACAAAAGCACCCGTATCTGAAGAACCAGTAAACGACACCAAATCTACATTGGGATGCTCAACTAAAGCTTTACCCGCCTCTTCTCCTACACCATGTACCAAGTTAATTACTCCTGGTGGTAAACCTGCTTGTTGGAAAATTTCAATCAATTTAGTTGCACAGGCTGAGGTATCCTCGGCAGGTTTGAGGATGACTGTATTGCCACACACCAAGGCTGGCATAGCTTTCCAGCAAGGAATTGCCACAGGGAAATTCCAGGGAGTAATTAAGGCACAAACTCCAATGGGCATTCGCACAGTCATGGCGAATTTATTGGACATTTCCGAGGGTGTGGTTTGCCCGAATAGTCGCCGTCCTTCGCCAGCAGTGTAAAAGGCGCAGTCAATACCTTCTTGCACATCTCCTCTGGCTTCTGTCAGGGGTTTACCCATTTCCCGACTGATTAACTGGGCAAGTTCTTCTTTATGCTGGAGTAATATTTCCCCAACGCGAAAGATGTATTCTGCCCTAGCTGGGGCTGGGACTGTGCGCCAACTGCGGTAGGCTTTACGGGCGGCGGCTACTGCTGTATCTACATCCTTAACTTGGGAACGGGGAAATGTGGCAACCACTTCGGTTTTGTCGGCGGGGTTGCGACTTTCTAGGGTTGCTTCCCCTACAGCACTCAACCATTGACCGTCTATGTAATTGCGGCAAGATAGCGGAGTTGTCATCTTGAAAATCTCCGGCTGATGATCCACTGAAACTTGTGTATTAAGTTTGCTTGCTTTCTAGGTTATCCTCAAGTTTAGGAAATTGGCGTGAGAACCAAATATCGATATAAAAATTAAGGGACTAACGCCAATACCCCTACAGGAGAACCAGAACCACCACGCAACCTCAGAACCGCGATCGCTAGAGTAGTACCTTTAGGTGGCAACTGATCCAAATTTGTTAGATTCTCTAACACAATGCGAGGTTTTTCTAAAACCAGGCGATTAGTAGCAAAAGTGTTATCCTGTCCAGGGTCTACACCATGAGTATCAATTCCTACTCCAGCAATTTGCCGCTCATTCAGTAAGAATTGAGTTGCATCGCTACCAAACCCCGGAAAGTGGGCAATACCTTGAGCATCATGATTTAGGAATGCACTTTTATTAAACCACTTTTTTTGCCAACCAGTATTCAGTATAACTACACAGCCAGGAGGAATCTCACCGTATTCCTCTTCCCAAGCCACAACATCAGCAATAGTCAGGGCATAATCAGAATTCACGGCTGTGGCTTGGCGAATATCTATGACTACCGCAGGTACAACCAAAGATTGGGCGGGGTATTGGTCAATTCCCATACTATAGCTATGAAAGCTGTTAGGGGCGTTGATATGGGTAGCGCTATGTTCTCCCAAGGCAAAGCGTCGCAGGTAATAGCCATCATTATTCAGTTCAGCCACAGTTTCAAATTCTACTGTCGGATCTCCAGGCCATTGGGGAATATCTATGTCAATTACGTGACTTAGATGGATAACGCGTGTATAGGTGATACTATTTTGACTTTGAGGTTGTATCATCCCAGCCTTCTACTTTACTTCTATTCAGGGATTTGTTTTAAAGTGCTATCGCCTGGGTTGGGTTATGCCGATGCAAAGATAGTACTACCATTACAGCGTTTTTCAATCAATTGAAATGTAATATTCTTAATCCTAACTCCCTATACTATTACAAATAATCCCCCCAATTCCCGTAAATTTTAGGTTTTTGGGGGGTTCAAATGTTGCAGCAAAAAGTGAATTAATCTTAGTTAACAACCAATATGTTAACTTTTTGATTAAGAAAAGATTAAAATTGTATCTATGTTGAAGGTTGCTCATGTAGTGGAATCATAATGACAAACTCGGCACCTTCTCCTGGTGCTGAAATACACTGAATTTGACTACCATGTTTTTTTATGACAAGTTGGTAACTAATTGATAACCCCATACCCGTGCCTTTACCGACGGGTTTCGTAGTAAAGAAGGGATCAAATACGCGTTTGCGTACTTCCTCAGTCATGCCTGGGCCATTGTCGGCAATGCCAATGATTACATGGCCTTCTTGGATGAGGGTGCGAATGCGAATCTGGGGACAAGTCATTTGTTTAGAGTTGTTTACTAATGACATAGGCGCTTCTCTACGAGACGCTACGCGAACGCCTTCTTGCAGGGTATGATTAATGACAAATGACTCTTCAATTGCATCGATCGCATTTGTCAACAGATTCATAAACACCTGATTCATCTGTCCAGCGTGACAGACTACTGGTGGTAGGTTGCCGTAATCTCGGATTACTTGGATTTCGGAATATCCTGGTTTGGGCTTCAGGCGATTTTGCAACAGCAGCAACGTGCTATCAATACCTTCATGAATATCCACTGGTTTCGTGCCGTCTTCATCAAGGCGAGAGAAATTGCGTAAAGATAGGACAATCTGCCGAATTCGTTCGGCTCCCATCTTCATAGAATCCAGGATTTTGGGCAAATCTTGCTTGAGAAAGTCTAACTCAATCGCGTAGATTTTCTGTTTAATCTCTGGTGTTGGTGGGCAGTCGTTCTGTTGATAAAGGTCTACCAAGTGTAACAAGTCGTTGATATATTCACGGGCGTGGCTAATATTGCCGTAAATAAAATTGACGGGATTATTGATTTCGTGGGCAATACCTGCAACCAACTGTCCTAAACTGGACATTTTTTCAGTTTGAATCAGTTGCGCTTGGGTTTGTTGAAGTTCTAGCAGCGCCGCTTCTAATTGCTGGGCTTTGTCTTGGGCAGTTTGGGCAGCGATGCGACTTTGGGTGTAAAGTTTAGCTTGGTCAATGGCGATCGCTAGTTGAACTGTAACTGCTTGTAGTAATTCTACTTCGTTGTCCAGCCAAGGCCGGAAACCACTACAATAACCACAGCTAAATGTGCCAATTTCGCCAGATTGGGTGTGTACGGGGAGCGACATAAAGGCAGTCAAACTAAAATCCTGCAAAAATTGCCGTGCTATGGAATCACCCACAGTCTCAACATCATCAATGCGGATGATCTCTCTATTTAAGGTTTTGGCTGCGATTAGTTCGATTTCTGCATTAGTTCCTTGGTCATTAAGCAGACCAGGTAATGAAGGACTTATTGCCTCATATACTCTCTCCCAGTAGGGTACATCAGCGTCTTGCCGATACCAGAAGAAGGCGCAGCGATCAATCTGGAATAAGTTACGAATTTCCTGCACTGCGGTTTCCACAATGTAATTGAGATCCAAGGAAGCTCGAATTTGGTTAGAAAGACGATTGAGTAGTGCTTCTCGTTGGGCGCTTTCTCTGAGTGCAACTTCTACTTGTTTGCGCTTGATGCCAATAGCAATCTCCTGGGCGGCAAATTCCAGTGCTGTGAAAGTTGATTCTGTCACAGTTTGGCGGGCAAACATGGCTATCACCCCTACAGTTTCATCTTCAATAATCAGGGGATAGCCAGCGAAAGCGACCATACCTTCTTGCTGTGCCCACTCTTTGTTAGCCACGCGGGGATCTGTCTGCACAGAGTTAGTGAGGTGGGGTTTACCCTCTTCGGCAATTAAACCAATTTTGAATTGACCAACTGGCACATATTTATGGGACCCATTAATGTGGGTATACATCCCAGAACTGACTTGCAACTCCAATACATTGTCTTTTTTATTCAGCGTCCAGATGCGAGCAAAGGCTGCATCAAGATGTTCAACTAGAGCGTCAGTGCAGCGGTGCATCATCTTCTGTAAGCTGTCACTCTGGGTAAGGGCCGCGTCTACATCAGCACGAAAATTTGCTAAACGCGCTCGCTCTGCTAGAGCTTCCTCTGCAAGTTTTCGGTCAGTGGTGTCATAGCAAATACCAAGGAAGTTTAAAAAATTACCATTAACGTCTTTAATAATAGATGAGTTGCTTGTATGCCATCGCCAACTACCATTTTTGTGTTTTACTCGATATTCAATTGCGTCTTGTTTGTCGCTTGTTGTCAAAAGTCTTTGGAAATAATCGGCACAAATAGACACATCGTCAGGATGTATAAGGGGAATAAAGAATTTACCTTCAATTTCTGCAACTTCATACCCTAAAAGATCAGTCAAATTAGGAGAAACGTAAGACAATATCCCTTCAAGGGTCACTGCAAAAATAATGTCATGGGCGTTTTCTACCATGCTGCGAAACTTGGCATTGCTTTCTATTAATGCTGCTTGAATGTTGTCGCTGGTGTCGCGGACAAGAACTATGATTTGCTGGTCTGGTAATGGTAATAACCTAGCTTCAAAATTATTATTCCCTTGTGGTAGCGGTAAGGTATATTCAAAAGTGACTGAAGATTGAGTTTCAAGTACTTGAGTTATTGCTTGACCGAAGCGATCGCCTACATCAGTCGGTAGACATTCTCGCAAACTCTTGCCCTGACAATCTCCTGTTGGAATATACGGATTCTCCATCAATCCTTGCTTATAATCCAGAATACTTCCATCAGCATTGAGACGAAAATATAAATCAGGAAGCAGTTGCAAAATCGCTGCAAATTCTGATGTTTTTTGGCGTAATTGTGCTTCAGCTGCTTGGCGCTTTGCAGTTTCGGCTTGTAGTTGCTCTAGTGCTTTTGTTAATTCTGCCGCCTGTTTTTGTTCTGTAATTTCATGCAGACAAGAAGAGGAATTTGTAGATGTCGAGCAACTTTCTCTCATAGTAGATCGCACTTCTGTTATATCCACACAATAACCAATGTAACCGACAAAACTAGCATCTGCTGCGAATCGTGGCGCGGCTGTATCTAAAATCCAGCGATATTCGCCATCAGCCCGACGCAGACGATATTGCCTCTGAAACGAATCATGCACCGCAAATGCTCCCAGGTATATATCTTCACATCGCTGACTATCTTCTGGATGAACGCTACAAGTCCAGATATTGCCTATTTCCTCTTCTGGCACAGATGAAGATACGCTTGTTGTTAAATATGTTCCAGTAAATTCCAGCCAATTTGAATTGAAGTAACAGTAAAGTGCATTGTATTCAGCCATCCAAATCATCAGAGGAGCAGTATCCGGCTGCTGATAAAATACTTTTTCATCCTGTTGTATTTCTGATGGGGCGACCATGATTTGGTTAACGTAGCTCTGCACTTTTTTAGAAAACACTTTTGCCTGCCTGCTCTGCCTAAATTATTAAGGTAATAGTCTGAAAATAGGATTTGTTATATAGATGTATCTAGTCTTCTTCATACCAACCTGCTATTTATATTAATACTTTATTTATTTTTATATCTGTGAAAATTACTATATTACTGTGAATAAATTGAAAAAATGCTGAAGTTATCATTAAGATTAACTTCAGCATTTTTGGTGAAAATTAAACTATTCATGTGGTAAGGAAGTTGTTTAACTTTGTTTCTTCTTAAAATCACCTATAAATTCATATTAGCTATGTAAGTGAATTACTCAAAAACCTGATTTAGCTTTATGGAAACTAGATGATTCTCTGTGAAGCACTTAGAGGATGTTTTAAAAGTATCGTTATTAACATCAAAATTCTCGAAACCTAACCCTCCTACCCCCTTATGTTAGGGTTGGCGAACGCAAGAGCGTTTCTAAGAGTTGCGGCACGAAGTATAATTTCATTTCACTTTAATCATCATACAAATACGTTGGTAGGGATATGGCAATGCCATGCCCCTATCAGAAATATATTTATTTGTATCAGGGTTTTTGTGAATTAGTGTGAGAATGGGGGTTTCAAAGCCTCTCAAGAGCAGGAGAGAGGAATGGAAGTGAGGTTTCGAGTATACTTGTTGACCTTCCAAACATCCTCTTACGTCTTTATAATAAATTCACAATAATCAAGAATTTCATATCAAATAAATATTGATTTTTTATCAAGAAGAATTCAGCATGAATTAGAGTCGGTTAATCGATGTAGCTTGCCTAAAATAAGGGGTATATAGCGATTCTCATTTGAATGAGATATACAGGTAGGGACACAGCAATACCGTGTGCTACCTTGTATCTCTGTTCATCTGTGGTTAATTGTTTTCTCTGTACCTTACCCATGCAATAAGCGCTAAAAAAGGGTTTAATACCCACATTTATCCTAAGCAGTATCCAGTAAATTTGTAGTATAAAAGCCCACTTTCTTATTCAAAATCCTGCATTCTGACAAATGTATTGTTTTTTATTTTTCCCAGTAAAACCCGATTTTTCAAAATTGTCTTTACCGTTCAAAACGCCTCATCCCAAAATCGCAAATTAAATGAGAGAAATGCTAAATGTGATATCAACACGTTGCAACAATGGCTGGCGATGTCTACGACGAGCTACGCTTACGCGTTTTATATGTTATAAAGCTCACAGAAATTAATGTTAGGCGGAAACTACTTTATGGAACCAGACAAACTGGGCCGTTTTAAGGAGTACGGCGAATTCATCGTCCGAAAGATAGATTCTGTGCCCCAACACCCTTCAAAACAAGAAGATTGGGTTCCAGCTAGTCTTGATGACTGTCTCCTGCGTCTGCGGTCAGCTGCCCAGAAAACTGTAGACCTTGCAACTTCACCTGTCAAAATTGGGGTGATGGGGGAATTCAGTAGTGGGAAAACCTTACTTTTAGGCAGTCTGATTGGATATGCAGATGCTTTGCCAGTCAGTGAAAACCCCACTACAGGTAATGTTACTGCCATACATATCATCCCGCAAGAAGAGTTTGCGACGACTCAAGTAAGTAATTTTACTGTAGAGTATCTTTCTCATGAAGGAGTACATGAGTGTCTACGCTTCATGCTAGGGGAAGCCAATAAACGGACAACAGCAGCAGGGCTTCCTCCTATACCAGTATCGAAACTCAACTCTGGCAAAGATATTATTAGCTGGTGTGAAGAAGGATGGAATAGTAGTAACAATTTAGAGCTACGTTATTTACTCCGAGAGTTGGTGTTATTCCTGCGGGCTTATCAAGCTTATGGGGAAGTTATGTGTGGTGGCCGCTACCAGATTGATGCTATCACCGCCCGTGAGGGGCTACAGCTGGTCGAACAGCCAATGGCAATCCAAACTCTGAACTTTGAGGATCTACCTCCAGCGCATATCCGATTACCAAGTCCACCTCAAAGGCTACCAACAAAGTTATTGCAAAACAGTTTCCCACTCATCCGCCGCGTAAATATCGATGTAAAAATATCACGGGAAATTTGGGATTTTGCAGACGCAGCCAAATTTATTCTCATCGACTTTCCGGGATTGGGGGCTGCTAATTCAGGGGCTAGGGATACCTTTTTGTCACTGCGGGAATTGGCAGAAGTACAGACAATTTTAGTACTGCTAAATGGTAAATCTCCCGGTAGCGATCGCGCCAATAAAATCTTTACGATGATGCAGCAGCAGCGACCGGGACAAGACCTGAAAGATTTAATTCTCGTAGGTGTAGGTCGCTTCGATCAACTGCCTTTAGACAGTGAGGGTGGCGAAAGAGAGCTTGACCAACTGATTGAAGATAGCCCAGCCAATAGCCATTTACAAGAAGAAACCGTTTTCCAAAAACTAAAAGTTCTGCAAACTACCATTGACGGTGCAGAAGCGTTTACTACCCAAAAAGACCGGATCGTTTTACTATCGCCATTGTTGGGACTAGCTGAATTAGCAAAACGTTCTAGTACAGTCAAAGCAGGTTCAACAGACTTTTTGGCTAACTTGGACTATCCTGATTACTTAGATAGGTCTAAACGGCTACAAGACAAATGGCAGCACTTAAGTGAACGGCTGTTAGACTCTGATCCCCGCAGTTATTTAGGCAAACAGCTAGGTTACTTTAGTCAAGATGGGGGACTTGGTAAGCTGCGAGAATTGATTCAAACCCACGTAGCGACTCATGGTCTGAAGCAACTGTATGAAGATACTCAAAGAGCTGCTAATGTGGTGAGTCAGCAACAAGATCACTTGAAAGACATCATAGATGAAATTCACGAGCAAGGTATTCCTACAGGAGACAGTCCGGCATTTATCGAGTTGCGCTTTGTGGTCGAAAGCTTGGATAAAATCTACAGAAATTTTCAAAAAGATTTAGGGAAAGAACCACTCAAAGACCGACGTGGTGTTGTCGTCAGCGATGTAGTGAAAGACGAACTCACCTTTAGAATTCTCAACTGGAACCAGTGGACTTTACTCTTCAACAAAGCCAACAATGGAGCGATCGCTCTGGCAGAATCTAAAGGTGCAGCCGGGAAATTATTTGACCGAGGAAACCGTGTAAATAGTTCCCTTCCAACCAAGAGCGATGATTTTTATCCAGTATTTGAAAAAACCGTTAAGGAAGTAGAAGATTTTGCCCGCGATCGCATTCATCAAGCAGTGGTAGATTTGTTGAACCAATTGTCAAATTATGTAGCCCCAGAACGCGAACAATTGCAGGCAATTTTCCATCCCAAAATGGAGCAAGAAATCGAAGAACAATTTGGTTTTGAAGATGCTGATCTCTTTTACAAATTATTACTAGGATGCGATCCTAACGAATGGAAAGAAGCAATCATCTCCGAAATCAGTAGCAAAGACAAAACCGTTGCACCCGAAATCATTTTTCCTCTAGCGCGTCAAGACGACAAACATAATGTTGGTCAAATCTTTGACTGGGCACCAGAGAAAAGCCAAGGTTTACCCAGATCGAGCAATCACCAACTTTTAGTACTGCGGCTGCGAGATGAAATCACTGCTAGTGCCAGCCTTCATCTTGTGCAGTATGTTAGCGAAGTTAATCAGCAAATTAATTCCGAACTAAAAGGCATTTTAGATCAAATTATTCCTAGTCTGCAAAACCTTTCCAAAAAAGAAACTTTGCTGAGATATTTGGCAGCCGGAGAATTGCCATCTGAGATAAAAATTCCTACTTGGTTGGAGATTATTTCAGAACTAGCTGCTGTTTCTCATTTAGATGATTTGAGATGAGCTAACTCAGAAAATGACTGATTGCGATCGCATACGGATCTGAGGATGTATTTGTGAGACGTGATGCTATCAGTTTGATGCAGTTTACTATTGCTTTAGAGCTTTTTAGCCAGCTATAAAACAAACAACAGAAAGTGATACTATAATGAACCCTTTCCAATTGAACAACTATACTGATCAGCAACCAAGCGAGAAACAACAAAAAAGATTTCCAGGATGGTTCGCCTTAGATTTTGGTACATCGAATTCTACAGTTACACTCTTCGATCCAATTGAAGTACCGATCGCAGAAATTCTACCAAAAGAACAAGAAGTGCGGTTGCGCGATCGCTTATCACAATGGCTGAGTTCTTCCGCCTCAGTGGCTTTACCAGATGTCAGCGATGATGATTGGGCAAAGTTTATCACAGAAATTAGCAAAAACCTGGAGATAGATCCAACAAAGTTGAGTGAAGTATTTGAAACTGATAATAAAGAGCGATTTTTGGAAGCAATTCGCCAAATTGAACTTTCTTTAGGAAACAGCGAGAGATTCCGTCGGGCTGTCAGCAAAAAACTTTACCAAATCTATCATGAGGTGTTCCGCGTTCCTACCCTAGAGTCGCAAAATTTGATCCCAGTTGTGCTGGATATTGATCGCCGCGACACGGAAATTCCCAGTGAGTTGGAAATTTCGCAGTTAATGGACTTAAAACTCCAGATGGGTAGGGAAGCTAGAGATAACCGCAAAAAAGCGATCGCCCAAGGTACAAGCAGTTCTTTAAAGGAAATTATCAGCAGGTTTCACCATTCACCCAAACGCTATTTTGGTCAGGAGCGATCGTTTTCAGTTATTTTGGATGGTGAAGAAGAAATAATTACCGCTAATCAACTAATCCAATCTGCTTGGGCGCATTTAATCGAGTTAACTGAAGATTACCGCCAACGCACACAACGCAGATTTTCAGAAGGGACTTTTTTGACAGCAGTTGTCACTTACCCCACTGTCGCCCCACCAGTTGTTCGCAAGGAAGTTAAGGAATTAGTTGAGCAGTTGGGGATCGATGATGTCCAAACCGCTTATGATGAAGCCGTTTCTGTGGCAATATTCTTTTTGTGGCGAGAATTTGGCGGTAATCTTAATATTGGGATTGAATCATTTAAAACTCGTTGTCATCAAGTAGGAAACAAATGGTCACAAAATGTTCTTGTCTTGGATATCGGCGGGGGAACCACAGACTTAGCTTTAATTGAACTAACTTTAGAAGATAAAACTCCTACTTTTGCCAATTATGAAGACCGAGGTTTAGGAGGACGTTACTATAAACTCACTCCCAAACTATTAGGTTCATCCGGTCATTTACAGTTAGGTGGTGAATTAATTACACTGCGAATTTTTAGATTATTAAAAGTTGCGATCGCAGACTTTTTATTGACAGCCGTAACAACAGGTTATCTAGAAAGCGAAAAGCTAGAAGATTTAATTAACTCTGAGTTAAACGACCGCTTCTTAGAACAAGGCAAATTTAAAACTGGCAGTATTTTAAAATGTCTAGATAAAGAGAATCCAGAAGGTGATATTGCTTACAAAGATGCCCTAGATACTGCCGAGAAAGTATTACCCACCCGTTGGCAACAAGCACCCCAACGTCTACAGTCCTTTTATATTCTCTGGGATCATGCAGAAGCAGCTAAACTTAAACTTGGGCAAAAACCATTAACAGATAATTCTCTATTAACCTTCACGCTTTCTGAGCAGCAAATTTCTGAACTGCTTACCCAAAGCGCCGTTAAATTGCAAGTCAATGATCCAAATAACATCTGCGTCACCCTAGATAACCAACAATTTGAACGAGCCGCCACTTCTGGAATTAAAGAAGCGATCGGTATTGCCAAAGGATTAATGGAAAGTCGTTTGCGTCCCGATGATATTACCAAAGATTCTTGGAATTCCCAAAAAGTTGATTGGTTAATTCTGTCTGGAAAAACTTGTAATTTAGACATAGTGCAGCGCCAAATCTACCAAGAATTTAGTAAGTCTCCATATTTTGTGTGGAATCCAGAGCGAATTACCTTTGTGCTGGAATTTACCAAATTAGCCACCTCTGCTGGTGCTTGCTATGCTGAGAAACTGCGAAGATTAAGGTTTGATCCAGAAGAGTCCAAAAGCTTGCTGTGTAAGGGAGCAAACCAACTAGAAATCGATGTCAAAAACCTGTTTTATTATTTGCCCTGCAACTTCAAACGCAAAACCCAAAGTAACGATTTACTCACCATATTTAATGCTGGACAAGAACTTTATCAACTTGCACCTTGGGAAACTGTCGCTAAGGTTCGTACTGCATGGCAAGGAATCCAATTAACTAACATCATCTACCGTCAAGACTACGAGGATGGAGATTTACGACTATGGGGTAGCTTCGACGGCAAAAACCTCATGAATAAACTGGGAATACAAGAAGCAGAGTTTCTGAAAAAAATTAAAATCCAGTTTGAAATTGACCAAACTCTTGAATTTAGGGTATTGCTTTGTCAGGGAAATCCCCATTATTTAATTGATATTCCTGGCATTAATTTAGAATCGGTAATTTCAGAAACTTCGCCGCTATTTGCTGATGGAAAATTGAACTGGAATATTGCTGTCCAACGCTTCGATAAAGATTTAAATGATGGTGATATTGCCGTCAATGTTATTGAGTCAGCAACTGTTGATCAACCAGATGCCTATCATCTTGTATTTGAAGTAGGAAATGATGGTAGTAAATTGTTCCAAAAATTCCACTATCTGCGCGATGGTGTGACGCAACCAGGAATTGGGTTAATTAGTAATCCCTTACCTCCCTTCCCACAAACTGGCCAGCACACTTTCTATGTTTATCAAACAGACGCCCAAACTAACAGCAAAAAATGGATACGAATTGGCGCACTCAGCAAACCAGATGTGACAACAGATTATCCTTGCCAATATCGTGTAACTCTCGATGATCAAGGCATTCTGCGGATGCACGCCGGTGAAGTACCTTATTGGACATCAAAAAGTCAGGAATGTCTAAAGGAAGAAGGATGTGTTTATCTTGCTGAATTAGAATTGCAGCCCAATGAAGTTGATAAAGAACGCGATCCATTTTGCGGTATACATTAGGGACTTCAAAATAATACAAATATCCCAGAACTGACGCAAAAACCTTCTCTGTGTGTTCTCTACGGACTCTGTGGTTAAATAAATTACTTTTTAACCACAGAGGCACAGAGAGTGCAGAGAGAAAAAAGAGATTTTTGGAGTCGCCTTGAAAGGGCTAGTAATGATAGCCTCATGCAAATGCATTAAAATTCTATGCTTCTCTGCGTTGAAAAACATTAATTTTTCAAGGCAAAAGAATGCAGAGTTTTGCCAAATTTAATTCAATACAAAAATATTTGGAGGTGATATTCATGCAGCACTTGCGTCAATTATTAGAGATAGAAAACTCAGAATTAGCCCAGTTACTGCGGTTTAGTTTGTATGGACTAGAGGCTAGTTTAAATCAGGCCCGCACAGAATTTCCGCTAGATCCAGGATCTAAAATATGCGATGAAGTGCTGCAAGAACTTCATCGCCTCTTGCAACCTATACCCCCAAAATCAGATGATTTAAAACTAAGTCACCTCCGCGAAGCTTTCGATTCTGACTCAGAACTTAGTTATTATCTGGGTAATTCCCAATTGCAAAGTACAACAGACTCTGATTTGTGGAATGAAATTCAACGCAAGCTGCTGCGAGTCCCAGAGGATTTGGCTGCAACTTGGCGATCGCGCACCCTAGATTTGGCCCAAGAAGTTGGTGCGATCGCAGATAATTCTAATCTCTATCAACTTCCCTTTATCCGTGATGAAATTATTTACCCTGGACTTAGTGGTACTGTTCATACTCAGGGATTGGGCTTATCTAAACAAATACTTTTAAACTCTAAAATTACCCAAGGTAATGCATCTGATTTACCAGCGGCATTCCTATTTTTATATATGAATTTTATCGAAATCGACCCCGATTTACATCATGCTTTAAAGAACGTTTTTAGCTTCGATGTTATTTCCTTACACTCCAAACCAGAACAGCGCCACCAATATATTGATGCTTTAAGCGATCGCTTCCAACGCACCCAAAAAGCAGAGGAAAACCCCGATCCCCTGTCAATTCTCCGTACTTGGATTGACATGGACGAGGCGATACATTCCCTAGTATTTGTACCTCCGGCTGAACGCTATTCTTGGTGGGGAAAGCTACAATATGAATCACGACGCATCCTAAAGAAAGTCGCTGATGAAACAATTAAAGCAGGTTATGAAGTGCGGATTCGCCAATTATCGGGACTTTATGCGGATATCTGTGCTTCATCCAAGGATGACTTACAACTAGACTCTGGCGGTATTCCTGGCGAAGTATTAACTTGTCTTCGAGTATATGCGCGAATTAATCAGGAAGAATCCCCAGGTCGTGTAATATTTCGCTCATCACGGTAACAAAATTCTCTCATAAAGCAAAGGCAGACGATTTTACGAATTCGCTGCCTTGCTTCATTATTTAATGAAGGTAAAAACGTTTAAATCTATAGAATGCCCCAGAAGTGTAAAATCCCTTGACCAGAAAACACTTCAAGTAAAACGGCAGATAAAAAACCAATCATTGCAAAACGACCGTTCCAGTTTTCGCTTTGAGGAGTGAAACCCCAGCGCAAAGCATTAGGATCTTCTGAAACCGAAGGCGTAGTCTTCTTAACGTCTGCCATAAATAATACTCCGAGCTTTTATGTTGTAACAGTTATCACTGCCTGTAAAGTAATGTAACAGGTTTTTACGAAAATGCAACATAAAACTCAAGACAAAAATTAGTTAGGGAATATATATTACGGATGCGTATTTTTATGTTAATAGGTTTGCCTAACTCTTGCTTGGTCATTTATATGGTTTAATAGTCAAAGTTGAGCTAAACTCTGGCAAAGACAAATATTAAGAAAAGTTTGAAGGCATGGCAGGAATTCTGCATTTTACAGGATTTATCAAGGGAGTTACCTATAAAACTTACTTAGATAAGAATTTGAATAAAATTAGTTTAGATGTATTTAATGTCAATAAAGAAAAGGGTTATGGATTAATAAAGTCGCCCACAACTGAAATTGCTTATTCAAAATGGGTATCACCTAAGAGAAGCAGAACCTATCCATTTGCCAGAGTTTATAATACATATAATTCATCGAAAGTTATAACTATTGTCCCAGTGATTAAAGATGAGGGCGAAGATGGCGATATAGATAGAATTCAATACTCTACAATTTCTTGGATGAATTTGCTTAATATCTATATAGTACTTGCTTATTATGAAACAGCAAAAAAAAGTACCAAAAAGGATCAAATTAATAAAAATAAGTTGAGTAATCAGAAATTTGCTAATGATTTTGTCAAATTTCAAATTATTGAAATATTAGCATATCACCAAAGCGCACTCCATTGGAACAAGAATTTATTTGAAGAAAGATTTACACAAACTTTTGAAAAAGCTCTAGATTCTTATGATTTTATTTCTAATCAAACTGGAGTAATAATTCACTCACGAGAAGGATTAGATAAATATTTACATAAAATCAGAGAAGAGTTTGAGGAATTTAAGAATATTTCTCTTAAAGCTTCTCAGAGTGCTAGTAAGAGAGAAGCGCTAACTTCTCATAAGCTAGAATATTTAGTGAATGGATTAAAAGCCACTTTTAGTATTGAAAACTATCTTGGGGGAATTTACTATTTGACTCCTGATGAGATAATATTTGAGAACAATATGTATATTATACAAGAGTCAAAAAACACTTCAAAAGCATCTTTGCCAAACCTCCCTGATATTCAAGATGGTTTATTCAAGCTAATTTTATTTTCTAATTTAGATTCTTTAAAATTGGACGGGCAGCAAGTATTATTTTTTACAAAGCTAAAGCTTACTGGTAACAACGTTGTTGGTTCTATTGTTTTTCCCGATGCATCACTAGAAGAACTAGAATGTTTTTTAGAAGTTAATATTAAAAATTTTAATAAAAATCAAAAATTAGTTATTAAAAAACTGGCTTTAGAAGCTCAAAATAATCAAAAACTTAAAATAGAAGTATCGAGCAATTTTTTAAAATTATAATTTTGGGTTATGATTGGAAGTTACTTTTGATATCCATTGTAGGGAATTTTAATTTAGATATTGTGGGTTACGATTAAAAGGTCATGTCATGTCAATAAACTAAGCTAATATGACATTGATAGTTACATATAATAGCTGAGGTGTAGTGCGGTGAGTCAGGTTTTAACCTTGGAATTAAGTGATGAAGTCTATGTGGCATTACAGCAACAAGCCGAGGTTTTAGGCATATCTATTGCAGAATTAATAGTTACTTTCATATAACGGCAATATGGTTCTCTGAGACGTGAAAAGTTGCAAACTAACGCAGAGAAAGAAGCAAATCGCCAACGCTTAGTCATGCTGGAACCATTAATCTGGCTTAGGTTACAGGAGCCTACAATGAAAGTATTGATGCTGATTTAGTTAGAGCATACGGCAATATTTTTTAGCAAACAAATTGAGTATTTATATTACTCTAAATATTACAATTTATACGAATTATGCTCAAAAGTCCTCTCCGTTATCCTGGTGGTAAATCAAAAGCAATTAATCAAATATCTGAATATTTACCAGAAAGCTTTTCGGAATTTCGAGAACCTTTTGTAGGTGGTGGTTCTGTATTTATTTATTTAAGACAAAAGTTTCCTCATATCAAGATTTGGATTAACGATTTAAACCGCGAACTCTTCTTATTCTGGAAATTTGCCCAATCTGATATAACTCAGTTAGTTAAAGAAATTCGACATATTAAAGTTAAACATACAGATGGTAAATTACTTTTTACAGAATTAACTACTGTAGATGTCAATAATTTATCTGATTTAGAAAGAGCAGTTCGGTTTTTCGTCCTCAATAGAATTACTTTTTCAGGAACTGTAGAATCAGGTGGCTTTTCCCAAGAAGCTTTTCACAAACGCTTTACTAATTCTTCAATAGAACGATTAGAAAAATTAGAATATATTTTATCAGAAAATGTCAAAATTACTAATTTAGATTATAGCCACCTATTAAAACCAGAAGGAGAAGATGTATTTTTATTTTTAGATCCACCATATTTTAGTGCTACTAAATCAAAGCTATATGGTAAAGACGGTGACTTGCACACCTCTTTTGAACATCAGAGATTTGCTGAAATTTTGCAACAATGTCATCATAGCTGGCTAATTACCTACGACGACTCACCGCAAATTAGAGAAAATTTTCAATGGGCTAATATCTCAGCATGGGAATTGCAGTATGGGATGAATAACTATAAGCAGAGTGGTGCAGCTAAAGGAAAAGAGTTATTCATTACTAACTATGAAATTAAACTTTATTTGGATAAAAAAGCAAAAAATCAGAAGCTTGTTAATCCAGCTTTGCAGTTGAGCCTTGATATTTCACTCTAACTTTGATAACTCCCAATTTTCCGGTAGGATAGCTCCCATGCCCTTCAACGTAGCTACACCTACAACACCAGAAACCTTAGCGATGACAACTTCCCCAATCCCTGCTCAAGAATCCTCTGTTAGCTGGTATACCCTGCTGCAACAATTAATAGATGGCCAATCCTTGTCCCGTACTCAAGCTGCTGAATTGATGCAAGGTTGGCTCAGTGAAACGGTTCCCCCAGAGTTATCAGGGGCTATTTTAACAGCGTTGAACTTTAGAGGCATTTCTGCCGACGAGTTGACCGGCATGGCTGAGGTATTACAATCTCAATGTTCCCCACTCAGCACTCACCCCTCAGCACAGGCTAAACAACAGCTATCCGCTAACAGTACTGTAATAGATACCTGTGGCACTGGTGGAGATGGTTCATCAACCTTTAATATTTCTACAGCCGTTGCTTTTGTTGCTGCTGCCTATGGCGTACCAGTTGCTAAACACGGCAATCGTTCAGCTTCAAGTCTCACGGGAAGTGCCGATGTCTTGGAAGCTTTGGGTGTAAACTTGAGTGCCTCTAGTGACAAGGTGCAAGCAGCACTACAAGAAGTGGGGATCACTTTCTTGTTTGCCCCTGGTTGGCATCCAGCCCTCAAGGCGGTTGCCTCATTACGGCGGACTTTGAAAGTGCGAACAGTTTTTAATTTGCTCGGACCGTTAGTAAATCCCTTGCGTCCAACTGGGCAAGTGGTAGGGTTATTTACTCCCAAACTTTTGGCAACTGTTGCTGAAGCTTTACAGAATTTGGGCAAGGAAAAGGCAATTGTGCTACACGGGCGAGAAAAACTCGATGAGGCTGGGTTAGGAGATGAAACTGACTTGGCGGTGTTATCAGATGGAGAAGTGCAGTTAACTACTATTAATCCCCTGAATTTGGATCTAACGCCTGCTCCCATAGGTATGCTTCGGGGTGGGGATGTCCGAGAGAATGCGGTGATTCTCAAGGCGGTACTCCAAGGTAAGGGAACTCAGGCGCAACAAGATGCAGTTGCCTTAAATGCGTCGTTGGCGCTGCAAGTAGCGGGTGCGATCGCCTTCCTCGATCACGCCGAGGGGATTAAAATTGCTAAGGATATCCTACAAAGTGGCGCGGCTTGGACAAAATTGGAGCAGTTAGTTGAGTTTCTGGGGAATTGATTTGCGATCGCAATTGCGGGCGAAATTCTACCACATTCCGTTTAATGGTGACATCGTAGTTGCCAAAAAAGTCATGTCCTAGAAGTCCAGTTTCTAGTTCTGCCCCTGCGATCGCTACTGCTACTTTATTCACTATTACCCCGCCAACTGCCATCGAATTAACATAGCCCACAGGAAATTCTACAGCTCTTGAACTAGCGGTATTTGCCTTAGCTCTCCCTACTGGGACTATACCCAAAGCATCGGCCATCTGTTGGGTGATCACAGTGCCACTGGCTCCTGTATCCACAATCATCTCAAATTGTCGCTGGCCATTGAAGGTGACTTCGACAATTGGCGTTCCACCAATTCGCCTTTTAATCGGGGCTGTAAATACTGCTTCATCTGGAATCAGCACTACTGATGAGGGTAAACGTGGCTCTGGTGGTAACGGTTTAGTTTCTTGTAGAGGCGATAGAGGTGAGGTATACTTTGGTGTGGTTGCTGTGTGGGGAACAAGAACTACTATCCTTTTCGGTTCAGCAACGCGCACAGGGCGAGGATTAGCTTGCTGTTTGGCATATTTGATTTGGCGTCGATATTCAGTAATCTTGGTTTGAGCGATCGCAAATTCTGGGCTTTGCCGCCGCACTTTTTGCATCAGCGCGATCGCATCCTGGTACTGATTCGCCACCAAAGTCCAATCACCTGGGGATTGAGCAGATTGGCTGATACTCCAAGCGCCAACGGCTTTGTCTCGCCCCATCTCAAAAAGACTTGGTTCACTTTCAGACGGTAGCGGCTGTGCTTCTGGGGTAGCTGTTGGTGTTGCTGGTTCGACGGCAGGCTGTATTGATGGCAGATCCCCAATTGGCGCGGGTTGCTCATTGCCACCAGTCGCAATGTTCCGTTTGTCTTCACTACAGGCAACACACAAAACCGCTAGAGCGCTTGATATAAAAATTAGGGTTGCACGGGATAAAAAGGACTGAAGCATAATTAATTTTAACTGCCCAAGCTTTGCCAAAGCCACTCCCGCTACTTTAATTCCCTTTTAATTTTAATTAACTATTCTAAAAAATCCCAATTGCCCAACTCATGAGATAATTAACAATCGCAGTATTGGGGAATGAGGGATGAGAGAGATGAAAGAGCACGGGGGACAATTGATTAATGCCCCATGCCCCATGCCCAATGACGCCACTTGCTCCACTTGGGGAAACTCCAAGAGCGCAGTGGCTCCCCCATGCCCAATCCATAATCTATAGCCTATGCCCCTGACTGACGCAATCCCAGCTTTACTTGTCCTGGCAGATGGAACCACCTATCGCGGTTGGTCTTTCGGTGCGACGGGAACCGCGATCGGAGAAGTGGTGTTCAACACTGGCATGACTGGCTACCAAGAAGTACTGACCGACCCTAGTTACTGCGGTCAGATTGTCATTTTTACCTATCCTGAATTAGGGAATACTGGCGTCAATCCTGAAGATGAGGAATCAGATGGTCCCCAAGTGCGGGGTGCGATCGCGCGTAATATTTGTCACAAACCAAGTAACTGGCGATCGACACAATCCTTACCTGACTACCTTAAACAAAACCAAGTACCAGGGATATACGGCATCGATACCCGCGCCCTCACCCGCAAAATTCGGATGTTTGGAGCGATGAACGGTGGCATTTCCACAGCTATTCTTGATGAGGGGGAATTGCTAGAGCAGGTGCAGGCGGTTCCTAACATGGCGGGATTGAATCTTGTTGGTGAAGTCACCACCCCAACGGCTTATGAATGGTCAGATCCCACAATTCCAGCTTGGGAATTCAACTCTGAAGCTGCGGAAAATCTTGGGGAACCCTTTACTGTTGTTGCCCTTGACTTTGGCGTAAAACGCAATATTTTGCGTCGCTTAGTAAGTTACGGTTGTCGGGTGATTGTTGTGCCTGCTGATACGCCACCAGAGGAAATCCTCAACTACAATCCAGATGGTGTGTTTCTTTCTAATGGGCCTGGCGACCCTGCTGCTGTCATCGAAGGGATTGCTACTGCCAAAGCCCTCTTGTTAAGTCAAAAACCCATCTTTGGGATTTGTATGGGACACCAAATTTTAGGTCATGCATTAGGGGCAGAAACCTATAAACTCAAATTTGGTCACCGTGGTTTAAATCAGCCTGCTGGCTCACAACAACGGGTAGAAATTACCAGCCAAAACCACAGTTTTGCTATTGACCCAGATTCTTTGCCTACGGCAGTTGTGGAAATCAGCCACCTGAACTTAAATGATCGCACCATTGCCGGGGTACGTCACAAATCTCTACCTGTATTCTCCGTACAGTATCACCCAGAAGCCAGTCCTGGCCCTCACGATGCTGATTACTTGTTTGAGCAATTTGTTCAAGTAATGCGAACAGCACGTCAAGCCGTTGCAGCCGAGGTGAGGTAAAAATAGGGAATAGGAACTGGGGACTAGGGAATAAGATTAAAAATACTATTTTCCAATCTCCAATCCTCAATGCCCAATGCCCCAGAAGATTGTAGACAACTTGCTCAAAAACCATCTATACTTGAGCGTTCACTTTAACTCATGAGGAGGGAATTATTGCTGAACCACTGAATCTAACCGTTAGCCTGAGGGGCACTCGTGAAGTCCGGGATAACTGCCAGCTATTCCGCCTCACAGGTTTGTTAGATGCCTTTTCTGAACCAACATTTCGCAAAGTACTTGGCAGCAAGATTGACGAGGGCCCTAAGCACATTATTTTGGATCTCTCACAAATCGACTTTATTGATAGCTCTGGCTTGGGTGCTCTGGTGCAGCTAGCCAAGCAGGCTCAAACTGCTGAAGGCACTTTGCAAATTGTCACGAATGCTCGCGTCACTCAAACGGTCAAGCTTGTTCGCCTAGAGAAGTTTCTCTCCCTGCAAAAATCAGTTGAAGACGCTCTAGAAAACGTTAAGCAATCTTGATTGGTTGAACCGAGAGATCAATTCAGCTATCCAGATTCAACATTGGATAGCCTAATTTTTAAAACTTCTGGCAGAAAACCTCTCTCCTTGTGGGGGAGGCACAAAGCCAGTTAAGTTATTATATTTAAAGTTGAGTAATAACTAAAGATTATATACACCTAGTTATTGAGTATGTAATCGTTGGCTAGAATATTCGGATAAACAATCAAGTCTGAAAAAGTTCTAGGAAATACAAAGCCAGCAGATTTGTCTATATGTAAACTTGACTTGATACTGTATAGTTATAAATTGTCGCTTACTAAGTAAGCCTGGCAATGTGATCAAGTAAAAGGGTGAATTTGATGTCCAAATTTTACTCTATCTTAGAGCTTGTTTGAAAAGTGGTTAACTGTGATTTTAATCGCGTTGTTACCCCCCTTAGTCCCCCCTTATAAAGGGGGAAACAAGAAAAATCCGGTTCCCTCCCCAATGTATCGGGAAAGTTAGGGAGGGGTAAAAAAATATTTTATACATCATTATGGACTTTTCAAACATCCTCTCAGGCACAGACCACAAGAAATAGGCAAAATTCGGTTTGTAGGCGTTGACATCAAAGTGATTTAAAATGCCAACTCTCAAGCAAAAAGATGAAATTAGGAAGTAATTTTGATAGTATTGATTATGCTAAATATACTATCATGGCATACTTCAGAAAAATCAGTATTTGCGAAGAATGCCTGCCAAATGTAGCCCGTCAAGGAATGATTTATTTGTGAAGTCACAGGAGGAACTATTAGATGGACAAGATGAAACTCCTAAACAGAGTTTATCTTGGACTGAAGCACTCTTGGCAACCACAGGGCCATTCCAACAGATTTCCCTTTCACAAGTACAACAAATTTCTCCTACTGCTTTAGCATATTTGGGGGATGCAATTTATGAGTTGTATGTTAGAATGATCTATCTGCTGCCATTGCAGCGGTCAGGAATTTACCATAGTCTGGTAGTGGAGCAGGTAAGAGCGGAAACACAAGCGCTACATTTGCGATCGCTGATTCCTCATTTAAGAGACACTGAATTAGAAATTGTCCGACGGGGTAGAAACGCCGCTACAGGACGCCCAAAGCGACTGAATCCCGAAATTTATCAACAGGCAACTAGTCTAGAAACTTTAATTGGCTACCTATATCTTACCGATTACCAGCGTCTAACCGAACTGTTGCAAATACTTCATGTAGAAAAAGAGTGAAAACTCAATTTCACAGTAGCCACAGCAGTAAATTAGGCTGAAAAAATTGAAGGAATCGGGATGATCAACTATACGCTATATCCATAACTCAAATGCAGAATAAACCAAGAAAAGTCAAGACTTCTAGTGAACAAAATCGTGGACAACCCGTAAAAATTAAGGGTAAGCGTGTTGTTACTAATCCGACTCGTAATCCCAGAAAAATAGATAGCAACCCCATCTCTGTCGCTACTCCGACTCGTAATCCCAGGAAAATAGATAGCAACCCTATTTCTGTTGCTACTCCGACTCGCAATCCCAGGAAAATAGATAGCAATCCTATTTCTGTTGCTACTCCGACTCGTAATCCCAAGAAAATAGATAGCAACCCCGTTTCTGTTGCTGATCCCACTCGCAATCCCAGGAAAATAGATAACAACCCCGTTTCTGGCAACTCCCGACAACGAAATAGCAACTTCTCCCAGGCGTCTGTATCTACACCGACAGAAGAAGATAGTGATCTCATCTACGGTCGTCATCCAGTATTGAGTGCGTTGCAAAATCAGCGCAATCTCAACCGGATCTGGATTACTACCCGTCTGCGCTACGATCCCAGCTTTCACCATTTTCTCTTGCAAGCGAAGGAAAATGGCACAGTTATTGATGAGGTTGAACCCAAGCGCTTAGACCATCTCACCAACGGGGCTAATCATCAAGGTGTGGCGGCACAAATTGCTCCCTACGCCTACATCGAATTACCGGATCTAATTGAACAGACAAAAGCTGTAACTGATCCTGTAATTATCGTGGCTGATGGAATTACTGATCCCCACAACTTGGGAGCAATTATTCGCACCGCCGAAGCAATAGGCGCTCAAGGATTGGTGATTCCCCAAAGAAGGGCATCTGGGATCACTTCCACTGTCATGAAAGTGGCAGCAGGTGCTTTAGAAAATTTTGCTGTAGCTAGAGTTGTCAACCTCAGCCGCGCCTTAGAAGAATTAAAAGAAGCTGGCTTTTGGATTTACGGCACTGCTGCAAATGGGAGCGAACCCGTGCATACAGTCAATTTCACTGGCCCAATCGTTTTGGTAATCGGCTCAGAAGGCGAAGGTCTGAGCATGTTAACTCAACGCTCGTGTGATTTTTTAGTATCGATTCCTCTACAGGGTAAGACACCCAGCCTCAATGCTTCCGTAGCAGCGGGTATGGCGCTTTATGAAATTTATCGGCAGCGATCGCTAAACACGCTGCACTTAGATAAATTACAAAAATTTTCTTTGAAAAAATAATAGTAAAAGAGTATAAAGAAATGTAAAAGATAATCAAGTAACATATCGTTTAATACCCTGTAGCACGTTTATAAATCGGCGAAAATCATGAAAACTATTTGGCATAACCTCAAGGAAGTGTTAATTAACACATTCGACTACCTCGGCTTGGCTTGGTGGGTAGAGATTATAACGCAGAATCCCCGCTGCACGTACTACTTCGGCCCATTTTTGAATTCTTCTGAGGCAAAATTGTCAAGCACCGGATATATAGAAGATTTGGAAGTAGAAGGAGCGCAGGGAATTGCTGTAAATGTCAAGCGCTGCAAACCTAATACTTTAACAATCGCTGACGACTTGGGGGAAAAGATTGACCGCAAAGTACAGCCTGCCTTTGGCGGTCAAATTTTAAGTTAGGCCAGAGAATGAAAACAATTCGTAATTCGTAATTCATAATTTCAACTTATAATTACGAATTATTTCTTCAATAGTCAAAAACCCTTGGACTTTTGACTATTGACGGGGCGGTTGGTACACACGTTTGAAAGTCTATATTAACTGTTCGTATCAATACCAATTACCTGCGGATGTTCTTCGAGCCAATAGTCAATGTCATTCAGCACCTGCTGAGGAATTTCCCACGGGAAAAGATGGGCGGTGTTGGGATAGCACTGCCACTGAGAATTTTGGAGGTGTTGAGCAGTTTCTAAGCTGGAATCAGATGTGATGTGGCGGTCTTGGTCACCAGCAAGTACTAAACTAGGACATTGTATTTGTTGCAAATCTAGAAGTCGGTTGTATCCTGATTGAATTGCACTATAAAGGGCGCGAGTAGCAGCAGGAGAGGTTTGCAAATAAGCTGGTACTGCTTCGGTTGCGATGTAGTTGTAAGTGGTAGGTGTATGTTGTTGGATTAGGTAGCGGAAAAGCGATCGCTTGCCAAAAGTTTCAATATTCCACTGCCAACTCGGTTTTATATAGTTTACTAGGGCAGCAACACCAGTATATAAATTATCTTGCCAAGTAATGGTCGGATGACTGCCACGGGGTTTTGCGGCTGTAGCCACCAAAATTAGCCCTGTAACGCGTTCTGGCAAACGTAATGCTAATTCCATTGCCAGAATGCCCCCAAGTGACCATCCCAATACTAGGCACTTTTCAATCTCAAAGCGGTCTAGCAGCGCTTCTAAATCGGTCAAATGGTCATCCATATCAAAATTGCGATTGTAGCGACTTTTGCCATATCCACGTAAATCAGGGGCAAAAGTTTTGTAGCGTTTTGATAAATGATTGGTAAAGACAGATAGACTACGACCTGTACCAGGATGACCGTGTAAGCCTAGAATGGGGAATCCTTGACCTTGGATGTAAACATTAAGACGTGCAGCAGTGGTGGTATGGCGATCGCTCATGACTCCCCGTCCTCCTGTCTGCCGAACAAATGTTTTAGAATAGGTTGACTTTCAGTTCTCAACCCTCTAATTTCTCTAAGTTCGGTTACAATTCCTTCAAAGTTATGTTGAGTTGCTTCATGGTTGATCTGATGGATTTCAACTACCTGCACCAAGGAATTTACAGTTGAGGGTAGTTGGGCGATCGCAATATTCGCTTCTATAGCTACTCTATATACCATCTATAGCTCTCGTATTCGTTTCAGCGCTTTGTGCTATCCGTTCTCGGATTGCCTCAATCCGATCTAACCTTTGTGTCATAGCAGTTCCTTATATTTAGGACTTACGCACACTCTACGAATTCTCGGCGCTCTTGGCACGGCAGTTGCTTCAAGTCGGCAGAGCCGCCCAACGCACTGCCTCGTCTTGGCGGTTCGATAAATTAAGCTTTTTGGTAATTTTTGCGTAAGTCCTAATATTATTCTAATTGTGTCACACGGCTAGTGGTGAAGCATTCCAGTGTTTAGTTAGAGTTCAAGCTTTTCTAGATAATCTATTAAAGTTAATACTTGGCGATTCGCTACTCTAAGATTTATAAATAGTAAAGCTTATACTTATGCAATTCAGAAGCGTTTAAATATTTACCATTCTGGTCATATTTGCTCGCTTGCAAACCAAACTAGCAAATCACTGGTTGTTTGATATGTGATATCAGATTGAATATCTGCCCAATTATTGGGTAAAGCTCCCATTTAATTTACTATTGGTGATAATTTTACAGATTGTGCCCAAATGTGTTCAAATTAAAACCTTGAATTTACCACACTTTCAAGAAATAGGTTCAAAAACCATTTGGGGAATCAACACTTCCTCTTCTAATTGCCCAATACCTAAAAAGCGAGTCTCTTGATCATAAACTCTCACTATTCCAGAAACATCGAAAGTTAGAGAAATTCGCTGACCTTGACACCATTTTTGAGCAGATGTTGCTGGTAAAGTTACAGATGACAAATGTTTCAAGGCAGCATCAGGTACAAAAGGTTGAAATGTCTGGGCTTGCAGTTTAGTTTCTAAGTCTGTGAAAGTGAGACTATCTGTTAAATCGAAACCACTGCTTTGGGTGCGGATCAAAGCCGCAAGAGTGCCACCAGTTTCTAAAATTGCACCTAAGTCACGAGCGATCGCTCTAATATATGTACCAGAACCACAGGCGATCGCCACATCCAATTCGGGAAAATCTCCTTCTCTCCAGTCCAAAATATCTATCTGAAAAACTTCCACTGTTCGCACTGGAACTTCCACCGTTTTACCTTGGCGTGCTAAGTCGTAGAGACGTTTACCATCCACTTGGATTGCACTGTAAATAGGTGGTATTTGCTCAATCTTACCTTCAAATTGTGCCAGTGCAGTTTTCACCTCTGCTAAACTCAATCCAGCACAAGGTTGAGAAGTAATGATTTCACCTTGTAAATCATCGGTTGTAGTACGCACACCCAGCCGAATGGTGGCTTTGTAAGCTTTGTTTTCTGGCAGATATTGTAATAATCTTGTGGCTTTACCAAGAGCGATCGGTAATACCCCGGTAGCTGCTGGATCTAAGGTTCCCGCATGTCCCACACGTTTGAGGCGCAACAATTTTCGCACCCGCGCTACACAGTCGTGGGAAGTCCAGTCAAATGGTTTGTTTAAGTTAAGAAAACCTTGCACAGTGAAATTTTATAAGTTTGACAATAGGCATTCTGCTATATAAATACAAGACTTGTCTAGACATTTATGCCTACATATCAAATAAAAATCATTACATGCAGCAATGCAACACCAATATCCAACATCCAAAATCCGAAGCTGACTATGGTGTTGGGAACTTTTTTTTTAAAGGTTTTGCTCCTTCTAAATCCAGCAATTGAGCCAATTCTATTGTATTCAATGACTTGACAAGATTCAAACCAAGAGACTTACTAGAAATGCTTTGAGTGTAAGCGGCGTTAAGGTAGGGAGTGTATTGTAACCTTCCTGAAACATAGGTTTGGAAGAAAGGTAAACTTAAAACATTCATGTAACGACGCGCTTGGGAAGCATCACCAACCATATCGGCAGGTAATGCTACTTGTTGATTTGCAGGGTTACCGTTGCCAATGGTGGAAAAGTGGGTGCCACCTACAAGCATGACGAGATACTTTTGTGAATTAGTGAACCAGGAGAAAGGTAGAATTTGTTCGGATAAAGCTGGTGCAACTGTATCATCAGTACTGCTGACAATCATCACTGGAGTTTTAATTTGACTTAAGCCAGCTTTGCCGAAAATAGAACTGGTGATGGGATTAACTGCGATCGCAGCTTTCACTCTCTCATCCCGCAGGTTATAATCCTTGGCAGATTTGCTGATGTTCAATTCTAAAGCGCGACATTGGAGCAGTAAAGACATGTTCCAGGTATTTTGCAGCGCTGCTGGTTGACAGTCTTTTTTTAGCTGCTCAAAGTTGATTTTAGCGCCTGCCAGGGCCAAGGCTGTGTAGCCTCCCAAAGATTGACCAAATACTCCAACTTGTTGCAGATTTAATCGACCTTTAAATCGTGAATCAGATTGGTTACCTTTTTCCAATTGATTCAATATATATGTTATATCCAAAGGTCGGTCTTTAAATTCACTTGGTTCTGCTACATCATTAGCGCGTCCATTCAACAGAGAATGTAATTGTTTAGCATCACTACCAGGATGATTGGGAACGGCGACGGCAAATCCGTAGGAAGCTAGGTGAGTGGCTAAATATTGAAAGTTGCTGCTGTCTAAACCCAAGCCGTGAGAAATCACAATTATGGGTGCAGTATTGTGGACATTGGGAATATAAACATCAGTTAATAAAGGGCGATTGCGGCTTGAGTCGAAAAACTTTAGGGTATATTTTTGCGACTTAAACTTTCCCGGAACCTGTAAATCAGCCAATTGTGAGAAAATTGGTTGTTTTATCGTATCAGCTTCAATCTTAGACTCTTGGGAAACTGCTGCGATCGCTCGATGGGTTTTATTAACAAGTTTCTCCAATTCTGTAGCTATTTCCAAAGTCTGCACTACATCAAGGTTAATCCTGTTGGTGGGATATTTACGCAACACATTCAAAAGTGTCAAGCCTCCTGATTCCGCAGAGGCTAAAATTACCGCCGAACGCAAAGCATGAAATTCTGGTTCTGGTTGAGGAGATTTGGTTTTAATCACTTGCGCCAACCGATGCAGCAAAAATTCTCCTTGCGGTGTGTAGAGAAATTGCGAAAGTACTACCGGACTAACTTTCACACGATTGAGTAAAATCTGCCGCAATTCTTGAAGCTGTTGAAGAGGCAGATATTGCTGATAGGCTGCCAAATCGTCGTCAATTACACCTGTTTTCGCGTAGTTTTCTAGAGTAGTGACTGAAATAGAAAGCTCTAAAGCTGAATAAGATGCATAAATCCGCTCTGCTGCCAAGACAGAATTACTAATTCCAAACGTTGGCAGCATCATTGAAAGAACCAGCAACAGGAATTTTTTTCTCAAGGTGCTGGCCCAATTACCAAACAAACTATTCATCGCTCAACTGTTTCGGTAGTCTGGTTTTATTCGGTGTTGGCTTTGGTAGTTATTCGGACACCCTGCTTGGTTTACTTAAATTATTAGCCTCAATTTTATCAAAACAGAATTTAGGAGTCAGTCGTTATAATTCAGAATGAATTCTATATGACTGACGAATAGAAAAAGCTTTATCTGACTCCTGAATTCTGATTTCTGAATTCTTATTTCAGAATTTTCATCTTGGCTATAAAGTCAAAAATCAGATACTACGGAGTCACACAGATGAGTAAAATATTCATCTTCCAAAAGGCTGACTCCAGTAGTTTGCCTTCACCATCAAATCATAACAAATAAAAAATCTTCTGCCTCAGTATTTATGTTGTAGCTTTGAATATGGCACGAATTTACTAAATGAAAAACCCAGTAAAAATCAGGAAAATCCTTTCTATTAATCAGTTTTTACCAAAGCGATCGCTACTGAACCTGTGACTACTAAAGCCGCTCCTAATATTGCGATGAAAGTGAAGTGTTCTGCTGGTATCCAATAAGGTGCAATAACTGATACAACTCCGACTGATATTAATGTCACAATGGGAGCTAAAGCTAATACTGCGCTCACTCGTGATGCTTCCCAATGTTCTAATGATTCGGCAAAAGCACTATAAGCGATTAAAGTATTCAAAGCACAAAAAAGCAATATTCCTAAGTGTAAAGGATCAAGTATAAAAAGTGATTTTACTCTGGCTAGAGGAGTGAATAATAAAGCACAGCCCCCGTAAATCATCAGCATGATACTAGAAGAAGATAAAGATTGTAATAACTGCTTTTGTGCCAAAGCATAAATAGCCCATGCTGCGGCTCCTAACACAATCAAAACACTACCTAGTATATATGTGCCATGCGCTGTAATTAAATTCCTTAGTTGTTCACCAAAAAATAAAAGGTAACCGCAAGTTAGTACACTTATACCAATCCATTGATACAGTCGATAACGTTCTTTAAAAATTACTAACCCTCCTAAACCTAATAAGAGGGTAGATAATTGAATGAGAACTTCAGCGTTAGCAGGCGATGTTAGTGCTAAACCTTGCATGAAGAAAAAGTAATTAATCCCTAAAAAGATTGTAGCGATCGCTAATAATTTCCCAGAAGCAAAAAACAATTGTTCTAACTTTGGTAATTTACCACGTATTCCTAAATACACAGCAAGTAGGAAAAAGGATACCAAAAAACGAAACCAAATGACGGTATATACATCAAGCACTTGCAAAGTTACCGTCAGAGCAATAGGTAAAATTCCCCACAATAAGACCGTCAATAGTGATAACGCTAGCCCTAAGCGCCACCGACCAGAACTTTGATGTAGTGACATTCAAATATCCTACTTCAAGTAGGGCTAATAACAAGCTAAAACACATCTATTTTGCATATCTATATTTTATCAAACTCTTGTGGAGAAAGGATGTCACGAGTCTAGCTAATCTAAATTAAAGTAGAACAGCTTACCTCTCCTACTCAATTTATTGGTAGTCATATAGCGTTTTTTGTTCACATAAAATTCGTAAATTTATGTAGTTACTTTACATGAATATTAAATTTATAACTTTCACGTAAGTATATAATTTATCCGTTGTGATTTTATTACAAAAAACTATGGGGTTTATACCCTTTATAGGCTTAGTAGTCTTTATTACAGGCTTATCAATTTACTTGCTGCTGACTTCAAAAGGTCGATTTTTGCTCAAATCTTTGGTGACAAAAATAAAGCCCCAAGAGTGGAGATTCAGATATGGCAAGATTAACTACCTGAGATCAAGATTTTTAAGGATTATAACAATTGCTACGATTATTCTGGTAGCAGTAGTAGCTGGAAATACTGTATCAGCCCAGGTTACGCCGCCTCTAGCTTCGCTCAAGAGCGTATCGGTTCCAGAACCTGACAATCTTGGAGACTTTGTAAAAGACAAAGTAGCGGCGATCAAATTAGGAAAGACTCTTTTTTGGGATATACAGGTTGGGAGCGACGGACTGAGTTCCTGTGCTAGTTGTCACTTCCATGCTGGAGCCGATAATAGATCCAAAAATCAGATTTCTCCCGGGCTTTTGCGGGTTAACGCTGATCGGACATCGAATCCGGATACAGTTTTTAATGTAGGTGGTGCGCCAAACTACCAGCTAAGAAAAGAAGATTTCCCCTTCCACAAGCTGTCAAACCCGAATGATCCCAAGACCGTTGTATCTGACCGTAACGATGTCAGTTCCTCTCAGGGGGTCTCCAACACAAAGTTTGTTGGTGTTAAACCTGGTAGCGCGGAAGACGAAGCAAAAACCGAGCCAGATAAGGTGTTTAACGTGCGAGGTACGAATGTGCGCCGCGTCCAGGCGCGTAACACGCCAAGCGTAATTAATGCAGTATTCAACTTCCGCAACTTCTGGGATGGAAGGGCGCAGCGGATCTTTAATGGGGTGAATCCCTTCGGTTTAAGAGACCCTAACGCCTTTGTGGTGAAAGCAGAAAACCCAAATCAGCTCAAATTTGTCAAAGTTAGCCTGAATAATTCGTCTTTGGCTTCCCAGGCGCTCGGCCCACCACTCAGTTCCTTTGAGACGTCTGCTGATGGTCGCACTTTTCAAGAAATTGGTGATAAGTTCGGGCGAATTGACAACAAAAAATCTCTCACCACACTGCCGCTAGATAATCTAGATAATATTGGTGATACTCTGGTTGACCCGCTACTCAGTTCCGTTGAAGATATTACTGGTAATTTGGGGCAAATTGGCAACATAAAATCTATCAATGGACTGGTGCAAAATGTTCTGTCAATTAGCGGTACAAAGCTTCCTCGAGTACTGGCGCAAAAGTTGACTAGCCTCAGACCGCTAGGCAAACAGGTTGTGCATCCACAAGACAGCGTTTTAGGTGCAGACAGTAGATGGCCTAAACCCGGACTGAAGGATAGAACCTATGAGCAGCTGGTTAAAGATGCCTTTAGGCCGGAGTGGTGGAAGTCTAATCGACTCATCCAAGTTGATGCTCAAGGTAAACGGACTTTTGTCAACACGCCTGATAACTCTTCCCAAACCAATGAGTACACACTGTTGGAGTATAACTTCTCGCTATTCTTTGGGCTTGCAGTTCAGTTGTATGAGTCTACACTCATTGCCAATGATACGCCTTTTGATCGCTTCTTGGAAGGAAAGACCACAGCCCTAACTAAGCAGCAGCAACTAGGTAAACAACTGTTTGAAGGCAAAGGTCTGTGCATTGGTTGTCACGTTGGATCAGAATTAACAGCTGCTTCAGTGAGCAACGTGGCTAAAAACGGACGAATCAAACGTGCGCCCTTCCCTCCAAACAGCCCTGAAGACAATGGCTTCTTCAATATCGGCGTCAGACCTGTTACGGACGATCTCGGTTTGGGTGGTAATGACGGTTTGTCTGGTAACGGCCAAGGTAATCCGCTTTCAGAGGCTCGATTGGCTCAGTTAGGGAAATTTCAGGCTCTCCTCGGCGAAAACCCCCCGACTCTCAGTCCACCGTTGAGTCCTAATGAAACTGTGTTTGCAGACGGAGCCTTCAAAGCACCTGGACTTCGCAATGTGGAACTCACTGCTCCCTACTTTCACAATGGAGGTCAGGCGACTTTAGAGCAAGTGGTTGATTTTTACAATCGGGGTGGTGACTTTGGAGTTCTTCCGCCGCTGAATTTCTCACCAGAAGAAAAACAGCAATTGGTCGCCTTTTTAAAGGGACTGACTGACGAGCGAGTTCGGTATGAGAAAGCGCCCTTTGACCACCCGCAACTGTTCGTTCCGAATGGACATCCGGGTAACTCTACCTCTGTTACCAATGACGGTACTGGCAAAGCCACGGATAGCCTACTAGAAATTCCTGCTGTTGGTAGGTATGGTGGTACTGGCACTCGAAATTTCCTGAACTAATACCATCTCACGAAATATTTAATACAGATAGATATGTAGGGGCGTACAGTTAGGTGTACGCCCCTACATTTATAGGACTTACGCAAAAATTACCAAAAAGCTTAATTTATCGAACCGCCAAGACGAGGCAGTGCGTTGGGCGGCTCTGCCGACTTGAAGCAACTGCCGTGCCAAGAGCGCTGAGAATTCGTAGAGTGTGCGTAAGTCCTAATTTATTAACGACTGTGTAGGCGTAGCCCGCCGGAGGTATCGCCAACTATCGGTTATATATTGCTAACTTTGGTATTGTCTAGGTAATTATAAACTTTTCTCGAAACTTCACTGACAAAATCTCCAGCTTTGGGATTGTAGTTTGGTCTTTGCACCAAAACCCCTGCTGAACTTTAGTTCAACGCAGAGAAAAGTTCGTTGACAACTCACATTAAAAGAAATCAGCCATCCAAGGCGATGCACCTGCAAATATTTGCGTAGCTGCTAAAATAGCCGTTTCTGTCCCATTCAGTTTTCCGGCTATTTGCAAATGGTAGGGAGCGAACAAACTTGTATATAGTGGTGCTAGTTCTCGGATATCTAGCTGTAACTCACCTTTTCCACCTTTTGTAACTTCACCGCGTCCATTGGCAACAGAAAGGATGAATTTACCATTGTTTGCATCTAGCAAATTATCTTGAATATCTAGGTGCAGTTCAGCTTGAATTCCCGATGGATAACCCCGCATTTCCAACGCCTTGACTACATCTACTACCCGCAGCATCCAACGCATCGTATTCTTAAGCTTGGCAGTTTGCTCTGGTAGCAGCAATGTCAGGGAATCAATCACAGAACTCCTCCATCGCACCCGTTCAATTTGAGAGCGATGATTGGCAATAAAAGACCAAAAACTTTGTGCAGCCGCAACTGTGAGAATTACCCAATCTTTGATTCGCAGAATTGCGCCATCCTCTGCTGGATGTTGGCTGAAGAGGATGTAGCCTTGGGGTTTCTCTTTGCTACCGATAAAATATGCGTAAAATGTTTCCTTCTCATCTGGTTGGATTAAGCGCTCCCAGATTGCTGGATGTCGGTCTAAATATCCATGCGTTTGTCTCGCCTGCTGCTGATATAGCTTATGAAAGACTTGATGATTGATGCTTACTATTCGTTGCAAAGGTAGAGGTTGCTCCCGCACTTGGATACTCTTAGCAGCAACTTCCCAATTACACCAGTGACCCCCCTGCTCATACCCGACTTTTCGGTACAAGCTTTGAATAGAGGGATAAAGAGCGGAGAGCGGTATACCCCTAGCATAAAGTTCCTTGAGGGTGTGCTGCATCAGAGCGATCGCAGCTCCCGAACCACGATACTCTGGAGCAATGCCTACTGCGGCAATTCCAGTCATTGGTACACGTTGACCACCCCACCACTGACCCATATCGATAGTTGCCAATCCACCAACTAATTGTTCTGACTCACGAATAATGCGGAAATTTTCTACACCAATAAGGTTGATGTAGACCTCCTCATTACCAGGTGAGCTAAAATAACACTGATCGAGGATATACCCCAGCTGCTGAATATCCTGGGGATGGGCAAGAGTGCTGTATTCAAATTTAGGCGTCATCTCTTATACCATTAATAATACAGAAGCAAAACTATACTACAACTAAGGTTGCTTAAAATTTGACCTTCTGAGGTTGAATGTTGACCTTCTGAAGCTCAAAGTTGACCTTCTGAGGCTCAAAGTTGACCTTCTGAGGCTCAAAGTTGACCTTCTGAGGCTCAAAGTTGACCTTTTGAGGTTCAAAGTTGACCTTTTGAGGTTCAAAGTTGACCTTCTGAGGCTCAAAGTTGACCTTCTGAGGCTCAAAGTTGACCTTCTGAGGCTCAAAGTTGACCTTCTGAGGCTCAAAGTTGAC